>CALGAW010000001.1 GCA_937959115.1 uncultured Saprospiraceae bacterium
GAAGTTCTGGGTTGTCGTGCTGCTCCACTGAAGCAAAAAACGCATCCATATCTATGTGAATGATCTTGCGCATTGAGCAGCAAAGATACTGAATTGCACCTAAAATATTCATTATTTGTGTATCATCAGCATAATCGTAGAGCTGTTATTTCTAAAAAAAATGTACTTATAATATACTCAAAAAAAATGTATGGCCTTGGTAAGGGGATTTCCATTTTTTTGTGTCTATATTGTATTAGAATGATCGAATTCAAGTCTGTATTCATTCTATTTAATTAATAAACCTTCAAGGTTGACATTAATAAAGAGAAATAACCGCTTGTTCTAGGATCATTTCTATCTAACCATTCAATACTACTAATGACTAATACTAAACTCAAAAATGTTTTAGGTGCTTTTTGTTTCTCTTATAGAAATGGCTTTCTTCTTAGTGTATTTCTTTTGACGATAAATATGACAGCACAACCACTTAACAATCATTTGCAATTTGATGGAGTTGATGACTACATTAGTTTAAACAACATGGATGTATCTGGGAATGCGATCACACTAGAAGCATGGATAAATAGTTCAAATCTGAATAACTGTGTAAATGACCAATGCAGAATCATATCAAAAGCGCTTAGTCCGACGCCTGAGGACCACTATTGGATGCTGAGTACAACTTCTTCTTCTGTCGGAAATACCCTGTTAAGGTTCCGAATAAAAACCAATGGCATTACCACGACACAAGCTGCAACTGTTGGCTCCTTGTTAGAGAATACCTGGTATCACGTTGCTGCAACGTATGACGGCACTGCCATGAAATTATTCCTTGACGGAAATGAGGTTGGCAGCACACCAAAAACTGGCAGCTTAACTACAAACGCATCTGTAGATGCTTGGATAGGAGGCAACGCTCCAACTGCTACTGGTCATCCATGGCAGGGGGGAATTGACGAAGTTAGAATTTGGAACACAGCAAGGACTCCCGCTCAAATCCAAGCAAACAGTAGCACAGAGTTGTTCGGCAATGAGCCAGGCCTTCTAGCCTATTACAAATTCAATGAAGGCTCGGGGCAAACGATCACTGACGCTGCAGGAAACAACAATACTGTGCTTGGTAGCAGCAACAATCCAGATTCGAATGATCCTACTTTTGCCAATCCAAATCCGAACCAGAATGTGACGTTCAACCTTCAGGTATTCTTGGAAGGTGCGTATGATATAGGGCTAGAAACAATGACAGGAAGCTTAATACAAAGAGCAGTGGTCCCCCAACGTCAACCATACACAGGTTCCCCTTGGAATTATCCCGGCACAGAAGGGAATGGTTGGTTGCCTACAGATTATCCTGCCGGTGCGTTAGACTGGGTACTTGTTTCCCTTAGAACAGCATTAGACCCAGAAACAGAAGTCGCTCAAGTGGCTGCAGTTTTACTAGAGGATGGCACCATTTTTCCTTTCGATATCAATCTAAATAAATCTATTTCTTCTTTATATGTGATGGTAGAACATCGAAATCATTTACCTATCCTTTCAGCCATTCCTATTCCGATTTCCAACAATACTGTTTCGTATGACTTTACTGCTCAAAATAGTTACACACCAACTGGGTTCGGTCAAAAACAAGTAGGATCTAACTGGGTTATGTATGGTGGTAATGCTGATCAGGAAGGATTAAATAGTTGTGATATCAATGCCTCAGATCGTGCATTCTGGGAAACAGTTAATGGTTTATTTGGTGTTTATAATCTAGGAGACTACAACTTAGATGCTGATGTCAATGCAGCGGATCGAATTGTGTTTAATAATAATAATGGAATTTATACTTCCATCCCTAAATCCACAGATACTGTTAGCAATGATGCTATATTAATTTGCCCAGCAACCAATTTCGAGTTAGATACTTGCTCCTATACTGTCAACTGGACACACGATACACCGTTAACCACGACTGTGAATTATGATCTTAGAATTAATGGTATTGATCCAGGTCTATCTGTTACTTACCCGATCACCTCCAATACGATTGATCTATGTAATACACTTGGAATCACATCTGGAGCTGGAACATTTGATGTTGAATTATTGTATTGGTATGATGGAGATGTAAACAATATGCTTTCCGCTGGGACCTGCGCAGTCAATTACAATATTAACTCGTCGCCACCTTCACATAATCTAGGAAAAACATTCGCTCAAATAGCAAATGATGCGGAAACAAATTTTTGCGATACCGATGGGGATGATTCTTACATAGCAGAGTACTTATATCAAAACCCTGGTATCCTTTATTGGAATATTGTCACGCTTCCAAATGGAGAAAAATGTGTTGTACCCGTGGATGCGCCAACCCCACCAGCAAATTCAATTCAGTTACCAGCACCAAGCGGAGGGGATGATACCCAAGCACTTGAAACTGTCATCAACGGAAATCCAGGTAGCAACTTTACTGGTACTGGTGGAACTTACCGCTTAAATGTATTAAATATTAATGTTTCTGCTTCGATCTGGAATGTTCCGTCCGTTCCAGTAAATTCTTCTGCGGGAATTATTTGGTATATCAATGCAGCAGATGTCAAAATTTATAATAGTCCAATTGATGGACAAAACAGTACTGGTTTAGATGCAGGCTGGCGCGTAGAAGATGGATCACATCGTTTTCATTTGATCAACTCAGGAATGAGTGATGTTCGAGTGACTGATGGAGGCAGCATGGCTGGAGTAGTCTTACGATCTGTTGATGACTTCCATATTGCTGGAAATACCTTTACTAACTTGCTGAACGCCTCTGGACCAGCCTCAACAGCACGTGCGAATGCAATATGGCATGTGGATGGAGGTGGGACAACTTCTGGTGGATATATTGTAAATAATTCAGGAACAAATTTTCAAAGTAATGGTGATAAATACGATTCTGAGTTTTATACTAAACAAAGTTTTGGATCAACAGGTCAAAAAACAAAAATATATGCAAATCGATGCTTTGATGCTGGCAAACGGTTTGTAAAATTTCAAGCTAGTGATGGACTTGTATTGAGTAACGAAGCTATTTGGAGTCAAAGAGCTGGAAATTCTGGAATAGGTAACCGTACAATGCTAGCTTTTTGTGCCCCCATTTCTGGCGCACATCGAATCACCTATAGAAACAATAGAATGATCACAGAACCTGCCACAATTGGTGAGTTTCATCGGATTTTTTCAATAGGGCCGAACATTAGTACCACAAATATCGGCAAAGAACTTTTTATTGATTGTAACTTTATTACGGTGAATAGTGGTAAGGGACCTACCAATAGTTTTAATCCAAGAGTTTTCTTCATGACTGCGAACGGTGGGGGATCTTATAATCGATTTATTCAGTGCTCAATAAAAGACAATATAATTACTGGTAGCGGAACCATTGAGCATTACTGGGATTTTCGGACAGCTGGGTTACCAGAAACTGGATGGACTCCGGCTAATATTGACATTTCTGGAAATCAGTTTCTAATTCCATGGACGGATGGAGAATATTTTTAATTGAAATCGTGTAGGTAAACCTTAATCGAATGTTGAATCATACATAAGAATCAGAATATTAAGTGATAACAATGTTAAATAGAATATTTTTCCTTTAGGAATATTCAACAATAACAATTACTTCTATGAACAAACTAACATTATTTTTGCTAGGAATTTTGACATCGCAATTTTCTTTTGCACAGCCATTGAACAGTCATTTATTGTTTGATGGAGTTGATGATTACATAAGTTTAAACAATATAGATGTTTCTGGGAGTGCAATAACACTGGAAGCTCTTTTCAATAGTTCAAACCTAAATAATTGTACCGATGGTCAATGTAGAATTATATCTAAAGCCATTAGTCCTACAGGATCCGATCATTATTGGATGTTAAGCACAAACACAGCTGGGGGAAACACAACGCTACGATTTAGATTAAAAGCAAATGGTATTACTACAACTCAAATCGCTACGCTTGGTTTATTATCAGATAACACTTGGTATCATGTTGCAGCAACTTACGATGGTGCTTCAATGAAAATATTTCTAGATGGAACTCTGGTTGACAATACTCCGAAAACAGGTGTTTTGTCAACAAATGCAACTGTAAATGCTTGGATAGGAGGAAACCCTCCAGCTGCTACCGGACACCCTTGGCAAGGCGGGATCGATGAAGTTAGAATTTGGAATACAGCAAGAACTCAAGCCCAAATTCAAGCAAGCAGAAATACTGAATTAACGGGTAATGAACCAGGGCTTCAAGCCTATTACCAGTTCAATGAAGGTACGGGGCAAACAGTCAATGACGCTGCAGGAAACAATAATACTGTACTTGGAAGCACCAGCAGTTCTGATACAAATGATCCTACTTTCTCAACACCAAATCCTAATCCAAGAGTCACCTTCAACCTAAAAGTATTTTTAGAAGGCCCGTATGACCAAGGACTAGGGTCTATGACCAGCGGGTTACTCCAGAGATCTGTTGTACCACAAGGTCAACCTTATGCTGATTCTCCTTGGAATTACCCAGGAACGGAAGGGACTGGTTGGCTACCTACAGATTATCCTGTTGGAACTGTAGATTGGGTACTTGTGTCACTTAGAGAAACATTGGATCCAGCAACAGAAGTCGCTCAAGTTGCTGCTGTCCTATTGCAGAATGGCAACATTTCTACTTTTGATCTCAATCTAAACAATAACACGGGGCCGTTATACGTGATGATAGAACATCGAAACCATTTACCAATCATTTCAGCACAACCCGTTCCTATCATTAATAACACGTTATCCTTTGACTTTACTGCACAAAATAGCTACAATCCTACAGGATTTGGTCAAAAACAAGTTGGAAGCAATTGGATGATGTATGGTGGTAATGCAGACCAAGTTGGCTTAAACGGCTGTGACATCAATGCCGCCGACCGGATATTTTGGCAAACAGTCAATGGACAATTTGGAGTTTATAATCCAGGAGATTATGACCTGGACGGTGACATCAATGCTGCAGATCGTATTGTTTTTAGTTTGAATAATGGAATATTTACGACCATTCCTAAGTCTTCAGACACTGCAGATGTACCTAAATTAGTTTGTCCCTCACCAAATTTTGTGCTTGACACTTGTGCTTATACAGTATCCTGGACACATGCTAATCCATTATCTACAACAGTCAATTATGACCTTAGAATCAATGGTCTGGATCCAAGTCCGTCTGTTACTTATCCAGCTACTTCTTTAGAGGTAGATATTTGTAGTTTATTAGGGATTACAACAGGGACTGGTAGTATAGAAGTGAAGCTTTTATACTGGTATGACGGAGACTTAACGAATATTGACACTGCTGGAGTTTGTATGATAGATTATAATTTCCAGTCACAACCACCAAGCAATCGAGGACTTTATGAAATAGATCCTACGTTTAATGTAGCAAATCTCCCTACGGCAACGATGCAACAAGCACATGCAGACTGGTGGACTGGCTACCAGTCGCCCAATAATCTTTATCAAACTTCCCCAGCAGAAATATTCGCACCTGCAGATATAAACAACTGGAAGTCATGTGGAACCTATTCTATCTGCAGAGAAGGAAGTCATTTTTTGGTTTCATTAACTGATCTTATACGAACTACAGGAGATCCAAATGCATTAGCTGAACTGATCCTATCGTCTCAGCAAATCCGGTCAAATCTAAAAGATCATGATGGTCGTGGCTATGATTACTTTGAATATACTGCAGTATTGCAATCAAATCCAGTCGACAATCGACATAACTTAGATGATACACAATGGCTGGATGAGATTATGTTGTCGGGCGTATTGAGTCATATTGCTTATGTGATGCACCTTAATCGAAATTTGTCAGTAGATGCGGCTGTGGAAGCAGATTTCTGGTTTAAATACCTAGATGAAAACTGGATACCAAAATGGCTTTACAGAACAACTTATGGAACTTCAAATGAGGTCACTCCTGCGGCTAACTTGGGGTTACAGAATGCGGTGAATTGGAATGGTGGTGTAGGAGGCAGTGGTGGAAATGCTGGAGACATTGTTCTGTGGGGAGGAGCAGATGCTTACGACTCAGGTAAAAATGATTTTCGTTTCAATGATGAACCTGGCATAGTACATGAATTTCCAGCGCACCACTTTGGTCATTCTTACATCATGGGTGCATATACCTACTTGGTTATGGGACGCTACTTTACTGACATGGGATTAACACCCAAAGGGGCTTACTTAACAGGAACAGCCCAAGACTATATTAACGAGGCCCAGACACGTCATGATTGGTGGTATAAAAAAGTAATAACTAGACCTGACGGCTCCTTGGAGTGGAGTCACTTCATAGATCAATCAAAAGAACCTATGTTAGAGCAATACTCACAGTATGTTACGCAACATTTAACCTTGTTTCATTGGTTATCATTTGGTAATTTTGGAAATGACTCAGATATGGAAGCCTATGCAAAGGTATTATACAGTGGAAACCCTTCTGATGCAACAGATGTTTACGATCCAGGCAATATAACTACCATGAAAAGAAAAACGGATGGCTCAGGTGGTGACATAAACTTTATCTTTAAGGGCTTGAGTGCACTTAGTTGTTGGGATCAATCCGGTACACTTCTTTCTTTGAATAACCAGTTAATTGTATCTCCAACAAATCATCATATAAATGGGACAACTTATTCTCATCATCTTCTGCATTATAATACGATTTTATCTTGCGAATATAAAGATCAGTAGGATTTAAAGTCAATAAATTTCTTTATGTGATTAAATATTCTAGAACATGACTACTTATTCATTTAATATGGCTGTATCTCTGAATCTATGCTTCCTTGTAATATTTAGTACGAATCAATTAATTGCACAACCCTTAAATAATCACTTGATTTTTGATGGTACAGATGATTACGTCAGCCTCAACAAGATGAATGTTTCTGGCAGTGCAATTACGCTTGAAGCGATGATCAATAGTTCAAACCTTAGTAATTGCTATAATAATCAATGTAGAATCATCTCTAAAGCTGTTGGTAATCTTGAAAATGATCACTATTGGATGTTAAGTACAACTACCTCTGGAGCAAACACGGTTTTAAGATTCAGATTAAAAACAAACGGTACAACAAGCACGTTAATCGCAACAATAGGGGCTTTTTCAGAAAATACTTGGTACCATGTAGCTGCTACTTACAATGGTACATCAATGCAATTATTCCTAGATGGAAATCAAGTAGGAAATATGCAGAAAACAGGTAGCCTTACAACAAATGCATTAGTAGATGCTTGGATAGGAGGAAATCCTTCAGTAGCTACGGGTTACCCTTGGGAAGGTGAAATAGATGAAGTGAGAATTTGGAATACTGCAAGAACACAAGCTCAAATTCAAGCAACCAGAAACACAGAATTAACAGGTAACGAGCCAGGACTTCTAACTTATTATAAATTTAACGAAGGTACAGGACAACTTATTTCTGATCATGCCGGGAACAATAATTCCGTACTCGGCAGTACAAATAATATTGATAATAACGACCCGACTTTTGCAAACTCGAATACCAATGTCACCTTTAATTTGAACGTACTTTTGGAAGGAGCATATGATTCAGGACAAGGCAGTATGAGAGGAAATTTATTACAAAGATCAATCGTACCAAATGGTCAACCTTATACTGGTTCTCCTTGGAATTATCCTGGCACAGAAGGTAGCGGATGGTTGCCTAGTGATTATCCAATAGAAACAGTAGATTGGGTTCTTGTTTCCCTTAGAGAATCAATGGATCCAAGAACAGAAATTGCTCGCGTTGCTTCAGTTTTATTGAAAGATGGTACTATTTCGCCGTTCGATATCAACCTAAACAATACAACGAATCCACTATATGTAATGATTGAGCATCGGAATCATTTGCCCATTATTTCAGCACAACCTATTCCTATTGTCAATGGCACAATTTCCTATGATTTTTCTACTCAAAATAGCTATAACACTACTGGGTTCGGTCAAAAACAAATCGGCACCAACTGGATGATGTATGGTGGAAATGCAGACCAGGATGCGCAGAATAGCTGTGATATCAATGCCGCAGATCGAATATTCTGGCAAGCTGTCAATGGCTTATTTGATGTTTATAATCCTGGAGATTATGATCTAGATGGGGACATCAATGCTGCCGATCGTATTATTCACAATTTAAACAATGGTATTTTCTCTACAATTCCGAAGGTAGATAGTGAAGCCGAAATTACCTGCCCAGCTACAAATTTTGTGCTTGATCAATGCGTGTTAACTATGAATTGGGTGCACAATGCTCCAGCTTCGACTAACGTCACTTATGCAATTACAATAAATGGGGTAGGTGTTGGGACATCTGTTACTTACCCAGCAACATCTTTAAGTTTAGACCTCTGCAATGCACTAGGCATTAGTTCTGGTAATGGAACCTTTGATGTAGGGCTACTTTATATGTATGACGGAGACCTAAATACATTAGCTTCTGGTGGTGTTTGTTCTGTGAATTATTCAATCCCTCCTAGTCAAAATTGTTATGATCCATGGGCAAACAATGGCACTCATCTAGTGAATCGAGTCAGACGGTTAATGGAAAGTCCTTACCGTACTGGTTTTGGTGCCAATACAACTGGAGGTACTAGCAATTTAAAGATTGTTACCAACCCTGCCGCTACAGGAACAGGTAGCTACAAAGAAGTGATTGCAAACGCACAATCTGGAGATTACATAGTCTTCGATCCCGCGCATACTGTCTATTTAAACGGTTGCTCAGGTACTGGTTGTAATGTGCCTGGTTCTGTTACTATTGATGGGTCACTGCATACAGGGCAATACGTGACACTTAAGAAAACTGAGGCCAATACATATAACAGGAGTATTGCGTTCTATGAAGGAAACAACATAGTGACCAACCTACGTGTAGAACATGATACGAAAGGCTCAGCAGTTGTTTGTTCTAATGGTGAAAATTTCTGGATGAATGCTCTTAGAGTCATTGCCAAACAGGATGATGCATTAGAATTTGGAACTGCGATCACAAATCCAACCAATAGTGCTGATAAGATAACGGTAAGTCGTTACCAAGTGTTTAGTGATAGCCCAAAAGGGTTAATTGTATTTAGCGCAGGAGCTTCTTGCCAGGGTGATCCCAATATCCCTGGGTCGAACATTGCGATCAATCAGAGGCGTGCTCATATTACAGTTATCGATTCTGAACTTGCAGGAAGAATAAGAAACATTTTTAATAAAGGGGGCATTGCAGATGTTATTGGTTGCTATATACATGGAACCTTAGAAAATAGTATTACACGCCATGGTGCTCAAACAATTATCAGATGTTCCTATATAGATTCAAGAACGGTTGACACGAGAGCAGTTCGCGCTGATGGTGGTCCTTACGAAGTTGGCGGAGGCTCCTCTCCACCAAGTTTCTGTCCAGATGATTCGGAAGTGTTTCTCGATAACAATCTATATCGTCAGGTCAATTTTCCAGCAGTTAGTGCAAATCCAAGAATCAACGTATCTGGTTCTGATGTAGATACTGGTGCTGGTGGACATATGACAAATGGAAAGACAAATTGGAACAACCCTTCAAGTGGTAGGCCAGTATTTACTAGAGCATATGAAGCGGATGTTTTACCGTTTTGCACATCACCAACAGCGTCAAGTACTGCGGGACCAACTTTTGTTTTAGGGCAAATTTGTCCATGATAAAATGATTACAATATTCTAATTGGTGCATCAAAAGAATGATTAGGTATATCTTTGTTTTTGAGTACCTTTTGTTTATCTTAAAGATGAACTCTAATACTAACTCAATGATCAATTATTCTTTGCCAGCACTATGTTTGCAGGTACTCCTATTTGTAATATTCAGTTCTAAACTATTGTCTGCACAGCCTCTAAACAATCACTTATTGTTTGACGGAACCGACGATTACATTAGTCTAAACAATATGGACGTTTCAGGTAATCAAATCACACTTGAAGCATTGATTAACAGTTCAAACCTGAATAATTGCACCAATGATCAATGCAGAATCATCTCTAAAGCTGTGAGCCCACTTCCGGCAGACCATTACTGGATGTTGAGTACAGATAATGTAGGAGGTAACACCGTCCTGAGATTTAGACTGAAAACAAATGGTACAACAACAACCTTGCAGGCAAATTCCGGGATATTGTCTGCTAACACTTGGTATCATGTTGCCGCAACGTATGATGGAACAACCATGAGATTATTCCTAGACGGCACTCAAGTAGGAACTACGCCGAAAACAGGCACTATGACAACAAACGCTGCCGCAGAAGTGTGGATAGGAGGCAATCCGCCAAAAGCAACTGGGCACCCATGGCAAGGCGAAATCGACGAAGTACGTATTTGGAACACCGCAAGAACACAAGCAGAAATACAAGCAAACAAGAATTCGGAGTTGCTAGGAAATGAGTCAGGTCTTCAAGCATACTACCAATTCAATGAAGGTTCGGGGCAAACGATCGCAGATGCTGCAGGAACTAATAGTACCATCCTTGGAAGTACCAGCAACGCAGATACCAATGATCCTGGCTTTGCTAATCCTAATCCGATGACCACCTTCAACTTACAAGTGTTTCTCGAAGGAGCCTATGATGCTGGGCAGGGTAGTATGACAGGAAGTTTACTGCAAAGAGCCGTCGTACCTCCAGGTCAACCGTATACTAATTCTCCTTGGAATTATCCTGGTACGGAAGGGAATGGCTGGCTGCCTGCCGATTATCCTGTTGAAACAGTAGACTGGGTACTTGTTTCACTTAGAGAATCCTTAGATCCAGAAACAGAAGTCGCTCGTGTAGCTGCTGTATTATTGAAGGACGGAACTATTTCCTCTTTTGATCTCAATCTAAACAACTCGACGAATCCCTTGCATGTAATGATAGAACACCGTAACCATTTACCCATCATTTCGGCCCAACCAATTCCTATTATTAATAATACGCTTTCCTATGATTTTACAGCTCAAAACAGCTATAGCCCATCAGGATTTGGTCAAAAGCAAGTTGGTTCAAACTGGATGATGTATGGTGGCAATTCTGACCAAGAAGGCTTAAATAGCTGTGATATTAATGCGGCAGATCGCGCGTTCTGGGAAACGGTTAATGGTCTTTTTGGCGTCTATAATCCGGGAGACTATGACCTAAATGGTGATGTCAATGGAGCTGATAGAATAGTATTCAATTATAATAATGGAATATTTACTACAATTCCGAAATCAGAAAACCCTGAAGTTGTATTAAATTGCCCAACATCAAGTTTTCTATTGGATACCTGTAGCTATACCTTTAGTTGGACGCACCCAAATCCAGCTTCAACTGTTGTTAATTATGATCTGCGGATAAATGGAAAAGATCCAGGTCTATCTGTCACCTATCCAGCAACTTCTAACACGGTGGATATCTGTAATCTACTAGGCATCACCTCTGGTACTGGAACTATTATCGTAGAGCTGATCTATTGGTATGATGGAGATTTATCCAACTTTGATACCGCCCAAGTGTGTACAATTGACTATGATATAACTGGCTCATCGACTCATGGACAAGGAAAAACCTTCGCACAAATAGAAGCGGATACAGACCTACCAAAATTCTGTAGTATGGATGGAGATGATGCTTATGTCGCTGAGTATTTGTATCAACATCCAGGAGTTTGTTATTGGAATGTTGTTTCATTACCCACAGGAGAAAAGTGCGTTGTACCTGTCGATGTGCCAACACCTCCCTCTACGGCTATCCAATTACCAGCGCCTAGTGGTGGTAACGATACACAGGCATTAGAGGCCGTTCTTAATGGTAATGGCACAAATAAGACATTTGTTGGAGCTGGATCGTATAAGGTCAATCAGCTTGATCTTGACCGTTCAGGAACTGTAATTTATAATATGAACGTAACACCAGCCTCAGGAGCTGGAGAGTTAATACACATCAACGCCAATGATATCCGTTTAATTGATTGTCCGCAAGATTTTCAAAACCAAGGGTCGGCCTACTTAGGTATTCGAGCTCAAAATGCTGATCGATTTCATCTAATTCGCTCGGGTTTGACAAATATGTACCACAATGGTGGCAATTCAGGCGGTGGAGTTATCATTAAAGGTTGTGCTGATTTTCATATTGCGGGTGGTACTTATAGAAAAATTTGGAATCCAGTAAATGGGACAAATGTCTGCAGAGCTAATGCGTTTTGGATTACTGGCTGGAAAAGTAACGGGGCTAACGAGGTGACAGATGGAGGATATATTGTAAATAATATTGGTGAAGACTTTCAGAGCACTGGTCTTCCTGCCAATGGTAACAAGGATGCAGAATTTATTACAGTACAATCACACAGCGCACATTTAAAGCAGATTAAAGTGTTCGCTAATCGTTGTGTTGATGCTGGCAAGCGACTATTAAAATCGCAACAAGATGGTGGTGTTACTGTACTTTCTAATTCTTATGAGTGGAGAACAAACTCAACTGTTTTAGGCAATAGGACAAGACTAGCAATGATTGATGTACATCTAGCAACAGGAGATGTTACAGCAAGAAATAATCGATTGGCTATCAATGGGAATTTGAATTGGAGTTATGTTATGTCACTTCAGCCGTATAATAAAAGTGGTACGAATGTTCATTTTGATTGTAATTTAATTGAAATCAATAATCCATGGAATGGTCAAGGCTATGATCAAGTTGTAATGGCTGGACGATCACTTTTTTCCGGAAGTACTGGATCTGATAACTCGCAGGAAAGCATCAACTGTTCGATGAATGACAATACCATTTTTGGAACTGGAGGAGTCAACTATAATTATTGGTTTGGAAGTGGTTTTGATTTAAATAGTGGTCTTCTACAACCAAGTGGAAACACATTTAATTTGGGTGCTGGCTCACCACATCAAGGAATTGAAAGAAAATAGCGGGCTTTACTATTTTACAGTTGACTCGGCATTCTGTATTGGATGATGCGATTATATTTCCCTTAAGCTATTCTTTCTTCTATTGCTTTAAAGTCATAATGCTTGTAAGTATATTTTTCTAGAAAAATAGGATAATCAACACCATTTAACAATTCTGGAAACTGACTGGCAAACCAGTGGATTAAGTAACGGTTTATCCAATTATCAATCCCAAAATTTTCTAGGCAATTTTTAAAAAGCTTTTCTATATTATTTGATTGTTTTGAAATTCCATGAAGAACATAAAAGATACAATCATTCATATTTGTGTTGTTGCTTCTTTTAATTCCATTCTTCCTCTTTTGAGCGATATTTTTGTCTATAAATGAATTAAAGTAATACGGATTATTTTGCTCATAGATACAAATCAGTTTCACATTAAGAAATGTTAACCGGGTGTTTTCGGAGGTCTTCAACACTTCAACTTTGTCTATGTAAGACAAACATTCTTCCCATTTTCCAAGAGCGAAATAAATAAATAAACGAAATAGCGTATTACCGGAATTATCAATTTTCAAATAATCGTAAGACTTAAAATATTGTTCACCTTCCTCTATCCATGGAATTGCCATCCTAGGGTTGTTACGAGACAAAGCATACATACAACCAGTCAACATTTTATAGTTTAATATTTCCCATTGATGTTTTACAGAATGACACGGTATTGTATCAAATTCTTTTAAAAAGGATTCAATTTCAATTTCTTTATTGAAAATAATACAAAGCTCGATATATAAGAAAAGGTAATTTACAAAGCCGACAGTTAGTAATCTGGCTGCTAGAACAATTTCCTTGTTTTGTTTTACCAATTCCAAAATTTTCTCAATTTCTTGGAGCGCCAACGTATCATTATTATCACCCATGTATTCAAAGAAATGCTTCTGATGCACATTCAGGGTATAGCTCAAATTCTTAAATTGGTCTTCATCAAGTTGCTTTTCCTCAGATTCACGAAAAACTGCACCCAATTTTAAATGCCACATTGCAAGGGCAATATGAGAATCGTTTTTTGATTCTTCAATGTCAACAAACCGCTGAATGGCTCTACTTTTTTCTTGTGCAAGCGTTTTTAATTGACTCATATCCAGCTTATTAGTTTCGGCAGCAATCAAGATGGATAGAACAATCTTTTGAGTTTTAATTTCCACTAATTCTTCAAGCAATTCATATTTAGTAGCCAGAAGATCAATTCTGTCTAGTAATTTTCTTGCTTCATTAAACTGCCTTCTGTTCTTTAACATTAAAGCAATTTTAAATTTGTATTCCACTTGCTTTTTAATTCCTCTGTTTTTCTCTAAAGTAACGAGATAGTCATACAATAAATCCCGACATTTAATCTTGCAATCACTGACAAATTTCGGACTTTCAGATTTAAATATTTTCAAATCCAATTTAGGAGAGTACACTTCAGATTTACTGTAATAGGTTACCAACTTAACATAGAAAGGCATTCTTTTCGTAACCTTTAGATTTTCAGAAAACACTCTTTTTTCCGCCTTACTCAATGTTTTAATTAAAACAAATAAACTTTTAGACATACAATTCTTTTTTCTTAAGATAATCCAATCTGAAAGTATCTACAATTTGTGATAATGATTGAATACAATTATAAGAAGAAAAGAGCTAATATTCAGTTGAAAATTCACTTTTTTAAGCTTATATAAATGAAGTGATTAGGCGATTGCATAATCGGGTTTTTAGCCCATATATTTGCAAGAGTGTTTCCTAAAGATACTTATTGAAATCCTTGATAACACTAAGCATTTTTACTTCTAACTAAGTTGAATTTAGTTACTCGTCAGATTAAATATGACGCTTAAATTATCGGTTTTATCTGAAAAAGGATATTAGACTTTGCAATGTCGGTCTAGTTCACACATTATTACAGCATATACTAAGCTTAAAATCACTAATTACTATAATTTGGTTGAGTTAGAAAAACGCTTGCATTATCGGTATATAGAATAATATAAAAATTCAAAAAAAATGAAATTCATGATATTTGATATGGAATCGTTGTAGATCTAGTTTGTTCGACTGGTCTAACGATACAATCTTAGTTTAGAAAGCATTTTTTTTAAGTAAGAATAAGGCAAAGAGACATGAGGAGTGTCTCTAAAAAATGGAGAAGTTATTTTAAAGCTTATAACTTCTCCTATTTTTTTTCAAAATCTATTTGCTTTTAAGTCTAATCAACCTCTACCTTCTACTTTAACTCAATGAATTTATACTGCAAAATCGGGTAGACAATCTTTTAAACTTTGTTCTTACCTGTTAGTTAACAGTACTTTATGAAATAATTCGGCCCCAAAAATGCCAGTTGTATTTTCGGAAAGTTTGAATTAGCACCAAATTTAAATACGGTAGATTATATATATTGCGTAGTAAGAAAATACTGAATCATAAATCAGTAGGTAAAATTGAGGAAAAGGAATAATCCTCCTAGTAGTTCCTTTAAAAAAATGAAGTAATTAAACGTGCTTAATCGGTTGCGTATTATATCATAGTTTGAATGGTAATTAGAAACGAAATGTACTAATTACCTTTCGCGCTATAAGCTTCAGAGTTATAATTTAGGAATCATTACTAATAAATCTCTTTCAGATGCACAAACTAACACTTATATTTTTATGCCTGAGTCTTTGGAAATTTTCTTTAGCCCAACCACTCAACGATAATATACAATTTGATGGAACCGACGATTACATCAGCCTAAACAATATGGATGTCGCTAGTAATGCCATCACACTAGAAGCTCTAATCAACAGTTCCGATTTGAGCAATTGTACTAATGGACAATGCAGAATCATTTCAAAAGCACTGAGTCCTTCACCTGAAGATCATTACTGGATGCTAAGTACTACAACAGTAAATGGAAGCACTTTTCTGAGATTTAGATTAAAAACAAATGGTACAACAACTAGTCTGGTCGCTACTTCAGGTGTGTTGTCGGAAAATACTTGGCATCACATTGCAGGAACTTACGATGGAACTACAATGAAAATATATCTTGATGGTTCACTAGTCGGTAGTTCGCCAGTATCTGGTAGTATAACTACGAATCCAGCAGCTGCTGCTTGGATAGGAGGCAACCCTCCAACAGCGACTGGCCACCCCTGGCATGGAGAAATCGACGAAGTTAGAATTTGGAATACGGCAAGAACACAAGCACAATTACAAGCAAACTCTAATACAGAGTTAACAGGCAACGAACCAGGTCTTCAAGCTTACTATCAGTTTAACGAAGGTTCAGGTCAAACCATTACAGATGCCACAGGAAACAACAATACTGTTCTTGGAAGTGCTTCTAGTGCTGACTCTAATGATCCCACATTTGCAAATCATAATACAGGAGTTACCATTGACTTAAACGTATTTCTTGAAGGTCCTTTTGATCCTGGAATTGGCAAGATGACTGGTGAATTGCTCCAAGGTGCACTCGTACCACAAGGTCAGCCATACACAGGTTCGCCTTGGAATTATCCAGGAACAGAAGGCAGTGGTTGGTTACCTACAGACTATCCGCCAGAAACAGTAGACTGGGTGCTGGTTTCGCTTAGAGAATCAATTGATCCAGAAACAGAAGTAGCAAGAGCTGCTGCTGTTTTGCTAGAGAATGGTAACATTTCTTCTTTCAATGTCAATCTAAACAATTCAAATCCGGTATACATCATGATCGAACATCGAAATCACTTGCCGATCATTTCAGCACAACCTATTCCCATTTTCAATAATACGATTTCATACGATTTTACTGCTCAAAATAGCTACCATCCAACAGGCTTTGGTCAAAAACAAGTAGGCACTTATTGGATGATGTATGGAGGTAATGCAGATCAAGACGGATCAAATAGCTGCGACATCAACGCTATAGACCGAGTATTCTGGGAAACGGTTAATGGTCTATTTGGCGTATATAACCCAGGAGACTATAACCTTGATGGCGATATCAATGGAGCAGATCGAATTGTTTTTAATTTAAATAATGGAATATTTACTACAATTCCTAAATCTATAGACACGATTGATGATAGGGCGCTCTTGACTTGTCCAGCGCTTAACTTTGAACTGGATAATTGCAATTTAATTGCGAACTGGACGCATACAAACCCTTTATCCACTACGGTAAACTATGACGTTAGAATAAATGGGGTAGACCCAGGACTTTCAGTCCTTTATCCAGCAACAACGAAAACGATTGATATTTGTAGCGCACTTGGAATTACCTCTGGATCAGGAACGCTTGATGTAAAACTTTACTATTGGTACGATGGAGATCTTACAACGATAGATTCAACAGAAAGCTGTATAGTCAATTATAATCTGGGAGGTCCTTCCTCAGAAGCAATGTTAACCTGTCCCTCATCAAGTTTTGTCTTGACCAATTGCAACTTTACGGTTAATTGGACACATGCAAATCCATCATCTACGACTGTAAATTATGACTTAAGAATTAATGGCGTAGACCCTGGACTTTCCGTAGTCTACCCGGCTACATCTAATACCATAAACATATGCAATGCAATTGGTATTTCTTCTGGATCAGGAACGCTCAATATAGAACTTCTGTACTGGTATGATGGAGATCTTACAAACGTAGATACCGCAGTTATTTGTACAATAGATTATGATTTTGGCTCAGGACCTTCACATTCACTAGGAAAAACATTTGCTCAAATAGAGGCAGATACAGACCTACCAAAATTCTGTAGTATGGACGGTGATGAAGCCTATATTGCGGAATATTTGTACCAGAACCCAGGCGTTTGCTATTGGAATGTTGTCACATTGCCAAATGGTGAGAAATGTGTTGTACCAGTTGATGTGCCATCTGTCCCGTCTATTGCTATACAACTTCCAGCTCCTAGCGGTGGTAATGATACACAGGCATTGGAATCGGTAATTAATGGCAATGGTAACAATAAGGTATTTGTTGGATCTGGAACTTATAAAGTGAATCAGTTAGATATTGACCGTAATGGTACTGTGATTCATAACATGATTATTACTCCAGCGTCTGGCGCTGGTGAGTTAATTCATATAAATGCTAATGATGTCAAATTAATCGATTGTCCGCAAGATATGCAAAATCAAGGCTCTGTTTATTTGGGAGTAAAAGCAGTAAACGCTGATCGATTTCATCTAATTCGTTCAGGAACAACAAATATGTTTCATACTGGGGGATCATCTGGCGGAGGTGTTAGAATTACTGATTGCGCTGACTTCCATATTGCTGGTGGTATTTATAAAAACCTTATGAACCCGAAGGAAACACCTGGCAATCAAGTTTCTAGTGTCTGCAGAGCGAATGCTTTTTGGATTGTTGGTGGCAATGCGACCGATGGAGGTTATATCGTAAACAATGTTGGAGAGAATTTCCAAAGCACCGGGCTCCCAACAAATGGAAATGAAGATGCGGAATTTCTAACTATACAAGGAAATGATGGGCACTTAGAACAAGTTAAAGTCTATGCAAATCGTTGTGTTGATGCTGGTAAAAGACTCTTAAAATCACAAGCTGACGGTGGAGCAACTGTACTTTCTAATTCTTATGAGTGGAGAACAAATTCATCCGTATTAGGAAATAGGAAAAGACTAACAATGATTGCCGTTCACTTTAGAACGGGTGATGTTATTGTAAGAAACAATCGAATGGCTATTAACGGAAATGATAACTGGGGCTATGTAATGAATATTTCAGCAACTAGCAAAAGTGGTACTAATATTCATTTCGATTGTAATCAAATTGAAATTAACAACCCTTGGAATGGTGCCAGTTATGATCAATGTATATTAGTTGCAAGATCACTTAATGCAGGAAGCACAGGCACAGACTCCTCCCAAGAGAGTATCAACTGCTCCATGAATGACAATACAATTTTTGGAAGTGGAGCTGTGAATTATAACTATTGGTTTGGAAGCGGTTTTGATGTGAATAGTGGTCTTTTGCAACCAACAGGAAACACGTTCAATTTGGGAGCAGGTTCTCCACGTCAAGGCATAGAAAGAAAATAAAATTGTCGAAATGCTTAAATAACAAAATAATCTTCTCATAAATATTACTAAACTTAATTAAGATAACTACTAAACTTAGAATTATGTATAACTTTTTTCTATTAAATTGTCGTATTAGTCTATTCGTTATATTAGGAATGGCTTCAATAACTGCCCAGCCCTTAAATAACCATCTGATTTTTGATGGAAATGATGATTATATAAGCCTAAATAACATGGACGTTTCAGGTAATGCCATCACACTCGAAGCATTAATAAACAGCTCAGATCTCAGCAACTGCCAATACAGAGATTGTAGGATCATCTCTAAAGCTGAGGGGCTTACCACTCCTGAACATTACTGGATGCTGAGTACCAACAATTCTGGATCAAACACAGTATTGAGATTCAGACTAAAAACAAACGGTACTTCGACAACCTTGGTTGCGACTACCGGAGTGTTATCTGAAAACACCTGGTATCATGTCGCTGCCACTTACGACGGCGCTATGATGAGATTGTTCCTGGATGGTGTTGAAGTCGGTAGTACAGCAAAAACAGGTGCCATCACAACTAATTCTGCTGTTCAAGCCTGGATAGGAGACAATCCACCTGTAACCAACAACCGGCCCTGGAAAGGCGAAATCGACGAAGTCAGAATCTGGAATACAGCAAGAACACAAGCGGAGATTCAGACAAATGCAAATTCCGAGTTAACAGGAAATGAGCCAGGCCTTCAAGCCTACTACAAATTTAATGAGGGTTCGGGTCAAACGATTAACGACCAGACTGGAAACAACAATACCGTCCTGGGAAGTTCCAATGGGTCAGACACGAACGATCCTTCCTTTGCAAATAGCCCGACAAACACAATTGACTTAAAGGTGTTATTAGAAGGTTCTTATGATCCAAGTGCTAATGAAATGACCAATATACTGGAAACGAGCAACTTAATCCCTAATAACCAACCCTTCAATCAGGCCCCTTGGCATTATAATGGAAATGAGACGAAGCTTATTACTCAAGTAGCGGATTGGGTCTTGGTGTCCTTTAGAACTGAAGTCGATGGTAACTCAGAAATTGCTCGAGCTGCTGGTTTACTTCAACTAGATGGACAAATACATTTCCTTTCTCCAACTGATTTATCCAATAACGTGAATACACCAGTCTACATTGTCATCGAAACCCGAAACCACCTTACTGTAATGTCTCCACAGCCTGTCTCTATGATAAGTGGAGTATTGTCTTATGATTTTTCCTCAGCAGACAGTTATACAGCGGGAGGAAGAGGACAGAAACAATTATCCAATGGAAGATGGGTGATGTTTAGCGGTGATATCAATAGTGATTTAGACATTAATGGCGCTGACAGGGTATTATGGGCTGTTGCAAACGGCTCCTTTGGTAACTATGTTCAAGAAGACCTCAATTTGAATGGAGATGTGAACGGTGACGACAGAATCTATTGGACAGGAAATAACGGTGTTTTTTCTACTGTTCCTAAATCAGACACGTTAAGAACAATTGCAGTATTAGGTTGCCCTGCACCAAATGTTGTCGTAGACAATTGTAACTATACCGTTAACTGGACACACGACAATCCGATATCCACAACAGTAAATTATGACTTAAGAATAAACGGAGTTGATCCAGGACTTTCAGTGACCTATCCAGCTACTTCCAATACAATTAACCTTTGTAGTGCCCTCGGCATTTCATCAGGAACAGGCACATTTGAGGTACAACTTTTATACTGGTATGATGGTGATCTCACAAAGATAGATACTGCTAACATTTGCACAATAAACTATGACTTCGGATCTTCGCCCAATAGTGGCAATTGGAATGATGCCGCTTCTTCCCCAGAGTATGACGAAAACCTCCCTTATTCTGGTATATTTGTAGGTGCCGCTAATCCTGGATTCTACGGCGCTGCCAATACTTCATATGGAAGACATCAGACCATACGATTTCGTGCCGAAAAAACAGGAGCAATCGATGCTGTAATCATTCAGAACCGAATTTTAACTGGGACAACTGTTCATAGAAGAGCCTTACTCAATTCGTCTGCGGCAGCAAAATATCAAGCTTGCCTAGATGAGTTTGCAGCTAGAGGGAACCCAATTCTCAATCAAAATAATCCTACTCAAAATAAGAAAGCCAATAAATGTGGCTACATGATCGGCGGTTCTTACTCTTCGGGTAATGGCGGGGCACTCATATTCCAAATTCGAAATGACGTAAATGGTGAACCAGACATGGCAAATCCGCCACTCGCTCAAACTGCTGTTCCGTTTATACCTGTAGACCACCAAAACGGTGCATGGCCTACACATGTACTCACCTCCTCTGCAAATGTTACAGCTGGTGTATTTTATCATATTACCGTATATAATACTACACCTGTAGTAGGGGCTTATGCTAACCTTCCTGCAAGTCAAGCCTATAACATGCCTGATAATACAGGTGCATTTTCTTTGAATGGAATTCAATATGCGGTTCATCCTGTTTTTGAAGATCAAGAAGGACCATTTTATGCAGGACATTATACCATGAAATCTACCGACATGGATGCTAGTACTTGGGAAAGAGATCCGAATACTTATGGCTGGTATGGCGTTCGTTATACCTCTGGAGAGTGGAGTGGGCTAACAGCTGCTGCATTTGATGTTTGGAAAGAAGGAAAACAAACAATAGAAGGAAATCGACACGCGAGACAAGTCTTAACAGCAACGCACAATACTACAGTAGATGGTGTATGGGTTCAACACGGACATGTTACCAGTGCAAATGGTCAACCAATGACTATAGAATTAAAATTGGGCTCAAACACACTCGGTACAGCATCTATTCCACATAATGCAGCTGTCAAAACGATTGTCCAATCGCCTTCAAACGCATGGGAACTAGGCGCTTCTGTATGGAGTTATGCCACACTTGATAATGATGTGGATTTAGTCCAAGGAAACACCTATTACATTGAGGCATCTGCACCATCTGGGGCTGGATTTCGATTAAATAATATGGCGAGTACGTATGCTTATGTATTTCCTATCCCAATGCAGAATATTCCACTCAACACCAATGCGCAACGATCCGAAGACGGTGGGGCCACTTGGACCGTTTTCCCGAGTCCTGGCTCTGCTTTTCATCAAAACAGACATTTACAGATGGTACTTACTGTAAAGGGTATGCCTCGTTCACTTACTGAATAAGTCATTGTTTTTATCAAAGTCAAATTAATTAAAAATTCAAACAAAATGATAAATCGATTCGAAAACGTGATAGGTGAAGTACTTTTTTCCGTTAAAAATTGTTCACTACTTCTGTTTCTTGCGATCATAGGGACATTTCAGCTTCAAGCTCAACCCTTAAATAACCATCTAATCTTTGATGGCTCTGATGATTACATCAGTCTTAACAATATGGACGTTTCAGGCAATGCCATCACACTCGAAGCACTCATAAACAGCTCAGATCTTAGTAATTGTCAATACAGTGATTGCAGAATCATCTCTAAAGCCGAAGGGCTTTCAACTCCTGATCACTACTGGATGCTAAGCACCAACAACTCCGGAGCAAATACAGTCTTGAGATTCAGATTAAAAACAAATGGTAATTCGACAACATTGGTTGCTACAACTGGAGCATTATCAGAAAACACGTGGTATCATGTTGCTGCCACTTACGACGGCGCTATGATGAGATTGTTCCTGGACGGCACTGAAGTTGGTAGTACGGCAAAAACAGGCACCTTGACAACAAATTCCGCTGTTGGAGCTTTCATAGGAGCAAATCCACCAGTCATCGACAATCCTTGGAAAGGCGAAATCGACGAAGTCAGAATTTGGAACACCGCAAGAACACAAGCACAAATCCAAGCAAACGGCTCTAGCGAATTAACAGGTAATGAGGCAGGCCTCCAAGCCTATTACCAATTTAATGAGGGTTCGGGTCAAACAATCAACGACCAAGCGGGAAATAATAATACAGTACTAGGAAGTACAAGCATTGCAGACTCGAATGACCCCAATTTTGCAAACAGCAATCCGCCAAACCCAATTGACTTGAAGGTGTTGTTAGAGGGATCTTATGATCCAAGTGCTAATGAAATGATGAATGCACTGGAAACAAGAAACTTAATCCCAATCAATCAGCCTTTCAATCAAGCACCATGGTACTACAATGGAAATGAGACGAAGGTAATTGCACAAGTCTCAGATTGGGTGCTTGTTTCCTTTAGAACGGAGATTGATGGCAACTCAGAAGTTGGCCGTGCTGCTGGATTAGTTCAACTAGATGGTCAAATTCATTTCCCATCTACCAATGTATTACCCAGCAGTTTGAATACACCAGTATACATCGTAATCGAAACACGTAATCACCTAACGATAATGTCTCCACAACCCGTTGCAGTAAACAATGGAATGTTGACCTACGATTTTACCGTAGCAGACAGTTACAAAGGTGGAGGAAGAGG
This sequence comes from uncultured Saprospiraceae bacterium, assembly GCA_937959115.1. Taxonomy (GTDB): domain Bacteria; phylum Bacteroidota; class Bacteroidia; order Chitinophagales; family Saprospiraceae; genus JAHDHB01. Next base: position 23,449 of record CALGAW010000001.1, read on the forward strand.
ACAAAAACAATTAAGTAATGGAAAATGGTCCATGTTTAGTGGTGATATCAATAACGATTTAGACATCAATGGAGCAGACAGAGTTTTATGGGCTGCCGCTAATGGTTCATTTGGGGCCTACCTTCAGGAAGATCTCAATTTAGATGGTGATGTGAACGGTAATGATAAAATCTATTGGGACTTGAACAATGGTGTTTTTTCAACAGTTCCCAAATCAGATACCCTCAGGACAAATGCAGTGTTTAGTTGTCCTGCACCAAATTTCGTTTTGAACAACTGCAACTATACCGTAAACTGGATACACGATAATCCACTTTCCACAACAGTAAACTATGATCTCAGAATAAACGGTATTGATCCAGGATTGTCAGTGGTTTATCCAGCTACCTCCAACTCAATTGACATCTGCAATACACTTGGTTTAAACTCAGGTACTGGTACGTTGAACATTGAATTACTTTATTGGTATGACGGAGATGTAACAAATCAATTGTCCGCAGGAACCTGCCCTGTAGACTATGACTTGGGTACAACGAATAGTCAATGTATGACTTATGCCCAAATTCGGGCAGCTGGTCGTCCTGAAAATTGCTATGACTTAAACACTGCTGATGCTCATCTTGCGGAGTTCTTGTATATGAACCCAACGGTATCAAATTGGACTATTGATGAAGCTACTGAAGTAATATGTGCTATTGATGCACCTGAGCCTTCTGCGGCTTCCATATTTGCACCAGCTCCGTCAGGAGGTAATGACGCACCAGCTTTAGAAGCTTTTTTCAATGCGAACCCAGGCGCTGAGATTAAAGGCACAGGAGGAATATACAAGATTGGTTCTACGATTGATATTGATAACCCTGTAACACTATGGGATTTTCCTTCTGAACTAATTGGTTCTGTTGGTACAGTCTATCGAGTCAGGGCTCCAAATGTTGAGTTTTATCGCTCTCCGATTGATGCCAAGAATCGTCCATCTACTTATACTGGATGGCGTGTAGAAAATGGTGCAGATAATTTTGTGCTAAGCACGTCTGGGATCTCAAATATATGGCATAAGTCTGGTATAAGTGGAGCGGGAGTGTTTATTCGGGGAGCGAACAACTTTCGAATAACTTGCAACGTTTTCAAAAATTTGATTAACGACACATCCGATAAAACGTTGTCTGCAATCATGCGTACTGTTTGGAACGCTAATTACTCAAACATTCCATCAGGTCAGGGCTACATAGCGAACAACATTTCAGAGAATGTTCAGTCGAACGGTAAATTGTATGATGGTGAGTTTTTCTGCAGTCAGGGTTTCACTGGTTCTGCAGGAATCGTAAGGATAATTGCTAATCGTTGTGTCAATTCAGGCAAGCGATTAACGAAGTGGCAACACCCAGATGGATTTGTTGCCTCAAACTTTTGGCACCTGCGTGATCGTCAAGGTCCACTAGGCATACGGAAGAATACTGCAGCTGTTAACTGCCAATTAGACGCAGATAACATAACCGCTGTCAATAATAGAATAAAAATGGAAACGAATGGAGAATGGGGTACCGCATTCAGAGCAAATTGTGAATATAATAATTATACGTACACTAATCTACACTTCAATTGCAATGACATCGAGATACTTATCCCGCCCCCTGCATCCTATTACAGCTTCGGCATCCATTTTCATAACAAAGATTCCAATTCAGCTGACACTCGAAACAAGTTGGTTAATTGCTCCGTAAAAGACAATGTATTTAGGGGTACTGGTGGTCTTAACCACGTATTTGCCTTTGATGCAGGCTACATAGATAATGCAACTGGATTGGATATTGACTTAAGTGGAAACACGGTAACAACACCTGTTTTGATTTCTGTATTTAGGGGGTCTAATTCACCGTTACCTTAGAAGGTTAATATGGCTTAAATCACCAAGATGAAATTATCCATATCAAATTTAACAATCGTAAAAACAATTCCATGTATAAACTAACTATAATTAGCTTAATACTGTCTTTCTTTCTTGGAATTGTCCAAATAACTGCCCAACCTCTTAACAACCATCTAATATTTGACGGAATCGACGACTACATTAGCCTCAACAACATGGACGTTTCAGGCAATGCCATCACACTCGAAGCACTAGTTAACAGCTCAGATCTTAGTAATTGTCAATACAGAGATTGTAGAATTATTTCTAAGGCTTCTGGTCTTACTACTCCTGATCACTACTGGATGCTAAGTACCAATTACTCTGGAGCAAATACAGTCTTGAGATTCAGGTTGAAAACAAATGGTAATTCGACAACATTGGTTGCTACCACTGGAGCGTTATCAGAAAACACATGGTATCATGTTGCAGCCACTTACGACGGCGCTATGATGAGATTGTTCCTAGACGGCACTGAAGTTGGTAGTACGGCAAAAACAGGCACCTTGACAACAAATTCCGCTGTTGGAGCTTTCATAGGAGCAAATCCTCCAGTCATCGACAATCCCTGGAAAGGCGAAATCGACGAAGTCAGAATTTGGAACACCGCAAGAACACAAGCACAAATCCAAGCAAACAGCTCTAGCGAATTAACAGGTAATGAGACAGGCCTCCAAACCTACTACCAATTTAATGAGGGTTCCGGTCAAACAATCAACGACCAAGCGGGAAATAATAATACAGTACTAGGTAGTACAAGCAGTGCAGACACGAACGACCCCACTTTTGCAAACGGCAATCCGACATACCCAATTGACTTGAAAGTGTTATTAGAGGGATCTTATGATCCAAGTGCTAATGAAATGATCAATAGACTGGAAACAAGAAATTTAATCCCCAACAATCAGCCTTTCAATCAAGCACCTTGGTACTACAATGGAAATGAGACGAAGGTAATTGCTCAAGTCTCAGATTGGGTGTTAGTTTCCTTTAGAACGGAGATTGCAGGCAATTCAGAAGTTGGCCGTGCAGCTGGATTGGTTCAACTAGATGGTCAAGTTCATTTCTCATCTACCAATGTCTTACCCAGCAGTTTGAATACACCAGTATACATTGTCATCGAAACACGTAATCACCTAACGATAATGTCTCCACAACCCGTTGCAGTAAATAATGGAATGTTGACCTACGATTTTACCACAGCAGATAGTTATACTGGTGGAGGAAGGGGACAAAAACAATTAAGTAATGGGAAATGGGCCATGTTTAGTGGTGATGTCAATAGTGATTTAGACGTTAATGGAGTAGACAGAGTATTGTGGGCTGCCGCAAATGGTTCCTTTAGTGCTTATCTTCGGGAAGATCTCAATTTTGATGGTGATGTAACTGGTAATGATCGTATCTATTGGCTTGGAAACAATGGTATTTTTTCAACAGTTCCCAAATCGGATACCCTTAGGACAAATGCAGTGTTGAGTTGTCCTGTACCAAATTTTGTATTAAACAGCTGCTACTACACTGTTAGCTGGATGCATGATAATCCATTATCAACAACGGTAAACTATGAACTTAGAATTAACGGTATTGTTCCCGGCCCCTCAGTGGCGTATCCAGCAACTTTCAATTCGGTGGAGATTTGCAATCTTCTAAATCTCACATTAGATACCGGTAGTTTTGATGTAGAGCTTCTATATTGGTATGATGGTGATGCAAGTAATCCAATTTCAGCAGGTACCTGTAAGATTGATTATAACATTAACGGACCCTCTCATTGGCAAGGTAAAACATTTGCACAAATAGCGAATGATGCGGAAACAAATTTCTGTGATCCAGATGGTGATGATGCTTACATTGCAGAATACCTGTTTAAGAATCCAAGCGTTTGTTATTGGAATGTTGTCGCCCTACCTAATGGTGAGAAATGTGTTGTACCTCTAGATGTACCAACTGCGCCAGCACATGCAATCCAGTTACCCGCCCCAAGTGGTAGTGATGACACTCAGGCATTGGAGTCTCTTATTAATGGGAATCCCGGAGGAAGTTTTAAGGGATCTGGTGGTACTTACCGATTAAATGGATTGGATGTAAATGTTTCAGCCTTTATTTGGAATGTGCCGGCTGTTCCTGTTACTTCATCAACAAGGGATATTTGGCGTATCAATGCTCCTGATGTTAGAATTTATGATAGTCCAATTGATGGACAAAATAGTACAGAGTTTCGATATGGATGGCAAGTTCAAGATGGTTCCGATAGATTTCATTTGATAAACTCTGGTTTGAAAGATGTGAATGTGATTCATGGATGGAATATGTGTGCGATAAAATTTGGAGCTGTTGATGATTTCTACATTGCAGGCAATACGTTTACCAATATCCTAAATATCTCTGGCGCAGCAACTACATCACGTGCAAATGCAATTTGGCATTCACCAGGAGGAGGATCTACCTCAGGAGGATACATCGTAAATAATACGGGTAACAATTTTCAAAGTAATGGGCCTACAAAAAATGCGGAGTTTTACACTAAACAGGGGTTCATCGGCCAAGGAGAAAAAACGAGAATCTTTGGCAATCGTTGTATAAATGCAGGTAATCGATTTGTAACTTTCCAAAGTGGAGATGCTCTGGTCTTAAGTAATAGTGCCGTATGGGATGTGAAAACTGGAAACCCCGGTATGCCAGATCGGCCGTTGTCAGGATTTGTGGCAATTATTGCAAATTCTGATCGAGTCCATGCTAGAAACAATCGATTTTCTGTTGAACCTGGGACCAATGGACGATTGGATAGAATTTTCGCTTTAGGCCCAAATATAACAACATCTAAAAACATGTCTGAAATGCATGTTGATTGCAATGTAGTTACGATTAATTCCAATGATCAGGGCACTGTTAGTCATAACCCAAGTGTTTTCTATTTCAGTTCCAATGGCAATTCTTACAATTCTTATAATCAATCCTCAATAAAAGATAATATCATTAAAGGCTCCGGTGGTATTGAACATTTTTGGGATTTCACGACAAATGGATTGCCTTCTTTCGGTTGGCCTGCTGCGAATATTGATATTTCTGGAAATGTATTTACAATACAATGGACGGTGGCAGAGTATGAATAAATAAAATGCATAGTTCAATGAAATAAACATTCTCTAAATATTATTCAGTATAAAAACAATTCTCATGGTTAACAATAATCTCAAAAACCTACTTTTTCCTGGTAAAGTTTTAGAGCTAAGCCTACTTTTATTCACCATTATCGGAACATTTCAACTTAGTGCCCAAACCTTAAACAACCACCTAATATTTGATGGAACTGACGATTACATTAGTTTAAACAACTTGGACGTCTCAGGCAATGCAATCACCCTCGAAGCACTAATCAACAGCTCCGATCTCAGCAACTGCCAATACCAGGATTGCAGGATCATCTCTAAAGCTGTTGGTCTCTCAACTCCCGATCATTACTGGATGCTAAGTACCAATAATTCAGGGGCAAATACTGTCCTACGGTTTCGACTAAAGACAAACGGTACTTCAACTACCTTAGTTGCGACTACTGGAGTGTTATCAGAAAACATATGGTATCATGTCGCTGCCACTTACGACGGTGCTATGATGAGATTGTTCCTGGATGGAGTTGAAGTCGGTAGTACAGCAAAAACAGGTGCCATAACAACAAATTCCGCTGTTCAAGCCTGGATAGGAGATAATCCACCATTGACCAACAACAGGCCCTGGAAAGGCGAAATCGATGAAGTCAGAATTTGGAACACCGCAAGAACACAAGCCCAATTGCAAGCAAACGCAAATTCCGAGTTAATAGGAAACGAGTCTGGCCTCCAAGCCTACTACCAATTTAATGAGGGGTCGGGTCAAACGATCTACGATCAAGCAGGAAACAACAACACTTTTTTGGGAAGTACTAACGGATCAGACACGAACGACCCCACTTTTGCAAACAGCAATCCGCCAAACCCAATTGACTTGAAGGTGTTATTAGAAGGTTCCTATGATCCTAGTGCTAATGAGATGACCAATATACTGGAAACGAGTAACTTAATCCCCAACAATCAGCCTTTCAATCAAGCACCATGGTACTACAATGGAAATGAAACGAAGGTAATTGCTCAAGTCTCAGATTGGGTACTAGTTTCCTTTAGAACGGAGATCGCTGGCAACTCAGAAGTTGGCCGTGCAGCTGGATTAGTTCAACTAGATGGTCAAATTCATTTCCCATCTAGCAATGTCTTACCCAGCAGTTTGAATACACCAGTATACATCGTAATTGAAACACGTAACCACCTAACGGTAATGTCTCCACAACCAGTTTTAGTAACTAACGGAATGTTAACCTATGATTTTACTATGGCGGATAGTTATTCCGATGGAGGAAGGGGACAAAAACAATTAAGTAATGGGAAATGGACTATGTTTAGTGGTGATATCAATAACGATTTAGACATCAATGGAGCAGACAGAGTTTTATGGGCTGCTGCAAATGGTTCCTTTGGTGCTTACCTTCAGGAAGATCTCAATTTGGATGGTGATGTAACTGGTAACGATCGCATCTATTGGGATGGAAACAATGGTGTTTTTTCAACCGTTCCCAAATCGGATACCCTGAGAACCATTGCAGTGTTAAGTTGTCCAGCACCAAACTTCGTTCTGGACAATTGCAATTATACCATCAACTGGGTGCATAATAATCCATTGTCTACAACTGTAAACTATGATCTCAGAATAAACGGAATTGATCCAGGGCCATCAGCCACGTTTCCAGCAACTTCAAATCCTATAGACATTTGCAGCACGCTTGGGTTAAACTCTGGAACTGGCACCTTAAATATCGAATTACTTTACTGGTATGACGGAGATGTCACAAATCAATTATCAGCAGGAACTTGCCCTGTTAACTATGACTTTGGGACAACGAATAACCAATGTATGACTTATGCTCAAATTCGAGCTGCTGGTCGTGCTGAGAATTGTTACAATCGAGATTCCCCCAATGCTCATTTGGCGGAATTTCTATATATGAACCCAAACGTATCTCATTGGACCAATGACCCTGTTAATGAGATGATCTGTCCAGTAGATGCACCGGAGCCAGGTCCGTCTGCCCTTCAGGCACCTGCTCCAACAGGCGGCAACGATGCACCGATGATTGAGGCATTTATTAACAACAATTCTGGTGCTGAGATTGTAGGGACAGGTACCTACAGATTTGGGTCTACAATTGACATCAATGTTCCTGTAAAGATTTGGGACATGCCCTCAAAATTGATTGGTTCAATTGGTCTCACCTAT
>CALGAW010000002.1 GCA_937959115.1 uncultured Saprospiraceae bacterium
AGTTGTGTAGCACACAACGGGGATACTTCAACTCCAGGACCTTGCTGAACTAAGGATAATGTAGTTGATTGGCCACAGGTCGCTGAAGAAATGTTTACAATAGGACTTGAAGGCGCAGAAATACCATCACAATCTCGGTAAAATGTGAGTTTGATTTCATAGGTATTACCGCCTAAGCAGGTGTATGTCATATCAGCTCCCATCGCATGTGAGGCCATTAGATTCTGAGCTGAAAAAATACTGATGAGCATAATAAAACATGCTACTAAGTATTTAGGAAAAAATTGGGTCATCTTAATTAATTTTAATTTCACCTTTAACGTTTTATAAAAATCTATCTAAGCAAGTGAATATCTCCTGTATAGGATTTAATTCTATTTTGAGCATTTCGTATTACAATTTGATACACATATACTCCAATCGGTTGTTCATTGTCTCTAAATGTTCCGTCCCACTCTTTTGTCGCATCATCATGAATCTTTTCTCCCCAACGGTTGAAAACTTTAAATTCTTCTATTTCAAGATTCCCGAAAATAGATGGACCAAACGTATCATTTAATCCATCACCATTAGGAGAAAATGCGTTTGGTAATCCAATTTGGCTGTTATCTACAACTTCAAAGGATATTATATCTGTAACTGTGCAATTGCCTACTTGAGCGGTAACAACAAATTCGATTGTTCCAACTTCGTTGCCAGTATAAATAAAAGTAGGTCCGGTATGAGTAGTGCCGTCTGATCCTTGCCAAGTATATATAATAGACGAGTCAGGATTGACAACTGTTAGTGTGTCAGAGCTTCCTAATTCAATGTCGTCTATCTCAACAGCATCTAAAGGAATTGGAGCTTGAACAATAACATTTATTGTATCAACGGCTGTACAGCCATTTTCGTCCACTACGATCACAGAATAATTTCCAGAGGAGCCTACAGTAATCACTTTTGTAGTATCTCCATTTGACCATAAATAGCCATCAAAGATACCTGCATTCAGTTGAACGACCTCACCATTACAAATGGATGTAGGTCCATCAGGAATGATATCGACAGCAATAGCATTCGATGATTCTATTCTGCCTGTCGTTGTCAATGTACACCCATTCGCATCAGTGATGACAAGATCATACAATCCAGGAAGTAATGTATTGAATGTGTTTGATGATTGGAAGGTTACCCCACCATCTATACTATATTGAATTGGGCTTGCACCTCCAGTCGTATTGATGACCATTGAGCCATCAGGAAGTCCGCAATCCGCATCTTGAATATCTAGTAAACTGATTGCTAAATCTGGAATCGGAATTAGGTTGATCGCTTGCTGAGTAATACAGCCGTTTGCATCTTGCACATGAACATTGTACACACCAGCTGATAAGCCAGTAAAGATGTTACCTGATTGTAAGTTTAAACCATTGTCAATACTGTACTGATAAGGTGGTGTTCCACCTAAAGCAATTATCTCTAATTCTCCATCATTATCATTACATGAAGGGGAAGTTTGATTGACTGTGGATAAGGTTACACCGCCACCATCTGACAAAATAATTTGTTGTGCGACTTGGCAGCCAACTGCATCTTCTACTACAACAAAGTAGGTTCCTGGGCCAAGATTACCGAAATAGCTTGTAGAAACAAAGGTTACTCCATTATCAATACTATATTGGTAGGGTAGTGTTCCACCAACTGCAGATACATCAATGTATCCATCTGTCAATCCGCAACTTGGATTGTTAAAGGTTGGCGAAAGGACTGGAGCTCCAAGATTACCTAGGCCTACCGTATCAATTAATGTACATCCAGAAGCATCAACGACAAGAATAGGGTAAAGACCTGATCCAAGATTCGAAAACAATCCATTAGAAGAAAAGGTTACACCACCATCGATTGAATAGTCATAAACTGGCATTCCACCTGATACTTGAATGTCTATTGATCCATCATTCATCCCACAAGAAGGTTGGGTTAGAATGATATTATCGAATACAGGTTCTGGAATTGCATCTAAGATGACAGTTTGTGTTGCAATACATCCATTAATATCAGTTACAATTACATTGTACGTGTTTCCAGTTAGTCCGGTATAAGTACCCATCCCTTGATAAGTCATGCCGTTATCTATACTGTATTGGTAAGGTGCAGTTCCGCCCGAGGCAAAAATATCAATTACACCATTTGGTGCACTGCACTGAGTTGGATTTTGAGTTAATAGACTATCAATAACCACATTACCATCATCTGCAACAATGACTGAAACCATATCTATACATCCTAAAGCATCTTTTACAGAAACATCATATGTGCCAGGAGGCAAGTTTATAAAAGTAGCTGGCAGTTGATAGTTAGTACCATTATCAATGCTATACTCATAAGGGTACAATCCACCACTAGCAATTACGACGATTACTCCGTTTGTTTCATCGCAAGTTGTATTAGTAACAAACGTATTATCTATATTAGGAGCAGAACCACCGCCAAGAATAATCGAAACGGTTGATACTTGACAACCAACGCTATCTTCAATCAAAATGGTATAAGTCCCAGGAGGAAGATTCATGAAAATGTTAGACGCTTGGAAGGTAGTTCCCCCATCAATACTGTACATGTACATTGGTGATCCAGCCGATACAAGTACTTCAATAGATCCATCACTTTGCCCACATGCAGGGTTAGAAGAAATTACATTGTCAACGATAGGTGCATTGGGATCAAGTAAAACAACAATTGTTGTATCATAGCATCCATTTGCATCCTGAACAACTATATTATAGGTGTTAGCAGATAACCCGCTAAATACATTAGCAGCACCGTAGGTAATTCCATTGTTGATACTGTATTGTAATGGAGGTGTTCCCCCTGTTGCTGTAATGGTAATCATTCCATCAGATGCGCTGCAGGTAGTAGGGTCAGTCGTTGCAACTTGGACTATAGTTGTTGCAGGACTGCGATCAATAATTGCAACATCTGTTTGTGTGCAACCATTCGCATCTGTCACCAGAATATTATAAGTACCAGGCATTAGATTCGGGAATACACTACTTTGCTGAGCGGTTGTTCCTCCATTGATACTGTATTGAATAGGAGGTGTTCCTCCAATTACGCTAATTGCAATGAGTCCGTTTTGTAATCCGCAGGTCTGGTCTAAAACGGTAACCGAATTAATCACTGGAGATAGATCTTCTGTAAGGAATACAACTGAAGTGCTTGAACATCCATTTGTACCCTCTACTACAATATTATAAGTGCCGCCTGGTAAGTTTGTAAAGACGTTTGTGCTTACAAATGTCGTTCCTCCATCAATACTATACATAAATGGAGGGAAACCACCTGTAGCGTTAATGGTGATAGAACCATTTGTAGAACCACAAGCAGGATTGGTCGTAGTTATGCTTGTAATTGAAGGACTGCCAGAACCTGATACAGTGATCGTGGTCATCGTAGAACAATTGTTCGAATCCATTACCACAATATCATAATTACCCGCAGGAAGTCCGTTAAATATATTGGAGGGTTGGAAGGTTGTTCCGTTATCAATACTATACATGTATGGGGGTATTCCACCTAAAACACTAATATTGATTGATCCAGTACTACCGGTGCATGAAGAAGGAGTTACATTCACTGCCTGTATGATAGGGCCATTGGAAGGACTTAATGTGCTTGAAATACTCGATTGACATCCTGCGGCATCGGTCACAACTATTTGGTAGGTGCCAGATGACAAGTTGAATGCTGCGTTTGTTGAGGAAACATTTGGATTCCAAACCCAAGTATACGGGGGAGTTCCGCTATTTAACGTGACGACAATTGATCCATCGCTTGCTCCACAGACAGGATCTGAAGTCGTGACGGTAGGATTTAGCGAACAACAATTAATTACGTTAACGGTTTTAGTTGTTGTTACTAGACATCCGTTGTTTGAAGTGATTGAAAGTGTGATTACTTTCACACCAGCAGTAGTATAACTTACGGTATGTGGCCCTTGAGCGTTTGCAATTGCTGGAGATGCGCCTACACCAAACAACCAATCCCAATCGACGATTGAACCGCCTGGGTAAGTTGATAAGTCAGCAACATTGACAGTATCACCGATACAAATGGTGGTATCTGAAACCATAAAATCTGGCGTTGGACCTGCAAATTCACCAGTACCACCGAAATTAACGGTAAAGCCAGCACCAGTTGAAGTATAGTTGTTGATTGCAAGTGCATACGTTTGACCTGCTACCATGACTAATTCTGCAAGGTAATTGTCATCGCCTACTTGGCAGCCCGCTTGTTCAGCAACATCGATAGATGTGCTGTTTAATCCAGTTGGCCCCATACAAGGACTTGCTGAAGAAAAATCACCTGATGCCATACATCGAAGTACAATCTTTCCAGCACAATTACCAACACCGTTAGGTAGTTGGTATAGAATGAAGTCCATATCGTCGTTTGGATCAGTAGGGATGAGATCAAATGTTACTGTTCCATTGTTAGCAGCAGTCCAAATGTACCAGGCTGAGTTTGTTTCAATGTTTGTTACACCACCAAAGCATAGGCCATCATCCATTTCATTGACATTGCTTCCACCTCCGATCACGCTATTTACAGTAAATCCGGCTTTGTCGCACAAGACAACCCCAGTTGGGCAATCACTTTGAGGTGTTGGAGGGGGAATATAATTGTTTATGCAGAGTTGAAAGGTTCCAGTTGTAAATCTTGTATCAACTCGTATCAAATAGGTTTGTCCAGGAGTAAGCCCGCCTTTGTAGAGTGATATAATTCCTGAAATCGTTAGATCTGCAACACATTCTTCCTCCGTGATTCCTAAGGCGCAGGTACCCGAATAGAGTACAGCCTCCTGACCAGCCATTGTTCCTCCTGAAGTTCCTCCAGCAGTATTGCCTATGATTGTAATGTCAACGTCTGTGGCAGTTGCAGTAAAACTAAACCATACATCAGAGACACCAGCAGCCATACAGGTAGCACTAGGAAAGCCGTTAATGTCTGTCGCTCCTGTGGTGGTATATTGGCCGAAAGTTGAACAAAAATTCTGAACATTATTCAATACGATTGCATTGTTACAATCATTGTTCATTGGCTGTGCAAATAACGAACTTAGCGGAATAAGAGAAAAGAATAGTAAACATAATATTGAGTTATGGAGTCTCATAGATAACGAATGATTTGTTAAACACTGCTAAAAGTTATTTTAAAAAACTTTCAAAATTAGCAATTTTCCACGGTTTTATTAAGTCAATTGGATAATTATTTATGAATTATTCCATATATCTATGTTAATAAGTGGCCGATTTAAACCGTCATTCTGCAATAGTTGTTTTTTAAACTAAAAATTATGAATTATTTTAATTTAATAGGGAATTAAAATATTTAATTAAATATTTGTTTAAGTTGTTGATTGCTAGTGGTATGTTCCAGTTGTCTTTGTTTCTTTCTTCTACAAAATTTGAAATTGAACGAATTTGATGACATTTAATTTTTTCAAAAAGTGATGTGAATAAAAAAGCTGCACCTTCCATAGATTCAACATCATTCAATTTAGAATTTAACAGTTTTATGGATTGTTTTGCGCCATGCACCTTCTGAACGGTTATACCAGAGACTGATTTTAAGTCAGGAAGTAGCTCATTTGTTTTTAAAATTCCTGATTGGAAAGGAAAGTCATTTTTATGAATTAAACCCAACTCAAATATGGAAATAAAATCCCCTGATTTGTCTTCAGCACCAAAGTTATAGATTTGATCTTGTGTTACTTGCACTACTTCACCTAGTTTTAATTTACGATTGATAGCTCCTGCAATTCCTGCATTAATTACAACATCAAATTTGCTTAATGCAAGTTTTCTTCCCATTTGAAATGCGGTAGCAACCATTCCTACTCCAGTAATTAAAACATTTATGGATTGTTGCTTGTTGTAAAATTCAAATTTGTTAGCTTGGGAATAATTCGCAGATAAAAATTGAAGTAAAGGGTTGATTTCTCTCTCTGTTGCTGCTACTAATAAAATTTTCATCGAACAAATTATTTAATTAATTAAAAACAAACAAGGTGTTGGAGAACAAAATTCTTTATTTTTGTGGCTTTGAACGTAAAAGTTAACTATGATTGCTTATTTAACAAGAAAAGAAAAATTTTGTGCAGCACACCGTTTATGGGTGAAGGACTGGTCAGAAGACAAGAATATGGAAGTGTTTGGGAATTGTGCGAATCATAATTTTCATGGACATAATTATATTTTGTCGGTCACTGTAAAAGGGAAACCTGATCCACACACTGGAATGATTATCAATGCAAAGGATTTGGGAAAACTGATGAGAGAGAAGGTCACAAATGTGCTAGATCACACGAATCTGAACTTAGATCCTAGTTTTTTATCTCCAGAAATACAAACGACCACAGAAAATTTGGTCATTCAAATTTGGAACCACCTCGAACACCACATAAAAGTTTGTAAGTTGCACTGTGTAGAGCTGATAGAAACAGACAAAATATCAGCTGCGTATTACGGTGAAAAGTAAAATAGAATATCAATGAACTACGAAAAAAAAGAGTTTTATCATCCTGAGCTTACTGAAGAACTAAAGGAAAAGTACCGTTTTATTTTATCTGGCTTGGGGGAAGATGAGAAAAGAGAGGGATTACTGAAAACCCCAGAACGCGCAGCAAAAGCGATGCAATTCCTAACACATGGATATGAATTGGATCCAGCAGAGATCTTAAAATCCGCCATGTTTAAAGAAGACTATAATGAAATGGTGATTGTGAAGGATATTGAAGTCTATTCACTTTGTGAACACCACATTTTACCGTTTTTTGGTAAAGCACATATCGCTTATATCCCGAACGGCTATATCGTGGGACTAAGCAAAATCCCTAGAGTCGTCGATGCTTTTGCTAGAAGACTTCAGGTGCAAGAGCGGTTGACTTCTGAAGTCTTAAACTGCATTGAGGAAACACTAAAACCGAAGGGCGTGGCCATTGTAATGGAAGCACAACACATGTGTATGATGATGAGAGGGGTGCAAAAACAAAATTCTGTCACCACAACATCAGCATTCACTGGTGCATTTGAACGAATGCAAACAAGAAATGAGTTCCTACGACTAATTGGTACACGACTACATTAATAATAGACTATGAAAGCATATGTTTTTCCTGGGCAAGGCGCCCAATTTGAAGGTATGGGAAGAGAGTTATACGAAAAATTCCCCCTTGCAAAAGAATTGTTTGACCAAGCGAATGAGATCCTTGGATTTAATATTACAGAGATCATGTTTTCTGGCTCGATGGAAGCTTTGAAGCAAACTAAAGTCACGCAACCAGCTATTTTCTTGCATTCAATCATTACAGCAATGGTAAATGGAGATGCATTTCAGCCCGCGGTAGTTGCTGGCCATTCCCTAGGAGAATTTAGTGCACTGGTTGCCAATGAAGTCTTGAGTTTTGAGGATGGATTGGCTCTTGTAAAAGAACGGGCGTTCGCTATGCAAGAAGCCTGTGAACAGCAAGAAAGCACCATGGCAGCTGTATTGGGCCTTGCTGATGAGAAGGTAGCTGAAATCTGTGCTTCAATCGATGAGGTTGTCGTGCCTGCTAACTATAACTGTCCAGGACAATTAGTTATTTCAGGAAGTTTACCTGGTATTGAAAAAGCAGTGGAACAAATGACAGCAGCAGGCGCTATGCGAGCGATTGTTCTCCCTGTCGGTGGTGCCTTTCACTCTCCTTTAATGGAATCTGCAGGAAAACGATTGGCTGATGCCATTGAATCTGCAAATTTTAATGTTGCTAAATGCCCAATTTATCAGAATGTTACAGCGAAGCCGACAACGGATATTGATGCAATTAGAAAGAATCTTATTACGCAACTTACTGCTCCTGTAAAATGGACACAAACCATTCAGCAAATGCTAGAAGATGGGGTAGAGCGTTTTGTTGAGGTAGGCGGTACTGGAAAAGTGTTGCGTGGGATGATTAGAAGAATCAATCGAAAGACGCCTACGGAAACGTTGGAAGTATGAGGCAGGGAATACCGAATATAGAAGGATAATAAAGTTCGACTATTACCATTAAAATTCAAGAATTAACGACTAAGAACGAATCACTAAGAACTAAGTAAAAAGAACTTTTTATTTTTTTTGGATACTTTAGTTCAAAACCTGTATATTGATTTTGAATAAGGAAAGAATGAACAAAATTTTTACCTAGGTGTGAAGAAGAAAAGTACAATAGCAAAAGGAAATTTACTAGTAGCAGAGCCATTTATGCTCGACCCTTATTTTAAGCAATCTGTTGTCTTGTTGTGTGATCATCACAGTGAAGGGGCTTTCGGATTTATTCTCAATAAGTCAGTCAGAATGAACATCAATGAATTGTTGGATGATTTTCCTGAATTCGAATCTGAGGTATATTACGGTGGCCCTGTAGCCACTGATACCATTCATTACATCCACAATGTAGGCGAGTTACTTGATGAAAGTCAAAAAGTAGATGAAGGCATTTTTTGGGGTGGTAATTTTGATAAGTTGAAATTCCTAATTACACATGAAATGCTAAAGCCTGAGAACATTCGGTTTTTTGTTGGCTATGCAGGGTGGGAAGCTGATCAATTGAAGGAAGAGATGCAGTCAGGCTCTTGGATTCAGTCTGAATCAGACAGGAGTTATGTGTTTAATCATTCCTCCAGAGATTTATGGAAAAATGTACTAGCAAATAAGAATGAGAATTATTCAATTATTGCAAATAATCCGAATCTAAACGCGTTGAATTAGTTGGTCATTCCAGGTAACTCAAGGATTAGGATTCTACCGTTCTATAAATTAAAAACCACCTCGATATTTTAAAAGATTACCCTCCTAAATCTCTCTTAATTTCTTTTTTAAGACGCACAGACACGAACTTAATGGTTCAAAAAAATAAACACTAGGTCATCCACTCTCTACTATAAATGGCGCTAAATTATCGATAGAATAAGCCTTGTTAAATTGTTCTATACCAATCGAATCTCCTTCATCTGAATCATAATCTACTAGGATTTTCCACGTTCCCTTCTTCTTGATCAATACGACATGAAATTGACCATAATAGTCAGCTGTTTCCTTGTCTTTTCGCTTAACGGTCAATTTGTATATGCCTCGCTCACTTGCCATTTTTTCATCTGCTACCCGTTCAAAGAAACGGAGTTCAATCTGATAGCTGGTTGCTTGTTTTCTTGCTTTCTTGAAGCGCTTTGTTTGTCCTGATATGTACGATTTATAATCTGAAAGGCGCTTGCCACCACTAATACGTACTAGGCGTTTAGAGTGAATCTGCTTGAATGGTTGGATGTCTGAAGTCTCGAATGCTTGATAGAATTTTGCCCATAAGTTATTGATAGACCTTAGGGAACTCTGTTTTGTGATGGACTGTGCATTTATCTGAAAGGGGAGTATCAAAAGAGCTATTGCAAGAATTTTGTATTTCATTAGAATGGAAATTTTTGTCATAAAGAATTCAAAATATATGATAGCTAGAAATTATTCTAATCACTCGTTCAACGATTTGGGGTAATTGATAAAAAGTTACGACGTTCTTGTCCTTTTAAGTCCTTAATTGCATATAATAGGATTGTGCTTGAAACGCCATTTTTTCGGAGTTTAATCAGATAGTCCACAATACGTTTTTTGTCTGCTTTCATTAGGTCTTTTAATGCCCAACCGACTCCCTTTAGAACCAATGGCTCCTTGTCATAAAGCAAATTGTCACACATTTCTAATGCGAATGTGGTAAATACTCCTGAGGTCGCCACCTTTCTAGTAAAGAGCACCACGCTAAACCGTTTGAGCCAGATATCATCGTCTTTATTCCAAGTACGGACAAGCTTCATCATTTCTTTCGGATGATTAAACAGAATTGCTCGTAACAGAGATCCGGTAAACGAATCAACCTTGCTCCATCCATGGATACAACGGATGAGTGTATCGAGTTCTTCGAATCGATCAGGTGTAAAATAATCAGGAAAAGACTCAAAAATGAATAAGGCAACACTTTGCTGCTCTCCATATTTAGAATGCACTAGCTTTTTGGCTAGATCAGTCTGTTGTTTTTGTGCTAATGCTCGAATCGCTGTTTTGTGCAGGGCAATGATGTCTTTTTTGCCGTTTGCTCTTACCCCATAGCTTTTGTAACGAGGGTCTGGTTCATTTGCATCTGCCGGGTAAGGGCTTTTTGCTCCAGCTGTTTCTAGATCATGAACGATTGAATTGTATAAATTTATTTCAATACTCATTTTGACGGTGTGGCGTTTCGATATTTAATCGGTTGAAAATAAATGTAATATTTATTTTTTAAAGGTCAAAGCTAATTAGAATCAATTGAAACCAAAATAGAGTTACTACGTATCATCCTAGTAATAAAGCACCTAAATCAACTTTTATTTATTAAAATGTTAAACATGAATGATAATAATTTCCTTGTTCTTCTATCTATATTGCTCTTCCTTCTAGGGAGTTCTAACTCATTGAACGCAACGGACGGTACTGAAGTTGAAGAAAACCACTTTGTAGATGGTTCAGTGCAAGAGATTCAACCGCTTTTAAGATTTACAAACAAGGAGCATCCCAATGTTTTTCAAGTGTTCTCGCATGGTAAGTCAGGTAAACTATTAATCGATGGTGTTTGGAAAAACGGTGTTGAGTTAGGCTTTTGGTTAGAAGAAGTAATGCCCGATAATATTGAACACATCAATATTTATGGTTGTAATTTTGCAAAAGGAGATCGAGGAGAACAAGCAATATATTACTTGGAATGGGCGCTAGGTGTCACCATTGCAGCTTCTGACAATATCACAGGAAGAGATGGTGATTGGGTTTTAGAAGTTGGTAAGCAAATTGGAGCAATTAAGTTAACCGATTATTCCAATAACCTAGGACAAGCACCAATCCTTAAGTCAACAGATTTGTTAAGACATAACGGTCTCTCTGTTAACTTAATAGCACACAGAACACAGCTAACCAGTATTAAGTCAGAATCATTCTTTCACTAGCAAGGGCAATCCGATTTGATGGCTTGCTGATACCAGAGCGGGCGACAACGTCCAACCAATATCAAGTAAATAGTGTCGTTTTGAGCATAAAACTCTATAAATGAGCCAATAAGAAAGGTTGGTGTGTAGTAGGTTTTTCACGTATTTCTAGCTTTTCAGAGGAAAGTTGATTAAAGATCAAGGTACTAATTCCTCTTTTTATACCTAAGTAGTTTTGTTATATTAATGATGATTAGTATATTTAATCAAACAATAATATGGACAAACGCTTTCTAATACTATTATTACTGTTGCCTTTATATATTAATGCTCAACATTTTGTGACTAATCCTTCTTTTAGTCATACTACTGCTCCTGATGTGGAAATTAAGAAAATTGAATTCACTTCAGCGCATACAATCGTCTCTTTTAGCTTTATCATTCCAAAAGAATACATCTACGGAGGTTGGGTGGCAACAAAAGAAAGTATTTTCCTTAGAGATGTTAACAACAATGATCGATTTTTTCTGAAGAAAGTAAGGAACATTCCATTATTACCAGAGAAACATTACTTCACACGACCAAATGAACAGCTGGATTTCGAAATTTATTTTGATCCAATCGATATTTCCAAAACAACAAAAATTGACTTGATTGAAGATCCTAAAGGCGGATTAAATTTCTATAATGTTTCATTAAAAGAGGAAAAAATCAATGCTTCTGAAGTGAATTTGGCAGTGAATACTGAAGAAGAAGGAAATTATACGGAGCAGAAATTAAGGTTGCAAGAAAAAGAAAGCCTAGCCTTATATCAAGCCTTAAAAGCTAAAGACCAGAAGTGCCAAAAAGAAAAAACCACATTGAAAGTAAACAACGGAAAGTCTAAAGAAGATGAAAGTTTAAAGTTATATAATGCTTTAAAAGAAAAGGAAAGTTTACTTGAGAAGAAAAAGCTGAGAAGGAAGAAAACGATATTTCTTTAAAGGAATCAACCAATTCGGTAGAATAACCTTTCGAAAACAAAACAGATACTTCGTAGATTTCAAGAGACATTTTGTAAATTTGTCCTTCAATCATTGATATGAAACAATATTTATTGGTTTTACTGTTTCTCGCCACGATGCTTTCTACTTCATTCGCACAAGGGATTATCAAGTATCCGGCCTATGGTATGAGCACTTCGCCTGAAGTGAAAATCTTAAAAATTGAACTCGCAAAAGAATACACAGCATTCCATTTTAGCTTTGTTACCCCTGCAGATTATGTATTTGGAGGCTGGGCTGCAGCATTGAAGACCATGTACTTGAGAGATGTAAAAACTAAGAAGCGGTTTTATCTAAAAACAGCGGATAATATCCCGTATTATCCTGAGAAGTACCACTTCACCGCTCCAGGGCAACGTTTAGACTTTGTTTTATATTTTGATCCTGTGGATAATGTTACGACTGCTGTTGATATGATTGAGAATATTGAAGGTGGGTTTAACTTTTTTAATGTGTTTTTGATTCATATTGCATAAGGCATGACTTGAACCTAGGCGATATGAGTTGGAGAATATTTCTTAGTGTTTTTTACCCTTTTTCTTCTTCTTCTTTTCTTCCTTTACATCCACCTTCGTAAACACAGTCATCGGCTTGACTGCTCTCCCGTCACTCCATGTTCCCATATAGCGTTGTTTGTCCGTACTGCCGAATACGTAATCACAATTCTTTCCATAATATGCGCAATCAGATAAGGCGTCACTTAGTTTCCAGTAGCAGTAATAATCAACAGCATCTGTGTCTGATCGGTTGATGGCAGCTCTGACAATGTAATTGCGCTTTCCGTTATCCATTTCTGGGGCAAGTGCACAAGGCGTCGCATGACTGCTATGTATGGTTGGGGCACCATGGCCATCACTGATATGAAGCATCAAGTTTTTATCCTTAGCTCCTGCAGTATTTAGGATCTTGACAGCCATCAGATCTCCAACCACATGATCTCCATGACCAACCGTTAAGACCAATTTGATGTCAGACTCCATCTCCGCATAACTCTCTAGATTACAAGATTTAGCAGGCGAGGTGCCTGGCTGCGCTATCAACAGTCCTTTGGGTTTTGGAATATTATAATCGGCATATTTTACCCCAAAATAGGCTGCAATGGCCGCACCATAACTATGTCCAGCGTAAATCACGTTATCCTTTCTTGGTTTCACGTTTCCAGGCTGTGCAAGGACTGAGAAGGCATGATTGATTGCATCGGCAGTATTCTGAGCATAATGCTTTGGGTAGGTTTTGAATATTTTCTCTTGATAGCGTGGGCAAATCACAATATTCCCCTTACCGACTAAATGCTTCACCCAAGCACCATAAACAATCGGGTTGATTACCGCCCAGCCATGAATTAAAACAAACACATTTGCAGAGTCGGGGGCGGGTTCTGAGGGCGTGTACATCCAGTAGCCATCGCCTTGCATGGCTGTTTCGTCGAAGGTGGTATAGGATTGATGTGAATAGTCCTTGCCGCCAGGCCCACTTTCTGGTTGTTCATCTTGGATGATCTGCGCCTGCACATTTCCAAGCATGAGCCATGATAGCAGTAGGATGAAGGGATAAACTTTTTTAAGCTGTGTTTGCTGCATACTTAAGAAAAATCAATGTATTGAAACGAATTGCCACATCGCTTCATAAACTGCTCAAAGTCAGTAAATGATAACGTTAATGTTGCTGTGTTTTCATTGGGATGGAAGTTGATCAGCTCACTGTTCTTCAAGGCTTGATCCAACAACACAATCACATGGTTCTCTGTATCAGAAATTACGCCAAACGGTGTTACACTGCCGGGTGTTAACTGTAAATACTTCATCAATCGACGTTCTGAGGCAAAACTAACTTTCTCATTTCCAAGGAAATCATTGAGCTGTTGAAAGGAAAACGGGGCATCTTTTTCAAGCACGACAAGATAATGCTGCTTCCCACGTTTGTCCCGCAAAAATAGGTTTTTACAATGCGTGCCTGGCACATCTTTCCAATGTTCTCGTGCTTCATCGACCGTAGAGACGGGAGGGTGTTCCTTGATGCTGTAGGGTATATTCAAGCTATTCAATTGTTCTAGAAGTTGTTTTCTCATAAATTATGAATTGTAAAAAAGTATTCGCCACCGATAACGCAGATTTTACAAAGATAAAAAACCATCTATTTTAAGTAGTTTTGCAGCTAACAATTATACTACGTTTTTAATTATGAATTGAAATGCATCGTTCGGCTTCACATATTGTTCTTCTTGCGCTTTGTTGCATCTACGTGTTGCTACTAGCTAGATGGGGATATGAATATGGGCGAGGTGATCAAATGCAAATTATTTCTTATTCCATGTACATGAACGATCAGTCTTTGTTTACGGTTGATCCCTACGTTCAGGGTATTGCGGAGAAGGTGCCGAATGAACGGTATGTTTTTGCAAAATTCATGTCTCTTTTTGGTGATAAGATGGAAGGTGCTTCCCTTGTGTTGCATGCCTTTTCAAGCATTTTCTTATTGTTATTGTTATTCAAAATTGCCCGTGAATTTATTGAAACAGATTATCTGATCTGGCTCGGACTTTTGTTTTTGTTTGTTTTCATGTATGGAATTAATCTTGGTGGGAATGAACTTTATTACAATACGTTTTTTGTTAGCACGCCAGCGAAAGCAATTGGTTTGTGGGGATTCTGGCATTTCCTCAAGAGCAGGTACAGTGTTGCTTTTTTATTGTTTGGTATTACTTGCATTCTGCAAGCGGTTGTTGGGTTACAGTTGTTTGTGACTTGTGCTGGGATCCTTGTGCTTAGTAAGTTGACTGGGCGTGACCGGCTTGATTGGTTAACGCTTGCCAAATGGCTGTCTTCATTTATATTGACGGGTGGTGTTTGGATCTTTTTTATGAAATTTTTCTTTGAAGAAACAGCTTCCGCAAACATTGATTTCTTTAGTATTTTCTTTGAATTTCGTGCACCACATCACTATGTACCGGATGCCTTTCCATTGCGAAATTACCTCATTCTTTTTCCCTTAATGTTTCTTGGCTTTATCTACTACGTCTTTCATAATTATAAAATTGCTTGGTTCTTTTTGATTTCTTTCCTTGGAATGGGCTGTTATACGGTTGCGTTTTATGGGATGAGAGACGTGAATCTAGTGACGCTTCAATGGTTTAAGCTCAGTTTATGGCTTAAGCCGTTTGCGATCATTGCCATTATCGCATGGCTAGAGAAGAAAATGGAATGGGTGCGTCTGGAATCCTTGCAGCGGTTAGCGTTTTCTGTGCTTGTAGTCGTTGGGAGTGCTGTGTTCGCTTTGCTTATCTTTGCAAGGAGCTTGTTTTTCTGGCCTGTGCCGTTCGATTTTGGCAAACAATATACAGAGGACCCAACTGTGGAGATCTGCTTGCAGGCAAAGGAAAAAACGCCTGTAGACGCATTGTTTGCTCATCCGATAGACTTTGTAGAGCTAAAAGTGTACGGTGCCCGCAGCGGTTATGTTGATTACAAGGCTTTGAGTCATCGAAAAATTGAAATGCAAGGCTGGTATGAGCGTACTGGTGAGCTGTATCGTGTTGATCTTGAGACGGATACCTCCGTCGAACCGTTGTTTGTACAGGCGCACCGCAATTTCGAAGCGCTAGAGGCGGATGACTTTCGACAGTTGAGTAAGGAGAAAGGGATTACGCATGTTTTGACTAGGGTAGGACATGTCCTTGATTTGCAAAGGGTTGGGGGAAATGACGAATGGGTGATTTATCTAGTGAGTGAGGAGTAGAAAACGATTATGATGTTCTTCTTCATCTCTTTAACGAATAATCTGTTTTACCAACCTAAACAGGATACTGCGCCCTGAATACAGCACACACAATCCCCGCCGCGACAGCAGCATTGAGTGATTCTGCTTTTCCGTAAGATGGCACTGTGATTCGTTGGGTCAATTTTGCTAAAACGGGGTCACTGATCCCTTGGCTTTCGTTGCCTAGTACGATAAACCCATTGCCAGTAAGTGGGGCAGTGTGAATGTTCTTGCCAGCCATCACCGCTCCATATATGGGTAAATCTGGATATTGGTCAAGCAGCGGTAACAACTCCATTCTATAAGCTGGTACGCGCAGGAATGCGCCCATTGTAGATTGAATGACCTTTGGACTAAACAACCCCGCGCAGGTTGACGAACATATGATCTGAGAGATGCCGAACCAATCGGCTATTCGCCAAATCGTTCCTAAGTTGCCAGGGTCTTGAATTCCATCTAATACAAGAGTTAATTGTTTTGACAATAAGGCATCTTCAAGCTGATATTGAGGTGTTTCTAGTAAAAGAAGGACTTGATTAGGAGTGGAAAGGAAAGAAATTTTCTTTAATTCATTCTCAGAAATAACATTTATTTTATCCTCCAAACCCTCTAAAATCCTCCTATTTGACTCCTGCCAGTCCGAAAGGCAATAGATGGAATGAATATTGTTTTTTGAATAAAGAAGAATTTCCTTACTGATTTTATGACCTTCAGCAACAAAAATGTTATACTTTTGACGAAACTTTTTCTTATTAAGCGATCGAATTAATTTAAGTTTGGCGATAGACAGCATCAAATACACGATTTTTTACAGCAAATTCCTTGTTCTATGGTTTGCCGGATTCCTTTTATTTACTGGGTGTAATATTACCAAAAATTTAAGTGAAGATGAATCCTTACTCACGAAAAATAGTATAAAGTTTGATTCTAAACTAACTATTGAAAAACGACAGAACTTGGCTTACGAATTAAAAAATGTAGCCAAGCAACGCCCAAATACAAAGTTTCTAGGTACCTTTTATACAAGAACATGGATCTATTATAGCGCAGAAAAACGGGATTCCTTGAAACGAATCGGCCGATGGGTTCGGAAAAGGATTGCTGAAACACCGTCTATTTACAGCCCTGAACTTACCGAGCAAACTGCTGAAACAATGCAGGATTATCTCAACAATAAGGGATACTTTGATGCACAAATTTCCTTCAAAGAGAAGAAAAAAGATAAAACAACCGAGGTTACCTACACCGTTACGCCTAATAAAATCCTAACAATTGATACTTCAATCCATGAAATTGAGTTTACTAATCTAGATGGTGTTCTTTCTATTAACAAACATAAATCACTATTTAAAAAAGGAGCACCAGTCGAAAATACATTGTTTGAACAGGAAAAATCTCGCATTAGTAAACTGCTTAGAAATGGGGGATATGCTTATTTTTATCCGAATTATGTGAAATTTTTATGTCGTGATTCTTCCAACCATAAAGCTAAAGTAATAACAACCATTCTACCTTCAGAAACAGGGGATCACGAAAAATTTAGCATTGGGAACATTTATATCTATCCAGGGTTTTATCCAACCATTGATGAAGTAGGAACAGCTGATACAATTGATCTAGGAAATGGCTATTTTTTCATTAGTACCAATGGAGAACTGCCCAACATCAAGTCAAAGCCAATATTAAGCTCCATCTTTCTCAAAAAAGGAGATTTGTACACACAAGACGCCTACGATGCAACGAGTCGAAAACTGGGAGCACTTGGGATTTATAAGTTTGTATCCATTCGTTTTGATAAAAGTAGAACAGAAAAGAATGTTTTGGATTTCAATATCTTATTAACTCCAATCAAACGACAAGAGGTTGGTTATGACTTTGATATCTATACCGACAATGGTATTGGACTGGGGATTGGTACAGGGCTTAATTATAAGAACCGTAACCTATTCAAAGGTGCAGAAGTCTTCGTTTTTAACGTAGATGGGGGTGTTGAAATCCAAAGAAGTTTGGACGAAACAGATGAAGGACTAGATCGAGTGTTTAATAGTTTTGATTTTAACACAAATACAACGCTCTATTTTCCAAAATTTATAGTTCCATTTAAAGTAAAACCAAGCTATCGAAATTTTTCGCCTAAAACACGGGTGGGTATTGAAATTGACTATAAACAGCGCCGAAACTATTTTACAAATACCGTGTTTTCTACTTCTTTTGGTTACGACTGGCGTGCAACAAAGCGGATTCGGCATATCCTCAATCCATTTAGCATCAACTTATTGTTGATCAATACTGATATTACGTTTGATACTACTGTGCTGGCCTCGAACGCCTTTTTAGAACGATCGTTAGAAAATCAAATATTTCTTGGTGGGGATTATACGTTTATTTATACAAGCCCAGTGGTCAAAGGTTCTTCATGGGTCTTTCGAGGAAATGTTGATGTAGCTGGAAATGCTGTTTATCTGTTAGATCAGGCGATTAACAAAACTGAAGATCCGTATTCTTTTTTTGGTAATCCATATTCACAGTATACCCGTTTTAGTGGTGATTTAAGGTATTATTACAACATTGGACGCCGATCCACGTTTGCTACTAGGGTTTCAGTTGCTTCAGGATTCGCCTATGGCAATTCTACCACAATTCCTTATGTAAAGCAATACTTTGTAGGCGGAACTAGTAGTATCAGAGCCTGGCGGATCCGGGAGCTTGGTCCTGGTTCATATTTTGAGGAGGAGGAAGTCACCCAGCCCTATCAAGCAGGTAATTTTAAGATAGAAGGTAGTGCTGAGTACCGATTTGACATTTTCTATGCGTTAGAAGGAGCGCTGTTTATCGATGCAGGCAACATCTGGACCTTACGAGAAGACACTGCTCGACCTGGTTCTCAACTTACAAACGATTTTCTTCGGCAGTTTGCAGTTGGTTTTGGATATGGAATTCGCTTTGATTTCTCTTATTTTGTAATTCGTTTCGATTTAGCTTACAAGTTAAGAAATCCTTATGCAGATCCAGAAACTGGCAGCTATAATGCGTATAAGGGATTAGGGTTTAAAAACATGAATTTCAACCTAGCAGTTGGATATCCTTTTTGATGCAGTTGTTAGTGTTTAGTAATTAGTTATTACTTGAAAACGATGATTAGACCGTGTAACTAATTCGTGTTGGAACACGTTTTAAAACTAGAAGGAAGAACGGAATTAAATAAACGAACAATTACCTATATTTATGACGTATATGGACAAATCGATTAATATTAGACAGGCATCTGGAGAGGAACAGTTATATATCGATAATAAATTGCGTGGTTCGTTGGAGCGCTCTGGTGCCAGTCTCGCTATGATAAATGACATTATTTACGAGGTCGAAAAGAATCTTTTTGAAGGAATTACAACAAAAAAAATCCATCAGATTGCTTATGATATGCTAAAGAAGAAGTCACGTTCTTTAGCAGGAAAGTACAAACTGAAGCGAGCAATCATGGAACTTGGCCCTAGTGGATATCCGTTTGAACAGTACTTTGGAGAAATCCTTAAAAATCAAGGGTTTTCGGTAGAAGTAGGCAAGATTGTAGAAGGCCATTGTGTCAATCATGAGGTAGATGTAATCGCAAAGAAAGACAATCGTTTGATTATGATTGAGTGTAAGTTCCACAACAGTACCGGGATGAAAAATGATGTGAAAATTCCACTGTATATCAACTCCAGATTTCACGATATTCGACGTAAATTAAGTAAAAATAACGGTCTTGAAAACATTGATTTTGAAGGATGGATCGTAACAAATACCCGGTTTTCAGAGGATGCGATTAAATATGGGAACTGTGCGGGAATGCAACTAATTGGATGGGATTATCCGAGGCAGGGTAGTCTCAAAGAACGAGTTGAACTGTCTGGTCTTTACCCGATTACCTGTCTGTCTACCTTAACTAAGAAAGAGAAGAAGCGACTACTTGAACGGAAGATCGTTCTTTGCCGCTCTCTGATTGATAATGAGGCATTACTACACGAGATAAATGTCAATCGTCGCAATCTTTCTAAGGTTCAACGAGAAGCAGAACAAATTGTCAATGGTTTGTAATAATTTATATATCCATAGAAAAAAGAGAAAAATATGTATATTTTTGATTTCTAAACACCTCAAAAATTTACATTATGAAACGAATATTATTTACAACACTTGCTGTTTTTGCTTGTGTTTTTGTTATTGCTCAACCATGTACAATTGATTCCTCTTATGTTAATAGTTCGAGTGATTTCCTTCTTTACCCAGCTCCCGATACAACCTTTGGACAGGATCCTACCCTAGGAATAACTAAGTCAGCTTGCGCAAACAACTTTTTTGAATACACATTAACGGTTGTTTTACCTGACAGTATACTAGCAGCAGGGTTTTCTATTCCCCTAACCTCACTTCGACTTTTAACTGTTGAGTTTCGGACTATAAATGGAAACCCAATTACAACAGGACTAGAGAATTTTGTTTGTGATGTATCGAACTGTACATGGCTAGGAGGTGAATTAGGATGTATAAAATTGTCAGGACAGGTAACTGCTCCAGTTGGACAATACTATCTCTTTCTTGGAACGGAAATCGTATCACCAGCTATACCTATCCCAATCGCCTTAGAAATTCCAAATCCTTCTTTATCTTCTGGGGAATACTTACTTAATGTTGGTTCATTTACTGGAATAGATGACGTCGTTAATTCATGCGGCCCTTACACTTGGATTGATGGAAACACTTATTCATCAAACAATAATACTGCAACCTTCCTCCTTCCTGGCGGATCTGCAAGCGTTTGCGATACAGTGGTAACACTAGATTTAACAATACATGGTACAACACCAGGAACAGATGTGATCAATGCTTGTGGGCCTTATACATGGATTGATGGAAACACCTATTCTTCAAACAATACCACAGCAACCTATTTATTACCAAATGCATCTCAATACGGCTGCGACAGTCTGGTTACCTTAGATTTAACGATTCATGGAACTGCCACAGGAGTGGATATTGTAACTGCATGTTTTGCTCATACTTGGATTGATGGTAACACGTACACTTCAAGCAATAACACAGCAACCTTCTTGATCGCTGGTGGATCTCAATATGGTTGTGATAGTTTAGTGACACTGGATTTAACGATTATTACCACGGTAACAGGGACTGATGTAGTTAATGCTTGTATTTCTCACACTTGGATTGACGGCAACACCTACACTTCAAATAATAATACTGCAACGCACCTAATTCCGAATGGATCTTCAGCTGGTTGTGATAGTTTAGTTACCCTAGATTTAACACTTGTGAGTGTAAGCACGAGCGTCACTATTAGTTATAATGATTTGACAGCTGTTGAGACTGGCGCTTCTTACCAATGGCTTGATTGCTCTAATGGGTATTCAGCCATTCCTGGAGAAACGAATCAAACCTTTATGACGATGAATTCTGGTTCCTATGCAGTAGAAATATCAAAGTTTAACTGTATTGACACGTCCTCCTGTTTTTCAATCGTATGGACAAATACAGAAGAGCAGGTTCTTGAAAAACAAATACTAGTTCATCCAAATCCCACAACAGGCAAGATTAACATTGAATTTCAATCCCTTGTAAATCAACCGACAGTAGGAATCGTCAACATCTGGGGACAAACAATCTACAAGGAGATTCACAATAGTACTGAACGCTTAGCTATTGATTTTACGGGCGACTCAGGAATCTATATGCTGTTTGTTGAACTGGAAGATGGTACTACAAAATGGTTTAAATTGATCAAGCACGAATGAAAGGAATGAAGCGTGAAGAATATCGAATGAAGCAGTAGCGGAACGTAGTAAGGAAGTCCGTGATACACGATTCCTCCATGGTTTTAAACTTCTTCATTCGTCATTCTGCCTTGCTTTTAAAAGTCATCACCACCACTATTGAATCCTCCACCTCGACCTCTTTTTTTGTCTTGGTTGATTCTGTAGTTTAACCCGAGTGTAAATTGCCTTGCTCTTCGCTGCCAGGTTCCAGTAGAATAGAACTCAGGTGTGTCGATAACGCTTCGTCGCACTCTTGTATTAAGGATGTCCCGAACTGAGAAGGTTAGTGTGCCGTTTCCTTTTAATACTTCTTTAGAAAGGCCGATATCGAAACCATACATGCCTAGACTTTTTCCTTGCGTGGTTACTCGTGGTGCTCGAAATCTACCCGTTACCTGTAGTTGTAGTTTTTCTGGGAATTTAAACTTGGAAGCTAAACGTCCTTGCATGGATAAGTTCTCCGCGCTGTAATCTCGTCCTTCGTAGTTACCCTCAGTAAAGGACTGGTAGAAGTCAATGCTTCCTGTTGCAGACCACCATTTCGTTAGTTTATAATTCCCGCTTAATTCAATACCGTAAGCATTTTGAGTACCAAGATTAACAGGCAACATCTCTACATTTCCATGGGAATCCGATAAGCGCAAACGTTCGATTAAATCTGTTCTATATCTGTAGTATACACTCGTCAATAAAGAACCGTTTTCGAAGTACTTCAGGTATCCAAGTTCCACTGAATTGGTATATTCTGGATTCAAATCTGGATTGCCTTTCCATTGTTGTCTGACGTCAGTCAATGTTACAAAGGGTAGGAGGTACCAAAAACGAGGACGAGTCAAGCGTCGGCTGTAACTAATCTGAAGTTGGTTTTTCTCGTTAACCTCGTAGGATAAATGAGCGCTAGGAAAGAAATTGAAGTAGCTTCTAGGATTGGTCACATTCGAAAGCTTCAATTCCGTTTGGATATCTGAATATTCTGCTCTTAAGCCAGCTTGATAACTAAACTTCTTGAATTTGTTGCCATAAATTGCATAAGCAGCGTAAATGTTTTCCTTATAAGTCAATTCATCAAACAAGTCTCTAAAGATGGACCAATCACCATTGTCATCCAACTGTTCGACTTTATAGTCATTCTGAATGTTTCTAAGTGATCCTTTTAATCCTAATTCAAATTTATGATCTTTCCCGAGTGGATGCACATAGTCCGTTTGAAGGATGAGGGTTTGTTCATCTTCTACATTATCTGCCTTTTGTGCTAAATCTTCCCTGTTATCTGAGTAGGATTCTGTAAATGTATTGGTTTCGGTGTCGTCTTTTCCTAAAAACTTGAAATCAGTTGTCCATTTACGGCCTTTCTCTTTGTACTTTTTCGTGTGACTCAATGCGACTTCAAAGTTTTGACTTGGTTCTTCTTCTAGATCCTCCCGGACCGTTTCTAGGAAAACTTCTCCGTCTTCGGTAAAGTCTTGATAGATGACTGTGCCTATATTTCTGCCTCTTTGCGCTCTGTACATTCCAGAAAGTGTGATTGTATTCAATTTGTTGAGGTAATAATCAACGCCTAATTGCAAATTACCGCCATATCCTCCTCTCAATCGGTCTGATTCACTCGAATAAATTAAATCAGGTAATGAATCTCGGTAAAATGTTTGGTTGGTTGACCCTTTGCCAGGCGATTTCCTGTAGTTTAAGCCTATGTTGGTAAATAGGTTAAATTTTTCTTTTCTAAAGTTCAGGTTAATTCCTGTTCCAACCATTTCTGGATAACCAGCGGATACATCAATTGATCCATTAAATCCTTTTTTCTTTTCTTTTTTCAATACAATATTCACAATTCCCACTTCTCCTTCAGCGTCATATCTTGCGGATGGGTTAGTAATCACTTCCACTTTCTCAATTGTGCTTGACTGAAGGCTTCGCAGGGCATCTGAAGAGCCACCACCAACAAGTGCTGAGGGTTTGCCATCGATTAGGATTCGGACATTCGCACTTCCTCTAAGGCTTACGTTACCATCTATGTCAGTTGATAGAGAGGGCACATTATCTAGCAGTTCAATTGCATTGGCTCCTGTCGTACTAAGATCAGTTCCAACAACAAATACACGCTTGTCAAGTTTGAGTTGCATTTGGCTTTTTTCTGCTTGTACGACGACTTCATCCAAGTCGGTACCCGCTTCTCTTAGAACGATTGGCCCTAGCGGTTTAATAGCTTCGCCGTCTACAATCACATCGTTAATTACTTTTTCTTCGTAGGAAAGGAAGGTGATTTTAACGACATACTGTCCTGGTTTAGTTTTGATGAAAAACCGCCCTGATTCTTTTGTCGTAGTTCCTGAAATCACTGTCTCCCCAGTCTCATCGTATAGAGCGACATTTGCGAACGGGATTGGAGTATTACGCTCGTCCATTACTTTTCCGACGATGCCTGATCCTGCGGGGCGTTCACCTCTTTCACCAGGAGGTCCACCACCGGGTCTGCCACCTGGTCTCCCATTGCCTGGTGCTTGTGCGTCGATTTGTAGGATGGAAAGTAGTATTACTAGGATTGTTAACAATAGTCTCATTTCTATATAATTATAAGCAAATGTACAATTTTTGATGGTATTTCATTGGATCAATTGTTATTAGACAGTCGTAAAGGAGAAAGGTTTAATCCAAAAAACGAAACTTAAAAATAAAATAAAAAAAGTTCGTTTTGTAAGTCATTAGAAAACACTTGACACCAAGTCCTTCGATTAATCATTCTAGTATTATCAATCCTAATGGTAAAGACATTGAAGATGCTGAGCCTTGAAGAAACAGTTAATAGAATGTAGTCAACGAGGAAGATTTAAAAGGCCATGAAAAGCAAGGCAGAATTCAGAGACATTTTATAGATAAACAATATTTTTCGTAGTTTTATAGGAGTGGATTATGAGTATTTCATCTTTAAATGACGACTAATGAAAACTAGAATAGTAATACTGCTATGGATAGTATGCGTTACTACCATGCATGCCCAAGTTGATCCTATAGACTTCAATGATATTATAGGAATTATTAATCCTAATAGTTCACTTCAAGCTCCTAGAGATGCGCGACTAGGCGGCATCATTGCCAATGGCGAAACTTTTCATAGAAACGCGAACGTAGGAAGCCAAGGCACCACCATCACCGCTGCAGGTGTTCATGGTCCGGTGATGATAGATGGGGAGACACTGCGTTTCGGCCCAGTCTTGGATCCTGAAGGTTCTGGAAGACCTGTCATTCAGTATGCGACGCAGTGGTTGACCAACGATGGGTATCAATCCCCTGGTAATGATAAGTTGTTTGCTGGTGGTACAAGGGTACAAATCGATCAGACCTTTAACAGAATTTCACTTAGAGATACCACTTGGCAAGTATTTTCCGTAAGGATGGAAGATTGGATTTTTGCACAAGACAATAAACTGCACAATCAGTATCATGCGCCTTACAATCTTGGTGTAGCGTTAAGTCCATATCTCGCCTGGTATATACATGATGGCGTGCTTGAAATCAATGTCTTACATTCACAAAATACGACACCTTCAAACGCTACCTCTACTAGCATTAACATTTATACTGAAACGCTTACAAACAGTGACGTTCATCAATGGCAGGATTGGATCGTACATATGAAACAATCTCCCTATCCTAATGAAAACCCTTTTGTGCATATTTGGCGCAGGAAACAAGGTGGCACTTGGGAATCTATTGTGCAGTACAATGGTCCAGTGGGTTGGGATTTTTCAGGCTACAACGTACCTGGAGCAAACGATGACAACTACCTAGCGCATTCTTATTACCAATGGCATAGTCCGTACAACGTAGCAGACACGACCTACAAATTACGCCGACTTTGGTGGAAATGGAGTATGCTGCTCAAGGACAATTCGAACAAGTATACCGTGGATGATCTTAAAATGCATCTCGATATCAACACCGCACCACTCACAGGACCAACAGACTTGATTCCTAGCGATTTGGTACTGATGCCGGCTACAAATGGTGCTATCGCGGCCGACTTGTCCGCTGTGGATCCAAACTCCAATCAATTCAGCTACAGCCTAGTATCTGGAATTGGGGATGCGGACAACCAGCTATTTCAGATTTCAGGTGATCAGTTAATTATCAATGGAAATGTCTCGGCGCCAAGGACTTATAATGTCCGGATTCAAGTAACCAGTAGCAATCAAGCCACCTATGAGGAAGCCTTTCAATTTCGAACACCACTAGTTTCAAATCAGTTGGCAATTGTTGCGGTTACTGAAGGTGGTCCTGGTAATACAGATCCTATAACGTCCCCCTCCAATGTGATAGATGGCGATTTAACGACTCGCTGGTCAAGGGATACTATTGGCGCCTACCTTACACTAGCCCTTTCCGCAGTCAAATCTATTGATCATCTTCAAATGGCTTTTCACAAAGGCACCGTGCGAAGCGCTGATTTTGAGATTCAGACTTCGGTCGATGGTATTAGTTTCACTCCTGTTGGCAATCTACGAACTTCTACCGCACAAACACTTGGATTTACACACGTTGAAGTTGGCGGTACACTAGCTAAATACGTCCGTGTCATAGGACTTGGCAACTCGGTAAACCTGTGGAATTCGTTTACAGAAATCGCGCTGTATGGCAATGATTATATACCTGATTCGCAACTCTCCGTGCTATTGGAAGGTCCTATGATCGATCTTACTCAAAATGGCAACTACTATAGTGAAATGACTGCGGATCTTTCTGAGTCGCGTTCCCTGTTGCCTGGTATGTCTTCCAATCCGCAGGCAGGCCAGCCTTACAACACTGCGCCTTGGTTTTACAATGGTTCGGAGGGTGTCGGATTCACTAATTCGACCTACCAATCGCTAAAAAATCAAAATGGCGGGGTTCCTATTGTTGACTGGATACTAGTGGAATGGCGCACTGGTTTAGCCGCCAATACCAATGTTTTGACACAGGCTGCCTTGCTCCAATCTGACGGCACAGTTCTGTTTACTGATCGTACAGCGTTGAGTGGTCTCGATGGTCAATACTATATTTATGTCGGCCACCGCAACCACCTATCCATCATCTCGGCTACTCCTGTCAGCATTAGCAATGGAACGTTTACGCATGACTTTTCTACACAAAATGGAAATACGTCTCTAGGTTTTAGTCAAAAGGAAATTACACCTGGTCGCTGGTCGATGTACGTTGGTGACTGCAATCAAACTGTAGACGGCCCATACTTTGACATTAATGCCAACGACAAGGTGCTCCTGATCACTGAAAATGGTAAGTTCGACGTTTATCTTCGATCTGATTTCACCTTAAATGGCGATGTCAACGGTTCTGAGCTCGTTATTTTTAATTACAACAACGGGATTTACTCACAACTAGAGCGCTGATTAATTACTGTTTTTTTTATTAGTGTTTAATTTCCTCGTGGCGTCCTTCACTAAGACAATGTATTCCTTGGTTTTGGGGTAGGTGTGGCCTTGTGTCATTTCATCCTATGTCGCAATTTCTACTCGTCGTTTTTCAGGGATCATCATATATGTTTTTTACTTTCTCAAAGGTGCCGTTTTCCTAGATTTACTGGTCTCGCAAAAAAAAATAAAAAAAAGTTGTCCAACCATTTCCAAATATCAAAAGTCGAACTATCTTTGCAGCGGAGAAATGGCAGAGTGGTCGAATGCACTGGTCTTGAAAACCAGCGTCCGTTCGCGCGGACCGGGGGTTCGAATCCCTCTTTCTCCGCTGAAGCTTGTTGATGAAAGTCAATGAGCTTTTTTTTGTTGGGTAATTTGAGGAAACTCTTTACTGGTAGGAGGTTTAGGAGGTTTAGGAGGTTTTACTTAATTCTCTAAATCTCAGATTTTAAATTTGGGTGGATATTGAGATTCTTAGGGGTTGTTTTTCAGGACCCTTTTTTGAATTGGAACCCTTTTTCAATTCCTATAAAACACTGTATTTCTATCAATTATGTAATAATGGTAGAAAATCTTAAAATCTCATTTTTATTACGAAAGTCAAAAATTAATAAAAAGGGATTATCAATAATTAGATGTAAAGTTCATAAGAAGTATAAAAAAAATGCCGAGCCTCCTTCTCTATTCGACCTTCACCAATTTACGTACTGCATCATACTTCCCATCCCAATAGCGCACATAATAAACACCATTTGAGACATCAGCCAAAGAGAGTTTTGTCGTCAGACTCCCGCTCCAACTCAAGCGTTGTTGAGCAACCACCCGGCCTGTCACAGATACCAGCTCAATAATCCCTGAGAAATGGGTCCAACTCGAATGACTCAGCTCCAATACAACATGATCCGAAAACGGATTCGGGTACACTGCAAACTGTAACACCTCTTCCAAATTAACGGATGAAGTCATCAAAGAATCACAGCCATTCGGAATGCCGTCTCCATCATCGTCCAACAGATCATCATAGCCAGGACAAATGTCTTGGGCGTCACATACAGAATCCATGTCCGAATCCAAGAACGTCCCAATACAGTTGCAAGAAGCATCGTACAAGTCGTTTACAGTGCAGGAATCACTGTCATTACAAGTGCTGCCGGGTAAACAAATACTGGTGTCGTCAATGGTGATGAAGTCCAAAGCAATATCGGCAAGGTCTCCATGTATGTTGATTGAAGAAAAGCGATAGGTGAATACATGACCCGTGTAAGGAGTCAAATCAACCACCTTATTGTGCCATTGACTTCCTTGACTTCCTTGAATAGCCCATTCAAACATCCATGTTCTACCAGTATCAATCGACACCTCAAGACGTAACTCTCCTAGGTTTAAGCCTTCCATAAAGTACCAAAAATCAAGTGTTGGTGAATTAAGATTGGTCAAATTAAAACAACCTCCTTGAAACACTGCGGTTTGGAAGTAATTCGAATCGGACTCAGCATAAAAATATTTTACACCTTCATAGGCTGCGCTTGGCCCTGTGCCATTGGAGGGCGTTGGCCCTGAAATTGTGTCCCAGTTAAAACCATCTCCTGTATATTGGCAAATTTCTTTTAACCCTAACTCAAAGTCTTCCCGATGTGGAAATAGACTAATTGGTGTTGTGCAATTATTACAAACAGAATTGGGATCACAGAAGTTAGGAATTCCATCACCATCTATATCATTATTGTCATTTCCTCCTGGACAAATATCATTTGCATCACAAACACCATCGTTATCTGAATCTTCAAATGTCCCTGCACAGATACAAGTAGAATCAAGGATATCATTGATTGTGCAAGGATCAAAATCATCACAAGGGATAGGGGAACAGATGGTTGTTTTGACATTGATACTATCAATTGCAATTCCATCATCAGGAATAGAATCAAGACCACGTTGTTGAAATCGTACGACAAATGTATTTGTGAGTGACAAACCATTCGTTGCTGCCAGTTGGGAAAGGTCTAGATCTACGTATTGATAGGTTGAAGTGCCTGTTGCAAAATTATAAACCTTCACAAAATTATTCCCGCCATTTTCAGAAATATAAACACCATCTTCCGGATCATTGTTATCATTAAATTCTTTCCAAGCAAATGAAAGCATAACACCCAGTTTACCTTGAAGATCAAGTCCTAACGAAGCATAGTTTGTATTAGAAATTGTACCATCGGCATCTAAGGCGATATGATATTGTTGAATCGGACTATGTTGGTCGGTCACTTGAACGTTTCCACTTGGTTCAGAGGAGGCTGTGCACCAGTATTGGTCAAGTATACCTGTCTCAAATCCTGTTTGATAGGGTAGCGTAGCAAAATTCTGATTGCAAGGCTCTACGCCCTGTTTTACTATTATTTTTTGAAAACATAAACCATAGCAGGAGATCGAAATAATTCCTATTCTGTCTAAAAATGTAGTATTGGCCGTAAAGTCAAAGCTAATTACACCACCTCCATTACCAGCAGACGAGTCTAGGGTGATCCATGGAACATCAGTCGTAGCTTGCCAAGGAGAATTACTAGGAGCAGTGAATTGGATCAATGAGTCTTGCCCTGCTAACCAAGAAACCGTTTTGTCTGTATTGCCTTGCACTACGAGATTACAAGCCGTGCCTCCGCAGGATACTGGGACACTGAAGCCCTCAGCACCATCAGATTTGCTTGTAGACAGTCCTTGGTCTGCACATTCACCAAGTCCTCTTTTTGCAAAGGCTTGCCAGATGATACATTGATTTGCACCTCCATACAATGCCATGTCTGCTGCAAGTATAGCATCTCTTCCATCTACAAACCCTGGCTGACAAGGTTGGAGTTTCAACCCTTCCACCACCAATTGTAGTGCAATATTGTTTCCACCAGTTCCACTGTAAAAATCAGCATCAAACCCATGTTGGTTGATTAGTCCCCACGTCATTTCCCAAAGCATAGTACACCAATTTAGTCCAGTACCATAGGGTTTAGACATCGTCTTGATTCGATCATAAGTCAAGGGATTGACTGTCATATCTGTAGTATATGGGTAAGCTCGAATCCCGATTGGTTTATTTAAGAACCAGTTTGCAATACCTCTTGGGTCCGTTTCTAAATCTCCAGCTTGCATTGTCAACAAAATTCCTAGGTAATCACTCCAGCCTTCTCCCATCTGCTCCTCATTGATCATACAGTTTGTAGTCGTTGGTCCACCGGTTAAGCGAAGCGACAGCCCATGAGCGTATTCATGAGCAACGATAATATTGCTAAATGCACCATCCCGTCCGTTACAAACATGATTGTACATGACAGGAGAAATACCGTCTGGAGGGGTTCCAAATGAGGCATTGCAGATGTTTGAAAATTGAGATACCGTCCGAACAAAATCGCCACCGACGCCTAATCCAGTAAAGTTTTTTACTTGAAAATTGCCAGCAGCTTCATCAAACCCTTTTGCAAATAAAATATCATGAATCAGATTGGTGGTATGAAATAAATTAGTGATTGATGCATCAAGGTTTTGTGCAGGAGGTAGCGTAAAGTCCAATGGGAAATCAAAATTGAGTTGACTGCCACCATCAGGGCTGTAGCCACTTGGATTTCCAACAACAGTATATGAATGCACATTATTCCCTCGTGTAATTGTAAACGTAGGGGTAACCACTCCGCTTGAATCGTGCCATCCATAAGGAGAGCCTGGATTAGACTGAAAACTAGTTAAGGTTCTAGGACCTGCAAGCACATTGTTGAGTGGTAAGTCATAGACTCGATAGCTGCCAGTGTTCCCATTGTTATAGGAATGTGCAGCTGGAAACCAGGCATCGTTTTGTTCCTCTTTAGTTTGCGCATGTTCTTGATGTGCATGCTGACAACTCCCGAAATCACAATGTTGTATCCAGTTGTTTTGTTGTAGGATGGTTCCTGTTGTAGCATCTAGAAGTATGTTCCACCAGTTTTGTCCGCTAGGTTCTTCAATAGAAAGATCCCATGCGAGCTGTAATTCTTGATTACTTGACAGGTGATATGCCAATTGGATAGGGATCTCTGATGCAGAGATTAATGGATTACGGTATGCTTGCTTTAGATTGGAGAATGACGGTGGATCTATTTGCTCAAACAATCCGACCTGCGCATAGCCAAGGAGATGACTGACCGCTTTCAACGCCTCATGGGCAGATAGAGTAGGGGAAGTGCTGTTTACTGAAGTAGAAGGCGCTATAAAACGGTTGTTTAACTGAAGGAGGTTACCAGTTGCGGTATGGTGTATGCTTGATTCTGTTCCAATGATTGGGATGCCTGCTTTCAATTGGACAAAATAGGCATGCTGTACACCAGATTGTTTACTAGTGTGTGCACTTTTTAACTGTATGTCAGTTGGCTCAATTGGAACGGAGGTGGTTGCTGCAATCTGTTCAGCGAATTGGCTAATAAGCTGTTGCTTTAGAGGTTGCTGAGCATTTAGAAATGTTGTAAATACTAGAAAGATAATCAGTAGTTTCATCCTGTCTAAGTTAAAGAATCATAAGTTAATAGAAATGGAGATTTTCTATTAATAAATACATTTGTTATCAAGTATTTATAGGACTAAAACTGATTCGTTTGATCTAATATACAAAAATCAATTGAATATAAAAGACAATTCTTTCTTAATTTCCTACCTCAATAAGCATTGTCATCTTTAATGGAGAATTAGCCCAATAAAATTATCAACTCCCCTTATCTTTTCTTGTAATAATAGTACGAATTTCCATCAGAATCAATCCGTGTAAGCCAACTAACTCGTGTAGTTTCAAATCGTCGGTGCAATTTGCTGAATATTCTATTGCTTAGAAAAGGTGCATAAATGTAGCGTGTTTGTACGAATCAAAGGTGAAAAAAGCTTGCAAATAAATGACAAAAATAGATTGTTTATTAGCGTATATTTATTTAATTTATAATGAAACAATATTAAACAACTAAAAAATTATTTATGAGAATTTTAATTTTTTTTCTATTTATGGGAGTGTCTGTAATTGGATACTCACAAGTAAGTGATCATGTTCTGGGAACAAAAAATGGTTGTCTAGATGCA
Organism: uncultured Saprospiraceae bacterium; assembly: GCA_937959115.1. Classification (GTDB taxonomy): domain Bacteria; phylum Bacteroidota; class Bacteroidia; order Chitinophagales; family Saprospiraceae; genus JAHDHB01. Next base: position 32,103 of record CALGAW010000002.1, read on the forward strand.
GGAAATACTACTGGGTATGCCGCCATAATGTCAAATCCGTCAATTAGCAATGAGTATAAGGATGCTTACAGCTTGTCGTGGTATAAATGCACGTATGAAGGTTGCTATTACAGTAGTGCTGTTCGACAGGTATTATGTCCATATGATGAAGTTCCTAATTCTCAACCGCCTAATCCTCGACCAGATCCTTTTCCTCCATGCAGTGGCCCAGGTTGCCCATAGATTTTAGATGAACTAAATCAATAGAATACATGTTTTGAGCTTTTTGTATGCTTGAAACATGTATTTTTTTTGGATCTCTAGTCTAAGGGATTAATGAAAAGATTCCATTATTTATTGTCCAAAGGATTTTATCAGAACTATTAATATCAGCGTCTAGATTAAAGTCCTGTGGAGAATAAATATTAAATATACCATTCTCGCTATGCCAAAGCTGATTATCCAAGCCATTTATGTCTCTATCACCAGATCCGTTTCCTGAACATAACCCCCAAACGCCTGATGCTAACTCCTTCTGACCAATTCCCCCGTTTCCATAGGAATCTTGAGCAGTGAAGTCATAACTTAACAGACCATTATTAGCTGTTAAAACAGTAGGTGTCATTGCTGGAAGGTGGCTTTTGTGGAACACCACGATATAAAATTCAGCAGGTAGATTATTGTCTACAGTGATTGGAGAAACACCATCATAATCAACCAATTCACCATCTCGTTGTAGGAGCCCGCTTGTCGTCTGTAGGATGTTTGTTAAGTCATCTGCCGCTCGGATTTCCACCTGCACCCAATCAACTAATGCATTATTGCCACTGACAGCAAGGGCAGCAGCTGGAATATCTGGAGTTAAACTCCAAGGATTCGCCACAGGTATCAGTCCTTTTGTTCTTAAATCATCACGCATAAGGCTAGTCGTTGGGTCAAAAGCCCCTTCTAAAAAGCAGCGCAAAGATAATTCTAATAAGCAGTCATTCGCAGTACAGCTAGGAGCCCGGTTCCCCAATCCTGAAGGGATATTGGTTGATTGAGTCAAGTATATTTTGTCAATCGCCATTCCGTCTTCCCGATGTGCGATATCAATGGTGTTGATCCCATCAATTAGGGTAAGATCTCTTATGTTGGCTGGATTTTCATTTGTGTGCAACCTTCTCCATTCAAATGTGCCATTGCTACCAATGATCTCGTTCCAACGAACCCATGCGCCTCCATTGGCTCTTACCCAGTAGCTATCGTTGGTAGTGTTTGGTACAATAAGCCTTGCAAAAAAGGAATAGACGCCTGCTGTTGCCACAAAGGTAAATGAGATGGTGGTTGCTGGGGTCTGTGTATTACTTGTTCCTCCTACAGTGGGCGTCATGAGGTATTTCCCTCCAGAAACAGCGGTATCGCACTGAGTTTCCCAGGCAGAACCGATCACAGCACATTCAGCTTCAAGCCAAAGGTCGTCTGGAACGCAGGTTAGATCATCCTCACCCAAACTGTTTGGTAAATCATTCGTTTTGGTAAGGTGTATTTTGTCTAATGCCATACCGTCTTCTCTATGTGCAATATCAATGGTGTTTGTGCCGTCTACTAGGACCAGATCTATTAGGTTACTTGGATTTTCATTAAGATGCAATTGTCTCCATTCAAAGTTGCCGTTACTACCGACCAATTCGTTCCATTTGATCCAAGTACCACCATTTGCTCTTACCCAATAGCTGTCATTGTTACCGTTTGGTACTAGGAGACGAGCATAGAATTTATAGGTTCCCGATTCTGCTTGAAAGGTAAAGGTGGTCGTGTTTGCTGGTGTCTGAGTCATACTTACACCTCCAGTCGCAGGTGTCATAATGTATTGACCACCTGAGGTATTCACATCGTTTTGTAGGCTCCAAGCCGACCCAATGTCGGCACATTCTGCTTCAAGCCAAATATCATCGTCACTCGGAACTGTTGGAAAATTGCAGTCAATCACATTGTTTGTATTCACAAATCCGCCACCTGCATTCAGGGTGATCGCGCCATTGATGGAGGCTAATCCGCAAACTGTATTATTGCTGAAGGTGTTACTAGGACCAAAATTGCTTTGGATGCGCATCAACTCTTGGTTTGCTCTTTGCGGGCCCGTATAAGTGATCCAATTATTGGTAATTGAAACATTGGTATGTTGTTGTCCTGCTAAATGCGCCCCATAAAGACCGTAAAAATTACTAGCGCTTTGTTGGTAATCGATAGAGATAATATTGTTATCAAAAATAAAATTTCTATAAAATCCTGCATAAAGACTACTTCTTATCACTGCATCTTGCGTGTTACTATTAATTAGGTAGTCAAATGTATTGTTTCGAACGGTTGTATACCCTTCGTCACCTAGTTTTCCGATGGTAATGCCACAGTTTTCAAATGTGTTGTTTTCAATAAGATTAGCATCATGCATTTTATCAATTCCTACTGCATTAGAGGTTGAAAGTCCAGTAAAACTGAAGCTGTTACCAGAAATAATATTGCCTCGGTTATTCGATAAGGTTACAAAAGAAGAAGTACTACCAAATGGTGCAGTAAAGGTAGAGTTGGTAACTTCACAATTAATGACCCACATATTGTCTGTGATTCCATCACCAGTAGTGCCGAATCCAATTTCTGTTGTCGCTTGGTATTTAGGAAAAGCATTTGGGTTACCTTGTGCTACTTGGTCGATATACCATTGTAAGTTTAAGGTAGCAGGATCATGCTTGATAAACGTGCAATTTCTGATCCGTACATTGCTCATATGCGCCTTGATACTTCTTCGTTGGTTATTTGCAAACGTACAGCCTTCAAATAAAGCGTTGACATTATGGTCAAAATTGTTGTCGTTCAATTCGAAAAAATGAATGGCATCAGCATCTACGCCATAGGTACCGCTAAATTCAGAATCTTTAAAATGAAGATTTGCTGCTTCCTCTGTGTTGAGGTAAGTAAACCAAATACACCGAGAAATACTAGTAGATGCTGCTGGTTTATTCCCATCATCAATTGCACCAATATTATGGATTTTGCTGTTGTACACTTTTATGTCCTTACTTACTCTTGAATCTACTAGAACATATATTCCTAGGCCTCTTAGTCCAGTTGACCCATTTGTAAGGATGCCTTCTCCTTGGAAGTTTTTAATCTCTACGTTGTCAAGATAGAAGTCACTTCTGTCTACTTTCCAAAACCGATGGGCGAGATTGTTTCCATCAAAAACCAAATTGCATAGCTCTAGTCTGAATCGGGTGGTATTCAAAACAAATTCCAAATTATTATTCAATTGCAGCGTAGTACTTACCTGCGCGTTACTACCAATCCATTTGAATGTCCGGCTATTATTACTAGTAGAAAATGTCTTTTTTGTATTGAAATTATAGCTAGTACCTAAGTTTATTCCTTTTTCTGCATTAAGTATCATTGCTTCAATGGCATGGGCATCATCTGATGCTAAACTCGCCCCAAACATCTCAGGACTTAAGCAGTCTTGATAGACACTGCTAAATCTAGTAGAGGTAGCAAATGCTCGATTATTATTTACAGCAATGACAGCCCCATTTAGATTAACATTTACACCTGTCAAAAGACCGCCTCTTGGCACTAGTACTTGATTTGGAGCCAATACCACATTATTTACATTAAATGACTGGGAAAGCAAGGCAGTCTTCCCTGAGTTATTCGGGTTTGATAAATCTGCAGCACTGCTCGGAGTGTATTCATCATTCGGATTCCAGGATAAATCAGCTTCTAAATTTGAACAAGAAGCGCAGACTATAGTTTGCGCACTGATTGAAGTAGAAAACAAGCATAAAAAAAAGGATAGAAGCAAGTAATATTTGTTCATTGTTAATTGTAATCTGTTATTAATGAATATCTTAACTAAGATAATGAAAATTAGTGAAGAATTCTTGATTTGGTTTTTTAGATTCGTATAATTGCTTTATTACATAAAAAAGTCCTTACCCCATAAGGATGCGACCCTATAAAATTTTTGTAAAGAGAATTAATAAAACACGTTTAGTTCCGAACTTTTAGAATTTTTTGTATCGCTCGGTTTTGATCATCCTTGTATTGAATGTAATAAACACCACTTGCAATATCTCCAAGAGGCAATCTCATTTCAAAACGGTTTGTCCATTCAATTTGTTGTTCATAAATGGTTCGCCCAACTACGTCAGTTACCTCTAGAACACCCTCTGCAAAGCCATTATTCAATCCACTCAATTCGATATCAATATGATAGCTAAATGGATTTGGAAAGGCTTTTAATGAAACAACACGTTCGATGTCAACAATAGAAGTCATGACAGAATCACAGCCATTCGGTATGCCATCTCCATCATCGTCAATCGTATCGTCATGACCTGGACAAATGTCTTGTGCATCACACACCGTATCCATATCAGTATCTTGGAAAGTTCCTACACAGTTGCAGAAACTATCATAGATGTCGTTGATTGTACAAGAGTCTGCATCGTTACACACGGTTCCTGGTGTGCATAACGGCGTATAATCTACTGTAATCGAATCCAAAGCGAAATCTGATGTATAGCTCGTTGTCGTATTGGCAATGACACGATAGGTTAAGATATTACCTGTGTAAGATGAAAGGTCAATAAATTGATAATTCCATTGATTCCCTTGATCTCCTGATACGTTCCAAACCGTAATCCAAGTACTTCCGGTATCAATGGAAACATCGAGTTTTATGCTTCCCATTGTTGCACCGTACATATGGTAATGGAAATCTATATGCGCTGTTCCTAAGGCTGATAGATCATAACAACCACTTTGGAACGCTGCTACCTTGTCTGGGTGGTTTGGTGTTGACGTTTCAGTATAAAAATAGTTCATTCCTTGGTAAGCCATTGTAGGACCAGTGTTTGTTGATGTTGTAGAACCAGATTGAACAGTCCAGTCGAAGTCATCACCATCGTATTGACATATTTCTTTCACATCAGGCTCAAAATCTTCCGCATGTGGGAAGCTGCTAATTACTACACTGCAATCATTACAAACAGTATTGTCGCATCCGTCAGGAATTCCATCTCCATCAAAATCTAAATTGTCATCGTGCCCAGGACAGACATCGTTTGTATCACAAACTCCATCATTGTCAGCATCTAAGAAGGTTCCTACACAAACGCAAAAATTGTTATAAACGTCATTTACAGTACAAGCATTATTGTCATCGCACGTCGCCCCTGGTGTGCAACTGGTAACTCCAACATTTACAGTTATTTTATCCAAGGCAATGTCCCCAGTAAAACTACTCGTTGAATTGGCTGTAAATCGATAAGACATGGATCCTCCTACAAAACTGGAGATGTCGATGTTGATATAATTCCATTGGTTACCTTGATCACCTGATAACGTCCATACAGGAGCCCAATTTCCTCCTCCAGCAGGCGATACCTCTAGAACCAGCGTTCCAATCGTTGCGCCGTACATGTGATACCAAAATTCGATAAATGCAGTTCCTGCAGCACTAAGATCATAGCAACCACTCTGGAAAGCCGCAAGCTTATCTGGATTGTTGGAGCCAGATGTCTCAATATAGAAGTAGTTTTGACCTTCGTAAGCTGCGGTTGGCCCTGTATTAGTAGATGAGGTAGAACCTGAGAATACTGTCCATTCAAAGTCGTCTCCAGGGAATTGACAGATTTCTTTAACATCTGGTTCAAAGTCTTCTGTATGTGGGAAAACATTAATCAATACAGCACAATTGTTGCAAGTAGCAATAGAGTCACAGAAGTCAGGTATTCCATCCGCATCAAGGTCAAGATTGTCATCTCCTCCTGGGCAAATATCGAATACATCACACACGCCATCATTATCCGTGTCAAACAGGGTGCCGACACAAAGGCAGAAGGTGTCATAAACATCATTGGTTGTGCAGGTATCTCCATCGTTACAAGGCGCTCCTACTGTGCAGTTTGGTAAGATCACAGCTACGTCATCAAACGCAAAACCATCTGTTGGGATATTGAAATTGTCATATTGTTGGAATTTAACCACAAAAGAATCCGTCAATGTCAATCCATTACTTGCAGCCAACGCTGATAAGCTTAACGGAATCTGCGTGTAACTCTGGGAAGTGCCAACTAAGTCATGCACTTTTACATAATTTTGCCCAGCATCATCAGAAAAGAAGACGCCATCTTCAGGATCGTCTTCATCCCCAAACTCTTTCCAGGAAAAAATAAGATTGACACCACCGGTAATTCCTCCCAATTTCAACCCTAGCGTTGCTTCGTTCAAATTATAGCCATTGCCATCTGTATCAAGGGTTAAATGATAATTTCCATTGTTCGGACCATTTTGATCAGTGACTTGAATACGTCCATCGATTTCTGAGGATTGGATACACCAGAAACTATCCAGCAAACCAGATTCAAAGCCTGTAAAATAGGGGATGTTCGTGTAAAACTGAGTACACGGTTTAGCTTCTTGATTGATGGTGATTCTAACAAAACAAGTACTGTCACAAGTAATTTCAATTAATCCCGTTCTTCTTGTAAATGTAAAGTTTTCGGCGATATCAAAACTGATGGTTGCATCACCAGAACCAGTGGTAGAGTCAAGTGCAATCCATGGTACAGTAGAATTGGCAAACCAAGTTGCATTTCCTCCAACAAGTATGTCAAAGGTAGAATCGATCCCCATTGGCCATGTGACATCGATAACAACTGGACCTTGAACGGTAATGTCACATCCAGAACCCCCACAAGATGCAGGAACATCGAAACCCTCTGTCCCGTCTGCTTTGCTGCTAGAAAGCCCTTGATCAGAACATTTTCCAAGCCCTCTTTTGGCGAATGCTTGCCAGATGATACATTGGTTTGCTCCTCCGTATAAGGCTTGATCTGCAGCAAGAATGGCATCTCTACCATCTACGAATCCTGGAGAACAAGGTTGCAGCTTTAATCCTTCGACTACAAGTTGTAAGGCAATGTTATTCCCTCCAGAACCAGAATAGATGTTGGGGTCAAACCCATGTTGAGCAATCAGCCCCCAAGTCATTTCCCAAAGCATATTGCACCAGACAGAACCCAATCCATGAGGCGCAACTTCTATAATGATATCGTCATAAGTATGTGGATTAACTAAGAGATCTGTACTATAGGGATGCGGCCTGATACCCACTGGATCATCAAATAGCCAATCTCCTAACGGTCTAGCGTCTTTTCCTGTATCTCCAGGCTTAATTGTCATAATAAGAGAAAGAAAATCACTCCATCCTTCCCCCATTTGCTCTTGATTGCTTAAACAGCTTGTATTCGCAGCGCCACCTGTCAATCGATTTGAAAGACCGTGTGCAAATTCGTGTAATATCACGTTATTGGTATAAGATCCATCTCGATCAGAACCATTGTTGTTACAAATATAGTTTGACATGGTAGGGGAGGCTCCTTCTGGAGGTGTTCCGAACGTAGCATTACAAAAAGCAGATATCTGTGATCTAGCTTCTACATAATCTCCTCCTACTGCGACACCAGAATAGTTGGTTTCTTGAAAGTTACCGCTTGCCTCATCAAATCCATAATATACTAGGACATCATGTGCAACATTAACACAGTAAAACAGGTTAGTGACTGCGGCATCTTCATATAAGTCTGGGTTAAGGCTTAAATCCAACGGAAAGTCAAAATTTAAAGTCGCGCCACCATTAGGACTATAGCCAGGATTATTTCCGTCTTCAAAGGCATGGACGTTGTTTCCTCTTGTTGTGGTGTATTCTGGACCTGCTGCACCGTTTGTGTCATGCCATCCAAATGGAGAGGCTGCAGCGCTATCTGGGTCCATTACAAGCGTTCTTGGTCCGTCTCCTGGGTGTTGGTAAGGGAAGGCAAAAACGCGGTATGCTCCGACACCTGAATTGATTTTAGTAGGGCTTAGGTCAAGCCAACTATTATTGTTAGCATTGGTTACTTTGGGTTCATGGTCTGCGCAGTTGTGTTCTGTTTTGGGATGGCTACCAAAGTTGCAGGTTAGGATCCAGTTCTTTTTGTCTAGTATCGCTCCAGTTTGAGCGTCTACTTTCAAGCTCCACCAATTAATTCCACTCGTTTCCTGGATGGAAATGTCCCATGCGAGTCTCATTTCGTCATCTTTTCCTACGTGATAAACGAGTTTGGCGGGGATGTCTGATTTAGAGACTAACCCTTTACTGATTAGCTGTTTTTGTTCGATGGTTGCTGAAGACTCAATTACTTCAAACAAACCAACTTGATTGTAGTTTAGCGCTTGACACGCGCTTCTTATCGCTTGTATTGCTGTAAGATCAGAAATTGAAGTCTTTACTTTAGCATGAATGTCTCTTAAAAAATTGTCATTTACTGCAAGTACCTTTTGATTTGGATACAGGTGAATACTTGAAACAACCCCATCTATTTGATAACCATTAATACGCTGAGTAACATACGAGTGTTGGATATTCGATTGTGCACTCACATGTTCACTAGTGATTTCCAGTTCTTGAACATCTTTCAATTCAATTGAGGAAGCGCCTTGTATTTCATTTTTAAGAATGTTCAATGTAGTGGAATGGGAAAAATGGCCTTCTTGCGCAGCAACGGAAGGCAGGTTTTGACCAAACAAAATAGTTGGTAAAACCAAGAATACAATTATCAGTCTCATAATAAAACGTTTTTAGAAAAAGTCTATTTGGTACGTTGGTTATTGTTAAAAATACTGCTTCATATTGTATTAATGTAGCATTTATGCCATATTAAGAATTTATAAATGCAATAATTTTGGTCTACACTAGGTAAATGTACTTTTTATTATAACGATAATTTCTAATGATTTGTTAAAAAGAAAAAGAGTTTACCCAAGAACGGATAAACTCTTTTTACATTATCTAATTGATTGTTAGTTATTTATTAATGATATTTTTTTAGTAATAAAATTACCATCAATTCCTAGTTTAACGAAATAGGTACCACTAGCAAGCGATTCTAAGTTCAAATCTACTTCCTCAGAAATTGTATTCGGAAGCTCAATTACTTTTAATTCCTGACCAAGAGCATTTACAACCTTTACGACAACATCTTTTCTTTCTGTCAATGTAAATGAAAGTACTGCCTCACCTTGCGTCGGATTTGGAAACAAATTAACAGAAATCAGTTCATTCATCTCAACTAATCCAGACAATCCAGGATTCACTGTATAGTCGACATTTAAAACACAACCTACAGAATCTGTAATCACACCAATGTAATTCCCTGGAGGAAGATTCGAAATACCGAAAGTGGTTTGTCCAGTCGCCCAACTAATTGTGTAAGGAGGGATACCGCCAGTAACAGAGGTGATTGTGATTGTACCATCATTCGCACCTACCATGGTTTCATCAGTAGCTGATCCCACTTCTGCGAGAGCAGGTGCTTCTGTTATTGTGGCAGTAATCGAGCTAAAGCATCCGTTCGGATCTGTGATACTAACAGAGTATGTTCCGCCAGATAAACCAGAAAGATCTTCAGTAGTTGCACCATTACTCCAAGTATAAGTGAATGGAGGTGTACCTCCTGTTGGTGTTATATCAATAGAACCGTCAGATGCGCCGTTACAAGAAACATTAGTTGACATCTCTGTTACGTTGATTGCATCAGGTGCAGCGTTTACAGTAATACCAAATGAAACATAAGTACAACCATTAGCATCAGTTACCGATGTAGTATATGTGCCAGGAGCTAATCCTGAGGCATCTTCAGTTACTTGGCCATCACTCCATAAATAAGTGTATGGTGGAGTTCCGCCAATAATCAACATGTCAATTGCACCGTCATTTCCTGCACAACTAGCATCCGTAATTAGGGATGGATTACCAGCTATATTTGGATAATTTGTAATTTCAATCGTATCAGTAATTGGAGTCGTTCCACATGTCGGATCATATACTTCCACCCAATACGTTCCAGGAGCAGTATTCATAATGGTCTGTGTCGTTTCTCCAGTAGACCAAACATACGTTAATCCAGGAACGCCTGCATCTAAAACAAATGATTCTCCAGTACAGACTTTTTCATCAGGACCTAGATTAATCACAGGGCCATTCGGGTTAATTGTAACCATGACAGGAGTAATTGTGCTATTACAAACTCCAACTCCTGAAAGATCAATCACTTTGTAATAAAGTGAACCATTCCATAGTCGACCAGGATTCACACCACCAAAAGCAGAACATAATCCCGCGCCTAGATCTAGTGAAAATATACCGTTAGAAATAGTGGTTGTTCCATTTGTATAGTTCGCTGCATACTCTGCATAGAATGCATATGTAGCACCTGCTGGAATTGTAAGTGTAGTAGATAAAGGTACATAAGTTGGTGCACCAGATGCTGCAACATTCACCGTTTCTGAGGTAAGCGCTGTCCATGCTCCTGCATTTGTCTCATTTCCAAGATACGTACCATTCGGGATATAATGGAAATTAGCAGTTGCAGTTCCTACTGTACTAAAGTTTAAATCTACAGCATCGATCTCATATGCTGTTGTCCCAATATTTGTAATGTTAAACATGTTACCACCACCGCAGCCGTTTCCACCTGCAAATGCTGTTGTAATACTATCATTTTCATATAAAATATGGGTTAAGTAATAGGTTGTATTATTTGTCAATGGTGGTGTTACAAAAGTATCCACTGCGAGTAAGTTACCTCCAGGTGCATCAAACCATCCATAAGTAACTCCTGGTTCAAAATTAGGAATTAGAGTTGCAATACTTCCAGAACAAACCGTTTGATTTGGTGAAGTAGCAGGATTTGGCGAAACAACAAGAATAGATTTCTGGAGCGTATCATTGACTGTATTTAAATCTCCAGCTAAATCAGAAACTATAGTAACATCAACATTTCCACCATTCGGCACATTTATATTACCCAATACTAAACTTTGCGATTGATTTGAAGGTATGCTTCCTGCAAAGTTGTAAGTAAAGTTTGATGTAATTGTTCCCGTTACTGATACATGTACATCCATTGTTGTAATGGTTGCAACACCAAGATTGAAAATTTCTGCTTCAACAGGTATAGTGGCACTACCACAAATTCCTCCAACAGGGCTGATTAATGCAATTGTAGAGGCATCAAAAGCTGTAGGTAGGTATTCATCTGCACCAATATCTGGCACTGTGGAAGGAGCAAGTGGTCTAGTGTCACCATCAATATCAACTGTTATACCAACACTTGGATCCGCAATATCATTTGCAGTAACACCTGTAACGTGTAAATCAAAACTAGATGGTGTAGTGGAAACAAATTTAGGATCTCCCGTTACCGAATTTATATTCAATGCGGGAGATGCGGCTTGCCAAGCTCCAAGATTGGCAAACAATGATGTTCCAAATTTCACAAAGTTAGCATTGGTTGAAGGTGTATAATAAAGATTATAATTTACTTTGTTGAACCCAGTTTGAGTGGTCGTTTCAAAAGCAAAATCAGTTTCACTTGCAAATATGTTATTGATGATTTCAAGTCCATCAGGAACACCACCTAATTGGATCGCTGGTCTTCCGTATAATGTGTTGTGAAGGATTTTCGTGAATTGCACATCTAAAAAATAAACCGCGTAATCTGTTTCACTTGAGATCATGTTGTTTATGAGTTCTCCTACTTGAGTTGGAGCTGCATCAAAGTTGCCATCAGATACATATATACCCCAGTCAGGAGCATTGATCGTATTTTCATTAATCTTGAAGTTCATTATATCAAAAGAGTAGATACCATCAGCAAATGTGCTTCTTAAACCTTCAATTGTATTACCAATGATTTCAATGCTATCCTGATTGTCCAGGTAAATACCATAATCTTCTACATTTGAAAATACGTTGTTGATGATACGATTACCATTTGCAAAGTCTGTTGCATTAAGGCCTAGGGCCTCAAGATGAATACCCATTTCACCACCGTTTATCACACAATTCTCTACGGTTAAGTAATTGCAGTTATCTCCCTCTGAAATGTCATCATCAATATTGTTACTTGCAACGATAGCGACGACATCGATTGCATTCTGACCTGGATCCATTACGAAAATACAATCTGAAATTGTGTTGTGATCTGCTTGATGCCATAAGAAGACGCCCCAGGCATCTGTTGTTCCTTTATTATCTATGGTGAAGTTTTTAAAGATAATATGATCTGCTCCATCCAATTGTATAACTGCATTTTCACCTAATGCTGAATCGTATCCTAAGGAGGTTGTATTCGCTGATCCTCCATCAAAGGTTACTGTATTAGTAGCTGACGCTCCTGCAACTTCTTGAATGATTAATGGTTCAAAATAAGTACCAGGGTTTACATTAAATACGACTGGTGCGGAAATTCCACACTCTAAAGCACTAACAGCTGAAGTCATATCTGGAAAATCGGCTCCTGCGCCTCCAACTGTATAGGTACCTGAAATTGCGGTACAAAGGGTAACTTCAGTTGTATCGTTCGTGAAATCACTATCCATAACACCATTTGGCATTTCCGTCCAGGCTTTTATCGTAGTAAATCCTGTAGGGAAGTTATATGTGCCAACAGTAGCAACGACACTAGCACTTGAGTTAAGCGATCCTGTCCAGCTATATGGAGCTTGGAGAACATTGTTGATCATCCATTGTACCGTAACTGAGGTAACAGTATTAATCCCTAAATTGGATACTTCCACATCTACATTCTGAAGACCAGTAGACAATGGAGGAGTTGGATTTGCTATCGCAGAAGCGCCAACATCGTTTGCCGGTGGTGAATATTCATCTGCTCCAATATCAGGCACAGTAGAAGGTGCAAAAGGACGCGCTTCTCCATCTATATCTACTAGGACACCTGTTCCTGCATCAGCAATATCATTTGCCAAAATACCAATAACATGTAAGTCATTATTACCTGGAACAATTGATTTGAACATCGGATCACCAGTAATTGAGTTTGCATTGATCGCTGGGAAAGCTGCTTGCCATGCGGCGAGCGTAGGGAACGTTGCAGTACCATACTTTGCAAACAACTGGTTGGAAGGTGGTGCGTAAAACAGGTTGTGGTCCATTTTGCTAATACCCATTTGGGTGGTTGTTTCAAACACATAATCAGCATCACTAGCAAAAATGTTATTGATAACCTCTAGTCCATCCATGTTAGAACCTATCTGAATAGCAGGAAGACCATAAGCTGAATTATGGATGATTCTGGTAAACTGAAGATCTACAAAATACATGGCATAATCCGTTTCACTTGAAACCATGTTGTTCATAATCTCACCAAGAATTGTAGGAGCTGCATCGAAGTTCCCGTCTGAAATATAAATACCCCAGTCAGGTACATTAATATCGTTTGCATTGATTTTAAAATTCATAATGTCAAACGAATAAATACCATCCGCGAATGCACTCTTTAATCCAAAAATCTTATTCCCCATTACTTCAATACTATCCATATTGTCTAGATAAATTGCATAGTCATCTTGAGAATCAAATACGTTGTTCAATATTTTTACACCATTTGTAAAGTCCGCTGCATTTAGTCCAAGTCCTTCTAAGTGAATTCCCATTTCACCACCATTAAATACGCAGTTTTGAACGGTTAGGTAGTCACCGTTGTCTCCTTCTGAAGAATCATTAGCTAGGTCATTCGCTGCTACAACAGATGCCACGTCAAATACACCAGTTGCTGGATCCATATTGAATATACAATCAGATATCGTATTGTAATCAGCCTCATGCCATACAAAAACACCCCAAGCATCAGTGGAACCTGGATGTTCAATTGTAAAGTTTTGTATATTGACATAATCAGCACCATCAAGTTGAATAACAGCATTTCCTCCTAGTCCAGTACTCCAAAGAATACTAGTAGTCGCAGCTGATCCACCATCAAACGTAATGGTATTTGTTGCGGAGGCTCCTGCCACTTCCGTTATTTTGATAGATTCATTATAGATGCCTGGATTTACGTTAAAGACAACAGGTCCAGATATCCCGCAGCCAAGAGCATCTACTGCGGCAGTTAAATCTGCAAAATCAGCTCCTGCGCCTCCAACCGTGAAGGTGCCAGAAATAGCTGTACACAATAAGACTTCACTAGTATCATTTAATACATAGCTGTCTGCAGTGCCATTTGGCATTTCAGTCCAAGCCTTTAAGGAGGTGAATCCTGTAGGGAAGTTATACGTTCCAAGTGTTAAGACTGCAGTTCCATTTGGAGTAAGTGGTCCTGCTGTCCAGTTGAATGGCGTTTGTAGTGTCCCGTCAATTTCCCATTGGATATCAACTGAGTTCAGATTGTTTATCCCTATGTTAGTAAGCTCGACATCCACATTTTGCATTCCTGTAGAAAGTGGAATTGTTGGATTGACGATCGCTGTAATTCCTGCATCATCATTGAATAATGGTGTCGCTTCAAATAAGTAATAGTCATTATCTGGGTTTAAGGAACCATTTCCATTTAGTGGCAATTGATCTGTACCAACTTGAACTGCTGTTGTTGAGTTTAATTGAACACCACCAGTAGTCGTTAGAGCTGGAGAGGAAGTTCCATATAAGTCAACCAAGTAAATATTATCTGTTGTTTCTTCTAATACAATAGAAAAGTAATTAAAAGACGCAGATGGATTTCCCATTTCGAAAGAAAACCACTTAATCCAGAATTGTCTGTTTGGTGTTGTACCAAATACCTTCGTTAGGACTTGGTCGTTTGTGCCTGTAGGAGCCGATGAAGTGAATTCATCCCAGAAGCCGCAAACGCTCATGTCTGGCAATCCCATTGCCGGTAAGTTAGTGTTTGGTCCAGGAGCTGTGCCTGGAGCAGCTGTATTGAATGTTACGACTCCATTGTAAGACGCTACAAAGTCTGTAACGGGCATCCCATAAAAGTTGAAAGGAAACGGGATAGGAGTTGTGGCACTCCAAGCATTCGCTTGCGCTGAACCTGGATGAATGACGTTCCAACTAGTGGAGGTCGCATCAGATTCCGTGTTTAATCCATCTGGATTTCCCATATCAGGATAGTAGGATGTAGTGTAGGTCCATTGCCCATACATACTGAATGAGAGGAATAGTAAAAGTAAAAGGAACAAGTTTTTCATTATAAATGGTTTAGTTGATAATGTATGATAGGTATGGGATTTCGGTTGTAAAATTCTTTAATTTGCATTAAAGATAGCGATTCAATATAAAATATAATAAGTAACTTGTCAGCTTTATGTCAAGATTTTGAAATATCGTTATTTATATTAGTCTGAATTCGATTATTATGACTTCTATAAAGAATTAATTTAAAGGTTGTAATTACCTTATTGTTAAAGGTTTCTATAAATTGTAATACGCAATAATAATCGAACTCAGGTTATTCGTTTTTATTTGGTTTATGAGTCGTCAAATTGATCTTAATTTAATAGCGTTTAAAAAGCAACTTATTTTAAAGAATAAAGATGGAAAACCGCTCGTTTTTGACCCGATTAGAAAGAAATACTTGGTACTATTACCAGAAGAATTTATACGTCAACTTCTCATCCTTTTTTTAGTCGATAAAAAAGAATATCCCAAATCATTTTTAAGCATAGAACGATCAATTGTGGTAAACACTAGAAAAAAACGGTTTGATATTCTAGTATATGACAATCACCATCAACCTTGGTTAATGGTAGAGTGTAAAGCTGCAAATGTTGATATTACTCAAGCCGCTTTTGACCAAATTGCCAGATATAACATGACACTAAATGTGCCCTATCTACTTGTAACAAATGGCATAACGAGTTATTGTTGTGCAATAGACAAGAAGGCAGAATCGTATCAATTTTTAACAGATCTACCGGATTACCCCAAGGACTAGTCTGTCAAAACCAACTTCTTAATCGCTCTACCGTTTTCAGTGTCCAGTGTAACCAGATACATGCCACTTGACCACTGATCTGTCGCCATTTTAATCTCAGTGTTTCCTGCTTCGACTCTTGCTTTTTCTTCAAACACTTTGGTTCCTGATAAGGTGTAAACAGAAAGCAGTGCCTCAAGAGATGAGGAGTGCTCCAGTGATACAGTGACCTGTTTGCCAATTTCACAAAGCGAAGGGGTAACTGACCATTGATCCACGGTAGAGGCTTCACCTATTGTTGTAAGTGTTGTCGTGTTGAATGTCTCGACAGTACCGAATGGCTCACAGGTATGAACAAGGTTGAACGGAAGCACTTTCCAATGAAACGTCCAATTGTTATTCAAGGTAGTCACATAAATAAAGGTGTCCGTTACGATTTGATTTACAAGCATTTGGCTTCCGGGAAAAGTGGGTAATCGGTTAATCTGAACGATGTAGTGTGAAGCATTTGGTACAGAGGACCACTGCAAGTAAGTGCCGTCAAACTGGACATCTTCTCCTCCAATAGGAAACAAAAGGGTAGTCGGTTGATTCACTGGCCCAGTAACTGGAGACTGCGGTGCAATTGTCCCCGGTTTTTCACTCATGAGGTTGGCACGCATGGCTGCGGTTTGTTCCGGCGTAAACTTGTTTTGGCATTGATCGAACGCATAGCTCATATAGTTGGTGCCATCGGAGTAGAATTGTACGTTGTTGGGGTCCTTTTGAACGACAAGACTTAGACTATCTGAATCACAAGGCCATCGGTATGCTAGATAATCGGCTGGTGTATCACAAAAACCATCTGCAGCAGCTGCACAATTGGTTCTAGGCACCATTTCTACCAATGCGGTATCTATAATGATTGTGTCAAGGATAAGCGTGTCCTTAAATAGGGTATAGTCGTAATAAACTTCAGTTGGTGTAGGGCTGCCAAACACATAGTTTGTGTTTTCCCAGCCAAGAAAAGTATGCTGAACAGATAGGTTATGACCAATCTCATGTGTCCATGTGTGATCTCCTGTACCGGTAGCGCTTGTAGCAATCGCAACTCCATCTGCATGCGGTAAGTTGTAACCTGCTGCTCCAATCGGATCACTTACAAAATAGCTATTGATGGTGTTAGGAACATTGTTTGCATTCATCATGTCAGCTCCTTCTGGAACTGTGCTATGCTGGAACCAACCAGTACTATCAATGTAATTGATCGGGAAAGACATGTAGAGTTGAATATTAGAAGGTAAAAAATCTTTGTTCAGTTGACAAAAACTTTCTAGAAGGAAATCAGGTCTAAAATAACCACTTCCACTATTGGTTCCTACAATGTGATTGGTTGCTGCAACATATAGCATTGTATTTGGATCAACCTTGTAGGCACTTGGATTTGCCTGATATGCCTTTAACCATTCTGATTTACCTGGTGGTGTGGCACAAGTCAAATGTTGTGCGTTTACGAAGGTAGATGAAGCACACAGCACTAGAAATGAAAGTAAGTATTTCATGAAAATTAGATTTAAACGATGTAGGATATTACAGGCAGGTATACTCTAAATTGTAATTTACGAATAAAATTTAATATTGTAAAGATCTTTATGCGACTGAAATTTTTTTCGAGAGCGCACACCAAATGGAATAAAAAAAGAATCTTACATTTGAAGGATACATTAAAATTTAATTGATAATTTTACATTAGAATAATATAAATAACAATTGTTTGCCTAATCGTTTTATTATAAGGATGTTATGTTTCCAATTGTTGTTAACTACTCGATGATTATTCTAAAACTAAAAATGAAAGAAACCTGTTAAATGTTAATTTTAGATTATGGAAAATAAATTTATTGTGATTATTGCTTGCCTGTTGATCGTTTTATTGGCTGTGATATTACAAGGTTCAATGAAAATTCAGAATAAAAAAATGCTTGATTATAATGAAGATCCTTATGAAAAGGAATGGAAGGAAATTGACAAATTAGAGGCAGAGGGATTACCAAAATCTGCATTGGAGAAAACACTTATTCTTTACGATAGGGCTAGAAAAGATAACAATCCAGCTCAAATCATTAAAACACTGCTGTATAGAGGAAAATATCAGGCTCAACTTGAAGAAGATGGGCTAGTAAAAGCGATCTATGAATTTCAGGAGCAGGCTGAAAAAGAATCCTTTCCTGTCAATGCTATTTTACATTCTATGACGGCAGAAATGTATCAAAAATACTTGTCGCAGAACTACTGGAAGTTCAACAATAGAACAACAACCGTTGGGCTTGAGAATTCAGACATTCGTACCTGGACACCAGATCAATTGTCTAAAAAATCAGTTGAACTTTATAATCTTTCAATTCAAAATTCAGAATTAAAACAAATTCCGCTAACAGAATTTAAAGAGATCACAACAAATTCGGATGATAATCTTTATTATCCAACACTATTCGATTTCTTAGTAAAAAGGGCGCTCAAACATTTTAGCAATGAACAAACGTACCTTACTCAGCCTGCATATAAGTTTTACATTGATCAGGAAGAAGCATTGGCGCCACTCAAGACGTTTCTAAATACAACGTTTGAGAGCCAAGATGAATACTCACAGAAATTCATGGCCCTTTTAAAATACCAAGAGTGGTTAGCATTCAGAAAAGAGGATAAAGACCCGAATATTCTAATATATGCTGACCTGGAACGTCTGAAATTTGTGCATCAGAATTCTGTTCATCCAGATAAAACAAAACAGTTTAGGAGCGCATTAGAAGCGCTTTTAAATAAACATAAAGCACACCCGCAGTCAGCAACTGTAGCTTATGAGTTGGCACAGGTGCATCGAGCAAATGGCAATAAGTACAAGCCAGGATCTGAGGAAAACAAATGGGAACATAAAACAGCTTATCAAGTCTGCGAAGAGGCGATTAAAAGACATCCACAATCTGATGGTGCTAAGTATTGTAAGCACTTGCAGCAACAAATAACGCAGAAGGAAATTCAGATTTATACAGAAAAAGTAATTGCAACAAATGAATCATCGTTGTTCAATATCTCCTACAAAAATGTGGATAAGTTTCACTTTAAAATTGTTAAATTATCTTTAGAACAATACATTGATATTCAGCGGTCAAGGAAAAGAAATGATCGAATTATTGCTGAGGTGACAAGAGCAACACCAATCCGCAACTGGACCATCAATCTCCCATCGGATGGAGATTATCAGACACATACGACTGAAACAATGACAGCATCGTTACCACCAGGCAAATATGCACTTGTTGCTTCTAGTCATCCTGATTATAAAATAGAGGGTCATGCCATTGCATATGCGTTCTACGATGTCTCTGATCTTGCATTTTTAGTGGAGCGAGATGATTACAATAACCAGAAAGCCTTTGTGGTGACTGATCGTACATCAGGAAAACCGTTGTCAGGTATTACGACAGAATTTTATATAAGAGTTTACAATTCTAAGTCAAGAGCGTACGATTTTGTAATGGATGGCAAGGCGACCTCTGATAAAGATGGCAAAGTCAATGCAATTTCCAGCTCAAATGACAATTTTGTTGTAAAGTTTATCAATGGAAAAGATGTTTTATTCCTAGATGATAACTACTATGCTGGAAGATATCGATATCAAAATACAGCTCGAAGGCAGACCACCTTTTTTACAGATAGAGCAATCTATCGTCCTGGGCAAACCATCTATTTCAAAGGAATTGTGCAGAATATAGATGAAAATGGAATGCCTTCTCTTGTAACATCGGGAATCGAGAAAGTGACGTTTTACGATGTAAATTACCAAGAAGTTGAATCAGTTGACTTAAGCATTAATGAATATGGAACGTTTCATGGGTCTTTTACCGCTCCTTCTTCTGGATTATTAGGAAGTATGACGCTTCAGTCAAGTTTGGGAAATGGGCGTAAATCTTTTAGAGTAGAAGAGTATAAACGTCCGAAGTTTGAAGTGGATTTCAAGCCTGTAACAGAAGGCTATCGCCTTGATGAAACAGTAACAGTAACTGGGTTTGCGAAAGCCTATGCAGGAAATAACATTGATGGTGCAAAAGTTAGCTATACCGTCATTAGACAAGTCAGGTTTCCATATTGGTGTTGGTGGAGATGGGGGTGGTACAACCCTTTCCAAAGAGCGGATGTAGTGATGACACACGGGTTTACGAAAACAGATGAAAATGGGGAATTTACCATTGCGTTTGAAGCAATGCCAGACCCTTCTATTCCTAAAGATAAAAATCCACTTTTTACCTATCAGGTCAAAGCAGATGTCGTTGATATCACAGGAGAAACGCACTCAGGTGATGTCAGTGTACGAGTAGGGTATGTGGCATTGGAAGCTGATATTGATATCAATGAATCACTTGACAAACAAGAAGAACATACGCTAAAGCTAATTACTAGGAACTTGAATGGTGAGTTTGAACGCGCTCAAGGAACAGTCGTCATCCAACAACTAAATGCGCCTGAGGAATTATACAAGGAGCGATATTGGGAGCAACCAGATTTGCCAATTATCAAGAAGCCTGACTTCGAGAAAGCATTTCCTGACCTTGCATATGCTGATGAATCTGATATTTCCAAGTGGGAAGTCGGTAAAACAGTGTTGAATGAATCATTTGATTCTGAACAAAAGAAGTCTATTGAATTGAAGAATATAAACTGGGAGACAGGTCATTACAAAGTAACGTTGACCACCAAGGATAAGTATGGAACGCCAGTAGAAATTGTGAAATATACCCATTTGTTTGATTTAAAAGAGAAAACAGTCTCAGGCAATGAACTCTATTGGCATGATGCTAACCGTTCTACAGCAGAACCAGGAGAAACTGTAACGGTTTACTTCGGTTCGGCCTACAAAGAAGCGTGGTTTTTGTATCAGGTATTTCACAATAAAAAAGTAGTACAATCCGAATGGATAAAGACCAATAAACTAGAATCAAGAAGTATAAAGATTGAAGAAAAACATAGAGGTGGACTTGGGTATAGTATTTCTATGGTACATAATAATCGACCGTATTGCTTTAAATATCCAATTGATGTTCCTTGGTCGAATAAGGAGTTGAAATTTGAATATGCAACCTTCCGAGATAAGCTGTTACCTGGCGCTGATGAAGAATGGACCCTGAAATTAATTGGACCAAAAGGAGATAAAGTAATGGCCGAAATGCTTGGCTCAATGTATGATGCTTCGCTTGATGCTTTTGCAGTAAATACTTGGAATGGTATCCATCCATTTCCAGTCAATTATATTGGAAATGTTAATCTTTCTGGGAATAACAACTTTCGAACTATCTCTGCACAATCGATTGGAAGGAACTGGAATGCGCGATCTATTCGTTTGCCACATCATTCATTTCCTCAATTCAATTGGTTTGGTTTTGTATTTTATGAATACGCTTATGCAGACACAGGAATGGGAGGAAGAGGAAGGCCTCGAATGTCCAAAAAATCGGCTCCGATGCCACAATCAGCTCCAATGATGACGGAAGGTGCTCCAGGTATGGAGATGGATGCCATGGCTGTGGAAAAAGAAAGAGGTATCAGTAATAGTATGGATGCTGATGATTCAGCTATTCTTGAAGAAAGAGCTGAGACGTCAACTACAGAGAAAGAAAAAGAAGACTTTTCTGATGTAAAAGTTCGTACCAATCTAAATGAAACCGTCTTCTTCTATCCAGATTTAAGGACAGATAAAGACGGGAACATCCTTATCAAGTTTAAGATGAATGAAGCGCTCACTCGTTGGAAGTTTATGGGATTTGCCCATACGACGGATATGAAGTACGGCTTTACGGAAAAAGAGATTGTCACGCAAAAAGACTTGATGGTCACTCCAAATCCGCCTCGCTTCCTAAGGGAGTTTGACAACATTCACTTTACAGCAAAAGTGAGCAACCTATCGGAGGGTGATTTAAGCGGTACTGCTGTCCTTCAGTTGTTCGATGCCTTGACGATGCAACCGATTGACGACAAACTAGGCAACAGCCAGTCAGAAATCGCCTTTACAACCAAGCAAGGACAGTCGGCACCACTTAGCTGGAAATTGGATATCCCGCAAGGATTGCAAGCCGTCACGTATCGAGTTATCGCGAAGGCGGGCAGCTTTTCTGATGGAGAAGAAAACTCCTTACCAGTATTGACCAATCGCATGCTAGTAACAGAAGCTATGCCATTGCCCATTAGAGGGAATCAGACGAAGCAATTCACCTTTAAGGCAATGGAGAAAGCAAGTGCTAGTAAGTCATTAGCACATCACCGATATACACTAGAGTTTACGTCTAATCCTGCTTGGTATGCGGTGCAAGCATTGCCTTACTTGATGGAGTATCCGCATCAGTGTACAGAGCAAATATTTTCGAGGTATTATGCAAATAGTCTAGCCACTTCAGTCGCCAATTCACATCCTAAGATCATGCGGGTGTTTGACCAATGGAAGAATACGGATGCACTGTTGAGCAATTTGTCTAAAAACCAAGAGTTAAAGAATGTGCTCCTCGAAGAAACGCCTTGGGTACTTGATGCGCAGAACGAAGAAAAACAGAAGAAGCAAATCGGCTTACTGTTTGATTTGAATCGCATGTCGAATGAACAAGACAAGGCCTTGCAACAGTTGAAGGAGCGCCAGTTGTCGAATGGTGGTTTTGCATGGTTCCCTGGTGGGCGTGACAGTTGGTACATTACGCAGCATTTAGTGGAAGGATTTGGTCATTTGGATCGCCTAGGTGTGAAAAGCCTTCAAAATGATCCTGAGACACAGCAAGTCATGAATCAATCCGTACGATACATTGATGACCGTCTTGCTGAATACTATGAGGAATTGAAGCGCCGACGCGGCTTTAAGCCGGGAGACAATCATCTTAGCCAGCTAACAATTCATTATCTCTATGCTCGTTCGTTTTTCTTGAATGTCACAGTGAACGGAAAGTCCAAGGCGGCGCACGATTATTTCCTAGGGCAAGCGAAAAAGTATTACCTAGACAACGGTATTTATCTCCAAGGGATGATCGCTCTTGCCTTGCATCGGTATGACGATCCTGTAACGCCTCAGAAGATTGTAAACTCTTTGCGCGAAAACTCCTTGAATAGCGAGGAGATGGGGATGTACTGGAAATACAACACTGGTTACTACTGGTATCAATTACCAATAGAGACGCATGCGATGATGATTGAGGTGTTTGACGAAGTAGGCAAAGACGCTAAAGCTGTAAATGATTTAAAAGTATGGTTGCTGAAGAACAAACAAACGAATAACTGGAAAACCACGAAAGCCACGACCTCTGCGGTCTACGCCATGCTGATGAACGGTGATAACTGGCTATTGGAAGACAAGCCTGTAGAGATCAAACTGGCAGGCAAGAAAGTTGACCAGAGCAAGCTGAAAACAGAAGCAGGCACCGGCTATTTTAAAACGAGTTGGGACGCTGGAGAAATTACGAATAGTATGTCATCGGTTGAGGTGAAGAACCCGAACAGTGTTGTCGCTTGGGGAGCGGTGTACTGGCAGTATTTTGAAGATTTAGACAAGATTCAACAATTTGAAGACACGCCTGTAAAGATTAATAAGAACGTCTTTAGAGTGGCGAACACTGATCGAGGAGAGGAAATTACGCCTGTCACTGAGTCGAGTAAGCTAGAACCTGGAGATAAGTTGACTGTGCGCATCGAGATCCGTGTTGACCGTGATCTAGAATACGTTCATATGAAAGATATGCGTGCTAGTGGCTTTGAACCGATGAATGTGTTGAGTCAATATAAGTGGCAGGGTGGTCTCGGCTACTATGAAAGCACAAAAGACGCTTCTACAAATTTCTTTATGGATCATTTGCCGAAAGGCACCTATGTGTTTGAATATCCATTGCGGGTGAACCATAAGGGCGATTTTTCGAATGGGATTACCACGTTGCAGTGTATGTATGCTCCTGAGTTCACTTCGCATTCGGAGGGGATTCGGATTACGGTGGAGTAGCGTTCGGGCAAACAGATTGAAGACGATCGAATGCAGATTTTTTAACATAGAAATGAGACAGAGAAGTATTTTTTACTTCACTTTCTTATTTAGTGTTTTTTAGCTGTAGGCTAACGCTGGAGGTGTTTAATCAATCTACAACGATGGGAAATAACACGCCTCATTGGTTGATTCAATAATATAATTAAATAAAAGCTTGCATATGATAAATATGCACCTTATATTTGCAACTCAATAGCGCGGAGTGGAGCAGTTGGTAGCTCGTCGGGCTCATAACCCGAAGGTCGTAGGTTCAAGTCCTGCCTCCGCTACAAAGACCGACAGAAGTCCTTGATTTTCAAGGGCTTTTGTCATTTTAGTACTAAAAAAGTGCTACTCTTCTGCTACACTATTTCCCTTGATACAAACTTTAAATGCTTGCTAATCAAAAATGTATGTTTTGATTAGGGTCAAGTTATTGAATCTCAAAATTGAATAAGAAACAATATGAACAAAACTGTACCATTAGTGATTGATAAAATGCTACTTGAATTTGAAGGATTTGCAAAAAAGCACAATCTAAATTTAACAAGGGAGAATAGCAAAACACTATTTTGTTTGTCATGTAAGCATAAAGAACATAAGTTCTATTTTAGAATAGATGAAATTAAACGTAAAAGAGTATTTGACATAGATCTACCTTGGACAAACAGATTCATTAATTCCTGTTTTCCAATAGATGAATATTCAATGATTGAGGAGGAGCCGAAACGGTCATCTTTAAAGGGTTTAAGGAAAAGATTTGACAATTGGATTAGGCTAGTAGCAAAATATCAAAATACTAGAGAACCATTTCAAGACGAATTCTCGAAACTCTATGAAGAAAAGTTTAATGAGTTGTTTCCTGATGAAGATGACGACAATAAGTTTTATTCAAAGGGAAATCAGGAGAAAATAAAACTTTTACTAAGTCAAACAATTTCTTTTTTAGAAGAGAATAAAACAGAGAGTAATAAGAATGAATATAATTTAATTATTCAAGAATGTGTTGATGCAGAGGCTAATCTTCAAATAGAAGTAAAGAGTGTATTCAAAAGAAGAATTGCTTCAATTGCCGCAAAACTTTGGAAAGCTGGTCCTGATGTAATTAAAGGCGCTTGGGGTAGTTTGCTTGCAGAAGGAATTTTGAATTTGGGAAAATTTTTATTAGGTGGATAGAAATGATCAAAAACTGCTACAAATCTGCTACACAAAATTCAAAAAACATTAAATATTCAAAACATAAACCATTGATAATGAATACTAAAAAAATGGAAATACAATCCTGCCTCCGCTACAAATCCAAACATAAATCATTGATTATCAAATACATTTGTCATTTTAGGTCTGAAAAAGTGTTACACTTCTGCTACACTATTTTCCTTGACACAAACTTTAAATAATTGACAATCAAATCATTATGTTTTGTTTCGGTGCAAGTTATTGAATGATAATACAAAATTTACATCATATGTATGATATTTTAGCTTTTGTAGGAGCCATACTAATGGCAGTCGGACTTTTAGGTTGGAGATTGCAATCCACTAAAAATATTCAAGGCAATTTCGATAAAGCCCAAAAAGATAGAAATACAAAGGATAAAGTGAGTAAAGAAGATCGTCAAGTAAAGTATATTGCAAGCGACGATGATCGCCAATCGAAGTATGATAGATCTTTAATTGATAGAAGAGAACTGCATAATGAATCTAAATTGGACAGGGATAAAAAGCATTCCGAGATTAAATCAAAGTTGGATAGGATTATAGAAAACGAAAATGATTTAGATTCTACTCTTCAAATTACTGATGAATTTATACTTGGAAGTCAAGCATTTGTAGGAGAAAGAAGAGGTGAATTAGGAATTAACTCAATAGATAGGGAAATGTATGGAATTGATGTTTCGTTTGAACTTGTTAATTTGGATAAACATGAAGTGAAAATTGAAAATATAGAACTCCAATTATCAAGAATTCAAAAGCCAAATGTTCACTTTAGAGTTTTACCACAAAAAGTGAAAACAATAAGATATACATGTAAAATTAGAGAAAGTCTAAAGGGAGATTGCCTATTAGATGATAAAGAGTTTGATTATTTAAAGATTGCAGGTTATGGAAGAGAATCAATAAAAATAAATTTATTGTCTGATCAAGCAGGCTATTTTGATTTGCATGGGAATATTGAATTTTTATTAGGCGTAAACAAAGCAAGACTTACACACAGATTTAATTCATATGTTTACTTCAAAGAATTAGAATAATCTACGCTTAAAAATTATAAAAAATGAAAATAAATATTTTTGCTATCATGATATTTGTCGGAGCCATTTTAGTAGCTATTGGTGTCTTCGGCTCGAAATTGGAATCTGCTAAAAATGTTGAAAATAGTCAAGATGATCGTCAATCAAAGCATAAGAAAGCACAAAAAGATAGGGATAAGAAGCAAGAAGAATTAAAAGAATTGATAAATAGTAAACAATTAGTTTGTGATAGGGATAAAACACAAGGGTGCAAGTTGCCTTTCAAACACCAGCAAAAATTTGGGTTTACTGATAATACAGGAAAACGTAGAACATCAGCTTTAATTGATGTTTCTGCTGGAGGGAAAAAGGAATCTTATACTATACTTACTATGGAAGCGAATAATAAAGATCATCCTGGTAATAAGGAAATTCGATTTCCAAAACTAAAAGGAAAAAAGATTTCTCCACCTTTTGTAATAAAGAAAGTAGAGGATAAACTCTTGTTTGAAGGGGAAATTTTTGATTACAAAGATGGTGCTATACTTGGGTGGTTTAATGGAGAAGAATTTGGAGTCGTAAAACCTTGTGCATTTTCATGGAATAAAGATGAAAGGGGGATTGAAATAATTGATAGATACAATAACGTCGTCTTTTCAATGGAATATAATCCATATACGAAAGGATTGAAGTATAGAGGTTTTTTTAAGATTGATGAAAGCTTTTACATTTTTAATGAAGAGGATTTTACAATATTAAGTGATGTTAGTTTAGCTGAAAAGAAGATAAAGGAAATAGAAAAATATTTTAATCACTACGGTACCAGTATTTTGGGAGACAGAATAAAGAATCCTAGAATGGACTTTTCCTGGTAAACTGCTACATATCTGCTGTACAAAGACCAAAAAACACGAAATAATCAAAATATTAATCACTCATAATAAAGACAAGAAAATCAAAAATACAATCCTGCCTCCGTTAGTGCTACACTTCTGCTGCGGCATGAACGCTCGGTTGATAACACATTTAATATAAAACAATAATTAATTTTTAATCTCAAAAAATAAATAAATAAGTTAACTTTTTTAATGACCTTACTTTGTCTAATGACTATTTTTGGCTGTTCTAAAGAAAAGGGATGCACTGATGAATCTAGCGTAAATTATAGCGTTACTGCTGAAAAAGATGATGGAAGTTGTGTTTATCCAGGTGAAAAATTGTCTAGTACTTGGACAATGGTTGAGACCGTTTCAGGGAGTTCTGTGACCCATCCTGTAGTAATCACAAAAATAGATAACGAAAATATTAAGATTAGTACGACATGGACAACTCAAGCAGTTTACCATGTTGACGATCTTGACATTAAAGTACTATGGGCTAAGAAGGAGTTAGTAAAGGAAGGTACAACCATTGAAGGTACAATTGTAAATGAAAATGACTTTACTATAAATTATTTATATGGCGCTGGTGCTAGCGTTTATTCAGTTAGTCAGCATTACACCAGATAAAATTTAGGTAAACGTTCTAAAGACTAAAAAAGATCAGTGATTTGACTGATCTTTTTTTATGTCTTGTATTGGAGGTTTTTTTGATAATCAACAAGTTATGGATTGGAGTTGGTGTAGGAAGTTCCTGTGAAGTACCTAAACACCAAAGAAGAAGGATTCGTTCTAGTGCTGACATTAATGTGATCGCTAGAACCATCTGGATATGAATACAATTGAATTACTGGAAGAGTTTAAAGTTCTACTGGTCAACAGATCAAATGAAGTCATTGGGAGTCTATTCCCTTAATAAACCTCTTAGAGAATTAAAACAATACCGTTAATGTTCTTTTTTATATTTTTACAGAAACATAAGTGTAGAGGAAATCCAATATAAAAAATTTATTCTATGTCATCTAATAAAGTTAACCTAAAAACAATTTACATGAAAAACCTAATATTCCTATTTATATTCCTTCCGATTTTTGCTTTTGGTCAGATTTCTAAATCAGAAGAAATCACCTATGAGGTTAGTAAACCTTATCCATTTGTAGATGGGCTTTTAAAGTTTTACTTTTTTCAAAATGGCGAAATGCTTTCCATAAAGGCAAAAGGGTTGAGAAATACTTATTCCTATAATTATGTTTATCAAAAATTCGACTCGCAAACATTAAAATTAAAAAAGTCCGGTAAATGGACAAATGTACCCAAAAATCACGTATTTGAAGATATTAGAAAAGTTGGAAATAAGTTCTACTTTTTTTATTCCTTGGCTGGTGATTATTCCTATGAGCAATTGTTTTGTATAGAAATAGATTTTAATACTGGAAATCTTATAGGAGAAGCGAGAAACCTATTAAAAACGAACGGTAAAGTGCCTGCATATGGAAGTAAATTTAATTTTACAAGGTCCTTAGATTCAACTAAATTATTAGTAAAATGTGATTATCAGCCAGAAAAGAGAAACGATCATAAAAACCACGCAACCTTTGGGTTTTACGCATTTAACAGTAATATGGAAAGTATATGGAAAAAAGATATTAAAATGCCATATACAGAACGGCGATTGAAAATCTATGACTTTATATTTGACCATGAAGCAAATATTATATTCTCCACCTTGGTGTTTAATGATGATTCGAGAAAGTGTGCTGATGGTAATTGTAAAAAAGAAATGATTAAAATTGATGCAAAAGACCAAAGTATTACGAGTTTTGAACTTTCAATACCAAAAATGAACGTATTGGGTTTTGATTTTACAGTGAAAAATCAAAAACTAATATGTATTGGTACATGCAACGTTACGGGAATTGCGAATCAATACATTACTGGGATATTCAAAGCAGAACTTAAAGAAAATAAACTAGTCAATCCGGTTACCCACTTAATACCCAGAAAATATTTTGAGATTTATGGGGAGAAAGAGGAAAAAGAAAGAGGTTTTGAGTACTTGAATATCTTTGATTTAGAACTAAAAAAAGATGGTAGCTTTTATTTGATCGGTGAAAAGAGACACTCGTATGGAACTTCAGAAAGAAGGTATTCTTTTTACAAGCAAGTATTGATTTCTAAAATTAATTCTAATGGTTCATTAGCTTGGATAAACATAATCAATAAGGATCAAGAAGGGGGATCAAGCCAAGCCAATATGGGATATAAATATTACTTTGGGAAGAACGATAATCTACATTTATTTGTAGTTGATAATTTAAAGAACAAAGACTTAAAGGAAGGAGAAAAGCCAAAGACACATTCTGGAAGTTACATGATAAAAGGCGGTATTGCTTTCTTTTGGAAAATAGATGATAAAGATGGATCAGCACAAAGAATTCCAATTTTAGATTTAGGTCGGATTCCTGAACTAGATGAAAAAGCAGTAGGTCAATTTTGGATGAAAAAAATTATAAATACAGGCAAAAGTGGATTTATTATTGAATGTAACAAAAAAAATGAAAATGTAATTTTGAAATTTATGATTAACTAAAATAGACAACGGGCTTGTCCAAATTTGGGCTTGTCCAAAATTTTGTGTTTGAAGAAGAAAAATCATCATCAAGTTTCGTAGGACTCATTACTTAATTCTGTTTTCAAAGTGAATATACAATTGATTATAGATTTGCGCCCACCCAAATCTAGATTTTTTCCATTTTC
>CALGAW010000003.1 GCA_937959115.1 uncultured Saprospiraceae bacterium
CTTTGCTGTAATCGAACGAGTCTCTCATCAGAACGATTGGAAGGTAGATTTAAGTGAGATTGCCAGAATATGGACGGAAGGCTGTATAATAAAATCTGACTTCATGAAGAACCTGGTGAATTCACTTAAAACCAATAATTCTATTTTATTTAATGATCCGTGGAATTCAATAGTGAAAAAAACGCATGTTTCTATTCAATCGGTGCTTGTTAAGTGCATTCAAAGTCAGATACATATTCCATGTTTGATGGAAGCCGCTAATTTTTTCCATGGATTCAAGACGGCAAATTGCTCTGCAAATCTTATACAAGCCCAAAGAGATTATTTTGGTGCTCATACCTATCAGAGGAAAGAGGATACTTCAGGAAAGCACTATCATACTAAATGGGATGAATAGCTATTCTTTAATTTATTGAAATTAATATAGGAAACAGCCAAAACCCAGTATATGCTCTGGATATCAACTACGATAATATTGACCTAAATAAGCAAGTGTTTCACCTGTTTTTGCCGTATACCATTGAACATTGAAATCAACTTGTAACGATGGTTTAGGACGCTTGACCATTTAACATTGAGCTGCTAGATTCAAAAAATATAAATTAATTTAGGATCAAGAAAATTATCCTTTGAACGGTCTTCTTTCTTGTCCGGAAAAACGATTGTTCACAGGACTATATTCCTGTGTTCTGATCACTTGCTTTGGAGTAGAATCTTCTTGGTATGGTGTTGAATATTACATGCTACAATTACATTGAGTTGTTGATGATAGTTGTAATACTATGTTTGATGGAAGAAAGTTCCTTTTCTCTACTGATTTTTTTGGAACACTTGATGTTGCTGATTTTGCTTAAGAATTTTGTTTATCGATTTTTCATTCATCAATAAATCTGTATATTTATCGGACTACTCGCCTATTGTTTTATTGCACAATTGATTTTCCAATGAAAAGCAAGGATGATTTATTTCTGTTGATTCGGTCCCTGTCTAAGTCAGAAAAGCGTTATTTCAAGCTGCGGAGCTCTGCGCAGTCGGGTGAGAAGAATTACCTCAAATTATTTAATGCGTTGGACAAACAATCGGAATATGATGAGGCGAAAATTCTGAAGAAATTCAAGGGGGAGCGGTTTGTAAAATCGCTTCATGTAACCAAGAAGTATCTGCATAATCTGATTCTACGTACACTGCGCGATTTCCACGAGAAACATGACATTGAAGGCGAGTTGGCCGGTTTGCTGTTTAATGCTCGGATACTGGAATCCAAGGGGCTGTATGCGCAGTGCCGGAAGGTATTGAATGTTGTGCACAAGAAGGCTCGGAAGTATGATTTGAAGGCGGTGTTGATTGATGTGTTGCAATTAAAGATTAAGCTGAGCATTATGTTGACGTTGAAGAAGCGGCAGGCGGAGGTGGAGGGGTTGTATGGGGAGTTGGATGAGGCGGTGGAGGGGTATGCGTTTGAAAAGAAGCTGCGTAAGCATCGGGACATGATTTTTATGATGACACGGCAGCGGGGGATGTTAAGGAAGGCGGAGGAGCGGGTGTACATGGAGGAGTGGGCGGCGTTTTTGTTGGAGTGTGGGGAGCCTGATGACTTTTGGGGTCGGAACTATTATTTTGATGGGTTGGGGTTGTATTGGCGGTTTGTGGGTGCGAGGAAGAAGTCTAAGCATAATTGGCAAAAGGCGCTAAATGTCTGGAATGAATCTGATCATTTTAAAGAGAGCCATCAATCTCAGTACCTCATCAGTTTCAATAATTATTTGAACGGACTAAGTCAGGTGGAAGAGTATGATCAAATGGCAAGCAGTCTGAAGGAGTTGGAGAAACTACCGATGATAAATTTTGACAATGAAGCAGAGCAGTTTTGGACCCTTCAGAATTACTGGATTCTCTATGCATTAAACAAGCCTGATTTTGAGAAAGGTAAGGTCGTCATTGCAGAATTAAGTAAGAACAGTAGCGTGTATTCTGATAAAGTCATTAAGTCAAGAGAGTTGATTATTTATTTTAATAGTTCGTTGCTGTATTTTATAAATGGGATGTATGATAAGTCGCTTGAGTGGAATTATCGTGTATTGGCAGATCCTAAAAATGAATTGGCTGAAGGAATTCGACGTGCGAATCTGATGTTACAATTACCGATTCACTATGAATTGGGGAATTATGAGGTGTTGGAATCGTTGGTTGACTCTATCCCAAGAAATTTAACTCGTAACACGGAATTGACAATGTTTGAAACCAGCATCCTTTCTTTTTTTAAGTCTCTATGCGAAACATTGCCATTGGAGTATGAAAAGCTGTTTAATAAATTTGATGTTTGGCTATCTGGGATAGAACCAAATTTGTTAAAAAGAATTTTAGTTGTTTGGCTAAAACAAAGATCAAATTATTTCATAAATAGTTAGCTTTCCATCATTTAACTGGAGATAATATTTTATTCCTGATGCTGTAGCGCTTTGTAGCATTGCTTCGTATTGCCCTCTCCCATTTCGGGGTTCTTCTGCACCAATTCCTCCAACGAAGAAAATCAATCCTTCTCTTTTGATAATTTGCAAATAGTACTTTTCTGCTTTTTTGGTATCCAACACGTATTTTGACCAATATTTTTTGAGAATATCTTGATTTTCAGGAGCTAATACGATGAATTTATCTACTGAGTGATAGAATCTATATATTTTAGAATGGGCTAATTCTAAACTACAATTTGGTTCTTCTGTTTTTCCTGTTTTGATTGAAAGAATTTGTCCATTTATTTCAAAAAGGTGATAGGTGGGTTCAAACAATTTATACGTTTGATCCTTTGGGTTAAAACGGCAATTACCCGATAGTTTACTAATGGTTGTTTTATCAAAAATATTATAACAGCTGCATAAGGCAATAAATATTAATGGGAAAAACTTCCTTATAAGGTTATTTTTCATTTCTTTTTATAACTTTAGAAATACATCGAAATGCCCCACCACCATAGCGGGTAATTTCATCAAAAGGACCTATTTCATAAATGGAATCTACTTTACTTTTCAAATTCACATTAAAACTGTCTTGATAAGATGTAAAGGAGTTGTTTTCATAACTAGGAATATAGGCTATTGTTTTACCTTCTCTTTTTTCAATTATTGAATTCAGAAAATAGGCATAATATTCGAGTTCACAAGAATAAGGAATTTCTACTGGTATAGGCGTAAATCCATTTTCTTTAAGCTGTTTGTAAATGAACGTCTCTATCCAATCATTTAGAGAGTTAATTTCTTGTTTTATATATTCCTGGCATTCTCCAACGGGTACTGCTTTTGCATAAAACACAATAGAGTCATTGATTGGAAGAAGAACTAAATCTAAGTGAAAAAAGGCATCAAGTGCGCACTCTTTCTTGTCCTCACAGCCAATACAACTAGCTCTTTTCTTGTTGTATTCACAATCACAATTGCCAAGAAATAGAAATCTCTGGTTACTATAATCGAAAGAATCTGCAAGTTTACAATAATCGCAGCATTTCATTTGAGTTTCCATTTTTGTTCTTTGAACATTATCCATTCCAACCAATAATATTGTATCTCCAACTTTAATTATATTCCCTCCTTGGGTATTTTGGTCAACTACGAAACTCTTGTATCCAATGGAGCACGCAATTGGTTTAACAATTGATTCGGTGCTTATTAAAGCATTACTATCCTTGCCTTTTGCAGATAAGAATAGATCTCTTGCCCAATAATCTGAAATTTTTAATTCATAATACAAAACACTATCTGTATTTATTTTCTCTTCTTCAAAAAATCCTTTCATTGAAGCAATATTATTTTTAGAAGAGAAAATTATTGTTTTAATTTCCGGTGCCTTTTTTTTAATAAAATCGGCCAATATTTTTCGAATATTATCCTTGTTTTCTACAAATGAACCATCTGGAATAGTGAATATGATCTTTTCAATCGAATCATCTGTGTCAGTTGTTAGATTGTAATTTTGTTTTTCGCAAAAATCAATTTCCTCTTTGCTTAAGCCAAGGTATTGACCATTTATTATGATTGGAAAAATAAAAATAAATAGAAATGGTAGGGTCTTTAAAAGACCTGTAGGTTCAGAAGTGTTCAACATAATCTTCCTATTTTCAAGTAAACAAATCTAAATTAACAGAAATTCACATTAAACAAAATACAAAAGTGTAAAATACGTAATATGCTTAATGCTTGATTTCTATTCTTTTCTTCCTTTTACGACCGTTGATAAATTTGTTGAATATCCGAATAATAGACTTGGGAAAAATTGTAGTTTTTTGAATGTTCCTGACCTATGAAATCCATGGTAACCTCGGTAACGAAAAAAAAGGCCTCCTTGATTTTCATTTGATGTTAAATAGTATAAGTTTATCTCTGTCCTTAATATTGTTTGCTTGATAAAATCACGATCAATTTCTTCATAAAGCATAAGTTCAGGAGCGGAAGGACTACCCTGATTAAAAGTGTAAAGACGATGATACCCTAATGCAAAATCTGCCCCTGTTCTTGTTTCAGGGCGCAAAGAAATAGATAATTCTATATCAGGACTATATATAAATTTTGAACGAATGTCGGACTTTTCCAGGTTAGGAGACATGTCCACTTTTGATCTATATAAACGACATCCTGCATCTATGTTTAGAAACGAATTAAATCCTTTTATCTCATATGACAAGATTCTACTTTTAAATGAAAAATCAATATCCGCATTTCTCAGCATATCGATTGAATTTATGTATCCTGTATCCGGGTAGATCAGGTTTGTATCAAGTCGTTCTGTAGGAATCATAACAAACAAAGTTGTGTCATCTAAGTTTATAGGAGTAAGTGTAGAATCATTTGTAGAAACAATAGAAAAAATTGGATCTTCAAAAAAGGGTTTTACTACATTAATGTTTTCGCCAAAACCATTAACAATTCCAATGTTCAACGTACCCTTGAAGGCGGGAAGCCAATTCCTTTGTCCATTGTTTTTCATATTAAAAGGAAGAGTTGCACTTACTTCGGTTTGTAAAACACTTCCTCTTTTTTCATTAATAAACCCTAATGCATCAGTAAAGATTGTTGCAGAGACAAAATCGTTTATTTTCCTCTTTTTTAAAGTAAACTCATTAGATTCAATGGTTAACGTATGTTCAGCATCCACAATGAACTGAGAAAAAGAGTTCCCTGATGGAATATAATTGAGAATATCACCAAAGTAAAATTTCACATTATACGTTTTATCTTTTATCCGAATATCTTTTGTTAAACTAAATTCATGATTATGGATACCTACGAGTCCATTTAGATTGAAACCATACTGGTCATTTGTAATTTCAACCTCTG
This sequence comes from uncultured Saprospiraceae bacterium, assembly GCA_937959115.1. Classification (GTDB taxonomy): domain Bacteria; phylum Bacteroidota; class Bacteroidia; order Chitinophagales; family Saprospiraceae; genus JAHDHB01. The sequence continues at coordinate 5,325 of CALGAW010000003.1, forward strand.
TCGAATCTTTTCCAAGACTTACCCAGCCATTAATAAGGACATCTGAAACTTTATAGAATTTTGTTCTGAACCATACAGTCTGCGGTTTAAATATCATTTTAATATTATCATCATACTTGAATTTATGATAACTTACTTTAAAGTGATCTTTACAGTTATCCTCTGAATCTTTCTTCTTACAGAACTGATACCATTTCTTTTTGCAGTTTTCCTCATTATACGAATGATATTCAACCTCAATTTCCTTTTCCATTCTTATAATTCCGGCATTTTCTCTTGTTAGTTCAGACAAAATTTTGGCAATCGAATCTTTGGAGGAGGCATTTGCTAGATTGATTCTTTGAACTCTTGATTCATCTTTAAACTTTTCACAAATATCATTCAAAATTCTAGTTGTATTATCTTCTACTGTGCGTGTAGCAATAGTCGTTTTTAAGACTGTCCCTTCATTAGATAATTTGTTTAGGGTCTCCTTAAATAACACTTCGAAATCTGTACAGGAATATCCTTGAATAAGAGGTAAGACTGATGATTGACATTTTCCTTCCTCAATACATATTTCCAACCATTGTTTCTTTTCTCTGGCTTTTCTTTTCAATCTTACAAGATGGTACATTTCATTAAGAATCAATGATTTTTCTTGGTCTACAATCCAAGTGTCTTTAATAGGTTCTATAAAACGCTTAATTGAATCTACTTTAACACTATCTCTAATTGTAGAACCAATTGCCAACACTAACAGGCTATCTTTTTTAGTTGCAGTCACAAGGAATTTAGCACCAACTGAATCTATGTTTTCTTCAATTGTATCAAGCGTATAATTGGTATATAAGGTATCAGACTTTTGATTTAGAAAAACGACGCCGGTAGTGCCTGAAGTTTGTAGAATCTCCAGATGATCTCCAATGACTGGAAGAGTTAACTGTCCAAAGCAAAAGGATGGAATCAAACAAATTATGAATAATATCGTTCTCATAGTTTTATTGTTAATCAGGTTAATAATTAGAAGACTGACAAGTCAAAACAATTAGGCTCATCAACACAATTCAAAGATACCTTCAATCCCCCTCGCCCACAACCTTCAAAAAAACCCCACTGTGAACAAAAAACACTCCTCACCCAACACTCAACCGCCCACAGCACCCTCAAAAACAATAGATTACAGAAAAACAGATGTTCAAAAAAATATAAAAAATAACAATAAGACAGTAGCAATAAGAAAAACATCACTATAAAGACAAAGAAGTCCGAACACCCTCGAAAACCAGTACACACCATACCGGCACTCTGGAATATCCGAACTTAAAATTCATGGTTCTACTGCCCTAAACAATGCCTTGGAAAGAAGCGTTAGATTTAATCAGACTATCCAACTTCAGGTGATCTAATAATACACTGTGCTGGTTCGAAAACCCAATCCAATCAATCCATTCCCGTTGTAGTGAATGTCCGTATTCGTTCTCATGTCCAGTCCATTGGCGGATACGTAGCGATATCGTGGATTTGAGTTCGCCAGGCTCCACAATTTATTATTGAACGAGTTCACAAAAGGCAGATAAGTAGTATTGGTGTTGGGGATTTTAAGTGCGTAGGCCCCAGCATCCCGGTTCAATCCAACTAAGGCAACAGTCATGTTTTGTGCGCCTTGTATGGAATACCGCATTTTATTCAGCATTGTATTGAGTTTCCCGGGATACTGATACAAGAGATTGCGGTGTTGCAGTAGGTCTGATTCTCCTTGTATCCAAACCATCCCTTTCACATTAATCGTCGTGTAGCCCATATTCTTCAATTGGTTGATTCGATCGTTTACATAAGCAATGGTCCGATTGCTCAGCGTGCCATCCCAACTATGGTTTTTTGAGCTGGGCAGCAACGTCGACCCACCAACGCCACACTTGATAATGGCTAACTTTTTAGTGTTATTTCTGTAAGCCTGCGTATTGTTGTACAATCTTCTGCCAAATGCCATTTCAGAACCGAACTGATTTTGGTCATAAGTCCTAATTCTTAAAGCGCCCCAAGGCAATACTGATGCCTTGCTCCCCCAGTATCTACTTGATTGTCTCGCAGCGAACAATATCGGACTAAAGGAATTGAGTAAATTATGATTATTACCATTCGTGGTAGTCGGTTTGCCACCTCCAATACAATTAGACTGACCGATAATCAAATAAACATCTACCGTTCTTGGTGAATTTCTGTCTGTAATCCGGACATCTCTTGCTTCTTCCGGTTGATCATTAATGCTTACGGCTACCGTTCGGCTGTCTGATAGCTCTTCTAATGCGGGCTTTTCACAAGAAGAAAAAACAACAAAAAGGCTTAGACACAAAACGGCAAGCATGGATTTAAAAATAGTAGAGTATTTCATAATTAACTATTTACTAATCAATAGAATACTCTAAAATACAAATATTTTTTTATTACCTTCAACGCTAATTCCAGAAATCGTGTCTTTTAAACAGCAACCACCTCCAACTCCCCTTATCAGTGCATCCTTCCCCATCACCTCCGGAATTTAATCCGAGTACAAACATGCGCAACAATAGTTACAAAATCACCAGCCTCAACACCCCAAAAAGCGTTTAAAGTAAGCAGTCTATTGTACATTTTTTATTTAGTTAGAAAGGTCTGCAAGCTCGAAGCAGTACTCCAAGCTTACAGATCTTTGGTTATTCGTTTTCAAATACAATTCAACATAAGAGTCTTCAACAGCATTTCATTTCACTGTTACAACGAACGACTTGATACCACCAGCCTATTCCGCAACAACCAACTGCTGACGAAACATCCCTACTCCAACCTTAGCAGTAATCACATATACCCCATTCGTAGTCAGTTCCACCACTCCACTCCAATCAGACCCCACGGTATCGGGAACCGTTTCCCAGACAACACGACCCAATACATCCTTAACAGAGACATGCGTCACCACTTGATCAATCCCTTCTAGTTGAATCTGAACAATGCCTGTTGAGGGATTAGGAAACACGGTTAATTCACCAGCCACGCGCTCAGCGACAGCCCCAACATTTGTATTTAGTGGAGAGTTATAGGTTCGAGCAATTCCTTCATTGCCGCTATAGGAAACAGAATGCACAGAACCGCTAACTGCAAATCGACCACCATTATGATTGATGGCAAGACTGCCTCCAAAGGCACTACCTGTAGGGCCATTAATGGTCGTCCCAGATTGTGTCCAGCTTCCACCAGATTCCGCGTACAGCGTTGCCGCATCATTGGAACTCCCGCCAACTAATACAGATTTTCCGTCTCCTGAAAGAGCAACGTTGGAGCCTATGGTATTGGCAACTGTTGTGCCTATCTGGCTCCAGTTGCCACCGTTTTCCTCAAACACAAGAAACTCTCTTTGGGCCCCTCCTCCACCAGCGGCTACCCGTTTGCCATCAGCAGAAATAGAGACAGCACTTCCTATTGTGGCGGTGGTGCTTGACAAATCGCTACCAACTTGTGTCCAGGAGCCACCAATTTCGGCATAGATTTTCACGACGTTCGAAGCACTGCCATTTCCAACAGCCAGTCGTGTTCCATCAGAAGAAAAAGAAATGGCGGCATTGTTTCCAGCATTAATTGGTGAACCAAGTGCCGACCAGGAACCTGCAGTCTCTTCATAGACATGAACGATTGCAGAAGCGTAGCTGGAAGCCGCAACTCGTTTGCCGTCTCCAGAAATTGTTATTCGGGTACCAAACTCAGCTGCGGATACTCCGTTGATGGTAGCACCTACTTGTGTCCATGTACCGCCAAACTCTTCGTAAATCCGGACCAGTCCAGCCCAACTATTAGCACCATAGCCACCAATTGCGACTCGTTTGCCATCGTTGGAAATGGCTACACTGCCACCAAATAATTCGTTGGTAGCTGCTCCATTGATTTTGTTTCCTACGGATACCCATCCATTTCCTGATTCCTCATAAATCGTTACAGAACCAGTATAATTGTTTTCTCCTGAAGAAGGCACAACCAACCGTTTAGCATCGGGTGTTATTGCTAGCGATTCGCCTAAGAAGTGTTCTACACCTCCTCCGATGAAGTCAGTGCCAAATTGTGTCTGTGCGCCTAGTGATAGCGCGATTAAGAACGATAAAGTTGTTAATAAATTTTTCATAAAACTTGCTTTTTTTGTTAATAAATCAATTCAGTTATTGTCGAGGTTACAGACGTTTAAAAAAGTGTGTTATTTTAGCTTTTTAGGAAACAAAATATCCGACTGGCCTGTCAGAAATTCTGTCCCTAATGAGCTGATTTACTAACAACAAACTAATATTGAACGCGAGCTTAAAGTCGTTCACAAAAAGCTCTTCCCGTTCCATTTCTCTTATTCAATGAGATCTACAAGCAGAACTGCCTGTTGTTTTTTCCAGTAATCAATGAATGTTTCGGCATTGATTTCCGAATACACTGTGACTTCAAAAGTTTTGTAAAGGCACTGTAAATCAAACGACAATTGGTCGTATATGCAGGCCTTTCGAAGATGTAATGCTTCGGTGCCGATTCCTTTATCGATTGGTGGTTCATGAATTTCAACCAAGCGATTCCATTCTAAGTTTTCTGGATTAACAATTGCTGGCAAGTGGTTACTCAGGTCTTCAATCTCCTTTAAAGTGATCAAGAGTTTCGTATGGTTTCACTTCTAGTAAAACCTACCAGACATTGTTGTGGTTAATTCATTCTAAGATTTCCATGTTTTAACTATTAGTTGTTGTTAATTGTAAACCAATGTACGACAAACGACTATTGATAACAATCTTCAAAAAAAAACGATTGTGAAAAAGAATGATACTAATTTGTAAAAGAACTGAGTTACTAAAAGACTGTAAATCTGCTAATTACTTAAAAAGATAGCATTCAAAAAAATCACAATTTTAAAACAAAAATCAATCAATTTCCACTACAATTATTCCACCCTCTCCCTTATAAATCAGTGATTTACATAGATTCAAATACCGTAATGTATTCAAACTAAACCCGAAAAAACCAATTAATACTCTATGAAAAGGATAGGACTGTCTAATATACCTAGGAAATACTTCGTCAAGTATTGTATTGACAAACAAATTAGTTAATCTAGTTCGAATCCAAACTCTGCACCCTACTCCAAATAAACACTAATCTCCTCCTCCTCAAACCGCACCTCAATATTTTCCTGCAAGGTAGTTGCAAGCGCAATCCCCACATAATCCGTAGCAATAGGAAAGAGTTTGTGTTGTCGGTCTACTAGCACCGCTACTTCAATCTTCTTGGGCAACACAGCCAAAAAAGGTTTCATAGAATAGTGCAACGTGCGACCAGTATTCGCGACATCGTCCACCACAATAATTACTTTCTGATCAAAAGAATCGGGGGACAGGTCTGTGTACACCTCCTCCTCCATTGGATTAGCAGGGTTGAGATGAACTGAAGTGAGTTGAATTTCTCCCTCTGCCATTGGCTTCATTTGAGTCAACAGTCGTTGTGCCAATTGTGTACCGCTTTTATTGATTCCTACTAGAATAATCTCCTGCTCATGGAAATTCTGTTCCATGATTTCAAGGGCAAGACGCTTTATCTTTTGAGTAGTTTGATCCGAGTTTAACAGTAACATAGTAATGATTTTGCTACAAAGTTATCGAATTACTGCTACTTTTCGATGGATAACCTCAGATCCGTTTTGAGATAGCTTCCAAATGTATAGTCCTGGGCTCAGCGCTGATCCATCAAAATGAACACTCCCAGTAGACCTGTCGATCGCTTTCGAGTACAATTGCCGCCCCGCTACATCATACAAGGAGAGCTCAGTAGTCCCTGCTAAGCTTTCAGACAGATGAAACTCGACCAACGAGTGATCCGTAAATGGATTTGGAGAAACAAGCAAATATGGCTGATCAATCAACAGTTCCTCATTAGAGGATAAGATACAAGAACCATCATCAATAACTGCAGTAGAATCATAGTTTGGTGCATAAGGATCTGTACATCCATAAGTCATTGACTGCACGAGGAACTGAAAAGCATCAAGCTTTCCTGCTCCCCAATCATTACTAGGAACTGGAGGAAAACCAGTGGTGACAAAACTATCTACCAACGCCGTTGTTTTCAATGCATCTCTAATCTCTATGTTTGTAGCGTTTGGATATAGCTGTAAATAACAGGCAACCGCTCCAGATAATATGGGCGCAGAAGCAGAAGTCCCACCCATAACTATATGAAAACCTTCAGGAGCAAGATTCCCTTGTTCACAACAATTGTGATGCGCAAGTCGAGTCATTGAGGTAGCAGCCAGAGTATGATCACCAGAAGCCGTGATATCTGGCTTTATTAGACCAAGTCTCGTTGGGCCCCTACTCGATCGGTGCACAAGTCCACCCCTAGGCTGAAACGCATTATTTTGAAAATTCCACAAAGTATCTGGATTAAACGTCAAGGAATAGGCTGAATTGTGATAATTTCCAACAGTGATGACTTCCTCATGACAGGCCCACTTACCAACGATCGTATATTCTTTATCTGGAAACTGATAATTGACCATAGCAGGAAGCGTCGTCACATCAGGCACACTACCAGGTTCCATCATCCTTGAGTTCCCAATTTCTTGTCGATGACTCCAGATATGAAACTGCCCAGAACCAGTCGTTTGAAACTCCCAATGATCATAGTAATTAACGGCAGCAATGTGGCAAAGCATGTAATAAGAATCACCTTCATACTTACCATAATATTTTATTGTACCAAGTAGCTGACCATTGTGATACAAGGCTTCCACTATACTATCTAAAGGGTGAGAAGGACTCAAGTTCATTTCTGAGATGTTATGAAAAGCAGTATTTCCATAATAAAAATTTGAATTCCGATCTCTAGCAGCAAATCCAAAATTTACATTGTCAAAATCTGTACGAAAAGCGTAAACTGGAAATTCGATTCCACCAACAGGCGTACTGTAGCGAAACCAAGTAAATGAAGTATCTGCTGTCACAGGATAACTCAGGTGTTGATAAGAATCACCAGCATTTCCCCCAGCTTGGACAAGTGTCCGTCCTGAAGCTGCATTCAGCATATTAACAATCAAAGCAGTAGTTAGATCACGTGCATCATGCGCACCTGTATAAGAACCAACACTAGAGTTAATCACACATGGCTTGCCAAGTGCTGCCGCTTTTTGATAAATATACTGCATGGCATCCACAAAAGAAGATTCAAAATACGTAAATCGGATGTTTACTGAAATAATATCCGCTTCGGGTGCGCCCCCTACGTATTTTGCTGGCGAAACACTAGAGCCATTGCCTACAGCAAGACTGGCAACTCTTGTACCATGCGCAAATTCTACATCTGGAAAATGTGCAGGATAAGGTGGCGCATCAAAGTCATTACCATTGATCTCACAACCATAATTATAACCTGTTGGAGAAGCACAACCTGCGTAGACTTGATCCCACATATATAAGATCCGGGATTCATCTGTTACTGGATCTCTAAAATCAGGATGTTTAAATTCTAGGCCAGCGTCGATAATACCTACGATCACATCCTTTCCTTTTACAGGCATTGGCAGTATTCCATGACCGGCATGAACAGAATCCAAATTATTGGTTTCAAGCTGAAAATCATTCATAAACTTAGGTTCGGAATTATGAAATTCCGCTTTTTCAATTCCCTCGTTATCAAGAAACAACTTAATCTGATTGGCAGGCAGATCTACTCGTGCAACATCACCATATCCATAGAGATAAATACCGCCGAACGTCCTAGCAGCGAATTGAATCTTATTTAAATCCCCTTTTACAAACAAAGGAAGAAGCGTAGACGAATGACCAATTTTATTCAATTCCCGATGAAGATTTATATTCACATTATAGGAAGACTGAGCAAAAGCGGAGACAAAAAAGATGGAAAAACACAAGGTTAGTAGTATAGAAAGCTTGTTCATATGGTGTATTTTTTAAATCAACCCGTAAATGTATATAAATTTTTAAACGTAATTGTCATAGTTATGTTTAGATTTATTCTACATTATCAAAGACCATTTTCTATAATAGCGAAAATTTGCTAACTTCCGCTTTTAAAGCATTTAAATTAACGACGATATATGTTAAGCCAAATTGCCTTTGCGTCATTGCTGCTCATAGTGGGATACATTGTTTTCACTAAGTATGGACGGATTAGAAGGAACATTTTACTGGGGAAAGATGAAGAAATTAGTGGAAACACGGGAGAGCGTCTGAAAAATGTCGCATTGATTGCCTTAGGGCAAAAGAAAATGTTTAAGCGGATTATTCCTGGTGTCTTGCACTTTTTCATCTATGCTGCTTTTATGATTACTCAAATTGAGCTGATCGAAATCATCATTGATGGCTTGTTTGGTCAACACCGTGTATTTAGATCATCACTAGGCGGTTTCTATACGTTTATCATTAGTTTTATTGAAATTTTATCCTTGTTGGCGCTTATAGCAACCTTTATTTTCCTTGCAAGACGTAACCTATTGAAACTACCACGATTCCACATGGATGAGATGACTGGTTGGCCAAAGCTTGATGGTAATTTAATTCTGATTGGTGAATTAATCCTTGTTGTCTGTATTTTTACAATGAACGGAGCAGACGAAGTATTGCACCGAATGCAAGGAGCTGGTTCTTATGGATTTGCTGTTAGTAGCGGCCTTGGCCCTGCAATTTTTGGAGGAATGTCAGAAGGCACGCTTCAAATTTTGGAACGAATTGGTTGGTGGGGACACATCATGACCGTGTTTGCTTTCCTAGCATATCTACCGTTTTCCAAGCACTTGCACATCCTACTCGCCTTCCCTAATGTATATTTCAAAAAACTGACTTCTCGAGGAGAAATGACCAACATGCCTTCTATCATGAATGAAGTAAAAAGTATGATGGGACTTATTGAAGACACTGGAGCACAAGACAGTATGGAAGAACTTCCAAAGTTTGGAGCCAATGACATATTTGATCTCAGCTGGAAGAACGTCCTAGATGCTTACACATGCACAGAGTGCGGCCGTTGCTCGTCTGTCTGTCCAGCAAACATCACAGGCAAAAAGCTTTCGCCTAGAAAAATCATGATGGACGTGAGAGACCGCGCAGAAGAAATCGGTACCCACCTCGACAAAAATAACCTAGAATGCGTGAAAGCAGACAAAAAGGAAGGGGCCACCAAACTAACAAAAGAGAATTTTGACGACGGGAAATCCCTGTTTGATTATATTACTAATGAAGAATTGCATGCCTGTACTACTTGCAACGCATGCGTAGAAGCGTGCCCAGTGACGATTGACCCGCTTGATATTATTCTACAATTACGACGGCACGAAATCCTCGACTTGGCTGCTGGTCCTGCTGAATGGACCCCAATGTTTACAGCCATAGAGAACAACGGCGCCGTCTGGCAAATTGCTGATGACAGAGATAAATGGGCAAAAGATGCGCTCAATTCATAATCACTTAACTTGAAGAACCAATGTCCGATTTAAAACAACTTAAAATTGATACAATGGCTGATTTTTCAGCCAGAGGAGAAGAACCGGAAATCCTTTTCTGGGTTGGGTGTGCTGGTAGTTTTGATGCTCGAGCTCAAAAGGTTTCCCTTGCCTTTGTAAAGATCCTAAACGAGGTAGGCATCAACTTCGCCATCCTAGGAAACGAGGAAAGCTGTACAGGTGATCCTGCTAGACGCGCTGGCAATGAATTTGTGTTTCAAATGACCGCCCTACAGAACATCGAAACACTAAACATGTACAAGGTTAAGAAGATCGTAACGGCTTGTCCGCATTGCTTCAATACTATTAAAAATGAGTATCCTGCACTAGGAGGCAACTACGAGGTTATCCATCATACTCAAATGCTTCAGGATCTAATCGACCAAGGACGGATAAAGCTCAAAGAAGGTGGCGTTTTCAAGGGCAAACGGATCACTTACCACGATTCATGTTACCTAGGACGTGTAAACGGGGTATACGAGGCTCCTAGGAAGGTTTTAGAGCAACTTGACGCCCAGTTAGTAGAAATGAAGCGTTGTAAGACCAATGGCTTGTGTTGTGGCGCTGGCGGTGCTCAAATGTTCAAAGAAGATGAATCAGGAGATAAGCGAATCAACATAGAGCGAATTGAAGAAGCAATGGATGTAAAGCCTGATATAGTGGCGGTCAATTGCCCGTTTTGCTTGACGATGATGTCTGATGGTGTGAAAGCCAAGGAAAAGCAGGATGATGTGATGGTCTTAGATCTAGCTGAACTAATTGTCCAAAACAATGTTTTATAAGAAACAATTACCATGAACTTTATCAGTCAATTACCAGATAACGCTAGAGTTTGGGTTTATCAATCCAATCGTCCGTTTACAGAAGAGGAAGTAACTCAGATCAATGAAAAGATAAATCAGTTTGCACTTTCCTGGGCGAGCCACGGTCGGGATTTGGTAGCGACGGGCGAAGTAATGTACAACCGTTTTGTGGTGATGGGCGTGGATCAAGCTCAAGCGGGCGCCAGTGGATGCAGTATCGACAGTTCTGTGCATTTCATCAAAAGCCTAGAAGCCGAGTATTCTGTTGATCTGTTCAACCGCATGCTGTTTGCTTATGAGTTAGACGGTAAAGTCAGTGCTGCCTCTCGAGAAGAATTTGAAGCGCTCTACGCAAAAGGCACCATTGATGATTCTACAACTGTTTTCAATAATTTGGTGGATACTGTAGGCGGTTTACGAGAAGGCTGGAAGGTGTGTCTAGGAGAGAGCTGGCATGCAAATATGGTTTAAGGCAATTGTTAATTATCAGTGGTTGAGTGTTCTCCAAGATTAATACTTTTAGTAATTCTACTAGAAATCAAGAAAATCATTAATGTCATTTGAATTTCATTCAACATACAAAAGAATTTGTCAAGGAATATTTTGAACAACACAACAATGTTGAGCTCACCTACCATTCATTAGAACACACACTCCTAGTAGCTGCAAAGCTCAAAGACATAGCAGAAAAAGGGCAACTCTCTTACCTACTAAAGGAACAATTAGTTGTAGCCGCTTACTTACACGATATTGGTTACTTACATAACATTTATCACCACGAAGATAAAAGCATTGAGATGGCTAGGGAATACTTGAAAAAACAAGGCAAAGACGAGGCCTATCTCTCTAGCGTCTCCATTTGTATAAACAGCACAAAGCACACCGAAACTCCAACCTCAGAGATTGCTGCCCTCCTCAAAGATACCGATCTCAGTTATGGGCTATACACAAACTTCAAAACACGTGGAGATCAGCTCCGTCAAGAATGGGACAGCCTACACAACAAACAGTATACAGATGAAGCATGGGCTGAGATCCAAGTCAATTTCTTACAAGATTTAAGATTCCATTCCCCTTTCGGGAAAACACATTTTCAACAACTCCGGTTGGAGGAAATTGAAAAATTCAGGTAGTAAAGACCATCCAAACCATCTAAGATGAAATCTCAAATGCCCTAGCCAATTTATTGACATATTGTGCAGAAGTTTCCTTCAAATGAACACCAAAGGTAAGCGCAGTTTTGTCAAGTAAATTTATCGTAAAAAAGGAATAGTCAAATTGATGAAGCAAACCTCGTGTAAGCGTAGATCTTTTCTGAGTAAGAAGGGCAACTTCAGCAGCTGAGATGTTATTGGTCCCACCCGTATTGATATAGTCCCTCAAACGACCTTCAGACACTTCTAGAGCGGTTTCCAAGATGCTCAGGCTCTCTGCTGCATCAGCCAATATTTTCCGTTGTAGATTGATGCCTTCAAGGGCTAGCTTTTTATTGATTTGGACTACCCCATCTGATTGTTCTATAGAATAATAATCATCATCAATATCCTCGTTAAATCGTTTTATCGCTTCTAGATGGATATTGGCTAACTCCGCCATGGGAGCAATCACACGTTCAAATTTACTAGAAAGCAGTGCATTATATATCTTTTCATCTTGCAAATTCTCAGGTCGGCCCTTTTCTGGGATCACCACAAAGTATTGAAGGATGCCTGTATTTTCCTTATGATCAATAGCACTTAGTTCACTCAATAGCTTAGAAAATTCTTCTGCTTTCTGATTAAACGCAGCATTGTAATCTAGTATTTCGTCAAGGGTTTCTTTGCCTAGCTCTATTGGATTGACGGTTTCATTGTTTGGATCCAATTCCTCCTTGCTAGGCTCATTGTTTTGAGGTAACGGAATTGGGACTTCTGGGAGTTGTTCCCTAGCAGGCTGATTCTTAGGAGGTCCCTCATTAAATAAATCGTCGTACGGATTAGACATAATTGTAATTACAATGGGGTATTAAAATCTATGTTTTAAGGTACAAATTTAATCTATTTTTCTAGTATTTGCCAATATTTTATTGATTCGATGGTTTTACACAATTCATGGTATAAAAAAATAGCTAGGAAACCAATTGTTCCCCAGCTACATTAAGTCAATAATGAAACGAATTCTAATTTTTCACTAATTTCTTTGTTACAACAACATTAGACGATTTCATTACAACAAAATACACACCTGAATCATACTTAGACAGATCAAGATTCACAGTTTCTTTACCCTCCGTTACTTGTATTTGACTACTAAAAACAGTTTGCCCTGCTACATTCATAATCGAAAGGGCCACATCACCTAGAGACTCATTTTCTATTTTCACAGCTACTTGGTCGTTTGCAGGGTTTGGGTGCAACTCTAATTGATTTAGCTCATCTCCCGTACCTAAATCAAATTTAAAGGCAGTTCCTTCTATGTCTTCAATCACATTATTATTGTCTACCTTTACGTATCTTCCATAGCCACATTTTGCTCCATAATTGTTCACTTGAAGTGTCACTGGATAAATTCCGGGTTGACTATAAGTATGCACTTGGCTAGGACCATAAGCATGATCACCATCTCCAAAACTCCAGAGATAAGAAAAATAGGGTAAAACACCCTGAGGTCCCCTAAAACCAAATCTATAGGTATAAAAATCCGATGTTTTTGCAGCAATCCGGCCTTTGCATGTAAAGCTAGCAGTAAAACATCTATATTCAGAGGCAACATCATTATAAGTTTGATTACCTATTGTACAGTCCGGTGGATATAAAACAGCGTTATACCCCATTTGTCCAGGACAATGAACAACGTTATCTACCTTGTACGTGATTCTGATTCTTCCATAAGAGACACCATATCCACCACCTGCAAGTATTGGTTGATTTTGGGTTCCTAACAAACAGTTTGAGACTGGATCATATTGCCAATTAAAAACATGGTTAAAGTCACCTCCTACTGAGGCAAGGCCTTCAGCAGGACTAATGTTTAACATGCAAATTGTAATTTCGTAAGGGTCATTTTGGTAGTCGGTGTGGTCAAGAAAATCTTCCTCAACGTTAAGATCAAAAGTTGAAGTCCCAATTGGAGCTAAAGGTAATCCCATCCACCCACTTCTTATAGAGGGATCTAGAGCACAAAGTTGGGCATCTAAACAAAAGCTAGAACTTATTAGAAAAACTAAAAGGGAAAAAATTAAAGATTGTTTCATTATTATTAATTTTAGTTAACAAAAAGAATTCGTGTATAGCAAGTAATTAATGCTACGACAAACCTAGGCATTTGCCTTCCTGCATCCTAGGGTTAAAAATCCAGTCTTGTTCTTAATAAATTAAACTGATTTCCTATACTTAAATTTAAATACGATATTTAATAAACTTACTAAGTGTTACTTAAGGCTAAGTAGTACATTTTATTACAAATGTATTGTTCTAAATAGTTTACCAACATCACTACTTATTAACCAAAACTTATCCGAATGATTTCTATGAAAAACGAAGACACAAACATTCATAGGAATAGCTAGGAATACCAATAAAAAAGGCCTTCATTGCTGAAGACCTCTTTCAAATCAATTATCAAATACCATTAATCAATAATGGTCAGTTTTCTATAAGCTATATCTGCACCGCGTCTTACTGCAAGGATGTAAGTACCAGAGGGCACCACTCCTAAATCAATGTCAGTCATCACGCGACCAGAAGAAAAGTCAACAGTACGCTCAAATACCTTAATGCCCACTACGTTTAAGACCTGCAGTTCCAACTGATCAATTGGTTTACCAGACACCTCTAATTGGAACAAACCACTATTCGGATTCGGCATGACAGTCAAACTGGTCAGCTGGTTTTCTTCTTCAAGCCCAGTCGATACAGAGACCACAACCGTTTCCGTATGCACTGAAGTTCCACAAGCATTGGTTGCTGTTAGCGTCACTGTATATGTTCCGTTTGCTGTATAGGAATGAACTGGATTGGCTTGTGTGCTTGTATTTCCATCTCCAAAATCCCAAAGATAAGAGGTTCCACTAAACGTTGTATTTGTAAAGGAAGCACTAAAGTTAGTTACACTAAAGACAAAGTTTGCAATTGGCTTATCGTTTACCACCACGTGATTCATATAAGTATTGCTAGTAGACCCAAATGCATTAGACACAGTCAGTAATACATCATAAGCCCCTAGTGTACTATAAGTTACTGTTGGGTTTTGCATCGTTGAGGTCGCAGGTGTTCCTCCTGGAAATGACCAACTCCAGTTAGTGGGACTACCAGAACTCTGATCCGTGAAACTCACCACCAATGGCGCACACCCCGTATTCGGATTAGAAGTCATTCCTGGGATAGGAGCAGCACCACCAATAACAACCGATTGAGTCGTTGTCACACTACCACAAGCATTCGAAGCAGTTAAGGAAACAGTGTATGTCCCTGGTCCACCATATGTATGTGTTGGGTTTTGCACGGTACTTGTATTTCCATCTCCAAAATTCCAGTTATAACTCGTAGCGTTTGAGGAAGTATTGGTAAATATCGTTGTTAAGACAGAAGTAGAAAAATTAAAATTAGCCGAAGGTGAAGCAGAAACAATAATATAACCTGTTTGGGTTGTAGTATTAGAACCAATCGCATTCCCCGAGGTCAAGGTAACATCATAAGTGCCTGGCCCATTATACGTAACAGTCGGATTTTGCTGCACGGATGTACTAGGCGTTCCTCCAGGGAATGACCAACTCCATGCAACTGGATTATTCGTACTTAAATCTGAAAAGGTAACAGTCATTGGCGAACACCCACTCGTCATATTCGCATCAAATGCAGCAATTGGAGCACCACCAACCGTTACGACGGTAGATACCTGATTAGAACCGCAAGCGTTAACCGCAGTAAGCACTACTGTGTAACTACCAGGTGCTGCGTACGTATGAATCGGGTTGGTTTGAGCACTGGTATTCCCATCTCCAAAATCCCAATTATAGGTAAACGCACCTGTTGTATTATTAACAAACGAAACTGAATTCCCTGTAATACTACTGTTAAAAGAAGCCGTAGGAGCGGTATTAACCAACACATAACCAGTTTGAGTAACAGAGTTGTTTCCAATAGCGTTTGCAACTGTTAAAACAACATCAAACGTACCTCCAGAACTATAGGTTACCGTTGGGTTTTGCATAGTCGAGGAGGAAGGTGTACCTCCTGGGAACGACCAAATCCAACTTGTTGGACTACCATTAGACAAATCCGAAAAGTTTACGGTTAACGGAGCACAACCAGCATTTACATTCGATGTAAAGTTAGCACTCGGCGGATTCCCGATTGTAACTGTTTGAGTGGTTGTAATGCTACCACAGGCATTCGTTGCCGTTAGTGTTACAGGATAATTTCCTGGTGCTGAATAGGTATGAGAAGGACTGTTTGCCGTACTTGAGTTCCCATCTCCAAAATTCCAACTGTAGCTCGTAGCATTCGATGAAGTATTGGTCAGAATTACGGTGAATCCTGAAATAGAATTTGAGAATGCAGCCGTTGGACCATCATTTACAACAACAATACTCATTTGTGTACTAGTATTAGATCCTAGTGCATTTATCGCCGTCAAAGTGACATCATAGGTTCCAGCTGCTGTGTATTGAATTTGCGGATTCTGCAAGGTTGAAGTGGCAGGTGCACCTCCAGGGAATGACCAAGACCAACTTGTAGGACTACCGGTTGATTGATCAGTAAATGAAACGATTAGTGGAGCACAACCCGTAGCATTATTCGCACTAAATACTACGTTTGGTGCACCACCAACTGTTACGGTCTGAGTAAATTGTAATGATCCACAACTGTTAGAGGCTGTAAGTAGCACATTGTAAGTGCCAGGTGCAGCATAAGTGTGTGTAGGATTGACCGCAGTACTCGAGTTTCCGTCCCCAAAACTCCAACTATAGCTTGTTGCATTCGTTGAGTTATTGATAAAGTTCACTGTTGTTCCAGAAACACTTTGATTGAATGAAGTAGTCGGTAGATCATTCACAACGACAAAATCTGGAAGTGTATTAGAATTGGTTCCTAAGCTGTTACTTACCTCAAGGGTAACATCATAGTTTCCAACAGTAGAATAAACCACTGAAGGGTTTTGCTGAGTAGAAGTAGAAGGCGTTCCTCCTGGAAACGACCAGTTCCAGTTTGTGGGTCCGCCTGTTGAATTATCTGTATAGTTAACGGTAAATGGTGCACATCCAACGCTTGCACTCGAAGAGAAAGCTGGTGACGGTGCTCCACCGACAGTGATTGTCTGTGTATTCGTTACTGTTCCACAATTGTTTGTAGCATTTAGCACTACCGTGTAGATTCCTGGTGCTGAATAGGTATGTGTTGGATTAACTGAAGAATTTGTATTCCCATCCCCCAAATCCCAATTATAAGTGGTTGCGTTTGTTGAGTTATTGATAAACGTTACTGTTGTACCACTAATCGATGTCGTAAACGAAGCCGCAGGCTGATCAAACACCAATATATAACCCGTTGGTGCATAAACATCAGTACCGTTTGCATTAGATACCGTTAAAATCACATCATATGCTCCTGTATTGTTATAAGTAACAGTAGGATTTTGAACCGTAGAAGTAGAAGGCGTTCCTCCAGGAAACGACCAAGACCATGCCGTAGGATTACCTGATGAATTGTCAGAAAAATTAACAGTTAAGGGTGTACAGCCAACATTTGTATTCGTCATAAATCCAGCTGAAGGTGGGACACCACTACCTACAGAAATAGTTTGAGTAGATTGTTGAGTTCCACATGCATTTGTTGCTGTCAAAACCACAGTGTACGTACCAGCAGTAGAATAAGTATGAGAGGGGTTGGTTTGAGTACTGGTATTTCCATCTCCAAAGTCCCAACTATAAGTAGAACCGCTTGTCGTCGTATTGGTAAATGTTACCGTATTACCAGTATTTGACGCTGTAAATCCAACAACGGGAACATCATTGACAACGATATAGGAATTCTGAGTAGACACATCACTTCCAATGCTATTTCCGACTGCTAATGTTACATCAAAAGTACCCGAATTATTATAAACAACAGTTGGATTTTGTTGAGTCGAAGTAGATGGTGTTCCTCCTGGAAACGACCATGACCAACTTGTAGGAGATCCTACGGAATTATCAGTATAATTAACCGTCAAAGGTGCACATCCTGTGGTTGGTATTGCTGAAAATGAACTTGTAGGTGCACCTCCAACATTTATAGTCTGAGTCGATTGTTTCGAACCACAGGAATTAGTAACAGTCAAGACGACAATATAACTACCTGGCGCTGAATAAGTATGACTTGGATTGGTCAGTGAACTATTGTTTCCATCTCCAAAATCCCAGAAATAAGTTGTGATATTACCTGTAGAGGAATTGGTAAAGTCTACCGTCAAGTTATTGGTGGTAGAGGTAAATCCAGCAGTAGCAGGTGGACCACTTACCACCAAGGCACTTCCTTGAAATTTAGTATCTGACCCTAAAGAATTAGAAACGACAAGGGTGACATCGTATGTTCCTGCATTGTTGTAAACAATGGTAGGGTTTGCTTGAGTAGAGGTAGAAGGTATACCTCCTGGAAACGACCAAGACCAACTAGAAGGAGTATTAACAGACAAGTCCGTAAAACTAACAGTCAATGGTGAACAGCCTGATCCAAGTGACTGGGAGAAGTCAGCAACAGGTGGCGCTCCAAATGTAAAGGTTTGTGATGAGGTATCTTGTCCACAGCTACTAGTCGAGGTAAGTAAAACGGTGTAGGTTCCATTTGCAAAGGTGTGTGTTGGGTCTTCTAGAACAGAATTGTTACCATCTCCAAAATCCCATAACCAAACGGCAGCGTTTGAAGAGGTGTTAGTAAACGTTACCGTGTTACCTGATACAGAACCAGAGAAACTACTAGTAGGCAACGCAAGTGCAGTTGCTGTTACTTGTGTTTGAGCACTTGTACATCCGGCTGTTTGCACTTCCCAATCATAAAAATAATAATAGTAATTTCCACCTGCTGAAGATCCAGTAATCTCTATCAAATTTGAAATAGAATAAGGATAATTAGGCCCATTATTGTTGCGAAACAAGTCCATATTATCACCACCAAGTTGATAATTACCTGGAGTCAAATTAAGATTTAATGCTACTCTACTGATACCGTTAGGGATGTTTACTCCTAAGCTGTTAATTAAAGTTCCAAAGCCATCTCTTAGCTCAATCGTTCTATTTCCAGTTTGATCAGCGTCTACCCAAACAGAAACTAGTGTAACGTCTTGTGTCACAGTAAATTCAAGGTATTGTGCAGAGGCACCATGATATCCACCTCCACCAATGCTACCATCCTGTGGGCCGAAATACTGTGGGCCCGAGCCTGAAGTCGTTTCTACATAGTAAGTAGTCGTGTTATTTAGAGTGGGTGTGGTGTAGGAAGTACCCGTTGTAATATAATTACCATTGTTGTCATACCAGTTGATTTGCCCAGATTGAGTTGAGGCATTTAAAGTGGTAGAACCAGGCGCGCAGAAGTCTCCTCCCGCCGCTGTTGGAGCTGCAGGAGTAGTAATTGTAACATAGTTCGTTTTAGAATCAGTGTCAGAGCCAATAACATTTGTTGCAGTCAAGGATACGGTGTAAGTGCCTGCTGTAGTGTAAGTATGCGTTGGGTTTTGCAATGTACTCGTATTCCCATCACCAAAATCCCAAGCCCAGCTGGTCGCATTTGTTGAGGAAAGGTCGGTAAATTCGATTACCCCAGTGCAGCTTGTTGTTGTGTTGGCTGAAAACCCAGCGACTGGTGCTTGCGGTGCTGTGCCACATGGTTTACAAAATCCACCACAATCTACACCGAGTTCAGTTCCATTTTTAATACCATCGAAACAGGTAGTTGGAATGTTTAAGGAAGTAGATAGGACAAACAGTCCGCCTTTAGTATCTGAAGCGATAATAGTTCCAGAAGGAAAATATGGATAAACGCCCCAGTTATCATCCGTTCCTGAATAGCTGGTGTTGTTAGGATCTGTATCGTAATAAGCTGCCGTAAACGGGTTATTCTTATCAGAGATATCAAAAATCTGGACACCATCTTCATAATAGGAAACAATACAGTAGTCTCCTGCGATGAAAGGGTTGTGCGGAGTAACACCAGTAGCTTGTGGTGCAAGAAGCGGAAACTTAAAGGTGGTAACCAATCCAATCCCGTTATTTGGAACATCGGTAAGGTCAAGAATTCCAAGTGGGCGACCTTGGGGCACTTCTTCCGCATAGACAGCATACTGACCATCATCAGTAAGCCAGCTACTATGATTGTATCCGCCAGTATTCCTAGAATCTATAAAAACAGGGCTGGATGGATTAGAAAAGTCGTGCATGTAAAGCCCATTGTTACCATGAGAAGCATAAGCTATGTTATCCCGCACATAAATATCATGGACATAGCCACCTTGTAGATTCGAAGAATAAACAACAGGAGGGTTTGTTGGATTAGCATTTAAATCATACACAATGACGCCTCCGCTTACCGTATTAGAGCCAGCAATATAAGCCAATCCATTTGGTACATCAATAAAAATATTGTGTGCTCTTTGAAAATCGGAGTTATTTTGGTTGGCAAGTGTTGGAGGGCTGCTCGGCAATGCACTTAAATCAAAAATCAATAACCCTTCACTACCTTGATCTGCTACACCGTAAGCATATTTCTTATACGTTTTAAAATCTCTCCAAAGGGAAGTACTCCCACCAACATGACCAAGGATTTCTGTTGGATTAGAAGGATTAGTCACATCAATAAAATGAACTTCATTAGGTGAACCAAGAATAGCATATTCATTTCCAGACTCATCTGTATATCCCCAAATATCATTGTAAAACACACCACTTGTTTGGGTGTTATTGCCATCCCATGTCCCTGCAAGGGTCATGTTCATACTTTGTTGGGCTGTTATTGAAGAGAGGAATAAAATTGGCAAAAAAAAGGTTAGGAATAACCAAAGGTTGTTCTTAAAATTCATTTGTTTAGTTCGACTAGGTTAGTAAAAATTAGACATTGTAATATAGGGCATCCCATTAACCCAATTGTCAAAATTCCAAATTTTAATTATTTATTAACAGTTCAGATAAAACATATTTTGCAAATACTATATAAACTCAAAATTATTTATTGACATATAAAACAATACAAATTGTTCTATCCAATAAAAAGCCATCAATAAATCTATTTCTACTCCCCTTTTTTCTAATGGATTACGATAATTAAGATAGATCATTTATCATTACTTTACTTGTTCAACAACCTTTAACTGTTAATTCTTTCTAGGAGCATTCGGATTAAAATGGTTATAGATTCGTTAAATATTTGAAAACATTGAATAAAAAAATTTGGCGTAAAACTGCGCAACCTAGTTCCACTCTATATCCAACTTTTATTGATTTATTGTTATTGTTTTGAATACGATTCACATTCTGAGTTGCTATTAAATTTTTAAAGAAAGAAAATTTATTGACCTCGGGAGCGAAATATCATTGTTTTATCACATTTTGTGCTCCTAAGTCAATATTCAATCCACGAATCAAGTTAAATAGACAGGAATTATGTTAAATTTATAATTAAATAAGGTATGTTCTGAAAATGCTTCAAGGATCCTACATAAGTCTCGTTCTTGCGTTTATTCTACTATTCAACTATAGTTACGGTCAAAAGTTGAAGTATAACCACTATTCTATTGATGAGGGGCTGCGCCATAATATTGGTTATGATATCATGCAAGATTCCAAGGGCTACTTGTGGATTGGTACAGATGACGGGCTTTCAAGGTATGATGGAACCGAGTTTAAAAACTATACCAAGCTAAAAGGATTGACATCCACTTACATCATTGAAATTGCCGAGGGAACTGATGAAATGGTATGGGTAAATACGTTTGAAGGTAAGCTCATTGGTATTGAAGATGATAAAATTCACACGCCAAAACATGAAGGGGATTTACTGAAAGGTGCGCAGATGTATTTTATCAGTGAGCGAACTGTATTGCTTAACAAAATGAGCCCAAAAGCACCTTCTGCAATGACATTGTGTGATGTGGATACAAACAAGGTCGTCTGCAAGAGAATTGGTTTGTACTCTGATATAAAAGGTAATGTGCAACTGGTTTCGTCCGAGGAGGAAAAGAAAAAGATAAACACCGCTCCACCAAAAACGTTTACCCCATTGTTTGTAAGAATGTACAAGCGAAAAAATGGACAATTGCTACTTGCCACCTCTAAGGGTATTTTTGAAATTAACTCCGACCTAAAGCTCAATCGATTATTCAATTACAGAATCAAGAACAAAAGTGTTTATGGTCTTACTGAAGATGTAGAAGGAAATCTGTGGGCAGCCGGTGAGAAGGTTATCTATAAAATCATATCAGATAGCGTGGTCACAGCATATGCACCTTCTTCAAACCTAAAAGCAAGACCGTTCGGGCAAATCAGAACAACTAAAACTGGTAAAGTCTTCGTCGTAGCAGGCTGGAACAAAAAACTATACCGACTAGACACAAGGACTTTTGATTGGATGGATGTAGGGAACGCAATGAATATGGAGTCTACTCCTTCTCAGATTGAAATAGACCTAGAACAAAACGTTTGGGTTACAAGTGATGGTGGTGGTCTCTATTGCATCTTTGATTCGCCGTTTATTAATTACACTTCGTCCTCTGGTCTAGGCAACTCTTTTGTCTATGACTTGCACGAGACGAAGGAAGGAAAAATCTTAGCAGGAACCAAGGCGGGCGTTTATAAATTAAATCAACAGAACTGGGAAGAAATTTACTTACCTGAAGGTGATATTTATGAGCTTTTGATTCGTGTTCGTAAAATTAGTAAGAAACAAAATGATGAGATCTACGCCAGTACTTCGAGTGGATTTTACCATATAAAGAAAACTGAACCCGTAATCTGCCTGAGGAATGAAACGGATGCCGCTTCTTTTGTATTTACTAGCGACAACAAAATTGTATTCCTCAAGCAGGACCGCCTTGTGTTTTACGATGGTTGTGGCAAAGCACCAGTGACAGATACGATACCAATAGACATGCGAATCTATAATTCAGTAAACAGCTTGTTTTGCGACTCAAAAGACCGTATCTGGATTGCTACCGATGTCGGAGTCATCATTTGGGAAAACGGTTTGTATGAAAAATATGATGTTGATTTCGGTATTCCCAATAACCAAGTGAATGATATCAAGGAGGATTCCAAAGGATATATCTGGATTGCAACTGAAGGAGGACTTTGCAAGTATAAAAAGGACGAAGGATTCATTAATTTTAACAAGAAAAATAGCCCAATTTCTGATATTTATAGAAAAATCCTGATCGATAATCGCGATTTGATTTGGACTGCTTCTCCACAAGGCTTGCATATTTTCTCAGAACAAGGCAAGGTACACAATGTTCCCACTGGTGTCATTGCGGATGATATCAACTGTCTGTTTCAAGATAGTAAGGAGAACCTCTGGATTGGCACCAGTCAAGGGATCTCAATGATTGACAATAGTAACCCTCCTGACAAGATAAAAGCACCCGATGTTCTTATTCAAAACATCTCCATCAACAACAGCAAAGTATCTAGAGATGAGCTTAAGAACATTCCGTATGACAGCAAACTGATTTTCAATTATTCAGCTCTTGCATTTACCGATGCAAGGAAACTCCAATACCAATATCGTATAAATGAAAGTAGGGACTGGCAAACAACGAAAAACCGATCAGCAGAATTTACCGATTTACGAGAGGGTAATTATAACTTCCAGCTACAGGTCCGAAAATTCAACAGCTCCTGGAGCAAAGAGATCTCCTTACCGTTTACAATTACACCACCTTGGTATCGGGAGACTTGGTTTCTCGTAGCGCTTGGATTACTGATTTTGATGCTTGTAGCGGGTATCATGTATTCTAGAATCCGAAGTGTAGAGCGGGAGGAAAAAGAGAAAACAGAGATCAATAAAAAGATTGCCGAATTAGAGTTAAACGCACTACAGTCTCAGATGAATCCGCATTTTATATTCAACTCACTCAATGCAATTCAACATTTTGTGATGTCTCAGGATGTCGTAGCTGCCAACCAACAACTCTCTAAATTTGGTAAGCTCATGCGGATGTACCTAGAATCTTCTAAGAACAAATTCATCTCTCTAAACAGTGAAATTGAACTCATCAAACTGTATGTTGGAATGGAACAACTTTGCTATGAAGACGAGTTCGACTTTGAGCTAAAAATTGATCCTGCAGTCTTCAAAGAAGACATTGAAATCCCAACAATGTTGATCCAGCCATTCGTCGAAAACGCTATCAATCACGGTCTTTTGCCAAAGGAAGGAAAAGGATTACTATCCATCGCATTTTCCTTTGACTCTGGCATCCTTTTTTGCACAATTCATGACAATGGAATAGGAAGAAAGGAAGCCATGAAAATCAGACAGATGAAACACAAAGACCACAAATCAAGAGGCATGGAAATCACCAATGACCGTGTACAAGTATTAAATTACCTCGAGGAATCGAACATCGACATTGACATTAAAGACATCAATAAAAACAACGGAACGGGGACAATCGTTACAATTTCCTTTCAAGGGTATAATTAACGTTTAATGATGATGAGTAATGAACGAGCAACCTGTTACTTCTTTAAGAAGTGAAAGGTTTTTGGTAACGTAAAAAACTGCTTAATAGCAGGTTAAGTTGATTTTGATATAAATTCATATCACACCGCTCTAACTTCTAATACTAGATTGGTTGACAATCATCATTAAACAAAAAAAGACTGTCAGGGGTAGTGACAGTCTGGGGTAACTTAAAATTGAATTATGAGTAATTGCTTAAAACTAATTTATAAACTTAATATAGGCTGATTCTAAGTGCGGAACCAATCTGTTCGACTAATTGCTAGGAAATTACGATAGAAGGCGATTGTTATAATTTAAATAGTAAAAAGTGTCTTTCCAAAAACAACATACTTTGTACTCCTGAGAAATAGATACTGATAAAAAAACCCGAACAAATCGTTCGGGCTTTAAATTTATTACTTGATTAGTGTAACATCTCCTTTGTAAAGAATGGTTTCACCATCTATAAAATCGACTTCGACGTAATAGACGAAAACATTCGGATTCATTCGCTTGCCTTTGAAGGTTCCATCCCATCCATTTGAAGGATCATTCGGTTCAAAATTTGCATTCTCAAACACTAACTCTCCCCATCTGTCAAACACTTTCATCGTGCGGATATTGGTCACTCCTTCTCCTCCAAATATTGTAAACACATCGTTTATTCCATCTCCGTTTGGTGTAAAAGTATTTGGAATAAACACATTTCTTGTCTTATCTACAGTAATCGTTACGACATCCGATGCTTCACAGCCATCTTCATCCATAACAGTCACGTTGTAGGTGATGTTATCAAATGGTTTTGAAATAGGATCTGGACAGAATTCACACGTCAACCAGTCAATTGGAGTCCAAGTATAACTGATCGAATCATTTGAATTCACCATAGCTTCTAGTTGAACACTATCTCCTAGGACGATTTCTATTAGATCTCCAGCATCCACTTGTAGTTCAGCAGGGTCGTTTACATATAGACTGCTTAAGATAAAGACACAGCCATTTGCATCTTGAATATGAATTGAATATGCCCCAGCTCCAAGTCCTTGGAAAATTGGACTTGAATGATAGCTAATTCCATCAATAGAATATTCGTAAGGCCCTACTCCACCCCAAGTCGTATCGATTAAGATTATACCGTTTTGCTCACCATAACAAATAGGCATCGTGATCAGAGGCGTTCCTGCCAATAATGAAGGCTGTGAGACTGATACGTTTGCGATATCAAAACAACCTTGACTATCTGTAACCGTCACAGTATAGCTACCAGCAATTACCCCATTCAAATCAGCAGTAGTGGCTCCGTTATTCCAATTATAGGTATAAGGCGCAGATCCTCCAGTAACCGTTGTATTAACTGATCCGCTAGCCTCATTGAAGCATGGCGAATCGTTTGCTGTTAGTGTAATGCTCATCGTTGAAGGCTGTGTTACCATTGCATTAACGACTTCAACACAACCGTTTGCATCCGTAACAGAAGCAGTATAATTACCAGAGCAAATGCCAGATTGAACAGGCCCGTTGCCTCCATTACTCCATTGATAGTTATATGGTGGCGTACCGCCTTGTGGTATTAAGGTAATCGTACCATCACACGAGCTAGAGCAACTAGAAGGCGTTGTGCTTGCAGTGACACTGAAACCAGCTGGCTCTGTAATCGTTGCATTACCAAAAACAACACATCCGTTTGTATCGGTTACAGTAACCGCATGTGTCCCAGCACATAAGCCAGTTGCAACTGAACTGTTCTGCCCCGAATCCCATTGATAAGTATATGGTGGGCTTCCAGCAACGACATTTACAGTCACTTCCCCATCACAAACACCATTACAGCTTATCGGTGAACTAGAACCAATATTCGTAATATTCAGTGTAGAGATATTTCCAATAACTACAGAGCCAGTGACCATACATCCATTGGCATCCGTTACCGTCACAGCATGTGTTCCAGCACAGAGGTTTGTAGGATCCTCAACGACTGTACCGTTTTGCCAGTTATAGGTATAAGGTAATGTTCCTCCTAGTATACTAATATCAGCAGTACCATCACAAGCAGAGCAATTCGCATCACCAAATCCATTAACGGTATAGCTCAACGCTCCTGGTTCACCAATAATCACCGAGGTGATTACGACACAACCATTATCATCTGTTACTGTTACCATATGTGTTCCTACTGTAAGTTGTATGGCAGTTGCAGTTGTCTCCCCTGAATCCCATAGATAAAGGTAAGGAGTAGTTCCCCCAATAGGCAAAACAATTGCACTACCATCAGAGAAACCGTTACAACTAACATCACTTATCATACTAGCGGTAGCAGTTAGTGCTGCTGGTTCAGCAACAAATACTGAGCCTACTGTAAAGCAATTATCTGCACCAGTTACGGTTACATTGTATGTTCCTGCACATAATCCTGTTGCCACTGAACCGCTTTGTCCAGGAGAATCCCATTGATAAGAAAATGGTGGGACTCCGCCAGTTGCTGAAACGGTAGCAGTACCATTGCAATCTCCATTACAACTTATCGAGGTTGTTTGTGAAATTGTAATCCCTAAAGATGATGTATTCGGTATGTTCGCATTTGCTGTGGCAACACATCCATTTGCATCAGTCACCACCAATGTAACAACACCAGGGCATAAGTCTGTAGGGTTTGGAGATGTACTTGTACCAACTGACCAAACATAAGTGTAAGGTCCAGTTCCTCCAGTAGCTGCTGCAACAGCAGTTCCATCACAAACACTGCACCCAGCAGCCGTTATCTGACCAATCGTCACAGAAGGCAATGATACTGGTTCTGAAATGACAACCGTTGTAATACTAGTACAACCATTATTATCTGTTACCGTTACAGCATGTGTGCCCGCATCTAATAAGGTAGCAGTTGAGCCAACCTCTCCTGAATCCCATTGATAAGCATAAGGCAATGTTCCACCAGTTACATTCACGGTTGCAGAGCCATCTGCATCTCCAGTACAAGAGACATTACTATTCACGGTCATTGTAGTAGATAATAAACTCGGTTCTAATATGCTTAGACTGCCTGCAGCAACACATCCAGACGCATCAAGGACCGTAACATTAAAGGTACCTGCACATAGTCCAGTTGCAGTTGGACTGGTTTGACCAGAATCCCATTGATAGGTATAAGGAGGTGTTCCACCTGAAGGAACGACTGTCGCCTCTCCGTTACATGCTCCATTACAATCAATAGGACTTGTTTCTAGAATCGAACTAATTGATAAGGATGAGTTACTTCCAATATTTATTGATAATGTTGAATTACATCCATTAATGTCGGTTACAGTTACCGCTGCAATTCCTCCGCAAAGTCCTGTTACATCTTCAGTATTCGCTCCATTGCTCCATTGATAGGTGTAGGGAACCTGACCACCAGATACAGTTATTGTCGCTCCTCCATCGCAGGCTGAGCAGTTTGCTGTCGTAGTACCGTCTAACACAATGGATATTCCACCTGGTTCTGTTATCGATACTGACTCAATAGCAGAACAACCATTTGCATCAACTACGGTAACTTGGTGTGTTCCTACATTTAAGCCATTATTGGTTGCCCCAATAGTTCCATCTGTCCACGTGTATGAATAAGGGTTTGTTCCTCCTGTAACGGAAACAGTAGCACTACCATCACTTAAGCCATTACATGAAACATTGTTGTTTACAGCAATTGCAGCTATTAAAGCATCAGGTTCTGTAATTGAAACAGTAGCGACGGCTAAACAACCATCACTTCCTGTTACTGTTACACTATGGCTTCCTGCACATAGGCCTGTTGCTATATTTGTGTTTGAACCATTACTCCATTGATAATTATACGGTAATGCTCCCCCTGTTGCTGCAACCGTTGCTACTCCGGTACAATCGCCATTACAGCTGATCTGCCCTGGTGTAGTGGTTGCTAGACCAAGCGTTGTATTATTAGAAATCGTCACCATTGCGGTAGTGATACATCCATTCGCATCTGTTGCTGTTACGGTATTAATTCCAGCACATAAATCACTAGGATTTTGGATTGTTCCACCATTAGACCAATCAAATACGTATGGTCCTGTTCCTCCACTTACCGTTATCGTAGCAGATCCTGTACATGCTGAACAGCCAGATGGACCAGACGATACAATTGTGATAGCTGGTAAGTCCGCTGGAGCGGAAATATTCACTGACCCAACTGCTTCACATCCATTTTGATCTGTCACCGTTACAGAAACCGTTCCTTGTCCTAAACCAGTTGTAGTTGTACCATTTCCTGTATTACTCCATTGGTAGGTATAAGGAGACGTTCCTCCTGTCACTGCTACTGTAGCAGCACCATCTGAGCCACCAAAACAACTCACTGGTGCGGATTGACTGACATTTGCATTCAATACATCAGGTTCAGAAACCAGTATATTCCCGACTGCTATACAACCATCTTGATCGGTTAACGTTACAGAATAGTTTCCAGCACATAAGCCAGTAATTGTATTTGTACTTCCTCCATTATTCCATGTATAAATATAAGGTGGATTACCACCAGAAGGAGTTAAAACAACGGTTGCATCGCAAACACCATTACAACTAATACTAGCCGTTTCATTAATGGTATTAATCACTAAAGTTGAGGTATTTCCAATGGTAACGGAAACAACTTCTGAACAATTATTTGCGTCCGTTACTGTGACTGAGTTTATTCCAGAACAAAGTGCAGAGGCATCTTCAGTTGTTTCATTATTCGACCAATTAAAAGTATAAGGTGGAGTTCCTCCTGTCACTGTTATTGAAGCAGAACCATCACAAACAGTGCAATTCGCTACAGTCGTTCCATTTACAGCAACACTGATTGAAGTTGGCTCTGCAATCATTACCGAGGCAGTTGCAGAACATCCATTATCGTCCGTTATGGTTACTACATGATTTCCAGCATCGAGGTTCGTTGCTGTTTGTCCATTATGCCCAGAATCCCATTGATAACTGTAAGGCATTGTTCCTCCTGCTGGGTTAGCTGTTGCTGACCCATCGCTACTTCCATTACAAAGTGTACCGTTGTTCGCTGTTGCGGTAGCAGAAAGAACCGTTGGCTCTCCGATAAACACTGAGCCTGTTACTGTACAGCCATTGTTATCCGTTACCGTCACCACATGCATACCGGCATCTAAGTTATTTGCAATATTCCCAAGTTGTCCATTATCCCAAACGTACGAGTAACTTGGTGTTCCTCCACTTGTCGTAGCTGTAGCCGAACCATCACTTAAGCCATTACAGCTGACATCGGAATTTAAAGTAATAGATACAATTAGTGGGTTCGGTTGTCCGATCACTATTGAACCTACAGCTGAACATCCATTTGAGTCAGTAACTGTTACCGTATGTGTTCCTGGTGTGAGACCTGTTGCTGTTGGAACGACTTCACCAGAATCCCATTCGTAGGAATATGGCGCTGTTCCTGCACTACCTGATGCTGTTGCAGAACCATCCGATCCTCCATTACATAAGGTTCCGTTTACTACGGTTACGATGACGGAGAGTGCTCCTGGTTCTCCTACTACAATACTTCCTACTGTTTCACAGCCATTTGCATCCGTTACTGTAACAGAATGTGTTCCTGCGTTTAATCCAGTTGCGGTTTGACTAACTTCTCCCGAATCCCAATTATATCCATAAGGACTTGTTCCACCGGTAGCCGTCGCTGTTGCAGAGCCATTACTTGATCCATTACATTGTGTATTTCCGTTCAGTTGTATGGTGACATTAAGCACTGGAGGCTCTGAAATGGTAACAGATGCCGTGGCTGTACAACCATTCGCATCCGTTGCAGTTACAACATGATTACCAGCAGTTAATCCAGTAGCTGTTGGACCGACTTCTCCTGAATCCCAGTTATAAGCGTAAGGAGCTGTTCCATCAGTCGCACTAGCGGTTGCAGTTCCGTTACTTTGGCCGTTACACTGAGCACCTCCGATCTGCGTAGCAGTTACCAATAATGGATCTGGTTGGCTAATCGTAATGCTACCGATTGTTTGACATCCATTATCATCCGTGATTGTCACTGTATTTGTTCCCGCTGTGAGACTGGTTGCTGTTTGTGTCGTTTCACCATTATTCCAATCATAAGTATATGGATTAGTTCCTCCAGTTGGTGTAGCAGTAGCAGAGCCATTACTTCCTCCATTACAACGCACATTGTTGTTCACAGAAACGGTAACACTCAACAATGGTGGTTCGGTGATGTTTATTGTTCCTGTATCGGTACAACCGTTTGAATCTGTGACGGTTACCGTACTACCACCTGCAGTTAAACCAGTAGCTGTAGGTGTCATTTCACCATTGTTCCATTCATAGGTATATGGAGTTGTTCCTCCAGTTGCACTAACTGTTGCTGAACCATTTGAACTTCCATTACAATCTACACCATTGTTTTGAACGATAGAAATTACTAATGGGTTTGATGGCTGTGCAATTGTTGCTTGTCCTGTAATTGTACAATTATTTGTATCTGTTATGGTAATTGTATGTGTTCCTGCTCCTAGTCCTGTTGCAGTAGACGTTGTTTCACCATTGCTCCAATCATATGCATATGGAAGAATACCACCAGTTACTGTTGCAGTAGCTGAACCATCACTTGATCCATTACAAGTAACATTACCATTAATGGAGATAGATACTGATAATTCATCTGGTTCTGTAATCATCACTGAGGCGGTTGCAGTACATCCATTCGCATCTGTAGTTGTCACCACATGTGTCCCTGCGTCTAAACCTGTAGCTGTTGGACCAACCTCACCAGAATCCCATGTATAGGTATATGGCGAGGTTCCATCCGAGGAAGTAGCCGTTGCAGTTCCATTACTTTCACCAAAACATAATGCACCAGCATCTTGAGATGCGCTTACAATTAATGCACTGGGTTCTGTCACTGAAATTGTTCCAACAGTTGAACAACCAGTCATATCTGTTATTGTAATGCTATGCGCACCTGCTCCTAATCCAGAAGCCGTTTGTGTTGTTTCACCCGTATCCCAATCATAAGCATATGGGGGTGTTCCTCCAGTTGCAGTTGCTGTAGCCGATCCATTACTTTCACCATTACAATTCACATTTGCATCTAAAGAAACCGTGACCATCAATATAGCTGGTTCTGTAATCGTTATATCAGCAGTTTCTATACATCCATTTGAATCTGTTATGGTTACAGTATGTGTACCTGCTCCTAGATTAGTAGCCGTTTGTGTTGTTTCTCCAGTATCCCAATCGTAAGTGTACATTGGGGTTCCACCACTTGCGGTAACCGTAGCTGAGCCATTAGAATCACCATTACAGCTAGTACCGCTATTTTGAGTCGCAGTTGCAGCCAAGGCAGTCAATGGCTCTGTGATACTAACTAATGCTGTAGCGCTACAGCCATTGTCATCCGTCACAGTAACGGTATGATCACCAGCATCTAGGCCTGTTGCTGTTTGTGTTGTTTCTCCCGAATCCCAATCATAAGAATAAGGGCTTGTTCCACCCGTAGCGGTAGCGGTTGCAGATCCGTTGCTTCCTCCATTGCAGAGGACTTCTGAGTCTTGGCTTGCCGTCGCTATTAAGGTAGGCGAATCGATTATTGTTACGTTTGTAGTTGCTAAACACCCATTTGTGTCTGTAACAGTTACAGTATGTGTGCCTGCTCCTAGGCCAGTTGCTGTTTGCGTGGTTTCACCAGAATCCCAGTCATAGGTATACGGATTTGTTCCGCCAGTGGCTGTTACAGTAGCTGACCCATCACTATTTCCTGCGCAAGTCGTAGGACTATTTGCTGATGCAGTTGCTTCTAGTAGATCTGGTTGACCGATGATAATTGTACCGACTTCGACACAACCATTATCATCTGTTACAGAGACCGTATGCGTTCCAGCTCCAAGTCCTGTAGCTGTTGTCGTTGTTTCTCCCGAATCCCAATCGTAGGTATATGGAGGAACACCTCCTGTTGCACTGACGGTTGCCGTACCGTCACTTAGCCCATTGCAACTGGCATCACCTGCACCGGATAACGTAACGACAAGAGCATCAGGTTGGCTGATCATCACAGTTGCCGTTGCTACACAACCATTCATGTCTGTAACGGTGACGGTATTCGTACCAGCTCCAAGACCAGTTGCTGTAGGCGTTGTTTCACCATTATTCCAATCATATGTATACCCTGGAGTTCCACCAGAATGAGTTACAGTTGCAGAGCCATTACTTTCTCCATTACAGTTAACTGCCCCGTCCATTGTTGCATTAGCGACTAGGAGATCTGGTTCAGTAATTGAGACATCAAATGTATTGGTGCATCCAGTTACGTCAGTTACAGTAACGGTATGTGTACCTGCCCCAAGACCAGTTGCGGTTTGAGTTGTTTCACCTGAATCCCAATCATAACTATAAGGAGGAACGCCACCTGAACCAGATACGGTAGCCGAGCCATCACTTACTCCATTACAAGATGCTCCTGAATCAGGGGTCAGCATTGCAGTTATTATTGGAGGGCCTCCAATCACAACATCTATTTGCTGTAGACAACCATTGTCATCAGTAACGGTAACTGTATGCGTACCACTTCCTAGGTTGGTTGCTGTTTGAGTGGTTTCACCAGTATCCCAATCATAGGAATACGGCGCTGTCCCTCCAGTTGCCGATACGGTACCAGAACCGTCTGATGAATCCCAACAAGAAGCATCTAAATCTGGAGACACTGCCAGCAACATAGAATCTGGTTGGGTGATCACTACGGAAGTTGTATCGAAACAACCTGCATCGTCGTACACTGTAACAGTATGGACACCTGCATCTAGGTTGGATGCTGTCGAATTTGTAATTCCTGTATCCCAGACAAAAACGTAAGGAGGAGCACCGTTGCTCGCGGAGGCTGTTGCCACGCCGTCACTTGCTCCATTACAGGATGCTGGAGAAATTTCAATTGCTTCAACTGTTGGATTTCCACCAGTTGTAATCATTACTTCTCCATGTGCATCACCACCAGTTCCAAGGAATTGGCCAAATCCATCAATTTGAAGCACATATTCAGTGTTTGGAGACAAACCAGTATAAGTTTGTTGCCAATTGAGTAAGGCACCATCGCAAATATCGAAGTTTTGACAATCTACTAGTGCGTCTGGGTTTCCATCACAAGGCGTTGCATCCTCAAACAAAGAAATATTAAACCCATCTGTCGGTGTTGTACCAAGGATACATGTTCCACCAATTTCAGCATCAATTATCGATAAGGTAATGGCACTACCATTACAATCTGAGGTAAACGTAAAGTAGACAGAAGCATCCGGGTTTGTGTTGTTACTACATTCATAATATCCAGGTGCTCCGTTATCAATATCATCTCCTTCTGCACCAGCAACATCCCAACAATATGGAACATTTGGTTGCATTGGAATCGCATCAAGACAATTGTCAGCACCACATTTCTCTGATACACAGATGTTGTAGTCCTCATCATCGTCATCGCCACCTTCATTAATCACCTGAATAAAGATTGTTTCACCAGGGGTTCCAGTGATTTCCATACTGATATAATCATTTGGATCAAGACCATCTTGTGATTCACAATCAATTTCATTTAATCCATTACAACCACCACGATAAATTACAAAAGTCATGTCTGAATAATCACCTAATGGACCACCAACCGCAGTTCCATCTCCTTCAACAAGTGCAATTCCTGTAGGTGGCATTGTAAACTGATACCAAGTATCTCCACAATTTTGAACATTGCAATTAGTTGGCTGATGATCTGGAGTTGGACATCCATAATTTTCTGTTTGCCAAGCGCCTCCAGCTAGTGTACAAGATTCATCTTGAACAGTAATTGGTATTGCATCAATACAAGCATTATTCACTGGTTCTGGGTCCGTTGGAGATCCAGATCCATAATCAGGTTTCGGATCTTGGATGGAGATTGTAAATTCGCCATCAGGACCAAGTACAGTTGTACCATCTATTTGAAGGAAATAAGTATCTCCTGGGATTAGGCATGTTGCTTCAAGTTCTTCATCCAATGCTTGAGTAGCATCATAATCACTTTCCAACAATGTAAAGGTTCCATTACATGTATTATCTGAAGATGAGAAAAGATAAATTTCTGAATCAATGCCAAGTAAACTATTTGCACTGAGGTCGATAATGGCTGACCCTGAAGCAGGTGCTGTAAATTCATACCAAACTGTTTGTTGGGCATATCCACCAGATCCTGGTTCTCCTGGCTCAATATTAGCACAAACGTTGGTTTCCATCGTTAATACTTGAGCAGTTCCATCAATTAAACCAAAGTCATGAGCATTACAGATTGTATCATTATAAGGAAATACAGTAGAACCTCCATCATCACTAATCTCAATGGTAAAATCTCCCATCGCGCCACCGATTAAACCACCATTATCAGAACCATCGACTTGTACATAATAGGTACGTCCTGCAATTAGACATTCAAGTGAAAGTGATTCATCAAATAAAACGCCACCTCCATCATAGTCACTATCGTGTTCAAGCATTACTCCAGTGCACCCTGCACCATTTGTAAAGAAGACTCCAACTTGAAGATCTACTCCACCTTGATTATCTAAATCGATTGTTGCATTACCAGAAGCTGGAGCAACAAACGTAAACCAAACGGTATTGTCAGGATTGTATGCAGAAGGATTCGGTTCACTTGGCTCAATCGTTGAACACAAATTCGTATACGTGATACCATTGTTAATCGATCCACCATTGGGAACGGGTCCAAGCACTTCTGCATCACAGATATCATCATTCAACGGTCTAGAACCACCTCCATCATCAACAATTTCAATCGTAAAGTAACCTTCAATATTTGCAGCACTACCATCTACTTGTAGCCAATAAGTTGTGTTTGGGTCTAGGCATTTAATTTCAAGTGATTCATCATTTAAAGGAAAGCTAACAGCATCATAATCGCTTCCTTCTTCTGTCCAAGGGCCTGCACATGTTCCACTACCAGATTCATAAACAGCTATTTGAAGATCAATTTCATTTCCAATGTTATTTGGATCACTTTCAACATTAATTGTAATATCTGCGGTTCCATTAGGTCCAGGATAGTTGGGTGTAGTAAAGGTAAACCAAACTGTTTGGTCTATTCCAAAGGCTGATGGGTTGGGCTCTCCAGGTTCAATATCAGCACAGAAATTAAAATAATCTACTCCGTTATTTATAGAACCTCCCATTGGAACATTACCTAGTGCAATTGCATCACAAATCAAGTCATTTGGAGCAATTGGATTAGCTGTTATCTGAGCAATTGTAATATCAAAATTACCTTGTACGTTTAAGGCAGAACCATCCACCATAACATAGTAAGTATTACCTTCTTCTAGACATTGCACATCGACAGATTCATTAAAAGGAGGGAAATCAGCGATATCGTAATCACTTTCTACTTCTGAGAAGGTTCCAGTACATGTGTTATTGCTCGATTCAAAAACCGCCACTTGTAAATCTACAGCATCCGTGAAAAATGGGAGATCACTTGTTGTTGTAATCTCAACAGCAAACGGTCCGCCAGTTGGCGGTGTTGTGAAGGAATACCATACGGTTTGATCTGTAGAGAATGCAGAAGGAGTTGGATCACCGATATCATCTGCACATAGGTTATTTTGGTTGTTTAATGTTAGTGGTCCAGCAGTAATCGGGTTACCCATTGCAATTGCATTACAAACTAGGTCATTCGGAGTTGGTGGGAACACTGGATCTTCCGTTAAAGTAATATCAAAATTACCATCAATCGCATCCTGATCTCCCAGATAAGGTTCACCATCGATCATTAACCAATAGGTCTCTCCAGGATTCAAGCATTTAATTGTGACATCGGAATCTAACACCAATAAATCGATAAGACTGGCGTCAGTTTCTACTTCAGTAAACGGACCTGTACAGGTTGCACTACTCGATGAAAACAGCGTAACCTCTGTATTAATAGCCTCTTCATTTAAGAGTCCTGTCTGATTAACATCAATTGTCAAGTTTCCAGTACTTGGTGCTACGAATGTATACCAAACTGTCATATCTGGATTAGTGATCACAGCGGAAGTTGGTTCTCCTGTATTCGTTGCACACCAGTTATTTTGCGTGTGCGGCAGAGTTCCTTGATCCGTAGTGATTGGAACACCTGTGGGATCTCCTAGACCAACGGCCTGACAAGGCAAGTCATTTCCGAGCGGCGATGGGCGGTTAACTTCATCTATAACAAGGTCAAACTGACCATATAGGAATTGAGGATCGACTGCTCCTGGTTCACCATCTAATAAAATATAGTAAAGTCGTCCTGGTACAAGGCATTCCACAATCATATCTTCATCAAGTGTTGCTCCAAGTCCGTCATATTCACTTTCGACCTCTGTGAGGTTTCCAGTACACGTCTGGTCATCAGAGTCATAAACTGCTAACTGAATATCGATTGCTAAATCATTGAGGAATCCACCATCGGAAGTTGCTTGAATATCAACCACACCAGAAGGTGGGGCAATGAAGGTAAACCAAACCCCCGCTTCGTTTGCCCAGTTGTTGGGAATTGGTTCTAGAATGTTATTTGCACACCAGTTGGTCTGATCATTTAGCACAGCTGGGGTACCAATAACTGGAGCACCAACATGTATTGCTTGACAGATAGAGTCATTCGTTGCAGGGAAGTCACCACCATCTGTAATTGTAATATCGAATATCCCGTCGACGTTGATCGCTGATCCGTCAACAAACACCCAATACGATTCTCCTGGGGTGAGGCATCTTACTTCAAGATCCTCATCAAAAAGACCTGGATCGTAGTCACTTTCTTGCTGGACGAGTGTTCCAGTGCAAGTTCCAGAAAATGTTCCGTATACTGCTAACTGTAGATCGATTGCGTCATTTCCAATTGGGAAAGGGGCATCGCTGTTTGCGGCGATATTTACGTGACCAGAAGGTGGTGCTGAAAACTCATACCATACCCCTTGATCAGAGCCCCAAGCCCCTGGAGTAGGATCGTTGGTATCAGTAGCACAGACATTACTTTGGCTTAAGGGAGGAGTAGAGACGGATCCACCTGTAGGGATTGGTCCTAGAACCTCGGCGTCACAGATCTCATCACCTGCTTGAATGACTCCATCATCGACGACGGTCATTCCAAAAAATCCTTCTTGTCCGTTAAATAAGTTTGCGATGTTATCATCACCATCTACTAATATGAAATATGTTGTATTAGGGGATAGGCACTCAACTTGCATGCTTTCGGAATAAATAACAGGGTCGAAATCTTCCTCAATTAATGTTAGCACACCTGTACAAGTACCGTTACTCGACTCATATAATGCAAGTTGCATATCAATCAAGTCACCTAAATTTTGAGGGTCATTGTATCCATCTATTTGAATTGTAGCGCTTGGTGTATTCGAAGTAGTAAAAGAAAACCAAACACCTTGTTCATTTGTCCAACCGGGATTCGGTTCTCCTACATTTGATGCGCAGAAGTTATTATAGTTACTAAGATTAGCGTTACCAAGGGTTCCCCCTGGTAATAATGTTCCAAGATTAATGGCATTACAGATTAAATCATTGGTTGCTCCAACAAATGATCCAGTTGCAGCGATGGTAAAGTTTGCAGTTGCAGTACTAGCACCTCCAACATTTATTGTATAATTGGCTGAGGCACCTGGAGCAGGCACATTAAAATTTTGGCAATTACTTACTAGACAAGATCTATTCACGACACATGTAAATCCATCGTCCTCAAATGCTCGAATACAAACTTGTAATTGCGCTGGCAAAGGAGGGCAATCAAATGTCTCGCTGTATTGTTGATTGGGTGTATCATTAAAGCAAATTCCTGAAGATGGATATGTATCATTACCTTGCCCATCTATTTCAATTTGCCAATGTAACTCAGGCCCGCCACCAAATGGCCCATCAGTGCATGTAGTTGTTGAGGAACCACTGTTGATTGTTACAGTTACAGTAACCTGGCCAGAAGTATTAAAATAAGTAAAAAAGGAAAATAATAGGAATAATAAATTTCTTGTATAGGAATTCACCATTTTAGATGTTTTACGGGTTGCGAGTAAGATCATGCACTTATCAAGTACATAGTTCTTTGAACATATAATGTACATTAAATACATTATAACATTACAATCTACAAATATAAAACGAATTAATGAAGCATTTCGTCCCTACAGCAAGCAATATTCGGCTTTAGCCAGATAATTGTTAATAAAATGTTGATTATTGAAATAAAAACGAAAGGAATTTTGGAAAAGAATGTGGTTGTGCAACTATGAATTATAAATACCGATTTAATAATTTAGAACTATTCGCACAACCACTTCCAAGTCTTGAAGACTAATGTCATAGAGTTTTCAAACGTAATCTTTTATAAGCCTGAATACAAAGAACAAGATGACAATTATTATTCGATCGTCCTATTCTAATTGTATAAACGGCTAGTATTCTGTATAAGCGGTAAAATAAGTTGATAAACGGAGTTAAACTCAAATTATTCACTACAAATCAACTTTTGATCATTATAAATTTCATTAAAAAACAGTACATTGGTAATTAAATAGAACAAATGATATCAATCGTAATAGTTGATGATGTTAAGAAAAGCAGGGATACGCTAGAAAAGATGTTACTGAACTATTGTCCAGATTCAGAAATACTTGGAAAAGCCGGTTCTGCAAAAGAAGCCTATGGCTTGATACGTGATAAACAGCCACAACTGGTATTGCTAGATATAGAAATGCCAAATGGTACTGGTTTTGACTTACTTGAAATGTTTGACGACATTAACTTCGAGGTTAT
Source organism: uncultured Saprospiraceae bacterium (assembly GCA_937959115.1). Lineage (GTDB taxonomy): Bacteria > Bacteroidota > Bacteroidia > Chitinophagales > Saprospiraceae > JAHDHB01. The sequence goes on from CALGAW010000003.1 coordinate 44,102, forward strand.
TTTTACAACTGCGTTTGATCAGTATGCCTTAAAGGCAATTAAGTTTTGTGCGCTTGATTACCTTTTGAAGCCCATTGATATAAAGGAATTGATTCAATCTATTCATAAAGCAAGTCTAAGAATAAACGAGCACTCAAAGAAAGATTCGAACTATTCCCATCTTCTAACTAATCTAAAACATAAAAACTCCCCTACGAATAAATTAGCGCTCCCTACTCAAGAAGGCCTTGTATTTATCATTGTACATGATATCATCCGATGTGAAGCAGAAGGCAATTATACTTCTATCTTCTTTAAAGATGGAACAAGATTATTAACTACTCGGAAAATCAAAGGGTTCCAAGAATTGCTTTCTGAGCATGACTTTTTTAGAATACATCGTTCTCACCTTGTCAATTTAAATTGTATTGAGAAATACTACAAAGGAGATGGAGGATATGTTCTAATGATCGATGGTTCAACGATTGATGTTGCAAGAAGAAAGAAGGAAGACTTTCTAGAACGATTGAGCAGAGTATAACTTAGAATCGCCTCTCGTTCAAATTAACAAATCTAGCACTCAGGCATTTCCAAACAGTATAATTTTCATATTATCATTTGATTGTCGATGTCGCATCCCTAGTGCTTTGACAACCTCTTTACATGTTTGCATTACCGATGTGCTGTGTTCTACAGCATAGCCCATTTAGATAAAATAAAAATAACAATCCAGATTACACTATCGAATAATCTGGATTGCTTAAAAAAAGATAGCCCAACACAACAAGTGTGCAGGGCTATTCTTCTATTGACTAACTACACTATTTTGGAACTCTCGAAGAGAGGCCGTTATTTATGCTCCATAAGATTTTATCAGCACCGTTAGAGTCACCGTTCATGTTAAAATCTGACAGTAAATACTGATCGAAGTTACCATTTTCAGCTTTCCAAAGGATTCTATCGTTACCGTTAATATCATATGATGGGAAGTCAGCATCCTGGTTTCCATCACCAGCATGCATTGCCCAAACACCAGGCAGACATTCCTTAGAACCGAATCCAGCAGTACCTAAGTAAGAGTTCTGAGTTGTGAAATCCCAAATTAAACTACCACTTGTTACTGTTATTGGAGTTGGAGTCATAACACCCATATGGTTTCTATGCTCAACTACAATATAAATCTGACTTGGGTCATCCGTTGTAATTACACATGGTTCAATGAATTTAACTGTTCCATCTCTGTATACTAAACCAGCAGCTTGCTTGAATTCAGTTGTAGGGAAGATATCAGTTCTCAATGAAACAAGTACCCAATCTACTACTTCTGGATCGTAAGGACCAGCATATGCATTTTCTGCAACTGTACCAGGATAGTTGAAAGGAGTTATCGCATAAGGCTGTCCTGCAGGCGTTGGTGATACCAATGGATTGACAGGTGTCTGTCCAGGTAAAATTGAACGCTCAAGATTTAAGTCAGCTCTCATTGCACTCAAGTATGCGTTGTTATTGTTTTTATCAGATAAAGCACCTTCAAGGAATACTTTCAACTGAATATCAATACAAGCAGGAGCTAGGATAATAATGTAAACTGTTGCATTTGAACAGCCACTAATGTTATCACAAATCTGATAAGTAAACTGATCTGGACCACTGTAACCTGCGTTTGGTGTGTAAGTATATGTACCGTTAGGGAACATAATTGCAGAACCGTTTACAGTAGTTATAGTTGTACCTGCAGGAGAAATTGGATTACCACCTACTTCAGTAGCAATGATTGGATCTTGATCCGGATCTCCGTCATTCGGGAATGCTGAACCTGTAACAGGTACATCAACCTCAGTAACTTCGAAATCATCACCTGCAAAAGGAGGCAGGTTACTTCCATCTCTTGGCAATGGCAACACTGTAATGTATACTGTAGAAGTCACACATTCAGCAGGAGCACCGCCATCGCATACTGTATAATCGAATTCATCAACTCCAACAAACCCAGGAGCTGGTGTATATTCATAATCACCTGAAGGAGTAATCGTAGCTGTACCGTTTGTTGGCTGTGAAGCAACACCAAACACTAACATTGGAGTACCTTCAGGATCGTAATCATTCGGTAATACATTTCCTTCAACTGGAATATCAACATAAGTGATGTTGTCATCTTCATTCGCAATTGGCGGATCGTTAACAGCAGGATCTTCCTGACCAGGAATAATCGTAATTGTAACTACTGCCTCATCACACAATGCAGGACTTTGATCATCGCAAATCTCATATTCGAATTGATCAACGCCTACATAACCCGGATTTGGTGTGTATTCATAAGTCCCATCGGGGTTGAATACTAATGTACCATTAGTTGGGTTAGATAGAGTTGTTGGAGTAACAACAATCATATCACCATCTGGCTCAAAGTCATTCGTTAAGATTTGACCTTCAACTGGTACATCAACTGGTGTAATGTTATCATCATTTACAGCTACTGGTGGCTCATTAATTGGCCATACTAAAATGTAAGCTGTTGCTTGATCACATAATATTGGATTACCGTCATCACAAATCTCGTAGATAAACTGATCAGAACCAGTGTATCCAGGATCTGGAGTATAAGTATATGTTCCGTCAGGATTAAATACTACAGAACCATTTGATGGATCTGTTTCTTTAGTCCAAGTAAGACCGTCACCATCTGGCTCAGTATCGTTATCAGCAACTGTTCCACTAACTGGAGTGTCTTCAGGTGTTGTTGTGAAATCATCAATTGGTGATGGAGGCTCGTGACCTCTTGGATCAGCATCAACAATGTCAATTACAACTACTGCATCATCACATAATCCAAATGGATCACAGATCGTATACGTAAACTCATCTTCACCAGTATAACCAGGATTCGGAGTGTAAGTAACTGTTCCGTCAGGATTAATTGCTACTGTACCGTTTGTTGGATTTGTTAACAAGATAGGACCTGTGATTGGATCACCGTCTGGCTCACTATCATTTGCTAAAATATTCAACACGATTGGCTCATCAACTGGAGTTGTTCCAGCATCATTCGTAGCAATTGGAGGGTTGTTTCCTTGAGTATCAGGACCAACAACATCAATTGTTACAACTGCTTGATCACACTCCCCTTCTGCATCACACACTTCGTATTCGAATGTATCCGTTCCAGTAAATCCTGGATCTGGAGTATATGTGTATGTTCCATCAGGATTCAACATCACAGTACCATTATCTGGACCTGAAACAGGTGTTGTAGTTACGGTTAACGGACCGCCATCAGGATCTTTATCGTTTGTTACTACATCTCCATCAACTGGAGTGTCAACAGGTGTAGAGTTTACATCGTCTTGTGCAACTGGTGGCTTGTTATCAGGCAATACGAGGATATATGCTGTTGCCTGATCACATAAAACTGGCGTACCGTCATCACAAATCTCGTAGATAAACTGATCAGGACCTGTGTACCCAGGATCTGGAGTATATGTGTATGTTCCATCAGGATTAAATACTACAGAACCGTTTGTTGGATCCGTTTCTTTAGTCCAAGTAAGGCCGTCACCATCTGGCTCAGTATCGTTATCAGCAACTGTTCCACTAACTGGAGTGTCTTCAGGTGTTGTTGTGAAATCATCAATTGGTGATGGAGGCTCATGACCTCTTGGATCAGAATCAACTATATCAATCGTAACAACAGCGTCATCACACAATCCAAACGGATCACAAATTCTATATTCAAACTCATCATCACCAGTGTATCCAGCATTTGGAGTGTAAGTTACTGTTCCATCAGGGTTCAGCACTACAGCACCATTTGTAGGAGCACTTAATAAGATAGGTCCAGTAATTGGATCACTGTCTGGCTCAGAATCATTCGCAAGAATATTTAATACGATTGGTACATCAACAGGAGTCGTTCCAGCATCGTTAATTGCGATTGGTGGATTGTTACCTTGGTCGTCATTATCAATAATATCAATTGTTACTACAGCGGTATCACATTCTCCTTCTGCATCACACACTTCGTATTCGAATGTATCTACACCTGTAAAACCAGGATCAGGAGTATACGTGTAAGTTCCATCAGGGTTCAATACCACAGTACCATCATCAGGGCCTGATAGAGGAGTTGTATTTACTGTTAATGGACCGCCTTCAGGATCTTCATCATTCGTTACAACATCACCATCAACTGGTGTATCAACAGGTGTTGAGTTAACATCATCCTGTGCTACTGGAGGTAGATTTTGAGGAATGATTGTAATGTGAACAGTTGCCTTATCACAAAGAACTGGGCTACCGTCATCACATACTTCATAGATGAACTCGTCAGGACCAATATATCCAGGATCTGGAGTATACGTGTAAGTTCCATCAGGATTAAATACGACAGTACCGTTGGTTGGTTGTGTATCCAACGTATAGAGCGTATTGTCTCCATCTGGTTCCGTATCATTGATTGAAGCATCTTCTGTTATTGGAGTATTAACTGGAGTTACCTCGAAATCATCAATTGGTGATGGAGGATTATTTTCTCCTGGAGTAGTATCATATACATCAATAGTTACAACAGCAGGATCACATAATCCAAATGGATCGCAAATTTGATATTCAAACTCATCCGTACCAGTAAAACCAGTATTTGGTGTATACGTAACTGAACCATCAGGATTAATCGAAACTGTTCCGTTTGAAGGAGAGTTTAATAAGATTGGTCCGATTATATTATCATTGTCTGGCTCAGTATCATTAGCTAGAATTACGATATCAATAGGAGTATTGATTGGAGTTGTAGTTGCATCGTTTGTTGCAATTGGAGGATTATTCCCAGAAGGATCTGGTCCAATAACATCAATTGTAACAACTGCTTGATCACAGTCACCTTTACTATCACACACTTCATATTCAAATGTGTCTGTACCTATAAAACCAGGATCTGGTGTATAAGTGTATGACCCATCAGGATTCAATACTACAGAACCATTATCTGGTGTAGAAACAGGTATTGTCTTTACTGTTAAAGGATCGCCATCAGGATCTGTATCGTTAGGTATAACATTTCCGCTAACAGGAATGTCAACGATAGTATTGTTTACATCATCTTGTGCAACTGGTGGTTTGTTACCAGGTAAAACAGTAATAATAAGTGTTGCTTCATCACAAGCGACAGGGTTACCGTCATCACAAATTTGATAAACAACTTCATCATTTCCAATGAATCCTGGATCAGGAGTATAAACGAATGTTCCATCAGGATTGATTACGATTGTTCCATTAACTGGAGAAGTGACAGGAGTTGTAACAATTGTTTGATTGTTTCCTTCTGGATCCGAATCATTTGCTATTAAATCTCCCATTTGGTCTTCATCTTCTTTACCAATAGAGTTATCATCGTTGGCATTCGTTAAGTTTGGTGAATCTTCTGGTATTACTGTAATTGTTAGAACAGTGTTATCGCAAAGTGGCGGAGTGCCATTATCACAAACTTCATAAACAACTTCATCTTCCCCTTCAAATCCTGGATCAGGAGTGTACGTGTAGGTTCCATCAGGATTAATAACTATCGTACCATTAGATGGTCCACTTAAAGGAGTTGTATTAATTGTTAGAGGGTCACCATCAGGGTCTGAATCGTTAGGTAAAAGACTTCCATCAATAGGAGTGTCAACTAACGTGGTGTTGTTATCAGGATTAGCAATTGGAGGTGCATTCTGTCCAGGTTCTACTGGAGGAATTACCTCAATATAAACTGTTGCTTCATCGCAAGCTTGTGGTGTATTATCATCACAAACTTCATAAGTAAATTCGTCTTCACCACCAAATCCTGGATTAGGAGTGTAAGTGTAAGTGCCATTACCATTTAGAATCAGAGTACCATTTGATGGTCCTGAAACAGGCGTTGTGTTTACTGTTTGAGTATCACCTTCCTGATCTTCATCATTTGTTAATACATTACCACTAACTGGTGTGTCTGAGGGTGTATTATTAAAGTCGTTATCTGCTTGGGTCGTATTACAAATTAAGATTGCATCGTTGATCCATGCGTCATCACCTGGAGAATGACAAGTTCCAGGAATTCCTCCACCTGAATCTAAAACAAGACCACATTCATCCGTATTCGGAGAAGGATTTGAAATAGCAGTTGTATTTACATTTGGATTAGTCACTGTACCTTCAATTGCATCAGCACAACCATCATTATCTGAATCTAAATCTAGATAATCTGGGCTTCCATCATTGTCAGAATCAATTGGCGCTGTTGCACAAGCTCCTTGCACTATACCATCAGGGCATCCGTCACCATTACCATCAGGATAGTTTTCACTTCCATCGTTGTCAAGGGTACATCCTTCCAGCGTAAGGTTGAAATCACCACAAGCTTCAATTGCATCAGGAATTCCATCATTATCTGAATCTAAATCCAAGTAATTAGGAATACCGTCATTATCAAAATCAGGACCTGAACATGTTGGATCTGGACTAACAATAAATGTAAAAGAACCACCGTTACCAGCTCCTTGGTCATAAATTCTGAACGTTATACTGTCGACACAACCATCGAAAATCACATTAAATGCATGTTCTTCAACGTTTCCGTTAGCAGGATTTGCTTGAACATTACAGATACTTTCGAACGTGTTTGCTCCATCATAGGTTAAGCAAACCCCTTGTGTGTTAACTACAAAAGGTATAACTTGTCCATTCAAATATCCAAAAACCACCAATGCATCTGTTCTATCAACATCAACGATTCTTGCATTGAAGTCACAAACAGGCTGTGAAAAAGTGTAATTGGATTGAAGGAAGTTAGCAGGACCAGTTCCATTAACCCCTAGGATGAGACCATAACTTCCAGTCTCATGATCGTCGTTAATTGAAAACTCATCAATCGTTGCATTGCCGCCTAGTGTAAGAGGATCTTCAACTTGAAGAATTGCTCCTGCTAGATTTAGCATTGCATTGTTAAATGTGTCAAGGGTTCCGGTAGAGGTACCATCTAATGTACTAATGTCAAAAGTTTCGCACAATACTCCTTCATCAACATTTGAAATTCCATCATTATCGGAATCTAAATCGGAAAAGTCAGGAATACCATCGTTGTCTTTATCTGGACCACTAGAAGGACATTGAGAATATCCAGTAGTTGCTCCAAGCATAAAGAAAGACAATAGTAAATAGAAAATGGATCTACTTAAATTGGAGGACATCCATTTCCTCTGTGTAAAGTTAGTCATCATTCTTTTTATTTTTGGACAATAAATAATTATCAAGTCTTTTGACTTGTTTAGTAAAACAATTTTTCAGTCTAAATATGGGAAGAAATTGCTGTAGCGACTCAGCAATAAGAAATTCCTTACAAATGTCGGTGAAATCTTTTAATTATACTATGATTTTTTAAAAAAAATAACCAATTCTTTCTAATATAATTATTTAATCATAATTCCCCGCTGGGTATAAACAATATCTTCTCACTAATAATAGTGTCCTTTTTATCGAATAAGGTTGCTTTTAAAATGGATTTTTTTCAAAGTTATATAGTAAAATTCTTTGATAAATTAAGGTGATTTATGTATGGGCAAATGTGACATTTCAAAGCTCGCCAAAGCCAACATCTCTTCAACTTCATTTCTCAGCTGATTATTACCCAAAGGCTTTGACAGTCAAAATAAAATTTGGTAAATCTATTATGGCAAATTCAAATGATGCCCTTCACAATAGGCTGCGCCAGTTAAAATGAGACATCCACATCTCCTATTTTTTTTCGAAAAGAATATAGGAGGATTGTTTTTAATGTCAATGTGATCGTCCGTTTCTTTGATAAGAGCAGCTCTTTTTGTTACCAATAATTCTGTAGAGGGAAATTTAATTTTTTCTTGAACTAGGATATCTTGCATTGAAAACATTTTAAATAACTTACGACGTTGCCTTATTTTTTGTTTCAATTAGAAGCCACTTTAAACCCACATTTTGCATAAGAAATCAATCTAAGAGATCAATCTACCTCAAAGACTAGCCTTGCCTAAACCAGTATATATTCTAAAAATACCCCTGGAGTTTACTGAAATCGCTTTAAATCTTTCTTAGTGAACTTCCATTCAGGTGTGTGCAATTCTCCTTTAAAATCTAGTGGATACCAAGGACTTAAACCATCGACTTTGGGATTGATTAATACATGAATACTTTGTGCAGGCATATAGCTTTGGGCAAGCATGAACATCTTCTTTCCATTATTTATGTCTTCGATCATGTCTACGACAATCACAGCATGACCAGGAAAACCTCCTTGTATAAATACATCTCCAATCTGCATCTTTGAAATCGGTATAGGCTTCATTTCTCTCGAAAGCGATGCAGTGCCAGCATAGGAGAAAATTGCATTCATGTACCGTTTGAAATTCCGATACGTGTTATCTGTTTTGCCACTTGGTGCCGTGAAGCCCACTGAAGACCCTGAGACTTTGGGCTGCTTGCCTTTCCGCCAATCATCAAACGACACAGAATGGCCGCTGGTGTAATTGAAATGTATGTTCTTATAATCCTTTTTACTATAATGGTACTCTGCTTTTAGACGCATGACTGCATCAGCACATTGCTGTAAGTCACGTTTCCCAACATCTATATCAATCACTGAATATGCGCCTTCTTGATATGGCTTCTCCATCCCATTGAAATGATAAACCTTTGACCCTGCAGGCTTCACAGGCAAATGTCTAAGCCAATAGGCAAATTGGGATTGGGAGGAAAGGGGCATCCGACGATATCCTTTTTGAACAGGAATATGATAGACAGATAACTGATTCACTTCTGACTGTTTCCAAGGATAGATGGGCGTATAGTCCTTGTGCTCTACTGCGTGTGTAGCGTGTTTAACGATCTTCTCCTTTTGAGATGACTTTTTAGTCAATACTGTTGGAGATGGTACTTTTTGTTGTGGAGGAGATTCACAACAAATAAAAAAACCTAAAAAACTAACAAGCAGCCACCTATTCACTATTTTCATTCCAATTGAACTTTCCAATAAATATATCGGCTTTTCCTTTAGAAAACAAGAGCTCTGTTGGCATATTCAGCATTCCTGTATACCAGCCAGTCCAATAGAAATTACCGTTTTTGTCTCCGCTAATGGCTTTACCGTAGCCAAGTCCTCGTTGCAAAGGGTTGAAGACATTTAGTAATTTGCCTTGTGTGTTAAACGTGGCTAGGTACATATTATTGCCACCGAAAGCCTTCACTTCAATATCCGAAAAAGAAGCAGTTTCAGAAAGCCAGCCTGTCATCATGATCAAGGTGTCTTGCGTGTAGATTCCCATGCCTTTATCCATGTCTGATCCTCCAGCAGTATACCACCAATTCTGTTCCCCTTGCTTAGGATTGATGCTAGTGAGGAATACCTCGAAATGGGCATTCGTTGGGTTATTGTTTACGGGTTGTTGCTTACTGCTTTCCGTGCTCTTGTTGACTGATTGTTGCTTAAGTTTCGCGTAGGCTCCAGTCATTAATAAATCGCCTTGGTCGGTGATGGTGAGTTCTGCTCCAAATCCGGTAAGCGTATCTGCACCAAAATCCTGGAGCCAGTTGATTTCACCGTCTTTATTGTACTTTACCAAAGCAATGCCATTTTTTCCTTGAAGGGTATCTTTAGAAAAAATCACTTGCCCAGAAAACTGGGTTGCGATATAAACATTTTCTTCTTGATCAACGGTGATGGCATGTCCAAAAATCTTCCCTGTGCCTCGTGTTGGTTTTGCCCATTCGAGTTTACCATCGGGCTTGTATTTTGCCATAAAAACCTGATTGCCCTTGTAGACGTCTTTCGCCTTTACTTTAGTCTCTGGTTCTACATAAGTGTATGTGCCCATTAGATAAACGTTATTCTTAGCATCACAAGCAATATCATATCCTCCGTCAAAGCCGATTCCTCCTTCCCTTCTTGCCCAATTTAACTTGCCATTCGGCGAATAATTTGCAACGAAAATATCACTATTGTCTTTTGATTTGAGGGTATCCTGCTTAAAATACATCCAACCTTCGAACATCCCTGTTATAATCGCTTCTCCCCTACTGTTTACTGCAATACCAAGAGATTGATCCTTTGCTGTGCCTCCCGCTTGTTCGCACCACAGGAGTTCACCGTCTGGACTAAATTTGGCTAAAAATATATCGTGTTGCCCTTTAGAAACTAGGGTGTCGGTACTGAGAATGATCATTTCTTGAAACGTGCCAGTCAGGTAGATATTTCCTTTAAAGTCAACTGCGAGGTCTTGTCCGTGGTCAAAAGCTACACCTCCGAAACTACGCACCCATTCCCATTCGGTTTCTTGAGCAAAGACCGAAAAGCTAGAAATCAAGGCAATACAGAAAATGATTATTACTCGCAATACTTCAATTTTGATCCTATAGTGCATATTCCATACCGAATCAGTAAAACCGTAAATAATTCGGTATTATTTCTTCTTTTTGCTTTTCTTTTTACTAGTTTTCTCTTTCTTAATTTCAGTATTTACTAACTGCATTTCTCTATTCGATCGGTTGATCAACCTATTTGTTATTTGAAGGAAATTCATTGCTGTAATTAGTCCAGCTAACTCTCCATTTTGTACGACAGGGAGACAACCAATTTTGTGTTTTTCCATAAGTGCTAAAGCCTCACCAATTGTAGCGTTAGGGCTAATTACAGGCGGGTTTTTCACCATGATCTCCTTTACTGTCGTAGGAATTTTGTTTTCTAAAGAGCTCAATTTTTGTTTGCTAAAATGCTTAAGTAGCATTCTCACATCTATCAGTCCTTCTAATTGTCCTTTACTGTTTTCGACGGGCATGTACTGTTCATTGCGCCATTCCATCATATCCGCCACCAAATCTATGATATCGTCTTTTTGAACGGAGATAATATCAGTATTCATAAACTCTTCTACAATAAGGTTGTAAGGTTCGTATTTTTTCAAATCGTCTAGGTTAGGTTCTTTCCATTCGTGCAATGGGATTCCAGTTTTTTGATTTTGAATAATGGCTGCTGTTAATATTGATACTGCTTCATCCTTGTTGGTTTTCTTAGCCAAACTCGTAAAGGAACGCAAGGTCCATCGTGCACCATTCATGTGTTTTTTTGCTCTAGCACCGATAACGTTTAGATAGCGTTCGATATCAATTTTATCAACTCCCTGTGCTTCAAGGCCAAGTCGAGCTAACGGAATAATCTCTTTTAGCAACAAGTCGCAGGCTGTGATTTTTTGATCTCCAAACCAAGTAAATTTAGAGTCGATTCCAGTTCTGGCCGCTTTGACAAAATTATCGCGGACATCCTCAAATCCGATATGTTTTCTAACGTCTCCGTATTTGATTGCGATGCCTTCCATCGCACCGAGCCACAAGGCTGCATTTGCCATTTCATCGATGACAGTTGGTCCAGCTGGTAACACGCGGCACTCAATACGAAGATGCGGGATGCCACCACCAGTTCCATAACATGGGCGATTCCAGCGATAAACCGTACCATTGTGCACTTGCAAAGCCCTTAAGCTAGGCGGTTTATTGTTCTTCAACATATCAAACGCATTTTCGGAGATGTCCGAACTAATCAGTACTCTGAATCTTGCGATATCTTCTCTATAAATCTCCATAATTGACTCTTCAAGCCAGCCATTTCCAAAGGTAACTCTTGGACTTCGTTCTCTTAGGTGATCATGCTTTGATCTGGTGTCAAGTGCTTGTTGAAACAAGGCAATCCGAGTTTCATGCCACAGTCGTTTTCCAAACAAAATAGGAGAGTTTGCTGCTACTGCCATTACTGGCCCAGATAGGAGTTGAGCGATGTTATACATTTGTACAAAATTCTTCGGTTCTACTTGGAGATGCACCTGAAAACTGGTGTTACAAGCCTCTAGCAAGGGTGAATCGTGTTTTACTAATAACTCATCGATACCAGCAAGGCGAAGTTCATACGTATTTCCGTTTAGCTGACTATTGATGGCATTCATGAGCGCAGCATAGCGTTTCTTTGGCGTAAGGTTGTGCATACCCAGATCCGATTTCCTAAGCGTAGGCATGATTCCTGTGAGTAGAATTTCTGTATTGTGCTTTTCTTTGGCGACTTTTCTAATAATGTTGAGATTGGTATCCAGTTCTTGTTCCATTTTGCTCAGGCAGTCCTTAGTAAAAACACGAGGCTCAAGATTGGTTTCTAGATTGAATCGGGCGAGTTCTGTTTCCACCCAATCGTATTGCTTGAGGTCTTTTAGGATTTCCATGGCGTTTGTTGCTGGTTTCCAGTACTCGTTAACCAGACACATTTCTTGTTCGGCGCCAATTCGTTTAATCCCTGTTTCAAACATTTCGTTATCAAGCATATACTCCAAAGCTTGCACGTCATTCAGTAAATGTTGCATAAAATCATTTAATTGATTTTTGCTTGATAATTGGGATACTTTTTGCTCACCCATGTTCGTAGTGTTTATTAAAAGAAGTTTCCTAGAGGTACAAGTTTTGACACTCTAACAGAATTTATTTTGATAAATATAAATATGAATTTGAAAGAAGTGCAATTTCTGACAATAAATCTGTTATTTTTGAGGTTCAATTAATTATTGATTAATATTTTAGGATGAAACAACTTATTTTTCTTGTTATTCTCGCCCTAACGGTTGCCTCTTGTAAGAAGGATGACCCTTCAGAAGGATTTGAACTACAATATTTATTAAATCTTGAAATTCCTGCTGGTCTAAATCCGATTCAAGCACATTTTTGGGAGTTATACGATATTCCTACAAACTTTGTCAATCAAGCCGATTTAGCTAATGTTCCAACAACAGAAGTTCAGAGAATTCATTCTAATTTTTTAAATCTTAACTTGAGAAATCCTGCTAGTGCAGATTTTAAATGGATTGAAAGAATGTATTTGTATATCAACACCGATTCGTTGCCCCAAGCTGAGATCGGATACCTTGAATTTGTACCGAACAATGTTGAAAACCAATTAACACTTATTCCCTCTCAAACTGATTTAAAGGATTATCTCAGTGGTGACAACTTTGACTTAATCGTTGAGATACAACCGCTTATCACTTCACCTTTAACGACTTCCAATTCACTGGACTTGACCTTTTTTGCGCACACAACAGAATGATTGAACTAAATTACAAGGAGTTTGGACAGGGAGAACCAATCATTATTTTACACGGTTTATTTGGAACATTAGACAATTGGAAAACGATTGCCTCTAAGCTTTCAGAAGATTATCTGGTTTATATCCTAGACCAACGAAATCATGGAAAATCACCTCATACTGATGAGTTTAGTTATCAGCTAATGGCTGAAGACTTGTATGCCTTCATGGATGATAACTGGATACAACAGGCAACAATCATTGGACATTCGATGGGTGGAAAAACAGCTATGCAATTTGCACTTGAATATCCAGAAATGGTCAATCAATTAATTGTGGTTGACATTGCTCCACAAGAGAATGAGCCAGGACATGAAACAATTTTTGACGCTATGCTTACGCTTGAAATTGACAAACTGGAGTCACGTAAAGCAGCAGATGAATGGCTAGCAAACAAGATCCCAAGTATTGCGGTACGTCAATTTCTGCTCAAGAATATTACAAGGAAAAAGGAAGGTGGTTTCAGATGGAAAATGAACCTTCCTGTCATCTATGCAAACTACCAAGAAGTGCTTGCTTCGATTACAGGAGAAGAGCCTTACGATGGCCCAACTTTATTTCTTAATGGAGGTCAATCAGGTTATCTAGATGAAGAGAAGAAACCAGGGATCCGTGCTTTATTTCCGGAAGCGCAATTTGAAACAATTGAAGAAGCAGGACACTGGATACATGCAGAAGCTCCAGACGAGTTTCTATCCATTGTAAGGCAATTTTTAACATTAAACAACTGATTCATTGAGCAATACGGACAATAAAGTCAAATCATTTTACGATAGCAATACCAGTAAGTTCTTACGCTTAAAGAAGGATCGTCAAACGCCAAACATTCACCAACCTTTGCATGCACCTGGGATTGTAACTATTGAGGAAGCCTCTAATTATTCGAATCAGTTGATTGTTGATGCGATTAGCAAACTACAAGTTCCAAATCCGCATATTCTTGATCTTGGTTGTGGTGTAGGTGGTAGTCTAGCTTATTTAGCGAAGCACAATAAAACTGCACAGTTGACAGGCATAACGATCAGCCCAAAACAAGTAGAAATTGGTAATAAGCTCTTAGCGGAACAAGGGTTTAACAATTGTCAGTTATTGGAAGGCGATTTCCAGCAACTACCTGACTTAGATCCTGTTGATCTGGCATTTTCGATAGAGGCTTTTGTTCATTCGCCGAATGCTAAAATATTCTTTAAAGAAATCGCAAAAAAACTCAAATCAGGTGGAAAATTAATTATCATCGACGATAGTTTAACAGAAAGATACAATTCTAAAATCTCTAATCAAGAACTTGAATTAGTCAATGACTTTAAAGAAGGTTGGATCACGCCAAGTCTTCACCTTAGTTCTGAGCTTGAGAAAATGGCAAATATTGAAGGTTTTATTTTGTTGGAAAACAATGATTTAACACCAATGATGCGCATTGGACGTCCTAGGGATAAGTTCTTTGGATTCTTACTGTTTTTCTTTAAAAAACAGATGAAAAAGTCGAAGTATTTCCAGATGATTGCTGGCGGATATGCAAAGCAACAGTGCATAAAGAAAGGAATAGTGAAGTATAGAATGTTCGTATTTGAAAAGATGTAATTATGTTTCTAAGACCAAGTTATTTTATTATCGGTGAACGAAAATGTGGGACCTCCTCTCTTTTTAGGTATCTTGTTAAGCATCCTAATGTGTTGCCTGGATTATTGAAAGAGCCAAATTTCTTTGGAAAGGGGACAGATTTTGTAACTGAGCACATAGATCGCTATTGGAGTATCTTTCCTCCATTGAAAAACGACGGAGATCTCTCATTCGAGTGGCCAGAATTGAATAAAGAAGGTGTTTTATACCATGAGGAGGTATTGGTCCCAAGAGATTCGGAAACCCACTACATCACTGGTGAAGCAAGTGCTAACACTTTCTACGAGGTAGCGCCAGAACTCCTTTTTCAACACCTACCCGATATTAAGTTAATTGTCCTTATTCGAGAACCAGTAGAACGTGCATTTTCTCATCATCGAATGTATAAACGATTTATGGAGGAAGGGCGCAGCGGATTTGATGTTACGGACTTCGAAAGTGATTGTAGACAGGAGATGCATCTTATCTCTAAAGGAGGAACGGGAACATTTCTGTCTCCAGGTATTTACCTAAACCAATTAAAAAAGTGGAGTGCGGCCTATCCCAAAAACCAACTAAAGGTAATTACAACAAACGAGCTAGATCAACAGCCGCAGCTTGTATTGAATCAATTATCAGACTATTTGGAAATTCCACATTACGAGTATGGCGACTTTTTAAACCAACGATTTAATCAGGCACCTTCTGCTGTGATTGATCTTGATATAAAAAAGGAATTACAAAATTTTTACAAACCTTTTAACCAAGAATTATCAGAATTCCTTGGTAAAGAATTAACTTGGGACAATTTTTAAGCACAAATTGATTGTTGCAATTTAATAATGAAACATTTGTAAGCTGATTGTGTTGAGTTTACAGAATATTTTAATCAATTTGATATTACATTAACCTTGTTTGAATGAGCTCCATTAGGGAAAAACTTGGAATTTTCAGGTCTGTTTTGATGTATTACGGCAAACCTTTCAATAGAAGTAAATTAGCTAACTTCTATAAGCAGTTCGTCGTTCCTGGTGACCTTTGTTTTGACATTGGTGCACACCTAGGCAATCGCACAGACGCTTGGAATCGCCTAAAAGCAAACGTGATCGCTGTAGAACCTCAACCGAGATGCTTAGATTATCTGAGAAAACGATTTGGGAACGAGCAACGAATCACCATTCTTCCCAAAGCCGTAAGTAATGAACCTGGCACTGCAACACTGAACATTAGCACCTTGACTCCTACAGTCAGTACCTTTTCTGATAAAGAGTTCCAACAAAAAATCAACGATAAAACATCCTACGAAGTAACATGGGATCAAACGATTGATGTAGAAATGGTGACGCTAGATCAGCTCATTGAAATCTATGGATTACCTAAGTTTTGTAAAATTGATGTTGAGGACTTCGAAGTCAAGGTATTAGAAGGACTCTCAACCGCTATCCCAGTTGTCTCATTCGAGTATTTTTCTTACATGAAACCACAAGCGTATCAATGTATTGAATTGCTTAGAAACCTAGGAGATTATCAATTTAACTGGTCGTATGCAGAAACACTAAAATTTGAATCAGATTGGATCACTGCAAAAGAGATGATCAGTGTTTTGGAAGGATTTACAGAAGAAGATCGATCTGGTGATATTTATGCAAAATTAGTAACAACCTAACCCAACCAAAACCTGCTAAAACCCAATGACTGAACTTTTATGGAATAGTTTACTCAACCTTCATCATGCAATTTGCAATAGCAGTGCATCCGTTGACTTTGCTGCTATACAATCAGATGGAAGCGTTTTGCTGAACCAATTAACTGATTCAGCTATAGTCATTATTACTGTTAGTGAGGTTGAACCTAATCTGTCTGGGAAAGAAGCCGTGTTTAGGCTTAGGGGAAAAACCACTATAGAGTGTGTTAAACAAGGAAAACTTACTGTGATTGATCGTGATTCCTTTATTTGCTATCTACCCTATTGTTTTCTACCGCTCCTAGCTAAACAGAAAAAAAGAGCGATATCTGTAGCACATTTTGCTCAAACACTTGATGGAAAAATTGCAACAAAAACTGGAGATTCAAAATGGATAGGCAATGACCAAAACTTGATTCATGCCCATCGAATGCGTGCACTTTCTTGTTCTATTTTAGTTGGCAGAAACACAGTACTTGAAGACAAGCCATCATTGACTGTGCGCCACGTAAAAGGGAAAAATCCAAAGAAAATTGTGATCAGCTCCTCGCCATGCGATATGTCCTCTCTGTTATCTGATGAGCAAGAAGGTATTATAGTGTTTGGCAAGACGGATCAACCAGAAATGAAGGGATTAGACTATCACAAACTAGCAAGTCAAAACGGGCATATCAATTGCAACACGATACTAGAAGCAATGTATGAGAAAGGGATTCATTCTGTTTATGTAGAAGGCGGTGCAATCACAACGTCTAATTTCCTGAAAGACAATGCCATTGACATCCTTCAACTTCATATTTCCCCTATGGTATTTGGCTCTGGACAATCCGCAATTGAGCTCCCTGGGATTGATAAGGTAAATGAGGCAATACAGTTCACTAAATTCCAGTTTCAACGAGTAGGCGATACGATAATGTTTGTAGGAGAGTTAAACACAAATCAATGATTAGCAAAGCGTTGTGGCACACTTCAGAAGCGCATTCTGAACTTCGAGATCAAGAAGAACCTCTTATTAAGGACGGCATTGTGATAAAATCAGAGTATTCACTTATCAGCATTGGGTCTGAACGGCTTGTTTCTCTTGGTCAAGTGCCAATTCCATTGTACAATCAGATGAAAGTACCATATATGGCTGGTGACTTCTCATTTCCTATAAAATACGGTTATTCTCTTGTTGGAACGCTTGAAAACGGAAAGCGAGCGCATCTCTTACATCCACATCAAAATAATTGTATGGTGTCGGAAGATCACTTATTCTATGTCCCTGAGAATGTTCCTGCTAAGCGTGCATCCCTTGCAAGTAATCTTGAAACGGCATTGAATGCTATTTGGGACGGAAATGTGCAGACAGGAGACGCAGTGTTAGTGGTTGGTTTTGGGTTGGTCGGCTCACTGATTGCTCGATTGGTGAGCATGATTCCGGCGACTCGTTTGCTAGTCGCTGATGTGGATTCAAACAAGTTAAAACTGGCTCGAGACATGGGATTTCCGGCAAAGCACCCTTCTGAGATAGACGAGGTCTTTGATCTGGCGTTTCACACAAGCGCAACTAGCCCTGGGTTACAATTGGCAGTGAATCAGACAGGCTTTGAAGGCAAAATCGTTGAATTGTCTTGGTATGGGACTCGGAATACGGTGTTGGAGTTGGGCAGCTCTTTTCATATAGAACGCAAGCAGATCATCAGTTCACAGGTGTCTAATTTGTCCGCGGAGCGGCGATCTCGGTGGGACTATGTTCGTCGTAAGGAGGTTGTGTTTAAATTATTGGTAGATGAGGTGTTTGATGCGCACATCACGGATGTGATTCCGTTTGAGGAACTGGCTGATTTCTTTAATGAGTTGCGCTTCGGGGAGATAAAGCCATTGGGCTGTGTTGTGGAATACTGAAAGAACGTTTAATTTATATTATTATTGTAGTTTTAAATTCGAAAGAAAATCCAGTTAAAATAAACAAACACTATGTACGCTGTAAAAATTAGAGAGCACATTATGATTGCTCATTCGTTTAATAGTCCTACATTTGGACCTGCTCAAAAACTACATGGAGCAACCTATGTAGTTGATGCTGAATTTATTGCGCCAGATATTGACAAGGACAATATTGTTGTTGATATTGCTTTGGCGCATGAAGTATTAAAAGAAGTATTACAACCATTGAACTACCAAAACCTGGATGAATTGCCTCAGTTTGAAGGGAAGTTAACCACTACTGAATTCCTTGCAAATCACATTCATGGTGCAATAGCAAAACGAGTCAGCGGATCATTTAAGGGTGATTTAAAGGTAACACTTGGCGAATCGCATGTTGCTTGGGCTTCTTATCAAGGAAAAGTAGATTAAAACGTTGTTAAAAAAGAAAAAATTAGTCATCCTTTCGGATAACATTGGGTTAAACTTCTCAGGAGGTGCGATTGCTACTTGTAGGATTTTCGAAACCATTCAGAATCAATTTGATACGATTGTCCTTATTGGTAAACAGCTAGGAGAACATCCCTTTACTAAGTTTCAGTTTCTACAATGGAGTAAAAAGGAAGAAGCATTAAAGCATATCCTTTCAATACCGAAGGAGGAAGCTGTGTTTTATGGTGATTTCTACCTTGCAGATTATTTCACTTTTGTGCATGTTCCCTTTTTCTTTACTTATCATGATAATTGGCCAGATCAACAACGATTTGGGATTGCTAATCGTCTCAATGCTGCTTTTTTCATTCCGATTTACAGTCGTATCTTCAATCAGGCCAGCCATGTGATCACCGTTTCTGAGTTTAAATTGGACTACGTTAAACAATTTACGACCAAGACATCTCTGATTAGAAATGGGATCAACCAACAACCAAGCAAGCAGATAGCTTTGCACAGAAGAGCGGAACAGCCCCTCAACGTAATTATGCTGGGCAATATCGATGATCGGAAATACAGTTGGGCGATCGAAGTATTCAATCAGTTGACACACCTTAGTACTGAACACTTAGAAGTTCACGTCTTTGGCCATCAAAATGACAATCAGATCACCGAGCAATTACGCGACCTTCCTTTTGTTGAGTTAAAGGGTTTTCAGTCCGCCATTGACTTCTCTGATTATCACCTAATGCTGATGACATCTAAGATGGAGAATCTTTCTATATCTGTTTGTGATGCGCTTGCCAACCATACACCTGTTTTGTGTTTTGATGTCGGTGGCTTGAAAGAAGCGGTAGAGCACACTCAAAATGGTTGGTTGATACCAGAGGGCGATATCCAGCAAATGGCAAGCGTTTTACAACAAATTGTCAACCGTGAGATTTCTTTTAATTTTGATTCGCAAGATTTGTCGGCATTTGATTGGAAAGTGGCAGGCGAACACTATTTAACTATTTTCAACCAATACTTATGAGTGTAGATGATCTAGGATTTAATCCTGCTTGGCTTACAGAACGATTTCCGTTTGACTCCAAGGCACGTAATCAAGAGGTAGAATCCGCCTGCCTTGACTATCTTGCTTCCTTCCCTACTCCAGTTATTGTAGACTTAGGATGTGGAAATGGCGCAAATACGAAGTATTTCATTGATCGAATCCCGTCGGATCATACTTGGATCTTGGTTGACAATGACCAACGATTATTGAACCATGCGCTAGAAAGTCTCACCAAAGCAGAAGGTTACCAGATCACGAATTACAAGCCAACTGAAGGGTTGACTTTAACACAAGCAGGCAAGCAGGTCAGCGTAAAGACGGCTTGCGGTTCACTGCTAGAGTTAGACCAGCTTCTTGACTTAACAACAGTTCATCTCTTGATGGCAAATGCGGTGTTTGATTTATTTTCTGAAGATCAGTTCATCGGCTTTTCGAATCTATTAAAAACGAACCGATTACCGTTTTTGGCAACCCTTAATTACTCGAGTATGCACTTTGTGCCTGCATCTGAAACCGATGAGCTCTTTGTTGGATACTATGAAGCTCATATGCAACGAGAGCAGGCTTTTGGTCGAGGAATGGGTAAGCGGTGTTCTGAGGTGATGGAGCAGGTGTTGCGGGGATTGAGTGCACAGATGACTGTTGGGCCAAGTACTTGGAATATTGGATCAACTGACCTTGGTATGCTGAATTTCTTGTATCATTATCTAGATGATTCGCTGCACGAATTACCGTTGACTGATGTCGAAGGACTGTTGTTAGATGGTTGGCTTGCTGACAAGCGGAGAGCGATTGACGGTGGTGGGATTGGTATACGGGTTGGGCACTGTGATCTGTTTGCTCGTTTTTAGGTCATGCGCTGTAATTTGGGACAGAAATGAAAAAAAATTATTAAAAAACACTTTATTTTAAGGGATAAACCCAACCTTTTTACTATAAATTCCGTCTTTATAAGTAACAACAGGGAACTTTTCTTCCATTTCCATTGTATACCTGTTAACAAATTCCTTTTACCATACTGTTATCAAACGCAGCCAAATTATATTTAATAATTAACTGATTATTAAGGATTGGCATGTTTTATGCAATATTAATTAATGAAGGGAAAAACAATAAACCATGCAACGAAATTTTACAAGCGAATTCGCATTTAGAACATCAAAAAGCGGTGGACCAGGAGGTCAAAACGTAAATAAAGTATCTACGAAAGTGGAGCTATTGTTTCACATAGACTCATCTAAACTACTGTCTGTCAAGGAGAAATCAATCCTAAAGCGTAAATTAAACAACCGTATTGCGGTGAACGGTCATTTGTATTTAGTTTGTCAAGACACAAGAAGTCAACTAAAAAACAAGAAATTGGTTATTGATCGGTTTTATGAGTTGATTTACAAATCATTGCTTGAGCAGAAAAAAAGAATTCCGATTGGAACTCCTGCATCTGTTAAGCGAAAAAGGCTTGATGACAAACGGATGAATTCTGAGAAGAAGAAACTGAGAGCAAGAGTTCGCTATAGTGCGTAATTGACTGCATTCGCCTATACATGCTGCTAGCTTGCCTATTCTTTATAGGCAAAGATTAATTTGTTTTTCCCATTCGTTGCATACTTTTTTTTTCTCTTTCCACTTTTCTGTATTCTTCTACAAACTATTCTGAATTAGCTTCTTCCTTCTAGTTCGTATATTTCTTTGTGATGGAAAGTTGCTTAGAAACAATAGTCCCATTTTGTTGAACTGGGAAGTTCTTCGTTTCAATAAGCTCAAGTTCTGATTTGCTGATCACATTAAAAATAATCGTTGGTTGAGCCCCACCACTTTGAACAGTAACACTGTTGTCCGTCAAGCTGTAGGTAGACGTATACGTATCATTTGCACAAACCATTGGGGAATAGCTCATAGGATTCTGACCTGTAGGATCATTGTAATGATTTTGAGTTATAGTAATATATTCGAACGTAGCTCCATTCGTCTCATCAAGAATCAACCTTGAAGGGCAGCTGATATTATCTATCAATTCAGTATCTCCGAATACTCCATCCTCTTCTGGATCTAGTCCTTCACTTGAGACAACTGAAGTTAAGGTATATGTTCCAGATACGGTGTCTACATCTGGATCGGTGTCTCCATCCTTCTTTTTACAAGAGATAATCAATAAAGTTGATAGAAGTGCTAGGAATAAATAATTGCGGTACATATTGTTTTTTTAACGTTTAAATAATGTTTTATTTGAAAGTGCGAATTTAGATTATTTTTTAGTAAAAAAAGATTTTGTAGGACTGACTTTTTTAATAATAGATTATTTTCTAATCTTGATATTCTACACCGGTATGATTTTCACGTTCCAATTCTTCTTTGAATATTTGTGAGATCGTTTCCCAATATACACCTGCCAATACAAGACCGATGACGGGGTAACCAATGCTCAATCAATCTACTCTATAAAAGTTCCTTAAATAATTGTATTCGTCAAATAAAAGAATTTATATACTATCAGTAGACAACGTATCCATAAATAACCGATCATTTTTTACAGCATTCACGTTTATTTTCATAAATTGAGAAGCTTAAAAAAAAAATCCATAAAATATGTTAATACCAAAAATGATTCTCAAACAATTGTATACGTTTGGGAGTTTCGAAAATACAGATACTGGTGTCGTTTTTTCAGTAAAGAACAGACTGAGCGATGCAAATTTTATTGAGTTTATCCACTTAAAGATTGATGGCAAAGAGATTCCTCTTTCCAAAATTAAACTTAGTTCAACAGACGGAACGATCGCGGCTTCCGACATCTCTGAATCTAATTCAATTGATTTCCCGCTTCGCAAAGCAGTGAATATCCATGCCGAAATGGAGAAACTAGCAGAAGGGAAATATGAAATCGAGGTAAAATTCAAAGCAAAACCCTTTGGTAAACTAACCGTTACCATAGACGACACGATCACTAATGAGAAGAAGAATGTCATAAAAATCCCTAGGGATTCAGATGATGACTTTTCAGAAAAAGCGATCGTTTCTCGACAAAAATTCCTGGAAGACTACTCTAGCAAAAAACTTGAACACGTTTCCAAATACTCTTTTGACCCACATATTACTGATGGCAACGTTGAACACTTTGTTGGTGTAGCACAAATACCACTAGGCCTAGCAGGACCGATTAAAATACTAGGAGAAAACTTTGAAGGAGAAGTAATCGTTCCAATGGCAACGACGGAAGGAACTCTTGTTGCTTCCTACAACAGAGGAATCAAAGTACTAAACGAAAGCGGTGGTGTTAAGTGTACCGTGCAACGTGATGTCATGCAACGTGCTCCCGTATTTGTATTTGAAGATGCTCGGGGTGCTAGAGATTTTGTGGACTGGTGTTATAAAAATTTCCAGAAAATTGCGGAGGAGGCTGAAGCAACAACAAGTGTAGGTAAATTAAAATACATCGACCCTTATCTTGCAAGCAAATTTGCCTATCTCCGCTTTAATTACTCAACTGGTGATGCAGCAGGACAGAACATGGTAGGACGCGCCACCTTTGCTGCTTGCTCATGGATTTTAGAGGCTTACAAAGAACATAAAGTCACCAATTTCTATTTGGAGTCAAACCTTGCAACTGATAAAAAAGCATCTCAAGTAAACGTGATGCGGACTAGAGGAAAAAGAGTGACTGGCGAAATAACCATTCCTCGAAAAACGCTAATCCAAATCATGCGGGTTGAGCCAGAACAACTGGTCTATCATGGACAAATTGCAAACATTGGAGCCATTCTTTCTGGCGCTAACAACAATGGTGCACACTCAGCAAATGGTATAACAGCCATCTTTATCGCTACAGGACAGGATGTTGCTAATGTTGCAGAGTCTTCAGCCGGAATTTTGCACAGTGAAGTAACCAAAGACGGTGATTTGTATATCTCAATAACGATCCCATCACTAATTATCGCGACCTACGGTGGAGGAACTAGCTTGGCAACACAACGAGAATGCTTAGAACTGATGGACTGTTACGGTAAAGACAAAGTCGGAAAATTTGCTGAGATTATTGCTGGTGTCGTACTTGCTGGTGAGCTTTCATTAGGTAGTGCGATTAGCTCTTCAGATTGGGTGTCTAGTCATGAGAAGTACGGAAGAAATAGATAGTAAAGTAATTATTAATGGTTCATCATTAAAAATGAAATCATAAAGAAATCAAAATCAGGTATGTCTAATCATACTTGATTTTGTTTTTTATAACCATTTGTATCGCTTTCAC
The DNA here is from genome assembly GCA_937959115.1 of uncultured Saprospiraceae bacterium. Classification (GTDB taxonomy): domain Bacteria; phylum Bacteroidota; class Bacteroidia; order Chitinophagales; family Saprospiraceae; genus JAHDHB01. The sequence goes on from CALGAW010000003.1 coordinate 68,157, forward strand.
AGGGTCCAGATTCTTAAGGATTGGTTTATTTTAAATAATATACAATTGTTTAAATTTTAAGATCGAATTATCCCAACGATTAAAATTAAATTGGTTTTTATCGATTGGTCTGAAAAACAAACAGATTAATCTAGTTTTTTGGAACGGAAATAGATTAACCTTTTTATTGAGAATAATTAAAATTAAACGTATCAATCATTATGTCAAAAAATCCAGAATATCAATCGATTATAGAAAATAGTGTGCTTTGGTCAATGGGTGCAGGGGTAATTCCAGTTCCTATTGGTGACTTCATTGCTGTAACAGCAGTCCAGTTAGATATGCTAAAACGCTTGTCTAAGGCAATGGGTAAGGATTACCAAGAGTACTCAGCTCGCGCATTTATTCTTGCTGTCAATTCTGGTATTTCAGCTAAAATTGGAGCCAGTTTAATCAAAGGAATCCCTGGAATTGGCTCTGTGGTTGGTTCCGTTTCTATGCCTATCATGGCAGGCGCTTCTACTTATTCCCTAGGCAATCTGTTTGTCAACTTCATGACCCAATATGGTTCTTTAGAACACATAGACATGAGTAAAGCCAGAGAACAGTTCAAAGCGTTTTACGAAGTTGGAAAGTCGAAGGTAGAGGAATGGAAAAACAAGAATAATGATTAATTACTAATGCTAAAGGCAGAGAATGTCTGCATCTTGCGATTTAAGGTACTTTAGGATCGCTGTAAGGTCATATCCTCGTTCTACGTTCAGTTTGGCCTCTTTGAGGGTTGCGAGCTGCTAGTTGACCTTAAATCAGCTGACGGGTGTTTAATAGAATCAAGTAGAAGCGAAGCCTGAAATTCATTCTTAGTTGGTAGATGGAATTTATGTTTCGAATTCTGCAATAGTTGGAATCCACTGAACGTTCCTATTACCAGCGTGCAAAGAATGATTAATAGTAACCACCATCTATTTCTTCTGATACGAAACAATTAGTATCGATCATTAACAGAATAAGCCCCAAGTTGTACATTAACAACGTTTCTTTTTGGTATAAATTACGGATTTTTGAATGATTTAGGATTTTACAAAAGTATGATTTACTGATTTATAAAAGAAAGGTTAAATTTGACCTAATTATTCAACATTATTATCCATCCAACTGAAAAAAATGAAATCTTTCGTTTATTTAATTGTTTTAATATTCGCTTACGTTAACGTTAACGGTCAACAAGATTATCGGTTTTTCACTGTTACTACACAGGAAAAAGGACTTTGTTATGCGGAGAGTATGATACAGGCTCAATATGACACGATCTCAGAATCTGTGTTAGTTTCTCCTTCAAGAACTGAATACTTAGTCACAGCACCCAGCTTTGATGAAATTGAAGAAACCATTGAGATCATGCCTGAACGCACTGAATACAAAGTGATTCCAGCAGTATACGAAACGATTGAGGAAACGATCGTTATCCAAGAGTCCTACATCTATTACAAGGAAACAAAACGTTCAAAAAAAGAAGCGGAAGACTGTTTGATTGATGCAGGTGAACAGATTGAAATCGCGCCTCCAGTGAGGCAATGGAATCAATACGAACATGAGAATTGTAAGTCTAAAGACTGGAATGATTGCACCTATTTCCTCTTAGAAAACATGCCAATCAAATATTTTAATAAAGACTTAAGAATAGATAACTGCGCTCCTCTAGCGCCTGAAGCGATCACTGAAGAGGCAAAGACCGTTACCATAACTCGAAAAATACTGGTTACGCCTGAACGAGTGGAAGAGATACTCGTACCAGCCGAAACCAAAACCGTAAAACGCAAAGTGATTAAATCTGAGGCCGTTACCTCTCTTAAAGAAGTGCCTACAAAATATGAGTCTGTAGATAAGCTTATCCTTCGAAAAGAAGGAGGAGAAATCATGAAAATGGATGTGTTGTGCGAAGATCTTGTGTTAAGCAATCTCTCTACAATGCAAAAGATCTTAAAAGAAAAAGGATACATGAAAGGCAAAATTGACAAAGCGGTTAGCGACAAACTGAAAGCTGCAATGACCAACTATCAAATCGATAACGGCTTGCCTATCGGGCAATTTGATTATCTAACAATGAACCATTTGGGCATTAAGTTCTAGTGATTTGTTGAAATTTAATTGAGCGTATAAAGGTGCTTGTTTAATTTCACTATTGGGAATTGTAATCATTGTCAAGTGTTAAAAATATAATTAGATATTGGATCAACTAAAGGTATATTTCTATTGTTACCCGCACGGGCCTGCTGAAAAAGCTGGCTATGAGCATCAACTTGTTGCTTTGGCAGAAGGGTTTGAAGCAATGGGTGTTCCTCCTTTAGGCAACGTAAATTACTGGCTAAAGCAAGCTGATTCCATGGATTTTCTGATCAAGGAGCATACTCCAGATGATTTGAATTCATTTGACCTAGTTATCTTTTCTTCCACAATTTATAATTACAAACGTACCGATTTATTGCCTAGTAACTTGTTTGCAACGGATCGGTCTTACAAACTGATTTTTGTAGATTCGTCAGATGGACTAATGACGCCTGGATTCGACCAGCAATTCCGAGCAGTGGACTATGTGCTAAAAACACACTATTGCAATTTTTATGATCATCCTTCTAACTTTGTGCCTTGGCAGTTTGGTATTACCAATCGGTTTATTGAGTACACTAGTCCTTCTCCGTATGCCGAGCGGGTGCCGCAACTGATTTCAATCTTTCGTGTAGATCATCAGTTACGAGGTATGGTAGAACAGCTTGCCAATCAGCATTTTTATCAGTTGTATCCTCAAAACTCAGATCGGGATTCCTTTGATGATATGCCTTATACAGCAACAGACAAGCTCTATTGGGAGCAGACAGGGCGACGTCATTACCCTTCCTACTACAAAAGATTGGGGGAACACCTCCTAGTGAATGCTGTCGGTGGTTATCTTCAAAATCGCCTTAATGCATCAGGCGGTTTTCTAAACAGAGCACTAGGGAAAATAGGTGCACGAACTGGCCTCTTGGCTTATGATCGCCTCTTCCAATTTGACTCCCCTCGGTTTTGGGAGTCGCTAGTGGCTGGTTGCTGCACATTACATATTGATTTTGAGCAATATGGAATGCAATTACCTGTTGTTCCAGAAAACGGGAAGCATTATATTGCGATTGACCTCCAAAAACCTGAGAAAACGGTTAAACTCCTAAAAGATAAAGCGCTGGTTGAACAGATTGGCGCACAAGGGCGAGACTGGGCACTGAAGCATTATGCTCCTAGGGCTGTAACTGAGCGATTGATCTCTATATTGTAGGGTCGAATTGTGGTATAGGTAAGGTCGAATTACAATTCGTCCCTGCACATAGTTCGGGGTTACTTCAATTTTCGGATTGTCCAACCATTTAAAGGTCTTAAATCCTCGTACCACTTGAAATTTTCAAGGCGAAGTGCCTCATGACTGACTTGATTCATTGGATGGATGGTTGCTTCTGGTTGTTGGTAAAACTTGATTTTTTCTACTTCATTATTCCCGAACAATACTAGCATGTAACCACATTTTACAGCGTTTACACCCATGTAGCTCTTGTCATCCTCTATGATATAATAAACGACTTCTCCGTTGTCGCGAACATCCATATTGTCTAGTTGCCCATTTTTGAAATTGGCATAAATATCATTGCCTTTGATCTGATTATAATAAATCTCATCGGGTGAATTGAGGATAAGTGCTTCCTCTAACAACTCAAGCCGGTCCATGGTTCCGTTCTGCATATACATTAGTATCGTATCCGCCACAAACTGGGTGCTGTCTGACCAAAGAATGGGATCGTCAAAAAATCGGAAAACGGAATCGCGCTGGCTGTATTCAAGCAATTCGCAGACTGCTTGCATGTCAGATTTGTAAACGCGTACCTTGTCTTCAGCTACAAAGGATTGGATAGCTGGATCGAGTGAGTCAGGTGTAGAAGTTAGTGTATCCGCTGCTAGATAAAGGGTATCATCTTCTATCATCATTGTCATCAAGGGTCGACCGATGGCCTTCATGTAAGAAGTGCTATCATTAAAAAAAGCCTTCTCGCATTCAATATTCATATTGCGCATCGTATCAATCCAAAAGACTTCACCAGTCAGAACAGCGTCTCGTGTTGCCTTGTTATAATCCATCCGATCAGCGTAAATTGTTTGAGCAGTATCCTGCACCACTACACCACCGATTGCAGTTCCTTGATTCGTTTCAGTACTGTAGATCAAACTATCAGCATAGATTATTCGATCACCATCAACAGCTTGAACGTTGTCAACAAAAACGTAGACATTTTCTCCAGAATCGAAGAAAGAGTTATCTGCATAAATCAGCTGATTATCCCTCGAAACAATTGATTTCCCTATGAGTTGAGCGGTATTCGTTTCGCCATCATAAATGATTTTATCCGCTTCGGCACGTTCACTACTATCCTTTACTATCCAGGCATTTCCTATGAATTCTGCCTTGTTGTTTTCGGTATCAAAAAATCCAGATTCACAGTAAATCGTGTTTTCTTGTGTTTTTATTAACGTAGGGCCGTGGAAGTAGGAAATGTTGGTATTCCCATCATAAACAAGCGTATCAGCATTCAGCACAAAATTCTGGTCGACTACATACACACTGTCTTTAAAGTTTGCAATTTTTGTATCGGTATTGTAATAACCTACCCTACTTTTGAGGACTGTCTTATCATTGGAAAGCACAGCACCACTGCGATATACAGCATCCTTGGTATCCAGATTGTAATCCAACCGTTGTGTTTCCAACTTATTGGGCGGATCTGAAAGAATGACATCTCCTACTAAAACCGTTGTTCTATTTTCTCCATTGTATTTTAGATAATCAGAAAAGGTTTTGGAGTTGCCTTGTTCCATAATTACTTCGTCATAAGCCTTTACGATGTTCCCATAGGTTACGGCGCTATCACAATACATGAATGCATCCTTTTGCTGTAGTCTAACCTCACCAACCAGTCGTTTCTCTTCACGGTCTTCAAACACCTCATATTCAAGGCGATCCGATTGAAGGATTTTTATGGCATTACTGTTTTTACTGGTATCTCTAGGAGGATCAGTATCGTTTGGAGGATTGGTTTGAGCTTGTAGAGCAAACGAAAGAAGGATTAAGCCAAGCACCATCAGGTAAGGATAGCTATAAGATCGGCTATATATGCTGTTGTACTCCATTAGTTTGATTCCCAAGCAAAAAACATACTAGAAACGTAAAGAGTTGAATTTAAATTACTTTTGAACGCCTTCTGGATCATCTGCTACACCAGTATATGGCTTTGGTTTTCTACCGATTACAGATACGTTTACATAACGTTTAGGGTTGAGTCTAAAGTCTTTAAGAAGGAAGTCTAAATCTCTAACTGCATTATTGATGTTGACGTATAAATTTTCATCTTCCAGTAATTTAGCGATTGTCCCATCACCTTCAGAAGCTTTCTTTAGCAATGCCTGCAACTCAGCGACAGCACCGTTGGCGTTTTTCATGGTACCGTCTAGCCCAGCTATTGCGCCATTGGCACCGTCTAGGGTTTTCTGTAAGTTTAGGTTCTTAAGGTCACCAGTGAAGGACTCCGCATTATTAAGGATATTTGTAATCTTCTGATTGTTGTTTTTCAAATTCCCAGTAATGGAGTTCATATTATTTAGGATCTGGTCTAGTTGAGAAGTTGATTTCCCAAGAAGAATATCTAGTTTAGCGGTTGCACTATTAAGGTTCTTAAGGGTGCTTTGTAGATCTGCCATGCTTGTTTCTACGTCTGCCATCAGCTCTTTTCCTTTGCCAGCTCCGTTTCCGCCTAGCTTACTTTTTACAGTATCGACAATGTTTTGGTACATTGCCTTTGCCTTTTCAATGTGAGGAGACAGATCTCCAGTCATAGATGCGACAAGCCCAGTACTAGTTCCTTTTATGCTTGCTCCACTTTGAGCACATGGGATGGATGAACCGTTACACTGTTTATCAAACAACAGCCGAATGGCTTTACCGCTAAGGGGATCAGGACTATAGATATTTGCAATGGCATCTGGGGGAATTTCAATACCTCTGTTGAGAATGATCTCTACTTCTAGGTGATTGTTCGTATTAGGCTTGATATAGATATCTGTAACTGAACCAACTTGAAACCCGTTGATATGCACCATTGCACCAGTCGTCAATCCTCCAACTTCCTTATACTCAATATAGAAAGAATTAGAAGCTGTAAATATATTTTTCCCTTTCAAATAGTTAAACCCAAAAAAGAATAAACCAATTGCTACAATGGTGAGGGCTCCAACTTTTGCTTCATTACTGATTGTCAAAATAGATATTTTATTTCAAAGCGATCCTAAAAAATGTAAAAGTAGGAAACTAATGGTTAATTATGAATTATTAATGGTTAATTATAAATTATTGAGGATAAAACTTCCTCTTTCCCTACCTAGGAACATTATTAAAAAATCCATTATTCAAACTCCAGTTAATTTTATCCATTCCATTGACATCTCCATCTAGATTGTAATCAGTCTCGTGGTATTGGTTGAATGTACCGTTGAATGTTTGCCAGAGAATCCGATCTGAGGCATTGATATCATTGGCCTGTGGGTTTGAAGCTTGATCTCCGTCTCCAGCAATCATCGCCCATACAGATGAACCGATAGCGTTTTGTCCAAAGCCTACTGTCTTATAGCTATCCTCAATTGTAAAATCATACACTAGCGCACCGCTCACAGGGAGTACGAGCTCTTTAGTCATAATTGCCATGTGGTTTCTATGGTAAATTGCAACATAGTAATCCCCAGGACCATATCCATCAAAGAGCAAAGGAGAAACCCCATCTTCAGCAACCACCTTCCCATTACGCAATAGTAAGGCTGCTTTTGTGGCAATCACATTTGAGATCGAACTTCTCAGCTGAACCAACACCCAGTCTATCACTGCAGTGTTCCCAGGCTGGGCAAGTACTGTGCTCATTGTTGTCTCTGTACCCATATAATTAAATGGTGCAACGGCATAAGGTTGGGCAAGCGGTATTAAGCTCAATTGACGTAAGCGATCTTGCATAACAAGGGTCGTATCCATATTCCCTTCCAAGTACACCTTCAGTGAAACGGTTAACGGCATAAGGTCTATTGTTCGTTCGATGGAGCAACCATTTTGATCCGTGATGACTACCGTATATGTTCCGTTTCCTAGATTAATTGCAGTACTGGTGGTGGATCCTGTTGACCATGAGTAAGTATAGCTAGGACTACCACCCATTGGGCTTACAGAAGCAGTACCATCTGAAAGCCCCGAAGTAGAAGGGAGCTGACTGCTTACCGTTGCTTCTAGTAAGGATGGTTCTACTACGTTGTTTGGTCCGACGACAGTGGCACATCCTAGGGCATCTGTTACCGTTGCAGAATAGATGCCCGCTTCTAAGTTGTGTAAGGCATCTGTGTTGGCTGTTCCATTGGACCAGTTTGTCTGATAAGGTCCGACTCCTCCGTTTACAGAGAGAACAATCGCACCATTCTCATCGCCGTGACATCCGATTTGCTGGATTGTTGGTGTAATGGCAAGTGCAACTGAACAGCAAGAACCTAGGTTGTAGACTTCTGCAAGTCCTGGATCTGCAGCATTTGCTATGGTATCTCCGTTTACAAGTAGTGTATAAGCTCCTGGCGGTAGCTGAGGAAGTCCCTGAGCGTTTAAAACGGTTAGCTCTAGGCATTGGTCTTCTGGGATGCAGAAGCTGGTAAGGGCAAGGCCGTTTACTGTTGCAAGGAGCAAGGTGTCTGCCACTACATCTTTGATCTGAATAGTAAACGAGGTATTCGGAAGCCAGTTTGCGGGGTAAGTGATGGCTGTGAGCTGCAGTGTGTTTAGTGAGCAAGGACTCACATGTTGCTCACAGTCGGGTTTGCCGTGACTAGTACATTGAATGCCGCCTGTTGAAAAGGGTTGTGCGTACAGAATAGTAACAGCAAGGAAAAATGGCAGGATGAAGATATATTTAGTGCGTTTCATAATGTCTAGTTTTTGTTTAAATTCAATTGAATTCGTCGTAATCATTTGGTTTAGCGATACTGGATTTTACAAGATTTGCAACCTCCATATCCACCAGACATTAAGCCAAATAACGAGTTAGAATTTTTAAAGGCATTTCTGATTTCATCACTTGCAAATACACCAGTGGCTGTCGGAAAGTCAATAATGGTGTTTTTATCGAGGCGATCGAGTGTTTTGAATAAATTATCTCGGTCAAACAATTCAATATCCTTTATGATGTTATCTCCAAACTCGCCAGCTAACTGGAGACCTGCCACTGTACTTGATACATCTTGTACCTTGTCGAAACCATCAGGAGCGATTCCAAACGGGTCAAACTCTAGTCCGTATCCAGCACGTAGCACATGATTGGGATGACCTTGAAAGAATAATCCTCCGATAAAACCATAAGCAATGTTACCAAGTTCAGAATTATTAATACAATTTCCCAAAAATGTTACAGAACCACCACATTGTATGGGACATTCCTTGTTTGCGAATCCACCATCTTTATGCCGAAGGTTTTTTGCAATTACGGCAAAGACAAAATTCTTGGTCACTTGAGTCAATGGATTATAAGAGTTCATCTCAGCGCCAGCCGCTTGGGCTTTAGCTGCAACATCTTTCAGTTGCGCGGTAAACCAAGCAGTAACGTCAGGACCGCAACATTTCTTTTGTTTCTCAGTTCCCATAGGATCCACAAAATTCGTTGGATTATTCTCCGTATAGTTATATAGATTTAATCCATCTATAAATCCTTTCGGATCGCGTTGTAAAAACCTTCCGTTTGTAGGACTATAATGACGAGCCCGATAATAAAACAAGTTTGTTTCTGCATCTAATCGTCGACTCGTATAAAGATAGGGATTGCTAACCTGTGAGATTAGGATGGTATCCGCATTCGCATCCATCAAGGTGAATCCCCCAAAAGGGTCGTAGTCATATTGTTCTATAATCACACCAGCGGTATCCGTTATTGCCATTACTGATCCTAAATGATTTTTATGATAAAAATAATCTGAATTGTTTCGTTTCATCAGAAGAATGTCGTCAACGGAGCTACCGTAAATGTAGGTAGCCAACGTATTGTCTGCTTGATTTCGTTCTTCAATCACCTGATGACCATCGTAGTAATAGTTTATTGTATCCGTGCTTCCGATTTTCTGAATCCGTCTGCCAAGTGGATCATATTTGTAGGTGGCTACCAAGCTCGATTGCCCTGTTGTCCAAACTGTTGTCAATCGATTTTCTGTATCATATTCATAGAAATAGACACCGTCATCCTGTAGATTACCATTAGATTCATATAGCTGTGGAACGTTATCAACCATGGTATACTCATTCATCTGGTTTGCAGTATAGGCATTGTAGGTGACGGAGAATCTGTGTATTTTTTCCCGATTGCCTCCATCATCATAGTCGATGTATCTGGTTGAATTGTAATCTGACTTTTGATAGGAGCTAAGTCTGTAATTGTTGTCGTAACTAAAGGCATCTGAATTTTCGAAATTGTGCTTCTTGATTACATTCCTGACATTGCCCGTTTTATCATAGATGTAGGAATAATCCAGTAAGGCTGAATCGTTTAAATGAGAGAGGCTGACCAGTTGATTATTAACATTATAACTATGAAATACATCAACGTTATTGGCATAGTTTGTTTCTGTCATTCGATCTGCATTGTCGTAGCCAAATTCCACGATAACGTTGCCCTGATTACTGATTTGTTTTAAGCGGTTTCTGATGTCGAAGAACTGTGTGACTTGCTCGCTATTTGGGTATTCAATTGTTTTTGTATTGTTTAAAATATCATAGTTATACAAAACAGATTTTCCGTTCAACAATTCTTTCGTTTTACGATCTGCCTTATCGTATTCGAATGAAAGATTAGCATGCATATTGGTCGTTTTAACTAACCTTCCTTTTTTATCGTAGGTCAAATATTCAGTATCATTTGGATAATGCCGTTCAATAACACGATTGTGAAAATCGTAAGCAAAGGTGGTGATTTGACCATTTTGATCTGTTCGTTTAATTAGATTACCATTATCATCATAATCCAGCAACTTAACTGTTCCATCTTGTCCAATTTCTTCGGTCAATCTGTTGTTTCCATCATACAAATAGTTTGTACTACTACCATTTCCGTCTATTACTTCTAGGAGATTTCCAACAGGATCGAATTGATAAGTACTAGTGTTCCCTACCCCATCTTTCATTTCAACAACACGATTAATCGCATCATAAACCTTAAACGTTGAGATCTCTTTACGATCGGTTTGTTGGATTAGGTTGGAGTTTGCATCGTAGTACAAAAAGGTAGTGTCCGACTTTGAATCGACTAGCTTATAAGGTCGATCCAGTTCATCATAAATCATTTGAGATACGTTATTATTTGCATCAATCACTTTGACTAATTTACCATTCGCATTGTAGAATCTAGATTGGATAACCCCAAGACTATCTGCTAGTTGAATCAGCCTTCCTGATCGGTCATACTTCATTTCTATTTTGTTGCCGTTGGGCAATACTTGTTCTATCTGGTTTCCGAATACATCGTACTTATAGCATGTTGTTTCCCCTTCGGGGTTGGTTGTAGAGGCCAGTTGGTTATTAGTATTAAACGTATACTGCGTAATTTCTCCTAGGGCGTCAGACTTTGAAGTTACATTTCCGTTTTCATCATATGTATATAGAATGGTAGCACTGTTTGGTGAGATCAATTTTTTGATCCTATTTTGCTCATCATATTCGTACACTGTTGTATTCCCATTTCCGTCTTTTTCAGCGATTTGGTTCCCCACTTTGTCATAACTGTATTCCCATGTTCCGATCGGGCGTTGAATCTTTATCACACGATCCAGTGCATCAAATTGGTATTGGATAGAATATCCATTTGCATCTGTTTCTTTAGCAAGATTTCCATTTTCATCGTATTCATAAGTCGTCGTTTGCCCTAGAGCATTGACTGTGGAATCTAATTTGTTGATTGCATTGTAGTATTCATAGGTTGTATTTCCCCGATAATCAGTTTCTTCAATCTTATTTCCTACTGGATCGTATTTCAATATTTTTTTATCCCCAAGTGCATTGATTGTTGAATCCAATCGATTGACAGGATTGTAGAAATAATAGCTTTTATGGCCAAGTTTATCCATTATCATGGTAATATTATCATCATCGTCATAATCTCTACCAACGGTTGTATTCGCATATTCAGTTTGAAGAAGTCGTCCCAAAGCATCATACGTGTATTTCGATTTGTTATTATTACTATCGCTATTAGCGATATTCTTCCCGTTTTTATTGTAGGACTTCTTCGTCACCCGTCCATTAGCTTGAACGATTCGTATTGTTCTATCCAATTGATCATAATAAAACGAATCCACATTGCCTCTAAAGTCCGACTGTGTCAATAGATTGTTATTATTATCGTAGGAAAAATATCTAGTGTATCCAGAAGGATTTTGCTCTTCTATCTTTCTATTTTCTAAATCATAAACATAAATCGTTTTATTCCCGTTAGGATCTGTCTGTTCTAATAGATTGCCCTTTTCATCGTAGGCCATTATTGTAGTTCCGCCGAGCGGATCTTTGATTTCTATTCCTCTGTTTAAGGCGTCATATTTGTAGGTTGTCGTATACTTCCTAGCATTTGTTTCCTCAATTAAATTCCCATTTGCGTTGTAGGCATACACCCATTCAAATCCAAGTGGGTTCGTCAATTTGGTGGTTAATCCCATCCAGTTGTGCTCATAATTTGAAGTATGACCATTTCCATTTGTAGAGGACAGCATAAAACCTATCGAATTGTAAGACATTGTGCTTACACTTACTGGATCTGTAATCGATATTTGATTTCCAAAACTATCATATTGGTAAGTTGTAGTATGTCCATTTCTACTTTTATAAGAGAGAATATCTCCATAACTATCAAAGGAAACTTCTTCAGATATTCCTAGGGGAAAGTTGATCTTTATTGCATTTCCAAATGCATCAAAATCGCAAAAAGAATAGTGTCCTTCTCGATCGATCATACTAGACATTTGATTGAAGTCTGCAGTATAAGTAAGGTAGGTTGTATCTAGGAAAGGGTCAATCTCAGCAACCGGATTGCCTCGATTATCATACAGATATTCCGTTTCATTGCCATTGGCATCCATCATTTTGACTACGTTGTCATTGGTATCATAGTCATAAAATTGGTCAGTACCACAACAGCCCATTCCAGACTGCGTTACTCTGCCAAGGTTATCGAAGACGAAATTTTGTGTTTGGGTGTTGCCATTCACTACTTCAGTTACGATTGTCTTTTGTGTAGAAGGGTCATACTCCATTTCTAGATCAATAAATGGTGCCTTGACGGCTTCTACTGCATTGTTTATATCATACTCTATAGCAAAGGCATTCCCTAGTTTGTCTTTGACTTGTACAGGCATACAATTGTTGTTATAGCTGTATTCCCAGGATTGTCCGTCTGGAGCTGTCACCTTCCTTAAATTTCGTAAGGCATCATACTGATAAGAAAAGGCTCTATTAACGGGAACGTTATCATCTAGAATTGAAGTTAGTTGTCCATCGGTATAGGCAAATTTCAAGGTTCTTCCATAGGGATCAGTGATCTCAGTGACTAGTGAATCCTGATAGGTCAATGTCGTCTCATTGCCATTGCGATCTGTCGTTTTTGTTAGTCTCAAATGAGTTGCCTCTTCAAAAGAATAGATTGTTCCGAATTTAGTCACAAGTTCAAAAGTACCGTTACTAAGCGAAATCAAGGTGTCTGAAAGATAATTAGGTGAGTTGTAGACTGTTCCATTATAGGTAAATAAGTCACGCCTCCCATCACCTCGTCTAACAATAATATCAGTGCCAACAGCTTCTAATTTGACATTATGGTGAAACGTCCACCCGTTTCCGTAGCCAAAGTTCTTACCTGATGAGGCACTGTTATACGTAAACGTGGTGTTCAGATGATCTCCTTGTCCAGGAATCTCAAGATCGGTTCGTTTGATGATAAAATTCCCAGTATAGCTGTTGATTGCGGTGTTGTAGGGGGTGGGAATATTCGGTTTAGAGATTTTCGCATTTTGGTAAAGCGCTTCGAAGCGCGGTGGTGGTGGCATTGCTCCTCCGCCAGAGGGGTCACCTCCTCCACCTTTCTTTTTAGGGCAGCCACATTCCTCATCCTCTTCTTCCTCCTCTTCACCCGCTCCCTCTACTCTAAGAAACACAGTTGCTTTGTCGCAGAGTCCTGACTTCACTAGGCTGCAAACCTCGTATTCTATTTCATCTGTGTAATTGGAGTCTGGGAAGGCGGTGTACTGAAGCGTTCCATCCGTTAGAAGAAAAACAGAACCAAGGGCTGGTGCTTTGGTCATTGTTGTGTAAACGGGTTTAAATTGTGGATCGATGTCGTCATTGTCAAGAACATTGTATTCAATAAACGAATCGACTACGACTTGATCATCCTTTGCAAAAAAGCGGTCCGTCCATATCTTTACTTCAAGACACAAGCCTTCAAACGAAGTGATATAAACTTCTTTGAGGGTGTCGCCATTCACATTATCAAAGATCAGAGATTCAGGTTCATTTACAACAGTGTTATTACCAAACTGTGCAGTGTTACCATTTTCCATAACGAAATGAGCACTTGTGCATCCTGTTCCGCAATAATCTAATTGCAGGAACTCTACTTTTTCGACGGTCTGCAACCCTGACAAATCTACATAAAGAGGGGCTCCTAGTAACCAAATACCTCCATCATTTTCTACAGTACAAGCAAATGAAGAACGGACGTCTAGTTTCACTTTTTGGGTTTCCCATACTTGATTACAAGCAGTGAGTGGCGCACCAGAAAGCGGTATTGTGATCTGTTGTGCATAGGAAGAAAGACAGGACATCAGAACGATGAACAGGCATATGCTCTTTAATTTTGACATGGTAATGGGTTTATTACTAGCAACTAATAAGTAAATTTACAAAAGAATATTTGTTTTTTTTAGAATTTAAAACTTAAGTATTAACCTTAGATATAATTGACACTTCACCTATATTACTACTTGAAAAGGAACTAATTTCATACTTTAATCCATCTTGTGAACCAACCTTGTTCGATCTATTTTAGATGAATAATCAACACTTTGGAAATATTTACTACATTTTGGAAAACTTTCTATACAATTTGATTTCTAGGCAGAATCGAAATAACTTGTTTATCAGAATTATTTCCTCTTCATGAGTGGAAAAGTAATGAAAAAAGATCAAACGTAGTTTACATTGAATTGTCATAAAAACAAGTAGTTATGAATAACCTCTTTCAAAAACACCAAGTACAAGGCATTGGATTTCTTTTGCTCTCCTTAATTTTCATCTTAACTGGATGTGATAAAAGTGAACGAATTTATCTTGAGAATGATCCTAATACAATTGAACAACAAGAACCAATCTATCCAGAGCCAACTGGAACAGGAACAACGTATACCGAAACACAAGATATTTCCGAGGACGTTTTAGAACATACTATATTATCGGATATCCATGACGATCCTAACAAGGTAGATTATAGGATAACGGTTTCTTCTTGGGAAATTCGAGGCGAACTTTACATTGAATCTGGTGTGGTATTGGAATTTATCTCAGATGCAACCGTTAATGTTTGGGAAACTGGGAAAATATCTCGCTATGAGACCAATTCAAAAGATGTAAGATTCACAGGAAAAGAGAAGACTGCTGGTAGTTGGATAGGACTAATTGGTCACCCAGGAAGTCGTATTCTCTTAGGAAATTGTACTATAGAATATGCTGGTGGATCGTTATCTGGATCAGATACACCTTCTGCAATTCAAACGGAGGGTAATTTATCTTTGTGGGATTCTAAAATCAAACACTCTGCTGGATATGGCGTTAGGATTTTTACTTCTGGAGGCGGACACTACCTCGGAAACAATACGTTTACTGATAATAAAAATGCCGCAATTTCTACCATAGTTGATAATCTTCATTCAATACTTACTCAAAATGAGTTTGCAAGAAATGGGCATAATGGTGTACAGATTAGCACCTCTACTTTAGAAGATGGTCCTTGCCCAGCACCAGTATTACCATTAACTGCGAATGGTTCCGGAAGTTATTTGATTGAGAACGAAGACCCCAGTATTCCTGCTGATCTGATCATAGAAACAAATCTTGAAATACTTCCAGGCGTCACTTTCAAGTTTGGAGCAGGCGCAGGAATGAGCGTAAAAGCAAACATCGGGATGATTACTGCCAGAGGAACTTCATCTACCCCAATTACCTTTGAGGGAAAACGAGCTGAACAAGGCTATTGGAAAGGCATTTTCCTTGAGCAATCTTCAGAAACAAGCTGGTTCGAATATGTATCTGTTAAACATGGTGGTAGTGCAGTCTTTCATACGCAACTTCCTTTCAAAGGAAACATAGGTGTTCTTGATGGTTTTCTAAACATCTCTAATTCTACGATTGCAGATAGTGATGGATGTGCTTTTGCGACGCATCAAACACAAAATGGAAACACGTTGATCGAGGAATCGAATAATACCTTTTCTAACAATGAAGGTGGCCAGTTTTGCGGCTTATAGGTCTCTCTAAAGGGTAACATCTAATGTGACGCCTAATAGGCTCGGAACTTTGTTGCCCTTGGAATATTCTTGCTTAGTTTGAAACTTGGCTCTAGTCATTTGATGATTTGATCTCTTACAAACTGGGTTCGAGTATGAATGAATATATAGTTCCACCAACGGGAATAGCGCCATAAAAAGCTTGATTACAGTAGATCGTTTATTGTCAACTTCGAAACTTCAGAATATAACTATTGATTTCGTTAATATCAAGATAGGCACCTGTTTAAGACTAGACCATAAATCAATTCCTAATCAAAGTAAACTAATCTCTCTGAGTCTGAGTTGTTAAACAGATTACACTCACCTCCACTAAATGGAACAAGTGTGGCTGTAATTGTTGTCTGACCATTTGTTGCCTGTGGATCATATACCGCCTCATAACCGAATGCCGTGATGTCATTTCCGTTCAAGACGCCATGGTTTCCGATGTATTGAAAGACATGAAAAACGTTATTATTTCCCTGATATAACCAGTCACTATTATTCACTGTTGTAAAGGCAACATTCGTTAAGTTAGGATCCCAGGTAAATACCAAACGGGGATCAGACGGTATCCGTACTTTGATTGCAGAACCATCCGTTTCTAATCCATTTAACTCCGTAATCTGTACTGCATATCCAACAGTTGAGACACCAGATATATTTCCAGGAGCTATTGTTGATACAGGTGTTAGATCTGAACAAACTGATGAACATTCGGACTGATCGGCAGTAACAGGTAATGTAATACTCGTATCAACAAAATCACAAGGATCAACTGGATTAGTTGTATCAGCACATTCCGTGATGTTAATTACTCCATCCCCATCACAATCTAAAAACTGTAGCGCACTATATACCGTAGAATTGGCAAGAATTACACAGATATCAATTTGCTCATCTACTGCAAGAGCACAATCATCTGCTGGATCTTGAGGGTCATTTCCGTTGATACATTCTGTATAATTGTCTATTCCTCCGTTATCACAATCAGATGTTGATAAAGGATGTGATGGTGCATAAACAATCAACGCACAAATATTTACATTGGGGTCTAATGCGGCCTGACAATCATCGATTGGATTTCTGGGGTCTTTTCCTATTGAGCATTCGATGTAATTATTGATTCCACCATTGTCACAATCTAGCATACTGAAAGGATGATCAATATCATTATTCATTAATGCACAAATATTAATATTTGCTCCGATTGCGGTACCACAATCGTCTACAGGATCAAGTGGATTACTGCCAAAAATACATTCTAGATAGTTGGCTAATCCTCCTCCATCACAATCTTCAAAGCGAATAGAATCTTGTGGGTTGCTTGTGATATAAACACATAAATCAAGCTCCCCGAGTTCAGCGAGATCGCAAATGTCTGGATCACAACTAATATCGTCAGAAGGATGAGACGGGTCTTTTCCTTCTAAACATTCAGTAATGTTGTCCACTCCGCCATTATCACAATCAAGGCTAGCCCATGGATGTGCTGGATCATTATTAATTTCAGCACAAAGATCAAATCCGGTACCAGATGCGACTTCACAATCATCCATTGCGTTTCCAGGATCTCCTCCATTTATGCATTCTGTATAGTTGTCAATTCCTCCACTATCACAGTCAAGCGTAGCAAGAGGATGAGAATTGTCATATGCTATAAGTTGACAGATATTGGTTTGAGCCAAAATCGCGACTGAGCACTCATCAGAAGCCTCTAGAGGATTTCCTTGTGCAGCGCATTCTGTCCCATTATCCACTCCTCCACCGTCGCAATCTTGGGATGCTAATGGATGATTGGGATCATTATCAAGGAGGGCACAAATGTCGGTTTGAGTTGTTACTGCTACTGAACAATCATCTGCAGCATTTGAAGGATCTCCACCATTATTACATTCTATTAAGTTTGTGATTCCTCCATTATCGCAATCCGCTGTTGCCAATCCGCTATTCGGATTGTTACTAAGTATTGTACAGATATCTGCTTGGACATGGATTGCTGCTATACAGTCATCTGCCCCTTGCGCTGGGTTTGTTCCTGCCATACACTCCTTTATATTAGATATGCCTCCATTATCACAATCCTCTTGAGCCAAGGCCTGATTGGGGTCAACCAGTAGAAGTGCGCAGATATCAATTTCTGCATCTAAGGCAACCGCACAATCATCAGATGCATCAGCAGGATTTCCATTGTTGGAGCACTCGATTGCATTTGCAACTCCACCGCCATCACAATCCTCATTTGCAAGGGGGTGATTGGGTTGTACAGCGATCAAGGTACAAATATCTAGATTAGCACTTAGAGCAGCGTCACAGTCATCTGATTTATCTGAAGGGTTGTTTCCTGTTGTGCATTCGGTTTGGTTGTCTACGCCACCTTGGTCACAATCTAGTGTGGCCAAAGCATTAGAAGGATCATTGGCAAGCAATTGGCAAATATCTGTTCCTGCTTCAATTGCTGCTTCGCAATCATCGGTTGAATCTGCGGGATTGCCGCCGTTTTGACATTCTACCCAATTGGCAATTCCTCCCTCATCGCAGTCCTGCATTGCTAATGGATGATTGGGGTCAAATTGAATGAGCATACAAATGTTGAGATTATTTGTAAGTGCAACATTACAATCGTCAGAAGGATTAAATGGATCAGCACCAGCATTGCATTCAGTAAGGTTATCAATTCCACCATTGTCACAATCAGCGGTTGCAGAAGGATGGTTCGGATTTTTTATTAAAAAGGTACATATATTTAGCTCTAGCGTATCCGCGATTATACAATCATCAGATGCATCAAGAGGATTTCCTCCATTGGCACATTCAACTTGATTGATTACTCCGCCATTATCACAATCTAGTGTTGCTAGTTCATGATTTGGATCAGTAGATAGGAGCAGGCAGATATCCGTTTGATTGTCAATCGCTAGTTCACATGCATCTACTGGGCAAATTTTATCATCTGCAGGATCAGAAGGATCTCCACCACTAGCACATTCAGTTTGGTTGTCTATACCACCTTGATCACAATCTAACGATGCCCAAGGGTGATTACCTGAACCGATGATTAAACAGATATCAAGACCTGCATCTACAGCAGCTTCACAATCATCCGTAGGATTAACAGGATCTTCTCCATTAATACATTCTAAATAGTTATTTACACCACCCTCATCACAATCAATAGATGAAAGTGGATGTGATGGATCATAGTTAATAATGGAACAAATATTTAAACCCGCTTGAGTTGCAGCGGAGCAATCATCGGAGGGATCGAATGGATCAAAATTGTTTTGACACTCTATTAAGTTAGAAACACCTCCACTATCACAGTCGAGTGAAGCCAACGGATGGGAATTGTCTTTGGAGATAATGGCACATACATCTAAACCACTTAATTCAGCTGCCATACAGTCGTCAGAGGCAGTTGTAGGATCATTACCAGTGCTACATTCTATTGCATTATTCACTCCACCATTATCACAGTCTAAGGTGGCAAGACTACTTGTTGAGTCGCTTGCGATAATCAAGCAAATATCTATCACCCCATTGATTGCAAGCTCACATGAATCACAGGCAGAGTTAACAATTGCAGAAGCAATAACACAACAACCATTTTGATCGGTGATAGAAACGGTGTAGGATCCAGCGCTTAGATCAGTTATTGAAGAATTTGTTGACCCTGTATTCCAACTAAAAGCAAAAGGGGGTACACCATTTGTTATGCTCACCTGAGCTGAACCATTTGGTACAGTGTTACAGTCTTCATTTGTAATGCTTAAAGTAGGAATCATTTTCAAGGGTTGCCCTATCGTTGTCATACCAGTAATCGTGCATAGATTGGCATCTGTAACCGTTACCTGCCAAGTTCCTGTTCCTAGATTTGAAGCAGTTTGTGTTATTTGGCCATCTGACCAAAGATAGGTATAAGGTTGAACCCCTCCAGCAACAAGTGCGGTGGCTGTTCCATTATTGTATCCAAAGCAAGATGTAGAATCATTTTCAAGGTTAATTACTAGGGCGTCAGGCTTTATGACATTAGCTGTTCTATCTGCGGTGCATCCATTATCGTCTGTTACTGTTACTGAGTAAGTACCGATTGCGAGCCCAGTAGCGGTAGGAGTTGTTTGGTTGTTAGCGTTAGCGTCCCAAGTATAGAAGTAAGGCGGCGTTCCTCCCATTGGGGATGCGGTAATCGTTCCATCACTATTTCCTGGGCAAGAAACAGTTGTAGTTTGAGTAGCTATGGTAAGTAAATCTGGTTGATTAATTTGAATTTTTCCAAAATCAACACAATTATTATTGTCTGTAATTACTAGAAAGTGACCACCTGCATTGAGTGCAACAGCGGTGTCTGAAGATTCACCATTATCCCAATCGAACTGATATGGTGGTGCGCCTCCTCCTACAAATACAAAAGCACTGCCATCCTCTAAACCATGACAGCTAACATCTAATATAGGGGTAACGCTGAAGTCGATTCTTTTGGGTTCTTTAATCCCGATACAAGAAATGACTTCCATACAATCGTTATCGTCTGTGACGGTTACGGAGTAGAGTCCTGTTGTAAGATCGGAAATTGAGGCAGTGGTAGCCCCATTGCTCCAAAGATAACTATAGGGCATTGTGCCTCCTGAGGCGGCAGCAGTTGCTTTGCCATCGCTTCCATTAATACAAGGGACGGACACATCTACTGTAGAGACGGAAGCAGAAAGGCTATTGGGTTGAGAGAGTGTAACTGAGCAGGTACTTGTGTTTCCCTGGTCATCTGTAATTGTTATGGAGTGGGTGCCTACTGCGAGCCCTGAGGCGGTTGCAGTGGTCTGATTTTGGGAGGTGCTACCCCACTGATAAACTGGATTTGAAGCTCCAGTAGGAGGTATAGCCTGCAATATACCATCGTCTGAACCGTAGCAGCTGATTTCTGAAATAACATTTATTGTACAATTATTTCCATTAACTGCCGTAATGTATAGCAAGAACGGTAGTAGTAATATTAGTTGGCGTTTTTTCATCCACATTAGAATGAGCGTTTGCTTTAAATTAATAGTTAGACTTTAAATTCAAAAAATGCCACATCTTGACACTTTAACAGTCACAAATAGATTTAATGCATATGGGAAAAGGGTAATGTATTCGAATTGAATTCTATAACAAGATAAGGTATTTTCATTCGAGAAGTAAGAGAATCTGTATTTCTTAACATATCGCAATTTGTCCAATCAATTAAACTGCTGAATACAAGCAATTTACATAGTCCGCTAATCCATTTATTTAAAAATAAAAAAAATTATGCAAACAAGAATGCACGTAATTTACGTACAAATAAATATTTTTTAGTATTAAATTATTGACTATATACGTAGAATTTGGTTGCTTAATAACAAATGAGGTTGCACTATAATTTCGTTTTAAACAAAAAGACGATTAAGTCTAGGAAAAGCGACTACATAGAAATAAAAAAACCTATACTAGGTATAGGTTTTGAGCTTAATATCAAATCTACGAGGTAGATTTTATTATAATTTAAGTTGAATTTTCTTGAGCGTAATAAAAAAAAATCCATAAGGGCGGTTGAATCCTCCATAAAACCACCCTTACTGGATAAGTTTAACCAAAAACTATTACGAAACGTAGAATTACACTTATGCAGTCTTTTACCGCATATCTGTAATTAAGACACCGATATTTAAAATCACCCTAAGCGATCTTCACTCTTTTTTAATGATTTAACATTTTCTTAACAGTTAAATTTAATTATTTTACATGCATAAATCATCTATTACACTATTCATGATTTATTTTGAGCTTTAAATCAGATTACTGTAGACAAATTCTGTGCAGATTTAGTGATCGATAAAAAAAAAGAAGTAGGTGCAACGAAATTAGAATAGAATTCGACTTTTTATTAGTTACTTTTATGTAGCTGTTATTATTCCTAATAATTGAACTTGAGTTATATATTTAAACTTAAAGCTATTTCAAGATAGGATTGTTTAGAAAAATTATTAATTTTAAATATTCTTTTTCGTCTAAATTGGGGTTAGCACAAGCCTGTATGAAAGCATGCAGGCTTCCCTTTTTTTAAAAATGAATGAAAATTCTATTTTTTAATTGAGATTAAATAATTGAAAGAAAACAGTTGTCTGAAACGTCAAAGTATTGGGACTAATTTCATATTTCAAAGAGAAAAGTGGTTTTCATTTATTAGGCACTCTATTTTTATGGTTATTTCAAGTAACGAAACTATTTGTGTAACATTTATGATAAACAGTACTTTAAGTGGTTTTTTGTTGTTAATTTAGCATTAGAAACCCACTATTTACGCTGTATTTGTTATCAAAATGTTGAAGTAAATGGCTTTAATTTAGCTTTTGAAAAGAAGCTTCAGAGAGAGGCAGGTGTTTGATTAAATCATGTAGTGGTGCGAAAATTGTTGGTTTTTTATAGAACAATTTTGATTTAACTCGTTTAAAGACATTCAAAGAGAGCGTTGATGAATAAAAATATCAGGCATAGTATAATATGGGTTTTCACCAGTATATTGGTACTTACAGCATGTGAAAAACCAGCTGGAGAAGGAGGACTTGGAAGCATTACAGGAAAAGTATTTGTAAGAGAATATACTTCAAGTGGGGTTTTTAAAAGTGAATATTTTGCTCCTGATGAAAAAGTTTATATCGTCTATGGAGATCGGCCAATATACGATGATGAAACAAGAACACACCTAGATGGTACTTATCAGTTTAACTATTTAAACAAAGGTACTTATACCTTGTTCGCCTATTCTGAATGTGATACGTGTTCAGTTCCAGTCATCGCTATTCAAGAACAAGTGACAATTAGTAGCAAAGGAGAAAATGTAAGTGTACCATTAATATCGATAACTAAATAAAGTGACAGTAGCAGCACAACAAAACATGGATAGTGTATTACAAGGATTTGAACCTATTTCACTCAGTGAAATGGATTCGGTTTCCTTAATGGATAGACAGGATACCAAGTTTGCTGCGCCTGAAAGTGAACTTTTAGCAATTCTATCTAAGCTAAAAAAGGACTATTTTGTTCTAGATATCAACGATAACAGAATTAGTACTTATTCCTCTCTTTATTTTGACACAGTAGACAATGACAACTATGTTCAACATCATAAGGGTAGATCTAATCGTTATAAACTTAGATATCGTTCCTATGTAGAGTCTGGCATTTCTTTTTTTGAAGTGAAATTTAAATCTAACAAAGGACGGACCATCAAAAAACGAATCAAAAAATCAAAGATAAATCTACAACTCGATTCAGAAGATATTGAGCATTTGAATAATTGCTCCAATTTAGACCCAGCGCTATTAACCGCCAGTATATGGATTGACTTTCGAAGAATAACCTTAGTAAGTAAAGATTTCAAAGAACGAGTAACTATTGATGTTGATCTTACGTATAAAAATATCTCGGATGACAAAAATATAAATTGTCCTGGGTTAATTATAATAGAGGTAAAGCAACCAAAATTTACGAGGAATTCTGTGGTAATTTCTGTGTTGCATGAATTTAAAATTTTTCCAATGAGAATAAGTAAATATTGTCTTGGAATAATTAGTTGTTTTAAAAATGAAGTGAAGTATAATAACTTTAAGAAGAAAATACTTAAACTAGCGAAAATTACATCGAATGACCACTATAGAGATCTTGTTACAACTTAATTTACTCAATATTGTTTGGTTTGATCCTGCTTCTTTTAGCACACTTTTAACGAAGTTTGGCATAAACTTACTTACGACAATCATTATTGTTGGGTTTATCTACAGATCTAATCACCAGAATAAGGAGTTTGTATTCACCTTTTTTGTTTTCAATACATTGATTTTCTTTTTGTGCCACCTGATGTTATCGACTCAAGTGACACTTGGGTTTGCATTTGGATTGTTTGCTCTGTTTTCTATCATGAGATATCGGACCAGGCAAATCGAAATAAAGGAAATGACCTATTTGTTTATGGTGGTTTCTATCGCCGTAATGAATGCTTTGAATGATGCCCATGCAAGTGTTCTAGAACAGCTTTTTATTAACATTGCAATCCTTGGCGTTGTATATATTCTTGAGAAGATGCTATTTTCTAAGAATGTGGTTGGTCAACGTGTTGTGTATGATAAAATCGAGATGGTTAAACCTCAACATTACGCTACATTAAAAGCAGACCTTGAGCAACGACTTGGTCATCCTATAAAAGAAATAGAAATTACCAGACTGAATTACTTGTCAGACAGTGCTATCCTTACTGTTTATTTTGAACAAGAATCTAGATTTAGCTATGCTTCCCCTAGTTCAATTTTAAATGAATCACAAGTATCTTCTGAAAAGGTTTCTGAAATTGTAAAGTAAACAGTATGCTGCGCTCACTCCTTTTAGTAGTCAGTATTTTTGCTATATGCAATACTGTTTACTGTCAATCTAATGATCTAGTACTTTGGAATGGGTTTGCGCTTGATTATAAAATTGCTGATCCACTTACGGTGTCGTTAAAAAATCAGGTGAGGCTTAACAACAATATATCTCAGTTTAAAACTGCTTTTACGAATCTAAGTTTCACCTACAAAATCAACAGTCCCCTCCGCGTCACTGCAGGTTATAGGCTAAGTCTTACGTTAAAAGAAAATAGACATCGATTTTATGGTGGTTTCGCCTATCGCCATAAGGTTAAATCAATTAGAACTACCTTTCAAGGTCGACTAAGATACCAGCATACCATAGAGGGCAATGAACGTCCTAGGGATCCAGATCGCTATGTAAGACCTAAGATTCAAGCCAAATACGATGTTAAAGGGCAGCCAATTGTCCTATTTGTAGGAGCCGAAACTTGGTATAGCTTTACTCGCCCTGAATATGAGTTTGATCGTTACCGTCTACAAATGGGTATTGACTATGAGCTATCAAAACGAAATTCAGTTAGTCTTGTCTATAATTATCAGCATGAATTTAATATAGCTGATCCGTTGTATAGTCACATAATCGCTTTGGTAATCAGCGCAGATATCACTCAGAAAACAGAAAAGAAGAAGAAGAAAAAGGAGGATTAGCTCTAAATCAAACTTCTGTTAAAAAAGAAGAGACTCCAGTATGAAACTGAAATCTCTTTGAACTAACAAACATTCCCTTTTTATAAACTTGTTTAGTTCTCTTGTCCTAACTAACTAACTAACTATGCTATTTCTTTTCTCTTTATTGATGATACAAATATAGTGCGTGCTGCAGTTAAAGAAAAACCTAATTCGTATTCTGAATATAAGATCTAACTAGCTATTTCAACGAACAGCAAGGAACAGAAACCACCCTACCCTATTAACTATCAACGAATTAAACAAAACAATTTACTTACCTATATCTAATCAGTAATCGTAGAAAGTCGATTTATTCGATTCGACTTTACTGTTCACTTATTGTTTAACCTACCAAAGCTGTAGGAGGATAGATGAATCAGCTTATTTTGGTACATCAGAAAACACTCCATTGTTTCTTGCCCAGTCTATTCGATCGCTTCCGTTCACATCACCATCTTGGTTGATATCTGCATTGAGATAACTGTTGAACGTTCCATTTAGCGCTGCCCATTCTGTTTTGTCGGCGCCATTGATGTCATAATCTTGATTGATATCGCCTGCAAACATGACCCATTTTCCGTTGCTGAGTTGTTTCTGTCCAGTATTTCCTTGACTTGCATAGCTATCCGTAGAAGTGAAATCAAAGGTCAGAGATCCGTTTGAAACGCTTACTGGCTGAGGAGACATGACTGTTAAGTGATTCCTGGTTTCTACTACGATATAAACGGGTGCGTTTACTGAAGCCGGCAACACTTCCCCATTCGTGAAATAGATGCGGCCATCAATCTGCAATAATCCTGCGGCTCTAGCAACTTCAGTACTAGGATCAATACCCGTTCTAAAGGAAACCAAGACCCAATCCGATATCGCGAAGAGGGATTTTGTCTCCGTCCCTTGATAGTTCCAAGGAGGTTGATTAAACGGTTGATTTGTTGGGAGTAAACCTAGTGTTTCTAGATCCTGTGTCATCGCATCAGCTGTAGGGTTGTAGGTGGCCTCCATGAATACGGACAAATCTAATGTTGTATACTGTAATGCTTTCAATTTGTAGCCCGCGATCACAGGAACACGGTCGTATGCTCCCATTCCTCCACCATCGTAAATTGATAGGTAAATCATACCCGTTGTGGCGTCATACGTTCCACCAGTGATCGGATGAAATTCTGGCGTCTGATTGTAGTGATCCGTTTGAAAAGGAGCATTAAACTCTCCATAAGCGTATGGTCTGACATCATGCGGGTTTATCGTTCCGTTTTTGACAGCTAATAGGTCATTTACATCCCAAAGCCAGTAATAATTGTATTCGTCATTCGCATCATAAGGACAAGGACCACCGCATAGATTTCCGTCACTTTGAGTTGCTTTATAGCCAATACCAGAGTTGTGTCCACCTGAAGAACCAATCGTAAAATAAGTTCTTGTCCCAGGAAGAATCATTCCAAAACTTGCCTGTGAATCTGTGGTCCATAAATCATTTGTGCCAACCGTTGCAATTGCGTCCGCAAACGTATGACCTGAATGCGTACTTCCCTGTATATCAGTCAAGTTATAATCAGGCCGTTGATAAGAAGAATAGTCTTCATACAATGGGTTTGCCAAGCTATAATCAAGCATCGTTGTTGTTGGAACTGGAGTAGACGCTGGATTTAAAAAAGAAGCTGGATCAAAGCCAAAAGCGGTTACCCCAATAGCAAGTCTTCCATTAATGGAATATTTGCTAGAACTGCCTGTCAGATAAGTGGTCCCGAGATCCGCTTGCCATTCGGTAGGAACGGGAGACATCCAACCAGCAGCATGTGCAGCACCTACCAAGGAATAATACCCACTAATTGGGCTATTGGCTATGTTGCTCGGATTCTCGACAATTAGTGTTGTGTGTGTATTGTTTGCTGGTGCATCATACCATTCAACTGCATTTATGATCAGTCGATTACCAATTAGCTCCATTCCTGAAATTCTATCAATCCCTTGAGGATTGTTGTCTGGTGTGCTGTCTAGTATTGATCTAAAAGGTTGTAGGTTTGAGGATGTGTTTAGCTGTAGCAAGTCAGTTGAATTGACTAGAGGAGGTATTGAGAATTCGCCCAATGTCCTAAAGTTCGCATGACCAGTAATAAAAATTGAATGATTGGTTGGATTGTATGCAATTATTCCGGGAGAATAGGATAGACTTGATGCTCCATACGTTTGATTTGGAATTCTAAAGGCTCCTTGATATTCAAGGTCTTGTATTTGGATCAACGGTGCTGATGTGGGTTGTGCGGAAGCGCTGAACAATAGTCCTATTACAAAGAACAATAGGAATGTAAACTGGATAATTATCTTACTATTCATTTTATAACAATTGATTATACATTATTAAACGTTTACTAATAATAACAAAAATCTATTTAACTACCAAGTAAAACATTGATTAAGAGTGCTTAATAATTAGTTCGGTGATTGAACTCCATTGTTTATACCAACCTCAAAACAGCTAATGACTAAGCACTTAATTGTTATTTCATAGCAATTTTGTAAATCACATGACGCGTAAGCCAAGTTTCTTTTTGGAGCTTTGGATGATCAAATTCTCCTGTTTTGTGCATGCCGATTTTCTTCATAATGCGTTCTGACTTTACATTTGGAATAGGTGTGATGGAGTACACGGTACTGAAGTTGAGCACTTCTTTAGAATATTGCAGGCATCTCAGTGCTCCCTCTGTAGCATAACCATTGCCCCATGCGGCTTTTTTCAATCGCCAACCTATTTCCATACAAGGTGTTTCCGCAAAGTCACAGGCAGTTTTTTTATGAAGTAATCCGATGAAACCAATAAACTCTTGACTTTCGAGGAGGTCAACTGCAAAGAACGTAGTCTGATGTTCCTCAAACTCCAATTGCATTCGCTTGATCATGTGGTTGGTTTCTTCTTTTGTGAGTACCGACGGAAAGAACTCCATCACTGCTGGATCAGCGCACATTGCTGCAAATGGAATTTTATCTTCTTCCTTCCAATTTCTAAAACCTAGGCGGGCGGATGTAAAAAGATACATTGGTGGTGATTAGTATTTAGTGGTTTGTAAATAGTGATTTGTTTGGCAATCGTACACAATTGTTTATACCAACCTCAAAATAGCAAAGCACCAAGCACTTAATTAACTCTTCTAAATTGGTAGTCTTCGAATTTTAGAATATTCACAAACTTGTTTTCATAGGCACCAACTGCACCACTTTGGTCGGGTGCACTAGCTCCTCCATACTTTGATCTAAAAGCAAACTTAGTATGGAAGTATTGAGCGGATTCTTCTGCAATATGATGCTGCGGATAAACGCCGTATTTGTGGATCATTCTACTAAAATATAGTAATATGTCATACCCCTTTACAGCATTTTCAGAAGGATTAATTCC
Source organism: uncultured Saprospiraceae bacterium (assembly GCA_937959115.1). Taxonomy (GTDB): domain Bacteria; phylum Bacteroidota; class Bacteroidia; order Chitinophagales; family Saprospiraceae; genus JAHDHB01. The sequence goes on from CALGAW010000003.1 coordinate 96,276, forward strand.
ATAAATACCATAATAATTGTTTTTGAATGCTCGATATTCTACGTCTGCTTTGTTCAGATGAAAATCGCTTGAAATATGGACTTTCAAATTTTCATAATAGTTATAATCCACCTTATCAAAGTGTTCCCATTGGTGCATTCCTAGGACGATCATAGGATATCGGTCTCTTATTTTGCTTAGTTCACGCATTACAAAATTGACAAATGACTGGGAGCTGGAAGGAACAATCACAATGTTATTGCCACCTGAAACTAAATATCCAGAAATGTCAAATTCTATATTACCAGCTGAGCGTGGGTCAATGGTTACGGACTGCAATGGAGAAGAAGCGGATTGTTCTGCTACCAGATTTGCGCTATTAATGTATTGTACACGCTTAGTTCCAGTTCTCCCCTCTGGTGCTATGATCAATGTATTCCCATTACCATAGCGTTTGTATATGTGTCCAAGCAAATTGACATAATGCGTTTCCATTGATGGATTGACTTGTAAGTAAAATGAATTTTGTTGAACGATATCACTCCTTCTATTCAGTGGTGAGATGATTGTCTTATTGTTTAATGCACAAAATTCTGCTACCATTCGACTATTTTCTCTGGTCACTGGGCCGATTATTACATCTGCATTCAATACTTCAGATCGCTGTAACAAGTATTCTACTGTAGATTTTTCGCCCTTGGTATCAAATACGCTAACACTTAAATTTACACCTTCAGCACGAAGTTTATCAAATGCTAGTTTCGCGCCTTCATAAAACTCAAGGGCCATCTTAGAATCTTTCCCAATCGCACCATGCGGGTACATAAATTTATTTGTAAAAAAAGGTAAGAGGATCGCAATTCTGTACACATCCTTTTTGATGGGCATTTCACTCAACATTCCACCGAGCAAGTCTTCAGGATTGATTTCACTGGGTTGCTTAGCGACTTCTGTCTCTTCTATTTCTTCTTTTATTTTATCGACAATCGCAGTATCCTTCTCTGACTCTTTAGTTCGATCAATATCTTTCCACTCGATTTCAGTATCTTCTTTGGAAGCTTTTGATGCTGCTTCAGTCTCTATCTTTATCCCGTCTAGGGGTTCGCTTTTATCTTTTTCCTGTGCTGGTTCTGTTTTTACTACTTCTTTCTCCTCTTTGTCAACAGGGTTCTTTTCTGTATCCTTAACTGTAGTTGGTGTATAAGTAGTCTCATCATCTTTATTGTTTCTAGTCACTGGATCATACTCTCCATTTCCATAGTCTAGCTCTGGAGTAGTACTAGTTGTGTTTTTGGTAACACCACAGTTAAAAAACAAACATAAGATGAGTAGAAATGACATAGTATTCAGTAATTTATTCCCATTCAATGGTAGCTGGCGGTTTGGTACTAATATCATACACAACTCTGTTAACACCTTTAACATTATTAATAATTTGTGACGAAACAGTTGCAAGAAATTCATGTGGTAGTTTACTCCATTCTGCGGTCATCCCATCTATTGAATCTACACATCGTAAGGCAACAGTCAATTCATACGTTCGTTCGTCTCCCATCACACCTACTGATTGTACTGGAAGTAGAATCGCGCCTGCTTGCCACACCTGATCATACAAGTTATGACTTTTTAAATTATTTATGTAAATATAATCAGCTTCTTGGAGTAAGTTAACTTTTTCTCTTGTAATTTCTCCTAAAATTCGAATCGCAAGTCCAGGTCCTGGAAAAGGATGTCTTCCTAGAATGTGTTGAGGGATATCCATTGCTCGACCAACTTTCCTGACTTCGTCCTTAAACAAGGTACGCAATGGCTCAATGATTTTCAGATTTAACCTCTCTGGCAACCCTCCTACATTGTGATGTGATTTGATGGTAACAGAAGGACCATGTACTGAAACTGATTCAATTACATCGGGGTAAATAGTCCCCTGCCCTAGCCACTTGATTCCTTGCGTTTTATTGGCTTCTTGTTCAAATACTTCAATGAACACACGTCCAATTGTTTTTCGTTTTTGTTCAGGGTCTGAGACACCTTCTAGTTCTGATAAAAATTGATCTGCAGCTCTAATGCCTTGGATGTTCAAGCCCATTCCTTCATAGGAAGCAAGGACTTCATCGAATTCATTTTTCCTTAGCAATCCATTATCAATGAAAAAGCAATAGAGGTTTTTGCCTATAGCTTTGTGTAATAATATGGCAGCCACAGTGGAATCTACCCCACCAGAAAGTCCAAGCAATACTTTTTCATCGCCTACCTGCTGTCTGATCTTCTGAACGGTTGATTCTACAAAAGCGTCGGGTGTCCAGTCTGGTGAGCAACCGCAAACATCTAACACAAAATTAGATAGAAGCTGACTGCCTTGAGTGGTGTGTGTTACCTCTGGGTGAAACTGAATCGCGTAAACGGGTTGTTCAAATTTGCCTGGAACTGATTTGAAGGCAGCGATCTCGATTTGCTCTGTTCCTGCAAGCAGCTCAAAGCCTTCAGGGAGTTGCTTGACAGTATCTCCGTGTGACATCCAAACTTGAGACGGGTCGGTGATATTTTTGGTAAACGCATCTGATTTCAAATTGGTGAGATTCGCTTTTCCGTATTCTCGTTTGCTAGAACGTTCTACGGCGCCTCCTAGCTCATTTGCAATGTACTGTGCGCCGTAGCAGATCCCTAGGATGGGAAGTTTGTTGAGGATGGGCTCTAAATTTATTTTCAGTGCATTTTCCTCTTTAACAGAAAACGGGCTCCCACTCAATATAATACCCTTGACATCATCCGTTAACACTGGTAATTTGTTGTAGGGAACGATTTCACAATAGACGTTTAGCTCTCTGACTCTTCTGGCGATAAGCTGAGTATATTGTGACCCAAAATCTAGTATAAAAATAGCTGGCTGCATCCGCGCAAAGATAGTAATTTCCGATTAATATTTAGGAATTAGATCTTAATGATCAGACTACGTATTTAGTGATTGGAGATTCGTTTTAAACCTTTGGATGGCCTATTTAGTGATTCGTTTTAAGGAAAAATCATTAAACAACTAAAAATCAAATGCCATCCAATGGGTAGTGGGACGGCATTTGAAAAACTAATAATATTACACATTATGATGTGCTTTATCGTAAAATAAAACACAAAGTTATAACAGCAAATAACATTCCAATGTTCACCGAAAATCAAAATTTCTGATCATTTTTTTCAAAAAGGTGAATACTTTATTTCGGAAAGACTTAATTTTCAGTAGCAAACGATTCAGAATTATTTGATAAGGAGAAATTTGTATTACGAGTATTTTTTTGAAAATTTTCTTTTAACCAATTATTCTAACGAACCATGTTAAAATGAGAAATTTGGACTTGCATAAAGAGCGGCTTTTCAAGTCTGATCTATTTTGACTAATTTTGCCAAATGGAGCACGAGGCAACAATAGAACGGTGGTACAAGGCACATGCGATTTTGATGATCGTTGCTACACTTCTATTCTTACTCACAAATCAGTTGTTCTGGATTCCTGCAATTGGTGGTCTTTCCTTCTTGTACTTTGTAATGACAAACCATAAAAACTGGTCTCAAATCACTTGGTTTGGAGGCTACCCGAATCTAGCGACAGGATTCCGTCTAATCCTATTTTTAGGTGTGTTGATTTTCCAAGCGCAGTTGTCTTTTTTCCAGATTGGTGTACTTGCTTCGATTTCAGTGAGCTTTGATGGAGTAGACGGCTATCTATCTAGGAAATTTAATCAGGCGTCTTACTTCGGTAGTTACTTTGATCGGGAGACGGATGCATTTTTTGTATTGGCGATGACTTGCCTTATTTTCCATCATCAGTTGGCTGGTTATTGGGTTTTGACGGCGGGTTTACTGCGATACATTTACGTGGTTTCTCTGTTTTTCTTTAAACCGGCAGGTAAGAAGGAATCTAAGTCGAACCGAGGTAAAATTATTGCAGTGATCTTAATGATTAGTCTAATTGCTTGTTTTTTGGTAAATGAAAAGATATTTTTACCAGCGCTTATTCTCTCTACTATTTTAGTGCTTTATTCATTTGGCCTAAGCTTTTTAGGAATGGTAAGAAAATAACCCAATTTAATGTCAAAACAATCCTTATTTCAAAAACGTCCGACGCTTGCAATTCTAGTAGCTTCTTTCTTGTTTTTATTCTTAAACCTATTGATTTTTCTACCAACTTATCTTATTAATTACGAAGTTGCCTCCTTTTTCCCAACTAGTAACAACAGTTTTGTCCATTCTTGGCTTTGCCAAGGGCTCAAATACTTACTACGTGATAACTTTGATGTCTTTAGAGTTTCAAATGAGTTGTTCGTTTTAATGGGTATTTTGTATTGGGGAAGTCGTAAAAAGTGGCGTAAGTGGGTGTTGTTTTTCGTTGCGTTCTCCTATTTTATTTTCTTTAGTTACAACGTCTATTATCCAATTTCGATAAAACTTTACAACGCTCATCCATTCTTTTATAATGACTTGGTTCTTATTCGAGAAGTATTGCCGATTTTCCTTGCTGAATTTTCTCCTAGGGTGGCAAAAAGTTCGATCTTCTTTGTAATCGGTATCATATTGCTATTCATTATCATTTACTTTGTGATGCGGTTATGGATGAGTGCACTCAAGGAGATCAAATGGAATCGGAAGTTGTCCGTATTGACAATTATTGTTTTTCTAGCCCTTGTGGGGAATAGCCTCTTTTTTAGCAAGAGTCGACACCTTTCAGAATACCAGACAGCTGCTTGGCTTACTCCTAAAATCTGGCGAAGTGCTTATACCAACACTCCAAATGCATATGCTTCGATCAGCAAAAGAAGTGTCTATAGCAAAGCCTTTAAGCGTCCTTTGAAAAAACGTCCTAATATATATCTGCTCTGTGTAGAATCGTATGGTAGATGCGTCACGGAAAGAAAGGCATTAAAAGACAAGTACTACCAAACCATTCGTGCTGCGCAATCTCGTATCGATACTAGCGGAATCTATTCCACTTCTGCTTTTAGCAAAGCGACAACTTCAGGGGGCAGATCTTGGCTGTCGTTCAGTTCTATCATTGCAGGAACCTCCATCTCTACTCAAATTCAGTATAATGACTTGATCGACAAGCATTATGCATATCCAAACATGACGCGTTTTTTCGAGTCGCTTGACTATAATACATTTAGAATCAAGACGTTCAAAAAAACGAATAAAAGCACCAATATTTCGTATCGACGCTTAGAAAGATGGTTTGGATTTGATACATGGATCAAGCATCACGAAATCCCTTACAAAGGCTATGGTTTTGATTTCCTAGGCGGTATTCCTGATCAATATGCGCTAAGTTATTTTCAAGAAGATTTCCCTAGAGATAAAACCAATCCGATGTTCCTATTTTTTATGAATACATCATCGCATGGTCCTTGGGTACCTCCTCCTCCAATTGTAGAAGATTGGCGATCTCTTGATACGCTTAAGATGCCCTACATGTATAAGCATGCGCCTTACAAGGATCATCTTACTCATCGCTATGGACAAGCAATCGATTACCAGATTGGCTATTTGACTGACTTCATTATAAAATATTCTAATGAGGATGATCTCTTCATCTTGATTGGAGATCATCAACCGGGCATGATTTTCAATTATGAAGAAGACGAATTCGATACGCCGATTCATATTATAGGTCGAGATTCTTCCATGGTCAATTCTTTCAAGTCCTATGGATTTGAAGAAGGACTAGCGCTAAAGCAGGATGCTACCGTGATTTATCATGCAGCTGTCTACTCTATGCTACAGCGAGAACTCATCCGCAATTACGGTGAATCGGCTGAGGAATTGCCCCCCTATTTGCCACGCGGGATCGAATAATAATTCAGGCTCAATATTCAACCTGCATTATCGTTTTAGTTCCTGCCACAGTAACTACTTGGTGGTTCAACAGAAGATCATTTTTAGTTAATCATTATTTCATTCAATTATCAATTAATTACTACCTTTGTGTACATTTTTAAATAATCGCAATGAAATATACATTATTCGCCCTACTTACCTGCTTATTGTTGGTTTCAGGCTGTAAAAAAGAAGATCAAAAGGTACTTGATGAAGCCTTGATTCAGGAATACATTACTGAAAACAATCTGACAACGACTTCAACCACTTCTGGGTTACACTACATCATTAATAATGCTGGATCTGGAGGAGCACCCTCGTTGGCAGCTGTTGTGGATGTTAGTTACAGTGGTTATTTACTAGATGGAGAGGTGTTTGATTCTGGAACCATTGAGTACGCACTATCCAATTTAATTCTTGGCTGGCAAGAAGGCTTACCTAAAATCGAAAAGGGAGGAGATATCAAGCTTATTATTCCTTCACACTTAGGGTATGGCGCACAGGGAACTGGCTCGATTCCAAAGAATTCAGTACTTGTATTTGATATTGTTTTGAATGGTTTTTTCTAGAGATTTGAGATGGGAGAATTTGAAAAGTATTTAACGGATTTTACGAATACAGTTGATGTTCAGGGATTTCTGTTCAATCTATTTGTGGCAGCATTACTAGGAACTATCCTACGGATTTTTTATGTTCGCTATGGCAATTCTGTTTCAAACAGAGCGCGCTTTGCAAGCAACTTTCTTCCGCTTGCGCTTACAACCATGTTAATCATTACAATTGTAAAATCATCGATCGCATTATCCCTTGGATTAGTAGGTGCCTTGTCTATTGTCCGTTTTCGAGCAGCGATTAAGGATCCAGAAGAACTGACTTACTTGTTTCTTGTCATCGGTATTGGCTTATCTTGTGGTGCTGGAGAACCGATTATCGCTGTTATGGCTATTTGCTTAATTTTGGTTCTTATTTATGTAAATAATATTTTTATTGGAAAAAAATCCTTTAAAAGTGAAGATAAGCTCTACTTGAATCTGAATACAGATGTAGATGATCTTAATAAAATAAATACACTCGTTACCAAGCATATGTCCTACGTAGAACTCAAGCGAATGGACAAACTTATGACAGGTTTGGACTTGTCTTTTATCTGTAAAGCAAAGGACATCAATCAAATCTCCCTATTGAAGGATGAGTTATCTCAGTTATCTCCACAGACGACGTTTTCCTTCATCGACCAACCCGACTTAATCGTTTAATTTCTCTTTCGAATATGCTGAATTCCTATACAAGAATGCTTCTTGTTTTCTGTATGCTAACAGCTGTATTGTTTACCAGTTGTGTGCCGAAGACTTCTAGTGCTGTTGACAGTATACCTGCATGGTTGAAGGGTGAATGGCGGGGTATCGGTTATCAAATCAACTTACCTCAGGCTTGGGCAATTGAATTAAAGGTTGCGTCTTCGCCAATAAGTGTTCATGTCAACTACCCTTCTCTTGAATGTTCAGCAGTCTGGACATTGGTAAATCGAACTGGTGATCGCCTTGAGTTTAGGGAAGAAATCCTAGTCGGTGCAGACCGCTGCATAAATGGTGGCGTCGTTATTATTACGCGGGTTGACCAACACCACATAAGCTACAGCTTCTTTGAGCCCCAAAACAAGAAATTGGAGGCATTCTCTACCCTTGTAGATCTGGAATATGAAGCTTCTAAGAAAATTTAAATGAGGATTGGGTCTATTATTCCTAATGAAGGATAGTCTATTTATGAGCTCTAAAGCTTAAAAGCCGAAAAGGTCCGAATATGAGCTATATTAAATAAATAATGTCGCACCTTTCGTGCTTGGGTTTTGTTTCGTTTCAACCCGAGACTTAACCCACGGGCTGCAATAATTACGTATTTTCAATGCGTTCGAAATGTAATTTAACTCCTACTTCACCATCAGCCTCCCGCTTGTCGTTACGCCATCCTGCGAAATCAGATAAGTGTACATTCCACTTGTAGATAATTCCGGTAGTGACAATTGAGTGCCTGTGCTTCCTCCTGCATAAATCAGTTTCCCAGCAGCATCGTAAAGTGACAATCTGAATGCTCCAATTTCTAAACCTTCTAACGTGAGAACAGTAGAACTGCCCTTAGACAACAAGGTTGGATAAAGACGAACCGTGGATGTTGTGATGTCTTCAACACTCACGGGTGTATAATCGTAGCACAGCACCGTAAAATCTTGATGATCTGTATCGTAGAAGCCGATCCCTCCAACATAAAAGCGCAAGGGCATCGTTTGAGATAGTGCGATCCGTACACCTTCGTTATCACCTGAAAGTCCTGCCTTGAACGTTGTAGAGGTTCCTAGGATGCCTGAGACAGCCTGATAGGAGTTAATTGCAAAATTATCATCAAGTCCACTGGTCTTAATTAGTCCTGTCGTGTAAAGTATATCGTTGGTTTCATCAATCGCTAAATCATTGATGTGATTTTTAAGATCTGTGTTTAAATGATGGCGCCATAATTCTACTCCAGTAGGATTATAACCGACGAGAATTGAGTTTCGTGCAGTCAGTGTATCGTCGCTTCTACAAGCGATATAAGCATTCCCATTGCTAGCTACTTCAAGGGCATAAACAACTTCGTCAAGCCCTTCAGATATCAGATTGTCCCATTGTAAGTTGCCAGATAAATCAAGGCATTGGAGCACTGCATCATCTTCTCCTCCTGCATTCTTTATACGGCCGCCTGCATAGACTTTTCCGTTTTCAACAGCAATATTTGTAAATCGATCATTGCCTGCATCACCTGCATAGTACGTCCAATCTGTTATACCTGCAGGATTTACCTTGTAAACAACGGCATCAAAATCGAGGGTGTCTGTAGAGGATTTTCCTGCAATATAAACGTTTTCAGCAGCGTCGAATGCCATTTCAAATGCTTCATCATCCTTTGGATGAGTCTGATAGGTCTTCCAAAGTATATTACCCAATGCATCATATTTAATCAGTAAAATCTCATTGTCCCGTACACTGGTTGAATCTATATCACTATATCCAAGTACGTAAGTTTCAAAACTAGAATTGACTAGGATATCGGTTGATCGATCTTCCTCGTTTGCCCAGTGGTTATAGATTTTACTCCAAATCACCGTTCCAGTAGGATTATAAACGACCGTTTGAATATCGTTATTTAAGAAGCCTGTAACATGAATGTTGTTTGCGGGGTCAATGGCGACTGCTACGGCTTCATCTCTTGAATTACCAGAAGAACCAAGGGTATCAATCCATTGCAATATTCCATTTGCATCTGTTTTGACTACCATAAAATTCTTACGTTTATCCTTTTCATAGGTATAACCAACTTGAATGATATTGTCTTGATTATCCACTGCCATATCGTTGATAACATCTCTATTATCCCCAACTCCTGTATAGAATTCATTAAATTCGAGATTTCCACTTAAGTCGTATTTGATGACCATTGCATCTTCTTGATTGGTTCCATTAGACCCTCTTCCTACAGCAATAAGCTTAACGTCATTGGAGATTTCCATTGCTGAGATCTCATCTGTATGATTATCTGGTCCAGCGTACGACTTAATCCATTGTTGAGCGCCTTGATTATTGTATTTGAGCAACACTAGATCAGGTTGATTCCCAATTTCGTGGATGCCACCTACGTATACATCTTGGCCTTGCATCACAATATCTCTAGGACGAGCATCTGAATTAATGGCGTATACAATGTTCTCATCGATGTTCCCAGTTGCAGCATTTAGTTTGAGCGTTCTAATGTTGAAGTGAAGTCCAGCAGCTCTTGATCTACTTGCAATCCAAAGTTGAGTGGAGCCGTTTCCAGTGATTGCCTCAGGACGGTCATCCGTGCCTCCATTGAAGGTTTGTGTCCAGTCTGTCGCACCATTAGCCAGGTCAATTTGTCGAATGATCAGGTCATCATCTAACGAATTAGACGTTCTTCCCGCGGCATACAACTTATTACCCATTAAGTGAAGATCTGAAAATCGATCATCACCTAGGGAACTCGTTACATTGTTTGTCCAAAGAATGTTTCCACTAGTATTATAACAAACTACGATTCCTTCATAATCATTGTTTCCACCAGAATATCTACCCGCAATATAAATCTTATCATTGCTATCTATTGTTACATCGTATGGGCGGTCATTATCTGTGCCACCACTTGCTAAATTTTTCTCAAACAGAAAGGTTCCAGTTGGAGAATACTTGACCATTGTAATTTCGGAGTCTCCAGGATCAACTTCAGACTCTCCTACTACATAGATATTATCATTAGAATCAATCACAAATAGGCTGGCTTCATCTTCATCCATATTCTGACCATCAAACAATTGTATCCATTGACGCGTTCCAGTTGGGTCGTATTTGATCGTAATAAAATCATTGTTACTGGTTCCGACAACGATGACATCTCCATTGCTATCGAGTTTGATTTGTGCGCCTTCATCGTCGTTGCTCGATGCGCCTTCATAGATGTCTGACCACTCCAAAGCACCTGTAGCGGAGAACTTAGCCACTAATAGGTCATGTTCGTTTGCTCTAGTGTATGTGTATCCTGTGGCATATATATTTCCAGCATTATCTGATATCATATCCAAAAACCGATCAGTTTTGTCTCCTTGTCCATTAAAATGTGACTCCCAAACAAGATTGAATTGAGCAAAAGAATGGAGATTGCAAAACAGTAGTAAAAATGGTATTAGATATTTCATAATAAGGTATGTTAGTTACAAACATTGATAGTCAGCAACTAATGTACCAATTTAGAATGACCGAGGGGTCATCTAAACGTAAGAAAAAATAACAGGGTACAAAGTCACTCTCTACCAATTGCTTTTGTATTACAATGGCGTCTTTTTTATTTAGGATAAATAATTATGGCAACAATTGCCAAAAGGATGGAGCGGTGTTTTCAAGGAACTAGGGCAATAGCAGGTATAAACAAGGTCTCTCTTATTTTAAAAAATTAAGCATCTTATTTATACCTACTAATTGTTATTAGATCTTAATGTCTCCCCAATTCTCTCCACTTTCAATTCTTTTAAGCTGCGTGACAGTAATTCCAAACTGTCGAGCAAGAATTTTGTGTTTTGTTTTTCCTTTTTGAAGTCTTTGTTTGAGTAGTTTTACTTTAGATTCAGTAAGCTTACTATTGTTACGAACAGGCTTGGATCGATAAGCCTTTACTCTTGGCGTATTTTTGACATACTCTTGCCAATACTCATCAGTCACCCATTTAAGGTTAGTAACATGGTTGTTAGCTCTGTCGAAATCGAGGTGAATCACGTTATTGTGTAATTCAGACTCTTGATCTAAAAAGTGTTCAGCTACAAATTTATGGACAAAAACGTGTCCATATTTTTCGTCTTTCAATCGTACGTTTACGGCTTTGTACCCTCTTTTGAGTGTACTACCTTTCATCAGTTTCTCGTCTTTTGATGTCTTGTCTGAGCTTTTAATTCTACCATAATTTGAAATAAAATAATCATTTCTTCTAGTAGGGTGATTAAATTCCACCATGACCCATTCTTCGTCCCAAAAGCTGTTTATCAATGTGGGCATTTTCTATTTTAGGTTTACAAGATTAAGCATCTAGCACAAAAGTACTAGAAAGTAACAAGTTTATTGTTTGTTATTAATGTATTACATATTTAGTCTATTCAAGTCATCTCTAATTCTACCAGATGGCCTAGCAGCGCTAAGGTCAACGATTTGTCCTTCGGGGTCGATGAGTATGAATTGGGGGAGGCCTTTAAGTTGATAACTTTTTGCTAATACAGAATTCCATGCGCCGTCTGCGAAGAACTGGTTTCCACTGAGGTTCCAGTCTGTAAGAACGCGTTTCCATGGTTCTTTTGTATTATCTATTGAAATACTGATGAACTCAATATTTTTTGTTTTATATTCTTCTTTTAGTTGATTAAAGTAGGGAATTTCGTGTTTACAAGGGCCACACCAGCTTGCCCAAACATCTATATAGACATATTTCCCTTTAAAATCACTCAGTTTTTTCATTACTCCTTGAGGATCAGTTACTGGAAAATCAGGAGCCATACTACCGTCGTCTATATAGGCGTATTTTTGAACGTATTGAGAAATTGTATCTTTATATGCTGCATTGCCAACTTCATTGTAAAACTTAATGATCAATGGATTCATTGTAGGAGTTCCATCCTCCATGATTAAGCTTTTCACGACTTCCTTTTTCAAGTAATCAGCCACCTCTTTATTCTTAAAGTATTGACCAACCATGTCATATTTTTTGGTATGTCTCCCAGTAATCACCATACCTAGCGTAGAATTGCCTGGAACTTCTCTTTCTACAATACCATCGACACGGAAGCCAAAATAATCTTTGAGTAGCTTTCTAAACTTAGGAAAGACCAAGAAGTTAGGGTCATCTAAATCGAGTTCCTCTATAAAGTCCATATTGTACTCCTGAATCCTATTCCAGTACGTGCTACTACCATATTTATTAGCTAACTCTTTAAAGTCGATGTGATCTTGTGCCCAATCAATATTAAGGAAACTTCTTTCTTTTTCGTAGAAGCTTGAAGTAACATCCGCAATGGTATCTCTCGAATCTTTTAAGTGACTTAGCAAGTAGTCTCTTTTATATCTGAGTGTATCCGTAAATTCTGGATATTTTAATTTAAATAGAATTCTTTTCTTAATAGACATATCATAGTCCATCTTAATTCTATTTCTAAGGTAAGTATTTATACCAGAACCAGTACCTTCAAAACTTAATGGTTGCTCCTTGTTTTCTAGATCAATTTGTATGGAGAGACTATCTCCAGGAGTAAGAAAGATATCATAGTCCCTTCCTCTAAACTTCATTGAGTAATAACCGTCTTTTACAAGTTTAATGGTATCAGCAAATGTTTTATCTTTTGATACCTTAAACTTGGTCTTCATCTCGCACCCCTCGTGGTCATTTTTTCTGTAGAAAGCAATGGATCTATCAGGTTTGTCGGCAAATGAACCACCGATATATGCAAATTCAACTTTAGGTCTTTTTTTCCGCTTTACCCTTACTATTTCCTTCTTCTTTTCAGACTCTTGCTTTTTAGCAATGTTTACATTAATCAATGAATCAGCAAGCGATTTTACTAGATTGATAGAATCTAATTTCTCAGTTTCTGATAATTGATTTAAGTTTGAGTTCTGGGGCGGATTGCAAGAAGTTAGATAAAATAGGATAACTACTAGAGCTATTATTTTATTTCCCATTTATGGATTTAATTTATCTTTCGGGTGTAAATTTAAACAAAAAACAGCAAAAACATAATCAATACAGTCAAATAGCCAAAAAAAACAACAATCTACCAGACAACATAAGTCATTACTTTTGTTTCGTAACTAATTTAAACTATTATTTAGTTAAACAATATGGTAATCAATTAATTCTGAACTTGGAACAAATTGGTTCTTATCTATAATTATAATATTAGTAATTTCAAGTAGTTAAATTAAAATATTTTTAAATAATTACGTAAAATACGTGACTTCCTAAGTTTACAGCGTCTAGATTTTTGAAGAGCCAAATATTTTATTACTTTTGGCATTCCTCAACAATCTTTCATTTTTTAAACTTTAGTGATTATGATGATTATGTTCATCGCACTTGGTGCACTCTTAGGAGGAAGTGTATTCATACTAGGTGCAAACCTATTTTCACAAAAAGGTAGAAGGTATTAAAGATATAATTAGGAGTGTGATCATTTTTTAGACTATTGCGAATCCATATTAAACATTTAAACCAGAAGACCTTTAAAATCTAATAAAGAACTTTGCTACCTCCAGCAAAGTTTTTTTTGTTTACAACGATTCCAAATTTGAAGAAAGGCGCCAGAAGAAAATTCAGCCTAATTATAGTTGAAAATCCGTCTTTTTATGCTTTAAGGCTTTCATTGCCTTGCTTACCCCTTCTAGAGTTAACGGGAACATTTTGTGTTCAAAAAGATCACGGATAGCAACAGTTGTTTGGAAATATTTCCAAGAAGGTGATTCATTAGGATTTACCCAGACAACATATTCGAAGTATTCTTTAATTCGTTGAAGCCAAACAATACCTGCTTCATCATTATAATGTTCTACACTTCCACTTTTGTACATCAATTCGTAAGGAGACATTGCTGCATCACCAACAATGATAATTTTGTAATCCTTATTGTATTTCCGAAGGATTTCTAGCGTATTTATGCGTTCATTTCGTCGTCCATTATCTTTCCATACCGATTCATAAATACAATTATGAAAATAGAAATACTCTAGATATTTAAACTCATGTTTTGAAGCTGAAAATAATCGCTCACAGGTATCGACATGATCGTCCATAGAACCTCCGACATCCATAAAGAGTAATACCTTTACCCTGTTGCGTTTTTCAGGTTTCATCGAAATTTCAAGCATACCAGCATTCTCCGAAGTTTTGCGTATTGTGTCATCCAAATCCAATTCGTCAGGCACGCCCTCTCGAGTAAACTTCCTCAACCGTTTGAGCGCTACTCTAAAGTTTCGGATATCGAGTTCAACTGTTCCGTCAAGATTGGCGAACTCACGTTTGTCCCATACCTTTATGGCGCTTCGATTTCTGCTTTTTTGTTGCCCCATTCGAAACCCTTCTGGATTATATCCGTTGGCTCCAAAAGGTGATGTGCCACCAGTTCCTATCCATTTGTTTCCGCCTTCATGTCTTTCATGCTGTTCTTCGAGCAATTCCTTGAAGCGTTCCATTAGTTTTTCGATGCCGCCTAACTTCTCAATCATGGCTTTCTCTTCTTCCGTCAGGTTTTTAAAGAAATTTTCTTTTAACCAGTCTTCCGGGATGTGTCTCTTAAAGAAATCAAGGTCAATTTTATCTAAATCTTTAAAGAAATAGCCAAAAATCACATCGAATCGATCAAGATAAATCTCTTGTTTGACAAATACCGTTTTGCATAGATAGTAGAAATCGTCGATATCAAAAGAGATGACTTCCTCCTTCAAACTAGCCATCAGCGTTAAGTATTCCTGTAAACTTACAGGAAGACCGTTGTCACGCATCACATAGAAAAATTTTAAGAACACTTTTTTAATTGTTAATGATTAATGTTTAATTGAACAGCTTTTTTAAGGGATTAATGGCCTCTGAGTTTGTGGAATAGTAATTCGTAGTCTTGCTCGTTTTTTAGCAAGGCAGACAAATGTGGCGGGAAGGCGTTCATCAGATCTATCCCTTCTAAGTCTTTTGCTTGTATGCGTTCGAATAGTAACAATTTGAGCCAATCAATCAGCTCACTTGTAGAAGGTTTCTTTTTGAGGTGTCTGACTTCTCGTAGACCGTAAAACACCTTCATTGCATTATCGACAAGGGTTTGCTCGATTTTTGGAAAATGGACATCCACTATTTGCTTCATTACCTTCGTTTCTGGAAAGCGGATATAGTGAAACAAGCAGCGTCGTAGAAAAGCATCAGGCAACTCTTTTTCGTTGTTTGAAGTGATAATCACAATAGGCCGATTCTTTGCCCTTATCGTTGACTGCGTTTCATAGCAATAGAATTCCATTTTATCTAGCTCTAGCAATAAGTCATTTGGAAATTCAATGTCCGCTTTATCTATCTCATCAATTAACAGCACGACCTGCTCTTCTGCTTCAAAGGCTTCCCACAGCTTCCCTTTTCTAATATAATTAGCGATGTCTTCTACCTTGTTTGAGGCCAACTGAGAATCTCTAAGCCTGGAGACCGCATCATAATGATATAATCCTTGCTGAGCGGCCGTTGTCGATTTGATGTGCCATGTGATGATTTTTTTGCCCAATGACTCAGCAATCTGATGAGCAAGCATGGTTTTCCCAGTACCTGGCTCTCCTTTTACAATTAACGGTTTAGCTAAGTGAATGCTGGCATTTACTGCAACCTGCAACTCTCTTGTCGCTATATAATTGGATGTTCCTTCAAATTTCATGAATTCTTGTTTATAACAAAGGTAAAAATATTTTTATAGTGCCTCCGAAGTTTACTACTTCAAAGTATTCGTTGAACGAAAACATTCTTCGAAATGATACAACTATTGTAAAAAACAACCGTTTACTGTGTATAATGTTTCTTGATCATTATAGTTTTGTATATTTAACCCGCATTATGTGTTAAGAATTAAATTTTGAACTTAAAAGTCACTGTTCTAAGCATTTTGCAGGTTAAAGTCATTTTGAAACGTCTGCCAGCAAGTCAGGCAATATGTGTAAGAAAATAAGTAAAAGTGATAGATAATTCTACAAATTATAAGTTTCGCGACCTAAAGGTCTACGCCTCTAGAGAGTGGCTAGCTAATAATACAAAAAAATATAGGCAGGTGTTTCAACGACACCAGTCAGACTATATCTATGCAGAGCTTACGTTCTACAATAAACAGTTTGATCGTGAAGATTGGGATGTAGAGGTAGAACTCAAATGTTTTTCATCAAAGAAAGGATCAAAGGAAATCTGTTCTTTGCCCATCAAAAGAAGAGTGAGCAAGTACGATAGTGTGATTTATATTCGTGAAGGCTGGGGCAATAAAAAGTACGGTGCCTTCTGGAAAAAAGGAACTTACTATTGGGAAGCCTACGTAAATGGAGAGAAAATCGCTACAAAGTATTTTTATGTTGAAGACTCTACTAAAAACAAGGAAGGCGCCGATAGTCCTTTAATTAAAATCAAAGCAGTTAACTTGTTTGAAGGGTCTTACGACGAACCCAAAATTGAAGAGCGAGTATACTTGAAAAACTTTGATCTCGAGGAAACAAGATATGTTTATGCAGAATTGATTTTGGAAAACCTAAACCCTGAAACGAACTGGTTGTGTGAGGTATTTTTTAAGTTTCACAACGGCGCAAGAGAAATGAAAGGGCAAGTCGTTAAGCTACAAAACGTAAGGAAAAACGACGAAATCGTCATCATCACTGCTGGACAAGGATCAAACATAAAAGGTTCTTGGAAAGAAGATTTTTATACGATTGACATCGTTTTTATGGAAAAAGTGATTGCCACTGTTCCCTTTAATATCGGTGATGAGTTTGAAGAAGGTACAGTAAGCGTTTTACTGCCAAATCAACAAAGTCTAACCGCGCTCAATACTGGCATCGAAACCTCAGAATCTTTTGAGGAAGTAATGGCTCAATTAGATCAGTTGATTGGTCTTTCTGATATAAAGCAACAGGTAAGAGATCACGCCAAATACCTTCAATTCCTTCAACTTAGGAAGAGCAAGGGATTTGAAGAAAAGGAAGAAGTAAACATCCATTCCGTTTTTGTTGGGAATCCAGGTACTGGAAAAACAACCGTCGCCAACATGATGGGTAAACTTTATAAAAAGATGGGGTTGCTCTCAAAAGGTCATGTGCATGAAGTAGATCGAGTAGATTTGATCGGCGAGTACATAGGGCAAACGGCACCAAAGGTAAAAGAAGCAATAGAGAAAGCGCGAGGTGGTGTTCTATTCATTGATGAAGCTTACGCTCTAGCAAGGGCAAACGATGATAGCAAAGACTTTGGTAGAGAAGTAGTAGAAATCCTAGTAAAGGAACTATCTGACGGCCAAGGAGACATGGCGGTTATAGTAGCCGGTTATCCTAAGGAAATGAAGCACTTTATTGACTCAAATCCAGGGCTTAAATCAAGATTTAAGATTAATTTCGAGTTTGCGGATTACCTTCCTCAGGAATTGGCAGAGATTGCTGCTTATGCGGCTGACAAAATCAAGGACGTCCAGTTAGCTCCTGATGCAAAAGAGCGGATCAATGAATTGATTACAGAAGCATACAGAAATAGAGATCGCTCTTTTGGGAATGCACGTTTCGTTAACGATATCATCGAACAAGCGAAGATAAATCTTGGCTTACGGGTAATGAACCATGAGAATCCTGAAGGACTTGATAACAAAGTCCTCTCTACTATAATCATGGAAGATGTTGAGAAGATTGATATCCTCAAAAACAAACGAATTCCTAAGATCCCAGTTGATGAGAAACTACTAGAAATTGCAATGGGTGAACTGAATACTCTAATAGGTATGAAGAACATCAAGGAGCAGATTTCTGAAATGATTAATCTAGTTCGATTTTACAGAGAGACAGAGCGAAGCGTGCTCAACAAGTTTTATCTGCATACCGTACTGATTGGGAACCCTGGAACCGGGAAAACCACCGTAGCCAGAATTCTTACTAAAATCTACAAAGCCCTTGGCATTCTAGAACGTGGTCACATGGTAGAGACCGACCGTCAAGGCTTAGTTGCTGGGTTTATTGGTCAGACTGCACAAAAGACAGCTGAGAAGATAGAGGAAGCGCTAGGCGGGGTACTGTTTATCGATGAGGCGTATGCTCTAGGGCAAGGCGGTGGCGCGAATGGTGACTACGGTAGTGAAGCCATCCAAACCTTATTGAAGCGGATGGAGGACAGCCGTGGAGCGTTTTTCATTTTTGCTGCAGGCTATCCAGAGAATATGGACGCTTTCCTAAAGTCGAATCCGGGTTTACGCTCGCGGTTTGACAAGGTATTGAAGTTCGAAGACTATTCAGCGGAGGAGTTGCATGAGATCGCTTTGTTAATGCTTGAAGAAGAGGACCTGAAACCAAACAAAACTGCTTCCGCGCATCTTGAAAAATACCTTAGCTTCTTATATGACTACAGGGATAAGTATTTCGGAAATGCTAGAACCGTTCGAAATGTGGTGACCGAAGCTGTCAAGAATCAAAACTTAAGACTGTCTGCTCTTCCTAAGAGTAAACGAACGAAGAAAGCGATTCATCAGTTGACCATGGCCGATGTTGAATGCTTTAAGTTGGATAAAGATGCTGATGTCATTTTTACTCGGAAAGCGATTGGTTTTCAAAAGCGTGCGATGGGGTCAAATTAGTGGTTAATTGCTAATTGAATAGCATGTAATCGGCGATCCGGTAGTACTAGATAAGAACGGAGTATTCTATTGCTCAATAGATTTGACATTCTGTGTAATTCAATACTAAGGGTACCCTCCTCTATTTATCTAATAATGGTTCACAATCGCTCCCCTTACGTTTAACGATGCGAAAGCAAAGCCTTTTTTGCACAAGCAAAAATAAAGCCTTAAGATTAACCAATTTACTTATTTTGTCCAAGTACTCTATCCTAAAAAGTAGAGCGTTTGTCTCTCGCTCCACTAGAGAAGTATCATTTTTTGTTTGTACCCATTAGATTTCTGAATTAATGGGCAATAATACCTAAAATTTTATGTTTATTATAGGAGAAACAGTTCGCTCTTACCTGAGTAAAAATATATCTAAATCCTTGATTTGGAAGAAGTAAAACTTTTCGGACTCTACGCTTAAATCAGTTTAACAACAGCGTACTAAACATTCAATATATTGCGATGTTTGCATCAATTTATTTTCTCAATAACGAGCATAAGTAGGTGAGTAAATGTCATTTTTTTTTCATAACTTTATAGTAAGAACAATTTTACCACAACTATACATGGTATTGAATTAAGTCCAGGTATATTCAGAGCTAGAGTAAAAGTTTCGTCACATCCCGTGAACTACAATTCATAAATTATATACGTTTTATATAATCTCCTTGAATTGATCAGAAGTGTATATTCACACTTAACAAATAATATTTTATAAAATACTAATTTTTATACTGTAAAAATGGATAACAACCTTATCTTATTATCTAAGCAACAACAGGCGATTTGGATCAATCAACAAATTCATCCCAATTCATCCATGTATAATGTTGGTGGTGTTATTGATATTATTGGGGAAATTGATATTAACAAGCTTTATCAAGCCGTTGAAAAAACAATGAATTCGTTTGATGTTTTAGAGATCGTTGAACATTTCCTTAAAGAAGAGGATGATCTGGATGAAGATTTTACACGTTATTCGTTAAAAATTATTGATGGTACTGAAAAATTTGATGGTCAGGATTGGATTCAAGAACGAATCGATCTCAAAAGAAATTTAGCTGAAATTGTCATTTACAGTCCTGATTGTGAGGAAACCCAATTATTTGTAAAATGGCACCATTTAATATTCGATGGGGTTTCCGCCAGTATTTGTATTAATTCTATCTTTGACAACTATGAAAGTAGCGTATCAAAGCCTTCTTTTTCTTATCATTCCTTTATGGAGGATGAAAAGGAGTATTTTAGTTCTGAAGAGTACATAAAAAATAAGAATTACTGGAAAGATAAACTTGATTCGGTAGACGTTTCTAGCAAAGGATTTTCATCGATATCAAAACCAAACCAATCCTTAAAATCGGAAAGAAAGAACATAATTATTCCAAGGAGCTTGTTCAAGGAAATCCAATCGTATTGTAAAGAAACCAAGGTTACGCCATTTCATTATTTCATTGCAGTAATTTTTACATTAAACAAAGTTTACAATGCACCTGACTTTATCCTTGGCTTGCCTATTCTTAATAGAAGAAAGAAAGTTTTCAAACAAACAGGAGGCATGTTTACTGATATTATACCATTTTTGAATGAAATGGATAAAAATCAGAGCTTTGATAGCTTGGTTAAAAAAATATCCTGGAATCTTCGTCAGGATTATAGACATCAAAGGTTTCCAATGTCTGATATTAATCAGCTATTTGACAAAAGTATTAGTCCGAATGTTTTCTTTTCCTATCAAAAGAATATCTATAAGAATGCAGTTGAGAATGCGACGATTACGAGTAACTATTTACCAGCTGGGGAACAACTTGAAGATTTAGGGTTTCATCTACTGGAATACTCTGTTGAAGGGGATTTAACCCTAGCTATAGACTATCGAATATCATCGTTTAATCTTTTAACAATCGAAAAGCTGTCAAACCATTTGGTTACATTGATTAAGCATTGCAAAAATAAATCAGATGTACCAATATCGGCTCTTTCTTGTTTAAGCAAAGATGAAGAGCAACAGTTGTTAGTTGACTTTAATGATACAAAGGCAGATTATTCAAAAGATAAAACCTTAATAGAACTTTTTGAGACTCAAGCAGAAAGAACGCCAGATCATGTAGCGATTGTTTTTAATGAAGTCGAGCTTACTTACAAAGAGCTAAATGAGCGTGCCAATCAATTCGGTGATTACTTACGAAAACGTTATTCGGTTCAATCGGATGATTTAGTAGCGATGATGCTGGATCGATCGGAATGGATGATTGTCTCCATTTTGGCGGTTCTCAAAAGTGGTGGCGCCTATGTCCCAATAGATCCTGATTACACACAAAGCAGGATTGATTACCTATTAGCTGATTCGTCCGCAAAAGTGTTGATTGATCAAAATGAATTGGATACGTTTATTGCTAAAAAAGAGGAATTCGGTAAAACAAACCTTAAAAGATTAACCGAGCCTCATCATCTAGCCTATGTCATTTACACATCTGGTTCTACTGGTAAACCGAAAGGAGTACTAGTAGAAAATAGGAGTATAGTAAATACCATCGAAGCGCAGATTACAACTTTTAAACTAGATGAACATTCAAGAGGAGGTCAATATGCTTCATTAGCCTTTGATGCCTCTGTTTCCGAAATATTTTCAATTGTGCTATCCGGAGGTACACTCGTTATTATTAATGAGGAGATTCGAAAAGATACGGTACAACTATCCGCATTGATTGAGCAAAATGATATTTCTTTTTTGACCTTACCTTCTTTCGTGGCTAAACAGTTAGATGTTACTGTTTTAAGTGGGATTAGGACGTTAATTTGTGCAGGAGATGTTATAGATGTCGATCTATTTAATAGCAATAAAAATGTTTGGAATTGCTATGGACCAACCGAATGCTCGATTTGGACAAATTATTATAAGAATAAAAATGATTTATCCATAGGTAGTATTCCCATCGGCCGTCCCATCTCCAACACCCGTATCTACATTTTGGATGACACTGAAAATCTATTACCAATCGGTGTTGTCGGCGAGATCTGCATAGCAGGTGCCGGCTTAGCCAGAGGCTATTTAAATCGCCCCGACCTAACAGCAAAAAAGTTCATCAGCAATCCGTTTGAAGAAGGAAAACGCATGTACAAGACAGGAGACCTCGGAAGATGGCTCCCAAACGGCAATATCGAGTTCATCGGCAGAAAAGATGACCAGGTAAAGATAAGAGGCTACCGAATCGAGCCAGGAGAGATAGAAGCTGCACTGATTCAGCATATGTCTATTCAGGAAGTTGTTGTCCTTGCAAAAGAAAATGAATCAGGCGACAAGCAACTAGTCGCCTATTTAACCTCAGATCAAGCGTTGAATACCAATGAGCTGCGCACCCACTTGAAAAATAGTTTACCAGATTACATGGTACCAGCCTACTATGTCCAGCTAGAAGATTTCCCCTTAACACCCAACGGGAAATTAGACAAAAAAGCCCTCCCAAGTCCAGAAGGCCTGAGCTTAAACAGCGGAATAGCATATGTGGCGCCTTCCACTAAAATAGAACAACAATTAGTCCGTGTTTGGAGCGAAGTT
Organism: uncultured Saprospiraceae bacterium; assembly: GCA_937959115.1. Taxonomy (GTDB): domain Bacteria; phylum Bacteroidota; class Bacteroidia; order Chitinophagales; family Saprospiraceae; genus JAHDHB01. The sequence goes on from CALGAW010000003.1 coordinate 118,613, forward strand.
CTAAAAGTGGAAGCAGAAAAAATAGGCATCCATGAAGACTTTTTTGCGCTAGGAGGCGATAGTATTAAGTCGATCCAGATCTCCTCAAAAATGAAGGCGAAAGGATATCGTCTAGAGGTCAAAGACATTTTAGGTCATTCCATCCTGCTAGACCAGACCCTGTGTGTTGCGACCGATTTACTGGAAATTCCGCAGGAGATCGTCAAGGGGGAAGTCCCTCTGGGAGCTATTCAGCACAGCTTTCTATATGATGACAATATGGACAAGCACCACTTTCATCAGTCCATCGGGCTACGAAGTCCATCTTCTTTAGAACCAGAACAGTTAAACAAGGTATTCAATAAACTAATCGAACACCATGATGCCTTGCGGATGGTGTACAACAAACAAAAGGACGTCTGGATTCAGTACAATCAACCCGCAACAAACAAGTTCAAAGTTGAGGTCCATGATTTGAGCACGTCCAATAACGTAGCACAACAAATAACCGCAATCAGCAATCAGATAAAGCGCTCCTTTAATCTTAATGAAGGACCACTGATCAAGGTCTGTTTATTTAAGACATCAGCATGCGATGAGCTCTTAATCACGGTGCACCATTTGGTAATCGATGGCGTATCCTGGCGAATTATCTTCGAAGATATTGCCACTTTATTGACGCGAATAACTCAAAATCAACCCCTGCAACTTCCCTTAAAGAGTCATTCCTTTAAACATTGGCTAGAACAGATCCACTTGTATGCCAATGACGATCATACCAAGGAACGAGACTATTGGAATAACGTATTGAGTCAACAGGCATCACCAATCCCTTTAGATCATGTAGAAGGGACCAATGCGTTAAAAGACTTGGTCTCAGCCGGCTTCTCCTTAAGCAAACAAGAAACAACTCTATTGCTATCAAAGGTGAACCAAGCCTACAAAACAGAAATCAACGATATTCTACTAACGGCTTTCGTCCTAGCATTAAAAGCAGCATTCGGAATTCAAAATACGGCCATAACCATCGAAGGCCATGGCAGGGAAGCTATTATCAAAGACCTGGACACCTCTAGGACAGTAGGCTGGTTTACCAGTGTTTATCCAGTCGTTTTTGACTTGTCTTATGAAGATCCATGCGCCCAATTGATCGAAGTAAAAGATGCCTTAAGAAGAGTACCCAATAAAGGCGTCGGCTACCATATTTTTGAACAGTTAAGCACCCATAAATTAAAGGACGCAATTCCGTCTCAAATCATTTTCAACTACTTGGGAGATTTTGGCGAGGGATTAAGCAAAGAAGACGGCAATTCCTTATTCGAATTCTCTCCTAATAATTTTGGAGATGACGTGTCGCTGAATCGATCTTCCGAACATCATTTATCGGTATCCGGCATGCAAACAGCAGGCGAATTAACCTTATCCATCCTATACAGCAATAAGCAGTTTAACAAGGAAACAATAGATCGGTTAGCCGCTGGTTACGAGAATTCTTTAAAGAAGCTGATCACTGTATTATCAGAAAAGCAAGAGCGGGTAAAGACCTCAGGAGATTATGTGTACAAAGCGTTATCACAGCAAGAATTAGGCGAACTAACAGCGAGTTATCCAAGTATAGAAAATATTGCTTCATTAGCACCCATGCAGCAAGGGATCTACTACCATTGGCTTGCAGACAAGCACACTGCTGCTTATGTCGAACAAATATCCTATACCATAAAAGGGGAAGTAGACAGGTCAGCACTAGAAAAGAGTTATGCTGCTGTAATAGCAAGTTATGATGCACTCAGAGCGAATTTTACAGAAGATTTACTACAAGTTATATCAGCATCTGGCAAAACTGATTTTAGATATGAGGACGTTAGCCATATACAAAATCAACAACAATGGGTCGACAATTACCTCAAAAAAGATAAGGAAGAAGGGTTTGATCTACAAAATGGGGCGTTAATGCGCTTTTCGCTATTAAAGTTAAGCGAAGACGCCTACCAGTTTGTATGGACCAACCATCATATTCTAACGGACGGTTGGTGTATAAGCATTCTAAATACGGAATTGTTTAAACGGTATGCGCATTACATAAAAACTGGAAAAGCACTTTCATTACCCAAACCAAAACCTTTTGTAGAATATATTTCATGGCTGAACAAGAAAGATGAGCGTATAAGTAAAGCGTATTGGAAGGATTATTTAGAGGGCTATACTAGTAGAAATACGCTTAATAAGTTAAGAAACTTTTCAATCAACTCGGAACCTGGTTTTATTAAAAAAGAGCTTGGTTTTACCTCATCCAAAAGTGTAAAGGAACTAAAAAAGGTATGTTCAGATTTAGGAATCACAATAAATACACTGATCCAGACGGTTTGGGGGATTGTATTGAGCAACTATTCGAATTCAAACGATGTTGTTTTTGGGGCGGTTGTATCTGGTAGACCATCAGAAATAGAAGATGTTCAATCAATGGTTGGCCTGTTTATCAATACCATTCCTGTTCGGATACAATATGAGCATGGAGAATCGGTCAGATCTTTGTTGGAAAAAGTAAACAGTACTGCAATAAAGTCCCTCGATCACCATCATCTGCCCTTGTTTGAAGTACAAAGTTTAAGTGATGTAGGCAATTTATTGATCGACCACTTAATGGTTTTTGAAAATTATCCGTTAGACGGAGCCTTGTTAAATCAATTGAAACAAGGCAATGGACTTGGGTTTTTGCTGGAAGATATTCAGGTCTCTGATCAGACAAATTATGACCTTAATATAACCGTTTTTGAACGCGAAGAAATCTACATTAGATTCGATTATAATGAATTGGTTTATGATGAATTCATAATAAAAAGGGTTATTGATCGCTTTTCGAATCTTTTAAGTGCGGTCTCTGATCATCCAGATCGCTCAATAGAAGATTTACCATTTGAGCCGTTAAATAGTGTTTTTATAGTGGCTACTTTTACAGCTAATTTGTTGGAAGATCCCATTCGTCTATTTTCCACCAAAAAAGTGGACAAGTTACAGCCCGTCTTTGGAGATTATAATCAGATTCTCCAACTAGTCAATAATCCAGATAGTAGTTTTTATAGATTGCATGGCGATAATGTAATTTTAATACGATGGGAAGATTGCTATCGCGAAGTTGAAGATCAACAAGACCTTAGCAGTTGCAAGCAAAAAATAACAGATTATACCAACTATCTGACCAAAGGGTTAGCAGCAAATAATTCGATACTAAAAAAGAAAACGTTAGTAATTTTCGACACAGCTCTATCCGTTAAAAATGAAAAGCTGGAAATCTTTATCAAGGAAAACAATGCTAATTTTATTAAGGAAGTCAGTGCTTTGTCCAATATAGAGCTGGTGAGTGTTGCTGAAATTTGTAATGAATTCAACCTTGAGGAAGTGTATGATCTCCAGTTGAATGAAATTGCCCATATACCTTACCAACAAAAGGTGTTTAATGCCCTTGGAACCTATATTTCCAGATGGGATTATACAAGCAAATCAGATGATGTAAAAGTTATCGTATTGGATTGTGACAATACGTTGTGGAAGGGCATTTTAGGAGAATCCTCCCATGAGGGGATTGAAATTGACGCTTCAAGAGTTCAGTTTCATAAGCAATTAAAACAGTTAAAAGAACAGGGTTATGTACTTTCTATTTGTAGTAAAAACAATGTTGAGGAGGTAGAACAATTCTTTACTTATTTGAACAATAGAAGCGAATTATTACAATTAAGCGATTTTGTATGTCCTAAAATTAATTGGTCGCGTAAATCAGAAAACATTCGGCAAATTGCAGAAGAATTGAATTTGGGATTGGCCAATTTTATGTTTATTGATGATAGTGATTTGGAATGTTCTGAAGTAAGAGCATCATTACCTGAAGTTGTTACCCTCCAAATGCCCCAGGTCTCATCAGAAATTGAAGGATTTATTGCTAATTTATGGTGCTTCAACAAAAAGGATTCGACAAACCTTGATCATCAAAGAACACAACTCTATCAGCAAGAAAGTCAACGAAAACAGACACTACCCAAATTTCAGGATTACCAATCGTTCATTGAAAGCTTAAACATCAAAACAGAATTTGGTGAAGTATTACCTAAAAATGTATCGAGAGTAGCACAACTGACAGCAAGGACGAATCAGTTTAATGCCAACAAAGTCATTTTTTCTAAAGAAGAAATTACAACCATAAATAACGATAAACAACATCGTATTTTCTCGGTTACCGTAGAGGACAAATTCGGCGCTTACGGAATTGTTGGTGTCATCTTAATCAAGATGCTCCCCAACATGCTAGTTGTTGAAAACGTATTACTGAGCTGTAGAGTATTAGGAAGAGGCGTGGAGCATAAAATGCTACAGTTTATTGGGAATATTGCTCTAGAAAAAAAGATTGAGAATATCCACCTAAAATATAGTCCAACATCAAGAAACAAACCAGTAGAACTGTTTTTAAATGAAATAGGCGCAAGAAAAAAAGATAACGAATTTACGTTAACAGCTGAACAAGCAGTTAATATCCAAATAATAACAAAGAAACACGAGCAAACAACACCTAAAATCAATACCCAAAAAGATAATGCCATTTCCCGAAAACGCTACGAAGAGCACTTGCTGTCAATGGCTAGTGTTGAGTTAAATACACTAGAGAAAATTGGAGAAGTATCGACGCGTTTTAGCAAACAGTTTAAGGTGCTTCCATCCACAAAAATGGAGTACGTAGCTCCAAATACAACGATAGAGAAACAATTGGTGAAAATCTGGAGTGAGGTATTAGGACTCGAAGAAGAAACCATCGGTATCCATGATGATTTTTTCGCTCTAGGAGGCCACAGTTTGAAAGCAACCACCATTGTCAGTAAAATCGCTAAAGAACTAAATACGAAGTTGGCCATCCAGGATGTATTTACGCATCCTACAATAAAGAGCATAAGCAGCTTAATTGATAACACGCCTGCGTTTGATTACCAGGAAATCCCTGTTGTAGCAACCAAAGATAGTTATGTGATCTCCGCTGCCCAAAGAAGAATGTGGGTGTTAAGTCAATTTGAAGGGACCAACATCGCTTATAATATGCATAGCGTGTTGGAGATCGAAGGTGAATTAGACCATGCTGCATTTGAAACGGCATTTGATCAGTTGATCACTCGGCACGAATCGCTAAGAACAGTCTTCAAAGAAGATGAAAATGGAGATTTACGGCAGTGGATTTTACCAGAAGACGACCATCCTTTCAAATTCAATCATCAAAAAGTAGGTACAAATGGTAGTTCAAAAGCAATGATAAAGTCCATTCTGTCAAAAGAACTACAGTATACGTTCAATCTATCCGAGGACGCCTTGCTTCGAGCTACGTTAATACAGAAGTCAAACAAGGCTCATGTGTTTGTTTTTGTCATGCACCACATCATAAGTGATGGATGGAGTATCGATATTTTGACAAGAGACTTATTAGCCTATTATAATGGTTTGAAGGATAATACTCCTGTAAACCTGCCAGCGTTACGAATTCAGTACAAGGACTATTCGGAATGGCAGCATTCCATTTTACAAAATGAACAACAAGCTAAAAAGCATTGGATGGAGCAGTTCAGTGGCGAATTACCTGTTTTAAATTTACCACTAGACTATGCGCGACCTGCCATACAAACCTTCAATGGTGGAGTCGTAACCGCTTTGTTGAATAAACAAATTACGAATCAACTCAACACCATAACGCAAGAAACAGGTGCCACTTTGTTCATGAGTTTGTTAGCAAGCGTGAAGGTGTTGTTATACAAATATACTGGGCAGACAGATATTATTTTAGGAAGTCCAATTGCGGGTAGAGAAGATACGGATCTAACCAATCAAATCGGGTTTTATGTCAATACCTTAGCATTGCGAACCAGCATGTCATCGGAAGCCAGTTTTAAAGAATTGCTGGTTTCAATAAAAGAGAACACGCTACAAGCATATGCTTACCAAAATTATCCGTTTGATGAGTTGGTCAATGATCTAAATTTACAACGTGATTTAAGTCGCAATCCATTATTTGATGTCATGGTAGCCTTGCATAACAACAAGCAACCCGATGCTCTAGGCCGTTTTTCCGGTTTATCGATGCGTGCCTACGAAAATCAAGAAGCAACGATCGTTAGTCAATTCGATTTGACATTTGATTTTACTGAAATTAATGATCAAATCGCTCTAGAGATAAAATACAATACTGCCTTGTTTACGCAGGAAACGATAGAACGATTGAGCCATCATTTAAATCAGCTCATTCAATCAATTACCAAAAAACCAGATGCCCCAATATCTAAACTCGGATATTTAAACAAAGAAGAAGTGCATCAGTTACTCTTTGATTTTAATAACACCCTAGTAGACTATGCCAAAGAGCAAACAATCGTTACACTGTTTGAGGAGCAAGTAGAAAAAAACCCCAACGGTACTGCGGTAGTTTTTGAAGAGGAAACACTTACCTACAAAGAACTCAATGAACGCGTTAATCAGTTAAGCCACTATTTGATTGCAACCCATAATCCTGAAAATAACTTGATTGGAATTTGTCTGTCAAGATCAAACAACATGCTGATCGCCATGTTAGCGGTTCTGAAATCAGGCTCAGCGTATATTCCAATTGACCCCAAATACCCGCTTTCAAGAATTAACTATATCGCAAAAGATGCAAAAGTTGAAGTAGTCATTACAGAATCCGAGATCCTAAATTTTATACCGTTCAAGGAAATACAAACATTGGTTTGTTTGGACAAAACAATAATGGATGAAGATGTAAGTCCGAAAACCGATCTAGACCTATCAATCAGTTCAAATACAACAGCCTATGTGATCTATACTTCTGGATCTACTGGAAACCCTAAAGGGGTAAAAGTGTCTCATGGCAATTTGAGTAACTTTATTTGTGGAATGAATGATTGCATCGACATAAATTCGAAGTCGACCTGGTTATCTACCACAAGTATCAGTTTCGATATCTCCATTCTTGAACTGCTATATCCATTGTCTCTAGGGAATAAAATAGCAATCAAACAGGAAAATCCCCTGGCAGAACAGAAGGTCCGGGATATGGATTTTAGTCTGTTCTACTTTGCGGCATCAGAAGCTGCTGAACATACCAACAAGTATGAGTTATTGATAGAAGGGGCTAAGTTTGCGGATAAAAATGGAATGAAGGGGCTTTGGGTTCCGGAAAGACATTTTCACAGTTTTGGTGATCAATTTCCGAATCCAGCGATATCCGCATCAGCCATATCTACCATTACGGGTCACATAAAAATTAGATCGGGAAGTATTGTATTGCCGTTACATAATCCCATTCGAGTGGCAGAAGATTGGTCCATGGTGGATAATCTTTCAGACGGTAGAGTCGAGCTTTCCATTGCTTCCGGTTGGCATCCAAATGATTTTGTTTTTTATCCTGAAAACTATGCGGATAGATTTAACGTCATGCGTCAAAATTTAGGCGAAATCAATCGTTTATGGACAGGGAATAGTCTCGTAAAGAAAAATGGAGTAGGCGAGAATTTCGAATTTAAATTACACCCAAAACCCATTCAAAAAGAACTACCGATTTGGGTGACGGCTGCTGGTAATCCGGCAACCTTCAAGTATGCAGGATCAATTGGCGCTAACATTCTTACCCATTTGTTGGGGCAGGATAAAAAGGAATTGAAAGAAAAAATCAAGATCTATAGAACCGCTTTAGCAGAGAATGGTTTTGATCCGGCTAAAGGAAAGGTCGCCTTGATGCTGCACACATTTGTTACGGATTCGGAGCGCAAAACGAAACAAATTGTCACCGCACCATTTAGGAACTACTTAAGGCATTCTATTGGACTAATGGCACCTTTGGCTAAAAGCTTGAATCTCGACCTCGAGAAAAACCTAGAACAAATTATTGATACCGCTTTTAACCGATATTACCAGTCTGCGAGTTTGTTTGGAACAGTAGATTCTTGTTATGCTAAAGCGCAAGCGTATGCAAAAATAGGCGTAAATGAAATCGCTTGCTTAGTCGATTTTGGAATTGACAATCAAGTAACATTGGCCGAGCTTAATAACGTGGTCGAATTACAACAAAAAATAAAACTAGCCTTCAATAAACAGGACTATTTTTCAAAAATAACAAAAGGCGCCAGTTCGTTCTCGGACTTAATTGTCAAGGAGAATATTACTCATTTTCAAGCAACACCTTCTTATTTCAGTTCCTTGTTAGATAATCCAAAAGATGAGAAGGTCTTGAAGAGTCTGCGTTCAATTTTAGTAGGAGGAGAAAAATTCCCGGAACAATTGCTGGATAAGCTGAAAGCATATGATTGTAATTTATACAACATGTATGGCCCAACCGAGACTACGATTTGGTCGTCTGTGAAAAATATAAAACCCAACGAGTCTAAAATCACCATCGGTAAACCGATTGCCAACACACAAATCTACATCCTGGATAACCATCAAAATTTGCTTCCAGCCGGAATAGTTGGCGAAATTTATATTGCTGGCGATGGTCTGACAAAAGGCTATTTAGATCGACCCGAATTAACCGCTGAAAAGTTTGTCAGCAATCCGTTTGTTAAGGATTCTCGAATGTATAAAACAGGAGATCTTGGAAAATGGTTGCCAGATGGCGATATAGAGATTATAGGTAGAATTGATCATCAAATAAAGATAAGAGGCCATCGAGTAGAACTTAGCGCAATAGAAGCCAAATTAAATGATTTTGAGTCGGTCAGCGAAAGCGTTGTATTGTTAAAAGGAAATGACTCAAGTGATAAGGAACTCGTCGCCTACATACGATCGGAAGAAGAAATAAGGAAGGAGGATCTCCGAACGTATTTGAAGGGTATTTTGCCGGGTTACATGGTACCCTATCATTATGTTCATCTAAAAGAGTTTCCACTCACACCAAATGGAAAGTTAGATAAAAACGCTTTTCCTGGAATAAATGGTAGCGAATTAAATAAGAATGCAAAGTACACAGCACCCAACACTAAAATAGAAAAGGAGCTCGTTGGAATATGGGCTGATATTTTAGGCGTAGAGGCATCCCAAATTGGTGTTCATGATGACTTCTTTGATTTAGGTGGTAATAGCCTGAAAGCCATGTTGTTTATCAATAAAATCTCGAAAACGTTTAATTTGAGTTTAAAGATCGAATGGGTGTTTTCAGAAAATACAATTAGCAACTTATCCCAGTTGATTGAACTGCTTCAAGAAGAACAAAGGAGCCAGTATAAAAAGAATGAAAAATTAAAAAATACAATAACTTTTTGAAAAAAGAGATGATGAAAATTTATGACCTAAATAATGCACAGGACTTTGATGTTAATGAAATTAGTGAAGAATTTAAAAAGAGCGGAATTGTTCTATTTAAAAACTCCGGAGTAAAATGTGCAACGACCTTTAGAGAGTTTGTTTCGCTTTTTGATGATGATCTGATGGACTATATTTACAGGTCCTCTCCACGAAATGAACTGTCTAAATTTGTATACAATTCTACGATTTACCCTGAACATAAGGAGATTCCGCTGCATAACGAGAATTCCTATTCTTCAAAATGGCCTCAAAACATTTGGTTTTACTGTCACGAAATTGATTGTGAAGGTGGAGAAACAACGATTTGTTCATCCAAAGAAATACTCAACGAATTAAGTGAAGAACTTCGAAATCGACTGAGAAGCCAAGGCGTCCGATATAAACGAGTAATGGGCGGAATGGTTGATTTATCCTGGCAGGAAGTTTTCCAAACCGAAGACAAGAAGGAAATGGAGAAAAAATGTGATGAATTGCTGATAAAATACAGCTGGGATGGCGATAAATTGATCCTGGAAAACAATGGTCTTGGTTTAATTACACATCCAGGAAACAAGCAAGAATATTGGTTTAACCAGCTCAATCTATTTCATCCTGCTTCTTTAGGAAAAGACGTCCATCAAAGTCTGTTAAACTACTTTGGTGAAGGAAACTTGCCTAGAACTTGTTTCTGGGGAAATGGTGAAAAATTTGACGACGGGCTTGTTGAAGATATAAATGCTTCCATCGAAAAAATCAAAACCAACGTTAAATGGAATAAAGGAGATTTACTTTGGGTGGATAACTTAAGATTTATGCACGGCAGAAAACCATTCAAAGGAAATAGAAAGATCATGGTCGTCATGACAAGCGAATTCAGCGGAAAACAATTGGTTAACAGTATAGGAAACGAAAATTAGCATGGTTTTACAAATCGTTAGCAACATAAGGAAACTAGGTGGGCGACTGTATTTAGAAGAAAATCAATTAAAGTTAGATATTGACGATGTTGGTCTGCTTTCTCAAGAACTAAGAGAAGAGATTGGAAACAATAAAACCGAATTGATTAGTTTTCTAACTTCCTTGAAAAACAACGCCTTTCAATTCATTCCAAAATTGGAACAACAAGAAAGCTACAAATTGTCTTCTTCCCAAAATCGGTTGTGGGTATTAAATGAATTTCAAACAAATGCTTACGTTTATAATGAAGTAAACGTCTTAAAAATAGAAGGCAATTTGATGGTTAAAGCCTTTGAAGAGGCTTTCCTTAGCTTAATTGCTCGTCATGAATCATTAAGAACCATCTTTAAAAAAGATAAGAATGAGGAGGTTCGACAATGGATTCTCCCAAAACACCAGCATCATTTCAAACTGAAGTATAATGATGTAAGAAACCAGAATCATCAAGAACGTGTCCTACAAGATTTAATAGCAAAGGAGTTTAAATATGTATTCAATTTAGAAGAAGATGCCCTGTTAAGAGCTACATTAATTCAAACTTCCGACAATAGTTATGTGCTTGTATTTGTCATGCATCATATCATCAGTGATGATTGGAGTAGAAATGTGTTAGTCAGGGATTTATTGACTTATTACAATGGCTTGGTAAACAAGACAGCAACGAATCTTCCAGAATTAAGAATACACTATAAAGATTATGCCGCCTGGCAACAAAAAACGCTAAAAAATGACACCGACAAGGGGCACCCATCAAAAGACTATTGGCTAGATCAATTTAATTCAGAATTGCCAGTTTTAAACTTGCCACTAGATAAGCAACGCCCGGCCATTCAAACGTTCAATGGCGGAGCGGTAACCACCGTTTTAAACAAAGAAACAGTTGAACAGCTTAAACAGGTTGGCAAAGAGACAGGAGCCACCTTATTTATGAGTTTATTGGCAAGTGTAAATGTCCTACTCCATAAATATTCCAGTCAATCGGATATCGTAATCGGAAGCCCAATCGCAGGAAGAGACCATAGTGATTTGAATGATCAAATAGGGTTTTATCTCAATACAATTGCACTAAGGAACAAGGTAAATCCCAAGGACGGCTTTAAAGCGCTATTACAATCGGTAAAGAACAATGTTTTAAACGCTTATGAACATCAAAATTATCCGTTTGACGAATTGGTAGAACACTTAGATCTTCAACGGAATATGAGCCGCAATCCACTGTTTGATGTATGGCTTGTCTTGCATAATGTGGAAGATGTCAATGGTTCAGAAGGCTTTGAAGGGGTACAGATTACACCTTACGAAATTGAAGGGAAAACCGTCATTAGCAAATTCGACCTGTCCTTCAGTTTTACAGAAATCAAGGATGAAATCAACGTCGTCATAGAATACAACAGTGATTTGTTCCTCCCAACAACTGTAGAACGCCTGAGTAGTCACTTAACTCAACTGATACAATCGGTATCAAAAACGCCTTCACTGCCGCTAGAACAAATTTCCTATTTAAGTAAAGCAGAGCAGCAGCAGTTACTATTAGATTTTAACAATACTCAAGCAAATTATCCAAACGATAAAACGATTGCAACATTATTTGAAGATCAAGTTAATAAGACGCCAAATAAAGTAGCGCTAGTGTGTCAGGAAACTCAATTGACCTACAGCGAGCTCAACGATCGCGCCAATCAACTGGCAAATTACCTAAGGAAACAATATGCCATTCAACCGGATGATTTAGTAGCGATTACCCTAGAACGATCGGAGTGGATGATCATTAGTGTTTTGGCAGTGCTAAAAAGTGGCGGCGCCTATGTTCCAGTCGACCCGGATTATCCTCAAGAGCGGAAAGCGTATATGCTAAAGGATTCAAATGCGCGTGTCGTAATCAATCAAACCGAGCTCGATAAATTTATTCAAGAGCAAGACAATTTTGATACTTCTAACCTTGAAATTACCACAACGCCAGCTAATTTGGCATACGTTATCTACACTTCTGGTTCTACAGGGAAACCGAAAGGCGTGCTTGTCGAAAACAAGTCTGTTGCTAATTATCTATGTTACACCTTGGACCACTGCGCGACGTCTGAGATCGTCTGCCCCCTTTACACAAGTCTCTCTTTCGACCTAACCGTTACGAGCATTTTCATGCCGCTAATAACAGGAGGTCAATTGATTGTAGAGCAAGAACTAGATGCTGCGGAATTAATAAGTAGCGTAACTCAAAATAGCCAGGTTAATGTGCTTAAACTCACGCCTTCCCATGTCAGTTTATTAAAAGAACATTCGATTAAAAATGAAAACATCGCTTCTTTTATCATAGGAGGGGAAGCATTATCCAAAACTCATGTTGAAACCTTAAAAAAGATAAGCAGTAAAGCGACAATATTTAATGAATATGGCCCTACGGAAACTACTGTTGGTGTGGTTGTTAAAAAACTTATTACTGAAAATGACAAAATTAGTATCGGTCATCCGATTGCCAATACCCGCATTTATATTTTAGATGATCAGGAAAATCTGTTACCAATCGGCGTAGTCGGAGAGATCTGTATAAGTGGAGACGGACTAGCCAAAGGTTATTTAAACCGCCCAGACCTCACTGCAAAGAAGTTTGTGCCCAATCCCTTCGAGGAAGGAAAACGCATGTACAAATCAGGAGACCTGGGGAGATGGTTGTCAGATGGTACAATCGAGTTCATAGGCCGGAAAGATGACCAGGTAAAGTTAAAGGGCTATCGGATCGAACTAGGGGAAATTGAAGCTGCATTGCACCAATACGAGTTAGTAGAAGAGAGTGCAGTGCTCGTAAAGAAATCGGATACCGGAGTCCAACAATTGGTGGCTTATCTAAGATCAGACCAAGACCTAAACACAACGGATTTAAGGACACACTTAAACGAAATTCTTCCCGACTACATGATTCCAAGTCATTTTGTGCAATTAACCGAGTTCCCACTAACAATCAACGGTAAATTGGATAAAAAGGGATTCCCCAACCCTGAAGGCTTAGAATTAAGCAGTGGTTCAGCCTTTGAAACGCCGAATACCAACCTAGAAAAACAATTAGCAAAAATTTGGAGTGAAGTATTGCAGGTAGAAGAACATAAAATTAGTGTTCACGATGATTTCTTTGCATTAGGTGGTGACAGTATCCGAGCAATTATGCTGGTTTCTAATCTCAAAAACCTAGGCTATACGGATTTAACCATTGCGAAATTGTTTGACCACCCAACAATCAATAAACTAGCAACCTTCCTACCTGCTAAAACTGATTCAAAGGAGGACTATCAAAGATCAATAGAAGAAATAACAGCTTTTGTCGACGGGTTAGAACAGGATATTTTAGCATTAAGGGAGGACAAGGATAACATTCGTAATATCCAACCCATGACCGAAATTCAAAAGGGGATGTGCCTATACACGTTGATGGCTCCCCAATTAGGTATATATCATGAGCAAATGGTCCAGCCAATGCCAAAAGTAGATACAATGGTCCTTGAGCAGGCATTAAATCTATTAGTAGAGAAGCATGAAATCTTAAGAGCGCAATATAATCTCTATGATTATCAGGAAGAGGTTTGTCTCATTTACAAGCAAAACCAGCAAATAATTCCGCACGAAGACCTAAGTGGCATGTCTAATGCCGAAATAGGTGATTACCTTAAACGATGCTTGGCAAAAGACTTGAAAAACCCGTTTAAGGTCCATGAAGGAGCGTTATGGAACGTCAAGTTGTTTACCGTATCTGAAACCCAAAGTATATTTATTTTTCAATTTCACCATTCAATAATAGATGGATGGAGTGATAAGCTGTTTCGTGTTGAATTATGGGAGATTTATAAAAAACTAATCGCACAACAACCGGTTAAATTGGAGCCATTTGGGTTGACATGGAAAGAAATAACGATTCAAGCGCTTTATGAAAGAGGCAACAAAACGGTAACTACCTTTTGGAAGGAATATTTATCCAATTACAATAGACTTAATATTTTTAAACCCTCCTTTACGAATGAGCAGTATAAAAGAGAATACGATCAGGCTTATTTAGAGAAATTAGTATCAACTGCTAAAAAAGACAATCTTTCCATAAAGTCAATTATCCTGTCTTCCTATGTCTATGCTTTAAATATCATCTCTCATGAAAGAGATATCACGCTAGGATTGGTAGGGCATACGCGTCCGACGTTATCAGAAGCCGAGGACATTTTAGGATGTTTTCTAAATACGATTCCCTTTAGAGTTCAACTGGAATATCAAGACGATAACAATTCGATAAAAGCGTTTGTTGATAAAATAAATAACGCCCTCCAAGCGCATTCCGGGAATTCTAAAATGTCGTTGAGGGATATAGCAGATGTCTCAAATGAGAAGGCTGAAATAGATCAAAATCTCTTTTCAGATGTTATGTTTAACTATGTTGATTTTCATTCAATTGACAGAGTAGAAGAGGATTTGTCAAATTTTAATGCTGAAGACATTCTTGTTGATAGTTATGAAAAAACGAATTATTTCTTCGAGCTAACAGTCGGTACTACCTTGAATCGGTTAAGCTTCAACTACAAGAAAAATAAACGACTAAAAGGCGACATAACCTTAAGTAGATTTCATGAATTCGTTGAATCATTTTTGAATGCTTACTTAAAAGAGGAAGACATTTGTCAAATTCCTAATTTAAATGAAAAAGAGGAGAAGCAATTGTTAATTGATTTAGTTCAGCCAGCTGAGCCTCCTTTAACAACCAATGGGAAGTCAGATAAGCAAGAGGTACCCCAAACAGAAGAACTAGGACAAAGTAGCCCAGTAGATTATTTACCACCAAACACAGAAATAGAAAAGACCTTAGTCCGAATTTGGAGTGAAGTTTTGGGTATGGAAGAAAGTGAAATTGGTATTCAAGATGATTTTTTCGATCTGGGAGGGCATAGTTTAAAAGCTATGAGAATCATTAATTTGGTGTCCAAAGAGTTTGCTGTTGAGCTCTCAATGGTAGACCTGTTTGAAAATGCTTCCGTAGAAAACATCGGACAGGAGATTGAACAATTTAAAGCGCAAAAAGAGTTGTCTATACAATCTCTTGCAGGAAAAAATAAAATTAAAATTTAGTTGAAGAATCTTATCCAAAAACTACGAAAAGAAGGCATCATTTTAAAACTAAATGAGAATGATCTGGATGTCTATTTTGATGGAGAAGCGATACAACATGAGCTTCTACAGGAGATTAGAGATAATAAGCAACATTTGATCACCTACCTCTCCAAATTTTCAACTCAAAAAGAGGCGTCTAGTGTCGAACCCATTCCCGCAATACCTCTCGCAAAAAACTATGCGCTTTCCTCTTCCCAAAGGAGATTATGGGTGTTAAGTCAACTCGATACCGACAACTATGCCTACAATATGTCTGGCGTACTTGAATTCGAAGGACACTTAGATATAAAGGCATTCGATCAAGCATTCAATCGGTTAATAGCCCGCCATGAATCATTAAGAACGATTTTTAAAGAAGATGCAGCAGGTCAGGTAAAGCAGTGGGTGTTACCAGAACAGGAACACCGCTTTAAACTCAAATACCACGATTTAAGAACCACAAATGATAAAACACCAAACGTAGAATCTGTAGTAGTAGAAGCACTTCAATATCGATTTAATTTGGCAGAGGACGCCTTACTGCGAGCCTGCCTAATTCAGCGATCAACCAACCAGTATGTGTTTGTCTATGTCATGCACCATATCGTGAGTGATGGTTGGAGCATGGATATCATGATCAGAGATTTGTTAGCCTTTTACAATGGCAGCTTAAATCAAGAGAACATTGAATTACCAGCATTACGCATTCACTACAAAGACTACGCCGCTTGGCAACAAAACAACCTACAAAAACCAGCCGATCAGAAGCTAGCCGCCGCTAAAAAATACTGGATCAATCAGTTTAGCAATGAATTGCCAATTCTGAATATGCCACTTGACTATAAACGGCCAACAGTTCAAACATTCAATGGCGTAAAGCATACCTGTTTGTTAAACAAAAACACGACAAAGCAACTGAAAACGATGGCACAGGAGACTGGTTCGACCTTGTTTATGAGTTTGTTAGCCAGCGTAAATGTGTTACTGTATAAGTATACGGGGCAGACCGATCTGATCCTTGGAAGTCCCATTGCTGGAAGAGCGCATGTTGATTTAAGTGATCAAATTGGTGTTTATATTAACACCTTAGCCCTACGAACCCAATTTACCCCTGAAACGAATTTCAAAGAACTGCTACAGGCAATAAAAGAAAATACACTAAACGCCTACGAATACCAAAGTTATCCATTTGATGCATTATTAGAGGAACTGAATGTTGCTCGAGACCGAAGTCGCAATCCGCTCTTTGATGTCATGGTGGTGTTACAAAACACGGCGCAGACGGATATTAGTAAAGGATTTGAAGGACTAACCATCAAGCCTTACAGCGGAAAAATAGAGCAGGTAATCAGTAAATTTGATTTGACCTTTAATTTCACAGAAAGGGACGATCAGATCGAACTAGAAATAGAGTACAACAGCGATTTATATAAAAAGAATTCGATTGAACGGTTAGCCAATCACTTCTGCCAACTCGTTCCTGCATTATTGATCAACTCCGAATTGCCGATAGCAGATCACAAATATCTAACACAAGCAGAAGAAAAGCAGTTGTTGTCGGATTTCAATGACACCAACGCCACTTATCCCAAGGAAAAGACGATTATTGAGTTGTTTGAAGACCAGGTAGAACGCACGCCCAACAATGTTGCTGTTGTCTTTGAAGAGCAAACACTCACGTATACAGAATTAAACGAAAAGGCCAATCAATTAGGCCACTACTTACAACAGAATTACGCCATTCAACCAGATGACTTAGTCGCGATTATGCTAGATCGGACAGCTTGGATGATTATCAGTATTTTGGCAGTGTTAAAGAGCGGTGGCGCTTATGTTCCAATCGATCCCGAATATCCAGAAGAGCGGATCAACTACATGCTAAAAGACACTGCCTCTAAGGTTTTGATTGATCAAAAAGAGTTAGATCAATTTATTACTACGATAAACAATTACCAAACAACCAATTTAGCGCAAACAGCTAAGCCGAACCATCTGGCTTATGTAATTTATACCTCAGGATCTACTGGCAAACCCAAGGGAACATTAATCGAAAATAAGAATGTAGTCAGGCTGCTTAAAACAGATCAACCATTATTTGATTTTAATGCGAAGGATGTGTGGACCATGTCCCATTCTTACTGTTTTGATTTTTCAGTCTGGGAAATCTATGGTGCGTTATTGTTTGGAGGAAAACTTGTGGTCGTTAATGCGTTTACGATAAAAGAACCCACCTTGTTTTTAGAGTTGCTAGCTAAAGAGTCCGTCACGATTCTAAACCAAACGCCATCTGCTTTTTATAACCTAATTAAAGAGGAATATAATGTTGATTCCTTATCCCTACGATATGTTATTTTTGGTGGAGAAAAACTGGAATCCGTAAAACTTAAAGATTGGAATACAGAACATCCTCAGGTGAAGTTGATCAACATGTACGGGATTACGGAAACAACGGTACATGTCACGTTCAAGGAACTCCAAGCAGAAGATTTTACTAGAAATGTTTCCAATATAGGTAAACCAATACCAACCTTAAGAGCTTATATCCTGGATAACAAAGAAAATCTGGTACCCATCGGGGTAATCGGAGAAATCTGTATTAGTGGAGAAGGGTTAGCCAGAGGGTATCTAAATCGACCAGCATTAACAGCAGAAAAGTTCGTCAACAATCCATTTGAAACAGGCCAACGCATGTATAAGTCTGGAGATTTAGGAAGATGGTTGCCAGATGGAAATATAGAGTATATCGGTAGAAAGGATGATCAGGTAAAAATACGAGGCTACCGAATAGAAATCGGCGAGATAGAAGCCAGTTTAAATCAAAATGAAGCTGTAACGACTGGTGTCGTACTCGTAAAAGAGAATAAACTAGGACATAAACAGTTGGTGGCCTACATACAATCAGACGAACAACTAAATACCGCATTTCTAAGAGCTCATTTGAAAGGAACGCTTCCCGACTACATGATTCCAAGTTACTTTGTACAAGTGGATGAATTCCCGCTCACCTCCAATGGGAAATTAGATAAAAAAGGTTTGCCGGACCCTGAAGGACTAAGCTTAAGTTCGGGAATGGAATATGTGGCGCCCAGCACAGATTTAGCCAGGAAGTTAGCCAATATTTGGGCGGAAGTCCTGGAAGTAGCCGAAAGCAAAATTGGAATATATGATGACTTTTTTGGACTAGGCGGAGATAGTATAAAAGCAATTAAAATTGTTGCCAGAATTAAAAACTGCGGCTATCCAACCATCAACATCGCTAAATTATTTACATATCCTAGTATCGAAGAGCTTTCTAAGTTTCTAATGTCCACAAACAAGGATCCAAAAGAGGAATACGATAAGTCAAAAGAAGAAATAACAACCTACGTTAATGCACTAGAACAGAATGTTTTAAACCAGCGAACAGATAAGGAGCAGATCGCTAGTGTCCAACCCATGACAGACATTCAAAAAGGCATGTGCTTGTATACGTTATTGAATCCTGAATCGGGTATTTATCATGATCAAATGGTGCTTCCAACAACTAAAATAATACCAGTTGTTTTTGAAAAGGCACTCAATTTATTAATTGATAAACATGAAATATTAAGATGTCGGTTTAATTTTTATAACTACCAGGAGGAAGTTAGTATCATCTATAAAAAACAAACAGAAACTGTCTTTCATGAGGATTTATCCACTTATTCAGTGCACGAAGCAGAAAAGCACATTAAAAATTACTTAGCAGACGAGCTTAAAAATCCGTTCTCTGTTCATGAAGGTCAGTTGTGGCGTGTTAGTTTATTTACCATAAGTGAACAACAAAGTGTCTTTATTTTTCAATGCCACCACGCCATCCTTGACGGTTGGAGTGATCAATTATTCCGCATTGAATTATGGCAAACCTATAAACGATTGATCGCCAAAGAAACCGTTGAATTGAAACCTTTTAACTTGTCATGGAAGGATATTTCAATTCATGCACTTTACGAAAGAGGCAATATATCAGTCGCTAATTTTTGGAAAGCGTATCTAGACGACTACAACCGACTGGACATGTTTACCTCAGAAGTTGCTAATGACAACTATGAAGTAGCCTACAACAGCAGCTATTTAGAGAAGATTAAAACAGCGGCAAAATCAGATAAGGTAGCGGTAAAGTCAGTGTTCCTGTCATCGTTTATCTACGCGCTAAATGTTATTTCCCAAGAAAAAGACATTACACTCGGACTCGTCTCGCACATGCGCCCGCAAGTAGAAGAAGCAGACCAGGTGCTAGGTTGTTTTTTGAATACGATCCCACTAAGAGTGAAAATGGAGGACAACAGTTTTAAAAATTCTATAGCTTCATTTGTTCAAAGAATTAATACAGCGGTCGTCAATCTGACAGACAAATCGGGACTCTCATTGCGAGATATTGGAGATCTGCTAAACGAAAAAACCGAACAATCTCAAAACCTGTTTTCAGACATCTTGTTTAATTATGTTGACTTCTATTCGGTCGAAAATGTAAAGGAGGATCTATCAAGCTTCCCTTCTGAACATATAAATATTGAAGGCAATATTAGTACGAATTATTTCTTTGAGCTATCCGTTAATTCAACACTAGACCACTTAAATCTTGTTTATACAGCATCTAAAGTCTTAAAAAGTACGATGTCCCTCAAAAGGTTTCATCAGGCAGTAGATTCATATTTAAACGCCTATTTAAACCAGAAACAGCTAGGAGAAATCAACTATTTAAGTCAAGCAGAAGAAAAACAGTTGTTATTTGATTTTAATGATACAAAGGCAGACTATCCAAAAGACAAAACTGTAATAGAACTTTTCGAGGAACAAGTAGCAAGAACCCCAGATCAAGTCGCCATCGTTTTTAATGAAGTAGAATTGACCTATAAAAAACTGAATGAGCAGGCCAATCAATTAGGCGATTATCTAAGAACAACCTATTTGATTCAACCTGATGATTTAGTCGCAATTCTATTGGATCGATCAGAGTGGATGATCATATCTATTTGGGCAGTGCTCAAAAGTGGCGGGGCCTATCTTCCCATTGATCCGGAATACCCACAAGACAGGATTAACTTTACACTCAAAGACGCCAATCCAAAGGCGCTGATAGATAAACAAGAACTACAAAAATTCAAGGCCGAGGCAACTAATTATTCAACAGACAATCCTGCCCCAATTGCAAAAGAGGATCATCTTGCTTATGCAATATACACGTCTGGTTCTACAGGAAAGCCGAAAGGAGTGCTTGTTGAAAATGAAGGTTTGGTCAACCATATTCTGAATGTCCAAAAAGAATGCAACCTGTCTACAGAGTCTAAATTTTTACAATTTCTGAATGTTGCGTTTGATGCTTCTGTAGAAGAAATATTTCCTTCCTTATGTGCTGGTGCATCCCTCATTATTCGCGATCATCATAATGCGAATGACATCATCGCTTTAATCAATACGCACGGCATCACCCACGCAGCATTCCCAACCGCCTTTTTTGAAAACTTAATTGTAGCAAACGATTCTGATCAAATTGAAAACCCACTACTGGTTTGTATGGTTGGTGGTGATAAACTTCGATTAAATTTTATCGCAACTAACAGCAGCAAAATTGGGCGTGTTACTAAATCGGTCTTTAATGTTTATGGCCCCACAGAAACAACAGTCACTGCTACCAGATTTGAGGTCTTAAAAAAAATAGACACACTCAAAGTGTTGCCAATTGGTAAGCCTTACGGCAATAGAACGATGCACATTTTAGATGATCATGGAAAACTATTACCAATCGGTGTCATCGGAGAGATCTGTATAGCAGGGGCAGGCTTAGCTAGAGGATATTTAAATCGCCCCGACTTAACAGCAAAAAAGTTCGTCAGCAATCCGTTTGAAGACGGCAAGCGCATGTACAAGACAGGAGACCTCGGAAGATGGCTCCCTGACGGCAATATCGAGTTCATAGGTCGAAAAGACGGTCAGGTCAAAATAAGAGGCTACCGAATCGAATTAGGAGAGATAGAGACTGCCATACTTCAACACACTGCTATCCGTGAAGGGGTCGTCCTGGCAAAAGAGACTGAAGACGGCGACAAGCAACTAGTCGCTTATTTACGGTCAGAACAGGCATTAAACGCCAATGAGCTGCGCACCCACCTAAAAGGCAGTTTACCAGATTATATGATACCAGCCTTCTTCGTACAGCTAGCAGAATTCCCCCTAACTTCCAGTGGTAAGGTGGACAAAAGAGCCTTGCCAGATCCAGAGGGACTAGGACTAAGCAGTGGAATAGAATATGTGGCGCCAAGCACAACAACAGAAAAACAGATTGTCCATATTTGGAGCGACGTACTGCAACTAGAAGCCGAAAAGATAGGCCTGCACGATGACTTTTTCACTCTCGGAGGACACAGCCTCAAAGCCACCACCGTTATTAATAAAATTGCTAAGGCATTCAATGTCAAATTAGCCATAAAAGACATTTTTGCGAATACAACAATAGAAGACTTGAGTCAGGTCGTCGACAATGCTACTACGTTGTCGTATCAGGAAATTGCCGTGCTACCCATCCAGGAAAGTTACGAGTTATCCTCTGCCCAAAGAAGATTATGGGTGTTGAGTCAAATTGAAGAGGAAAATTATGCGTACAACATGCCTGGCGTTTATGAGCTTAACGGAAAGCTGGACGTCCACGCCTTCAAGCATGCATTTGATCAGTTAATCGCCAGACACGAGTCCCTGCGCACCGTTTTCAAGCAAGATGACGATGGGACCATTAAGCAATGGGTTTTAGCAGAAGACGCCCACAATTTTACATTCAACTATCAAGATGTTCGGAGTAATAACAACCAGGAAGAGACCATAAAACGATTGGTAAAAGAAGAATCACAATATGTATTTGATTTAGAATTCGACGCCTTACTTCGAGCGACGTTAATTCAGCAATCCACGGATTCCTACGTGTTTGTTTTTGTCATGCACCACATCATCAGTGATGGATGGAGTATGAATATCTTGGTGAGGGATTTGTTTACCTACTATAATGGATTCGTAAATAATACCACCGCTCCCCTACCCCATTTACGTATCCAATACAAAGATTACTCAGGATGGCAACAAGATATTTTAGCTGGAAATGACGACAAAACAAGTCCTTCAAAACAATATTGGTTAGATCAGTTCAGCGGAGTACGGACAAAGATTAAACTACCTTATGATTTCATCAGGCCTCCCGTTAAAAACTATACGGGAAATGAACACCATCAAACAATAATATCCAACGACTTAAAGGAATTTAAATCAATTTTAAAACAAGAAAATGCATCGCTATTTATGGGACTCTTGTCAATAGTGAATGTTCTATTTTCAAAATACGGCAATCAAGAAACCATTATCGGAAGTCCCATAGCAGGGAGAGATCATCATGATTTAAATGACCAGATCGGCTTCTATGTCAATACATTAGCCCTAAAAACAAGCATTGATGAACGGGAATCATTCATGGATTTGTTAATACGAGCCAAAGCGCAAACATTACAAGCTTATGACCATCAAAATTATCCATTTGATGAGTTGGTAAAAGCGTTAAATGTAAAACCAGACATTAGTCGAAATCCTCTATTTGATTTCCACTTATTGTTACAAAATTTCAACCAGGATAACTTTGAGCAGAAGATTCAAGATGTTGAAATCCAAGCCGTTAATTCAAATGAGTTTAATATCAGCAAGTTTGACTTGACGTTTACCTTTATGGAAGAAGGAGATGATTTATCGCTAACCATTGAGTACGATGATAAGCTTTTCCTTGCGGATACTATTGCTCAGATTGGTCACGACTTTTCTAGTATTTTTCAAGCGGTTTCCGCCAATCCTGATCAGCAAATACAAGCGTTAACTATTGCATCCGCAGATCACGTTCTCATCGCCTCCACCTTTACTTCCAATCCACTGGAAGATGCGATCCATCTGTTTTCGACAAAGAAATCAGATAAGTTACAACCTGTTTTTGCCGACTACAACCAGGTTTTGCAACTGGTAAATAATCCAGGGAGTCCCTTCTATCAGACAAACGGGTGTAATGTCCTGTTAATCCGATGGGAAGATTGTTATCGCGAAGTAGAAGATCAACAAGACCTTAGCGGCTGCAAGCAAAAAATTGAAGACTTTAAAGATTACTTAACCAAAGGTTTAGGTGCAAATAATAAGGCGCTCAAAAAGAAAACACTACTACTTTACGATACGACGCTTTTAACTGAAAATGAATCATTGGTTGCTGTTATTAACGAAATAAATGCGATTCTCCTTCAGGAAATTGGTGCTCTTGCCAATATAGAAGCCGCAGATATTTCAGAAATTTGCAAGGAACTTAGGGTAAAAGAAACGTATGATCATCATCTTAATGAAATTGCCCACATTCCTTTCCATCAAGATGCTTTCAATGCTATCGGAACCTATATTTCTAAATGGGATTATCAATGCAAAGCAGAGGAGGTTAAAATCATTGTGCTGGATTGTGATAATACCTTATGGAAAGGAATTTTAGGTGAATCATCGTATGAAGATATCGAAATTGATGCTTCAAGAGTCCAATTTCATAAGCAGCTAAAAGCATTAAAAGAACAAGGGTATATTCTTACGATTTGCAGCAAAAACAATGAGGAAGATGTCGTAAATTTCTTCTCCTACCTGGAAGATCGACCTGAATTATTACACTTTGATGATTTTGTCTCCCCAAAAATTAACTGGTCTCGTAAATCGGAGAATATTCAGTCCATTGCAGACGAGTTAAATTTAGGGTTGGCCAACTTCCTATTCATTGATGACAGTGATTTAGAATGTTATGAGGTGCGAACCTCTTTACCTCAGGTAGTAACGATCCAAATGCCACAAAATCCAACAGAAATCAATGGATTTATTACCAATTTATGGTGCTTCAATAAAAAACAAGCCACCCAACTCGATACCCAAAGAACCCAGTTATACCAACAAGAAAGTCATAGAAAGAAACTAGAAGCGAAGTTTGAAAACTATACCTCCTTTATCGAAAGCCTAGAAGTGAAAACAGAAATTAGTCCTGTATCACCCGATGACAGCTCAAGAGTGGCACAATTAACCGCAAGAACCAATCAATTCAACGCCAATAAGAAGATTTATTCGAGGGAAGAAATTATCGCCCTAACTGAAGACCATCAAACACAACTTTTTTCTGTAAAAGTAGAGGATGTTTTTGGTTCTTATGGAACAGTCGGTGTTGTGCTTGTAAAAATTGTTCAAAACACCCTAGTCGTTGAAAATATCTTGCTCAGCTGCAGAGTTTTAGGACGAGGAGTGGAACATAACATAATCCAATTTATTGGAAACATGGCGCTGGAAAACAAGATGGAAACCATCCGAATCATCTATCAACCAACATCCAGAAACAAGCCCGTAGCGTTATTTTTAAAGGATATAGGTGCAATTAAAAACGAAAATGAGTTCCTTATCACCACCGCAAATGCAGTCAATATTCAAATAACAACGAAGAAACACGAACAAACAAGTAGTAAAACCAATACGAATAAGGATACTTCTCTTCTAAGAAAACGCTACGAAGAACGGCTATTGAAAATGGCGAGTACAGAACTGAATACGCTGGAAAAAATTGGAGAAGCCGCCATCCGTTTTGGGAACCAATTTAAAATAGTTACCACCACTAAAACGGAATATGTTGCTCCTGGTACAGAAACAGAAAAACAATTAGCCCAAATATGGAGTGAGGTCCTAGGAATAGAAGAAAATATAATTGGTATCAAGGATGATTTCTTTGCGCTAGGAGGGCATAGTTTGAAGGCTACAACAATTATTAGTAAAATCTCTAATGAATTAAACATTCAACTTTCAATTAAGGATAGCTTTACAAAGACAACAATAATAGAGCTAGCTGAACTAATAGACAGGAAGAGCATCGTTGATGTGAATAAATTAAGTATTGCCAGTGATTTAGAAGAATTTGAAATTTAGTCATGATTGATTTAATAAAACAGCTTAACGATAAAGGAGTCTATCTGTACGTTATGGAAGGAAAATTAAAAGTAAAAGCATCCAGAGAGGTTTTTACAGAATCATTACGACAAGAAATTTCTGAAAACCGAAATGAACTACTAGACTATCTTTCTATAGACACCGAAAATGTTGCTGACGCCATTCCTGCACTAGGAGCGCAGGACAGTTATGAATTATCTTCTTCCCAGAGAAGATTGTGGATATTGAGTCAATTCGAAAGCGGCAACGCTGCTTACAATATGTCAAATGTATACGAGTTCGAAGGAGTGCTAGATGCGACTATTTTTGAAGCTGCCTTCCATCAATTAATAGCGAGGCATGAGTCCTTGCGCACGGTTTTTAAAGAAGATGCGGAAGGGAACATCAAGCAATGGATCCTGCCGGAAGATCAACACAATTTTAAGTTTAATTATAATGATTTAAGCGCATCAAATGAGGTTGAAAACGAGACGGAGCGACTAGTTAGAGAAGAAATTGAAAAGGTGTTTGATTTGGAAAAGGATTCCTTGTTGAGCGCACGGTTAGTGCAAACAGGAACGAATTCTTATGTTTTTGTTTTTGTAATTCATCATATCATAAGTGATGGTTGGAGCATGAATGTTTTGGTGAAAGATCTACTTTCCTATTACGATGGACTAGTCACGAAAACAGCAATTGCCTTACCCAAACTAAACATACAGTATAAAGACTTTTCCGCATGGCAGCAAGGAATTTTACAAGCAAAAGATGGAAAACTTAGTGCTTCAAAACAATATTGGTTAGATCAGTTTAGTGGTGAAATACCAGTATTGAATATGCCATTGTCCCACAAACGCCCGGCAGTTCAAACCTTCAATGGGAACTCCATACGGTTTAAAATTGACCAATCATCCACCAAGCAATTAAAAGAAGTTACGCAAGCAGCAGGAGCGACCCTTTTTATGGGATTACTGGCCAGTATCAATGTGCTGTTGCATAAACACACCCGACAAACAGACATCGTCCTTGGAAGCCCAATCGCAGGACGCGAACATATTGATTTGAGAAATCAGATTGGCTTTTATGTCAACACCTTAGCGATCAGAACATCCTTTACTATCCAAAATAGTTTTAAAGAACTGTTAGCATCCGTCAAGGAAAATACGCTAAATGCCTATGAGCACCAACATTACCCGTTTGATGAATTAGTAGACAATCTAAGTCTGCAAAGAGATCGAAGCCGCAATCCATTATTTGATGTGATGGTAGTGCTTCAAAACAACGATGCAACATCCGCATTTGGTAGTTTTGCAGGATTAAAGATCAGCCCATACACGATCCCAAATGCCAGTATTGTTAGCAAATTTGACTTGACACTTAACTTCGCTGAAGTTGACCATGAACTTGAATTAGAAATAGAATATAACAGCGATTTATTCAATAAAGAAACCATCGTGCGCTTGAATAGTCATTTGAGTAGTCTTATTCAAGCATTAACTCTAAATCCAACCCTTCCAATAGCAGCAGTCAATTATCTAAGTACACAGGAAGAACAGCTGCTATTGTCCAACTTCAACCCACCTCCAACCGACTACCCAAAAGACAAAACAGTCCTGGAACTTTTTGAGGCCCAAGTTGCTAGAACCCCAGACAACGTAGCCCTTGTTTTTAACAACGTCGAACTGACCTATAAAGAATTAAATGAGCGCGCCAATCAATTTGGTGATTATCTAAGAAAAACCTATTCGATTCAACCCGATGATTTAGTCGCAATTATGCTAGATCGGTCAGAGTGGATGATCATATCGATTTGGGCAGTGCTAAAAAGTGGTGGTGCTTATGTTCCCATAGATCCAACATATCCTCAGGACAGGATTGATTATACACTCAACGATGCAAATGCAAAGGCAGTTATTAACAATAAGGAACTACAAAAATTCAAAGCCGAGGCAAACCAATATTCTACAGACAATCTTACCCCAATTGCAAAAGCGGATCATCTGGCTTATGCAATTTACACATCTGGCTCTACTGGGAAGCCGAAAGGAGTGCTTGTCGAAAACCGAGGTTTGGTCAACCATATTCTGAATGTTCGGAAAGAATATAACATAACTTCAGAATCTAAATTTTTACAATTTTTAAATGTGGCGTTTGATGCTTCTGTAGAAGAAATTTTTTCTTCCTTATGTGCTGGTGCATCCCTTATTATTAGCGCGAATCATGATCCGAATGCTGTTATCTCTTTAATCAATACGCACCACATCACCCATGCAGAATTCCCAACCGCCTTTTTCGAAAACTTAGTTTTATTAAGCGAATCTTATCCAATTGAAAACCCACTACAGGTTTGTGGGGTAGGCGGCGATAAACTCCGATTAGATGTTATCGCAACCAACAAAAGCAAAATTGAGCGTCTTGCTAAATCAGTCTTTAATGTTTACGGCCCTACAGAAATAACGGTCACAGCAACTAGATTTGATGTCTTAAAAGAAATAAATACACTAGAAGTAGTACCAATTGGAAAGCCTTACGGCAATAGAAAGATGTACATTTTAGATGATACTGAAAATCTAGTACCAATCGGTGTTATCGGCGAGATCTGTATAGCAGGAGCTGGCCTTGCCAGAGGCTATTTAAATCGCCCAGACTTAACAGCAAAGAAGTTCGTCAACAATCCGTTCGAAAACGGACAGCGCATGTACAAAACAGGAGACCTCGGAAGATGGCTCCCAGACGGCAATATCGAGTTCATAGGCCGACAAGATGACCAAGTCAAAATAAGAGGCTACCGAATCGAACTAGGAGAGATAGAGGCTGCACTGAATCAACACACGTCGATCCAAGATGGTGTTGTCCTCGCAAGGGAAAATGAAGAAGGCGACAAACAACTAGTCGCTTATGTAAAGTCTGAACAGGACCTGAACACCAATGATCTGCGCAACCACTTAAAAGGGAGTTTACCAGATTACATGCTGCCAGCCTACTTTGTCCAGCTAGCAGCATTTCCCTTAACACCCAACGGGAAATTAGACAAAAAAGCCCTTCCCAGTCCAGAAGGCTTAGGCTTAAATAGTGGAATAGAATATGTGAGGCCTGGCACAAAAACAGAAAAACAGGTAGCCAATATCTGGAGCGAAGTACTAAAGCTAGAAGCCGAAAGGATAGGCGTGCACGATGACTTTTTTGCACTAGGAGGCCATAGCTTAAAAGCCACCACCGTCATTAGTAAAATAGCGAAACGATTAAATGTCAAACTATCGATCAAAGATATCTTTGAGCATACGACAATTAAAGGCATAAGCAGCGTCATAGAAAACTCAGCTACTGCTATCTATCAAGACATTGCAGTCCTACCTAGTCAGGAAAACTACCAATTATCTTCTGCCCAAAGAAGATTATGGGTATTGAGTCAACTAGAGAAAGGCAATTATGCTTACAACATGCCCGGTGTTTATGAATTTAAAGGAAATCTGGATATCGAAGCATTCAAGCATGCCTTTACTCAGCTAATCGCTAGACACGAGTCCCTACGAACAATGTTCAAGCAAGACAACAAAGGGACGATCAAGCAATGGGTTCTAGCAGAAGATGCCCACCTTTTCACCTTCAATCATCAAGATCTACGGAAGAATAAGAACCAGGAAGAGACGATCAAATTGCTCGTAAAGGAGGAAGTACAGCATGTTTTTGATCTAGAAAACGACGCCTTACTTCGAGCAACGTTAATTCAACAATCAGCTGATTCCTATGTTTTTGTGTTTGTCATGCACCACATCATCAGTGATGGATGGAGCATGAATATCCTGGTAAGGGATTTGTTTACTTTCTACAATGGATTAATCAACAAAACACCCGTTAACCTACCAGATTTGCGCATTCAGTACAAGGATTACGCTGGTTGGCAACAAGGGATTTTAGCTGGAGACAACACACTAAGTGCTTCAAAACAATATTGGTTAGATCAGTTTAGTGGAGAAATACCTATTCTGAGTATGCCGCTAGATCATCCACGCCCAGCAGTCAAAACATTCAATGGAGGCACTATAAACAGTCTGCTAAGCAAGGCTACAAACAATCAACTCAAGGCGATTACCCAGCAAACCGGTTCAACGTTGTTTATGAGTTTATTGGCAAGTGTAAAGGTCTTGTTGTATAAATATACGAGACAAACCGATATCGTTATCGGTAGTCCTATAGCTGGTAGAGAACATATCGATTTAAATGATCAAATTGGATTTTACATCAATACCTTATCCTTACGGTCAACCTTTTCCCCTGAAACAAATTTCAAAGAACTGCTCCGTTCCATAAAGGAAAACACACTAAAAGCCTACGAACACCAGAATTATCCATTTGATGAGCTGGTTGACGATTTACAGCTCGTAAGAGATATGAGCCGCAATCCTTTGTTTGACATCATGGTGGTCCTACAAAACAATGAACAAACGGATGTAAGCGCAGCATTAAACGGATTAGAAGTAACGCCTTATTCCAATACAACTGAAAGCGTCATTAGCAAATTTGATATCACGTTTAATTTTGCAGAACAAGAAGGACAGCTAGGCATAGTAACAGAATACAACAGCGATTTATTTGATAAATCAACCATAGAACGACTAAACAGCCATTTGATTCAGCTAATCGATTCCATCACAAAACATCCAGAATCACCAATTTCCACCCTTCCCTATTTAAGCCAAACAGAAGAGCAACAGTTGTTAGTTGACTTTAATGATCAAAAGGCCGATTATCCAAAAGAGAAGTCCGTCATTGAATTATTTGAGGTGCAGGTAGCAAGAACACCCGATCAGATAGCGATTGTTTTTAATGAAGTCGAATTGACTTATGGAGAATTGAATGAGCGCGCCAATCAGCTAGGCGATTACTTAAGAACAACCTATTCGATTAAACCCGATGATCTAGTCGCGATTATGCTAGATCGATCGGAATGGATGATCGTCTCAATTTGGGCGGTGCTCAAAAGTGGTGGCGCCTATGTGCCAATAGATCCGGAATACCCTCAAGATCGAATCAATTATTTGCTAGCGGATTCAGCTGCTAAAGCATTGATTGACCAGAGTGAACTAGAAACGTTTCTAGCCAAACACGATAATTATCAGAACACCAACCTTGTCCCAACAGCACAATCGGATCATTTAGCTTATGTCATTTACACCTCGGGTTCTACTGGAAAACCGAAAGGGGTGTTGATTGAACACCGAAATTTAATGCATTCCACGTTCTCCAGATTTAAGTACTATAACGATGAATATAAGAACGCGCTGTTAGTCTCTTCTTTTGCATTTGACAGTTCTATTTCAATCATTTTTACAACGATTTTGTCAGGCGGAACACTGCATGTATTGAAGAAGGAATTAATAAACGAAATTGATAAAGTTTCGAAATATATAACGGCCAATAAAATTGATACAACCCTTACCGTTCCTTCCTACTATCAGTTATTATTTAATTATAATCCAGGTAATCTATCCAATGTAAAAAATACAATATTAGCTGGAGAATACCTTCATCTGAATTTACTGCAATCCATAATCGATTCAAATTTTAAGGAAAGCGCTTTATATAATGAATATGGACCAACTGAGAATACCGTATGGACAACGGTACATCAGTATCAAGGTAACAACGTCGTAAACACCATCGGCCGTCCCATCTCCAACACCCGTATCTACATCCTGGATGATACTGAAAATCTATTACCGATCGGTGTTATCGGCGAGATCTGTATAGCAGGAGCAGGCTTAGCCAGAGGCTATTTAAATCGCCCCGACCTAACAGCAAAGAAGTTCGTCAACAACCCCTTCGAAGACGGAAAACGCATGTACAAGACAGGAGACCTCGGAAGATGGCTCCCAGACGGCAATATCGAGTTCATCGGCAGAAAAGATGACCAGGTAAAGATAAGAGGCTACCGAATCGAGCTAGGAGAGATAGAAGCCGCACTGAATCAGCATACGTCAATCCAGGAAGGGGTTGTCCTTGCAAAAGAAAATGAATCAGCCGACAAGCAACTGGTCGCCTATGTAACCTCAGATCAAGCTTTGAATACAAATGATCTGCGCACTCACTTAAAAAGTAGTTTACCAGATTACATGGTGCCAGCCTACTTTGTCCAGCTAGAAGATTTCCCCTTAACACCCAATGGCAAGTTAGACAAAAAAGCCCTCCCAAGTCCAGAAGGTCTGGGCTTGAGCAGTGGAATAGAATATGTGGCGCCTTACACTAAAATAGAAAAACAATTAGTCCAAATTTGGAGCGAAGTATTAAAAGTCGATCCAGAAAAAATTGGCATCCATGAAGACTTTTTTGCGCTAGGAGGAGATAGTATTAAGTCGATCCAAATCTCCTCAAAAATGAAAGCAAAAGGATATCGCCTAGAAGTCAAAGACATTTTAAGTCATTCTATCCTGTTCGATCAGGCATTGTGTGTTGCGACCGATTTGCTTGAAATTCCTCAGGATATCGTTGAGGGGGAAGCTCCTCTGGGAGCCATGCAGCACAGTTTTCTGTATGATGATAATGTGGATAAGCAGCACTTTCATCAGTCAGTCGGACTGAGGAGTCATTCTTCGTTAGAACCAGAACAGTTAAACAACCTATTCACTAAACTCATCGAACATCATGATGCGTTGCGGATGGTCTACAACAAACAAAAGGGTGTCTGGATTCAGTACAACCAACTGGCAACAAACAAGTTCAAAATTGAGGTCCATGATTTGAGTTCGTCCAATAACGTAGCACACCAAATAACGGCAATCAGCAATCATACGAAGCGCTCCTTTAATCTTAATGAAGGACCACTGATCAAGGTGTGTTTGTTTAAGACGCAGGCATACGATGAACTATTAATCACCGTGCACCATTTGGTGATCGATGGAGTATCCTGGCGTATTCTTTTTGAAGATATTGCTACCCTATTTACTCAAATCAATCAGAATCAACCGCTGCGACTGCCCTTAAAGAGTCATTCCTTCAAGCATTGGTTAGAACAGATCCACTTGTATGCCAATGACTATCATACAAAGGAACGAGACTATTGGAATAACGTACTGAGTCAACAGGTATCGCCAATCCCATTCGATCATGTGGAAGGGACCAATGATTTAAAAGATTTGGTCTCAGCAGGATTCTCCTTAAGTAAACAAGAGACAACGTTATTGCTGTCAAAGGTCAATCAAGCCTATAAAACAGAGATCAATGATATTTTACTGACAGCTTTTGTCATGGCATTAAAGGCAGAATTTGGAATTCAAACGACTTCGATAACAATTGAGGGCCATGGCCGAGAAGACATTATCAAAGACCTGGATACCTCTAGGACAGTCGGTTGGTTTACCAGTGTTTATCCAGTCGTTTTTGACTTGTCTTACGAGGATCTATGCGCACAATTGATTGAAGTAAAAGATACGCTAAGAAGAGTGCCCAATAAGGGCGTCGGGTACGATATTTTTAAACAGTTAAGCAACCATAAATTAAAGGAAGCGATTCCACCTCAAATCATCTTTAATTACCTAGGAGATTTTGGCGGGGGATTAAGCAAAGAAGACGGCGATTCTCTATTCGACTTCTCTCCCAATAATTTTGGGGAAGACGTGTCGTTGAACCGATCTTCCGAACACCATTTATCGGTGTCTGGCATGCAATCATCAGGCGAGTTAAACCTTTCCATTCGCTACAGCAATAAACAGTTTAACAAGGAAACAATAGATCGTTTAGCCGCTAGCTATGAGCATTCTTTAAAGAAGCTGATCACCGTTTTATCAGAAAAGCAAGAGCAGGTAAAGACCTCAGGAGATTATGTTTACAAAGCGTTATCACAACAAGAATTAGGCGCATTAACATCCAGCTATCCAAGTATAGAGAATATCGCTTCTTTATCTCCAATGCAGCAAGGAATCTACTACCATTGGTTGACAAATAAGCAATCTGTTGCTTATGTAGAACAAGTAGCTTATACGATCAAGGGGGAGGTAGATGTCTCCGCCTTGGAAAAGAGTTATAGGTTGCTGATAAAAAGGTATGATGTACTAAGAGCGAATTTTACCCAAGATCTATTACAAATTATTTCTTCATCAGGCAAAACTGACTTTAGATATAAAGACGTTAGCAACGTTCAGAATAAGCAAGAGGCAATCGATAATTATCTAAAAGAAGATAAAGAAGAAGGTTTTGATTTACATGAAGGATGTTTAATGCGTTTTTCGGTATTGAAGTTAAGTGATGACGCATACGAGTTTGTATGGACAAACCATCATGTATTAACAGATGGATGGTGTATCAGTATTTTGAACGGAGACTTTTTCAAGTATTATAAACATTATGTAGAAACAGGGACAGTTCTTGACTTAGGAAAGCCAAGCTCCTATTTAAACTATATTGAATGGCTAACAAGTAGAGAAGACCGCGTTAGTCGTGCCTATTGGAGTCAGTATTTAGAAGGGTATAGTGAAGTCAATACGATACCTAAATTAAAAGGGATTACACAAAGAGGAAAAAAGACCTTTGCGAATAAAGAGATTGAATTTTCATTATCTAAAGAAAAAGCACAAGAATTAAAAGGCTTATGCGCGGACTTAGGGATCACCCTAAACGCCTTGATACAATCGATCTGGGGCATCGTATTGAGTAAATATTCCAATTCAAAAGATGTTGTTTTTGGCTCAGTCGTATCCGGCAGACCATCGGAAATAGAGGGCATTCAGGAAATGGTTGGATTGTTTATTAATACCATTCCGGTTCGCGTGTGTTACCAAGACGATCAAACCTTAAAAACGGTCGTTAAACAGGTCAATCAGCAGGCGATCGAGGCGTTAGATCATCATTATTTACCGTTAGCAGAAGTCCAGGGATTAAGTGAGGTCGGTAATGCATTGATCGATCATTTAATGGTATTTGAAAATTATCCCCTAGATGAAACCTTAGTCGATCAATTGCAAGAAGGTGATGGCTTAGGCTTTAGCATCACAGGGCTGCGAGCATTCGAACAAACGAATTATGATTTCGCAATTACTGTTCAGGAGCGAGAAACGTTAGTCTTCGATTTTAAATTTAATACATCCGTTTATGACGATTTTTTTATACATCAACTAACCCAACATTTTGAGCAACTATTGATCAATGCCACAGCGCAAATTGATGGTTCAATATCAGCCCTTCCTTATTTAAGTCAGGCAGAAGAGCAACAGTTGTTAGTTGATTTTAATGAAACGAAGGCAGATTTTCCTAATGATAAGACCATCATCGCCTTATTTGAAGAACAAGTAAAAGAGACACCAGATCAGGTAGCAATCGTCTTTGAGGAAAAAGAACTTACTTACCAAGAACTCAATGAACGCGCCAATGAACTAGGCGATTATCTACGAAAAAGCTATTCCATACAACCCGATGATTTAGTGGCGATAATGCTGGAAAGATCAGAGTGGATGATCGTTTCGATTTTGGCGGTACTCAAAAGCGGTGGCGCCTATGTTCCAATAGATCCTGCATACCCTCAAGAAAGAATCGATTACCTGTTAACGGATTCGGCTGCGAAAGTATTGATTGATCAAAATGAATTGGATGCCTTCCTTACTAGAAAAGAGACCTACAGCAAAACCAACCTGGACAGATTTGCCAAACCCCATCATCTGGCCTATGTCATTTACACGTCTGGTTCGACTGGGAAGCCGAAAGGAGTGCTAGTTGAAAATAGAAGCGTCGTTAACTATTTATGTTTCTCCTCGATGAATTATACTCGAACTGAAATAGTAGCCCCATTTTTTACGAATCTAGCTTTTGACCTCACAGTAACAAGTATTTACAATCCCCTGATCACAGGAGGCAAGTTGATTGTCGGTGACCATTTAACTACTTCAGATTTGATAAATGAAGTCATTTCTGATCCTACAATTACTCAAGTTAAAATGACACCAACACACGTGAATCTATTGGCTAATAGAGAAATCAAAAACGAGAATATTAACGCTTTTATACTAGGAGGAGAAGCATTGTCGAATACCCATGTTAACACCCTAAAAAAAATAAGTAGTACCGCTTCAATATATAATGAATATGGCCCAACAGAAACAACGGTTGGGGTCGTAGTCAAAGAACTAAACGAAAAGGAAAAAATAGTAATCGGTCGTCCCATCTCAAATACCCGTGTCTATATTTTAGACGACGCCGATAATCTATTACCAATCGGCGTTATCGGCGAGATTTGCATAGCAGGAGCAGGCCTAGCGAGAGGATATTTAAATCGCCCAGACCTAACACCAAAAAAGTTCGTCAGCAATCCGTTTGAAGACGGAAAACGTATGTACAAAACAGGAGATCTCGGAAGATGGCTCCCAGACGGCAATATCGAGTTCATAGGCCGAAAAGATGACCAGGTAAAGATAAGAGGCTACCGAATCGAATTAGGAGAAATAGAAGCCGCACTGATTCAGCACACGTCGATCCAAGAAGGTGTTGTCCTTGCAAAAGAAAATGAATCAGGCGACAAGCAACTAGTCGCTTATATAAAATCAGAAAAAGAGCTGAATACGAATGAGTTGCGCACTCACTTAAAAAGTAGTTTACCAGATTACATGTTGCCAGCCTACTTTGTTCAATTAACAGATTTTCCCTTGACACCCAACGGGAAGTTAGACAAAAAAGCCCTTCCAAGTCCAGAAGGTCTAGACTTGAGCAGTGGGATTGAATATGTGGCGCCTACTACAAAAATAGAAAAACAATTAGTCCGTGTTTGGAGTGAAGTATTAAAAGTAGAGGCAGAAAAAATAGGCATCCATGAAGACTTTTTTGCGCTAGGAGGCGATAGTATTAAGTCGATCCAGATCTCCTCAAAAATGAAAGCGAAAGGATATCGCCTGGAAGTTAAAGACATTTTAAGTCATTCCATCCTGTTAGACCAGTCGTTGTGTATCACAACCGATTTTCTTGAGATTCCACAGGATACCGTCGAGGGTGAAGTGCCTCTAGGAGCCATTCAGCAAAGCTTTTTATATGATGATAATGTTGACAAGCAGCACTTTCATCAGTCAGTAGGACTTAGGAGTCATTCTTCGTTAGAACCAGAACAGTTAAACAACCTATTCACTAAACTCATCGAACATCATGATGCGTTGCGGATGGTGTATCATAAACAAAAGGACGTCTGGGTTCAGTACAATCAACCCGCAACAAACAAGTTCAAAATTGAGGTCCATGATTTGAGCTCGTCCAATAACGTAGCAGACCAAATAACGGCAATCAGCAATCAGGTGAAGCGCTCCTTTAATCTTCAAGAAGGACCACTGATCAAGGTATGTTTATTTAAGACGCCGGCCTACGATGAACTATTAATCACCGTGCACCATTTGGTAATCGATGGCGTATCCTGGCGGATTATTTTTGAAGATATTGCTACCCTATTTACTCAAATCAATCAGCATCACCCCCTTAGATTGCCCTTAAAGAGTCATTCCTTTAAACATTGGTTAGAACAGATCCACTTGTATGCAAATGACTATCATACCAAGGAACGAGACTATTGGAATAAAGTACTGAGCCAACAGGTGTCACCAATCCCACTAGATCATTTAGAAGGGACCAATGCATTAAAAGATATCGTCTCAACTGGATTCTCCCTAAGTAAACAAGAGACAACGTTATTACTATCAAAGGTAAATCAAGCCTATAAAACAGAGATCAACGATATTTTACTGACAGCTTTAGTCCTAGCATTAAAGGCAGAATTTGGCATTCAAAATACGTCCATTTCAATGGAAGGTCATGGCAGGGAGGCTATTATCAAAGACCTAGACACCTCAAGAACAGTAGGCTGGTTTAGCAGTCTTTATCCAGTCGTTTTTGACTTATCTTATGAGGATCTTTGTGCACAATTGATTGAAGTAAAAGATACCCTCAGAAGAGTGCCCAATAAGGGCGTCGGCTACCATATTTTTCAACAGTTAAGCACGCAGAAATTAACCGATGCGATTCACCCTCAAATCATCTTTAATTACCTAGGAGATTTTGGCGAAGGTTTAAGTAAAAAAGATGGCGATTCCTTATTCGAGTTCTCTTCCAATAATTTTGGGGAAGACGTGTCTTTGAATCGATCTTCCGAACATCATTTATCGGTTTCAGGCATGCAAACGGCAGGCGAATTAAACCTATCCATTCGCTACAGCCACAAACAGTTTAACAAGGAAACAATAGATCGTTTAGCCGCTAGTTATGAGCATTCCTTAAAGAAGCTGATCACTGTATTATCAGAAAAGCAAGAGCAGGTAAAGACCTCAGGAGATTATGTGTACAAAGCGCTATCACAACAAGAATTAGGCGCCTTAACTTTAAGCTATCCGAGTGTAGAGAATATCGCTTCTTTATCTCCCATGCAGCAAGGAATTTACTATCATTGGTTGACAGATAAGCACTCTGCTACTTATGTCGAACAGTTATCCTATACAATCAAAGGGGAAGTAGACCAATCGGCCTTAGAAAAGAGTTATGCTGCTCTAATAACACGCTATGATGTACTCCGAGCGAATTTTACCGAAGATTTACTACAAGTTATTTCTTCATCCGACAAGATTGATTTTAGATATAAGGACATTAGCCAACTACAAAATCAACAGGCATGGGTCGACAATTACCTCAAAGAAGATAAGGAAGAAGGGTTTGATTTAAAGGATGGGGCGTTAATGCGCTTTGCGGTGTTAAAGTTAAAGGAAGACGCCTACGAGTTTGTATGGACCAATCATCACATTCTATCAGACGGTTGGTGTATAAGTATTTTGAACGGAGACTTTTTCAAGTATTATAAACATTATGTAGAAACTGGTACAGCGCTAGACTTACCCAAGCCAAGCTCTTATTTAAAATACATTTCCTGGTTAACCAACAGAGAAGAACGCGTTAGTCGGGAGTACTGGAATGATTATTTGAAGGGCTATAATGAAGTTAATACGATACCAAAGTTAAAAGGTACTGCTTCCAAGCACAGTAAATCCATATACAAAGAAATTGATTTTTCTTTATCGAGTGAAAAAACAAAAGAACTAAAGACCTTATGCTCCAACTTAGGGATTACGTTAAACTCCTTGGTACAATCGATATGGGGAGTCGTATTGAGTAAATATTCTAATTCAAGAGATGTTGTTTTTGGCTCAGTCGTATCCGGCAGACCATCGGAAATAGAGGGCATTCAGGAAATGGTAGGGCTGTTTATTAATACCGTACCAGTTCGAGTGTCTTACCAGGACGATCAAACCTTAAAAACGGTCGTTAAAGAGGTCAATCAGCAGGCGATCAAGGCATTAGATCATCATTATTTACCGCTAGCGGAAGTCCAGGGATTAAGTGAGGTCGGCAATGCGTTGATCGATCATTTAATGGTATTTGAAAATTACCCGTTAGATGAAACTCTAGTCGATCAATTGCAAGAAGGCGATGGCTTAGGCTTTAGCATAACCAGGCTGCGAGCATTTGAACAAACGAATTATAATTTTGCGATAACCGTTCAAGAACAAGAAGCAATCGTCTTCGAATTTAAATTTAATGCATCCGTTTATGACGAATCTTTTATACATCAATTAACCCGTCATTTTGAGCGACTATTGATCAATGCAGTAGCGCAAATTGATGCTTCAATCTCGGCACTTCCATATTTAAGTAAGACAGAAGAACAACAGTTGTTAGTTGATTTTAATGATACCAATGCTGATTATTCAAAAGATAAGACGATCATCGCCTTGTTTGAAGCGCAAGCAAATAAGACACCAGATCAAGTAGCGATTGTTTTTCAGGATATAGAACTTACGTACCAGGAACTCAATGAACGCGCCAATCAACTAGGCGATTATCTACGAAAAAGCTATTCCATTCAACCCGATGATTTAGTGGCAATAATGCTAGAAAGATCAGAGTGGATGATCGTTACTATTTTAGCAGTGCTAAAAAGCGGTGGTGCTTATGTCCCAATAGATTCGGCATACCCACAAGAAAGAATAGATTACCTGTTAACGGATTCGGCTGCTAAGGTATTGATTGATCAACATGAATTGGATACCTTCCTTTTTAACAAGGAGAAGTACAGCAAAACAAATCTGGACAGATTCGCCAAACCCAATCATCTAGCCTATGTCATTTATACGTCTGGTTCGACAGGAAAACCGAAAGGAGTACTGGTAGAAAACAGAAGTGTCGTAAATACCATCGAAGCTCAGATTACCACCTTTAAATTAGATGAATATTCAAGGGGCGGTCATTATGCTTCCTTCGCTTTTGATGCCTCCGTTTTCGAGCTGTTTTCTATTATTTTATCCGGAGGTATACTCGTTCTTATTGATGAAGAAAATCGAAAAGATGTCGTCCAACTTTCTGCATTGATTGATCAAAAGGATGTCTCTTTTTTGACGGTACCTTCTTTAGTCGCTAAACAGTTAGATCCTGGTGTTTTAAAGGGAATTGAAATAATCGTTTGTGCAGGAGACACTGTTGATGTTGATCTGTACAGCACCACCAAGAACATTTGGAATTGCTACGGGCCAACAGAGTGTTCAATTTGGACGAATTATTATAAGAATAAAAATGGTTTATCAGCAGGTAGTATCCCCATTGGTCGTCCTATTGCGAACACTCGGATATACATTTTAGATGATCATGAAAATCTATTACCGATCGGTGTTATCGGCGAGATCTGTATAGCAGGAGCTGGCCTAGCCAGAGGCTATTTAAATCGCCCAGACTTAACAGCAGAAAAGTTCGTCAACAATCCATTTGAGGATGAAGAGCGTATGTACAAGACAGGAGACCTAGGAAGATGGCTCCCAGACGGCAATATCGAGTTCATAGGCCGAAAGGATGATCAAGTCAAAATAAGAGGCTACCGAATCGAATTAGGAGAGATAGAAGCTGCCCTACATCAGCACACTTCGATCCAAGAATGTGTTGTCCTGGCTAAAGAAAATGAAAAAGGAGACAAGCAATTGGTCGCTTATGTTACGTCTGAGCAGGACTTGAATACCAATGAGTTGCGCACCCACCTAAAAGGTAGTTTGCCCGATTTCATGGTACCAGCCTACTTTGTCCAGCTAGCAGCATTCCCCTTGACACCAAACGGGAAGCTAGACAAAAAAGCCCTTCCAAGCCCAGAAGGTTTAGGCTTAAACAGTGGAATAGAATATGTGGCGCCTTCCACAAAAACAGAAAAACAAGTAGTCAATATCTGGAGCGAAATACTAAAACTAGAAGCTGAAAAGATAGGCGTGCACGACGACTTTTTTGCACTAGGAGGACATAGCTTAAAAGCCACCACCGTCATTAGCCAAATAGCGAAACAATTAAATGTCAAATTATCAATCAAGGATATTTTTGAGCATACAACCATTGAAGGCATAAGTAGCGTCATAGAAAACTCGACTACTTCTATCTATCAAGACATTGAGATCGTACCCCCTCAGGAAAACTACCAATTATCTTCCGCCCAACGAAGATTGTGGGTATTGAGTCAACTAGAGGAAGGCAATTATGCATACAACATGCCTGGAGTTTATGAATTGAAAGGAAATCTGGATTTAAATGCATTAGAGCATTCCTTTACTCAGTTAATTTCGAGACATGAATCCCTGCGAACAATTTTCAAGCAAGACAATGAAGGGACGATCAAGCAATGGATCCTAGCAGCAGACGCCCACCATTTCTCCTTCAATTATCAAGATCTACGGAAGAATAACAATCAAGAAGAGACGATAAAATTACTGATAAAAGAAGAAGTTCAGCATGTTTTTGATTTAGAATACGACGCCTTACTTCGAGCCACTTTAATTCAACAATCGGCTGATTCCTACATTTTTGTATTTGTCATGCATCATATCATTAGTGATGGATGGAGCATGAATATCTTGTTGAGAGATTTGTTTACCTACTACAATGGATTCATAAATAATACACCCATAAATCTACCAGATTTGCGCATCCAGTACAAAGATTACTCCAGCTGGCAACAAGGAATTTTATCTGGAGCAGGCGATAAACTAAGTGCTTCGAAAACCTATTGGCTAGATCAGTTTAGTGGAGCATTGCCTGTGCTGAATATGCCGCTAGATCATCCACGCCCAGCATTGCAAACATTTAATGGAGGCAATGTATATAGTGTGTTGAATAAGGATACGACAAACCAATTGAAGTCAATTAGCCAGCAAACAGGGGCGACGTTGTTTATGAGCTTATTGGCAAGTGTGAATGTCTTGCTGTACAAATATACTGGTCAAACAGATATTGTTATCGGTAGTCCAATAGCCGGCAGAGAACACGTTGATTTAAATGATCAAATTGGATTTTACATCAATACCTTATCCTTACGTTCAATATTTACCCCTGAAACGAATTTCAAAGAACTGCTACTTTCCGTAAAAGAAAACACCCTAAAAGCATACGAACACCAGAATTATCCTTTTGATGAGCTGGTTGATGATTTACAGCTTGTAAGAGATCTAAGTCGCAATCCATTGTTTGATAGCATGGTTGTCTTACAAAACAATGAACAACTAACTGTAAGCGAAGCATTAAATGGATTAGAAGTAACGCCTTATGCTGACGCAACAGAACGTGTCATTAGCAAATTTGACATCACCTTTAATTTTGTAGAACAAGAAGGGCAACTGAACATAGGAATAGAATACAACAGCGATTTATTCGATCAATCAACCATAGAAAGATTAAGCAGTCATTTGATTCAGCTAATCGATTCCATCACAAAACATCCAGAATTTCCAATTTCCTCCCTCCCCTACTTAAGCCAAACAGAAGAGCAACAGTTGCTCATTGATTTTAATGATACGAAGGCAGATTATCCAAAAGATAAGACGATCATCGCCTTGTTTGAAGAGCAAGCCCATAAAACGCCAGATCACGTAGCGATTGTTTTTGAGGAGACACAGCTTACTTACGGCACGCTAAACGAGAAAGCGAATCAATTAGGCGATTATTTGCGAAAAACCTATTCCATTCAACCGGATGATTTAGTGGCGATTATGCTAGATCGATCGGAATGGATGATCGTCTCTATTTTGGCGGTCCTCAAAAGTGGTGGCGCATATGTTCCGATCGATCCGGAATACCCCCAAGACAGGATAGAATTCCTAGTGGCTGATTCGGCTGCTAAAGTATTGATTGATCAAATGGAGCTAAATACCTTTTTATCAAAACAGTCTGACTATCAATCAACTAATCTGGAACTAACAACGCAATCGGATCATTTAGCTTATGTCATATACACATCAGGTTCTACTGGGAAGCCGAAAGGCGTGTTGATTGAAAATCGCAGTGTGATGAATCTAATCAGTAGTCAATCGTCCACGTTTAATTTTTCAAGTCAAGAAAAAGTGTTACAATTTTCAAATATAGCTTTTGATGCTTCTGTTGAACAAATTTTTATCGCTCTTTTTAATGGAGCAGAAGTCCACCTACTGAATAAGTATAACGTAAAGGATGCCAATTTAATAGGTAACTATATGGATGAAACAGGAATTACTCATTTTCATGCTGTACCTGGATTTATAGAAGCATTGAACCCCAAATTCACCAAAAGGTTAAGTCGACTAATTGCCGGAGGAGACCAATTGTCTCAACATCTAATGCGGAATGCACCAGCCTATTCCGATCATTTTATTAATGAATATGGACCAACTGAGGTAACGGTCACGTGCATTCAAAAAGCTGTACAAGGAAGGGTTAAAAATCAAACTATAGGCCGACCGATTGCAAACACCCGTATCTACATTCTTGACAAGAACGAAGCGCTGCTACCAATAGGAGTCGTAGGAGAAATATGTATATCAGGAGCAGGTTTGGCTAGAGGGTATTTGAATAGACCAGCGTTGACAGCAGAGAAGTTCGTCAGCAATCCTTATGAAGCGAGACAGCGCATGTATAAGACAGGAGATCTCGGAAGATGGCTCCCAGACGGTAACATCGAGTTCATAGGCCGAAAAGATGACCAAGTAAAAATAAGAGGCTACCGAATTGAATTAGGAGAGATAGAAGCGGTATTAAATCAACATGCTTCCATTCAGGAAAGTGTTGTCGTGGCGAAAGAAAATGAAGAAGGAGACAAACAGTTGGCCGCTTATTTACGTGCTGAACTACCATTGAACAGTAGTGATGTTCGCACTTATCTGAAGGAACGTTTGCCAGATTATATGGTTCCGAGTTATTTTGTGCAGTTAGAAGAATTTCCAGTTACACCCAATGGCAAATTAGATAAAAAAGGCT
This sequence comes from uncultured Saprospiraceae bacterium, assembly GCA_937959115.1. Taxonomy (GTDB): domain Bacteria; phylum Bacteroidota; class Bacteroidia; order Chitinophagales; family Saprospiraceae; genus JAHDHB01. The sequence continues at coordinate 162,200 of CALGAW010000003.1, forward strand.
TGCCTAATCCAGCGCACTTGAGCTTAACCAGTGCAGTAGCGTATGTTGCTCCTAGAACAGATCTAGAGCAACAGTTAGTCAATATTTGGAGTGATGTCTTAACCATAAAAAAAGAAAAAATAGGGATTCATGATGACTTTTTCGCGCTAGGAGGGCATAGTTTCAAAGCGATTCAGCTCATAAACAAGGTGGAGAAGCAATTAGGTAAACAGGTAACGCTTCAACAGCTTTTTACCAACCCATCCATTGAAGCGATTTCCAAATCCTTAAGTGTGGACTCGATTGACAAGCAACTGGAGTTAGTTCAGCGTTTTAATTTTAACCATGAAAATGATCAGAGCTTTATCCTTTTTCCTTATGCTGGAGCGCTATTAGGAGCCTATGATGCCTTAGCGAAGGAGTTGTCTTCCCTAGGAAATGTGTACATCGTTTCTTTGCCTTGGCATCATTGGGATATTGATTCGGACCCGGTCGCATTAAGTGAACTAAAATCGGTATTGATCGAGGAATTTAACTTGAAAGTTCCTAAGAAGGATCTATATTTGTTAGGAACCTCTATTGGAACAAATTTAGCGATGTTCATGGGCTATGCATTATCGGATCTCCAGTACAGCGTTAAAGGTATATTTCAATGTGCTCAATATTTCAGAAAAGAAGTGAAAACAAAAACGGCAAAAGAAATGTACGATGTACTCGATCTTGATAAAATGATGAATATGATTGATCCTTTATTGCCGATTGAAGACTTAAGTGTAGAATTGAAGCGTAATTTTATTGATGGATACAATAAAGACACGAACATTTCATACGCTATTCTCCAGCAACTTTATGATTATCAACCGTTAGATACTCCAATTCATTGTGTTTTCGGGGAAAATGACGAAGGAACGAAAAATCATGAAACCGCAACAGATTCGTGGAGCCGTTTTTCTGAAGCGCTTGATTATTCGGTGATACCAGATGCTGGCCACTATTTTGTCAATTCGCATACGAAAGAAACCGTAAGTATTATCGTTAAAAAGATGAAGCATTGGAATGAAAAAGAATAGCCATCTCCTCATTTTCCTCCATTTCGCTGGAGGCAGTCATTATAGTTTAAAGGATTTCGAAAAAGAGATACATGCTGCTTGTCTTTTTATTGAACTGCCAGGACGAGGCAAACGCTTTTCTGAACCATTGATTACGGACATCAATGCTGCCGTAACGGATGTCATTGCTCAAATGGAGCCTGTCCTCTATTCCTATGACTCTTACTCCATTTTTGGCCATAGTATGGGCAGCTTATTAGCTTATCTGACCATTCATCGTTTGTTAGCAAACAATAAAAAGTTACCCGTGCATTTATTTGTATCTGGAAGAGGCGGGCCTTCGATCCCCAAAAAGGACAAAACGTTAACCTATAAATTACCTTCTAACGACTTTTGGAGCGAAATAAGTGATAAAAATGGCACTCCACAAGAGATTTTAAATAATGAAGAATTAAAAGAATTTTTTGAACCCATCCTTCGAGCCGATTTTCAAATTGTAGAAGCGTATTCTTATGCATCAAACCCTAAACTAACTATCCCAATAACAGGATTTCATGGGGATGATAACGATGCAACCATAGAAGAAATGGAAGCCTGGAACCTAGAGACCAATCAATCTTTCACCAGACATCAATTTTCTGGGGGGCATTTTTTTATTTTCGAGCATAGGGAAGCAATAGCACGAGTAATCAATGGATTAGATGGGTGATGTTGAGTCCACTCCGAAAAATCGATTTTCTTAACGGGTTGCAAACATTAAAAGTGAAAACAATGTGTAAAACAAATACAACAAGCTTACGTCAATAGAGCTGGCATTGATTTGTTTCCTACACTTTTGGAGGAAACAAGGGTTCGAGTAACATCAGTCTTAAGTGTACTTTATAAAAAACCTTGTCAAAAGTCCTAAACGGCAACGTCTTATTAGCGTTGAGCGTCCTGTGGTGTATGGAGTATCAATATCAGATGCCTTATGCCTATTTGTCTAAATGGGAATAAACCCCATTATTTACATTCCACAATATTTTATCAATTCCATTGACGTCCCCATCCAGGTTAAAATCAGCGTGGTTGTAGATGTTCCAGGTGCCATTTTCATTTTTCCAGGCCGCATTGTCTAGGCCGTTGATATCATAGCCATTCATGTCGTCTTGCTGATTACCGTCTCCTGCGTACATTCCCCAAAGACCAGGCGCTAACAGCTTTTGCCCCGAACCAAACGGATAACTGTTCTCAAGACAAAAGTCAAAAGACAACACACCGTTTACAGGAGCAACCTGCACGGGTGACATAATGCCCATGTGGTTGCGATGCTGGATCACAATATAAAACGAGCTGCCCATCGTCTCTAGCAGAGCCCGTGGATTTGGAAACATTAACGTGCCGTCATAAAGCAGAATAGCAGCTGTAGCAATGACTTCTGTACTTTTGGTAAACCCTGTTCTGAAGGAGACCAATACCCAGTCTACTGCATTGGCAGGATAGTCGGAAGTGGACCAGCCTTGCCCTTCTGTTCCTTGATAGTTCCAGGGAGCAACACCGTAGGGTTGACCGGATGGTAACAAATTTGATTGTAACAGAAAACTAATCATGGTTTGTGTAGATGGGTTCATGGGGCCTTCAAGGCACACCCGAATATCCAGCGGAATACTACGATTGACAATAAAGTCATATGTAGCCGTAGTAGCAAGCCCATGATTGTCTGTAGCTACTGCTTTGAGAGTATAAGTGCCCGTTGCAAGATTGAGCAATGGCAAATCCTGATTGTTGGTACTAGCCGTTCCCCATTGGAAAGGTGGTGAATTGTCCTCGCGGACTAAAACATTGTTGAGGAACAGCTCCACCTTGTCTACATTGCCATTATCTGTTGCGTTTACGACAACTCCCAGGTCATCACCTTCTTCAAATTCAGTCAAGATCGGACTTGTAAAAGACACGACAGGCGGAATATTACATCCAGAGGAACTTGCCAGCGGACCATGAATATAGTCAATCCAGGTATGTGCAATGCCATTTTGAGACCCCGGGAAGTCTAAACGGATTTTTGTGATTGTTTGCCCCATCCAGCCAGCATGTTGGCTCATATCAAAGACCAATTCCTCAAAAACATTGGTTTGGTTTGGAGTAAGGATGATGGAGTTGGGTTGATTAAAATTAGGTGTTTGTGTGGTTGCCCAAAATAATTGAAAACTACCAGCGGCTTCTGACTTGGTTCTGATTTTTAACTGTTGTACTTCATCACCAGCAAAGTTTAATCCGCTTCTAATGACATAAGGATCTATGTGATAATCGGTTCTTAAAAGCCAGGATATCGCACTGTTTGTATTGTGTGCTGCTATATTCACCAGGCTAAATGATTCCGTTGATCTGTCGAATTCAAAATTTAAGTCTCCAGCGTTTTGTGGTAATCGGCAAACCATATTTTCATCGTCGTCGGACATTCCGTCTCCATCGCTATCGGTAGCCACTGGAATTGTATTTGAATTGCAGGGCAGGGTTGGCAGCTGGAAGGTACCATTTCCATCCCAACGTAAGTCAGTCGTTGATCGACCAGGACCCGTTGCTCTCATTTTTACATAAACGTCCCCATTCCCCGCAATAAAATAGGAATTATTCGTTGCCGCTTCTACCTGTGCAATGGAACCACGAGGGGTTGACCCCGTGACTCTAAAGTTTAATAATTTCCCTAATCCTTTAAACCTGGTTGTGGCTAAATCTCCTACTTCTCCTCGATCCATGATCATATGAATGTGCTTGGAAGCTGGTACCTGTGTCAAGTAATAAGTGTAGGTGAAGCCTTGGTTGACAATCACCCCAAATTTGTAGGTTTGGTTTGATGTACCAACATCCCAAATGCAGACATCACTTTCCCCTGGTTTAGATCTCACAACAGCAAGCGGAGCAGCGTTATTAGTTACCTTATGAAGCCAAATGGTAGCAAAGAAATAGTCAGATCGTTTAACCCGAACCCAGGAGGGTTCTTTGAATTCGTGTCCGTCTGTATTGAATGGGTGGTCTCTTACCATGGTGGTATTTGCCTTGCCTAGCAATCCGCCATCGTAATCTTTAAAGAACTGATTGATCTTAGCAGGTCTTGTAGCAGCAGTGATTTGTACAAATTCAAGGGGAAAGGGCTCTGGCCACCCTTTTGTTGTCCCAATGAAGGTCGGGTTGACATTCGGCGTTGCACCCCCACCAATTTGTTGCATAAGCATATTGGTATACGGACGATTGAACCCTTCAAAATGACAGTCGATGTGTTGTCCAGGCCCATCATAGAATCTAAAGAAATTTCGTTCTCCTGTGAATACCCCAAAATCGGAATCAGCATTAAACAGACTATTGGATATAGTGAGGTTACCAGCCAACATGGTGATAGTTTTGTTATCACTAAATGCACAATTTCGGAAGACGGTGTTTTCATTGGTTCCCAGTACCCCTAGACCACAATAAATGCCTTGATCATTGCCATAAAACAAACCATTATCCAAATACTGCGGACCATTTGTCTGCCATCCAAAATTAGCTTTGATCGAATGGTCATTGTTTATCTGGTCAAACACATCAAAGCCAGTCATACAAGTATGAGCAACAAATCCATTGAAACTGCCAAGCGGTTCTTTCCAAGGTATAATACCCGCAAAATAAGGTAGTTGACCTGTAGCGAATAGCGGACCATTTGTAGGGAAAGCAAACCAAAAGCCGGTGCCTTCTGTTCCAGCAGCCACATTGTTTTCAAAGTAATTATTGGGGTTGGTTATCCAGTAAGAGGAGGGAGTTCTGTTTTGTGCTTGGTTATGACTATTGTCTGAAGGTGTTAATTCCTGTCCAGGCGCTGGTCGTCTAGTAACGAAAACCACATTATTTTTTATGGTATTATAACGTTCTCCTCCGTCTTCTAAAAAAAAGCCATGTCCAATATGATCGTAAGCAAAAACGCCATCAACGGTAACGTAATCTGTTCCGTGGATGGTTACAGCCCTGTTAAATGATTTATGGACACTACTGTTTTTGACATAACTGCCTTGAGCCGCGTTTTCATTTAAGTGCCAGTGAATGGGGTATCTTCCCAGCACGCTTCTTTGCCCCATTTTATACAACTCGACGTTCTCAATATGTACGGTAGATCCCTTCATAAACATCATATGACCACCAAAGCCATTTGCTTCGTTGTTGCCATCCATTTTGCCTTCAATTTTAATATAATGGGAGAGCAACCCGACTTCGCCACAAATATCGACGTCCCATGTTTTTCCATCATTTGATCTGGTATATGTTTTTGAACCTCCAATGTGCTTGTATTGGAGCGGATTGACGAGTGTAACTGTTTTTCCATTCGGACTGATGGATTGAATTTCTGCTTCGTCAACGTATTCCCAGGTGCCCACACCAGCTACAACTCTTGCCAATTCAGTGGAGGCAAGTGCAATTCTGTCACCTGTTTCCCAGTTTACTGATTCTTTCAGGGTAAGCACATTTGTTCCTGCATTTGCCGTTGCTGCAAGATTCGTCCAGCTTTTTTTATTTTTTCCGTGCAGTTCCAGACGCCCGCCAGCTGCTACCATAATTCCTTTATAATTGCCAGGGGGATTGTTGATTTTGGACCCGGTCAGCGTTATTTTGCAGCGAATTCCCTGAGCATTTTTGTCAGAGAAATAGGGGGACGCTTCTGTTCCTATTTCCAGAAGCCCACCATTTTGAACGGAAATTCCCTGAGTTTCCAGATCTATCCAAACGCCTCCTGCCTGGGTGTTAATTCCTTTTAGTGTGCCTCTTACCGTAATGTTTCTTGCTCTGCATTGTCCCAGCATTGTAAGTGTCAGACCTGGCGGCACTATGACATCATCGTTTACAGTAGGGTAAACACCATTTGGCCATGTATTAGTATTGTTCCAAAAACCTGAAGAAAGGGGAGTGATCGTTGCGGCACTGCCTAAAGTTGTGATTAGGCAAAATCCTAATACTAAAAGGAATGAAAAAGAATTAATTGAGTTGTGCATAGTTGTTAAGGTACGAGTGAAAAGAATGTAAAATGCTGAAAAACATCGGTGTAGAAATGCGCTATAAAGTTAATAAATAGTTGTTTGTTAACATAAGAAATAAGGATGTTTCTACGCGGTTGTAAAAACTAATTTTGTGCAATTCCCGTTATAAACGAAGCGTTAAATGGGGGTGTCACGTTTACCCTAAACCTTATTGCAACAAAATGTATAAGATAGACATATAGTGATGTCGTTTCAACAGGTTTCTCATTTTTTTAATGCGCTACCCATTTGGTTTTCAACTGTTTTGACAGAAATGTTTAGCTCATTTGCGATTTCCTTATAACTTTTACCGCCTTGCCGACTTAATAAAAACACTTGTCTCATTTTGGGTGGGAGTTTATCTGCGAAGAACAGCAACATGGGTAAAATATCTTTTTCAGAAAAGGTAGGATTTTCTTCAATAATTAATTCAGGTAAGGTATCTGACGAGATTTCTCTTTTTCTGATTGGCCGATTTAAGTAATCCAGACATTTATACTTGACACATCTGATTAAATAGGGTTCAGGATCTTCTAGATGCGTAATTTTTTGGTCTTCCCACAACTGGATAAACACCGTTTGGACAATATCTTCTGTGGCATGATGATCCTTCACAATTACTTGAGAATAATTGCATAGTGCAGTATAGTTTTGATCAATTATCTCCTTTACTGTATTCAACCCGCCTTATGCAATAGGAATTAGCTTTTGGCTTCAAAATACAATAAAATCAAGTGCTCCACGTCTATTTTTCATTGAAAGCGTAGTAACCCCTACGGTGAAATTAAAAATAGGCGGACGTGCTTGATTTTGAAGTAGTTTGAACCCAAAAGTTGATTCCTATTGCATAAGGCGGGTTCAATTGTACATTTTGCTAACTAGTTCAAATAGAGCATTTAAACTGTTTATTCAAATTTGAAAATGAATATTTATGATGACAATCCCAAAAGACCTGTTACTCCTCCAAGAAGAGAAAGGTCTAACCGTTACCCAGAAGTAAAAGATCAAAGACCTATCCCCCGAAAGACCTGTTACTTCTCCAAGAAGTGAAAGGTCTAACCGTTGCCCAGAAGTGTACAAAAAACCAATCCGCCCACCCTATACAAATGAACTTGTGTAAGTTAAAAATAATCAATACCTTAGGGTAGTCTAGTGTAGACAACTTCCCATAATCTAGATTTAACATTGGCATTGTAATTTTTCCGTGGCTCTATCTTAAAAAAGATAGAGTAATCTTGTCATTGGTCTGATTTCCAAAAAATATAAATATGTTTCAGAATCTTAATCTTTTATCGAAGCAGCAACAAGCAATATGGATAAATCAACAAATTCATCCAGATTCTTCTATGTACAATGTTGGAGGATCTCTTAAGATAAGAGGTGAAATTGAAAAAGATAAATTGCTAGAATCAATAAAAGAAACAATGCAATCGTTTGATGTATTGCTTATAGTAGAAAAATTTCTTAGGGCGGAAAAATTGATAAGTAAAAATTTTAATGCTTGTATCGTCAGACTAGACAGTGTATCTGAAAAAGTTCTTGATCCCAAAATCTGGCTTCAAGAGAGAATAGTACTACAAAACAATTTAGCTGAAATAATTGTTTTTTCTGATCATGACAATTGTACTTATATTTATTCTAAATGGCATCATATTATTTTTGATGGTTTTTCTGCAAAAATATTTTTTGACAAACTTGTTCAAACCTATAATGATAAGGACGTTGTTAAAACAGAATTTTTCTATGAAAGGTATATTGATGAAGAAGAAAAATATTCTAATTCGGAAGAATATAATGTTGATCTAAATTATTGGAGGGACAAATTAAATTTAATAGATAATAATAACAAAGGGTTTACTTCCTTGTTCAAAACAAACACTTTAAATAGATCTCTAAAGTCCTCAAGAAAAGAAATAAAAATTTCTAGGAAAATATTCAATGAAATAGCTTTATTCTGCAAAGAATGTGTGGTAACGCCTTTTCACTACTTCATTGCAATAATTCTATTGCTTAATAAGAAATATAATTCTCCTGACTTTGTTCTTGGCACTCCAATTTTTAATAGACGGAACAAATATTTTAAACAAACGGCAGGAATGTTTGTAGATATGATGCTGCTTTGCATTGATATCGAGACGGAAGATACCTTTAAGCATTTATTAAAGAGAATATCTAAAAATATTCGTGAAGGTTATAGACATCAAAGATTTCCGATGTTTGACATAAATCTATTGTTTGATCAAAATATCTCACCTAACGTTGTCTTTTCCTATCAAAAAAATAAGTACCTATCAAAAATAGGAAATGCAGAACTTAAAATTAATTTCATAAATCCTGGAGAGCAAACTGAGGACTTATGTTTTCATTTGTTAGAATATTCTGATTCCGATGATTTAATCCTTGCGATAGATTATAAAAGATCATCTTTTGATTCTTCGAAAATAGAGATGCTCTCAAATCATATGTTAAGATTAATTGAAGACTGTAAAGATCATCCAAATTTGCTAATTAATTCAATTAACTACCTCAGCAAAGAAGAAGAAAAACAGTTATTAGTCGATTTTAATGACACAGAAACAGATTACCCCAAGGACAAAACCATAATTCAGCTAATTGAAGAACAAGTAGTAAAAACACCAACTAATGTTGCCGTTGTTTTTGAAGACTATGAATTGACCTACAAAGCACTAAACGATATTGCTAATCAATTAAGCGAGTATTTAACAAAATCATTCACGATACAACCAGATGACCTTATTGCAATAATGCTAGAAACATCGGAATGGATGATCATTTCAATTCTAGCAGTACTTAAAAGCGGTGGAGCCTTTGTGCCAATTGACCCCGAATATCCTAAAGAAAGAATCGACTTTATGCTTACAGATTCTAATGCTAAAGTGCTCATAGACCAACTTCTTATCGATAAATTCATTGTTATAAAAAATAACTTTGCTAAAGTTAATCGTAAAGTCAATACAAAAGCGGATAATCTAGCTTATGTGGTTTATACTTCTGGGTCTACTGGAAAGCCCAAGGGGGTTTTAATACAACACAATAGTTTAGTGAATAAAACAACATCTTGGATCAAGCAATATGATCTCAATTCTTTTGAGGTTAGATTGTTACAAATTGCTAGCTTCTCATTCGATGTATCAATTGGTAATTCATGTGGGACATTGGTACTTGGTGGTAGATTAGTAGTAGTGAAGAATAAGTCTATTCTTGATTTCGAAATGTTTTACGCTACCTTTAAAAAAAATAAAATAACAATTATGGAGGGAACCCCGATTGTCTTAAATGGGTTCTTAAATTATATAGAACAGCATAACAAATCTACTATTGATTTAAAATGTTTGATTTTTGGTTCTGACGTGCTCAGTTACGATGATTTTGCAATGGCTTATAAAAAATGGAGTGATACATTTTTAATCGTAAATAGTTACGGTGTAACAGAAGCTACTATTGATTCTGCAATATACTTTCCCAAGAAAAATTCTTCCATTCCAAAGTCATCAACACCAATTGGCGCTCCCATTTCAAATACTCAGATCTACATTTTGGACAATACTGAACTATTAGTTCCTTTAGGCGTAATCGGAGAGATATGCATTAGTGGACACGGATTGGCAAGAGGCTACTTAAATCGTCCTGAACTAACAGCTGAGAAGTTCGTGCCTAACCCCTTTAAGAAAGGAGAACGAATGTACAAAACAGGAGACCTCGGTAGATGGTTAGCTGATGGAAATATTGAGTTTGTTGGCAGAAAAGATGATCAGATAAAAATAAGAGGCTATCGAATTGAATTAGGAGAGATAGAGTCAATTTTAAGGCAAAATGAAATTATACAAGAATCAATTGTCTTAGCTAATGAGAATGAGTCAGGAGATAAACAGTTAGTTGCTTACCTAATCGCATCAAAAGAGTTAAATACTATCGATCTTCGTACTCGCTTGAAAGCTTCTTTACCAGACTATATGATTCCAAACCATTTTGTACAATTAGAGTCCTTCCCACTAACACCCAATGGCAAACTTGATAAGGAGGCACTCCCGAATCCAAAAGACAAAATGATCAGCAGTGGTGTCGAGCATGTTGCACCAAGCACAGATACAGAAAAGAAATTAGCCAGCATATGGAGCGAAGTCTTAGGGATGGAAGCCAATAAAATTGGTATTCATGATGACTTCCTTACTCTGGGAGGACACAGTCTAAATGCCATAGCTGTAATCAGCCGAATCTTTAAAGAACAATCTGTTAAACTTTCGATTCAAGAGCTATTTACCAACACAAGCATTGAAGAGTTAAGTACTATAATTGATAATTCAAAAACTTCGTTGTATCAATCTATACCAACTATACCCAATGCAGAAAGCTACACGGTATCTTCAGCGCAAAGACGATTATGGATGTTAAGTCAATTTAAAAACGGTAATTATGCCTATAATATGCCTGGAATATTTGAGTTTAAAGGAAAATTAGATATAAAAATATTAGAAGATTCTTTTAACAAACTTATAATACGCCATGAGTCACTAAGAACGGTATTCAAGGAAGACGCTCAGGGGAATGTGAAACAATGGATCCTAGCAAAAGATAAACACTATTTTAAGCTAAATTATCAAGATTCGCGCATAAACGATCTTCGCGATACTCAGAACATTCAAAACAGTATTGAAACAATAGTTGGAAAAGAACTCAAATATACCTTCAACCTAGCAGAAGATTCCTTATTGCGTGCTACCATAATTCAAAAATCTGAATCAAAGTTTATTTTTATTTTTGTTATGCATCACATTGTTAGTGATGGTTGGAGTATGAATGTTTTGATCAGAGATTTACAAACATTTTATAATGGAGCTGTAAATAAAACAGCAATCAGTCTACCAGAATTAAGAATTCATTATAAAGATTACGCTGCCTGGCAGCAAGAAGTCTTAAAGGGAGATGAAAACAAACTAAATACTGCCAAGGAATATTGGTTAAGCCGATATAGCGACGAAATTCCAGTACTCAATTTGCCATTAGATTACACGCGCCCATCAATCAAAACATTTAATGGGAACATTCTAAACACTAAACTGAATACAGAAAGTATCCAACAACTAAAAAGTCTCACTCAGCAAAAAGGTAGTACGCTATTTATGAGCATACTTGCCAGTGTAAATGTATTATTATATAAATACACACAGCAGACCGACATTGTCCTAGGAAGCCCAATTGCAGGTAGAGACCATGCAGACTTAAGTGACCAGATAGGCTTCTACATCAATACATTGGCATTACGCACTGAGTTTTCACCAATAAACAGTTTTACAGATCTCTTAGAAATTACTAAGTCAAATACATTACAGGCTTATGAACATCAGAATTACCCATTTGATGAGTTGATAAATGATTTGAACTTACAGCGTGACCTGAGTCGCAATCCACTGTTTGATGTCATGGTCGTTTTACAAAACAACGAAGCAACAGATCTTAATCAAAGCTTTGAAGGGGTTACTGTAGAACAGTACCAAGATTTTGAATCAAGTAACATCAGCAAATTTGATTTAACGTTTAACTTTACAGAAATTAATGATGAGCTAGCTATCGATATAGAATACAACACCGATTTATTCAAAAAAGAAACAATAGAAAGATTAAGTGCTCACCTTATTCAGCTGATACAAGCTTTAACCACAACGCCTGACCTGCCTATACAAGAAATTAATTTTCTTAGTAAAGAGGAAGAACATCAGTTATTAGTAGACTTTAATGAAACAGAAACAGATTATCCAAAAGACAAGACTATTATAGAACTGTTTGAAGAGCAAGTAGCCAAAACACCTGATAATATTGCTGTCGTCTTTGAAGAAAAAGAGCTTACATACATAGAACTAAATGAGAAGGCTAATCGATTAGGAAATTACTTACGAAAGATATACTCAATACAACCAGATGATTTAGTTGCTATTCAGCTAGAACGATCAGAATGGATGATTGTGGCAATTTTGGGAATTTTAAAAAGTGGCGGAGCCTATGTGCCTATTGATCCTGAGTACCCTAGAGATCGTATTGATTATATGCTAGAAGATTCCAATGCGAAAACGATCATTGATCAAGCTGCACTCAATAAGTTTATTACTGTTCAAGAAACTTGTAGCGCTTTTAATCCTATTCGATCGGCAAAACCAAACAACTTAGCCTATGTAATTTATACCTCAGGTTCTACTGGTAAACCTAAAGGGGTGCTTGTGGAAAATTGTAGTATCGTTAATACCATTATTGCTAATATAAACCAATTTAGTATTAACTGCAATTCTAGAGGTTTACAATATGCTTCTTTATCTTTTGATGCTTCTATCTTTGAAATTTTTTCAATCATTTTATCTGGAAGTCCTCTATTTATAATTAATGAAAATACAAGAAAGGACATTACACTTCTATCTGATTTTATTGAAGAAAAAGATATTTCTTTTTTGACTTTGCCATCATTAGTAGCAAAACAAATTGATCAAAGAATACTAAGTAAAATTGAAACTATTATATCAGCCGGAGATGTAATTGATGCTTCATTTTATAACCTTAACCGTAATGTTTGGAATTGTTATGGACCAACAGAAGGTTCTATTTGGTCTAGTTTTTATGGGGGGCAAAGAGGGAGGGGACTAAATACTATTCCCATAGGTCGTCCAATTTCAAATACTCGTATTTATGTTCTAGATCAAAATGAAAATCTACTTCCAGTGGGAGTATCAGGCGAAATTTGCATTAGTGGTGCAGGATTGGCAAGAGGCTACTTAAATCGTCCTGAACTAACAGCTGAGAAGTTCGTACCCAACCCATTTATGAAAGGTGAACGGATTTACAAAACAGGAGATTTAGGAAGGTGGTTGCCCAACGGGAATATAGAGTTTATCGGCAGAAAGGACCACCAAATAAAAATAAGAGGATACCGGATTGAGTTAGGCGAAATTGAGCATGCCTTACAGCTGAAGGAAGAGACTCAAGAATGCGCTGTCTTAGCAAAAGAGATGGAGTCAGGAGATAAACAGTTAGTCGCATATCTAAAAGCATCAAAAGAGTTAAATACTACTGATCTTCGTAAACACTTGAAAGCTTCTTTGCCAGACTATATGATTCCAAACCATTTTGTTCAATTAGATTCCTTCCCACTAACACCCAATGGCAAACTTGATAAGGAGGCACTGCCGAATCCAAAAGACAAAATGATCAGCAGTGGTGTCGAGCATGTTGCACCAAGCACAGATACAGAAAAGAAATTAGCAAGCATCTGGAGCGAAGTATTAGGGATTGAACCAAATAAAATTGGTGTTCACGATGATTTCTTTGCACTAGGAGGGCATAGCCTAAAAGCAACCACTGTCATCAGCCGAATCTTTAAAGAACAATCGGTTAAACTTTCGATTCAAGATGTGTTTACCAAAACAAGTATTGAAGGTCTAAGTATTATAATTGATAATTCAAGAACTTCGACATATCAAGATATACCAATTATACCCATTGCGGAAAGCTACGAGTTATCTTCAGCGCAGAGACGATTATGGGTGTTAAGTCAATTCGAAAACGGTAATTTTGCTTATAATATGCCTAGCGTTATGGAGCTAGAAGGTGATTTAAATATAAAAATCTTTGAAGATGCCCTAATCAAGCTCATAGAGCGCCATGAATCACTGCGAACAGTTTTCAAGGAAGATCCTCATGGAAATCTAAGACAATGGATCCTAGCAAAAGATAAACACAATTTTAAGCTAAATTATTTAGATTTAAGTTCGGACTTAAACGGTCATCAGGATATTCAAAATAGTTTAGAAGCAATAGTAGAAAAGGAACTCAAATACACCTTCAATCTAGCAGATGATTCCTTATTGCGTGCTACTATACTTCAAAAATCTGAATCCAATTTTATTTTAGTTCTTGTGATGCATCACATTGTTAGTGATGGTTGGAGTATGAATATTTTGATCAGAGATTTACTAGCATTTTACAATGGTGCTGTCAATAAGACAAAGGTCATTCTACCAGAATTAAGGATTCAATACAAGGATTATTCTGCCTGGCAGCAAGAAGTCTTAATGGGTGATGAAAATGATCAAAGCACTTCTAAAGAATATTGGTTAAAACAATTTAGCAACGAAATACCAGTACTTAATTTGCCGTTGGATTACACACGTCCTAAAATCAAAACATTTAATGGGAACGTTCTAAGGACTAAACTGACTAAAGAAAGTACCCAACTCCTAAAAAGTCTTACTCAACAATCAGGTGCAACACTATTTATGAGTTTGCTTGCTAGTGTAAATGTATTATTATATAAATACACGCAGCAAACCGACATTGTCCTAGGAAGCCCAATTGCAGGAAGAGACCACGCAGACTTAAAAGATCAGATAGGATTTTACATTAATACCTTAGCAATACGCACTAAGTTTTCAGCTACAGCTAGCTTTAAAGATCTCTTAGAAATTATTAAGTCAAATACATTACATGCATTCGAGCATCAGAATTATCCGTTTGATCAGTTGGTAGATGATTTGAATTTGAAGCGTGACCTGAGTCGCGATCCTCTGTTTGATGTCATGGTCGTTTTACAAAACAATGAAGCAACAGAACTAAATCAATGCTTTGAAGGTGTCTCTGTAAAGCAGTATCAGGCTGTTGAATCAAGTAGCATCAGTAAGTTTGATTTAACATTTAATTTTTCAGAAAGTTATAATGAGATAACTATCGAGGTAGAATACAACACCGATTTATTTGAAAAAGAAACAATAGAAAGATTAAGCGGTCTCTTTATTCAACTGATACAAGCATTAACAGCAATGCCTGATCTGCCCATACAACAGATCACTTATCTTAGTAAAGAAGAACAACAGTTGTTGATAGGTTTTAACGACACAGCTACCGATTACCCGAATGACAAAACTGTAATTCGAATGTTTGAAGAGCAAGTAGTCAAAACACCGAATAAGATTGCTGTTGTCTTTGAAGAAAAAGAGCTTACATACAAAGAGCTAAATGAGAAGGCTAATCAATTAGGAAACTACTTACAAAAGACCTACTCCATAAAACCAGATGATTTAGTGGCCATTCAGCTAGACCTATCAGAATGGATGATTGTTGCCATTTTGGGAGTTTTAAAAAGTGGAGGAGCTTATGTGCCAATTGATCCAGAGTACCCTCAAGAACGAATTGAATTTTTACGGTCAGATTCAAATGCAAAAGTTTTACTAAATCAAAATGAACTCAATAGATTCCTTATACAGAAGGAAAATTTTAGAACCACCAATTTTGAGCAAACAGCCCATCCTCATAATTTAGCTTATGTAATTTATACTTCAGGATCTACTGGCAAACCAAAAGGCGTGCTTGTAGAAAACAAGTCTGTTGCTAATTATCTATTTTACGCCTTAGATAATTATGCGTCGTCTGAGATCGTATGCCCCCTCTACACAAGTCTATCTTTTGACCTAACAGTTACGAGCATATTCATGCCTCTTATAACAGGAGGGCAGTTAATTGTAGAGCGGGATCTAGATGCAGTGGAATTAATAAGCAGCGTAAGCCAAAATAGCCAAGTCAATGTTCTTAAACTCACGCCTTCACATGTCAGTTTATTAAAAGAACGATCGATTAAAAATGAGAACATCACTTCTTTTATAGTAGGAGGGGAAGCATTATCCAAAAGACATGTTCAAATATTAAAAAACATTAGCAGTAAAGCGACAATATTTAATGAATATGGCCCTACGGAAACCACCGTTGGTGTTATTGTTAAAGAGCTTATTACTGAAAATGACAAAATTAGTATTGGTCATCCGATTGCCAATACCCGCATTTATATTTTAGATGATCAGGAGCATCTATCACCTGTTGGCGTAGTAGGAGAGATCTGTATTAGTGGAGTTGCATTGGCCAGAGGATATTTAAACCGCCAAGACCTGACTGCAAAAAAGTTTGTGTCTAATCCCTTTGAGGAAGGAGAACGAATGTACAAAACAGGAGACCTCGGTAGATGGCTCCCTGATGGGAACGTCGAATTTGTTGGCAGAAAAGATGACCAGGTAAAGATAAGAGGCTATCGAATCGAATTGGGAGAAATAGAGCCTGTATTAAGGTTAAAGGAAGAGATACACGAATGCGTTGTTTTAGCAAAACAGAATAAGTCAGGAGATAAACAGTTAGTCGCTTATCTACAAGCATCAAAAGAGTTAAATACTGCTGATCTCCGAACACACTTGAAAGCTTCTTTGCCAGACTATATGATTCCAAGCTTTTTTGTGCAGTTGGAGTCATTTCCACTAACACCCAATGGTAAACTAGACAAAAAAGCACTACCAAACCCAAAAGACGCAATGATAAGTAGTGGAGTCAAACATGTTGCCCCAAGCACAGATACAGAAAAGAAATTAGTCAGTATATGGAGTGAAGTTCTAGGGATTGAAACAAATAAAATTGGTATTCACGATGATTTCTTTGCCCTGGGAGGTCATAGCTTAAAAGCAACAGCAGCCATCAGTCAAATTTTTAAAGCCTTATCTGTTAAACTTACCATTCAAGATATGTTTACCAACACTAGCATTGCAGAGCTAAGTGCTATCATTGATAATTCAAAAACTTCGCGATATCAAGATATACCAATTCTACCCATTGCAGAAAACTACGAGTTGTCTTCTGCACAGAGACGATTATGGGTGTTAAATCAATTCGAAAACGGTAACTATGCCTATAATATGCCAGGAGTATTTGAGTTTGAGGGGAATTTAGATATAAAAATCTTTGAAGAGGCCTTAATCAAGCTCATCCAACGCCATGAATCGCTTAGAACAATTTTCAAGGAAGATGCTCATGGGAATATAAAACAGTGGATATTAGCAAAAGATAAACACCATTTTAAACTAAAACATCAAGATTCGACCATAAACGATCATCGCGGTACTCAGAATATTCAGAGTACTATTGAAACAATAGTAGAAAACGAATTTAAATATACCTTCAATCTAGCAAAGGATTCCTTATTGCGTGCTACTCTCATTCAAAAATCACCTTCAAGTTATGTCTTTGTTTTTATGATGCATCACATTGTTAGTGATGGTTGGAGTATAAATGTGTTGATCAGAGATTTACTGGCATTTTACAATGGAGCAGTCAATAAAACAGCAATCAGTCTACCAGAATTAAGAATTCATTATAAAGATTACACTGCCTGGCAGCAAAAGGGATTAATGGGAGATGAAAACAAGCTAAACACTTCCAAGGAATATTGGTTAAGCCGATTTAGCAACGAAATTCCGGTGCTCAATTTGCCATTAGATTACACCCGCCCTGCAATCAAAACATTTAATGGAAACTTTCTAAGCACTAAGCTGAATAAAGAAAGTACCCAACAACTAAGAAGTCTTACTCAGCAAAAAGGTGCTACACTGTTTATGAGTTTACTGGCCAGTGTCAACGTCTTATTATATAAATACACGCAACAAACGGACATTGTCCTGGGAAGCCCAACTGCAGGCAGAAGCCACGCAGATTTAAGTGACCAAATAGGCTTCTACATTAATACACTGGCACTGCGTACAGAATTTTCAGCTACAGCTAGCTTTACAGATCTATTAGAAATCATTAAGTCAAACACAATACAAGCATTCGAACATCAGAATTATCCGTTTGACGAGTTGGTAGATGATTTAAATCTACAACGAGATATGAGCCGCAATCCATTGTTTGACGTCATGGTGGTCTTGCAAAACAATGAAACAACAGATCTTAATCAAGGCTTTGAAGGCCTCTCCGTAAAGCCTTATCAAGTTGTCGAATTATCGAGTATTAGCAAATTCGATTTAACATTTATTTTTGAAGAAAAAGAGGATAAATTAGCTATTGCTATAGAATACAATACCGATTTATTCAAAAAAGAAACAATAGAAAGATTAAGCGCTCACCTTATTCAACTGATACAAGCTTTAATAGCAAAACCTGACCTGTCTATACAAGAAATTACCTATCTCAGTAAAGAGGAAGAACAACAGTTATTAGTTGACTTTAATGATACAGAAACAGATTACCCGAAAGACAAGACTATTATTGAATTGTTTGAAGAGCAAGTAGTCAAAACACCAGATAATATTGCTATAGTTTTTGAAGAAAAAGAGCTTACCTATAAAGAGCTAAATGAGAAAGCTAATCGATTAGGAAACTACTTACGAAAGACCTACTCCATACAACCTGATGATTTAATTGCTATTCAGCTAGATCGATCCGAATGGATGATGATCGCAATTTTAGGAGTTTTAAAAAGTGGTGGAGCATACCTACCTATTGATCCAGAGTACCCTCAAGAACGTATCGATTATATGTTAAAGGATTCCAATGCTAAAACGCTCATTGATCAAGCAGGACTAAATACCTTTAAAAGTGTTCAAGCAACTTATAGCACTATTAATCCCATAATAGTGGGAGAATCAAGCAGCTTAGCTTATGTAATTTACACCTCAGGTTCTACCGGTAAACCCAAAGGCGTTTGTGTGGCGCATAGAAGTGTAATAAGACTAGTATTTCCAGGAAAGTATTTTTATGATAAAAACAAGTCTAAAGTACGATTGCTTTCTACTAGTTCCGTAGCTTTTGATGCAGTGACTTTCGATTATTTCTCTACACTATTGTATGGCAAGACATTAGTTTTTTTTAGTAACTATACGTTGTTAGATAGTGCGCTGTTGTCTAGGGCAATAAAGGAATTTCGTATTGATGTCTTGTTTATGACACCTAGCTTAGTTAATCAACATATTAATTTTTCTAAAACCTTTTTTAACGATTTATCTCATTTATTGCTCGGAGGATCTAGGTGTCCTTCAGCTACTATTAAAACGCTTCGTGAATCCTCTAAAAATTTAAAACTAACCAATGGTTACGGTCCAACCGAATGTACAACGTTTGCGACCAGTTTCGAGATTGTTGATGAGGATGACATAATTCCAATCGGAAAACCAATATCAAATACTCGGATTTACATTGTAGACAGTAATGAGCATCTTTTACCAATAGGCGTTGTTGGTGAAATCTGTATAGGTGGAGATGGATTGGCAAGAGGCTACTTAAATCGTCCGGAATTAACAGCTGAGAAGTTTGTACCCAACCCCTTTAAGAAAGGAGAACGAATGTACAAAACAGGAGACCTTGGCAGATGGCTCCCAGACGGTAACATTGAGTTTATCGGCAGAAAAGATAACCAAGTAAAGATCAGAGGAAACCGAATTGAGTTAGGTGAAATTGAGCATGCCTTACAGCAGAAGGAAGAGATCCAAGAATGCACTGTCATAGCAAAAGAGAAGGAGTCAGGAGATAAACAGTTAGTTGCTTACCTAACTGCATCGGATGAACTAAGAGCAATCGATCTTCGAACACACTTGAAAGCTTCTTTGCCAGATTATATGGTTCCTAGCCATTTCGTACATTTGAAGTCCTTCCCACTAACACCCAATGGCAAACTAGACAAAAACGCACTACCGAATCCAAAAGACTCAGCGATAGGAAGTGGAATAAAGCATGTTGCACCAAGCACAGATACTGAAAAGAAATTAGCCAGTATCTGGAGTGAAGTCTTAGGGATTGAAGCCAATAAAATCAGTATTCATGATGATTTCTTTGCCCTGGGAGGCCATAGCCTAAAAGCAACAACTGTCATCAGTAAAATCTTTAAAGAACACTCAGTTAAATTGACTATCCAAGAGCTATTTACGAATACGACCATCGAAGAACTAAGTACTATAATTGATCATTCAAAAACTTCATTGTACCAAGATATACCCGTTCTACCAAAAGCGGAAAACTACGAATTATCCTCAGCACAGCGACGATTATGGGTGTTAAGTCAATTCGAAAATGGTAATTATGCCTATAATATGCCTGGAGTATTTGAGTTTGAGGGGAATTTAGATGTAAAAGTCTTTGAAGAAGCCTTGATCAAGCTCATCCAACGCCACGAATCTCTTCGAACAGTTTTCAAGGAAGATGCTCAAGGAAATGTGAAACAATGGATATTGACAAAGGACAATCACCATTTTCAATTAAATTACAAAGATTCGAGCATAAACGATCATCGCGGTACTCAGAATATTCAAAGTACTCTTGAAACGATCGTAGAGGGTGAACTCAAATACACCTTCAATCTAGCAGAAGATTCCTTATTACGTGCTACCATAATTCAAAAATCCGAATCAAGATTTATTTTTGTTCTTGTAATGCATCACATTGTTAGTGATGGTTGGAGTATGAATATTTTGATCAGAGATTTGCTGGCATTTTACAATGGAACAGTCAATAAAACAGCAATCAGTCTACCTGAATTAAGAATTCATTATAAAGATTACGCTGCCTGGCAGCAAAACGTCTTAATGGGAGATGAAAACAAGCTAAACACTTCCAAGGAATATTGGTTAAGCCGATTTAGCAACGAAATTCCAGTGCTCAATTTACCATTAGATTACACACGCCCTGCAATCAAAACATTCAATGGAAACTATTTAACCACTAAACTGGATAAGCAAAGTACTTGGCAACTAAACAACTTTACTCAGCAAACAGGCGCAACGCTATTCATGAGTCTACTGGCCAGTGTAAATGTCTTATTGTACAAATACACGCAACAAACAGACATTGTCCTGGGAAGCCCAATTGCAGGCAGAAACCATGTAGACTTAAACGATCAGATTGGCTTCTATGTTAATACATTGGCACTGCGTACTGAGTTTTCAGCCGCAACTAGCTTTACAGACCTTTTACAAATTGTAAAATCAAGCACCCTACAAGCATTCGAACATCAGAATTATCCGTTCGATCAGTTGGTGAACAACGTAAATAGTCAGCATGATAAAAGTCGTAATCCATTATTTGATGTCATGGTCGTGTTGCAGAATAACAAAGAAATAGATTTAAATCAAGGCTTTGAGGGAGTCTCGGTAAAGCCATATCATGTTAAAGAATCAACTAGTATCAGTAAGTTTGATTTGACATTTAATTTCACAGAAAATAACAATGAGATAACAATCGATATTGAATACAATACTGATTTATTCAAAAAAGAAACAATAGAAAGATTAAGCAATCACCTTGTTCAACTCATACAAGCGTTAACTGAAGCACCTGATCAATCTATTCAAGAGATCAATTATCTCAGTAAGGAGGAGGAAAAACAGTTGTTGTTAGATTTTAATGACACAAAAACTGAGTATCCTAAAGACAGAACAATCATTGAACTTTTTGAGGAACAAGTAATAGAGAAACCAAATGAAATTGCTGTTATTTTTGAAGGAAAAGAGCTTACATACAGAGCGTTAAATGAAAAAGCGAATCAGCTTGGTCACTACCTGAGAACAACGTATGATATCCGTCCTGATGATTTGATTGCCATCATGCTAGAAAAATCAGAATGGATGATCATTTCAATCTTAGGAATTTTAAAAAGTGGTGCCGCTTATGTTCCAATAGATCCCAATCATCCAAAAGAACGGATGGAGTTTATCCTCAAGGATACGCAGGCCAGAGTGTTACTTGATGTTACGGAGTTAACAAAGTTTCAAGCTTCCTGTGAATCCTATAATAATGAAAATCTACCGTTAGTAAGCAAACCAGATAGTCTGATTTATGCGATATATACCTCTGGATCAACTGGTCAGCCCAAGGGAGTATTAATTGAGAACGCCGCCTTAGTCAATCATATTAATAATGTAACTGCTGAATATAATGCAGGAATGGAGTCCGTTTTCTTGCAGTTCTTTAATTTAGCTTTTGATGCAGCAGCACAAGAAATTTTTACTTGTTTATGTTTTTGTAAAACGCTTGTTATCAGAACAGAAGAAATTGAACCGAATAAAATTATTGATTTGATTAATAAACACAAAATCACACATGCTGATTTTTCTACTGCGTATTTTGAAAATTTGATCGCTTCTTTAAAAGGCAATAAAATAAAACAGCCGCTTCATGTCTGTGGTATCGGTGGTGACAAGATCAACCTTGATTTTATCAAGCACAATCGAACTGAAATAAATCAGTTTACCAATACGCTACTCAATGTATACGGCCCAACAGAAACCACGTTGACAGCTACATTTTATAATATTACGGAACACTTAGAACAAATTGATGAATTGCCGATTGGTAAGCCGTATGGTAACAGAGAAATTTATATCCTAGATGAATCCCAAAATTTATTACCAATCGGTGTTGTTGGCGAAATAGGAATTGCCGGAGTAGGACTAGCAAGAGGTTATTTGAACCGACCAGACTTGACACAAGAGAAGTTTGTGCCCAATCCCTATCGAAAAGGAGAACGAATATATAGAACCGGCGATCTCGGCTGTTGGCTTCCAGATGGAAATGTAGCCTTCTTTGGTAGAAAGGATAACCAAGTAAAAATAAGAGGATTTAGAATTGAACTTGGTGAAATTGAATCGGCAATACTTCAAAACAAAGTCATTCAAGAAACAGTAGTGTTAGCAAAACAAAACGGTTCTAGAGATAAACAGTTAGTGGCCTATCTAAAAGCATCAGCAGAATTGAGCATAACAGATCTTCGAAATCGCTTGAATTCCAGTTTACCCGATTATATGATTCCAAGCTATTTTGTACAATTAGCATCCTTCCCACTAACCCCCAATGGCAAACTTGATAAGAATGCACTGCCGAATCCAGAAGACGCAACGATCAGCAGTGGCGTCGAACATGTAGCACCAAGAACCGATTCTGAAAAGAAAGTAGCCCAAATATGGAGCAAAGTCCTGGAGATTGAAGCAAACAAAATTGGCATTCACGATGATTTCTTTACACTTGGAGGGCATAGCTTAAAAGCCGTAAATCTCATGAGCATGATCAATAAAGAGTTTAGCAGTCACATAACCATCCAAAAAATCTACACAAATCCTACAATTGAATCCCTTGCACGTCTCTTATTATCCAAGGAGCAAGAAAAGGAATTGGAACTGCTGCAAGTATACAGTAAGAACGCCAACAACGAAAAGACATTTATCCTATTCCCATATGCAGGAGCCTTACTCGGATCTTACAACGCGTTAGCACATGAATTATCCAATACTGGAAATGTCTACATCGCTTCTTCCCCCTGGCATCATTGGAACATCGATTCAGAAATAGAGTCCTTGAATGACATAAAAGCAATCCTGATCCAAGAAATTAAAGACAAAGTCCCCTTCAATGAAATATACCTTTTAGGAACTTCAGTGGGTACCAGCTTCTCTATGCTAATGGCTTATGAATTATTGAATCTTGATTATAAGATCAAAGGAATTTTTCAATGTGCCCAATATTTTAGAAAAGAAGTAAGGTCTAAAACACAAGAAGAAGTTTATCAAAGTATTGTTTTGGATAACTTAGAAGCAAATCTAAATAGTGAACATATAACGGATGCAATGAAACAAAAATTCATTAAAGGATTCAATAAAGATCTCACATTATCCTACACTATTTTAAATCAGATTTATAAATACCAACAACTCATGATTCCTATTCATTGCATATTCGGTGAGCTTGATGAAGGAACCAAGGATTTTAGTAACTCAGCCGACTCCTGGAAACATTTCTCTACTTACGTGGACTATTCTGTCATACCAAATGCAGATCATCACTTTGTGAATAATAAGGTAAAAGAAACCGTAAAAATTATCACCACTCAAGTCCATAAAATGGAATTACAGCAAACCACTTCCACTACAAACCAATAAATCCTAAAGAAACTCAACACCTGTCTGCCCCACAAAACCGTCCACCCAAAAGACCTGTTACTTCTCCAAGAAGTGATAGGTCTAACCGTCCACCCAAAAGACCTGTTACTTCTCCAAGAAGTGACAGGTCTAACCCAAACCCAAATACTTCACCACTCCCCCCATAACATTTATAATAAATTTACCTATTTTTACCATTCACCCTTAAAACCAGCAAATGATAACCGGCGAACTAAAAGCTCAAGTTGACAAAATATGGGATGCCTTTTGGACAGGCGGCATCTCCAATCCCCTCTCCGTCATCGAACAATTTACATACCTTCTGTTCATTCGACGATTAGACGAAACACAGCTCAGAGAAGAGAAGAAGGCAAACCTCGTCGGCACACCCGTCAAGAAAATCATCTTTACCGAAGCACAAAACGGCCTCCGGTGGAATGTCTTTAAGAAAAAAGACCCCGAAACCATGTTTGAACTGTTTACCAAACCCATGACGGACGGTATGACGGTGTTTGACCATATGAAACAGGTAGGCGATACCGCGGGCGTGTTTGCCGAGTTTATGAGCCAAGCCACCTTCATCATTGCCACACCGCGACTGCTCGATCAGGTCGTACAGCTCATCGATGCCATCAATATGGAGGATCGAGATACCAAGGGCGACCTCTACGAGTATATGCTGTCTAAAATTGCCTCCGCAGGTACCAATGGACAGTTTCGAACACCCCGCCACATCATCAAACTCATGGTCGACATGGTACAACCGAAGAAGGAAGACACCATTTGCGACCCCTCCGCAGGAACATCCGGCTTCCTCGTAGCAGCAGGAGAGTACTACCGCAATAATCACAAGGACTGGTTCCTAGAAAAAGACTTTAGAGACCACTTCCAAAATGAACTGTTTAACGGACTGGAGATCGACAATACAATGATCCGGATAGGAGCGATGAACCTACAGCTGCATGGCATCGAAAACCCAAACCTGCGCAAAGGCGACGCGCTAAGCGAAACCATGGGCCACCTACGCGACAGTTATTCCCTGATCCTGGCCAATCCACCGTTTAAAGGGAGTCTGGACTATGATGCGGTGGAAAAGACGGTATTGGAAACCGTAAAATCGAAGAAGACGGAACTCTTGTTTCTGGGGCTGATGCTGCGCATGCTCACGATCGGTGGGAGGTGTGCGGTGATTGTGCCGGATGGGGTGTTGTTTGGCAGCTCGAAAGCACACAAGCAAATCCGAAAGGAACTCATTGCCAACCATAAGCTGGATGCGGTGATCTCGATGCCGAGTGGGGTGTTTAAGCCGTATGCGGGAGTGAGTACCGCCATTTTGTTCTTTACCAAAACAGGCACGGGCGGCACGGATACCGTTTGGTTTTACAACATGGAAGCCGATGGATTTAGCCTCGATGATAAACGCAATCCCATCAAAGACAATGACTTGCCGGACATCCTGCACCGCTACCACCACCGCGATGAAGAAACCAACCGCAAACGCACCGAAAAAAGCTTCCTCGTGCCCTTCAGCGAAATTGAAGCCAATGACTGGGATTTATCCATCAATCGCTACAAGGAAATCGTGTACGAAGAAATTGAATACGCCCCACCAGGGGAGATCATCAAGGAGATCGAACAATTGGATCAGGAACGAAATCAAGCGTTGGAAGAACTTAAAATGTTATTGGGATGATAAAGGAATGGAAATTAAGTGAAATTTGTCATAGTTTCCAAAATGGAATTGGAAAAGGGAAATCTTTTTATGGTTCTGGGACAAAAGTTGCTAACATTGGCGATCTCTATAAATCACCTGTGTTTAAGCCTAGGAAATATTCACTATTAGAAGTAAGTAATAACGAAATCGAAAAGTATAAACTTGAAAAAGGTGACTTATTATTTGTTCGATCATCCTTGAAAAAAGAAGGAGTAGCATATTGTTCAACTTTCGATTCAGATGAAATTTGTTTGTTTAGTTCATTTATGATCAGAGCTAGGCCAAATGATGAAATTTGTGATTCAAAATACTTAAGTTACATATTAAGGAGCCCATTTGGAAGAATTAGGCTAATTAATGCTTCTAATACAGCGACTATTACCAATATTTCTCAAAGTGGTTTAGCGGCTGTAGAAATCCCCCTTCCCCCACTACCCGAACAACAAAAAATAGCAGCAATACTCGACGCAGCAGACGGCTACCGCCAAAAAACCAAACAACTGATCGAGCAATACGACAAATTGGCCCAAAGCCTTTTTATTGATATGTTTGGTGATCCGGTTTTGAATCCGAAGGGGTGGGAGAAGGATGCTCTAAAGAACGGAACTACAAAAATAGGAAGTGGAGCTACTCCAAGAGGAGGAAAAGAATTTTATAAGGAAAAAGGAATTTCATTAATAAGAAGTTTAAATGTATATGATAATCGATTCAAACATAGGAATTTAGCATTTATTGATGAAGAACAAGCTAAAAAATTGGACAACGTTATTGTAAAAGAGCAAGATGTTCTGTTTAACATTACAGGTGCTTCAATCTGTAGAAGTACGATTGTTCCTGTGGAAGTTTTACCTGCTAGAGTGAATCAACACGTTTCTATAATTAGACCACAAAAATCAAAGTTCAATTCTTATTTTATTTGTTACTTATTAGTGTCGAAAAATGTAAAGAGACAGTTGCTTGGAAAAGGTGCAGGTGGTGGGGCAGTAATGGAGGCAATTACTAAGAATCAACTTCAAAATTATTCTATTATCAAACCTCCCCTCCAACTCCAAAACGAATTCGCAACCCGCATCAAAGCCATAGAAGCCCAGAAAGCACAAGCAGAAGCGAGTTTAGCGAAAGCGGAAACCTTATTTAATTGTTTAATCCAAAAAGCCTTTAAGGGCGAATTAACCCAATCATGACCTCCAATTTTCAATTCCTACAGCACCAATGGCCTGCCATTTACGAAGCTGCCCGAGAAGCAGAGGAGAACGTCATTGTAAAGCCAAATACCTGCCGGATGTATGCCCGAATGGCACTGGAACTAGGCATCAACTGGATGTTTGAACACGATAGCCGACTCATCATTGAAGACGGCCATTCACTAGGGCATCTCATCGCCAATAAATCACTGAAACCGATTACCACTAAACCACAACGCCGTTCCCTGATGTTGTTGAAAAACCTGGGAAACGCTGGCGTACACGGCAGAGCACTGAAGGAGGACGAAGTCACGTTTTTAAAACGATTTGGACCAGACGATCAGGTAGATACCAACTCCGCCACGGCACTGGCTTCCGTCAGCTTGCAACTATTGTTTGAGTTTTTATCGTATCTAGCCGTTTCCTACAGCGAAACCCCCATCGAAACGCCCGTGTTTGATGCCACACGGATCCCTGCCGCTCAACCTCAAAAGGAAACAGCAGCAGCCGTACAGGAAATTGCCAACAAACACCAGCAACAGCTTGAAAAAGAGCAGACCACCAAAGCCAAACAGAAGACAGACCAATCAGAAGACCAACAACAAGAACAGGAGGCGAAACGACAAACCATCGCACAACGCGCCACCACCAGAGCAGAACAGTCCCGACAAATTCCTCAACTGGTCTCCGAAGCCGCCACCCGAAAATTCTTAATCGACACCTTGCTAAAAGACGCAGGCTGGCACAACCTCAAAGAAGGCCGAGAACTAGAGTTTAAACTCAAGGGCATGCCCGCCTCCACCAACCCATCCGGAATTGGCTATGCAGATTATGTGTTGTGGGGAAAAGACGGAAAACCCTTAGCGGTGGTAGAAGCCAAACGAAGCATGTCGGATCCCCGCGCAGGCCGCCATCAAGTGTGTTTGTATGCCGATTGCCTGGAACAGATGTACCAGCAACGTCCCGTGCTATTCTACACCAACGGCTACGAAACCTACCTGTGGGACGATACATTCTACGCCGATCGCCTGGTAGATGGATTTTATACCCAAGACGAGCTCCAACAGCTCATAGACCGCCGAAAAAGCCGAAAAGACATTCGAACCTTCACCGTCAACAAAGCCATTACAGACCGTCCGTATCAGATGGAAGCAATCAGGCGGGTAGCGGAAAACTTTGTAGTGACTGGCAAACAAGGGCAACTCCTAGGCGCCAGCCGTAAAAGTCTACTGGTGATGGCAACAGGCAGTGGCAAGACTCGAACGGCTGCTTCCTTAGTAGAAATGCTGTTTAAATGCAATTGGGCGCGCCGTGTGCTCTTTTTAGCAGATCGGAATGCCTTGGTAAAGCAAGCAAAAAAAGCGTTTAATGCGCACCTCCCAGAGCTTTCTGCCATCAATTTGACCCAAAACAAGGAAGACAATACCGCTCGACTGGTATTTTCCACCTATCCAACCATGATGAACCGAATCGACAAGATCCGGTCGGAAGGCAAGCGGTTCTTTGGCGTCGGGCATTTTGATTTAATCATCATCGACGAAGCCCACCGCTCTGTTTATCAAAAGTATCGCGCCATTTTCGAATACTTCGATTCCTTGTTGATTGGGCTTACCGCAACACCAAAGACGGAGATTGACCGCAACACCTATTCACTATTTGAAATTGAAGACGACGATCCCACATTTGCCTATGAACTGGACCAAGCAGTGAAGGAACTGTATTTGGTGCCTTACAGTGCGATGTCGGTGCCGCTTAAGTTTCAGCGAGAAGGCATTAAGTATGCAGAATTGTCGGATCGGGAAAAGGAGCAGTACGAGGAGAAATTTGGTGATCCCACACAGGAGGAAGCGCCGGAAGAGATTGGCAGTGCCGCCCTCAACAAATGGTTGTTTAACACCGATACGGTAGACAAAGTGCTGGAGTTGTTGATGGATCAGGGCATCAAGGTAGATGGAGGCGATAAAATTGGGAAAACCATTGTTTTTGCGCGCAATCACGATCATGCCATGTTCATTCAGGAACGGTTTAACAAACAATATCCCGAATATGGTTCCCATTTTTTGAAGGTGATTGATAATTATGAAAAGAAGGCGCAGGATTTACTGGATCAATTCAAGGACGAATACAAGGAGCAAGACCCACAAATCGCGGTGTCTGTAGACATGATGGATACAGGCGTTGACGCACCACGCGTCGTGAATCTTGTGTTTTTTAAAATTGTAAAAAGCTATGCTAAATTCTGGCAAATGATTGGCCGCGGTACCCGCCTCTGCCCTAATTTGTTTGGACCAGGACAAAATAAAACCGAATTCCTGATCTTCGATTTTTGTCAAAACTTTGAATACTTTGATTTGCATCCAAAAGGAGCGTCAGGATCGGCCCCAAAACCCTTGCAACAACAGATTTTTGAAGCCAAACTCCTTGTCGCACAACTCTTAAATACCAAGACGGAAAAGACCGAAGACGACCAAGCCCTGCGCACGAATTATCTGAATCAACTACATCTGGCGGTCTCGAGTCTGGATGACCAACGGTTTCAGGTACGCAGAAAATTGAAATACGTCAATCAGTTTACAGAACGATCGACCTGGGATGGGCTGAGTGTGGATGATGTAGAGACCATCAACACGCATTTGTCGAATCTGGAACCACCGGAGAAGGGCGATCATGCCTTATCGCGTCGCTTTGATGTCCTGGTGCTGCATACGCAGTTGGTGTTGTTGAATGGTGGAAATGTGTCGAAGTACTATCAGCAGATTTATAAAGTCGGGCGTGCCCTGGAGCAAAAAGCCAATGTGCCAGAAGTAGCGGATCAGCTTGATCTGATACAAGAAATCCAGACGGAACATTACTGGACATCGGTTCACCCGCGGCAGTTGGAGGAAATACGTGTTGCCCTTCGCGAATTGATGCGTTATCTGGAAAAGGACAAGCAAGTCCCCGTCTACACCACGTTTGAGGATGAGCTGGGTACCGATGGCATTACCACCAGGTCATTTGTTTCCGATCCCAGCAATTCCTACGGCTTTAAGCCTTACAAGGAGCGGGTAGAAGCCTACATCCGCGAAAACCGTCATTTATTGGCCATTCACAAGCTGTGCACGAATGTCCCGATTACCCGAGAGGAGTTGTCGAAGTTAGAGGATGTGCTGTTTACGGATGGGGTGGCGGGTAGCCGTGCGGCGTTTGAGGCGGAGTTTGGCAATCAGCCATTGGGAGCCTTCATCCGCAGTGTGACGGGTTTGGACTCTATGGCTTTGCAGGAGGCATTTACCGATTTCCTACAAACGGGCACCCTACGCGCCAACCAAATCACCTTTGTACGCACCATCATCGATTATCTCAGCAAAAACGGCACCATCGACAAAGAATTGCTGTTTGAATCACCGTTTACCGAGTTGCACGACGAGGGCTTGACAGGCGTGTTCAAGCAAGATGCCCAGGTGGTGCGGTTGATTCAGATTATTGATGAGATTAATGGGAATGCTAGTGTGGCTTGATTTGGGGTTGTTTTGTCCGTATTCTTTGAATCTCATCTACTTTTTAAACATCGGTAACGGATTAAAAGGAGACTTAAATAACTGCTTAAGTGTTTGACCAACTAAAAACCGATGAAATCCTTTAATCGGATGGTCTTTCGTTGTTTTCTTAATCTCCGCTCTCGTCAATTTAAAAGACCGACGGCCCTTAGTGACATCAATCCAATCTGCTCTTCTAAATGTTTCAACAGTGCTTTCAAATGGACCGTTATACCGACTTATCTTGTGATGCATATCAATGATAAGAGCGATTTCTTCAGCCCATTCTCCTTTGCCGATCGCCGATAAATGCTCTTTTGCACGATTGATTGAAGGCTCTAAGTAGTCAAAGGTGTGATCTGTCCAAATACCTAGATCATGGAAGACAGCAGCAATGGCATATTTTTCAATATTCTCAGGATTCCTGTCGAGCAACTGACAGAATGAAAAGACTCGATAAACATGATTTTTGTACGTATCGAAATGCTTTCCAAGATCGTTTCTATATTGATCTAACGTCTGATCGATGGTGTTATTTGTATTTTTCATTCAGCAAATTTGTGTAAACTCCAAGCCAGATTCATCGATCCAAATCAAGAAATTTAACTATTCAACCATGTTTTAGAGAACTGCTGGTGCTTCTATTTCCATCCTAAATCCTTCATTTGCGAACCCATGCCCACTAATCCAAGTGCTTGCTGGCGGATTTATAGCAGTAATCTTTAAAAAAGTTGGACGGTGCTCTAAAGTAGAATATCAAACATGAATACCTTCAGATTGTATCAACTTTTGATCATTATCCATGTCATGCGTAGGAAGAAATATCACTTTTCTTTTTTTCGCAAGCTCAATAATCTTTTGACAACTTTCCTTGTTTTCTTTATGACTTTGAATCGTAGAAGAAAATGCTTTATTTAAAAGTCTTTTCGAAGTATAAGCAACATCTCCTCCAAAAAAGTATATCCTATTTTCATTGGAAAAAAGTGCAATGGAAGTGTGTCCCCTTGTATGCCCAGGCGTGTGAATCAGCATTAAATCTTTACTTTTTGTAAGGTATCGACATTTATTAAACGATTCATATTGCTCATTTAACCTTAAAGATTGAATGTTTAGACTTGGCGGAAACAATGCAGGAAAAGCACCATCCTTTGTTACCCATTCTTGTTCATTTATTAGAATTGGAACGGTAGGAAAATGTTTAAGTCCTCCGACATGGTCTATATGCAAATGGGTTAAGATAATTTTATCAATCGATTTAGCATCAATTCCAATCTTTTCAAGCTGCTGATCGATCTCTTGTTCCCTAGTAATATCAAACTTCATTTGTTGTTCAAAATAATACCTAGACACGAAATCAAGCTTTTTAAAATACCCTTTTTGGTGAACATCAGAAGAAAGTCCCGTATCAATCAAGAATGTTCCTTCTGGATGCACAATTATCCATGCCCAGACAGGTAGCCATTCTCCAAACGCTTTATCTCTAAAGGATAGCAAGGTGCTCAAAACACCAGGAGTTTTTGAATTTAAAGAACGCTTCTTGATCGCCAAATGACCAATCTTCAACCCATATATTTTTACCTTATCGTTTCCACTTAGTGATAATATGTCCTTAGATATTATATCCATTTGAATAGATCGTTCTTATTATGAACCTGAGTTGAGCACTATTGCGAACTATAATTTATAGAACCGTGATCAATAAGGCAGTTTAATAAATTAGCTCCGTTATTGTACATTCCATGTAATTACTACTTGTAAATCACTATTTTATAGTCGCAAGAATAATCGAATTCAGGTTAATAGTGCAAGCTAGTAGATTTTATATAGATTTGAATAATTTGTAGTACTTTTTTTACAAGTGAATAATTTTTATCAAATCACAAGTAGATCAATTTCAATAAACAATTAATTCATTATTTTTGCCCCATGAATGAAAAACACCAACCGCTAAATGTTTCCAAAAAGGAAAAGGTGGAAGCAATTGCTAAAATATTAAATGAGCACTACCCTACCACTCCAATACCTTTAGATCATAAGGATCCCTACACACTATTGATCGCGGTTTTGTTGTCAGCGCAATGTACTGATGTTCGAGTAAATAAAACAACGCCCGCCCTATTCAAACTAGCAGATACGCCGCAAAAAATGGTACTTCAAGACGTTGAGACCATCAGAGAAATCATTAAGCCGTGCGGGCTATCCCCTTCAAAATCCAAAGCAATTCATCGATTATCAGAAATGCTACTAGAAAAATACGACGGCATTGTGCCAGCTTCATTCGAGCAACTAGAAGAGTTCCCTGGTGTCGGCCATAAAACAGCATCCGTCGTCATGTCTCAAGCATTCGGCTTCCCAGCATTCCCAGTAGACACCCACATTCACCGCCTAGCCTATCGATGGGGATTGACATCAGGAAAAAATGTCGTACAAACTGAAAAAGACCTAAAACGCCTTTTCCCAAAGGATACTTGGAACAAACTACATCTACAAATCATTTTCTTCGGTCGCGAGTTTTGCCCCGCCAGAGGCCACAATCCCACAGAATGTCCAATCTGTAGTCTCTACGGAAGAAAAAAACTATTTAATTGAGCATCTAGACAAGTCGTTTTCAAACTTTCTTCTGTTTATAGAGATAAAATTGAACACTCAAAGGAAATAGATGTTTTCAATTATACATTAATAATTAAGCACTAACAATTAAAAAACATGGTTCTATTTTGGTTCAGAAGAGATTTAAGGTTAAACGATAATGCAGGACTCTACCATGCTTTAAAATCAGCAAAAAACGTCTTACCTCTATTCATTTTCGACACAAACATTTTAGATGATCTCAACGATAAAACCGATGCTAGAGTATCCTTCATTCACAATGCCATCTCTACCCTACACAAGGAACTTCAAGCACATCAGTCCTCCATCCTAGTAAAAATCGGAAAACCTGAACAGGTATGGGAAGACTTGATCAAAGAACACCAGATAGAAGCAGTCTACACAAACAGAGATGCGGAACCATACGCCCTAGAACGAGACAAAATAGTAAAAGAGCTACTAGCAAAGTCCAACATAAAATTTCATACATTTAAAGATCATGTCATCTTTGAAAAAGAAGAAGTTTTAAAGGATGATGGCCTACCATACACCGTTTTTACACCCTACAGTAAAAAATGGAAAAGAAAACTAGAAACCAGATTAGAGCCAACCGCAGAAGGGCAACAATCGTATTACCTCAAGCCATACCCCACACTGAAGTACGCAAAGCAGTTTTATCAAACACAACCAATTTCATTGCCCACACTTGAGGACATCGGTTTTCAAGAAACTACAATTGAATTTCCTCCAGATTCAGTACCTGTAGGCCGAATCAAAACGTATGGAGAACTAAGAAATTTCCCTGCCGTAGACGGGACTTCAAAACTAGGCGTCCATTATCGGTTTGGGACCATCAGTATCCGAGAAAAAGCAAGAAAATCACAAGGCGTGAGTGAAACCTACTTGAATGAACTGATCTGGCGCGATTTCTATTCAATGATATTAGCCCATTTCCCGCATGTCGTAGGCCATCCTTTTCGAAAAAAATACGATGCCGTTCAATGGCGAGAGAGTGAAGCTGACTTTGAGCTTTGGAAAGCAGGGAAAACGGGCTACCCAATCGTGGATGCAGGTATGCGCGAACTAGCAGCCACCGGCTACATGCACAACCGAGTACGGATGGTCGTTGCTAGCTTTTTAACCAAGCACCTACTACTAGATTGGCGAAAAGGAGAAGCCTGGTTTGCAGAGAAACTCCTTGACTTTGATCTAGCAAGTAACAATGGAGGATGGCAGTGGGCAGCAGGCTGTGGTACGGATGCCGCACCTTATTTTAGAATATTCAATCCGACCTCCCAACAAACAAAATTCGATAAACAGTTTGAATATATTAAGAAGTGGGTCCCCGAGTTCGGCACAACGAATTACCCAGAACCGATGGTGGAGCATAAATTTGCTAGAGAACGGTGCTTGGATCGCTACAAAACTGCCTTAAACCCTAGTACGTCCTAAGCAACTATTAAATGACTTTGCGACACATCAGCAACAGTTTCAGGTTGACATTAATATCCTTAAAAAAATTATCATTTATTATAGCGTTCAACTGACACGAACTTAATGGTTTAAAAAAAAGACGATTGAACGTAATAGAATTTATTGCATTTTGAACTTCTAAACCAATTTCCAATGCAAAATTTGGGTTAAATTCAATCATCACCATCATCCGAGTTGAATATTTCTTATATTAGTGTAACCATATACAAACTAAGATTCAACCGAAATAAATGAAAATCATCTCCAACCAAAGGATAATTATATCCTTCCTCTTTCTGTTACTTGCCATCAATACGCAATCCACAGCCCAACAAAGCCTGAATATGAGCCTACTAGGATCATGGGATGAAAATACGATCGAAGTCAGTGGCTTATTTTACAATGACATTTGGGGCTATGTAGATGATCAAGGAAACGAATATGCGATTCTAGGTTCCCCTGCAAAGGTCCATTTTATTGATGTAACCACGCCGGCTTCCCCAAGCCAAATCTACGAACATACAGGTGGCAGCACTTCTCTGTGGAGAGATTTTAAAACCTACAAGAAATTCGCCTACGCTGTTGCTGATCAAGGCAATGAGGGAATGTTGATCTTTGATTTAAGTGGCTTACCTGCTAGTCCTCCGGTTTTGATCAATACAATTACACAGTTTACGCAGGCACATAATATCTTCATCGATGTTCCGAATGGTATGTTATACGTTGCAGGGTCCAATTTTTCTGGCAATGGTGTCATGGTTTATGATTTGAAAAGCGACCCCGCCAATCCAACACTTGTCTTTGCTAATAGTCTTTCTGGTGGGTATGTTCATGATATTTACGTAAGGGATAATATTGCTTACACGTCTCATGGATTTAATGGTTTTTACATGTATGACTTTACAACGCCTTCCGCACCACAGTTTATAGACTCAAGGTTCACAGGTGGTTACAACCATAGTAGCTGGCTGACGGATGATGGTCAATATGGAATCTACGCAGAAGAAGTCCCTTCTGGGCGGCCACTTGGTATTATCAATCTTTCGGATGTCCCAAACAATGGGATTGGTTTGGTCAGAACGTTTAAGTTCCCATTGCTTGCGCCACAAGAAACGAATGCAACTCCGCATAATCCGTTTATTGCTGGGGATTACTGCATTGTCTCCTACTATGAAGATGGTGTTCAGATATTCGATATTTCTGATAAAAGTAATCCTGTTACAGCGGCTTATTATGATACAAATCCAAACAATACCACTTATAATGGAACAACCAATAACTGGGGCGTCTATCCTTATTTTCCTTCCGGAACAATCATAGCCTGTGATACAAAATTTGGTATGTCTGTCTTATCGACAACGCTCCCCATACCGACTACTTGCGCCGATGGTATTAAAAATGGAAGTGAATTGGGTGTTGACTGTGGAGGTTTCTGTAAGCCGTGTCCTGATCCACCAGTTTCTAGCTTTTCTGCTAGCCAAACAGTGAGCTGTGTTGGCACAATTAGCTTTACTGACTTATCTTCTGGTTCTGCTTCAAGCTGGCTCTGGGACTTTGGTGATGGCACGACTAGTACGCTTCGTTTTCCTTCTCACACCTATACGAACCCAGGCACCTATACCGTTTCGCTCACCGTAACAAATTCGTCAGGCGCTGACACAAATACCAAGGCAAACTACATTACCATTAACCTTCCAACAGCTCTGGGCGCTGACTTTTGTCCACCAGGAACAGCCACATTAACCGCTACCTTTCCTCCAGGTCAATTGAACTGGTATGACAATACTGGTAATTACCTAACTACTGCTACATCTTATACAACACCTATTCTAAATAACACAACAACTTATTATGCAGAAGGGGTCCAGATAGATACGCAATACGTTGGCCCTCCAAATAGCAATTTTAGTGGAGGAGAATTTCATAATACTTCAGCAAAATATCTTATTTTCAGGGTATTTGAAGACCTGACGCTTGTCTCTGCTTGGGTTAATTCCAATCAAGCAGGCACCCGAACGATTGAACTTCGCGATGGAAATGGTGCATTAATCAATAGTTTTCCAGTAAACATCCCAGATGGCATAAGCAGAATAGCACTCAACCTTGATTTGACGCCAGGAGATTATCAGATTGGAGGAGACAATATGAATTTGTTTCGCAATAATGCCAATGTGAATTATCCTTATGCCCTTTCAAATCTTGTCGAGATTACTGCCTCTACAAACGGTCCTAACCATTATTACTATTTTTATGATTGGGAGCTTCATCAGACAAGTTGCATCAGCACACAGATCCCAGTGACTGCAAATGCGCTCCCAACACCTGTAAGCACTTTTTCAGCAACTACGCTAGGCAATACGGCTACCTTTTCTAGCACCTCACAAAATGCTACTGCCTGGCTTTGGGATTTTGGAGATGGCAATACAAGCATCCTAGAAAATCCGGTGCATACATATGCTAATATTGGCTCTTATACAGTTTCCTTACAGGCGAGTAATGCTTGTGGTATGCAATCGTCCAATCAGACAATCGTCCTAACCACAATTCCCCAGCTTACTGTTAATCTGACCGCCGTTTTGGAAGGCACTTACGATCAAGGAACTAGTTTAATGACAACCCAATTGTGGCAATTAGAACTGTTTCCAAGTACAGGACAGCCATATGGGATTGCTCCTTGGAATTATTTGGGCACGGAGGGTGTCGGCTGGCAGAGTACCGATTATCCAGCGGATGCGGTAGACTGGGTCCTGGTTTCTTTACGTTCAGCAGAGGATGCACAGACGACTGTTGGACGAGCCGCTGGTTTATTGTTATCCGACGGCACTGTATCTGTAGACATTCAACTGCTTTCTGGCAATGTGCTTGGAGCGTATTACGTAGTACTAGAACACCGCAATCACTTGCCTGTTATGTCGCCAACGCTTTTGCCTGTTTCTAACAATGAGATTACGTATGACTTTACAGTGGCCAATAGTTACAGCTCGAGTACAAGTTTCGGACAGAAAAATAATGGGTTTCTCTGGATGCTTTATGGAGGAAACGCGGATCAACTCAATACGTTAGGGCATGAAATCACTGGTTCTGATATCATTCCTTGGCAACAGGATAATGGGAATTTTAATATTTATAGTGAAAGTGATTTCAATTTAGATGGTGATATTAATGCCAATGACAAAATACTTTGGTCTTATAACAACGGTATTTTTTCAATTCTACCTAGGTAGTTTAGTGCCTGAAATAAGTAATTACTCCCCTCCCTCGAAAGACCTGTCCCCCCAAAGACCTGTTACTTCTCCAAGAAGTGACAGGTCTAACCATTACCAAAACGTAAAAGGTTACCTGCGCTCCTCCCTCGAAAGACCTATCACTTTTTTAAAACGTAACAGGTCAACCCAAAAACCCATCCCCCAAAAGACCTGTCCCCCCAAAGACCTGTTACTTCTCCAAGAAGTGATAGGTCTAA
>CALGAW010000004.1 GCA_937959115.1 uncultured Saprospiraceae bacterium
CAATCGTCACCATCATTACAGGGAGTTCCAATGAGGGTGTCATCAATTCCATCGCAAAAATCAATTGCATCACAAACGCCGTCACCATCTGTATCTGTCGGATTATTCGAAGCGATACATATACACTCCCGAGACTCAACAGAAGGAAAATCTGCAGAATTGCTTTGTCCGGATTCTTGTCCTGAACCCGCTACGAGAGGAATACCATAGGCAGGGCTTGTCGGATTTGAATCGATTCCACCAAGTAAGCGCCCATCACCATCCATGTCATTCAAACCTAAATCAGCAGTTCCTTCAAAAGCATCTACACAAAGGTCGTTATCACTATCCAAATCGAGTCGATTAGGCATGCCATCACCGTCATAGTCAATATCTGTTGTAATACAAGGCACATTTCCATGTGTAATAGCAACTCCATTGAAACTACTACCATACCGACCACTGACTGCCAGCTTGTAGTCGGCAATAGGTGCATTACCTGAATAAATCTCTGCACCACTTTGCCGGACAGTTAATTTTCCATTGATATCTATATCCATTTCAATGAGTTGTCCAGTTTCTATCGATGAATTGAATACCCATGCAGTAGGCAGTTTTCCTAAAAATAATCCGGTCGCGTTTATATATAATTTGTATGCCCCATCGCTGTAGGCATTTACATTTTCTACAAATCCAAGCGGTAGAAAACCAATCATTTTAAACTGGTCAATATCTGCCCGAAATTCAAGATGAATTGGCAATGAAAAGGTGTCATTAGAATAAGAGCTTCTCCAGGCTGTGGTATTTAATAAGATAATAGAATCGGCATCAATATAGTCCAATGAATTTCCGTAAAACGATACATTAGATAAAGGGATGCTACAAATACTTTCTACCTCATCTGGAATACCGTCATTGTCATCGTCTTTATCCTGAATATCACAAATTCCATCAGCGTCTGAATCCAACTCACCGGGTGAGCATGGTATTGAGCCTAAACATTCACAACTAGACGTCCATAAGTCGTTTACAGTAGCATTGTCTCCGTCATTACAGGGTGTTCCAATCAAATTGTCAGCCAGAATGGGGCAGGTATCGGCATCGTCGCAGATACCGTCATTGTCACTATCTGTGGGATTGTTGGAGGCAATACACAAGCATTCTCTGCTATCACTGTCGGGGGATTGAGCAATTCTGCTGATACCGACGCCTTGTCCGAATTCATCTAACACAGACGGAACTCCATAAGCGGGACTTTGTGGGTCAGCATCTATTCCTCCTGTTAATCTGCCGTCATTGTCCATGTCATTTAATCCGAAATCAGCATCTCCTTCAAAGGCATCTACACAATTGTCGTTGTCACTATCCAGGTCGAGGCGATTGGGGGTGCCATCACCATCTGAATCGATGTCTTGAACGGTGCAGGGAATTTGTCCATGGGTGATGACCAAATCTTCAAAACTCCCACCATTAAGGCTGGTTACAGCCAAACGATAATCACTTACAGGAGCGGTACCCGTATAGACTTCTATTCCTTCCTTTTTGACACTCAAATTGCCATTGATATCTATATCCATTTCAATGAACTGATGTTCTCCTCCTGCCACATTTAATGTCCATTGATTGGGTAATTTACCGTATAAACGTCCAATGATATGAATGTATAGTTTGTAAGCCGCATCGTCATGTCCGGTGGGACGCTCTACATAACCAAGTGGTAGAAAACCAATCATTTTGTTACTGCTGCCAATACCTGAACGAAATTCTAAATGAATTGGCAAAGAAAAAATCTCGGTGGAGTAAGAAGTACGCCATCCGCCTACAGCAGAAAGTATCATTCTATTGGTCTGAATGCTGTCGATTGCATCCCCAATCATGTTCAGGTCCGGCAATAGGATACCACTATAAGTCGTTTCCTTTTTATCAATAATACCATCATTATCATCGTCAAGATCTTCAATATCGCACACACCGTCGTTGTCGCTGTCCAATGCGCCAGCTGTACAAGTAGGTGTACCAATACATTCGCAGCCTGAAGTCCAAACGTCGTTTATAGTTGTATTATCACCATCATTGCAAGAAGTCCCGATCAAGTTGTTCGGTACATTAGCACAAATATCAATGGCATCGCATACCCCGTCATTGTCTGTATCTGTAGGGTTGTTTGAGCTGATACACATACACGCTCTAAAATCGATCAGAGGAGAATGGGCAATCAGACTCTCGCCTGTGCCTTGCCCTTGAGTACTTGCGGCCATAGGAACTCCAAATGCATCTACACCGCCCAACAATCGACCGGCACCATCCATGTCATTCAACCCGAAATTGGCACTTCCTTCAAAGGCATCCACACACAAATCCCCGTCACTATCCAAATCAAGGCGATTGGGGATGTTATCACCATCCGTATCTATGTCTTGCGTATGACATGGCGACTGTTTATAGGTAAGCT
Organism: uncultured Saprospiraceae bacterium; assembly: GCA_937959115.1. Classification (GTDB taxonomy): domain Bacteria; phylum Bacteroidota; class Bacteroidia; order Chitinophagales; family Saprospiraceae; genus JAHDHB01. Next base: position 2,432 of record CALGAW010000004.1, read on the forward strand.
GCACGGCATCAATAATACCACCATTACTACCAGTAATTGCAAACCGATAGTCAGTAACTGGTGCAGTGCCGCTAAAGATGATATCCCCGTCCGCTGAGACAGTAAGTTTTCCCGAATCATCTATATCAAGTTCAAAGAATTTACCATCAAAACCAGGCATTGTAAAAGTCCATCCGTTGGTTAGTTTACCATAAAAGGTGCCATTTTGATTCATATAAAGTTTGTAGGCTTCATCATTCCAGGTGTCTGTTGTTTCGTTGGCACCAGATGGCAACAACCCAATCATCTTATTGGAGTTTCTATTTGATTGAAATTCTAGGTGAATGGGCAACGAAAGTAGTTCATTGGAATAGGAGGTACGCAATACCCCAGTATTATGTAAGAAAATAGTATCTTCTTTTATGGTATCCAAAGCGGTACCGTAAAATGACAAATCCGTCAATAATGCCGTGCAAACGGTTTCCATTTCGTCCAAAATCCCGTCATTGTCATCATCCTTGTCCAACAAATCACAAATGCCATCCAGATCACTGTCTAAATCGCCAGGCATACATTGTCCCAAGACACCTTGACTAAACAGTAATGCTAAGCCTATAAACAATAGTTGTATTTCTCGTCTCATTTCCTCAATTTTTAACCTCCTGTTCCTTCCATATTTCCAATTAACCCGAAAAATGTAATAGGTTCAATTTCATATCTGTATTTAAACAGACTCAAAATTACCATACTCTAATAACTACAGATTAATAGTTATGAAGCAATTCTAATATAGTTGAATTGATACGTTTTATCCCACAATAAAAACTGAATATGTCTTTGGTTTGACTGTAAATTGCTTGAATACAGGTTGTTGAATGTCAGTTGTTTGCGGGTGAGTTAAGGTGGAATATCCTGTCTAATAATTAGACGCTAAATAAGGATTTAAGTTGCATCGACACTGGGCATTTCTGTGTTATGGAGTTCTACTCAGTCGCTGGGGTCCGTGGTGTTGTTCGTTATTTTAAGTATTCGCATACTTCCGTATCCAGCTTGGCTGACGTTAGGGAAGACTAGCTGCGACTATGTTTTTGCTGACTTTGAAGAGCCGCACACAAGCATACAGCCGAATTACGCGCCCAAATTCTAACTTCACTTAGATAAAAAAGTGAATACAACTCTTCTGTTGCGTTTGTGGCCTTCTTCGCTTGTATTGTCTGGAATTGGATTTGATTCTCCAAAACCTTTAGAATTGAGCCAGTTGGGATAATCCAATTGAAAGACCGAACTAACACGAACATCGTAAGTGCTCGACGTAGCTATAACTATACCTGTGCCTTACGCTACCGTCTTGATTTAAAACGCATTAAGCTTCACCCATCATTTCAAACTTTACAAAGCACTAGTTAAAGTACACAAGCAGCTCAGTATCTGAGTTGTTTGTCACGTTCGTCTCTCCTCCACTAAACGGAACCACCGTCACTGAAATTGTCGTTTGACCACTAGTGCTTTGAGGATCATAATTTCCAATAAAACCAAAAGGCAATTGATCATGGGCATTCAGTATTCCATTAAATTCGAAAGAATGGAATAGCCCGTTATTGCCTAAGTAGTTCCATACCCCATTGTTGACAGTGCTGAATCCAATCTGTGTTAAAGTCGGATCCCAATTGATTGATAATCTGGTGTCAGATGGCAATCGTACTACAATAGGAGACCCATCCGTCATGATCCCTCTAGTCTCTGAAACACGGATGACAAAGGAGACAGATGAGCTACCACTAATGTTGGAAGGCACCAAAGTAGCAGTAACTGTTAAATCCTGTAACTGACAAGCGGTAGAATCAATAACAGTGATCGGTCCTGGGGTAAATGCACAACCGTTAGCATCTGTTAAAGTAAAATCATAATTTCCAGCTGAAAGTCCTACCGCATCAGCCTGTGAAGATCCATCAGACCACTGATAACTGTATGGGGGTTCTCCTCCTAAAGGAGTTGTGAAAATGCTACCATCTGCTGTACTGCAAGATTGCTGTACCGAGTCAATAGAGGCAAACAAGCCTAAAGGATAGGTCGATTTCACTAACCAGTAATCCTCTTGGTTGCTGTGATTACCTGAAACGTCTCCATCATTTGACCTTGATTGACCTGCCATAGCAATTCCTCCATCATTAGCAGTGCAAGCAGCATAGGCGATATCGTCTCCAGTTCCACCAAAGGTTTTTTGCCACAACAGATTCCCAGCCAGATCTACTTGAATTACCCAATAATCTGATAATCCTTTATTCTCCGTAACATCTCCATCCGTAGAATTGGTATATCCGGCAATGATGTATCCTCCATTAGGAGCAAATTGAATGGACTGAGCCACATCATCACCAGATCCGCCATAAGTTTTTTCCCATTCTATTTGACCAATACTGTTGAGTTTTACTGCCCAAAAGTCACTTCCACCATGATTAAATGAAACATCTCCATCGAAGGAGCTGGTTGCTCCAACCAGGATGTAACCGGCATCAGGAGTAGACAGGATATCCCAGGCATAGTCATGATCTGATCCACCAAAACATTTTTTCCAGACGATACCACCGGCTCCTGTCATTCGTACCAGCCAGACATCGGTAAGTCCATTATTCCCAGTAACACTTCCATCCGTAGATTGTGTCCAGCCAGTAACGATAAGTGCACCATTGTTTAATTCATCAACAGCAGTTGCCTTTTCAGAAGATGAACCACCAACCGCTCTTTCCCATACCATGTTGCCGGAACTATTCAGTTCATAAATGTAGAAGTGGTCGTGTAATGGAAGATTGTTGTGAACATCCCAATAGTTCCTTGCCCCTACAACAAAATAACCGCCATCAGATGTTTGCATGGCTTCTCCAAAACTGTCATGGTAATCAGCCCCTCCAAAGTGTTCCCAAATGATGTTCCCATTTAAGTCCAGCTTGGCTATCCATGGATCATAGTCTTGGTTGATAACATGCTTGGTGCCACCGATTACATAATTCCCATCTGTTGTTTGGAAGGCTGAATGTTCCTCAGGATGAATAGGGCTATTTGCATTACCTATACACTTTTCCCAAACTAAACTTCCGTTAACATCCAGTTTTACCATCCAGAATCCTGGATTAAAGCAATTAACCGAGACATCCCCATCTGTCGAATTGGTAATACCTGATAAGATGAATCCATTATCGTTTGTCTGTTGAATAGCCAGTGCCCGATCAGATTCAAACCCTCCAAGCGTACTTTGCCATTCCAAAGTGGTTGGGAAGGCAGATGTAGATAGGGTAGTACTTAAAGTTGTCAAACAGCCAATTGCGTCAGTCATGGTTAATATATATTCACCAATTGAAAGGTTGCTGATATCTTCCGTGGTGGCTCCGTTAGACCATTCATAAGTATAGGGCGAGAGACCACCTGCTGTGTTTATATGAATTTGTCCTCCCTCTGTGGCGGTGCAGGAAACTGTTATAATGGAGTCGACAGTAACTTGCATAGAATCTAAGGAGGGTATGATAAAGGATTCCAACGTTGTGCAACCATTGGAGTCCATGAGATTAAGGCAATAAGAACCTGGAAGAACTCCTGTAATGTCCTCAGTTGTAGCACCATTTGACCATTCAAATTGGTAAGGAGGAAGACCACCGTTCGGCGTTATGAAAATTCCCCCTAGGTAAGTATCACAATTCAAAAAGGTAGAATCCACATGCGCGCTCATGGAGGAGGGGTAGTTCATCTTAGCAATCCAAAAGTCTCCATCACCTTTATGACCCGTTACATCACCATCTATGGAAGAAGAAAGACCTGCCAGAGTAAAGCTTCCGTCATTGTCCATACAAGCAGCATTGGCACCTTCCCCAGCACTGCCTCCAAGTGTTTTTTCCCAAATAAGGTTTCCTTCAAAATCAATTTTTATTGTCCAAAAATCATTACCTCCTTTGTTACCAGTTACATCACCATTTGTCGAATTGGTGTTTCCACTGACAATATAACCGTTACCGGCAGGTGCGAACTCAACGGATTTGGCTGTCTCATCACCTGAACCGCCATAGGTCTTTTCCCATTCGATCTCACCAATGCTATTTAGTTTCACCACCCAAATATCACTCCCTCCGAGGTTTATAGAAATATCGCCATCTGAGGATTTGGTTTCTCCTACAAGGATATAATCCGCATCAGGAGTAGCTAAAATATCATAAGCATAGTCAAAATCGGATCCGCCAAAACACTTTTTCCAGAGGATGCCTCCTGTACCCGTCATTCTTACCAGCCATACATCTGTAAGACCATGATTTCCTGTGACGCTTCCATCATTAGATGTTGTCCATCCGGTAACGATTAATGCACCATTGTTTAATTCAGCAACGGCGGTTGCGCGTTCATCGTCCGTGCCTCCAATAGATCTGGACCAAAGCATTGTTCCGGAACTATTAAGTTTATAAATGTAAAAATTGTCTTCTGATTCCAATTCTAGCGGATCAAAATGATTGCTCCACCCTGTTGCGAAATAGCCACCATCTGTTGTTGGTACGACTTCACTTAATCCATCCAAATAGGATGCACCACCATTGTGTTCCCAAATGATACCAGCATTAGTATCCAATTTTACTATCCAGGGATCTGAATCCAATAGACTTTCTGATTTGATTCCTCCTAGTATGTATCCTCCATCTGTTGCTTGGTGAATACTCTTCGCTTCATCATGAAGAACATCTCCAAAATTCTTTTCCCATTCCAGTTTTCCAAAAGCATTAAGTTTGACCACCCAACAATCAGCATCTCCTATTGGTGTAGATATATCCCCGTCCAATGAATGGGTAGTCCCTGCTATGATATATCCGCCATCTGTTGTTGTGCAGATTGAATTTGCCTCATCAAGGTTTGTACCACCAAAAGTGTTTTGCCATTCCAGGGTTGTAGGGGTTGTATTTGTAGAGATGGTTGTACTTAACATTCCTAAACAGCCATTGGCATCAGAAACAGTTAGGCTGTAGGTTCCTAGGTTAAGGTTGGAAATGTCTTTTGTGGTTGCCCCGTTTGACCATGCGTAGTTAAGCGGTGGTGTGCCTCCGATCGTTGAAACACCAATACTCCCATCTGATCCAGCGAGGCAAGACAACGACTGAATTGTATTGAAGGAAACTGCGATTTGATTTGAAGGGGTTATCGGAATTGAAGAAACTGTAGTGTCTCCATTTGCATCTGTAACCGTAACCGAGTATGTTCCAGGGACAAGACCAGTAATATCTTTTTTAGTGGAACCATTTGACCATTGATAGGAATAAGGACCAGTACCACAGATTGGAGTGATCTGAATATTGCCATTCGATACATTGCAATTTGGCTGCTGAATATGGTCCACAGCGATATCAAGTTGTTCGTTGAAGGTCATTTCAACTAACCAGTCATTAGAGTAATATTGAGTACCAGTAACATCTCCATCATTTGAACCCGAAGTGCCGAAAACTACATAACTTCCATTTTGTGTTCGCGCGATGACGCCCGGATATTCACCTTCAGATCCTCCCAGAGAGGTTTGCTTGATTATATTTCCATTTTTATCCAGCTTAACGATCCAATAATCGTCATCACCACGATTTCCGGTAACGTCTCCATCATTTGACCAGGTAGACCCTGCAACGACATAGGTACTATCTGGGTTTACAACGATAGAATGTGCTTTCTCCCAGCTACTTCCTCCTAGTGTTTTTTGCCAATGAATAGTTCCGTTAGAATGTAGTTTGACAACCCAATAGTCATATCCCCCTTTGTTTTCAGTGATATCTCCATCATTGGAGGAGGTAAATCCAGCAATAATAAAGCCGCCATCTAGAGAACGTTTAATCGATCTTCCAACATCAATACCAGATCCTCCAGGGTACGTTTGCCACGCAATATTTCCATTAGCAGTTAACCTAACAACACGCATATTACCATTAGAATTACCAACAATGATGTATGCTCCATTAGGGGTTTGATGTACAGAATTGGCATAATCACCAGCATAGATTCCAAGCTTTTTATACCAAACAATTGCTCCGGTGGCATCCAGTTTGTATACAGTGAAATAATTGCCGATCGCAATGTAACCTCCATCTATTGTCTGTTTAACATCGAGTAATAGTTCATTATCAGATCCTCCAAAGTATCCACCCCACTCATACCCTCCATTAACGTTTAATTTTTGAATTCTAAATTGACTACCATGATATGGACTATCCGAGTATCCTGCTACAATATAACCGCCATCCTGTGTTTGATCTACAGCATACCAAACACTTTTTCGTTGGTAAAATACATCAATTTTTTCCCATTCCAAATTCCAATTAGCATCTAATTTGGCTACCCAGGGATTCATTTTGCCATAAGAATTAATGTTGTTGCCCCCTGCTAATATGAATCCTCCATCGGTAGTTGGTTTTGCGTCATATCCTCTGTCATCCCACCAACCTGAAAAAGTGTTTTCTCTTATTATGTAGTTATTTTGAACGAATGGTTTTTTTATCGCAGAACATCCATTGCCGTCTGTTACAGTAAGTGTATAAAAACCTCCATCTAATTGATGAATTGAAGAACTGGTGGCTCCTGTCGACCATAAGTATTTGTAATGACCGTCACCTCCTGTTGGAACAGCGATTAAGGAGCCTGAAGCTTGGCAGGAGGAATTCAATGAAGTAACAGTTAAGCTTAGACTGCAATTTGAAGGGGCGAAAGGACATTCCTTTGAATATGTCAGATTGCGCTCATCGAAAGTACATGAGCTGGATGTGGTGTTGCCATATCCAGAGATAATGGAAACATGACATATAAACAGAAGCACAAAAGGAAACTTCCATGAGGAGCGGGAAGAATTGGTTTTAGGTATTGCAATTAGTGGGTTCTTTTTCATTGTTTCTTTGAAATTAGTGAATTAATACTGTAAAGTTAGCCAATAAAGGTGTGGAATAGGGACACTCCTAGTACAGAAAAATGTAAGTTTAGGTAGTTATTTTAAATAAAAATAAATTAGTAAAACGTTGTTTAAAAGTATTTTATTTTAAAAAGATAAGGGAAATTGTTTTATTAAAAAAAACCACAATAATGAAGAAAGCAACGAACACGAACCAGAATTACCAACGAACAAATAGTAATTTTGGGAGACGGGGGAAATTCATGAATTTCCGTTACGGGGTGCGGATATGAGGAACGGACTGAATATAATTGCGGGGACGGGGTGCGTTACGGGGATATAGTACAGGGAACGATATAAATCATTTTACAATGAATGACGAATTAGAAAACAAAGCTAGACGAAATTCCTATCGCTGGGATTATTGGGATTATTCGTCTGCGGGTAATTATTTTGTTACCATTTGTACCGCTTATCGCCAACATAGTTTTGGCGTCATCGAAAATGGGGTGATGCAATTATCAGAATCCGGACAAATCGTAGCTAATGAAATAGAAAAACTACCAACCTATCACCAACGATTGCGACTAGACGAATCGGTAGTGATGCCAAACCACATTCATTTATTGTTAACACTAGGCACCGAAGACTATAACAATGGGATATCCGCCCCCACACCCACCCCTGTAACGGAAATTCATGAATTTCCCCTGCCACCAGAATCCCCCCAACAAGACATCAAAGCTTACCGTAAACAACGCCGCAAAATGCTCATTCCAAAAATCATAGGAAAACTAAAAATGCAAACCTCCAAACAAATCAATTTGCACCATAAAACACAAGGCTATAGAAATTGGCAGCCCAATTATCACGATCATGTGATCCGCGATGAAAAATCATATGAACGGATAAAACAATACATACAAAACAATCCCGCCAAATGGGAAAAAGACAAATTTTACAACAACTAACATCATAACAGACACTACCATATCCAAAATCTGGAATCTAGCTAACGTACTCTGAGACGACGGTGTAGGCTATGGTGATTACCTGGAACAAATCACTTACCTGTTGTTCCTAAACTCAATAAGCCACCCTACAACAAAGGCTTACACTTTCCTAGATTGACAAATGTAGAAGGCAAGGAACCAATTTCTGTTCAATCGTTCAACTGTTCTTGTGTCAACTTATTTAAGGATAAGACTGGGTATTCATTTACATTTTCCCAAACACCTATTTATTAAGTCCTGTCCTAACCAGGTTCCAATATTTTTTGTATTAACGAAACTCACTTTCTTTGGATTCCCAACAAGATTGATTATATTAATGATAAGTTGTATTAAACAAACACGATATACATCAATCTATTTGACCCAATAATACATTCATTTTCAATAAATCTAACTAATGAGAACTTTATTGTTATTCTGCTTACTGGTAATCAGTAACGCTTTATTAGCTGCTACCTTTTATGTTGATCCAATCAACGGGAACATCAGTAATGATGGTAGCATATCCGCTCCTTGGTCCACCCTTCAAGCGGTTGTTGACAACGGTAAAATAGCTTCGAATAAACCAGCTTCATTTCCCTATACGATAGGTCAGCCATTAGTGCCAAGCAACCCAGGGGCTCCAGTACAACCAGGTGATACGATTTACTGTCTATCAGGTTTTCAAGGATCCCTCTTTATTAGTGGCTATTATAATTTTAGTTACATTTATGTGATTGGTCTTCCTGGGCATCAGGCGGAATTCAGTAAAATAGAAGTCCGCGGTTCCAGCCATTGGTCGTTCGACAATGTTACGATTAGTAAAGAATTTGATGGAAACTATGGTGGACGACTTTTTTTTATGAATACGCACAGTCATCACGGTGGTGTACAAGACATCGAGATCAAAAACTCAACACTATACACCAAATGGGATGCTTATAATTGGACGGCTTCTGATTGGGTCAACAATTCCGCAGGGGGGATAATCAATACCTATTTAGTCAAGAACATTCATGTATACAACAACTATATTCGCAATATCGCTACAGGTATTCAAATCTTCGGTGAAAATGCTTTTGTTGAAAACAATACCGTTGAAAATTTTTCTATAGATGGGTTACGCGGCAATGGTTCCAGGCTCAATTTTTACAATAATCTAGTCATGAATTGTTATGATGTTGATGCAAATCATGATGACCTCTTTCAATCCTTTAATTTAGGTAATGGCATTTTCGAAGATTGTAATCTCATAGGAAATGTCCTTATTGGCTCCAATGATCCTAATCAGCCTGCGGCTCTAAGGGGCGACCCACAAGGAATTGGCATGTTTGATGGGTTTTTCGAAAATTGGACAATCTCCAACAATATCGTCGCACTTAATCATTGGCATGGCATTTCTTTGTCTGGTGCTCGAAATTGTGTGGTATCAAACAATACCCTTACCAAACAGGACATCAATCATCCCAATTCTCCTTGGATCAGAATTGCTGCACACAAGGATGGTAGACCTAGTGTAAACAACACGATTACCAACAATATCTATTTCAACATTGTCAGTAATCAAGACGGTACAGAATCAAACAACATTCAACTCAATACTGCTGCAGCATATGACCAGCACTTTGTTGACTGGCAAAACAACGACTTTCACCTTCTTCCTACTTCTTCCCTAATAGATGCAGGAATTGCGACTGGAGCACCCTCGCATGACAAGGATAGCCTTTCAAGACCTATTGGTGCTGGATTCGACATTGGTGCTTATGAGTATTGCTCTACCCAAAATTGCTCGACACCGCCTTGTATTGTCAATGCTGGAACAGGAAACACCTACTCGGTCTGTGATTCTAGCGCTACTGGCTCACTCAATCTATTCACTCAGGTATCTGGCAACCCACAATTCACAGGCAATTGGTTTGACCTCAGCAACTCAGGAGCATTGTCTGGTAGCACGGTTAATCTTACTGCGCTAGTTCCAGGCTCATATCTCTATCGTTATGTCGTTTCAGAAGCATGTGGGAGTGATTCCTCAGAAGTTACAATACAGATCAACTCCTGCAATCCGAATTGCGCTGTCTTTACACCAATCATCGATGGAACTCAGGAAACAGGCTGGACGAATATCAGTAATTCGTACATGCGCATGCCACTTTTCGGCTCCATCACTAGTAGAAACGATCTTAGTGGCCACTTTAAACTCGCATGGAATAACACATTTCTTAATTTGATCGTAGACGTGAAAGACGATGTGCTAGTCAATGATCAGTCTTCAAGTGTGGTGCATGACGATGGCGTTTCCCTATATCTGGATGGAGGCAACGAGAAAGCAACTTCCTATGATACCAATGATCACAATTTTACTTTCCGCTGGAATGATCCGAATATCCGTCATAACAGTGGTGTGAACCCCGCTGGAGTAACTAAGGTAGAGACGGCAACGGCTGGTGGGTATCTCCTTGAAATTCAAATTCCCTGGTCATTGATTGGAGTAACACCCACGGAAGGCAATAAACTTGGTATTGACGTCCATATTAATGATGATGATGACGGAGGTCAAAGAGATAAAAAAGTGTCGTGGTTTGGAACGGTAGACCAAGCATGGACAGATCCATCAGTCCTAGGAGAAATTACACTTAACAGCTTCTGCTTTAGCCGGATAGTGAGTTGTGATTTAGATGTTTTGCTGGAAGGTGCTTATGATCAGAATACTTCAATGATGATTCAGGATCTTTATACTAGAAATCTGTTACCTAATCATCACCCTTTTCAGGCACTTCCCTGGAATTACAACGGTGGTGAAGGGCAAGGCTGGACAATGACAGACTATCCTCAACAAGCAGTAGATTGGGTGTTGATTTCGTTTAGAGAAACGCCTGCTGCCAATACTGAACTGGGTAAGGTGGCGGCTGTTGTTTTAACGGACGGTTCATTGATGCCCTTTACAGTTGGCTTACCTGCGAGTCTTAGTCAAGTGTATATTGTAGCAGAACACCGCAATCACTTGCCAGCTATGTCTCCGCAACCTGTTGACATTATCAATAATCAACTTACTTTTGATTTCCGAATTGCTGATAGCTATAGCAATATTGGATTCGGGCAAAAACTGGTTGGAAATGGCTTTTGTCTATTTGCTGGAAATGGTGATCAAAACGAACTCAATGGCAGTGATATCAATGGTCAAGACAGAATCATCTGGTCACAACTTAATGGAACGTTCAACCAATATCTAATGCCTGATTTTGATTTGGATGGAGACATAAGTGGCAAAGACCGAATTTTGTGGGATGTCAACAATGGGATATTCTCTGATGTAGAGAAGTAATTGACTCAATTTTGGATAAATTGAAAGACATATAAGTCCGCAGGGATGCCTAGTCAGGAATGTTTCATCGTTACAGCTTCTGGCCACGTAAGAATCTTTCGCATATCCAGCCAACATGAATATCCGCAAGAGATAACACTAGAAAACAATTCAGACACTACTTACTACCAAAATTTTGTGTCCAATAGTTTTTGTATTCTGCAGCGCCTATTTCTGTAAATTCTGACCGCATGATGTTTACACAATGGCCGGGACTGCTTTTCCAGCTATCCACCGCAGCCTGAATAGAGTGTTTTCTGTAAGAGACATTTTCACCGGTAGATCGATAGTCGTAGCCTGCTTTTGTGACACGATCTGCAAGTTTTGAGCCATTACTGCCCCGGTGAGAGAGTTTGCCTTGTCGTGCCATATCATGGGAATGGTAATAGGACGATCGTTCCAATTGCTTGTTCCATCGCAAGGATGATACAGGAGGGTAGTAGGTGTTGCCGCAATAACATCCCTTGGCCCGTAGGGCATTTACAGCCTTCAGCATTTCCTTTTGAAAGGTTAGGTTTTTAGAATAAGAGACCGTCTGCGGTTTATAGAAGGTTGGTATTGGAGCTGCAATTTGCTTCGGTTTTGCAAACACTTGTGACCAGAAATTACCTGAATTGCCAATCCCTACGTCTTTAAAGTCGGGGCGCATCATGTTTGCGCAGTTTTTCGGATTGCGCATCATGTAGGCAAGCGCTTCCTTTGCTGAAGCAGAGATTGCTGTAATGTTTTGTGAGGCTTCTCGATAACTGTACCCTTCGTTTTTCAAGCGAACATCAACGCTAAGCCCATAGTGGCCAGTATGTGACAGTCGCTTTTTTTGATACATATGGGAAGCATGATAACTTGCAGTACGAATCAGTTTATGGTTGACCGTTAGTGGTTTGGTGGGCGGGAAGTACTGCCCGTTGCATGTGCATCCCTTCCGACGCAGTTTATTGATTTCGTTGAGCATTGCTTGTTGCGCATAACTCAATTCTGATTTTTCGGTGGTCAGATATTCTGATAGGTCAGCAGCTGTCTCATCATATTCCTGCTGCTTGATTGGGCTTTCATTGAGCCGTTTGGGCAGGGTAGGGGCTTCTGCTTTTTGAGGTTCCGTTTTCTTTGCTGTTTGATTGTTGGATTTTTTAGCTTTCTTCTTACTTTTTTTTCGGGTTTTCTGTTTTTTGGATTGTTGCTTTTCCTCTTTAGGGAAGGGAACTTCACAGGCTTGTAGGATCAGAGAGAGTACCAACAACGCCATTAAATTTTTAGCTGTTACCATCATGGATTGTGGTGTTTAAATTAATAAATCGGTTACTTCTTTTTAACTGTCCCAATTCGTTTTTCGTATACATTAACAATTGTTTAACCGCCAATTAACAAGGTCTTAGGATTTTTTATTGGTTCGCGGACAGTTGTAAACGGTAAGCAGTTGTTACCTTTGATGCTCACAACCTGTCCAATAGTTTGAATTTGCTAAACATTAGAAACATGGAGAAGGCTGGTAGTACTGTTCTGAATAGTGTTTTAAGAGAGGAGGATTTACCGAAAGGTAATATAAGTCATGTTTGTAATAAGTATCTAAAGTTAGCAGTTAAATTGACCCTATTGATTTCATTTTTTCGTATCTTTGATTACCACTACTAGTATCCTCGATCTTCTCCTGAAGACGTAAAGACTTAAACCTATTGCATTATTGCAGTTTAACAATCACAAAAAAAGAGGATGAAACATCTATTGTATTTCACATTACTATTTTTTACCCTAAACACAGGTTTTGCCCAAATTCAAATTGGACAGGATATTAATGGAGAAGCTGCGAATGATCAATCTGGAAGGAATGTTTCCATCTCAGCAGATGGAACAAGAGTTGCAATTGGAGCGACTAGGAATGATGGAAATGGAACCGATTCCGGTCATACCAGAATTTATGAAGAAGTAAATGGTACATGGATTCAAATTGGACAGGATATTGATGGGGAAGCAGCAGATGATACTTCTGGTTGGAGTGTTTCCATCTCAGATGATGGCACAAGAGTTGCAATTGGAGCACGTTATAATGATGGAAATGGAAACAATTCAGGTCATACCAGAATTTATGGTGAGGTAAATGGTACCTGGGTTCAAATTGGACAGGATATTGATGGTGAAGCAGCGGATGATCTATCTGGAATAAGTGTTTCCATCTCAGCAGATGGCACAAGAGTTGCAATTGGTGCTTCTTCTAACGACGGAAATGGTCTCTTTTCAGGTCATACAAGAATTTATGAAGATGTAAATGGTACTTGGGTTCAAATTGGGCAGGATATTGATGGTGAAGGGGCTTTTAGTGGTTCTGGAATAAGTGTTTCCACCTCAGCAGATGGGCTAAGAGTTGCAATTGGAGCAGATATTAATAGTGGAAATGGACCCAATTCAGGACATACGAGAATTTACGAAGACATAAACGGAACATGGATTCAAATTGGGCAGGATATTGACGGTGAAGCTGCAAGTGATTATTCAGGAAAAAGTGTTTCCATCTCGGCAGATGGAACAAGAGTTGCAATTGGTGCAGGTGCTAACGATGGAAATGGATCCAATTCAGGTCATACCAGAATTTATGAAGAAATAAATGGAACATGGGCTCAAATTGGGCAGGATATTGATGGTGAAGCGGCTGGTGATGTCTCTGAGAAAGTTTCCATCTCAGCAGATGGAACAAGAGTTGCGATTGGAGCACATTCTAATAATGGAAATGGAACCAATTCAGGACATACGAGAATTTACGAAGACATAAATGGAACATGGATTCAAATTGGGCAGGATATTGATGGTGAAGCAGCTGGTGATTATTCAGGTCTAGGTGTTTCTATCTCAGCAGATGGAACAAGAGTTGCAATTGGAGCTTTTGGTAATGATGGAAATGGAAACAGTTCAGGTCACACAAGAATATTCAAACTAAACAGTACTTTTGGTGCAATTTATTTTGATCATAATCAAAACTGTAATCGTGACACCTTAGAATATGGGCTTGGGAAAATTCCTCTTTTAATCAATCCTGGTAACTATGTAGTAGAGACCAACTCAGATGGGAATTGGTTTACTGATCTTCCAATTGGGAATTATTCTATAACCATAGATACGACAAAACTATGGAAAACGGCATGCCCATTATCACAAACATTCACTGTTATACACCCAGGCAGTATAACAATTGCACCTTCATTCGGCCTCTACGCAAAATACCCCTGTCCAACACCAGACATCACTATCCACATGCCTTTCATGCGTCCCTGTTTCACCGACCAAGTCATCCGAGTACAAGCATGCAATGCCAATCTGGCAACAGGAACCCTCAACAACGCTACAGCAGTAATCACACTTGACTCCTTTATCATCCCAACCTCATTCGAACTACCGAACACTAATCTAGGCAACAACCAATACGAATTTGACTTAGACTCTCTTGTCCCAGGCCAATGCAAAGACTTCTGGATCAAAGCCACTGTAGACTGCTCTGCCACCCTAGGTCAGGCATTATGCATGGAAGCAGAGTTATTCCCACAAGCAGATTGTGTCTTTGACAGTATTCCCAACCCCTTCCCTCCAACAGTCCAACCGTGTCCAGGCGAGTGGGATGAGTCCAGCCTAATCGTAGAAGGTTATTGCGACAACGGCACCATCTACTTCGAAATCACCAATATCGGTATTGGAAATATGGCTTGCTTCAGTCCAGTAACAATCTACATCGATGGTGTTTTACACTTAATTGATTCCGTAAAGTTAGATACGCAACAAGTCGCCACTTTTTCCTTCCCTGGCAATGGCGAATCCTGGCACTTAGAAGTCGAACAACACCCCAACCACCCAGGCAACAGTCAACCAAAGGCAACCGTCGAGAACTGTGGCGGTAGTACAGGGCAGACCAAGATCAATCTATTTGCTCAAGACGATGCTGATCCAGTGATTGACATCTATTGCGGTGAAGTCACTGGCAGCTATGACCCCAACGACAAAACAGGCTATCCTACTGGTCTGACTTCAGATCATCACATTGAAGCCAACCAGCGATTGCAATACCGTATTCGCTTTCAAAACACTGGAACAGACACGGCATTTACCGTCGTGATAAGAGACACACTAGACACTGATTTAGACATATTCTCTGTACGGTCTGGTGTAGCAAGTCACGCCTACAGTTTCAGAATGTACGGACAACGCGTATTGGAGTGGACGTTTAATAACATTATGCTTCCAGACAGTAATATCAATGAGCCGTTGAGCCATGGCTTTGTGTTCCTTACGGTGGATCAACTTCCTGGCTTGCCCGATGGTACTGAAATCACCAATTCAGCAGGGATCTACTTTGATTTTAATGCACCTATTATCACGAATATTACGCAGCATGAAATTCATTATCCTAACCCCATAACGGTTGATGTGGAGGAAGTTGCTAATGCTCATAATTTTACCTTATACCCAAACCCCAACGACGGCCAATTCTTTATCGACTTAAAAAAAGAATACCAGCAAGCAGAACTCATGCTTACTGACATCACTGGAAAAGTCATCACCACAAAACTGTATAACAGTGTTTCCGGCATTCCGATGAAGATATTAGGTGGGGCGGGAATCTATTTAGTAAAGTTGCAGGTTGATGGGAGGATTGAGGTGTTTAAAGTGGTAAAGTATTAGATAAAATAAATCAACAAACATCACGAAAAAACTATTATTTATTTTATTAGGACTAATCGAAATCAACTTTTTCACAGCACAAATTCAAATTGGGCAGGACATTATAAGTGATGCCGCTGATGCTGATTTTGGGTTGGTAATTGTGTTTTGGCTTCTGCTGACGGAAGTAGGATTGTTGTTGGAGAATTCCGCTTAATCTTTATAAAGAAAGGAGGCTTCTGAGCTTGATTCAAACAAACGAATTAAACCCTACCAACTCTTCACCACCTTACTAGAATAGCGCCCAGATTCATTCCAAACAGCCAACAGTAAAACCCCGTCTGATAAAGAAGACAGATCAATTTGATTGTCAGGACGGCCGGTACCACTCAGCAATAACCTACCAGAAGTGTCATGTATAGTATAAGCGTACGCAGAGGCCATTCCCTTTACAGAAACAAAATTAGTAGCGGGATTAGGGTAAATTTGGATACCCGTATCAGCTATCGGCGCGTCAACTGAAGAAATCGGTGAACCGTAGATAGCAAGATAGGTAATAGAATCACCATACATAGAATAGTTGTAAGTGAACTCGCCACCAATAAAAATGTCACCCTCATATTGTATAATCTGATTGATGGGGTGATCAAAGGAGACGCCTGGCATGTATCCATAAATAGGATGATGATAAGCTAAATTATTACCATGATACAAACCAAAACTATGATAGAAGTCACCAACAAAAAGATGGGTGTCATCTGTCTTTAAAAAACTTCGGACATCGCTTGTATAATTTGGTAGAAATCCACTTGATTGGAAACCAACGTAGGCCGTTAGAGTACCATTTTCATAGGTGGAAACACAAACATCTTGAAGGTTTGAGCATGAACCACTTATGTAGGCCACTCCGTCAAAAATGTCAATTCCATTGACGTTATCGCTTACTTCAGTTCCTAGTGCTTGCCAGTTGTTTGTTCCTAAGTCTTTTAGTATAAGATTATTGCAAGCGATAGTGATGTCGTTTTGTCCTTGGTTATGCACCGTTACAGTATTAAACGCGCCACCGAACAACCAACCATCAGGTGTAACTGCAGCGTCGTTGATAGTACCAGTAGCTGTTAGCTTCTTGCTCCAATTGTTCGCCGCATCTTGAATCCATATTTCCTCTTGACCAGGTATCATACTGTGCTGGATGATAATACCTGACTTATCTCCGCTTTCTCCATCAAAAACTTGCACTCCTGCTGCTCCTGACCGTCCAGGGATATCGTAATAAACCCAAGTCCCACTTTCGAACCGTGCTAATGGATAACTTACTCCATTATACATAAATAGACCAGCTGCCAAAATATCAGCGCCATTTGTAGAAACATCATTCACTGGTCCTGATAAACCACTTCCTAGGCAATGGAAACTACTATTCTTATAATAACCGATTTGACTACAAGGCACTCCTCCGATTTCAGAAAACGCTCCATTTATAATTAACTGATCATTGGTAAGGTCATGTTCCAGCTTAGTAACAGGGCCATTGGGTCCATCAGGAAATTCAGTCAGTATACTGGTAGGAGAATAGCCTGGTTGTATCCAAGCCAATTCTTTTATTGTAAAACCAAATTCAGTGGCCCATGGCAATAGATTGGCTTCTGGCATATCTAGCAAGTATCGATAATTATAAGATTCCTTAATCTCATTGGCTAAAGTCGAGTAGCCAGATGCTGCGATCAAGTACCCAACTGCACAATGTGTACCGCTCTCATCAATGAAATACGGATGACGATTGGGATGGTATTTATTGACTGGAAACTGCTTTGAGTTTGAATAGGTTTGTAGGAGATTGAGTAGCTGTGCTCGATTCTCGCTTTGCCTGTCAGATAAATCGACCGATGTATTTGTCTTCAAATTTGCAATCACATGATTTAGATGGAAGGCAATTCGGTCTACATCGGACTCAAAAGCGATTTCTAGGGTAGGGCTTATGTCACAATAGTTTACCCATTGTTTATTTACTTCCTTCAAATGTTGAAATGCTAGTGCTTTTTCTAATGCTAAATGTGCTTTCAATGAAAGGCTGATCATCATAAAGACAATAAGAATAATGTAGGAGTATAATTTACACATATTAATTTTATTTTTGTGAATATAAGTCTTTTTTAACGGATTGGGTTACCATTTAATAATCTTTACAAAAAGTTGACTATTATTTTCTTGAAAAAAAACATCGAAAAATATTGATATTCAATGTTTTTATGATAATTTCTTGTGGTATTATATTAAATCTTGATAGTGATGGATCTAGTTTTAAGGGGTATCAAAATAACGCAAATAAATAGCGAATGTCTGATCAAAAGCTTATATTTTAGGGACGAAAGACCGAGGATACATGAACTATCCTCAATTTGATTAACTCAGCAACTATTTTTTTATGCGAAGCCAAAGCAATTGCTTAATCCTTTTTTACTTTTTGATTTCTATGGTTTTGCAAACCGTTAGCTATGCTCAACCCTGTAATGCTCCTGTTTTCGCCCTCGTTTCTTCAATTGCTCAGCTTAAGTCTACGATTTCTAATACGATCAACCACGCTGGGGAAGTCACAATCACAATTCAAGATGGTGTCTATTACAGCACAGGGAATGACATGATCTTTTTTCTGAATCGAATGAACGAGCAATGCAAATACACCATCCAAGCCGAAACCGTAGGAGGCGTCGAGTTTGTCGGATATCAGTTCTTGTGGTTGGAGAAGGGCCAATATCATATCAAGGGCATACGGTTTACTCGAACACAGCACCACGTTGCACGCTCCATTGTACGACTCACCCAATCCGAGAACAGTCTACTCGAAAACTGTACCTTTTATGATCAAGTAGACAGCATTGATGCTTCTAAGTCTTACTACTATATTCAGATTTTAAAAGGTGCGTTCAACACGATAAAAAACTGTGATTTCGAATACAAGTATTCTAAGGGCAGTGTCGTCCAGATACAAGTAGATACAACACAGGCAAACCAAGCCACTCGCGCCCATCATCAGGTGCTAGGATGTCACTTCAAAGGGCAGTATCTTCCTACGTTTGCTAGTATGCTCGCGATTGGTCTTGCTGGTGATCCAAGCAGTGAAACCTCTCATATCTTTAGCCGTGTGCTTGTAAAAGACAACCTTTTTGAAGACTTTAATGTCAACCCAAATGACGATACGGATGTCTTTGGATATGATGAAATCATAAGCAATAAAAGCTCAGGTAATCTGTACATCGGCAATACATTCTTGAATTGTAATGGACGTCTCAAACTTCGGTCGGGTAGTCATTGCACCATCGAAGGCAACCGATTTATAAGAGAATTGAATAAGAATAGACCAACCTCAGCCGGCCTTCGATTCAATGGTCCTGGACATCAGATTATCAATAATTATTTTGAGAACATTAAGGGGCACTCCATTTATATTTATTGTGGGAATGGTCCGATCAAGTATCAGCTACAAGCAGGAGAAGTACAGCCTTGTTACCAAAACCCAGATAGCGCTACGATTGCTTACAATACGATTGTGAATACTACTGATGAAGGATTACCACCTATTGGGCTTATTTATTTCGATTTACCAGCAAATCCAAGTTGCCCCGCTTCTTTTGTCAACCAGTTACCAAGGCAATTCCATTTTGAAAACAACATTGTTTGTCAATATTCAGGAACAGTACCCAAACCGTTTTTTGCCCTAACGGGCAATGCGGGCTCAACACCACCGCAAAGTCTTACAATGCCAAGTAGCTTATTGAATAGTAACGTTTTTTATTCAAATCAATCCATGAGTATTCCATTTCAGAATATTGGTTTTGATAGTATCAATACGTCTTTGTTTATTGATCCCATCCTTGAATACAATGGACAAGAATTCCAGCCTGCTGCTACAAGCGTTGCCGCCAACCGAGCAGATCCCTCCAATTATCCAAATCTTACAATCGATATTAACTCAAATTCGCGTCTTGCTGCTAATCCTGACATTGGTTGCCATGAATTCGAACAATCGGATTGCCAGACTTCCCTGTACTTGTCAGAAGATATTCCGACTGGTACGTATTTGGCAGATAGCACGATCAAAGCATCCTTAGGGAAAATAGATTCAGGAGCAGTCGTTCTTTTTCAAGCAGGAACTAGAATCACAATTGATTCAACATTCATCATAGATTTTGGTGTTGATTTTAATGCTGAAATTATCGATTGCCAGTAGTTAAGCTATTTACAACTATTACTTTTCAGATTAAGTCAAGGTTTGTTTTTCCTTTCGAAATCCTTTGATTTCTCTTCAAATTCCACTTATTAGGCAATCAAATAATGCCTAATGTTATGAAGATAATTTTACGCAAAAAAGTACTTTGCTTTCTAGGATTATTTACCTAATTTCACACATCATATTATTGCGAACGTCTTTCTTGTTTCCTCCTAAACATTAAATAATGACATCTAACTTTTTCTTAAGAAAGAGAAGTAGCAATCTCTTTTTGGCTCTTTTTTCGATTATCCTTTTTTCAAACTATACAGTAGCACAGAATTACTGCGGCTCAAACCCAGTAGATATCCATGGACAGCTTAGTGTAAGCGGTTCTAAGATCGTTGACCAAAACAACAACGTCGTCAGTTTCGCAGGCAACAGTTTTTTCTGGTCAAACACAGGGTGGGGCGCAGATAAATACTACAATGCAAACGTGGTTAATTGGTTGAAAAATGATTGGAATTCTACCATCGTTCGCGCTGCAATGGGCGTTGAAGATTATGGTGGTTACCTCACCGACCCCATCGGAAACAAAAACAGAGTAAAAGCGGTAGTAGATGCGGCGATTGCAGAAGGCCTTTATGTAATTATTGATTGGCATTCACATCATGCAGAAGACCATCAAGCAGCTGCAATTGCCTTCTTTCAGGAAATGGCACAAACCTATGGAAATAACCCACACGTCATTTACGAAATATACAATGAACCGCTGCAGATCTCTTGGTCAAACACCATTAAACCCTATGCGGAAGCAGTTATATCAGCAATTCGAGCTATTGATCCTGACAACCTGATTATTGTAGGAACACCTACTTGGTCTCAAGACGTTGATGCTGCCTCATATGATCCGATTACTAGCGCAACCAACATCGCATACACCTTACACTTCTATGCGGCAACGCATAAGGCAAGTCTAAGGCAAAAAGCGCAAACCGCTATGAATAATGGGATCGCTCTTTTTGTAACAGAGTGGGGATCCGTCTCAGCAAGTGGAAATGGGGCAGTCGATTATACCTCTACAGATGAGTGGATGACCTTCCTAGAAACAAATGATATCTCTCATGC
The DNA here is from genome assembly GCA_937959115.1 of uncultured Saprospiraceae bacterium. Taxonomy (GTDB): domain Bacteria; phylum Bacteroidota; class Bacteroidia; order Chitinophagales; family Saprospiraceae; genus JAHDHB01. The sequence goes on from CALGAW010000004.1 coordinate 23,629, forward strand.
CAACTGGTCTTTGCATGATAAAAATGAAGGCGCGTCAGTGTTGATCCCCGGCGCTAGTTCAACTGGTGGATGGTCCGCCTCAGATCTGACTGCATCAGGGACAAAAGTAAAGGACATTGTCTCTAACTGGCAAGAATACTGCTTAAGCGGCCCTGTAAATCAACTACCGATCGTTTCCATTACCGATCCTCTGAACAACACAACGGTTACGGCAGGAACTACGATTCAGATCAAAGCAATTGCCAATGATAATGATGGAACAATCAACCAAGTAGAGTTTTTTGTAAACGGCGTTTCTATTGGCAGTTCAACGAATACACCGTATGCTGCAAGTTTTACGCCTCCAACCACTGGAATCTATTCGATCACTGCTACAGCTACGGATGATGACGGGGCAACTCGTACTTCCAGTGCAATAGACTTTCTTGTTCCTGGGGATGGTATTTGCCAGCTCAACAATCCTCCTGCCATTGATGGGTATGACAATGATTGGACCGTAGATTCAATGTTTTTCGTCTCTAAGGTCCTAGGAGGAACTGTCGCTAATCCTTCTGATCTAAGTGCAGAGTTTAGGATAGGATGGGATGATACATACTTATATGTGTTCGGAAAAGTCAATGATAATTCGCTAAACAATGATTCACAAAACATTTGGGATGATGACAGTTTTGAGTTGTATATAGACGGTGGAAATGAAAAATCAACTACGTATGATGCAAACGATTATCAACTCATGTTCAGATATAATGATCCAATTGCTTACAATGTTTCTGGAGGTGTAAACAACCCTCAAGGTCTTGATTTTGTAATGGTTAACACCAACACAGGCTATGATATCGAGATTCGACTAAACTATTCTTTCATCGGTATTCCTCCAGTTGTTGAAGGAGGTCGGATTGGGTTTGATGTGCATGTAAACGATGACGATAATGGTGGTGCTAGAGACAAGTTTATCTCTTGGAATGATGACCAAAATGCTGCTTGGAACGATCCGAGTACGTTTGGAGAAGTGTTGTTTGAATCTTGCCAATCTGCCTACATTACACCAAACATTTGTCTATGGATGGAAGGCGCCTACAATGCCAACTCCATTCAGATGACTTCCTTACTAGCTCTGCGTGGTCTACTACCAGTGGCTCAGCCTTACAATATGCCACCTTGGAATTACGCAGGTTCAGAAACGGTAACCAACATGCCCGCTCAAACAGTAGACTGGGTAAAGGTAAGCCTTAGAACAACACCCGCCAAGTCTTCTGAGGTCCTAGCTACTGCCGCGATTTTACAAGAAGATGGCTGCCTAGTTTTTCCTGATGAAGACTTCTTCCCAGAAAGCTTGGGTACTGCATTTTATGTAGTAGTAGAACACCGAAATCATATTGGTGTCATGTCTCCAACTGCTATTAATGTGGCACAGGGGGCAATTTCCTACGATTTCAGAAGTGGAGACAGTTATTCGAATGGTGGTCAGGGCCAGAAACAACTAAGCGCAGGAGTTTGGGCTATGTTTGCTGGAGATGGGGACCAATTACAAGACCTAAACGGATATGATATCAACGGGACGGATAATGTAAACTGGTTGCCTCAAAACGGTGGATTTAATATTTATGCTGCTGGTGACTATAACCTAGATGGTGAAGTCTCTGGAGCAGACAAGATATTATGGTCAGCCAACAATGGAGTTTATTCCTCGTTAGATCGTTAAAAAGAGGTCGTCTACGAACAATGTAGGATGTTGATTACAATAAACTCTTAAACCGAGGACGCTTTGGTGTAATATCACCTAACCGTTCTTTCTTATTCTTCTCATAAGCGCTAAAGTTACCTTCAAAGAACACCCATTTACCGTCATCCTCATAAGATAAAATATGCGTAGCGAGTCGATCAATAAACCAACGGTCGTGAGAAATCATCAAAATACACCCAGCAAAGTGCTCTATAGCTTCCTCCAATGCACGCAACGTATTGACATCAATATCATTCGTCGGCTCATCCAACAGCAGCACATTGCCACCTTCCTTCATTGTAATGGCTAGGTGCAATCGATTCCGCTCACCGCCAGACAGTACGCCCACCTTCTTTTGTTGGTCGCCTCCTGCAAAGTTAAATCTGCTTAGATACGCCCGAGCATTTATGCTTTTATGGCCTACAGAAATCAAGTCATTGCCACCACTGACTACTTCGTAAACTGTTTTCTCTGGTATCAAATCCTTGTGTGTCTGATCCACATAAGCAAGTTCTACTGTACTTCCAATATCTACAGAACCTGAGTCTGGCGTCTCTTCACCCATAATCATTCGAAAGAGGGTGGTCTTACCGACACCGTTTGGTCCAATAATCCCAACAACCGCATTTCGTGGCACGGTAAAACTTAAATTGTCGATCAGCACTCGATTTTCAAAGGATTTTGTCAATCCGTTTATATCAATAACGGAATCACCAAGTCTAGGACCAGGCGGAATATAGAGTTCTAATTTTGCTTCTTTCTCCTTAGCTTCTGCACTGCTTAGTGCCTCGTAAGCACTAAGACGCGCTTTTCCTTTTGCCTGCTTGGCCTTTGGCGCCATTCGTGACCATTCCAACTCCCGCTTCAAGATCTTCTGACGCTTCGATTCTTGTTTCTCTTCATTTGCAAGGCGATTCGATTTCTGATCAAGCCAAGAACTGTAATTCCCTTGCCAAGGAATACCTTCACCGCGATCGAGTTCTAAAATCCAACCCGCTACATTATCTAAGAAATAACGGTCGTGTGTCACTGCAATCACTGTCCCAGGAAATGATTTTAGGAATTGCTCGAGCCAGTGCACACTTTCTGCATCCAAGTGGTTGGTCGGCTCATCTAACAACAGGATGTCAGGTTTACTTAGCAGCAAGCGGCAAAGCGCCACTCGTCGTCGTTCACCACCAGACAGGACATCTACTTTAGCATCATCTGGTGGACAACGCAAGGCATCCATCGCCATTTCCAAGGTATGATCAAGGTCCCAGGCATTCAAATGGTCCATTTTGTCCAATAGTTCTCCTTGCTCTTCTACAGCCTTCATCATCTCTTCATCACTGAGCGGCTCTCCTAGCTTTGCTGATATCGCTTCGTATGCTTCTACCACATCTACAATATGCTGTACGCCTTCTTTCACAATTTCTTTCACTGTTTTGGTATCATCCAACTCAGGCTCTTGTGCGAGATAGCCGATTTTATATTCTTTGTCAAAAGTGACTTTACCTTGATAGTTGTTGTCTAATCCGGCGATGATTTTTAACAAACTTGATTTTCCAGAACCGTTTAATCCTAAAACCCCAATTTTGGCACCGTAATAGAAGGACAACCAAATGTTTTTCAATACCTGTTTGCTAGGCGCATAGACTTTTGATACGCCTTCCATAGCAAAGATGACTTTATTATCTGACATGGAAATTATTCAATTTTAAAATAGTGATTTAATCCTCTATTGTATTGGATTATAGATTTGCAAATGTAGGAATTTGATTTGAATTGTTCTATCAATTCTTAAGCAAATCGTCTTGCTTGTGATGAAGGGATACCAAAGACCGAAGAGGTAAGTAGTTTTGCGCCTGTCTCCCACCTTTGGTCTTCGGTCTCCTGTCTTTTTATTATATTTGCAATCGATTAATACCAATCCAAAATTAGAAAGCTTCCAAAACATATTCGATTTTTATTTAGAGTATATCTCTTTGGTATTCTTGTGTTCACCACTTGCAGAGTCGCCTTGTTTAGTACACAATGGAAACGTTACCTCGATCTTCCAACAGGAGAAAGGGTAGGGCTGATGGCAAAGTCGTTCTTTATGGGCTGGCGGTTTGATACTGTCATATCAGGGTATTTGCTTGCTATTCCACTTGTCCTGCTCACGATTCTTGCTGTTTTAAAAATAGAAAAAAGTGGGTTTTATCGAGTAATTGCTTCTTTTCTTGGAGTCTTGTATTCAATTTCATTTGTAGGAACAGTCATCAACATTCCATACTTCCATTACTTCGCTGATCATTTGACTACCGTCGCTTTGATCTGGTTTAACACACCTGATTTTGTGTTTTCCATGATCTTTGATAATGCTGCTTATGTGTTCTTGATTCTGCTTTCTCTCTTCTTTCTCTATTGCTACTTTCGTATATTAAGACGTTGGCGAATTGCAATTTTAGAACCAACAGATAGTGAGCACAAATGGAAACAGATTCTAGCTGTTTCCCTACTAGTCATGGGAGTTACCTTCCTAGGAATTCGCGGTAGAATTGAAGTGAAATCTCCCATAAGAGTAGGCACCGCCTCGTTTTCAAATTACGCCTTGCCAAATCAGCTGGGACTCAACCCTATGTTTACCTTCGTAAGAAGCTGGATTGATGATCGAAAACCAGAAAACCAGCAACTGCGATATATGGATGATCAGGTCGCGATCGACAATGTAAGGCGTTATCTGAACATTCGAGATACGAAATACAAGTCGCCTATCGCAAGGAATGTAGAACCAGTACGTGATTCATTGCCAAATGAGCTGAATGTAGTGGTGATTATGTTAGAATCAATGTCTGCTCAAAAAATGGGGCGTTACGGTCATCCTCTAAAGTTGACCCCTTTTCTAGATAGTCTCGCAACAGTCAGCCAAACATTTGATAGTGTTTACACTGCCGGAATTCATACGTTTAATGGCTTGTATTCAACGCTTTATGGTTATCCTGCCTTGATGCGGCAACACTTGATGGATGTCGTCACGATTCCTCGATACACAGGACTTCCAATCACTTTAAAAGACAATGGATATCAGACGATTCACTTTATGACACATGATCCACAGTTTGATAATGTAGCAGGCTTTTTTAGTACAAATGGCTATGAAACGATTATCTCAAAAGGAGATTTTCCGAAGGAGCAAGTGATGAGCACACTCGGCGTTCCAGACCATTATATGTTTGACTTTGCGGTGCCTCGGCTCAACGCATTGCACGAAAAGGGGAAGCCGTTTTTTGCCAGTTTTATGACGACAAGTGATCATGTACCTTATATCATTCCAGATGATTTGCCCTATACACCAAGAGACTTAAAATCGAATCTGCAGATTATCGAGTATGTAGATTGGTCCTTGAGGCGGTTTTTTTCCAATGCTTCAAAGGAGGAATGGTTTGAAAATACCTTGTTTGTTATACAAGCAGATCATGGTCAGTATGTACATTCTACTTACGATATGCCCTTGTCTTATCATCATACACCGTTCATTGTTTATTGCCCAAAGATGTTTACTAAACCAACGTCATATGGTAAGCTTGGATTGCAAATAGATTCTTATGCTACAATCATGGGATTATTAAATTTTCCTTACGTGAATAACACGCTTGGCATTGATTTATTTGAGGAAACCAGACCATTTGCCTACTTCAGTGCTGACAATAAATATGGTGTGTTAGACCATAAACATTACTTAGTCGTTCGTCAAGATGACAATAAAAGTTTATACAAATATTTAGATAGAGAAACAACGAATTATTATGATGAAAATATAAACCTTACTAATCAAATGCGCAGCTATTCCGAGTCAATGACGCATGTTGCACAATGGATGATTATAAACGATTTGACTGGTAAAAAAGGCATAGAATTGAAATAGATAGATTCTATCCGTTGATTCGTTTCAAATAGAAATCTAAGAAGACTCGGAGACAATGCGTTTACCAAATTTATTGGTTGATACTTTCTGAATCTGTACAAAAAAAATCTATTTATATTAAAAATGAAATACACCTCAAATTTGAATAAAAACAATACTAGATACTGTTAAAATGTAAATCCATTAAGGGTCAATGACCCATATATCATGAAGGTTGATTATGAATGAATTGACATGAAATAAAGACTCAAAAATTCAATAGACTTAATTATATTTGTTAACTTTATGTTAACTTTTAAAATCATCACAATTTTTAATCAAAATTATTGACCAATGCAAAAAAATCTTTACTTATTTCTAACAATTATCTTTCTCTGTTGTAGTCAACAAGGATTTAGCCAAGCTACTTGTGCTACCGCTGTTGCTGTAACAGTAGGTACGCAGCAATGTGGCGATTCAGCAGGGCAAGTCGGAGACTTTCCAAATGCTGGTGGTGCACCTGCTAACCCATGTAATGCAAGTTACAATGATGACGAATACTGGTTTAGTATTGTTGGAGACGGTACGAACGCAGTTCAAGTCGATCTTTCATCAATTACTGATAACTATACTGGAGTTTTTCTTTTAGATGATTGCCCTGCAAACGCACCTACTTGTGTCGCTTCTGCAACGAATGGTTTTTCTTCTAATGACTTAACGTTCACGACAACAACTGCTCTTACGATGGGCACGACTTACTACATTGTTATCACAAACTGGGGTACACCAAACTCAACAGCTTTTTGTTTAGATGTGGCTTTAGTAGCTCCTCCTACTCCTCCAGCAAATGATGAGTGTGCTAATGCAATTCCTGCTACAGTAAACCCTGATTTAAATTGTGGAACTTTAGTTTCTGGTACAACCTTACTAGCGACAGAATCACAAGCAGCCTGCACTGGTAATGCAAATGATGATGTTTGGTTTTCATTTATAGCTACAAGCACAACGCACACGTTTGAGGTGTCAAATATAACAGCTGTTGTTGGAACCAGTGTTGATATGGGGCATGAAGTCTTTTCAGGTGCATGTACTGCATTAGTATCTGTTGTTTGTAGTGATCCTAATTCAAGTGACTATACAGGATTTACTGTTGGTGACACTTACTATGTAAGAGTGCATAGTTGGACATCAACAAGTAGTCAAACGTTTGATCTTTGTATTGGAACACCGCCACCTCCACCTGCAAATGATGAGTGTGCAGCAGCAGTTGTTGCAACTGTAAACCCTGACTTAAATTGTGGTACAGTAACTTCCGGGACTACCTTGTCAGCTACAGAATCCCAACCTGGATGTACTGGTACTGCAAATGATGATGTATGGTTTTCTTTCGTTGCTACAAATATGATTCATACGTTTGATATAACTAATGTTTCAGCAGTTTCAGGAACGAGTACAGATATGGTACATGAAGTTTTTTCTGGTACTTGTGGCGCATTGGTATCTGTAGATTGTACTGATCCTAATTCAAGCCAAATTGACACATTAGTTGTTGGAGATACTTATTATGTTAGAGTCTATAGCTATTTTGCGTCAAGCAGCCAAACGTTCGATCTATGTATTGGAACTCCTCCAGCTCCTCCAGCAAATGATGAATGCGCTGATGCTGAAGTGGCTCCAGTAAACCCTGACTTAAATTGTGCTACAGTTGTATCAGGTACTACTTTGTCTGGAACTGAATCTATGCCTGGATGTACTGGAACAGCAAATGATGATGTTTGGTTTTCTTTTGTTGCAACTGATACTATTCACTATTTTGAAGTTTTAAATATTGTTCCTGTAATAGGAACAAGCACAGATATGGGCCATGAAGTATTCTCAGGCTCTTGCGGTGCGTTAACTTCAATCGGTTGTAGTGATCCTAATACAAGTGATGTTAGCCCACTTACTGTAGGTGACACTTATTATGTAAGAGTACATAGTTGGGGATCTACAAGTAGCCAAACATTTGATCTTTGTATTGGATCTAACCCTCCTCCTCCAGCTAATGACTCATGTGCAATAGCCGAAGTACTACCTGTTCAAACAGATTCATGTGCAACTTGGACTGTTGGAGATAATGGTGGTGCAACAGACTCTAGTGTGCCTGACCCAAGCTGTGGAGCCTATGGTGGTGGTGATCTATGGTATGAAGTTGTTGTACCTGCATCTGGAAATGTTACATTCGATGTACAGAACGTTTCTTGGACGAGTGTTGCTGCAGCACTTTATTCTGGCCCGTGTGCTACATTAGTAGAAGAAGATTGTACTGAATTTAGTACAGGATGGCCTTTTGTATTTACTGGGTTAACACCTGGTACTTATTACTTAAGAGCATGGGATTATAGTAACAACGAAACAGGTACATTTGAAATCTGTGGATTTACGACTGCGTGTTCTATTACTGAGCTAGCGGCTGGAGCGTTTGTAGCATGTGATTCTGTTGCGAATACCTTCTCTCAAGAAGTAATCGTTACTTACTCTGATGAGCCTGGAACTGGGACATTAGACGTAAACGGTCAATCATTCCCGATAACTGGAAGTCCACAAACAGTAACTCTTACAGGTTTAACACCTGGTGGAACAGTTGATGTTAGTGCTGAATTCTCAGCAAATACAAGCTGTGCTTTAGATTCACTAGATTTAATTATGGCACCAATTTCTTGTTTACCTCCAATCGCCAACGATGATTGTTCAATGTCAGAAATGCTACCAGTTCAAGCAGACTCTTGTGCTACTTGGACAGTTGGAGATAATACTGGCGCAACTGATTCTGGAGAACTTCCAGCACCAACTTGTGGTGACTATCAAGGCGGTGATATGTGGTATGAAGTAACTGTACCTGCTTCAGGAACTGTTAACTTTGATGTACAGAATGTTTCTTGGACAAGTGTAGCAGCTTCCTTATATTCAGGAGCTTGTGGCACCTTGACGGAAGAAGATTGTACTGAGTTTAGCACTGGATGGCCTTTCCTTTTCTCTGGATTGACTCCTGGAACATACTACTTAAGAGTATGGGATTATTCAAACAATCAAACAGGTACATTCGAAATTTGTGCTTATGAGCCAGCTCCTTGTAATATTGATGAAGTAAGTCTAGGCGTTCAAACTGTATGTGATACATTGAATGGCACATATACCCAGGAAGTAATTGTAACTTATACTGGAGCTTCAGGCGGAACACTTACAGTTAATGGCCAAACAGAAACAGTGACGACTAGTCCTCAAACAATAACGCTTACAGGTTTGACAGCAGATGGAATGCCTGTAACTGTAGATGCTTCAATTACTGGTGATAACGCATGTATGCTTTCATCGCCAGACTTGTTTACTGCACCTGCATCTTGTTTCGATAATCCAACAAACAAGTGTGATGGCTATACGAGTTCACCTGGTTCAGTTATTGATGACAACAACGATCCGGTAGATATGATTATGGTAGCTGGTGTTGGAATGACATTGGCAGACTTAAATGTTGTGCTTAAAATAAATCATACTTACCTAGGAGACTTAGACGTCACCTTAACTAGTCCTGCTGGTACAGTGGTTGATTTGACTTTTGACAACTGTGCAAGTAATGATAACATGGAAATTGAATTTGATGATGAGGCTACTGCAATTGTATGTGGGACTCCAACAGTAGGTGTATTTACACCAGATGGTAATTTATCAGATTTTGATGGTGAACCATTTGACGGTAGCTGGACACTTACAGTAGTTGATGATGGTTTTGGTGATGACGGAATACTCGTTCAATGGTGCTTGATACCTGAATTTGAGCAAATATGTAACTTGTTTGCCTTTACAGATACAGATGAAGTAAGCTGCCAAGGAACTAGTGATGGTGCTGCTACAGTTACCGGATCATTCGGCTCTATGCCTTACACGTATCTTTGGGATGCAAATGCTGGTAGCCAAACAACAGCTACAGCAGTTGATTTAGCAGTAGGAGTTTACCTTGTAACGGTTACGGATAGCGAAGGATGTACTGACGTTGCTGGTGTTCTTATCGAAGAAGCAGCGTGTGATTTCTGTGAACTTGCAGAAACAAACAATACAGATATCTGCGTAGTTATTAATGCTGATCCTTCTGATCCTCTTGCCAACCTAGATTGTGATGGCGATGGTGTAACAAATGGCGATGAGTGTAACGACGAAACGGATCCATCTGATCCTTGTATGTTCTTTGACACAAGCATCACTGAGCCGGTTACAGCTGACTTAAGCGATTGTGCAAATCTTTGTCAAGATTTGACAGTTGTAACTTCATTGGTTCCTAACACGATTTCAGGAATGTCTCCTGTTACATTAACAATGAGTGTTGTTGAATTGAATGGCGTTGATACTGATCCTACGATTCCAATTTCAGTAAGAATGCCTTCTGATCCAAGACTACAATTTACTTGGGATGCAGCAGCAAACCCTAACTGGAATTACTTAGGTGATAACGGTATTACACACACCTGGAGATACACTGGAAACGGTGGTGTTCTAGCAGGTGGAACTACAGAAACTATTGATATTGCAACTGCAACATACGACCCTCAAGGAACCGATGGTTCTACGACAATTTCCGTAACAGTTGTACCATTTAGTGGTAGAGAGTGTAAATTGACAAACAATTCAGATCCTGAAACTTTGGTTTACTTCCAGTAATGGAGTAATTCTAAAATAAAGTATTGTTAAAAGATCGCCTGAAAAGGCGGTCTTTTTTTATGTATGCTAAGCACGTATTAACTTATATAATACCAGAATAAAAAGAGAGACCAGCAGAGCATATGGTATCCACAAAAGCTCATCCTTCTAATCAAAATATCCAAGTATCTCCTAACCCAAAAAATAAATACTTGACTATTTCTTCAAGTCAAAAATTGAATCAAATTGAAATATGGTCTATCGACGGAAAACTACTGAAAAGGTATATTTAGCAAAAACATAACTGATTTTACCATAGATTTAGACTTTCTTGACAACGGGATTTTTCTAGCAATGCTGATAGTAGATAAAGAGGTTTTTGAAAAACGATTTATTAAGAATAGGAATTAAAACGAACCCTTTTTCCCTAATCGATAAGTACCTAATCACTAACATTAATATCAAATCCAATGATATCGCGCCATCCCTCGGACTGAGTCTCGTCTGCTACAAAGAATGGGGTTACATGATGTAGCAAGTCATTTCCGTAGATTTTCTCTTCTCCAGTATCCGCTTGAAAAACAAACTCTCCAGGTTGAAGGATCCGTTTGAAGATAATTTCTTTCGTTTCGTTGCCAAGCTTTTCAATGATCTGACTCTCACCGCCTTTCAAGTTCCTTCTATTGATGACAAGAGCAGAAACAATAAAATCAGCACCGTCTTCATGTGCTCCTTCTGGGGAATTATCTCCAGCTGTTTGAATGGTTGCCTTAACACTCATAAAGTGCACAACAAACTGGATTTTCTTAATCTTATTTGGTGTAAATCGCTGGACTTTATGAGCAATGGCTAGGAGGAAAGATTGGAACAAAGGAGTTTCAACATGAGGCGCTGGGGCTTCACTGAACACTCTAGGCCAAGAACGGACATCTTCTTCTTCTACTTCTTGTGCAAAACTTAGGACTGGTTGCCGTGTAACCTTTTCCGAATCCAGATCAACTAAAAACTGAGAAACACTTCTCCATCGCCATGGTTGAAGGCCATCAAAGTGCTGACGATCAAGATCAGAAAGCTGCTCGACAAATGGTTGAAGCGCAGAAAGACTTATTTCTCCTAAGTAATAAGGCTTATACAATTGATGAATTGCAACAGATTCGGCTGGCAATTTACTGACTAGCCATTCGATTTGTTGACGCTTGACATCGTAGGCATCAGCAGGCAATTCCTTAAACATTGGACTCATTGACTCAATGAATGCTTTAGAATCAAGACCTAAATTGTCAAGATTATCAATATACACAGGAGATTTGATGTCTCTATTGAGTGTTTTTGATAGCGTAACATGATCTATTGGCAAGAGCGGCTGGTGTTCCATGATGTTGTATTTTGGTGTAAAATAGTAAAAAAAATACTTACGAATCGTGGTGTTTAATCATTAAAGTTGGCAATTTCCAGCAATCAATTTCCAATTATTTAAGTTCCGCTTAAAAAATATCAATTATCCATTATCAATTATCAATTCGTTAGTACTATATTTGTGGTTGAAAGAAACAATATGGATAAGGCCCCAATTCAGTTTAACTCAAGTGCGGAAATCAAGACTTACCAAGAAGCTCAGCTCATTGATCTGTTGAGTTATTTGAATAAACACTCCAAATTTTACCAAGGGCATTTCAAGGAAAATAATATTGATATAAATGAAATAAAAACCCTTGAACAGTTAAACAAGATCCCTCCTGTCTCAAAGTCTGATCTCCAGCAGTATAATGATGAATTTATCTGTGTAAGTAGGACTGAGATCATTGACTATATTACGACTTCCGGTACACTCGGTGATCCAGTAACCTTTGCAATGACGGATAAGGATTTGGAACGCCTAGCAACCAATGAGTATTTCTCTTTTCTCACAGCAGGAGGTAGTAAAGAAGACATCTATCAGCTAATGACGACAATCGATAGACGGTTTATGGCAGGATTGGCTTATTTCCTAGGAGCAAGGAAGCTAGGAGCTGGAATTGTGCGTGTTGGTTCGGGTTTACCTGAACTTCAATGGGATACGATTAATCGGATCGCTCCAAATGCGATTATCGCAGTTCCTTCTTTTATTTTACGGCTCATCGCATATGCTGAAGCAAACGGTATTGACTATAAAAAGTCAAGCGTCAAGAAGGCAATTTGCATTGGAGAGCCATTGCGTAATCCTGATTTTTCATTGAATACACTCGGAAAGGCAATAACTGATAAGTGGGATATCGAGTTGTTTTCTACATATGCTTCGACAGAGATGGCAACAGCGTTTACTGAATGTTCAGCTGGGCAAGGTGGTCATCATCAGCCAGAACTTATTATCGTTGAGTTTTTAGACGAGCAGGGCAGGGAAGTGCCTGAAGGTGAGCCAGGAGAAGTCACAATTACAACGTTAGGGATGGAGGCAATGCCTTTGCTCCGATTTCAGACTGGGGATATCTGTTATCGACATTCGGAGCGATGCTCCTGTGGACGGCTTTCTCAACGCTTGGGGCCGATAATTGGAAGGAAACAACACATGATTAAGTATAAAGGCACAACGCTTTATCCGCCTGCGATTTACGATATTCTAAACAACGACAATAATATCCTAAATTATATCGTTGAAGTGTACACTAATGATATTGGAACAGATGAAATTCTTATAAAGATTGCATCAAAAGAGACTGGCAAAGAATTTGCTAAAAGACTACGTGACACGTTTAGGGCGAAACTTCGGGTAACACCAAAATTCGAATTTCACGATTCGAAAGTCATTCAAAAACAAATGTTCCCTGAAATGAGTCGAAAACCGATAAAATTTTTCGATAATAGAAGAAATAAGATAACCCAATACATGTAAACCCAAATACGATTGTCATACTATTGTATCCTGTTTTTAAAAAAAATAAAATAAAATGAGATTATTACCTATTCTGTTTTTAATTCTAACTTCAACAAGCTTGTTTGCTCAAAAAACAACAAGTGATGTATTTTCAACTACAAGAATTACTTGGTTTGGACTTGATTTTACTAAACTAAAACTTATTGATGGTGCTGGAATTCCCATTGTAGAAGATGTGAAAAATAGATTTGTTCCAAGTTGGAACCGTCTTTTTATTGAAGAAGCTGATAAATATGATTTGGCTAAATATTATAAGAAATCATTGGTTGCGAAAGACCTTAAATCTGTAAGAGAATTAAATAAGACGATAAATACTGAGGAACTAGTCACTTATGACGCGTATTCGTTTGGTAAAGAAGAAGTTACAGGAATGGTGAAAAAATACGATTCTAAAGCTTCTGATGGCATTGGTCTAGTCTTTATTGTTGAAAGCCTTGATAAAGTAAATGAAAAAGCAACGGTTCATCTTACTTTTTTCGATATTGAAACTAGAAATGTACTATTTCATAAAAGAATGGAAGCATCTCCAGGAGGATTCGGCATAAGAAACTATTGGGCAAAATCATTCTTGAAAATAATGGAGCAATCTAAAAAAGAATGGAAAAAGTGGGCAAAGAGCATTTAGCTCCGAATTCACTAGTAAATCAAAACCCTTAGCATTTTTATGTGTTAGTTGATTGAAGAACGTAACACATAGAAATGCTAAGGGTTTTATCGTAAATGGTTTTCCATATTCAATTTATTACCTATTTTTGCGAATATGAACACGCAGCAAGTAGATTATCTGAACATAGGGTTAATGTTAATTTCCTTTATCATTGCCATGATCGTTCCTTTTGAATTGTTTTTATTCTCCTACGCAGTATTAGGACCAATTCACTATTTAACAGAGATAGGCTGGCTCAGAAAACAACATTACTTTACAAAAAAGAAGTCTGATTACCTATGGTTGATAGGCTTGTGCGCCCTTACAACACTTGGAGCATTGCTCGTTGAACTGAACAGATGGGATGCCACAAGAGGGGTATATACGTTTTTAAATGATAGTGCTGTTTTTTCAACACCAATGTCTTGGTTGTCCGAGTATCAGGTTGCCTTCATATTTCTAGCGTTTATTGCTGCATTAGCCTTTACAATATTTAATAAGCTTTGGCAAAAAATTGCATTGATTGCTGTGGCGGTTGTTGTTTCTACTCAAATAAAGGCGATTCCTGCTTTATACAGTGTTTTTGGAGTGTTTTTACCAACTATTCTACATGTAAGCCTATTCACAGGTGCCTTTATTTTGTATGGAGCACTTAAGAGTAAAAAAACTTCTTCGTATCTCTCTTTTCTGGCGTTTATACTTTTCATTTTTTCCTTCTTCATTATTGATGTGGATGGTTCTTCTTATACTATTAGCAAGTACGCAAAAGAAACCTTTAGAATTTCAAATTTTGATGGTTTAACAGTCATGTTGGCTGCTTTATTTGTAGATATTAAGAAATTACTTCCCTTCAATTTTAACAACGATTTGATTGTTAGAGTCGAAGCATTTGTTGCCTTTTCATACACCTATCATTACTTAAATTGGTTTTCAAAAACCTCCATTATTAAGTGGCATCAAGTGCCTAAAAAATGGATTGCCGCTTCTTTATTGATATGGGCTTTATCTGTTGGGTTATATCTATATAACTATCGAATTGGTTTGTTTGCTTTATTCTTTTTAAGCATGCTACACGTATTCCTTGAGTTTCCTCTTAATCATAGAACGTTTATTTACATTGGACAACGGTTGTTAGGCAGAAATCCAGATGCTGGTAAAGGCAAAGGGCCAAAATCAAAATCGAAGAAAAGAAATTCGAAAGGCTCCGAAAGAATTCTGGATTCTGGTAATTTTAGAAAAAGCAAGGTCTAGCGGTTAATTACTTTGTCTAAAGAATATTCTAATTGTTAATTGTATAAACTATTGAGGATTTATGTCGTTTCTGTTAAAGTTGTTTAAACCCGCACTTAAATACCTTGTAAAGCGCACCGCAATAAAGAATTTGCCTCAGACAGAAGGCGCTTTAAAATTTGAAGGACTAGATCATCCCGTTACAGTCTATAGAGATAAGTGGGGCGTCCCTCATATTTATGCAAAGTCAACCACAGATGGACTCAAAGCGCAGGGCTTCATCCACGCGCAGGAAAGACTTTGGCAAATGGAGCTCTACCGAAGAATAGCCACTGGAACAGCTAGCGCAGTAATGGGCAAAGACCTCCTAGAAACCGATGTAGCCATCCGAACACTGGGTTTACACAAGGTAGTAGAACAAGATTTTCAACTTTATAAGAAAAGCAAAATAATGCCCCTGCTAGATGCTTACAGTGCAGGTGTTAACCAATACCTGAAATCATCAAATGCAGGGCTTCCAGTAGAACTCTTCCTCTTAAAACACAAACCAGAACCGTGGACAGTGAAAGACACCTTGGCAGTTGGTCGCGTCCTTGCATTTCAAATGTCTTTTGGTTGGATTGTAGAACTAGATAAACAGACTATTGTAGACGCTGTTGGCCCCGAGAAAGCGGCTGAATTAGATGTACATTACAATCCTGCAAACCCAGCTGCCTTGTCTGAGGGAATCGAGACATTCACCTATCAGGAAAACGGAAGTCTAGCTGCCTTTAAAGGCCCATATCTCAAGCCAACAGGGGGCAGTAACAACTGGTCAGTCGCTCCAAATAAAACAAAATCGGGCAAAGCCTTTTTGTGCAATGACCCACATTTACCATTGACCCTTCCTGGCATATGGTTTGAAAATCATATCGATGCGCCTGATCTAAAGATTTCTGGTATCTCAGTGCCTGGAAATCCAGGTATAATGGTTGGACACAATGAGGACATCGCTTGGGGCGCTACCTTAGCCTTTGCAGATATTCAAGACACCTACATTGAGGAGTTTACAGATGTAACGCTTTCCAATTATAAGTTTAAAGGCAACGAGAAAAAGACAATAATTCGAGAAGAAGTTATCCAAATAGCCAAGGAAAAGCCTTATAAGTTAAAGGTTTATGAAACGCACCATGGTCCTGTGATATCAGACATCTTAAATTATCCAAACAAACGGGTTACCTTATGTTCTAATGCCTTGAAACCCGGACGTTTGGTGGAGGGGATCTTATCAATAAATCGTTCAACAAATTGGAATGACTTTGTTGAATCAAATAAATATATTTCAAGTCCTTCGCTCAATCTTGCATACGCTGATATAAAAGGGAATATTGGCTATTGGATGACAGGAGAAGTCCCGCTGCGCAAGAAAGAGTGTCAAGGAACCATGTTGCCTAAAGACGGTGCTTCTGGAGATCATGAATGGTTGGGGAATATCCCGTTTGAGGAAATGCCTCATGCTTACAACCCAGAACGAGGGTTTGTCCTTACCTGTAATCACAAAATTGTTCCAGATGATTTCCCACATTACATCAGTAATCTATGGATGAACGGTTACCGCGCAGCCAGGCTAGAGCAGCTGCTAGTGACAGACAAGAAACTAAGCGTAGAGGATTTCAAACAAATGCAGAGTGACTTGTATTGCATTCCTGGTTTGGAGCTAGCAAGTATGTATAATGGATTGACACATCCAAAAGCAGCTGTTCAGAAAACGATAGAGCTGTTATTGAATTGGGATGGTATATTGAGCTCAGAAAGTGTAGGCGGTTGTGTTTATCATGTTATTCGCAAGTTCTTGACTGATCTAGTCATTCGACAGCAAATCGATAAAAAAGTAGCAGATAAGTTTGTCGGGAGCTCTCCAATAGAAAACGCGACACCATTTTCTGAATACTTTGGTCATGAGATCACCGCTTTGCTTAGAATATTAAATGATAAGTCAAGTTGGTGGAATAAGCAAGCAGGTGGCACTAAGGCAGTACTGTTAGAAGCTGCGGAGCTAGCAACGCGTAGCCTAAGAGCTCAACTAGGTGATTCAAAGAACTGGCATTGGGGCAAACTACATCGATTGGTGTTTACCCACCCTTTTGCACAACAGCAGGAAGTATTCGATTTTCTAAATATCGGTACATTTTCTGTGGGTGGTGATCCAGATACGCCTTGTCAAATGTCCTGGAAGCCTGAAAAGCCCTATGATGGGGGCGGAGAGATCGTAGGACCATCTTACCGTCAAATCATTGATCTAGGTAATTTTTCAAATAGTGTCAGTATGCTGATTCCAGGTCAATCTGGTAATCCGCAGAGCGTTCATTATGATGATCAGGTAGAAATGATGCTCAAAAACTACTATAAACCAATGTTTTGGACGCTAGAAGAAGTAAAGGAGAATGCGAAGGGCATATTAGAGATGAAGCCTTAGAATTCATTAGACGTTGATGGGATTTTACAAAACTGTTTTAATCGATCGCTGTCAACAGTATAAAAACCTGAGTGATGTCCAAATCCCCTTCTCGCACTTTAAATAGCACATTACGACTGGTTCCTTCGCATATCTCAACATCTCTAATCGTATAGAGTACCTCATAGCTTGTCCCTTTACAAAGCGTGTTTTCTCTGATTTTACGAATGGCAGAATGCCCAGTTCCTTTACATATCTCTTGACCACGTAAGGTAAATAGTACTTCGTTTTTTGTGCCTTTTAGAAGCTGGTTTTCCTTGAAAGTGAATAATACATTAGGTAAGGTACCTTCCTTGATTTGGTTGTCCTTTATTGTATATAAAATAGTGTAACCCGTTTCTTTACAAATCTGCATAAACTTCTTTTAAATAAATCTAAAAAATCATTTGAATCGTATTTCTATGGAAATATAATCAAATTCTAATTATTAAATCGTCTTGAACAAAAACGATAGTATTCCGTTAATAATAGGTGGAATTTCAGGAATAATTTAAGAAAAACTAAAAGTACTAGATTGTATAAAAATGTAAAGAAATATATGATTCTGTACCGAACAATGTCGAGATATACGTGATTAAAGCTACACGTCAATAATTACGCATTGACCATTAAAAATTAATAATTAATCACTACCTTTGCCGAGAATTTTTAAAAAGAAATTATAAATAAGAGATCATATGAAATTATTGGTTTGTGTCAGTAAAACACCTGATACTACAACGAAAATCTCTTTCACAGAAAATGATACGAACTTTAATACACAAGGCGTTCAATTTATTATGAACCCTTATGATGAATGGTATGCTTTAGTTCGTGCACTTGAATTGAAAGAGAAGCTAGGAAGCGGTACCGTAACTATTATTAATGTGGGACCTGCAGATAATGACACTGTAATCAGAAAAGGCCTTGCAATAGGTGCAGACGACGCTGTAAGAATCGATGCAAACCCAACTAGCAGCCACTTCGTTGCTAAGCAGATCGCAGAATACGCGAAAGCACAAAGCTATGACATCGTTTTCCTTGGAAAAGAGACCATTGACTATAATGGCGCTGAGGTAGGATCTGTAATGGCAGAAATGCTAGATGCACCGTTTATCTCTTTTGCAACCCACCTAGAAGTTAATGGGAACACAGCTACCATAAACAGAGAAGTAGAAGGTGGAACTGAAGTATTGGAAGTAGATACTCCTTTTCTCATCAGTGCAGCAAAAGGAATGGCAGAGCAAAGAATTCCAAACATGAGAGGAATCATGATGGCGAAAAGAAAACCATTAAATGTTGTTCCTGCAGTAGATTCAAGCGATTTGGTCTCTGTTACCAAATATGAACTTCCTTCTGGAAAAACGGATTGTAAATATGTAGATCCTGAGAATATGGAAGAGTTGGTATCTTTATTACATAACGAAGCAAAAGTGATATAATTATGGCAGTTTTAGTATATGCTTCAAATGCAGAAGGCAAATTGAAAAAAAGCGCCTTCGAAGCAGTAACCTACGGTAAAAAAGCAGCGAGTATTCTAGGATGTGACGTACACGCCATCGTTCTAGGAGCAGCAGATGACGCTGGTAAGCTTGGAGAATTTGGTGCTTCCAAAGTCTTTCAACTGAATGACGCAAATCTAAGTAATTTTGATAGCCAGACACACGCCAATGTCGTAGCTCAAGTGGCAGATAAAATCGGAGCAACGCTTGTTGTTTGCGCTCACGATTCCTTCGGAAAATCACTTGTAGGACGATTAGCAGTTAGGCTTAATGCTGGAACAGTTTCAGGTGCAAACTCCCTTCCTTCAATGGATAACGGCTTCTCTGTGACTAAAAATGTATTTTCTGGTAAAGCAGTAGCTACTTACCACGTCAGCTCTGAAAAAAGAGTTGTTAGTGTGATGGGGAACACCTTCCCTCCAGAAGCTGTAGGAAGCGCAGTACAACCAGAGTCAATTGACGTAACGATTCCAGCAAACCGAGTCCGTGTAAAAGAAGTGAAAACAGTAAAAGGCACAGTCCCATTACCTGAAGCAGAATTAGTTGTTTCAGCAGGACGTGGTGTTAAAGATCCAGGTAACTGGGGAATCATTCAAGAGTTGGCCGATACGCTTGCAGCAACAACTGCTTGTTCTCGTCCAGTAGCAGATATGGGATGGAGACCACACCATGAACATGTTGGACAAACTGGCGTTGCGATTCGTCCAAACTTATATATCGCTATTGGAATCTCTGGGGCAATTCAGCACCTAGCAGGTGTCAATCAAAGTAAAACAATTGTTGTCATCAACAAAGATCCAGAAGCGCCGTTTTTCAAGGCAGCTGATTACGGAATTGTTGGTGATTTGTTTGATGTTGTGCCGAAGCTTACTGCGGCAATTAAAAAACATCAAAGTAGTTAAATAAAATAGTAAAGGGAAAGTATCTTAAAGCTTTCCCTTTCATTATTGAAACAATTAATTAGGTAATTCGTTTTTTTGAGAAGTTATTTTTATATTAATTTCTTCTAATATTGAAACACTCTTTTATATAGATCATGAAGAAAATAGAACTTGAAATTGTCGCTTTGTCACACAGCACTTCTTCCTCTCCAAATTACGCTGTAGTGCTAGGTGAACAAACAGGAGCAAGGAGATTGCCTATTGTTATTGGTGGCCCAGAAGCACAGGCACTTGCAGTTGCAATGGAACGGTTGAACCCAACAAGACCAATGACACATGATTTAATGAAGAACGTTTTTAGTACCTTCGAAATCGTATTGCAAGAGGTAATTATAAGCAATTTACTAGATGGTATTTTCTATGCACGACTAATTTGTCTAAAAGATGGTGAGGTTGTAGAAATTGATTCCCGGACTTCTGATGCCTTAGCGCTAGCTGTTCGTTTCGAATGTCCTATTTATACCTATGAGTTTATTCTTGATGCTGCGGGTGTTATTCTGGAAGAACCAGAAAACAAAAGCAAACGCAAGCCAGAACAAACTAAAGAAAAAAAGAAAAAGTCTGCTTCTGGTTACAAACATTACTCCCTTGATGAACTAAATCAAAAGTTGGATGAAGTATTGAAAGAGGAAGATTATGAGAAAGCCGCTAAAATAAGAGACGAAATCAAGAATAGAGAAGAAGCTTAGTCACTATAATATCGTTACTTATCTAAACTCAATAAATCAGATGGAAATCATTGATGGCAAAGGACTTGCAAATACTATAAAAGAAGAAATTGCTAAGGAAGTTCTTGAAATCAAACAAAACAAAGGTAAAATTCCACACCTAGCCGCTGTTTTGATTGGAGATGACCCTGCAAGTGCATCCTATGTAAGAAACAAAGTAAGAAGTTGTGACCAATGCGGCTTCCAGTCCACACTCATTCGAAAAGATGAGACGACCACAGAAGCTGCCTTATTAGACATCATCCAAGGGTTAAACGAAGATCCTGACATTGATGGCTTTATCGTTCAGCTACCACTTCCCAAGCACATCAACGAAGAAAAAGTAACCCTTGCTATAGATCCTAAGAAAGACGTAGATGGATTTCACCCAATGAATTTTGGTAGAATGGCACTCGGCCTTCCATCCTATCTACCCGCAACACCCTTCGGAATCGTACAGATGCTAGATCGCTACGGAATAGAAACATCTGGAAAACACTGCGTTGTTGTAGGACGAAGCAATATTGTCGGAACGCCCATGAGTATACTTCTTTCTAGGAAAGCAAAGGTCGGAAACTGCACCGTTACACTTACACACAGTAGAACAAATGACCTTTCCGCAGAAACAAAGCGCGCTGACATTCTCATTGCAGCAATCGGTATTCCCAATTTTATTTCAAGCGATATGGTCAAGGAAGGCGTGGTTATAATAGACGTCGGTATCAATCGCGTGGATGCTCCTGAACACAAAAGAGGCTATAAACTAGTTGGTGATGTAGATTACGATGCAGTTGCACCCTTGGCAAGTCATATTACGCCCGTGCCTGGTGGAGTAGGACCGATGACCGTTACTTCCTTGCTATTGAATACCTTGAAGGCGAGTCGGAAGGAGGTATATGGATAGTTTGAACGTTGACCCTAGAAGGTAGGCTCTAATCGTTATGTTTCTTACCTAGTTAAACCAAAATCCCTTCAATATATACACTTAGGCTAAATGTTAGTCATCTAGAAGTCTAAGACTTCCAAATACTCTTTCTTAAATGCTTTTAGCTCTTGTGCCTTCTGTTTCTCCGTCCAATGCATTAATTTAGCCATCTCATTGGCGATAAGAGGGTATAGTTCTTCTAGATGCTGTCGCTCAAAATACAAACGTCCTGTTCTTCTGATCAAGTAGTCGTTTAGGTTGTTCGTCATCTCAAAATTGACACAATACCAGAGCTCCGCAATCAGCATACTGTGAATGGGATCGCCCTGTTGAGGCATAAGACTAATCGCTTTTTCAAAAATTACATCTAAGTTTTTCCCATACCGATGTACAAATCGAGTAACTTCTGCATCTGTTAGCTCCAAAGGCTTGGCTGCTTCGATCTGTTTGGCAATATACCGATCTACAGACTTGTCTGAACTGAAGTTGCCTCCAGTAAGCTGTATTTGCTCCGTTTGACAGTAGGGAAGATCAGTATAAGGCGCACCGTGTTCCTCACCTAGTTTTTCAATCGTCAAGTCAACAATACGCTCAGCCATTTTACGATAGCCAGTTAGTTTGCCACCTGCAATAGAAATTAGGCCAGACTCGGCGTTAAAAATCTCATCCTTCCTTGATAATTCTGAAGGATCCTTCCCATCCTCATGAATCAGTGGGCGTAAGCCGACCCAAGACGAAATGACATCTTTTCGAGTCAAATTGATTCCAGGAAACATATGATTCGTAGATTCGAGTATATAATCAACATCTTCTCCTTTAGATTTTGGACGATCAGTTTTGCCCTTAAAAGTAGTATCCGTTGTACCAATATAGGTAATTTCATCCCTAGGAATTGCGAACTGCATGCGATCATCCACTTCTACATCGAAATAGACAGCTTGGTTTATTGGCAATCGGGACCTGGGCACCACCACATGCACTCCTTTTGTAAGATGTAGACGTTTACCCTTCACTTTTCCAGCATCAAGTTTTCTGACATTGTCCACCCAAGGGCCAGTCGCATTGATTATTTTCTTCGCCTTCACAACGAAAGAATTACCCAATAGCTGATCTGTTACTTTTACACCGGTTGCTATTTTTCCCTTGTAAGTAAACCCATTAACTTCTGCATAGTTCAAGCAAGTAGCGCCTCGATTTACTGCAGATTTCATAACCTCAATAGTTAAGCGGGCATCATCTGTTCTGTATTCAAAGTACAGTCCACCGCCTTTGAGAATATCTGTTCGAACGAGTGGCTCTGCTTTTATAACAGCTTTCTTATCCAGCATCTTACGTCGTTCTTCGCGCTCTACATCTGCTAGGAAATCATAAACCCATAAACCGATTGAGCTTAATGCTTTTCCTAGGGAACCGCCCTCTACAATGGGTAGTAGCATTTTTTCAGGAATGACTAGATGCCGTGCGTTTCTATGCACAATCGCCCGCTCTCTGCCGACTTCTCGTACTAGGTTGATTTCAAATTGCTTGAGATACCGTAACCCACCATGGATCAGTTTGGTAGAGCGGCTGCTTGTACCCCAAGCGAAATCTTTCTTTTCAACTAGGGCGACTTTTAGTCCTCTGCTTGCTGCATCAAGTGCAATACCCGCACCTGTTATTCCACCACCAATCACTACAATATCGTACTCTTCACTTTTTAATTCCTTATGTATCGCTTCACGATGAAGCGCTGAAAATCGGTTATCCATTATTTCTTGTTTATAAGTAGGACGGATTTAATAAAATCATCGATTTTACCATCCAAAACTGCTTTTGTATTACTTGTTTCATAGCCAGAGCGTACATCTTTGACTAATTTGTAAGGATGCAGGACGTAATTTCTGATTTGCGATCCCCATTCAATTTTTTCCTTACTTGCCTCTATTGAATCTCGTTCTTCGTTTTGTCTTTTTAATTCTTCTTGGTACAGCCTTGATTTCAACATCTTAATTGCTTTTTCCCTATTTAAGTGCTGTGAACGTTCTTCTTGGCATTCTACTACAATTCCTGAAGGTAAATGTCGCACTCTAACAGCTGATTCTGTTTTATTTACATGTTGCCCTCCAGCTCCAGATGCTCGAAACGTATCCCAGTCAAGATCAGCAGGATTGACATCAATCTCAATCGTATCATCGACCAAAGGGTAAACGTAAACACTTGAAAAGGTGGTTTGCCGCTTTCCTTGTGCATTAAAAGGACTTATGCGTACCAATCTATGTACACCATTTTCACCTTTAAGAAACCCATAGGCTTTTTCCCCATCAATTTCGAGTGTGACCGATTTGACACCTGCCACATCTCCAGGCACTCTATTGAGTTCTCTGACTTTATGCCCTTTAGACTCTCCCCACATCAGATACATTCGCATCAGCATTTCAGACCAATCATTTGCCTCTGTACCTCCAGCACCACTATTAATGGAAAGGATACAACTCAGTTCATCTTCCGGTTTATTGAGGGTCGATTTTAATTCGATGTCATCAAGAAGCTCTAATACCGTTTTCTGTTGGGATTCTAACTCCTCTGAGCTCACTTCACCCATTTCATGGAATTCACTAAGGACTTGTAAGTCTTCAAGTGCAGTCGAAGCGCTGTTGTAAACATTGATATTGCCTTTGTGTGTGCGGATTTGCTTGAGTACAGCTTCAGCATCTTTAGGCGTATTCCAGAATTCAGGATTAAGTGATTTCTGTTGTAATTCTTCTACCTGGATTTTACGGTTATCCACGTCAAAGATACCTCCCTAATGCATCTAAACGAAGTTTTAGTTTTTTAATTTGTTCCTGTGTCATAGATGCAAAAGTAGGAAATAGAATGAACAATAATCAATGAATAATGAACAATGAACAATTAATAATGAATATTGAACGTTAACTACAGATTATCAATGGTTAATGAATTTATTTCTCATTATTGATTACCGCTTTGCTATAAAGACAAAACAGGCATGTTTTTAGCATGTCTTAATAAGTATTCATTAATTTCTTATTTCAAGTTACTCAAGTCAACAACAAATCCGTTGATACTCTTTCCTTTCAAGGTAACTAAATAGCCTTCCGCTGTTGTTTTGTTTGGAAATGGACCGACAATGAGCTTATAAAGTGCATGCCCATCACTGCTTTTTCCTACAAAGATCATACTGTTCTTTTGAGTTTTTACTTGTAATCTATTGATTTGCTTCAGGATATTCTGGTATTGTGAATAGGAACCGACTTGAATACCGTATTTTTCAAGTGCGAGTTCTTTTACTTCTACGCTGAAAAGGTTGGTGCTTTTTCCTATTCTTGGTTTAGGGGTTCCTAGCGAAACAGTCGGAACTGGTTTCTTCGGTTGTTCAGCAGAAGGCGTGCTGTTTCCTAAACTGATCGTTTGCTTAGGTGGAGAAGTTTTACTAGGCGCGTTAACAATTTCCATTTTTACATTTACTACTCCAGCTTGAATCATATCCAATTGTCGAGCTGCCGCTTTTGACAAATCAATTACAACTCCTTTTACAAAAGGACCTCTATCATTTATTCGCACAGTCACTGATTTCTGATTGTTTAAATTTGTCACTTTTACAAACGTATTGAAAGGCAATGTTCTATGTGCTGCTGTAAATTTCTTTTGGTCAAACCGATCTCCATTTGCAGTTTTATTTCCTTGGAATTTGTCGGCATAGAAAGACGCTTTACCATATTCTGCTTGTGCAGTCAGACTAAGTGATGCAATGAAAAACAGATTGATTAGCAGATTATACTTCATTTATTTTTTTTTATAAAATTACAATAAACATGCTAGAAAAAAGAAAATCACTAATATCATTGAAAGATCTTAGAACTGGAGAAGAAAATGAATTGGTATTTACACTAAAAGAAGGCAGGTACATTTTGTTTAACTAGATTTTATACAACTGTTCCTATAGGCAGATTCTCACGTCACAAAAAGACAAAATGTGTGGATGATGTTTCAGTCGAATTCTAGTATTTTATTCCAAAAGAAAAAACATGATCAAGAAAAATAAACACCATACTCTCATTTGTGCCCTAGTAATCAGTTGTTTTACAATTGTTTCAGCACAATCAAATGAAGCAAGAATAGCCTTTAATGACGGACTTGCAGCCTTCAACTTGGAAAACTATGACAATGCTGTCACCCATTTGAGTAAGGCAACCTCTTTGGATCCCAATTTTGAGCCAGCATTCCAATTGTTAGCTGTTTGTTTTGATGAAAAAAATAATGTTTCGAAGGCGATAGATAATTATGAAAAAGCCTTAAAGATCAATCCTTCACAAGAGAAAACATGGTATAACCTTGCCTTGCTATACATCACTGATAAGCGACCAAGTAATGCGATTTCAGCCCTCGAAAAAGCAATAAAAGTGAATCCAGACTATGGGAAAGCACATAATAAGCTAGGCATGCTATATGCAAGTCAAGACGATTCTGAGAAAGCAACAAAACACCTGAAAACCGCCACCGAAAAAGGCGGAAGTAAAGCCAACTCAGCTTATAGTCTCGCGATCAACCTCTACAAACAAAAAAAGTACACAGAAGCTCTTGAAAATGCGACAAAAGCAGTCGAAAAAGAAAAATCAGCGAACACCTTATACTTGTTAGGTATTTGTCAACACCAAAATGGACAACTTAAGGAAGCTATTAGCTCGTATAAGAAAGTAACAGAGAAAAAACCTGATCACTTTGATTCTTACCTCAATAGAGGCGTCTTAAGTTATAACCAAGGGGATTTTCAGGATGCTGCAATTGCGTTCGATAAAGCCAGTGAGTTGAAAAGTGATGCCATGCTATACGATTATTCTGGAAGATCCCATCTCAGAAATGACAATCCAGAAAAAGCCATCACTCAATTGAAAAAATCCCTTGCCCTTAACAATAACAATGGGGAAGTCAACTTCTACCTGGCAAAGGCGTATCAGAAAACCGGCAAAAAGGATAAAGTCAATGAATACTTGAAAATAGCACAGAAACAAGGGTTTGGACAAGCAAAGAAGGCAATTGTTTCTCAAAATGTAAAAGTATACAATTCAGGGATAAAAGCATTTCAAGATGAGAAGTATAGCGAAGCGGTAACCAACTTTAAGCAAGCCGTCAAAAACGATCCTAAAAATCCAAGATATTATTACAATTTAGGCCTCGCTCAGGAAAAAGCTGGAGACACAAAACTAGCAGCAGCAGCGCTAAAGAAAGCCGTGGACCTCGATCCCAAATACGGAAAGGCTCATTTAGCTATTGGGAATCTCTTTTATAATACTGGAAACATGCCATTTGCAACAAAAGGCTATGAGGCAGCAATCAAAAATGGGATCAATGATGCTGAAATGTATTACATCGTAGGAAACACTTACTACTATCAAGAGGATTTCGCAAATGCGGCTAAAAATTTCAGTAAAGCAGCAGAAGGTAAACCAAGCGATCCCGACTACGCCTATAATCTAGGAATGGTCTTTACCCAAATGGGTAAATTTAATCAAGCAATCGAAACCTATGAAAAAGTCACTCAAATTGATCCTAAGTACGTTCAAGCATACTACAATATTGGGTTGTGCTACGAAAAAATGGAAAAATATGATAAAGGCTTAGAAGTCGGAGAAAAATTAATAAAAATTGATCCCGATTATGCTAAAGGCTACTTGTTGATGGCCGTCATGTACAATAGAAAAGAAGATACTTACAACGAAAATAAATACCTCCGATTAGCCAAGAAAATGGACCCTAAAGTGCTGGAATAATTATTAATTAATAATCATCATACCGATCAGCGTTGCTTCCAAAAGTCGGTTTAGAAGAACGTCCTGTACTTGTATTGTCAATAGCAGTATTATAGAGTTCATCCTTCCAATCAGGATTGTTAAATTCGCCTTTTGCCGTGCTGTGTAGAAGCACATAGTCGTCATTTGCGAGACTAGGATTGAAAAATATGAATTTCACATTCCGTTGGACATCACTTCGCTGTTCATCAACTAACGTATTGTAATACCATATTTGATAGGGTGGGGCATTCGGTTCACTATCTGCTGAGATGATGTCATAAGGAGGCCCGTATCTTAAGTAAATAAGGCCTCGATCTGTCTTATATCCCTTTGAAAAGGCAACATCAAAATATTCATTCGCTTCTTCTACTAAGTAGCCATATTGTTCATAAGGCGTAGTAGGATCAACCTCATTGTATTGTGTCCAAAAGTGCAGTAAAAATTTACGTTGTAATTCTTCATTCTTGCTCTTTACCACTGTATTCAATAACGGTATATAGTTATTGTCTATTCTTGGGGCAAGACATTCCAACTTATCTTTAAGTTCCTTACCTTCAAGTGATTCTACAAAGCTGTCCGTGATGTCAGCTGTTTCAAAACTATCTAGATTATAATCCAGGAGGTTACTTCGTTTGATTTTGGTAGACTTTGATTGTATCAATTCATTGTCAGCATCCCTGACTTCTAACACTAGCAAATAATCACCAGTAGGAATAAGGGAGATATCTAGCTGAGCCAATACCACATTTACATCATTCGGTTGCTGTTTTTTGAATCCTAAACAGCCAGTAATTGGCGTTTTTTCATCACCTTCCTTATACAAATAATAGCGCACGAGATGAGGAGTTCCTATAATCTTCGTATTGTAAATCTCTGCAAAAAAAGTAATGCGTGATACCGCACTTGGATAGACCGTATACGTGAATGGATTTAGTTGATAACCGTGCTTCGTGTATTTGTCCTCCTCAATCGATTTACTATATTTATTAAGGAGTTGAATGTCAGACATATGGACTTTGTCCTCTCCATAATCAATCACTACTTTTGTCTCATACGAATTCACATTTTTTAGATCATTCAAATCTTTTAAATCCACTTTTAAAGTATAACTCCCATTAGATAAGTGCAAACGTCGCAAGTCTACTAGGCCTAGATTGGCAATACGCAAGGAAGTAAGCATTGGACTTTTAACAACAAATTTGTCATAAGCCTTAATACCATCTTCTTGTTCGAAGGTGATCAATACCTCCACTGCAGCCTGAAATTTATTCTCCTTTTCTCGTTTGAATTCGACCGTTCTTCCTAGTACATGCAGGTAAACTTCAATATAGTTTTCCTGATCTATTCCTTTGAATGTAGCGTAAGTGATGTTCGCATCCAGTGCTTGTAAATGATTACTTGAAAAGAATAAAGTAGAAATGAAAAAAAGTAAAAAAAATGGTTGTAGAGGTTTATATTGTTGTTTTTTTACCATTGAAAATTATAAGTTTTCTTCAATTTACAATATTTTTTAGATAAATGTTAGACGATTTACTGATAGAATTGCATTATTTAGGGTGTGTAGACTACTACTCAAAATTAGCAAAGGTAAACAACGTTTGTTTTGAAAGTCACGAACATTATTCAAAAGGCTCCTTTAGAAATCGAATGCACATTGCTACTCCACAGGGAGTTATGCGATTGTCAGTTCCCTTGGAAAGAGGCAAAAACAGCCGGATGCCAATAAGAGATGTGCAAATTGCTTACGACGAAAATTGGCAATTACAGCATTGGAGAGGCATAAAAGCAGCTTACGGAAAATCACCATTCTACGAGTTTTACGCGGAAGAATTGTTACCATTTTATAAACAAAAAACAAAGTTTCTGTTTGATTGGAATTGGATGCTGTCTGAATGGATTGTAGAGACAATAGGATTAAATCTATCCTCAACCTTTACAACTGAATACATAAAACACGGGGTTCATAAGAACGATTCAAGGAATCACTTCAATCCAAAATCAGAAATCCGGCCATCATCTTCAAATTCTAAGCCCTACAGCCAAGTGTTTGAAGATAAGACCGGATTCCTTCCTAATCTTAGTATTATAGATCTATTGTTTTGCACAGGCCCAGAAGCCCAAATATATTTGATTCATTAAATATCCCTGGAGTCTTAGTCTATGCAATTTAAAATTTTCAGCGCTGAAAGTGCGCCATATGACAGACTAGGGTACAACCCTAGGAGAACATACATAGATTAATTCGACATGGCCATTTGCTCTTCATAACTAGGACCATAAATCCCAGGAACAGGCTTACCGTTTGCTCTCAAATAAGCAACAATCTCACCACGGTGATGATACAAATGATTCATAAGGAATCCTCTAACAACCTGAGCTCTGGGCATTTCAGGCATTACATTTACAGGCCCATTCCACATTGACCAAGTCTCCATCAATTTCTCTTCAGGGTAATTTTCAATACAAGATATTGCCTTAGTGATATTTTCTTCCAACTTTGCACAAATAGCATTCATGCTTGAAATATCTCCCTTGTCATATGTATAGTTTTTCAAGTCGGTGCGATCCTCATTTAAAACGGACGTCCACCAATTGTAAACTTCAGCGGTATGTGACGCCAACTCAGCAATACTCCAGTTAAACGAATTTGGCTTGTAGCTTAATACATCATCAGGAATTGAATTGAATAATCTTCGAGTGCCTTCCGCCTCATGCTTAAGCTCAGCTAATAGTGTTTCTTTAATCATTTTAATAAAATTTAATTAACGAATAGACTGGGTTAACTTGAAGATTTTATTGTTAGAATAAAGTACTTACATCGGATGGTCTTAAACAGAGAATTAGGTATAAAGTCAGGAATTTAGATTTGAATCGGTTCAATCATGAATCTTCACTATGAGGCACAGTATTTTCAACTACTAATCTACTACAATAAGCGTTTCTTGTTCGAATTAAGTGAAATGCGTTGTCGGATACGTTGCAGGATCCGCTTCATGCATCATTTTGTAAACCGCCTCATAAACGTCCTCTGCACTTGGCTTTGAATAGTAATCCCCATCAGAACCGCTAGGAGCTCGGTGCGGAGCAGCTGCAAGCGTAATCGGCTTAGAATCCAACAAGTAATAAGCATCTTGCTCCTCAAGAATCTGTTGCAGGATATAGGAAGAAGCCCCACCTGGAACATCCTCGTCCAATACCAACAAGCGACTCGTCTTCTGCAAAGACTGACGAATCACATGATTCAAGTCAAATGGCAACAACGTCTGCACATCTACCAACTCCACAGAAATTCCAATTTTGGCCAATTCTTTAACAGCCTTACTTGCTATACGTACACATGAGCCATAGGTTACAAGTGTTACATCATTTCCTTCAGATAAAATATCGGGAACACCAAGCGGAATCGTATATTCTCCCATATTAGCGGGCAATTTTTCACGTATGCGATACCCATTTAAACATTCCACTACAATGCTCGGATCATTGGACTGAAGCAGCGTGTTATACATGCCTGCTGCCTGTACTGTATTCCTAGGAACACAGATGTAAATTCCTCTCAAACTGTGTAGCATCATCCCAATCGGGGAACCTGTATGCCAGATACCTTCAAGACGATGTCCACGTGTTCTGATGATCATAGGTGCTTGCTGCATCCCCTTACTTCTATAGCGAAGTGTAGCCAGGTCATCAGAAAGCGGCACTAAAGCATACAACAGGTAATCGATATACTGAACCTCAGCAATTGGTCGCATTCCACGCATGGCCATACCAATCCCTTGTCCTATGATAGTCCATTCACGGATACCAGTGTCAAATATTCTTGCTTCCCCGTATTTATCCTGCAAACCAGCGAATCCTTGGTTCACATCACCTATTTTGCCAAGGTCTTCTCCAAAGGCAAACAGTGTCTCATTTTTCTCCATCGCATGGTCAAAGAAATTGTTGAGGATCTGAAATCCTTGCATCTCTTTGCTATCGTCGTTATAAACTGGAGGAATACTGGGTACTGAAAGTGCGGAAGAAACACCTTCTATATGCAATTCTGTGTTGTAGAGTTCACGATTTTTTGTATTCTGAGCGGTTAGCCATTCAATTAGCTCTTGCTTGCCTGCAGGGTTATCTTGCCCTATCAAATAAAGCGCTTTACGCACACGGGTGACCAATTCATGGTTCAACGGATAGATTTTCTTTGGTTTTTGAACCAAAAAATGTAAATCCTGTTCTAATGCTTTCAGATCTTCGCTTTTAGCGATATTGGGTGCAATCTGCTGGAAAAGTGAGGTGACATAACCATAAGCTTCTATACATGGTTCTGTATACTGAAGCCACATTTTATCGGCTGCCGCTTTCGCCTCTTTTTTTGCGTTTTCCTCAATTTCAACTAATGTTTTCTCTTTTGCAAGATGATTGTCAATCATCCATTTTCGCATCATCTGAATGCAATCAAAATCGATTTCCCATTGCAGTCGTTCTTTTGACTTATAGCGTTCGTGAGAGCCAGAAGTACTGTGTCCGTTTGGCTGTGTGCATTCTTGGATATGAAAAAGGGCCGGTTTATGTGTTTTTCTTACTTTCTTAATACCTTTTTTATACATTTCAACAAGAACAGGGTAGTTCCAAGCATCTTCTACGTAAATATCAAATCCTTCTCCCGCTTTCGCTGAATAAAACCCTTCCATTAACTCAGAGATACTACCTTTTGTGGTTTGGTATTCCTTTGGAACTGAAATCCCGTAGCCATCATCCCAAACAGAAACAGCAAGCGGAACTTGCTGAACACCAGCTGCATTCATGGTTTCCCAAAACACGCCTTCTGAAGTACTTGCGTCTCCAATGGTACAAAAAGATACTTCATTACCATTGTTAGAAAAATTATTTTCTTTTGGAATAACCTCAGAAGCACGATATAGCTTAGAGGCAAGCGCAATCCCGAGTCCTCTCGCCATTTGTCCACCAGTAGGAGAAATATCTGAAGTAACATTCTTAGAATCTAAATGATTGACCCAAGAACCATCTCGGTTTGCCAGTTTAGTTGCAAAGTGAGAATTCATCTGTCTTCCAAATGAGAAAGGATCGTTATCTGGATCAGCAAATAGTTGGGCGAAGTAATCTTCGACGGTACCAATTCCTGCTGCTAGTATAAAGGTGAAATCTCTATAATACCCAGAACGGAAATCACCTTTCTTAAAGGCTCTAGCCATTGCTACCTGGGGAACTTCTTTACCATCACCTGATATTCCAAATTTCCCCTTTCCCCCAAGGACTAATTTTCGAGTTAACATACTGACTTCTCTGCTTAAACAGCAAATGGAATAATCACTTATGACTTCCTCAATGTATTTTTTATTTAATTGCTTACTTGTTAATTCTTGAATATCAGACATTAGTGAAAGGTATTTTTAACAATTCTAATTGGAATAACCCTTGATTTGGTTGTATTCTTCTACCGCAAAGTTAAAAAAAATGCTGGAATATTACGCCTAAATAATCTGATTGGTACGATAATTGAAATATTGCAAAATGTATATCTATTCAACATAAGTTGTCTTTGATTATTAAGAAAATTAGTGTAAATTTGTGTCAATTATAAAATACTAAATAATGAAGAAAATAACTACTCTATTCGTTTTAGTTCTATTTGTTTCCTTTACCGCTATCGCTCAAGTAAAAACAGGTACTGTTGAAACAGCCATCGAAGCTGCAGACGCTGTGAAAGGAAAGAAACCTAAGAAAAAAGTGAAAGATGCTGCTGCTGCAGAAACAAAGGAAGTTCTTGCACCTGCTCAAAATGTTGTGGCACCTGCGCAGAAAGCAGATGGTGCCTTAGCGGCTCCTGCTGTTGAAGAAGCATTACCAGATTCTAAAATGGTATTTGAATCGTTGAAGGTAGATTACGGTACGCAAGTTCAAAATGCTGATCCAATCAGAAAATTCCCTTTTACAAATGAAGGTACTGAACCTTTAGTGATTCAAGGCGCAAAAGGAAGTTGTGGATGTACTGTACCTCGTTACCCGAGAGAACCAATTTTACCAGGTGAGTCTGCTGAAATTGAAGTAAGATATGACACCAAACGTATCGGACCATTCACAAAAACAGTTCGATTAAACTATAACGGAAGTAAAGAACCTATCGTCTTAACGATCACAGGTAAAATTACTCAGCCACCAGCTGGACTTCCAACGAAAGATAAAGGATTGGTTGCTCCAAACTAGTTACCAATTTGAAATAAAATATTTATTAAAAGCACCGTTTTTAACGGTGCTTTTTTTATTTTTGTGCCATGCCAAACGTATCAAAAAGAGGAGAGAATATCGCCGCCTCACCAATCCGTAAACTTGTCCCTTTTGCAGATGAAGCAAAACGAAAAGGCAAGCACATCTACCACTTAAATATCGGTCAGCCTGATATTCTTACGCCACCTTCAGCAATCAAAGCAGTACAAGAAGCTGATATGCAAGTTTTAGCATACAGTCATTCAGCTGGTTTTGAATCTTATCGCCGAAAACTGGTCGGTTATTATGAGAAATTTGGGGTAACAATTGATCACAATGACTTAATCATCACAACAGGCGCATCAGAAGCAATTTTGTTTGGAATGATGTCATGCCTAGATTCAGGTGATGAAGTTATTGTCCCTGAACCGTTTTATGCGAATTACAACGGATTCTCCACAGCAGGAGGTATTGTTGTTAAACCGATTACTGCTCGTATTGAAAACGATTTTGCCTTGCCTCCCATTGCAGATTTCGAAAAGTGCATCACTTCTAAAACCAAGGCGATCCTTATTTGTAATCCCTCAAACCCAACTGGCTACTTGTATTCTAAAGAGGAACTGTTGGCGCTTAAGGAGATTGCTTTAAAGCACAACTTGTTCCTATTTGCGGATGAAGTGTACCGAGAGTTCTGTTACGATGGTAAAGAATATACTTCCATCCTTACGATTGACGGACTAGAAGACCATGTTGTTGTGTTTGATTCCATCTCCAAGCGCTTTAGTGCCTGTGGAGCAAGAATAGGGATGATTGTCAGCAAAAACAAATCAGTGATCAGTACTGCAATGAAATTTGCTCAAGCGCGTCTCAGTCCTCCAACATTAGCTCAAATCCTAGGAGAAGCAACTTTAGACGTCCCTCAGTCCTATTTAGACAAGAGTATCACCGAATATAATGAGCGACGTGAGTTGTTGATTGCCCGCTTGCAAGAAATGGATCATGTCGTTTGTCCAAAACCGACTGGTGCCTTCTACGCCTTCGCTAAATTACCGATTGACAACGCTGATCGGTTTTGCCGATGGCTACTAGAGGAGTTTGAGTACAATGGTGCAAGTGTGATGCTAGCCCCGGGTACTGGATTTTATTATTCTAAGGGGTTAGGACAACAGGAAGTTCGTATGGCCTATGTCTTAAACAAGAATGATCTCAATAAAGCAATGGACTGCCTGCAGGAAGCATTGAAAGTTTACCCTGGCAGAACCGTTGATGCAATAAAACAAAGTTTAAACAGCTAAAAGTGATGCGGTAAGGGCGAATTGGATTTGCCCATCTTGCCTACTGCTGAAAAGGAGTAATTGAAGGCATATCCATCCAGGAGAGTAGTAGCAGAAAACAAAATTCAAGAATTGACAAAATATTCGCTTTTCCCTTTTGGGTCTAAATTATTCTTATATCTTTGCGGTCTAATTTATACTTAATAAGTATAAGATTTTTTTAACTCTAAAAAAACAAATTATGAAAACTGTAAAAAGTTTATTAGTCCTTTCTTTGCTATTATTCACGCAAATTGTATTTAGCCAAGTTACTTTCTCACATGCTGCTGGAGCATCATTTTACGTTGGTGGTCAAGCTTCAGCACCTGGAATCATGTATTCACCTAGAGTAAACATTTTGGAAATAAGCGATGCCCTTTCCTTCTCTCTAGGTACACATCTTGGGCTCGGACTTACGTTCAATTCTCAGGAAGGTGCTAGTTCTTTTGCACTTGATATTCCTTTAGTTGCTGAATTAAATTTTGGATCTAAGGCTACTCCTGAAAATGAAGAATCTTTTGGTGGGTTTGTTGGAGCCGGTTATGGAATTAGTAAGATTGGCTCTGCAGGTGCCTTTGGTGCTGACTCTAACGATGCTTCTGGTCCAGTATTTAATGCTGGAATTCGAACGGTTATTGCAAATATTCCTGTCGGTCTTAGAGCATCATTTTTGTTAAACTTAAAGTCCGGATATAAAAGTGTATTTGGAATTGGTGCTTTCTATACGTTCCGATAGTTTATATCAAGGAATCAATACTAAAATACCTGGTAGATCTAATAGAATTTACCAGGTATTTTTTTTGTTATCATTTATTTGAGCATTAAAAAGCCTGTGTATGGGCGAATTACAATTCGACTGCAAAGAACCGCTTTAACCAAACACCCCAAACAACTTCAAATTGGCCATCACAATTATGAAGACTAATAATCGGTAGGTCCATTCATTGGCGTTAGCGCTTTTTGCTGCTAGGTTAATAGCAAGGAATGCACCTGTAAGTTGCCCCAAGGCGATAATGCCACCAAGCTTCCAGTTAACCAATCCGTTATATTGAAAGATCATCAGCACTACTGTCGTAAGTAGCAAGACAGCAATTACTTTAATTACATTGGCTGAAAAAAGGTCGAAACCATCAAGAAGTACTGCAATTACAAGAAAAAAGATACCCATTCCCATCTGAATAAAACCAGCATAAAATCCAAGTAAAAGGTATAAGATGACTCGAAAGATGAAAGGGAGCTTACTTACCTTTTTTTCATTGTGCAACCAACGTTTAGGCCGAAGTAAGATGATCGGAAGCATTAGAAGCATAATGTATTTAAAAACACCCATAAATGCTTTGTCAGTCGTATAGAAAGCGGCTACTACAACACCACACAGTCCACCAATCATTATGCAGGTAAGTATTAACTTTGATAAACTGTAATCAATCTTATCGTTTTTGCGAAACCCCAAATAAGCACCAATTGCAGCGCTTAGCACACCGACACGATTCGTCCCATTCGCGATATTGCCTGGTACGTCCAACACTTCAGTCAATATAGTTAGTGTAATGGCTGAACCATTTCCTGCAAGAGAATTGATAATACCTGCAAGAAATCCACCGATCAATGCGATTAGGTACTCAAGTAAGCCAGTTTCAATCATCCGTTAAATTCAATTCTTTTCTAACCCGTTTTTCGATCATGCTTTGGCCGTTGCGTTTTAATAAGACTGATGTTGTAAAGACTGAAGAACTCAGGGCTCCAAGGACTCCAGCACAAATCAAATCTTGACCAGTTAAGAACAGATTCTTGATCGGTGTTTGAACTCTAACAAACTTATGTGCAAATCGTTCTGGAGTTGGTGAAAGGCCATACATTTCGCCAGATTCATAGTTCATAAAATGGCGGGTAGATAGTGGAGTGGAAAGCTCGTAAAAATCAATTTTACCTTTTAATTGTGGTTCTACAACGTACAACTCTTCCAGCAATCGTTGCGAAAACTCTTCTTTCAACGCGTTGTAGTCATCACCACGTTTTCGCCAACGTTCACCTTCCCATTCAGCAAATAATTTATAGGGAGCCATGGTAATGATTTCAATTGTAGATTTACCAGGATATCGTTCTTCCCAAGTTGGATCTTTCGATGAAGGAAAGGAGATGTAAACTACTGGGAAATTAGCCTTTCGTGGATTCGAAACATAATTAGCAACAGATTGGTCGTGATCCGTTCCCTTGTATATCCAATAGTTTGATTTGTTGAGCTTCAGGTTACTTGTTGTATCCGCAAGTCCAATGTGCAGGCACATATAGGAGGTAGAACGCTTTAATCCTTTCATCTTTTCCTGAACAGCATGCTTTAGTTGTAGTTGGCCTGGAAGCAATCGAGTAAAGGTGTTATATGTGCCAGCACTGCTCACAATCTTCTTTGCATAAAAGACTTTGTCATCAGCCATTCGAACACCAATAGCTTTATTATTTTTTACAACGATTTCGATGACTTCTGCATTCGATAGTACTTGTCCACCATTCCCAGTAATAACCTTACAGACAGAATCTGCAATTTGTCGACAGCCTCCAACGGGAAAGCAAGCACCGTGCATATAATGATTAACAACTGTACAGTGCATACCAAAGCTACTCTTGGCTGGTGGCTCACCATAGTTGCCATATTGGCCAGTAAGCACAGCAATTAGGGTTGGGTTATCTGTTATTTCTTTTAGTACATCTATCGTTTTTCGTTCTGCGAAGGGGCGAAACCCTTTTTTCATCATATTCCCAAAAATCCTAGACCAGAAAGAGGGTAGCATCCGCTCCGCATAGTAAAGTCGGTTTTCCTGAGAAGCTTTTTTTAACAGCACCATGTATTGATCAATCGATTCTTGGTCTTTTGGATCAGGGAAATACTGCTTCATCTGCTGCGTAAAGGCTTCAGGACCAGCTAAGAAATCGTATTGTTTTCCATCAATAATGATCTTGTCGTAGCACTTCGGCATCGGTTCCCATTGCATTGCACCATCAGTAATGTAGTGCCAGAGTTGGTACTCGAACCGTTTGGGATCCTTCATCATGCCAAGGTAGTGAATCCCCACATCCCATTCATAGCCAGGACGTTTGAAGACGTGTGTATAGCCACCAATTGTATAGTGACGTTCCAGCATCAATACTTTTTGGCCTTCTTTTGCCATGATAGCGGCGACGCCCATCCCACTTATTCCAGAACCAATTACAATCAAATCAAATTTTTGATCTGTTAGGTCTGTCTGCTTGTATGATTGAGCGGTTTTAATCATGGAAGCCGAATGGTTATCGTTTAGTATTAAACTTTATTTTGTAATCGACTTCAATGAGTCCCTGGCGCACTTTTTCCAATTTGCGCTTGACCATTCTTTTTTTGATTGGTTTCAAGTAATCTACAAACAGTTTTCCTTCTATATGATCATACTCATGTTGGATGACTCTTGCGTTCAGCCCTTCATAAATCTCATCATACTTCTTCCAGTTTTCGTCGAAGTAGGTGATTCTAATTTGAGGTTTTCTAGTCACATCACCTCTAATGCTAGGAATACTTAGGCAACCTTCCTCGTAATCCCACGCCTTACCCGTTTCTGCAGTGATTTTAGCATTGATAAATGCTTTTTTTATGCCTTTATCTTCTTCTCCTTTCTCCATACTTTGGATGGTATCTACCACAAATATACGTAGCGATTTTCCTACTTGCGGACCAGCGAGACCTACACCATCAGCGGCATACATAGTTTCAAACATGTCTTCCACCAATTTAGGTAGGTTTTCAAAATCATCTTCAATATCATCAGCTACTTTCCTTAAAACTGGGTAGCCATAACCAAAAATTGGTAATATCATAACTATCTAATTGACTCCATATAATCTTGTAAAATGAGTGTGGCGCTTATTTTGTCTACCAAACCCTTGTCTTGTCTTTTTTTCTTTTTAGCACCGCTTTGACGAATAATCTGAACAGCATCCTTAGAGGTAAATCGTTCATCTACACGTTCAATTGACGCATCAGGACATATTTCCTTTACTTTTCTAATAAAACCAACAATGAGATGTTCAATTTTACCAGGTTCATTATTCTTTGTGAATGGCTGACCAACTACAATGCAATCGATCGGTTCTTCTTTTGAATACTTAGCGATAAAATCTAATAGAGAGGGAGTCGAAACAGTATCTAGTCCGCTCGCAATGATTTTTAGCGGGTCTGAAACTGCGATTCCGCAGCGCTTTGTGCCGTAATCTATACTCATTATTCTGCCCATTGCGCAAAGATAATATAAAATTTGGGTTAAGTAATACTTGTTGAATTAGATGTAAAATTCTACAAACAATTACTTAGACAAGCTGAATCCAAGAAAGCCACAAATAAAATACAGATGAAGCAGAACAGCTAAATTATAATTACTATTTTCGCTATCCGTTTTCAAGAAAACTCGTAAACAGAAAAAATGGATCTAAACTATAGCCGTAAGATTGCCAGCTCCCTCAACCTAAGTCAACGTTTTGTAGAAAACGTGCTTAAGCTACTCGAAGAAGGGGCAACAGTGCCATTTATCGCTCGATACCGGAAAGAGATGACAGGCAGTATGGATGAAGTAAACATCATTGATGTACGAGATTTAGCTGCAAAGCTAAAAGAGCTTGATAAACGCAGGGAAACAATTTTAAATTCCATAGAAGAACAAGGAAAGCTTACCCCTGATCTAAAAGCAAAGATTGACCGAGCAACAACGATTACTGAACTAGAAGATCTGTATCTACCATACAAGCAAAAAAGAAAAACAAGAGCATCTATTGCAATAAGCAAGGGACTAGAACCTTTGGCTAAACAGTTGATGGCTCAAAACTCCAATGACACACGGCACTTGGCTCAACGCTTTGTACGTGGTGAGGTTGAATCTGTAGATGATGCACTGAAAGGAGCAAGAGACATCATTGCCGAATGGGTAAACGAAAATGCAGGTTCTAGAAATGTGATTCGGCGTTTATTTGGAAAAAAAGCCACCGTTCAAGCAAAAATGGTCAAGGGAAAAGAAGAGTCGGGCGCTAAGTTTCGCGATTACTTTAAATTTGAGGAACCACTTTATAAGTGTCCATCTCATCGATTTCTTGCGATTAGAAGGGGAGAGGAAGAAGGTATCCTAAAAGTAAGCATAACACCACCTGAAGAGGATGCTATCGATTTGCTAGATCGTTTTTATGTAAAAGGAAACAACGATTCAGGAGATCAAGTTTTCGAAGCGGTAAAAGATGGCTACAAACGACTGATGCGCCCCTCCATAGAAACAGAATTTAGAAAATCGTCCAAAGAAAAGGCAGACCTAGAAGCAATTCAAGTGTTTGCGGAAAATTTAAGACAACTCCTACTTGCTGCACCTCTTGGACAAAAGCGGGTTTTGGCTATCGATCCAGCTTATCGGACAGGTTGTAAAATAGTTTGCTTAAACGAACAAGGAGATTTGTTGCACAACACAACAATCTACCCTCATGCGCCGCAAAATCAATACCATCAGTCTCAAGAAGCACTAAGGCATCTGATTGATCATTATAATATTGATGCGATTGCAGTCGGGAATGGCACTGCAAGCAGAGAATCTGAGCAACTAGCGCGCAGTGTAACGAAAGACTCTTCCAATGTAGAGGTGTTTATGGTCAGCGAGAACGGAGCATCTGTGTACTCAGCTTCTGCAGTAGCTAGAGCCGAATTTCCTGATAAGGACGTGACTGTACGCGGTGCCGTTTCAATTGGTCGAAGATTGATGGATCCTCTAGCAGAATTAGTAAAGATCGATCCAAAATCTATTGGAGTTGGTCAATACCAGCATGATGTAGACCAGAAACAGCTGAAGCTAAGTCTAGATAATGTTGTAGAAAGTTGTGTAAATCGAGTTGGTGTCAACCTAAATACCGCAAGCAAGCATTTACTGACCTATGTCTCTGGTCTTGGGCCAAAATTAGCACAATCCATCGTTGACTATCGTGCGGAAAACGGTTCATTTGCCAATCGTAATCAGTTAAAGAAGGTGCCTAGGCTCGGAGCAAAAGCCTTTGAGCAGAGTGCTGGTTTCCTTAAGATATTAGATGGGAATCAACCGTTAGATCAGTCAAGCGTTCACCCAGAAACCTATGGAATTGTCAAGCAAATGGCCAAAGATGTCGGATGCAGTGTTAGCGAATTGCTTAGCTCTCCTGAAAACCGTAGGCAGATTTCGCTTAATAAATATGTGAGCGGGACTGTAGGCCTTCCAACTCTAAAGGATATTCTAAAGGAATTGGAAAAACCAGGACTTGATCCTCGTGGGGCAGCAGCCTCTTTTTCTTTTTCAGATTTGATTCAGAAAATAGAAGATGTTTCTGCTGGTATGGTGGTGCCTGGAATTGTTACAAATATCACCAAGTTTGGCTGTTTTGTAGATATTGGCGTAAAGCAAGACGGTCTCGTTCACATCAGCCAATTGGCTAATAAATTTGTCCGTGATCCTAGTGAAGTCGTCAAACTGCATCAGCAGGTAGAAGTAAAAGTAATGGAAGTAGATATAGCAAGACAACGGATTAACCTAAGTATGAAAGACGTATGAGTGCAAAGTATAGAAGATTATCAACAGAAGAGCTAGAAGAGTTGAAAGATGAATTTATCAAGTTTCTAGCTGCAAATACGATTACTGGTCCAGATTGGACACGTATGAAGAAGGAGCAAACAGAAAAAGCGGAGGGCCTTATTGACACCTTTAGTGATGTAGTGATGCAGAAGGTACTAGAAAAGATTAAATATGTGGAGCACAGACAACCAAATGCCTGGTGGGTATTCCATTGCAAAGAGACAACGATTGTCATGCTTCACATAACAAGTTCTGAAGACTCTGGCATCGATTTTACAAATGCGGATAGTCTAGAGCAAATCGAGGATGTTTCTGTTTCTGTTAATCGCGCCGAAAAGGAATATAACTCCACTCGCGAACAGGAAGTATTTGATATGTTGCAAAAAGGATGTGTTATTACAGATGATCGATTGTTTAAGGTTTTAGAGCAGGAATAGCTATCATTAATTATGCACAAGCATCAACTAATGTTGGAGTAAGAGAATTCTTGATTCAGCTCATCCGACGTGATAAGAGTCTTTTTGAGCTTAACAGTTTGTAGGTGATTCACAAGTCCGAAAGACAATAACAAACTGCTAATTACTAAGTACTAATCACTCATAAAAACAAAATTAGGTCTGATTTGACATAAAAAAACCGGGAAACAAGTTTCCCGGTGATTAAATATCGAGTGATTTATCTTTATTCTCCAATTTTGAGTAGCTCTACCTCGAAGATCAGTGTTTCGTGTGGTCCGATAGAGCCACCAGCACCGCGCGCACCGTATGCAAGGTCGGAAGGCACAAAAAGTCTCCATTTAGAGCCAACAGGCATAAGTACAAGTGCTTCTTGCCAACCTTGTATAACTCCGTTTACTGGAAATGAAGCTGGCTCACCTCGGTTCACAGAACTGTCAAACACAGTTCCATCAATTAGAGTACCATGATAGTGGGTAGTCACTTTATCTGTGCTAGCAGGTAGAGCACCATCTCCTTTTTTTAGGATTTCGTACTGAAGTCCACTAGGCAATGTTTCTACTTCTTTGCGCTTTTTGTTTTCTGCTAGGAACGCAAGTCCTTTTGCTTGTTGAGCCTTGGTCATGTGTTCATTGACCATTTGTGTCGCAGCTTGGGCATCCATTTTAGAAGTCCCATTTAATACTGCTTCAATACCTTTTTTCAGATCATCCAAATCAAGGTCGCTGATTTTTTGTTGCTTAAGGTTATTCCCTAAAACAATCCCAAATGCATAGCTGATAGAATCCATAGTGTTATTATCATTTTGAGATACCACAGTTGAAACCTTATCTTTTTTCTTTGTTCCTTTTTTCTTCTGTGAATATCCAGTTTGAATAGTAGCAATTATTAAAATAAAAGCCAAAAATACAATTTTATAATTCATTCTTAAGTAGATTTTATTATTTATCAATCTTTCGCAAAAATAGTAATAAAATTCATGCCATAATTAGATTTGTTTTAAAAACGCTCTTGCTCTGGAGAAAATTCGGAGCTCCTAGGTAATTGAGTTTTCTAAAAAGTGAATTTTTATTCAATCTTTGGGTTTATAGTTTTAACCCCAATTATACTTTTTGCTCAATAAAGGTCGGAATACTGACTAATCTTAGAAAGGATGGATGGTATTGGTGCAGATTAATCACAAACAATTTCAGGAGTTTATCTAAAAAAATCAAAATAAATCAACATAAAACCACCTATTTTAAAGGGAAATGGTGTTGCATTATTTTTTACCTTACCCAGCAAAATCAATGACTAAGTGCCCACGACGTGCTTTTTTGGAGTCACAAATTGAAGGAACTATAAAAGCGAGTAGATCTCATTTCTAGCATCTTACCATTGTAAGCAATTACATAGTTACCACCGAGACCAACCAACCGATGTTTGTATTTTTTTTTGTTCTAACTGTTTAAATTATCTAAAATGAATTTTCTATCAACTTTTTTCACAATCACATTAATAGCTCTTTTCACTTTTACGGCTAGCGCTTCAACCTTCAACAATAATCCTACAAAGGAAAACAGTAAAGAGAAGACTGAGAAAGTGTCAGAAGATGGAAATTCAAAAGATAATAAAGATAAAGATGAAGAGTCAGCACTAACAAACCTTGACTTAACTTCAACAATAGTAAATAAAGTAAAACCAACACAACTAGAAGTGGCGAACACCACATCGATCTCATTAGATTTAGAAATCAACGATAAGATCGAACATTCCCCTAAACTGAACTAAATAAGCAATCGGGATTTGATAGAAAGCAGCCGGTTCATACTAATGAGCCGGCTTTTCTGTATCTAGTATTATCGTTAAATAGTTTGTTTCACTGAATATAATGCTTCCTAGCAGTAATTATGACCCTTCAGAGAACAAAAGGAATCACAGCCTTCCGATCCTTCGGGTAATCAGCAAACCGATCCAAATACCACCCATGATGATTTAAGCTCCTTGGCAATAAGTTAGCCATCGTCCAAACTGCAAAACCGAAAGCAGGCAAAGACCACGTAAGCATTGCGAAGCCAATCCACTCAATGATCTCCCCTAGATGATTGGGACAACTAACATACTTAAATAAAAAGCCATCGGGTAGCTTGTATCCTGTTTCTCCTGGCTTCCGTAAATTGATTAGAATGTCATCAGATTTCCAGTTAACCACCAAGCCAGCAAAGAATAGGAGAGAACCGAGAATAAAGCGTGGATCAAACAACCAATCCATAGAATAATTGGCTACATGACCCAAGTAATACCCAATATTAGCGCCATTCACCAAGTTAAAAATCAAAGCAAACAATACAATGACCACTGGAATCTTCTTACCTTTTGTTTTGATTCTAAATGGAAAGATAATGACTCGATTGAAGTAATGAAAGAAAAATAAAAAGAGCATAACCCAAAGTAGACCACCAGAAAACGTTGGACTAGTTAAACAATAATAGCAAGGCAGTACGATGGCTGGTACCTCCATAATCATCCATCCTAGTTTGTTGTCCATCATTGGTCCCCAATTGCTATTGGTATGCCGGCCATACGGCGCTTTGAATCGAAGAGCAACAACAAAAATGATACAAGCAAGAATTAGCCAAGATATATTAAAGTAATAATAGAAGTCAACTGGCATTAATTAT
Organism: uncultured Saprospiraceae bacterium; assembly: GCA_937959115.1. GTDB lineage: Bacteria > Bacteroidota > Bacteroidia > Chitinophagales > Saprospiraceae > JAHDHB01. The sequence continues at coordinate 68,255 of CALGAW010000004.1, forward strand.
TGATTACAAGCTGATTAAGAATTCTAGCGTGTCTACATTGTCCGCGTAATCCGATAATGTTGGTGCTTGCGCCTTACCAAGTTGAATTGTGGATAAGTCACCAATCACGTCCTTTGAAACGATACATTGGATTTCATCAGTATGTCCTTGGACATCAGCGGTTACTTGGTCAATAGACTCATAAAAATGATAGTGCAAGGAAGCAATCCTTGAATACAACAATTCGCTTTCATGTACGAGCAAGCAACCGTTAGAATAATGCTTGATTTTGTTTAGTATTAAAAGGGTAAAATTATAATCAAAATTGTTTTTGTACTTATGATGCATTACAATCTCTTTAAACTCATGCATAGTCTCCATAAAGTTTTGAAAATCAAAGTCTTTTGGGACATAAATCTTAGAAACATTTCGACAGCCAAGTCCAAAGTAATTAAAAATATCTTTGCCGAGTTCTAGTAACTCTTCTTTAGTCTCCTTGCCAGTAAGAATTGCGACTGACGTCCTATTTTTACGAATGATATTCGGATACTTTCCAAAATAGGCTTCAAAATACCGAGAACTATTGTTGCTTCCAGTCGCAATCACAGCCTCAATACCAGAAAGGCGATCAGCAAATGTTGTTAACTCTTTTACGTTTGGCTCCAAATCAGCAAGAAAATTCACAGCATAGGGTAGGAGAAACTTGTCTTTTTCCGATAGTTTTATCTGTGATTTATGACCTGAAATAAACGTGCACAACCAATCATGGAATCCAACCATCGGGATGTTTCCAGCCATAACCAACCCAACTGTTTTAGGGACTTCAATTTCATCCGATAGTTGATATTGATTCGTCCATTCCGTTAATTTTTCCCTATCCAAGAATTGCTCAGCCACTGCATGGATAGATTGCTTTGTATTTTCTTCTGTAAACCACCGATTTCCATGATAAGTCCTTAGTATTGTCGCCTGCAAAGCATCATCCATCTGAAGTAAATGCTTGCCTAGCAAGGATAATAACTCAATTTTGTCCTTTAATGTCATGCTGCTTCAATTTTGTGCAAATAAACAACAATTTTTGTAATTGGTATCCACAAAGTTAAGGTTTACATTCTTTAATCTAAAGTCAATGGATCGAATGAGGAGTCAAGTAAAAATTTGGGGCCATCCCTCCTTTACAACAACATAGCAGTTCTTCGCAAAGCTTTTCACTGCTATGTTGTTGTTCATCCGGGTCGTGTCGTCCAGCACTCTTTGCACAGTAGAGTCAGGAACTTCCTTCCTCTACCGTTCCATTCAAACAACACTTCCCACCACTTGTCCGCACCATTATAATCGTAATTAGATAGATTGGAAAATTGGAAAGAAAACAAACAGCATTGAAAATGCAACATTATTATAGCCTGCCTTCCTTTATCTAGCTGGAAGGGCTAATTGTAAATTTATTCAATAGTTCAATTTGGGATATTCAAAATTTAGTTTCCCATTTCATTAAACAAATATCTAGATATTACGTATTTTTATGAGTTGTGCGGAAATATGTATCTATTCTGCACAAAATCATTCATAAAATAGTCAACTAGTAAACTAAATATCATGTTGTTAGATACCTTATCTGAAGTAAAAAACTACGTAAACGGTCAGTTTGTAGGCAGTGGCCAACGTTCAATGGACGTGATTTCGCCTCTTACAGGAGAAACAATCTCTAAATTGCCAATGTCTGGAAGATCAGATCTAGACGAGGCGGTAGCCGCCGCCCAAAGGGCATTTCCAAGCTGGTCTGCACTCACAATTAAGGAACGCGTGCAAGTCTTCTTTAAATTTAGAGCGCTGCTAGCCAAACACGAAGAAGAACTCGCTAAGCTAGTGCAACTAGAGAACGGCAAAACAATTGGTGAAGCCAAAGCAGAAGTTGCTAAAGGTATTGAGTTATGCGAATTCTCATGCTCGCTACCTCAACTTATTCAAGACGAAATCCTTGAGGTTAGTCGTGGAGTAGAATGCAGAACATCACATGCTCCAGTAGGAGTTGTAGCCTGTATTACTCCGTTTAACTTCCCACACATGGTTCCACTTTGGACGGTTCCTAATGCCTTAGCACTTGGAAATACCGTCATTCTAAAACCTTCTGAATTAGTTCCATTAAGTGCCATCAGAATCGTCGAACTATTGAAAGAGGCTGGATTGCCTGATGGTGCTGTCAATATTGTAAATGGAGATAAGGAAATCGTAGAAGCTATTTGTGATCATCCTGGTATTGAAGCAGTTACCTTTGTTGGTTCAACTAAAGTTGCAAAGATTGTTTACAAACGAGCCACCTCTAATCTTAAGCGTTGTGTTGCCCTTGGCGGTGCAAAAAATCACCTGATTGTACTTCCTGATGCACATGTTCAGATGGCAGCTTCTAATATAGCAGCGTCAATGTCTGGTTGTGCTGGACAACGTTGTATGGCAGCGTCAGCAATGGTTGGAGTAGGGGATATCGATCACATTGTTGCTGCATTGTGCGATGAATCTAGAAAAATCGTTCCAGGCGAAAACCTCGGATCTGTAATTACTAAAGAAGCCAAAGAGCGCATTGAAGGCTACATCACCGCAGCAGAACAAGCAGGAGCTAAGGTATTAGTCGATGGCAGAAACACAGTCGTAAAAGGCTGTGAAAATGGCTACTATGTCGGCCCTACAGTTATAGACTACGTAACGCCTGACATGGCTATTGCCAAGGAAGAAGTGTTTGGTCCTGTCCTAGCAATCATAAGAACAAATGATGTGGACGAAGCATTAAAAATTGAAAATGATTCAAACTACGGAAATGCAGCCTCTGTATTTACACAGAATGGAGGGATGGCCAAGTACATAACAGAACGTGCAAGTGCTGGTATGGTTGGTGTAAACATAGGCGTTCCGGTACCAAGAGAACCATTCTCATTCGGAGGATGGAACGAATCTAAGTTCGGAGTTGCTGACATTACAGGAAAAAGTTCTGTCCATTTCTTCACTAGATTGAAAAAAACAACAACTAAATGGAATCCAGAAGCAAAAACAAACTGGATGAGCTAATTTTAAAATTATTCTTGAACCAATACTTTTACTAAAATGAATTCAACTGTTGAAAATCAGGACTATGTAACTGATTGCCTTAAACACACTTTTTTCTCTTGGTCTGCTCAAGGAAACTTAAAACCATTAGACGTTGTAAAGACAGAAGGTGTTTATTTATATACAAGAGATGGACAGAAAATGCTTGACTTCTCCTCTCAATTGATGAACGTGAATATTGGTCACGGAAATCCAAAAGTAAGAGAGGCTGTTTTTAAACAAATGTCTGAAGTTGCTTTTGTTGCTCCTAGTATTGCAACAGAAGTACGCGCTAAGCTCGGGAAACGATTGGCTGCACTTGCCCCACCTGATTTAAATAAAACACTGTTTACGCTGGGTGGTGCAGAGGCAAATGAAAACGCAATTAAAATTGCTAGATTATATACTGGTCGTCATAAAGTCATCACTCAATATCGTTCGTACCACGGTGCAACCTATGGTGCAATTTCTGCAGGCGGCGATCCAAGGAAATTGTTAATTGATGTACAAGGAGCTCCAAATTTCTTACGCTATGAAAATCCCTACACCTATCGCTGTCCGTGGGGAACGAGCACACCGGAAGAATGCGCGATTAAATGTTTGGAACAATTAGAACGAATTATTCATTTTGAAGGACCAAACAATGTCGCTGCAATCATGCTAGAAGGCGAATCTGGAACATCAGGATGTATTAAGTATCCATCTAATTACTGGCGGCTATTGCGTTCATTAGCGGATAAATATGGGATCCTGTTGATTGATGATGAAGTGATGAGCGGCTTCGGTAGAACAGGGAATTGGTTTGCTGTTCAAAATAGTGATGTGCAACCAGATATTATTACTTGTGCGAAGGGAATGACTGCTGGATATTTGCCATTAGGTGCAATGATTGTACATGATAAAATCGCAGCTCATTTTGATGATAAAGTGTTACCACTTGGACTAACCTATTCTGCCCATGCTGCTTCTTGTGCAGCTGCACTAGCAGTACTTGATGTTTACGAAGAAGAGAACTTGTTAGAACGTGCAAAGGAAATGGGAGCTTACCTCGATCAGAAAATGGCTGAATTGATGCAGAAACACCCATCAATCGGAGATTGGAGAAACACAGGTATGATGGGATGTCTGGAAATAGTGAAAAACAGAAAGACCAAAGAACCAATGGCACCATGGAACGCGAAAGCACATGAAATGGGTGCGATGGCAAAAGTGAAGAAAAAGATTGCAGAACTAGGAATGTTCACATTCGTAAAGTGGAATTTTATCTTTGTAATGCCGCCGCTCATCATCACAAAAGAACAGATCGATGAGGGAATTGATATTCTTTCTCAAGCAATAGCAATTGCAGATGAAGAGTGTCATTAAATAACTGGTTATTAGTTTAGAACGCCCACTTAGCTCAACTAATAATAGAAGACAACACACTATGAAAAACGAAATTGTAGAACTCACTGAAGATATCAGTGGATCACCCTTGTATAGCGAAGACTTAGCTCCAGTTCCCGAAGCAAAACGGACTTGGAATAAGTGGAGCCTTGCTGCGCTTTGGGTAGGAATGGCTGTCTGTGTTCCAACTTATTTGTTAGCCTCTCAAATCATTATGAGTGGGATTAACTGGAAAGTAGCCTTGATGATTATCGGTCTCGGTAATTTAATCATCACTGTACCAATGGTTTTAAGTGGACATGCAGGCGTTAAATACGGAATTCCATTCCCCGTTTTAGGGCGTTCTTCTTTCGGTCATATGGGTGTACACATTCCAGCGATCATTCGAGGGCTCATTGCAGCCATCTGGTTTGGCATTCAAACGTGGATTGGTGGAATTGCTGTTTACTCGCTTTACTGCGCGCTTTCTGGTGTTCCTCAAGTTCTAGGAGAGTTGTCCTTTGGACAGTTTGCTGGATTTGGAATCTTCTGGCTAATCAATGTCTACTTCATCGTTAAAGGTACAGAAAGCATAAAGTGGCTTGAGATTTTCGCAGCTCCTATCCTTATTTTAATGGGTATTGGCTTAATCATTTGGGGCACGACTCAAGTTGGCTCATTTGGAAAAGTGCTCAGCCTTGGACAACAAATCGAATCTCCTACTGCAACGTTTAACACCTCTGAAGACCGACTCGACTTTGTAATCAACCCGTTACGGGATAAGGATAATAAGGTAAAAGCAACAGAATACACTCTAGTCATTCCAACTTCCACACCAGGAGGCTTGAAACAACCTTGGACGAAGCTTTCACAAGGCGGACAGCCTACAAGAATAGCGTTAGCAGGAGTAAATGGTATAAACAAGGAAGGAATCATCTCAGGAACAGAACCAGTTAAACTGCAATTGAGAGCACCCTCTGGAAATGGATTTACTACTTCTAAAGAACATACTTTTTCCCCAGCGCCTCCCAAAAAGAAAGGGATGGCGAATCTCTGGTCCTACTTGGTTATGCTAACGGCAATGGTTGGTTTTTGGGCTACCATGTCAATTAGTATTGCTGATATCACAAGATATACAAAAACACAAAGCGACCAAATCAAAGGACAGTTCATTGGCCTCCCTGGAACGATGATCTTGTATTCTTTTGTAGGGATATTCGTTACTTGCGCTGCTGTGCTCGTTTTCGATGATGTATTGATGCGGGAGGATGCGCCTTGGGATCCAGCGGCTTTGTTGTCCCGTTTCGAATCGCCTGCTGTGATTATCATTTCTCAGATCTTTTTGATTATCGCAACACTAAGTACAAACATTGCTGCAAACGTAATCGCACCTGCGAATGCCTTTAGCAATGCATTTCCAAAACGGATAAACTTTATGAAGGGAGGACTAATCACAGCAGTGTTAGGAATCATCATTTGCCCTTGGTATATTATCAATCACATCATCCCGCTATTGCTATTTGTCAGTAGTTTACTGGGCCCAGCGGTTGCCATTATGATTTGTGATTACTTCGTCATTCGTAAGACAGACCTTAAGTTAAATGATCTATTTAAGACGGATGGTGAATACAGTTTTGGAGGCAGTGGGTTTAACGCTGCAGCAATGATTGCATTCCTTGTCGGGGTGTTTTTTGCTGGAATCGGATATGTCGTTCCTAGCCTAGCATTTTTATATGACATCTCCTGGTTTGTCGGTTTTATCGTATCATTTGTGCTCTATTATATCTTAATGAAAAGCAAAAAATAATTGTTAATTGTTAAGTATTAATGGTTAATTGCAGGAACTATCTGAGTTGACCTATTGAAATCCTAGGTTTCTTTAAATTTTAGAGCTACAAGCGATAGGATTTACATATAGTTCAAGCCTTATCTTTTTTAAGTAAAGAAAGAATAAGAAAGCAAGAAAATTAAACTAGTCAATCACTATTAATTTTCGTTGTTAAACATTAATTGTTCATTATTTAATTACTCAAATGCTGACAAAATACCTCATTCTTGGTCTTTACTTCGGAATCTTATTATTAATTGGAATAGTATCCTCTAGAAAGATCAAAAACCTGAAGGATTACTATGTCGGCGGTAAAAAGCTTGGCTATTGGGTCGTAGCCTTTTCCGCTCGTGCCACGGGCGAATCCGCATGGTTGCTGCTTGGACTTACAGGGATGGGCGCATTGATGGGGTTTAGTGCTTTCTGGGTGGTCGTTGGTGAGATGATTGGAGTAGCTGTTGCTTGGTTTGTTATGGCCAAACGATTTAAATACCTTTCCGATAAGTACGAATCCATTACGATACCTGATTATCTAGTCAGTCGATTCAAATCTAAATCTAACGTCCTTAGGATCATTGCAGCGACCTGTTTATCAGTTTTCGTGGTCATCTATGTGAGTGCTCAAATCGACGCTACAGGCAAGGCTTTTAACTCCTTTTTAGATTGGAATTACTTTACTGGGGCAATAGCAGGGTTCCTGATCGTTATGACATACATCTTTACAGGAGGTTTTGTAGCGGTTGCTTGGTCTGATTTGTTCCAAGGACTATTGATGTTGCTAGGGCTGGTTTTGCTCCCTCTGGTGGTCTATTTTGGGCTTACAGGTGAATTAACAGCAGGACTGGCTGCCATTGATCCAAAACTTGTAACTGTGTTTGGGGACACTGATCCCAACTATCTAACGTATTGCGGTGTGCTTGGATTTATGATGATCGGCCTAGGGTTTATGGGCTCACCACAGATCTTTGTGCGGTTTATGTCGATCAAGGATGAGGATGAAATTCGTAAAGGGAGGTGGGTTGCCATGGTTTTTACCTTTTTAACGGATTCAGCAGCCGTATTAATTGGGATATTCGGTCGTTACATCTTTACCAAAGCTGGCCAAACACCAGAAACAGTATTGGGCAATGGGGGAGAAGATGTCTTAATTATGATGGCAGAATATGCCTTTCCTACCATTATTGTTGGATTGTACATCGCTGTTGTCTTGTCTGCCATAATGTCTACGATTGATTCCCTGTTAGTAGTGGCTTCAAGTGCGATTACCCGTGATTTTTACCAGCAGATCTTTAAGCCCGCATCCAAGGAGGAAAATCTAACCAATTTTTCAAGGATAGTAACGGTCCTCATGGCGCTGTTTGCCTTATGTATTGCAATGGGTGTTGCAGTGTTCAATGAACAGCGTACAGTGTTCTGGTTTGTTATTTTCGGTTGGTCTGGCATTGCTGCTACGTTTTGTCCCTTGATGATTTTGTCGTTGTTCTGGAAAGGGTATACGGAAAAAGGGGCAATGGCTTCAATGATTGTGGGATTTCTCAGTGTGCCGTTTTTCAAATTTATCGTCAGCAGTTGGGAGTTTTGGGGGCCTGTGATCGGAAAGCTGGATGTACTGATGCCTAGTTTTGTGTTGTCGATGCTCGCAGGGGTGATCGTCAGTTTGCTGATGCCTGATAAGGAATTGCAGGGGGAGTTGGATGATTTTGGCTAAGAAAGGAATACATCGAGAATTAGGAATTGGAGTTTAAATAACAACAAAGTAATTAACTATTGTACATTTATTGATAAATACCTGTTGTTTTAATAATAGAGTATATTAATTTTTAATTTCTAGGATGGGTTCTTAACTAATTTTCTACTTGATACTAATATACTTGCTGGAAAAGTGCTAACGGTGGCTGTAGACCAACACTTTATCAATACTAGAAGCCCTATAAATCCACCATCAGCAAGAGAAACCACATATAATTTCAATCATTCTTTTATTATCACCCCCATTTCTTCAATTTCCAAAATTAAAATTTTACATTTACATGTTTGTCAAATACAATATTTGGACAAATACCTAATAAAAGATAAAAACACTGAACACACTATGTCGATTCTGATAAAAAATGGTAGAATCATAACTGCCTCTGCGGATTACGAAGCAGATATTTATATTCAAGGAGAAAGTATTGCTGCAATCGGTAAAAACTTAAACTACGAGGCGGATGAGGTGATTGACGCCTCTGGGAAACTAGTATTCCCTGGTGGTATTGATCCACATGTGCATCTCGATATGCCGTTTATGGGAACCTTTTCAAGTGATGACTATTCTACGGGAACCTTGGCTGCCCTTCACGGAGGAACAACTATGGTTATTGATTTTGTCCTGCAAACACAAGGCAAATCACTTTATAATGCCCTAGAAGAATGGCAAGGCCGATCTAACGGAAACTGTTTTGGGGATTATTCCTTTCACATGGCAGTCACCGACTTTAATAAGGATACTAAGAAGGAAATTGTTGAAATGATCGAAAAGGAAGGAATCACCTCCTTTAAAACATTTATGGCTTACAAGGGCGCACTCATGATCGATGATGGCCAAATGGTTGGACTGATGAAAGAAGTCAAAAAACATGGGGGTCTTGTTACGGTACACGCGACCAATGGTGATATGATTGATAAACTGATTGCTAAACACAAGGAGGAAGGTAAGCTTTCACCACTATATCATTACCTTTCTCAACCAGAGGTTACTGAAGCAGAAGCATCAGGTCGGTTTACAGATATGGCAGACTACACAGGAGTTCCAGGATACATCGTACACATGACTTGTGAAGGAGCACTCAACGCTGTTAGACGTTCTACAGTAAGAAATCAGAAGGTATTTGTGGAAACATGCATTCAATATCTGATATTGGACGCTTCCTTGTACGAAAAAGACTTTGAAGGAGCAAAATGGGTCATGAGCCCTCCACTAAGAGAGAAGAAAGATCAGAAAGCCCTATGGGCAGGACTGAATCAGGGCCTAGTGCAAGTAGTAGGAACAGACCATTGCCCATTTAAATGGGAACAAAAGCTAATGGGGAAAGATGATTTCTCAAAAATACCGAATGGCCATCCTGCAATTGAAAATAGAATGGAACTCTTGTTCTCAGAAGGCGTAAACAAAGGAAAGATTAGCCTTAATAAATACGTTGAAGTAACCTCTACAAATGCTGCTAAGATATTTGGAATGTTTCCCAGAAAAGGAAGTATTGGGATAGGTAGCGATGCAGATTTAGTGATTTTTGATCCGAATGAAAAGCACACCCTTTCTGCTGAAACACATCATATGAATGTAGACTATTCTGGTTATGAAGGCTGGGAGGTTACAGGAAAATGTAAAACCATTGTGCTTCGTGGAAAAGTAGCGATTCATAACGGTGAAGTGAAAATAAACAAAGGATATGGTCAATTTATAAAGCGTGGAACGACTTCCCATGTTGTATAAAACGGACTTTTGTATTTTAAAGTGAAACTTTAGATAATAAACATTAACTAACTGAAAATAAAACTATTGAGATATGCCAAGAATGGTTAAATCGGGACTCATTCAACTAAGTCTACCCATGACAGAAGGAGAAGGGACCATTAAAGAGATAATGGATGCAATGCTGCAAAAGCACATTCCATATATTGAAAAGGCAGGAGAACAAGGAGTTCAAATCCTTTGTTTACAAGAAATATTTAATACACCTTACTTTTGTCCTGGACAGGATAAAGCTTGGTATGCAAGCGCAGAGACTGTCCCTGGTCCTACTACTGCAATAATGCAGGAATATGCAAAGAAGTATCAGATGGTGATCGTGGTTCCTATTTACGAAAAAGCAGCACCAGGTGTTTTGTATAATACAGCTGCTGTTATTGATGCTGATGGAACTTATCTAGGAAAGTATAGAAAAAATCACATTCCGCATACCACTGGATTCTGGGAGAAATTCTTCTTCAAGCCTGGGAACCTAGGTTATCCTGTGTTTCAAACAAAGTATGCTAAAGTTGGCGTTTATATATGCTATGATCGTCATTTCCCAGATGGAGCAAGGATCCTTGGTTTGAATGGAGCCGAGATTGTTTATAATCCTTCGGCAACAGTTGCTGGTTTATCTCAGTATCTATGGCAATTAGAACAACCTGCGCATGCTGCGGCGAATGGTTACTTTATGGGCTGTATCAACAGAGTCGGAGAGGAAAAGCCTTGGAATCTAGGACGGTTTTACGGAACATCCTATCATGTAGATCCAAGAGGTCAAATGATTGATGTGGCTTCAGAAACAGAGGATGAATTATTGATCTCTGAGTTTGACCTAGATATGATTGAAGAAGTCCGATCTACTTGGCAATTTTACAGAGACAGAAGACCTGAAACCTACGGGAAATTGACTGAACTATAAGAAAAAGAACACCCTATGTCTGAATACGGTAAACCAACAACCGAAAAGGAATTTGATGCGAATTTTGAGCAAATTAAACCATTAATGAACTCCACTGAAGCTTATTACGAAAGCTCCAGATGTTTATACTGTTTTGATGCTCCATGTGTAACTGCCTGCCCCACGGGGATAGATATTCCGCAGTTTATTCGCCAAATTAATACTCAAAATATTTCTGGAGCAGCAAAAACCATCTACGATTCCAATTATTTTGGAAATGCATGTGGTAAAGTGTGTCCTACCGAAGTATTGTGCGAAGGTGCATGCGTCTACAATCATCAAGATGTTAAGCCAATAGAAATTGGTCGATTGCAAAACTTTGCAACAGATGCTGTTATTGAACGAAAAGAGCATCTTTATCAGTTAGCCCCAGATACAGGCAAGAAGATTGCAGTGATCGGAGCTGGACCTGCTGGTATTGCCTGTGCTTGCGAGCTACGACTACTCGGTCATGCTGTAGAAATCTTTGAAGCCAAAGCAAAGCCTTCTGGTCTTACAGTCTACGGCGTAGCACCTTACAAAATCTTAAATGAGGAAGTGCTCAAGGAAATGAACTACCTCCAAGAACAGTTTGGCTATACTGTGCACTACAATAAACCAATCACTGGTAAGGAAGATCTAAGTAAACTGGAACAAGACTTCGATGCTGTTTTTATCGGAATCGGACTAGGAGAAACGCGCAGCATTAGAATTGATGGGGAAAACCTGAAAAACTGTGTCGGAGCAACTGAGTTCATTGAAGAACTAAAAATGGAGCATCTGAAAACTCCAGTAGGCAAACGTGTAATTGTGATCGGTGGTGGAAACACTGCGATGGATGCCGCTTCAGAAGCTGCGAGAATGGGAGCAGAACACGTGATTCTTGCCTATAGACGTGCCAAAAGAGAAATGGGTGCGTACGAATTTGAATACGACCTAGCAAAAGCAGTTGGTGTGAAAGGTGTGTTTAATGCCCAACCCCTTGAAATTCTTGGCGATCATGAGGTAGTTGGTGTTAAGTTTATCCGCACAAAAGTAGAGAACGGGAAAGTCGTAAGTATACCAGACACCGAGTTTACTGAAGCTTGCGATATGGTTGTTCGAGCTACAGGCCAGGCGAAACAAGAAACCTTCCTTGCACAAATTGATGGCTTAGAGCTTGATTGGGGTAAAATTAAAGTAAATGCCCATTTTCAAACCACTAACCCAAAATATTTTGCAGGTGGTGATGCTGTAAATGGTGGTGCTGAGGTCGTTAATGCCGCTGCACATGGAAAAGTAGCCGCAAAAGGCATTCACGCTTACCTAAAAAACTAAGCACAAACAACGAACCACTATTAAGCACTTTTAACTAATCACTTAGAACTAATAAAATGGCAGACTTATCAATAAATTTTGCAGGAATAAAAGCACCGAATCCATTTTGGCTAGCCTCTGCGCCTCCTACCAACTCTGGCTATCAGGTAATGAAAGCCTTTGATGCAGGGTGGGGCGGAGCAGTCTGGAAAACGCTTGGTGTACCGGTAGTAAACGTATCTAGTCGTTACGCAGCAACGAATTATGGTGGAAAGCGGATGGCAGGTTTAAACAATATAGAACTGATCACCGATCGTCCTTTGGCTGATAATCTGCGAGAAATCGAAGAAGTGAAAAAGCGATTTCCCGATCATGCCGTGATTGCTTCTCTCATGGTAGAAACACGTGAGCAATGGCACCAAATTGTAAGAGATGCTGAAAATGCCGGAGCGGATGGTCTAGAACTAAATTTCGGTTGCCCGCACGGAATGTGTGAGCGTGGAATGGGGTCAGCAGTCGGTCAAGAGCCAAATGTATTGAAAACAATTGTAGGTTGGGTCATGGAAGTGGCCAAAACACCAGTGATTGTAAAGTTGACACCAAACATTACGGATATCACTGTTCCCGCTATTGCAGCTCAGGAAGGAGGAGCTGATGCAATTTCTATGATTAACACGATCCAGAGTTTGATTGGAGTTGATTTGGATAACTTGGTTCCGTATCCTTATGTGGATGGAAAGAGCACAAATGGTGGCTATTGTGGCCCTGCCGTAAAGCCAATTGCCTTGAATATGGTGAAGAACTGTGCGCAGATTCCTGATTATAAGTTGCCGATCTCCGGTATTGGTGGCATTGAGAACTGGAAAGACGCTGCAGAACATATCTTATTAGGCGCTCAGAGCGTTCAGGTGTGCACTGCAGTGATGCATTATGGATTTGGTATAATAAGAGACCTAAAGTCTGGTTTATCGCGTTATATGGATGAAAAAGGCTTTGCAACGATCGATGATATGGTTGGAAAGGCATTGCCGAATACCAAAACATGGGAAAATTTGAATTTGAAGTATAAAGTGGTGGCTGCAATCGATGAAGATAAGTGCATCGGCTGTCAGTTATGCTATACGGCTTGTGAAGACGGTGCGCATCAAGCGATTGGCTTGAGTGGTGAGGGGGAAGATCGTATTCCTCATATCATTGAAGATAACTGCGTGGGCTGTAATCTTTGTTCTCTGGTCTGTCCAGTTGAGGAATGTATTACAATGGAACGGAGAGATGATGGCAAGGAGCACACGACTTGGAAGGAACGTTCTGCTAACAACAATATACCAACAACCTTCAATGATGAATTGGCTGGTGGGCGTGGACACTGGATACCGAAGCCTGAGGAAGCTTTGAAGAAGGGGCATTACGACAAGTTCAAGTAAAACTTTAACAAATTAGTCTTAGATATTTGAAATTTAATGTTTTGCATTGATCGTTCCGATGTTATTCCAATTTAATATAAATCATCAAAAATGCAAAACTGCAAGTTGACGGAAAACAATATTTTAGAAATTACTCCATCCAAGGAATCTTCTAAACATGACTTTGATTTCTACGAAGGTTCATGGAAAATTCACAATCGCAGACTGAAAAAAAGATTATGTAATTCTGATGAATGGGTTGAATTTGAGGCCCTTCAGGAAATGAAAATAATACTGTTGGGTCTAGGAAACACTGATAATTTTGTAACAGAGTTTGATGGCCAACCCTTTGAAGGAAGAACAATTCGTTTGTTCAATCAAAAAACGAAATTATGGAGTATGTATTGGACTGATAATATCTCCACTATTCTTCAACAACCAACAGTAGGTTCCTTTGAAAATGGAATTGGTAAGTTTTATTGTAAGGATACGTTCAAAGACCAAGAAATAATTGTTGAATTTGAATGGGATAAGACGGATGTTGACAATCCAGTTTGGAGTCAAGCTTTTTCAATAGATAAAGGGGTGAGTTGGGAAACTAATTGGTACATGTATATGACTAAGGCTTAGTCAATAGTTTATCTTGCTACAAGTAGGTCATTGATACAATAAAGGCACCGATTAAAGCCAAGCTATATAGACCATAAAGCCTAACATCAAGGTATTGCCCAATTCCAATTCCAAATTTCGATTTCAGATAAACAGCTAAAGCTACCTTGTCAAACAGGCAAGCAATCACGGTAGCAAAGGCAACACCCGCTAGTCCAAAGTACTGAATAAACAGAATACTCAAGAGAATATTGATCAATAGCTCTACGATAGATATCCACAAAATAATGCCAGTCTGCTGCTTTCCAATCAATATCGTCTGAGGAAACAGCACTCGACTTATCAAAATCAATAGATAAATGTTGAACACCAAGGCGCTCTTGGTAAATTCAGGTCGGAAAACGATAGGAAACAGCACTGGGCTAATCAGCATCAAGACAATAGACACCCCGTAAAGCAAATGAATTAGATGACGTGATTTTGACTTGATCTGCACTAAGCCTTCTGTTAAGTTGTTCGCGATCGTAGGGATCAAAGCTGAGCTAAACGCTCCTGCCAAAGCCAAGGAAAGCGGTAACTCCCTTGCACCATATCTGAACACTGCGAATGCCTCCTTGTCAAAGTAGCGGTGAATCAGGATGCCGTCTACGTATTCAGCACCACCTACCACAAGGAAATTAGCCACCAAAGGAAGTGAAATCAATAAATAAGGGCGTAGTAGCTGAAAATCGATAGACAGCTTACTGTAAACACTTAAAACGTAGAACAACCATAGGAGTTTGATTAATGCCATCGCAATCAAGCAGTAAAAGCTCATCTCAAGAGTATATCCTAGGAATATTGGGACGGTTACTGCAAGGAGCTGAGCACCAAAAGCTAACATTCCAAACCAGACAATCTTTCTAGGTTGATCAGTCAATAGATAGATATATTCAACGAGATAGGTTGAAGTGTTGAGTAAAATATAGATACAAAGTAAATTGAAGAATGGTAAGCTTTCATAATCTGTCAATAGCCTTAGTATCAATGGTTGACACAAGTAATAGAACGCAGTCATTAAGACACTCATTCCTGCAAATAGCAGGAAGACATTAAAGAAAAAAGGTGGTCGCTTTTCTTCAGTTAATCCAGGGTAAATGGCTAACATTCCTTTTAATAGTCCAGAAACCCAGAAGAACGTGATACCAGTACCAAGGAAAATTAGAGTTTCGTAAATTCCAATGTCTGAGAGGCCTAAGTAGCTTTTTGCTAATAAAACATTGATTAAGATAATGGAACCGTACCGAAATAGCTGAAATAGCTGTAAGGCAAGTACTTTATCTGGATTCAATATCTTGTTTACAAGGTTTGACATCAACCGCAAAGGTAATGAATCCAGTATTTAATTAAACAAATCATAGCTTTTCATTTGATTTAGTTAGAAATGTTCAAATTTTCTATATGAAGATACCCTTCACCTTAGTCTAATTTGTATCTTGAGATTTAATAGGATCAAGCAATTTGATTTAAATATTTATTAAATGCATTTCATGAACACAATCAGGACTTTACTCTCATTGTCGATAATTTTTATCCTATCTTGTAATTCACCCTCAAATCCCTTGGAGGTTCAGCCACCCTACAAAATTGAAAAGCAGTTGGTGACTGAAAACGCAATGGTGGTAACGGCACATCCGCTTGCCTCTGATATTGGTGTTCAAACACTGAAGGACGGTGGTAATGCAGTAGACGCAGCTATTGCAGTCAATTTCGCATTGGCTGTTGTTTATCCTCGTGCTGGCAATATCGGTGGAGGCGGATTTATGATTGTCAGAACCAAGGACGGTCAATCACAAGCACTTGACTTTCGGGAAAAGGCACCGAAAGCTGCAACTAGAGACATGTATTTGGACAAAGATGGCAATGTAGTCGAAGGGCTTAGTCGAAATGGTGCTTTAGCTGTTGGTGTGCCTGGTGTTGTAAGCGGTATGGTGAAAGCCCATGAGAAATATGGTAAACTCTCCTGGAACCAGTTGCTAGAACCTGCAATACAATTGGCAAAGACAGGTTTTCTGTTGACGCAGCCTGAAGCCGAGACACTCAACAAATTTCAAGAAGAGTTCAGTAAACACAATAGACACAACACTGTTTTTCAACAAAAGGAATGGACAATTAAGGATAAGATCATTCAACCTGAATTAGCAACCACGCTTGAACTCATTAGAGATCAGAAGGAAGCAGGGTTTTACGAAGGAGTAGTAGCAACTCAACTCATAGATGAAGTGAAAGCAGGCAACGGCATTATGACACATGAAGATCTCAAAGGGTATAATGCAATATGGCGCGACCCAATCTATTTTGAGTATGATAACTATAGACTAATCTCGATGCCTCCTCCTTCGAGTGGAGGGATAGCCTTGGCCCAGATGTTGGCGATGTTGGAGCATTATCCGTTGAATGAATATGGTTTTCAATCCACAAAGGCAGTCCATTTAATCGCAGAGGCAGAACGAAGAGCTTATGCAGATCGTGCTGAGCATTTAGGTGATTCTGATTTTGTTAAAGTTCCTACAAGTCAAATGATTAAAGAGTCTTACTTGAATCAACGAATGAAGTCTTTTGATGCTAATAAAGCCAGTGTCAGCAAAGAAATTAAGGCAGGAAAATTACTTGCTGAAAGCGAAGAAACAACCCATTTTTCTATCGTAGACAAAGAAGGCAATGCTGTATCTCTTACCACTACGTTAAATTCAAATTTTGGCTCGAAGACTGTCGTGAAAGGAGCAGGTTTTTTCTTGAATAATGAAATGGATGACTTCAGCGCAAAACCTGGTGTGCCGAATCAGTTTGGCTTGGTAGGTAATGAAGCGAATGCTATCGAACCTGAAAAACGTATGTTGTCTTCAATGACACCAACAATTATTGAAAAAGACAAAGAATTGTTCTTAGTTGTTGGAACTCCTGGAGGATCAACAATTATTACTTCAGTACTTCAAGTATTTCTTAATCTGGTTGAGTTTGATCTGGGACTAAAGGATGCAGTTCATAACAAGCGATTTCATCATCAATGGTTGCCAGATCAAATTTACATGGAGGAAGCAACATTATCCTCAAAAGTCGTTTCAGAACTTAAATCATTGGGGCATAAAATTGAAGAAAGAAGTTCTATTGGAAGAGTAGAAGCAATCCTTAAAATAGGCAATGAATTAGAAGGAGTTGCAGATAATAGAGGCGATGATGATGCATCAGGGTATTAATTTATACCAAAAACATTGCTGTTTTTTCTCTTCTGCTTGAAGAATATTTTAGTTGAAATGATAATTAATTAAGAACAAATCAATTATTTTAAATCTCTATATTTTTTTATCTTGTGTTACATTTTACATTATTCTAATCTAAGATTACCATTCTATGAAATCCAAATTACTTCCGATAGCTTTCGCTGCTATTTGCTTGTTTCTTTATAATTTTTGTTTTAGTCAATGTGCTTCAAATACAAACATTTATTCCTTTACTTATAATGGCAAAACCTATGAAGTAGTAAAAGAAAATCAAACTTGGGTAAATGCTTCAAGTTGTGCTGTCCTTAGAGGTGGTAATTTACTTGAAGTCAACTCTTTAGCCGAACAAAATGCCATTTATAATCAAGTACTTAATAATGCAGGAATTGTTTCATCTAATACCACTGCTCCAGATGGTGGAGGTGCTGCATACGTTTGGCTTGGTGGTAATGATCTAACAACTGAAGGCAATTGGATTTGGGATGGAGACAACAATAATTCTGGTCCTCAGTTTTGGATGGGGAATTTCATGGGAGGACCTGTTGGTGGATTGTATAACAACTTTAGTTCTAATGAGCCAGACAATTTTGGTCTGAACGGTCAAGATGGCCTTGGACTTGCAATTACAAACTGGCCGCTAGGCGTTTCAGGCCAATGGAATGATGTCAATGAAAGTAATCAGTTATATTATGTAATTGAATATCCTACCATAATGTTTAGGACTAACTTGTCTATTGTTTTGACAACGGTCCCCTCCGTTCTTGTTGGCCCTTCTTCTGTTGGAGTTGTGGTGGATATTCACGAGATAGATGGTAGAAATTCTGATGGTAGTACTGTTACAGTGCAAGTGCCGAAAGATCCTCGATTTACGTTTGCATTTGATTCTAATTTGACAACAGTCGGGTTTTCAGCCGTTGAAAATTCGGATTGGACGTATAGTTCTGGAACATTGTTTCATGAATTTACAACGAATAACGTTATTCAAGGAAAGCAACGTTTATCCTTCGGTTATATTGGGATGTATGATCCACAAGGCACAGCTGGTCAAACTTCCATAACTGCTACTTTAGTGGCTAACTCTGGTGGTGATAGTACTACAAGTAACAACTCAGATTCTGAGAAAATTGCCTACTTTGATTAATTGTTTTGATGCTTTATTCTAAATTGAACCAACTACCTATCTATACTTATATTAAAAAGGCATGATTATTGTTGCTATTGCCCTGATTTCCTTGATTATGATATTATGATTTTCCTTGTTAAATTTGTAGTTAGCTATCAGTAAAAATATGGTTATGAGATTTACAATTTTATTATTTTTGTCCGCTATCCTTTTCATTGGATGTGCGCCCACGGACAACGTTATAGAAGATCCTGATGACATAATTGCAGTATCGTCAAGCTGTACTGCCAATTCTACTATTAAAGAATTGTATATCAAGGATGCAGAACGAATGGCATTAAGAATCATTCTATCAGATGCGAATCACCCTTGGAAAGACAGTGTTGTAATTTATAGACCGCAAGTTGGTGAAATTCTTCAAGGTTTACTTGCTGTTCATAATGGATTCAATATGCCTTACCGAGATACTGTGATCGCAGTTTATGGGATTCATTCTCATGAAGATATAGTACTTGATAGATTATTGGTAGAGGTGGATCAAAGCTTTAATTGGGTACAACAATGGAAATTAGGCAATCAAATAAGTGGAAATAACACAGTTGATAACATAATGGATAAATATGGTCTTACACTAGATAATTATTACCAATGGAGTATAGGTGATTATGCGATGGTAAAATCTAGTGAAAGCCTTAATCTAAATGCACTCGCAAAAGTATTTGAGTCCGTTCCTGGAGTCTTAAGCGCGGAAGTAGATGCAGTAATTGGTGGTGGTAATGATATAACCTATATCAATCATCCTGAAGATAATTATAAAGAATATATTTATAGTGTAGGCTACGGAGACTGCCCGGCTGGTTGCACAAAAAGACGGTATTACCGCTTCCATGTTATCACTGATGCTTGTCGTCTTGAGTTTAGAGGGAGTTGGGGAGATCCTGCACCATAGTAGATAAGTAATAAGCAGGACATCAATTCATTAATGAAAACTATTTTTGTAGAACACTAATTCTGACCTAGAATAGGAAATTAGGGTAGGCTGGGATTTTAATAGTTCATAACCCAATAATCCATCAATTTTGTGTTTGCCCTTCTGTTTTAAGTGAGACAAATCGCAAAAGAGCGTGTCCATATTTTTCAGAATTACTACTCCAAATTCTATTTGACTGATTGGAACTTTCTTCACCGTTTCTGGTAAATTATCAACACTAACCAATCGGTTGACTTTTAGTTTTCTAAGGTTCATTCTACTTCTAAAGTCTTTAAAATAGGACTCATCTACTAGATTGCATTCAGTACCACTGTCAAGGGCAAATGTAAGTGGTTTTCCTTCCAATTCAATAGTGACTAAAGGTAAGTGCTCACGCATCTTTAATGGAATTCGTTCAACAACTTCTAATTGGTTTCTATTTTCTAAATCATTCAAACTATGGGTGTCACATAAGATGATGCTTTTTTTGTATAGTTAAACAACACCTCGTATCTGTTAAATAGCTCAAAGCCGATTAGACCATGGATTTCTGTGCTTAATGATTGCTCGATGTGATTCAAATCAATGATTGGCAATACTTGTTGTCTGATTTTATTGCCATAAAAATTAATGTTATAAATGCTAAAGGGATCTCTCTCATTACTGAAATATTTTTCATTTAAAAAAACGCCAGGAGCTCCAGTATCAAAAACAAAATTGCACAAATTTTCATTTACTAATGCCTTTACAATGAGGAGTCTTCTATCCAGTACAAATGGAACCTCCGTAATCAGGTCGTCTGACCATTCCACCACTTTTTTCTTATGAATCATGCGTTAAGCAACTTAAGCGCTTGCTCTAAATCAGCCTTCAAGCCATCAGTATTCTCAATTCCGATGTAAAATCGAACCAGGTTCCAAGGAATAGGTGGCTCGTCCCGCCCCTCAATCCCATACAGCCCACAGATCGGCAGATAAAGCGATTCGTGCCCTCCCCATGAAACAGCCAACAGAAAACGTGTCAACCGATTGCAAAAAGCCTCTACTGCTGCAATACTATCTGCTTTTAGCGTAACGGAAAAAAGTCCCGCAGTCCCCGTCATCTGTCGCTTGGCCAATTCCAATTGAGGATTATCTTTTGCAAAGGGGTAATACAGTCGTTCGACGGCCGGATGATCAGCAAGCCAGTCTGTGATTGCCTTACAGCTCTTGTCCGATTGTTCTACCCGCAATTTCAACGTCCGCAATCCACGAATCAACAAGGAAGCATCATGCGGAGACAGTATTGCCCCAATGGTCATGTATTCCGACATAAATATTTTCCGAATCAAGGGTTCACTTCCACAAATCGCCCCCGCCATAATATCGCTATGCCCATTCAGGTATTTGGTGACAGACTGAACCACTAGATCAATCCCAAATTTTGATGGCTGTTGGTACAAAGGACTGCAATAGGTATTGTCAATGATTGAAATCATTCCATTTTCCTTAGCCAATTTGCTACATTGCTCTAAGTCCTGCAGCTCAAATGTCAATGAATTAGGGCTTTCCAGATAAAGCACTTTTGTATTGTCCTTAATCGCGTTTCGAATCGATGCCATGGATGTTCCATCTACAAAGGTGGTGGTTACACCAAATCGTGGCAACAGTAATGTCAATAGTTTATGTGTCCAACTGTAGGGTGATTGTACGCAAACAATGTGATCACCCGTTTCCACTTGACTCATTATTGCTGCTGCGATAGCGGCGCTGCCGCTGCTAAACAGTAAGCAGTCTTCTGTTTGCTCGAGTGCAGCGATTTTTTTACGAGCGATGGCTACGGTCGGGTTATTGCCTCTAGTATAAACTGAATTGGAAAATTCATCTGCCAAGGAATTTCTAAAATGCTGCACATCACGGAAAGCAAAGTTGGAGGTTTGTATCACAGGAGGACAAACGGCATTAAAGTAGTTTTCTCGTTCTTCGCCTAGGTGAAAAAGTATATCATCCAAATTCATAATCGTTTATTTAACAGCATCCAAGATTTGCTTTGGAACTTGGTGTTTTAGTTGTTGTGCCTTGATAATATTGCTCCTAGCCTGATCTTTATTACCCATCTGTAGGTAAGTCAATCCTTTTAGGTAGTACGATTCGCCAATGTTGGGAAGAAGCTTCTGCCCTGATTCAAAGTCTTTTAAGGCGGATTGGAAGGACTTCTTGGTATAGTACACTTTTCCACGTTGTAAGTAAAACCTTCCTTCTTTTGGCTTTTTTTGAATCAATAGTGAGTAATCCGCAATTGATTTATCATATTGTCCTTGTTCTAGCCAAATGTGTGCACGACTTGGAAGAATACTCATAAGTGGTTGTCCTTTTGATTCTGCAGTATTAAAATCTTGGAGTGCTTTGTCAAACTGCTTGAGTTGAGCATAAACCACACCACGGTTATAATAAACAGAAGGATTACTCTTCGAATTTTCGAGTGCCCTGCTGAATAAAGGCAAGGCTTTGTCTAATTTTCCTTGTGACGCATATGAATTTGCTAGGGATTCTAGAATGTCACCATCATTTGGTGTGAGCTGAATGGCAATTTCAAAATCCTTCATCCCTTCAGGGATACGCCCATTTTTAGCTAGGTAATTTCCTCTATTTTTATAGGCTTTTGGCACAGCATACCCATGCAAGTTGATCACATTCGTCCAAAGGGATTCACTGCTGTTCCAAACTTTTGATTGCTGGTAAGTCAAGATTCCCATGATGATAAAATACAAGCCTGTGATGCCAATCAGTGCATATCTTAGATTTTTGCCTAATGTTATTGACCGATATAAGTAAGAAAATCCACCTCCTAATATAAAACCAAGTCCTACATAGGGAAGATAAGAATAACGCTCTGCCATCACAACAGCTCCTACTGAGATCAATTGCAAGACCAAGGCGATTGTAATCATGTAAAAGGCAAGTCCGAAGGCGATTATTTTGTTTCGTTTATAAAACCAACCAGTAAGTCCTACAAGCAAAAAGGAAATAAAGGGTGCAATATAGTAGAAAACTGGCATGTAACCAGCAGTTGAAAGACTAGGATAGGGGTAAAAGGCAGATAACTGAATCGGAACAAACAATTTGGCAATGTACATGACAAAACCGTAGGAGGCAAAGCTGATTTTTTGAAGATAACTGAAATTTGTCGCTTCTGGAATCCCGCCACCTGCTTGCTGGACGGTGTACGCAAGCCACCCAAACCAGAGAGAAAGTAGGAAGAACGGTATTTTTTCAAGGAACATTCGTTGGTCAGGTTTTCTGTTGTTCCAATAATCAACCAGGAGCAGTAATACTGGAAACACAACAGCCATTGCCTTTGATAGGATGGCCAATACAAATAGCAGAAGTGGCAGTAACAAACCGACTGGTTTTAAATGTTTGGTGTATCGCTGATATGCAAGCAAGCCTGCCAACAAGAAAAAGACATACAGCACATCCTTACGTTCTGATACCCAAGCAACTGATTCGACATGCATTGGGTGAATACTAAAGACTAAAGCAGTGATGAGTGCCCACTCCCATTTTTGTTTTGTGAGTTTTAATACGAGGAAAAATACTAGAATCGAATTCAATAAATGAAAAATCAAATTCACTAAATGATAACCAAAAGGGGAGAGCTTACCAAAGTGATAATTGATGGCTAATGACAGAATAGTAATGGGGTGATAGTTTGCAGAAACGGGATTGTTCCAATTGAAAATTGCTTGAATGTTTTTCCAAGACAAACTGTATATCAATTCGTTACGTTGAATGTAAACCTCGTCATCCCAATTCGTAAAATCACTTGTAAAGGATGGATAAAAGGCGACAATTGTGGAAATCAGAAGTAGTAGAATACAAATGCCAACTTCTGGCGTAATTTTCTTAGGTTTAAGCTTTTTAGGTTTAATTTTTTTAGATTTAGCCATAAACGCAACAGTTCTTGTTTCTTTAACTAAGTGCAATAAAAGGTAAATATAAGTTAATGATACTATTTAAACATTAATTTTTAATCCCAATTCCTTGAATTCCCATAAGTTCAACTAAAAGTTAATAAAATGTTGTGCTCATTTAAACTGTCAATTATTGATTCTCAATTATCAATTCCCTAAATTTTGTCTTAACATTGCTTGAATTTGTCTAATTTGTTAGGACAATAACCCATTATTAATGTTATTTGCTCTCGATGACGGAAACACATGATTCATCTACCATAGGAAAAACGCAGGCCTTTCTATCAAGAAGAGAGGTTTATCATGTATTAATGTGGGTGTTTTATATTGTAACAATAACAGCTACATATGGTGATGATTTAGGGTATGTTAATACGTTTATCAATCAAACTATACGATGTTCATTTTATGCAATTGTCGTATATTTCAACCTTTATTACCTGATTCCTAAGTATTTAAATCAAACTAATTTTTTCTTTTACGCTGTACTTTTATTATTGGTAGTTATAGTGGTCTCTCCCATTAGCTCATTCTGTCAATATCTTTTTTTATATTTATTTGATGATCGAACCATGATGCAAAAGGAAGTGCTGGACACACAATCTGCGCAGTTCTTTCTAACGTTCATGTTGGCTGGTTCTTCTACACTAGTAAAGATTATAACAGATTGGCAAAGGAGTCAGCGAGTGAGTGCAGAGTTGCAGAAGCAAACCATGAAATCAGAAATTCGTTTTTTGAAATCACAGATCAACCCACACTTTCTCTTCAATACCCTCAACAGTTTGTATGCTTTAACGTTAAAGAAATCGGATAAAGCGCCTGAGATCGTGCTGAAACTGTCAGAGATGATGCGCTATATGCTTTATGAATGTAATGAGAAGAAGGTGCCATTAGAAAACGAAATCAAATATTTACAAAATTATCTCGATCTGGAACGACTGAGACAAGGAAATAAAATTGAAGTTGTTTTTGATATTGAGGGAGAGATAAATGAACAAAAAATCGCCCCATTAATGTTCATTCCCTTCCTTGAAAACAGCTTTAAGCACGGGGTTAATCATTCCATTAATAATGGATATGTAAGGTTTAGCTTAAAAGTAAAGGAAAAGGAAGTGGATGTTACCATTTCAAATAGTAAACCCTCTACGCCTACTGCCCAGTATGGCAAGCGTGTAGGCGGCATTGGACTTACCAACATTAAAAGAAGGTTGGAATTGCTGTATGGAGGCCACTATGAGCTGAATATAGATGATCAACCTGAAGACTACAATGTTCACTTAAAAATAGAATTATAATGATTAACACGATTATCGTTGACGATGAGCCGTTGGCTTTGGATGTTTTAGAAACTTACATCGAGAAAATACCAAATCTAAACCTAGTAAAACGCTGCAATAATGCTATTGAGGCTTTAAAAGTCCTTCAAAATGAGTCAATTGATCTAATCTTCCTTGATATACAAATGCCTCAGTTAACAGGGATAGAGTTTTTGAAATCTTTGAAAAACCCACCACTGGTCGTGTTCACTACAGCTTATCCAAACTATGCGCTAGATGGTTTTGAGCTTAACATCACAGATTATCTCTTAAAGCCTATTTCCTTCGAACGCTTTGTTACTGCAGTAAACAAGGTAGTCGATCAATTACCTACTGAGGTTGTTGAGGAAGAACTAGCTACAGGTAAAGACTTTTTCTTTGTAAAATCCGATAAGAAGTTGGTAAAAGTATCTTATGAGGATATCAAATATATTGAAGGACTAAAAGACTACGTCATCATAAGAATGCGAGATAACACTAGAGTCATTACCCTACAAACTATGAAAAGCTTAGAAGCAAAGCTTCCTAGCAATCTGTTTAAGCGAATTCATAGATCCTATATTGTTGCATTAGATAAGATAGAAGCAATTGTAGGAAACATGGTTGAAATTGAGAAAAAACACATTCCTATCGGAAAGAATTATCGAGATGAATTACTTGCGATTATCAATGAAAATAAGCTCTAAGTAATTCACATTTAAATGAAATTGTACTGATTCAATCGACTGTTAGTTAACTACTAGGTTGTGTTTGGTTAAAGTGTTAGTCCAAGCGTTGGGGTGCAAGCACTCTTTATGTTTGCTTATTAACATTAATTATTGTTAAGCTCTTGAATTATTTCAAAGCTAGCACCTTTTTCGGGAAAGTCAATGCCTATAAAAGTCGGCTTTCTTCCAAAGTGTTCTATGGCATCCTTAACCCGATCGTTCAGTACTTCAGAACTATTGGTATGGTGCGCACGTTTTTTTCGACCGGTACCAAGTGCTCTAGTCGTGAGCCAATGATTGACTAGAATAAGCTTATTATTGTAATGGCCTCTATTTACAGTACAATTAAATGCTCGACAATTATGGTAGGAATAGGGCGTATCTACTATATAGTCCCAAGCGTATAAATACCAATCTTGATGAGAAAGTCCATCATTTTTTTCAGAAAACACGACTAATCGTTGACCAGATTGAATCATTTCGTTGAGTGTTGGCCAATCTTGATCAAGCTGTTGGGCTGCACAGTAGGGGAGTAGCCCTGCCTTTTTAAACTCGTTTTCGATTTCCTGAGCGCTTACATGACTTTCTATGATGATTGTGATTACTTCCTTAGGGTGAGTCTCCAAAAATGATTTAATCTGCTTTAAAGGCACCGCAGCAGGCTGAGTTCCAAAAAAAGCGAAATGATGCATCATTACAATTTCACCCTTGTGAGCATGAAAATCAAGCATCAATCCACGAACACCAGCCTCAAGTTGCTCCAAAATAGTTAATGTTTGATTGGGAAATCGAAATGACTTGGCAATGTTATAGGAGTTATGTGTCATCACAATTGAAACCTCGTTATACCGTTTGTCGCAATTTTCTATGTGTCCATTACACTGAGCAATGACGAGATTACTTAAAAATAAGAAGGTTATGAAGAGGACGAGGTGGCGATGCATGAATAGCCGAGTCCAAGATCTAAAATTCGCTTTTATAGCGGAACAAATTATTTCAAAAGATAGTTTGTTTGAATATTCTTTAGAGATTTCCATGTTGACCTAAAAATAAAACAATTCAAACAATTTCAACTAAAAATCACCATATTCAGCTTTTCATTACCAAATCACAACAAAATTTAGTTATTTTTCGTTTTTAGATGTATTGAGAGTAAAATAAGATTACTTATGATTCAAATTCTCTGTCGCACTTGCCTTGCTATTGTCCTGTTCTCTGCGATCAGCTGTAACTATACAGAACGGATAAAAGACGGGCAAACAGCTTATGAGCGTAAACAGTACGCAGTAGCGATCGATCTCTTCTCCAAAGAGTTTGAGAAAGAAAATGACGCTTCAGCAAAAGCGAAAAAGGCATTTTTAGTCGCTAGAAGTTATCAGAAAATCAATGATAATGGGCAAGCGGTCAATTGGTTTAAAAAGGCAGAAGACAATGGATATGGAGCTGAGGCAACTGTTGCACATGCCTATGCCTTAAAGTCAGAAGAGCTCTATGATCAGGCTGCGCAGGTGTTTCGCAGTGCTGCAACTCAAACTGGGGCTCAGCAATACCAGAAAGAAGCAGAAAACTGTGCACTTAGTGCTAAATGGATTACACAAATACCTGAAAGCGAGTTTTCTGTTGATCAATTATCAATCAACTCTGAAGCGGCAGATTATGCTCCATTTCTCTCTGGAGATAACGCACTGGTTTTTACCTCTGATCGAAACAACAGTGAAGGGAAGGACGATTATAAATGGACTGGCATCGACTATTCAGATCTCTACTTGGCTGATTTAACCTCAAATACTGTTTCAGGATATTCTGACAAGCTGAATTCTCCATATAACGATGGAGCGGCTAGTTTTAACAAAAAAGGCTCTACGATTTACTTTACACGATGCGGAACACCCAAGAAAGAAGGGATCGACTACTGTAAGATCATGTTCAGTAAAAAGACAAAGGAGGGTACTTGGACTCCTCCTAAAATCATGTCTTTTGTAGATGGTAGCTACAACTTCGCTCACCCTTATTTTGATGAAAATAGTCAACGGTTATACTTCTCCTCTGATCGACCAGGAGGAATGGGGGCAAGTGACCTGTATTACGTTCAAAAACAAGATGAAAGCTGGGGAGAACCGATAAGCGTCGGTCGTTTTGTCAATACTGAGAAAGATGAAAAATTCCCTTTTATTTATAAAGATACGTTGTACTTTGCTTCCAATGGATTGAAAGGAATGGGCGGTTTGGATTTGTTTTATGCTGCAAAGGCAAATAATTTTTATAAAAATCCTGTCAATCTCAAGGCACCGATTAATTCTGGAGGCGATGATTTTGCCTTAATTATTGATGAATCAAATTCTGAAGAACTCCTAACAAAAGGATATTTCAGTTCTACTAGAAAAGATGGAGTTGGACTAGATGATATTTATCAGTTTACAAGGGTTAAAAAGGCATTGCCACTACCACCACCTCCGAAGGACACTACACCAATCGTCGTAGTGCCTCCTCCAATTGATACGCCGCCGCTACCGCAGCCACCGCCACAGATCCAATATCAGTTTAATTTGACTGGAACAGTGTATGAAAAGACCTTTAAGATAGCTGATGATCCAAATAGCGGATTTGCTGGAAACAGACCATTGCCTAACGCAACTGTTATCCTTAACTATGGAGGCAGTAGCATAAGCCTAACTACAGACAATGAGGGAAGATTCCAGACTACCGTTCAAGAGCGTACAACTTATCGAGTAGTTACTTCAAAAACAGGCTACTTTACTCAATCAAAATCATTAACAACAGATTCAAAAAATCCGGACGTACCAGTTCGGAACTATACGATGGAATTTGTACTCGAGAAGATTTATAAGGACAAGGAAATTGTTTTAGAAAATATCTACTATGACTATGATAAGTGGAACATTCGAGCTGATGCTGAACCTCCGCTTAACCAACTAGTCAGAGTCTTACAGGAAAACCCTGGGATAAGAATTCAGTTGTCATCACATACTGATTGCCGTGGAGAAATACCGTATAATCAAAGCCTTTCTCAAAAACGCGCACAGTCAGCAGTTGACTACATTATCAGTAGAGGAATCGATCCTACAAGGTTGATCGCAAAAGGATATGGAGAATCCTCGCCAGCCATGTCTTGCGCTTGTAACTCCTGCTCAGAAGACGAACATCAAGCAAACAGACGAACTACCTTTAAGGTGATTTGATTTCAGGAATACGCTACTTAGTTAATAAAATTCAGAATGTTATTTGGCCTTCGACGCGGAGAATGTAAACAAAGTAACTGTTTTCAACCTGATCCCTCCTCAAGACACATAAGGATTAGGGCTCAAAAGAATTATGCCCTGATTTATCCAAAATCTTGAAACCTTATTGATTTCGAAAATCATTCTGGTTGCCTGTTTGGTTAGAGCGCAAAGTTATTGCGTCAACAATTAATTTTGAGGAATACTAGTAAACACACCGTTATTGATGATCCAAACACCTTTGTCATCTGCATTGATGTCACCGTTTAGATTAAAGTCAGTTTGAAGGTATTTGTTGAAGAAACCATTGTCTGAATTCCATAAATAACTGTCACTACCACTAATATCATAGCGTTCTGAAGTGTCTTGATCTCCATTGCCAGCAAACATTGCCCAAATACCAGGAACGATCTCCTTTTGACCACTTCCAATGCTAGTGTAGCTGTTTGCAGTTCGAAAATCAAAGGATAACGTTCTGTTGACAATAGCAATAGGAGTTTCGGACAATACAGGTAAGTGATTCCGATGCTCTAATTTGATATAATAAGATAACGACGGATCAATATTGGCAATACAAGAGTCCAATAGTTCTATTTGGCCATCAGCATGCAGTAACCCTGCAGCTTTATACACTTGGTCTGCAGGCGAAGGACTTGACAAGACTGAAACCAGTATCCAATCTACAACTGTTGAGTCATAAGTAGTTACATCCTCTGTACCCGCATAATTCCAAGGAGCAGTATTGTATGGCTGTCCGCTAAATGTACTTTGAGGTTGGCCAGGAAGCAATTGCCTAGTTGTATTTAGTGTTGTGGTCATCTGGCCACTTCCTGAATCGTATGGGCCTTCTAGTAAAACTGCAAGATCCAATTCAATATTATTGCAAAAATAAGTTTCTGCAAAATGGAAAGCATCTACTCCAATCTCAATTCCCATAATACGTCCAGGAATGTCATCAGCAGGAGGATGAATACCACCCCAAATCCTAGAAAGACTGCACTGATCACTAGCATCGCGATAAGTAGCCCATTGAAGTGTAAAACTAGTACTTGGCCCTTCTTCAAATACAAGGAATTGGTCTTTTACAACTGGGAATTCACCCATTCCTCCGGGGAAAAAAGCGTCGCCAGTCATCAGGGTCATCACTTCAGCAGCTGCTCTTGAAAATGTGGAATGGCCCGAAACGTAACCCGCGAAAGGTGGTGTCACAAAAGATGGACGTTGATAGGGATGCCAATTCTCTAATAAAATCCAGTCTACTCCAGCTATATTCGTTGCTGAAGGATTCACATATTCAGGGCCTCGCCAAGCTTTTACTTTAATTTTATCGATATTTTGATTTCCAAACCCTACTAGCGGATCACCAGCTTCTACGAGCTCAACTAATCCTGGGTGTAGTTCTATCCCTCCTACGGAATAATTAGGTAAGTAGGGATCTGAGCACTGTCCATTGTCACCCATGCACCTCAAGGCTGATATTGGTCTTAGATAGTCGTACCATCCTTTGACTCCCCAGGCGGAGATAGCAGCATCATGCATTGTAGCTGCCATTGTAAAGTAGGCTTTTACATCCCATTCCAAATCATTTAATATAGCACCCGTACCTCTCCATTTTTTTTCAAAATCTGGATGGTCATTCACGTAGTTTAAAATGGTCATCCAATGACCTGGTGGTGTTTCTGAGTCAGGACCGTCTGCCCAGAACTCAGCTAAAACCCTAGTATAGTCACCACGCGGAACCATTTGAGGAGTGTAGGGTTGTCCAGTTTTTGGATTGACAGCATGTCCTATACTTGCGTCACCGCCATTTGCTTCATCATAGAAAAGATCATAATCCGAGAAACTAGTTGGCAAGCTCTGAATGTTACCAATTGAGGCAGGAGATATATCCCACACCACACTATCTCCTGGATCAAGATGGGCTGACCATTTTGTAACAAGCGCAAAGCCCCATTTGTATTCATCAGACAATCCAGAATTGTTAATATGGTCTAATTCAGGGGGAGGTCCTGGATCATGGTACACTTTATAATCAAAGTTGTTTCTAGTATAGGTAGTTAAATCTGATGACTGAAGAGAAAAGTTAGATACCTGTCCCCATTCAGGGCTTAAAAACGGTGGTGTATTAATTGGAATCGGATTCCCACCTTGATCAATAAAATGGTCAAGGGTTAATGGTTGCCAGCGGTTAAAATTTGAAATATTAGGATTTCCAGGTAAGTCCACAATTAGAGAACTGTTGACAGGGAAGTAGGAGGTATTATTGTAGCTATTACTCTCATTTGATCCGTCTTGTAAGCCAAAATTGATGTAGCATTGGGCGATATAGTTTCCAAGATGCGCTGGATCTCCAGTCGCATAGTTTGTGGAATTCACCATGATGTTGTATCCAAGCGCATTCATTTTGTTGTCAAGGGCTGGGATGGTAATAAATGCTCCCGGAGAACCACTAAATCGGTGTTTCATTATGCGATAAGCAGCATAGCTGAGGGCTTCTTCTCTGGCTAACTCGACATCCGCAGGAGTAGGGACACCGTTGAAACTACAAGTGTACCCATCAACAGTTTTTCCTAGTAAGTAGGTGGTTGCTGCATTATCATAAACGGCCCATGTGTCGTACATTGCTGCTGTTACATGATGGATGTTTCTAGCGTGAACGGTTGGGCGCGCAAGATCTTTTCTAATGGCTTCTAATAATTCTTCACACCATTCTCTGGCGACTGAGTGCTGTGCATTTATAGGGACGATGCTAAGTAGAATAAATAGAATAGGGAGGGTAAATAATTTCTTCATGTTTGCTATTTCATAGGAGATTTGTAAGACTATTAATACCGAAAATAGATCGATTACCTCCTAAATTTACAATTTTTTTTCGATTCGTACTGGTAATAAAATTTATCGACTATTCTTTAATCAAAAAATGATAGATAAGATGCAGTAAGTCAGTGGTATACAAAAGATATTTTCATTTTTAATTGAACATAATATTATTCAATAATAAGATAGAAATGCATAATATCTCTACATATTTTAGTAAATTGTGAAGGTAAATTTAGAACTATGAAATTTGGAGAAATTACTTTTGAAAAGCCAGATATAAAGGCTTATGAAATAGAGTTTAATAAACTGATTAACAAGTTTGACGATGCAAATAGTTTCGATCAACAAAATGAGGTATTGAAAGAAATTTATGTTAAAAGAGATGATTTTGATACGATGAGTCAACTTGCCTTTTTCCAATATACTGGAAACACTCAGGATAAAAAATTAAAGGACCAATCTGATTTTATGGATAGTATCCTCCCAGTAAACCAAAATTTAACTTCAAAGTATTACAAATCTCTTGTAAATTCTAAATTTAAAGGTCAATTAACTAATAAATGGGGAAGACGAATCTTTGATCTTGCCAATTATAAACTAAAAGGCTTCGATCCTTCTATTATGAAGAGTCTAGCGGAAGAAAATAGCTTATCAAGCGAATTTATTAGAATAAAAGGCAGTGCCTCCATTGATTTTGAGGGAAAAATGGAAAATCTCGCTGGTATAATGAAATATTTATCCAGCAAGGATCGGACGATTCGTGAAAAAGCCTTTAAAGCCAGATGGGATTTCTTTCAGGAAAATCAAGAGGAACTGGATGATATTTTTGATCGCTTAGTCAAATTAAGACATGGAATGTCCACAAAATTAGGCTTTGAGAATTTCGTAAAGCTTGGTTATATAAGAATGGATCGAGTTGATTTCGACGAACATATGGTGAGCGATTTTAGAGATTCTATTCGAAAATACATTTCTCCAATTGCTAAACAAATTCGATCTAAACAGCAAAAAAGGCTTGGGTTAGATCAGCTTGAACGATATGATTTGGGTTATTTCTTTAAAACAGGAAACCCAACTCCAAAAGGAAGCCCACAAGAAATTTTGGACTATGCTGGAATTATGTACGAAGAGTTGTCAAATGAAACGGATGAATTCTTCAAGTATTTGGTGAAATATGACCTAATTGATGTTATAAATAGGCCAGGAAAAGCAATTATGGGATACTGTTGGTTCCTCAGTAATTACCAGCATCCATATATCTTTGCTAATTTTAATGGTACAAAACATGATGTTGATGTATTAACACATGAAGCAGGACATGCCTTCCAGTACTTTTGCTGTCGGGAAAACGAGATTATTGAATATAGAAGCCCCGGATCTGAAACAGCAGAGATTCATTCTATGGCAATGGAATTTCTAACCTATCCTTGGATGGATGGCTTTTTTAAGGAAGACACACAAAAATACTTTTATAACCATATGAGTAGCGCAGTCTCGTTCCTACCTGGAGGATGTAAAGGCGATCACTTTCAGCAAATCATCTATGAGAATCCTGGATTTACCCCAGACGAACGTGGTGATGTCTGGAATGAAATGTGCAAGCTGTATGAGCCAGACATTAATAGAACCAGGCATCCTGTACTAGATAAAGGTCGAGACTGGCACCGCGTAGGCCACTTTTTTGAATCTCCATTTTACTTTGTAGATTATGTTATGGCTCAGATTTGTGCACTCCAGTTTCTTGAAAAAAGTAAGCATGACAGAAAATCAGCTTGGAATGATTACGTGAAACTCTGTAAGCTTGGTGGATCAATTGGCTATTTAGATCTATTGAAAGCGTCAAACCTAAAATCTCCATTCGAAGAATCAACAGTTGCTAGTGTTTCTGCAACAATCAAAGAGCGATTGGATAATTTTGATGATTCTGGGTTTTAGACGTATACCTTAGGTAATTTTATTGGTTATAAATGATCTTTTTATCTACTTTTGTTTTCGCAAAAGTATATCCTAATATCAAGGAATAAGAATTAAACTTTGCTCCTATTAGACGATAACCACCAAGTAAGTTTCTAGGAGATAAATACCTGGCTTCTAAGCTGAAATTTTTAATCTTGTATCCCATACCTAGACCCAAATTTATACCATAAGAAATAGCTAGATCTTGAGATGTTTCAAAATCAATTCTTGAAGATATAGGTATATCAATCACCAAAGCACTATTGACAAACAATCTCGAATCATTGGGGAGAAATAGGTAGTAGCGAGCTCCTAATGGGACTTGGAAGGAATTATGATAGATATTAATAACCTCTTCAAAAACAACAGTAGTTGAAACGTTTCCCTTATAAGAAATTTGTGTTTTTGAAGTAAATCGCTTAAACGTAGGCTCGACTGTTAACGCGACTCTATTTGCATAAAATGGGAGAACAATCTCTACTTCTGCTCCATATCTGCCATAAAAACCCGCAACATCAAAGTTTTTTCGGTCATCGCCATTTCTCCTTGATGTTGTTAAGGTTGAATAACTTATTCCTGGACGAGCTGATATCGAATACTGTAGTTTTTTAGTTTTCTTTATTGTTTTAATATCTGAATTTTCGCACTCATTATATCGGATAAAGTAGTTGATTAGATCAATTCGGTTGTAGTCAATTTTATCAACCCTTTCACTAGTACACCCGAGTATGTTGATCAATTGTTGTTTATACATATTGTTTTCACCGATAGAGCCAGATTTGGCCAAATACCTTTTATAGACAAGTTGATCAGGGTTTGAACCATCAAGACGATAGAAAAAACGTTTGAAATTATCTTTTTGATAAACTAGCAGTGAACCTTTTCCTTCAATTAGATATAATAAAAATTGAGTTTCTTCTTTAAATACTGGCTGTGAATTAGCTTCTAGCTTGTTTGTCTCAGCACTAGCACGATCCATTTTAAATGTGTGCCTTACGTATTTAAAAACGTCTGAGATACCAAACTCTTTTGCATCCTTTAATGATATCTCTACTGGATCTGATGTTTCCGAAGCTTTAAAAATAAAGGAGGATGGATTATTCTTCCAATCCAAATTCTTGATTAAACCATTCACAGTTTCATTGTTATTGGTCAAGTAATATCCTTTTTCAAACTTCACTTGAGCAACAGTGATATTCACAAGGATAACCATTGCTGATAGGAGAAATGACTTTTTCATATTGTATTTTGGAGCTAAAATAATGGCCAAAAATAAATATTATTTTACTTTGACAGTATAAATTTTCCAATTTTTTTGTCACCTGCAACCCAAACGATATTTCCTGACGAGGCAAACCTACAAACATAAAAGGATTCATCGTCCAACAGTTTCCAGTTTTTACCACCGTTCCAAGAAAAAGAAGTTCCAGGAATACCCACTGCTAGTAATGCGTTGCCGCCACCTTTCGGAAAATACCGAACACTCGAACGGTAACCAGGGTGCACACCATCTGCTACGAGTTTCCAAGATTTACCGCCATCTGTCGTTATTGCCTTGTTTCCACTGTTATTTTCCTTGTCTTCCCAGTTGCCACCAAAGACAATCCCGCGTTGAGCATCATAAAAGTGTGAAGTGAAAATACCAGTCATTTTGCCACCTGAAACAATTGGAGTGTTATAAACGCTCCAAGTCATCCCTTTATCAGGAGTGTGGAAAACCCTTGATTGCTTGCCTCCGCTCACTACCCAAGCTTGATCACCAGCAATAGAGATGTTGGAGTTGCTAGCAGCAAAAGCAGCTTCACCTAGGGCTGTAGGGCTTAGTTTATTGCATTCCACCTTGTCCCAGTAATCACCGCCATCTCTAGTAATGAGAATGGATAAGCAGCCATCTGTTGGGTCTCCCATAGCGATGCCTTCCTTGTCATTCCAAAAAGTCATAGCATCGTAGAAGATATCTGGATGGTCGTCCTGGTATACTAGTTTCCAGTTAGCCCCTTTGTCTGTTGATTTGTAGAGTAGGG
>CALGAW010000005.1 GCA_937959115.1 uncultured Saprospiraceae bacterium
ATCAATATACACTTCAACCCAAGGAATTAATCTACAAATCTTTGCCTACCTAGAGACCTTGGAAAGCGTTAAGTTTTCCGAGGATCTTCGACCCGCAGGAAAATAGCGACTCAGTAGCTGTGATTTACCAAGGGAAATAACATTCCTGACCTAGGAAAGTGCTACCACAGAGTATACGCTCAATTCACGTCTTATCGATCACGTAAGTATTCCGTCCTACTCGTTTTTTGATCGTCTGATTTGCACATCCTATTGTATTCTAAGTGGAAGGCAACATCCGTATAAACGCAACAAGGCACATCAATGTGCGTATATATTACAAATGTAAGCATCAATTTACAACATTATACGGTAACATCGCAACGTCTTTGTCCAGTGGTCTACTTACATTGGATCCCGTACGCTCCCTGTCCAAATTGACTCATTACAACCATTGATATTCCATGCAAAATGAAAATTATTATTGACTTTAGAAACACTTAGAATGCCAGAGGTGAAATCTGCAAAGGTTATCGTTGGGACATTGTATTCTAAAAGTAAACAGTTAAGTATCGGTTGATGACCAAAGGGAAGAGTCCCAATAGAATAGTTGCCTAATTTAATCGTATTGATTGAATCCAACGGTAGAGTTAACAGGAAAGTGGTAGCAAGACCAGTATTCTGCTTAAATTTAACGGTGACCTCCTGAAGTAAGGTGTCGGGTTCAATAACATACTTTGCATTGTCCATAAATGGATAATTATATTGTTTTTCCAAGGAAGAATAACAGACGTTACCGATCGGTCCGTTGTTGCAAACCATAGGTGAAAAACTACTTGGACATATGGTTGTTTTTAAAGGCTTTGAATAAAAATAACTCCCTCCAGAATAATCATATTCTTCCTTTGTAAAGGATTCATTGCAGGGATCATATATATATTTTCTATAGTCACCTGAATTGGAGATTTCAGCTTCCCAATAACCATTCGTTAGCACAAGTGTTACTTCCTCACCAGTTGGAAGTTTTAGAAGCGAACTACAGTTAATAGAAACCTCAAAATATTGTGGACTATTGCAACTGAGGATACCATAATGATCTACTCCATAATTATGGTCATACTGGTAACCATACATTTCAAAATTAAAGATAGTTGAGTCCTGACAGCTGGTTTCTTCAGTAGGACAATTGGGGCATTCTGGATCCCCCTTACAACAGCTAGACACAACAAAAATTGAGACAAGAACAATTAGTAGTAGGAAACTGGTTGATTTTGTCATGAGATTCTTTTATTCTTTAGTCCAATTTGAATAAAAAATGTTACATAATATATGAAATTACGTTATTAAAAGACACGTTCTTTACAGAAGTCTGACGGTTGAACTAAACAATCACTCCAAGAACACGAATCGCCTAAAAATTAAAATCGAGCGACCCGCGCACAGAAAACCGTTGTGCGTCAGGATTGTCAAAATAGTTTAACCGCCAGATCGCATCTACCCGAAACACCTTGAATATATTTTCAATGCCAATACCGCTTTCCATGTAAGGAACTGGGCCCGGCGCACGTATTCCAATCGTCTTACCGAAATCAGCAAAATTTAGTTGATTGGCTGCCAAATTCTTATCAGACAGTGAACCAACTACAGCGTTGAAGTGCCCCACCATTCGCCATTCTAGCTTACGAACCAAGGGAATACGGTTGAAGAACCAACCATCTAAATGATGCTGAATCTGTAAGCTGGAATACTTGTCACTCACAAACTCAAAACGGTTCATCGCATTAAAGGTAGTTTGACCGAAGACAAAGGTTTCGTTGCCTGGATGTGTCTCTAGTAACAAGTAGGGAAGTTGACCGAATATCGCACCAGCTTTGAAGTTATACTCCACCCAACCCAGCGGATTGATGTAAAAGAAATGATCCACCCCAAATACGATTTTCTGATAATTGTACTGAGAACCTAGAATTCCAGGGACACCAAAGGTAAACTGCAAATTCATGATCGGATATTTAGAACCAATACTCAACCGATCAAATGCGCCTTGAATGATCCGTTCTTTAAACGCATATCTTGTATTGAGTACGATTTCAGCAGTTGTCACGGTTGTGTCTACACGAAGTGGGTCAATCGGATTTGGCATGTACTTAAAATCAAGCCCTGATCCCTTTCGGCTGTAAGGATCCATCCTTCTGTGCATCAGTGTTACTTTGTTTGAAAAGCCTCGTTTCCAATCGTGTTCCAACCGAAGTTTTACTTCGTTCATGTGCAGGAGCTTCTCAAACACTGTTTTATTTCCAAGAGAATCCACTGGTCGGTATCGGTAAAAACCAGAGAGCACCGAGCCTGTATTTACTTCTTCACTACTGTTGTTGGTATAGCTCACAGCATCAAGGTAGTAGCCGCTTAACTGAGTTCGCCGAACGCCTTTTCGGACATTCCATTGAAAATTGCCCCCATACTTGAAACGCTTGTCCCTGAAACCGTATGCCACGCTTGTCTCTAGTCGCAAGGTCTTGCTCCACTTATTGCTTGTGCCGACGGCCATTCGAAGCCGGCTTCCTTCTACCTCGTTTGCGCTGTATATGTTATAATATTTGCCAAACTCAATTGGTCCTGCTAGTATCCAGCCAGATCCAAGCGTATAAAATAAGTTGGCGTACGTCTTATAGATCGGCACTTCTTGAATGCTATCAATCATCTCGTAGATACCTATTTCATTCTCTTCGAGCTCCTCATGCCTTGAATTATCCCAGAAATCATCTGATTGCTCAAGTTTTTCTAACTTATATTCTTCTGGATCTACTTCCGTGTAGGCGCTTGTTGTCTCCTCGCTGTTTACTTTATAATTTTTAAACATACTGGTCCGCCGACCGATGACTCCAGGCGTATTTCCAATAGCATCAAAGTCAATCACCATTTTGCTCTTGGCTGGTAGCCACAAGGAATCTTGCTTCAGGTTAAATTCATCATAGATGATTACACGACTTACGTAGTTGATGTTAATATCTTCGCTCATCCGCATATTTACACGCTGTACGGCAAAGATGCTATCTGCCACCCAAAAATCACCATAAAATGTATTATCCTGCTTTCGTTTGGGCTTGAATTTTAGTTTATAGCTTTTATAGCCGTCGATCACCATACTATCCAAGATGTAGTATTCATAATACTGAAGGCCACTATTGGCAAAAGGACTGACTAGGGACTTTCCAATCACATCGATCCAATTGTCATAAACGTTATACTTTTCCTGAAACTTATTTAGAAAATCAACAAGCGTTTGATTTGTAACACCAGAAACCTTCATTGCGGTCGGTATTTCCTTCAGTGGTTGACCTTTTACGTAGTAAACATCATAAAGCGTTTCGGTAATAAAAGCGGGCAGGAACGGAACTTCATCAGAAATAGAATCAATGTTATCAAAAACAAAATCGAATTGCTTCAACAACTTTCGATTGGTTATCATTTCAACCTTATCAATGTCTAGTTCCAATTTTGTATAATTCTCACATTCATAGGAAGGTAAGTTAGAAACATCGTTAATTGGCTTATTCTTTATGATACCTCGTACAATGGCATTTGCAGGGTTTTCTCCAGCAAGAACGACAACCTCAG
Organism: uncultured Saprospiraceae bacterium; assembly: GCA_937959115.1. GTDB lineage: Bacteria > Bacteroidota > Bacteroidia > Chitinophagales > Saprospiraceae > JAHDHB01. The sequence continues at coordinate 3,595 of CALGAW010000005.1, forward strand.
ACAAACTGACATTCGATGCCTTCATCTTAAAATCAATCGTCTGTACAGCACTTGCGTAAATCAGCTTCGTCTGATCACTATAGCCAATTGCGCTTACGGTAATACTATCGGCAGGTTCGTCAATCGTTAAGGAGTAATAACCATCAATGTCTGAACTAACTCCTGTGGTTGTACCTTTGATGTAAATATTGCAAAACGGCAAGCCCTCATCTGTATCATAATCAATCACTCGACCATTGATTTCAACACTTTGCGCCCCAAGCGAAAACATTGAAAATAAACTCATTATAATAGTTAAAAACCGTATTTGCATCAATCCTTTATATTGTTTTTCCCTCTCACTTCAATTTTCGTGCTAAAGTACGATTTTCTTAAATATAAGTTTTGTGGGAAGTAAGTAAACCAATAATAATGTCAGCTCAAGACATTCTCATACAATTGAATCAATTCACGAGTTACCTTCTGAATCGAAAACAGCCCAATCGCCTTCTCGCTGGTTTCTTTTCTTAGTAAAAAACGGTCCTCAGTCATTAGTTCAAGGACATTCCGACCAAGGGCTTCAATGTCTTCTACAGCACACAGCAATCCGTTTTCCCCATGCTTGATTAAATCGCTCACACCACCTACATCAAAAGCAGCAACGGGTGTACCACAAAACAGGCTCTCCATAACCGTATACGGTAGATTATCAGCAAAGGTAGGGGTGACGTAGACGTTAGCCGCATTGTACAACAGACTCATCTTTTCAGTACCATCAATGTATTCAAAGTGTTGATAGTCAAGTGTAATCTCGGTTCCGTCAACCGTTCCATTACCTACAATTAAAAATAGATAGTCCTCAGTATTGGGTTGATTACTAAGGAGTTGGATCATCTTGATGTATTGGTCTAATCCTTTCAACGGACGATCTAGGAAATCAGCAATGAACAATACAATTTTCTTGTCGAGTGGTAAGCCAAGTGATTGGCGAGCGTCGCTTCTGTTCTTTACCGTAAACAGGTCACCTTCCAAGCCATTGGGTAATAAGTGAACGGGACAGTCAGCAGTCCGCTTATCTTCTGTTAATCGTTTTGTGAGCCAAGAGGAGGGCGCAGTCAAATGTACGGTTTGCTTGGTCAAAAAATCAGTTAGATGCGTGTTGAAAACCTTAGAATAGTCCTTGTAAGCTTCAAAGGGAAATCCGTAAGCACAGTGGCAACCATCCAACAAAATACATTCGTCATGCTGTGTCCAAATCACAGGCTTTGTGTTTTGCCTCAAAAAGCTAGGGAGATCAAGCAACTCATAAGTCCAGTGCAAGTGAATCAAATCGGCGGCCTGATAGGCGGGATGCTTGGTGATATCAAAAGGAGACACAGAAAAGCTGTACCGCTCAGGAGATTTTGGTTTACTAGAAAGCTTGAATTTTCTAAAGAGTTTATGCTTCAGATTGCGGAGTTGGGTGCTCGCAGATCCATAGTGTTCATCAATGGTGTGGATGCCTTGTTCCTCAAGGCTTGCATTTCTGAAGAGTATTGTAGAATCAATGCCTTGCTTAAGCAATTCTCGGTGATAGGAGATGGCAGCTTTTCCCGCGCCTCCCCTCGCATATGTGCAAACTTGTAAAACTTTCACGGTGTTCTGTTTATCGCACTGCCAAGTTACTTATTCTTACCTAGAAAAGAAATCCGTTGTGTATTAATAACAGAAGTTTCGTAGTCGTTCAGATTTGCAAATGATTTCATTTTCGCCTATCCGCCAAGCATGTTTACTTCACCATTTTCTTTTTCTTTTTGGTTTTATACTCTGTCATTACCTTGTCCGTAGTCGTCGCAGAAGAAACAGATGTAGAGTTTGCAAACCTTTTGTTTTCACCAAGAGCCATTTTACCGATATAACGGTTTCTAGGGATTTTGTTGATGTTTTTATGACAAATTATTTGGTAAGCAGAAGAACCACCAATAGCTGCTATTCTTACAGACCAACCTAAAAAGACTTGATACATTCTAAACTGCATCAACCCGTATTTTGCAATGACTTTATCTTTGTTGCTCATCCAGTTGTCATACCATGCAGCAATCGTTTTACTGTAGTGAATGCCAACGTTTTCTACGGTATGAATTTCAAAACCAGCTTTTTCTATTTTTCTCAAATCCCAACTCACTGGCATACTAGCATCGGCACCAGGGAAAATATATTCATTCATAAATAATCCCCAAACAATTGTTTCTTGGTCTGGACCATAAAGAAGTGACTTTCTTTCTCTTAACGCAGCAATTTGTAAATAGAAAATTCCGTCGTCCTCCAGCAAATCATAAATTTGCTCCATAAATGTTTGAAACTTCCTTACACCTACGTGCTCTGCCATTTCCAAACAAGAAATCTTATCATATTTTTTCTTCGGAATATCTCTGTAATCACATAACAAGATTCTAGCTTGATCCTCCGTTCCATTTTCTTTAATTAGGTTGTTACCCCAATCCGCTCCAGCGGGTGCTATTGTTACACCAGTGGTATCCATATTGTAGTTTTTAGCCATGTGCGCAACCAATGTTCCCCACCCACAACCAATATCAAGAAGTTTCTCGCCTTCTTTTAACTGCATTTTCTGAGCAATTAAATCAAGTTTGTTGTCCTGTGCTTGCTCAAGTGTTTCCTCATCATTTTTATAGTATCCAGAAGTGTAAACCATTCGTGGACCTAAAAACCATCTAAAAATATCGTTTTGGTCATCATAATGACTTTTTATTGTCGCCTCATCCATTTTCTGTGAGTGACTCAAGACTTCAGGTAGAAATTCAGTAATAAAAAATTTGTAGTGATGACTGACAAATCCAAAATTGCAAACTTCCTTAATGTTGTGAATAAAGTCCATGAAATCTCCTTTCATGTCAATATCTCCTTTCATGTAATCTTCTGTCCAGTGACCAGCTTGCACTTTGTCACCAGAATACCTTTTAGTTAGTTTAGGGTTTTTTACTTCTACGTAGTCGGAAATTTTTGCCATAATAGTTTGTTAGTTTTTGCTCTTCTAATCTTTAACGAAGGTTTGATTTTAAATCAAGATGTGGTAAGCAGTATAACTTTGTTGTTCTGTTAAGTTCGTACAAAGTTACGTATTCTTATGGGGATCGTTCGTAGTTTCAACAAAATTCGTTCAGGAATCGTCTTATTATTTATTTTTTTATAGAAGGAACGAGCAAGAGAGCGCACCGCTGCATTCTCACTTAAGGGAAGCTGGCGCACTTCTAATGAGGCTAAGGGTTGATCAATCAAATAATCAAAATTGATGTCAGAATGCATCCCACTTCCATCCCAGCCAATGTTTTTGACCAATGATTTCTTAGGATGTAAGCAAAGGCCATTTTGCAAAAACACAGTGGAATACCATTTAATGGCCCAAGTGTTGAGTTCACCAGTAATATTGCGTTCCAATTGGTTCGCAAAGTTTTCTGTTCCTTCAATATTGAATTTTTCCAACTGGTTTGTTGATTTGATTTCGTCCAATAAAGATTGTGGATTGGTTTGAAGGGTTGACCAAGCACGTTCCCATGTCGCCCAACCATGGCAGGAACAAACATTAAAGAAAAAAGTGTCAGGCAAAGGTTCTTTTAAAGGAAGAATGGATGCTGCAATGTGCATGACCTCTTCTTGCTGATCATAAAGCGCAAGCGCATCATTCATATACTGAAGAAAACCAGCACTGGCGACCAAGTCATCTTCTAGTACAATCACTTTTCCATGCTGCTTTACCACTGTGGTAATGCCATTAATGATGGATGATGCTACCCCGATGTTTTTCGGGGCTTCGATGATATGTACTTCCTTGCACCATTTGCGTTCGTGCAATACTGCACGCACGAGTTCTACTTTCTTCTGATTAGTGGTATCGTTTTGCTTGGCACCATCAGAATAAACATAAAGCACTGACTGATCTGCGAGATGGCATTTCGACAGTGCTTCTAACGTCATTCGGGTATGCCAAGGACGATTGAAGACAAATAAAACGATTGGTGCTAGCGTTGTCATGTTGCCTTGGGACTATTCCACAATACCAATCAATCCTCTGAGGCCCATATCAACTACTGGCTCAACGGTTAAGTCGGTAGCATCCATATCCCATTCTCCATTGCCGTTCTGGTCGATCCACTCAAAGCTGTTGTTCGCGGAGAAAGAAAGAGTGATGGTGACATCTTCGGTCTCATTCCCTGTGATTTCAACTGGTTCGGATAGATTTCCGCCCACTACGCAAGAGCCTACTGGGATCTGTACATTAAATGGATTGACGACTGTTGTATTTGGAGCTTGTCCCGTAGTAATACTGTTGTATTGGCTGAGTGGGCTGTCTAGATCCGTTTCAAATGCCCAATACCCTTGTTTTTTATCGTCGTTGACGGTTTCTTCCAGGTTTTTGGGTTTTAGTGTTGTGATATAGGTGTTAAACCCAACAAAAGAAGCCACTGTTCCATTTTGATTCAGAACATCTCCAATTACTGGTACGTTGAGAATATTATATTTCACATCATAGTTCTGATAGGCTACAGACACTCTCAAATGGTTGTAAGTGCCTGGCTCAAGACTTGAAAGTGGAATCTGATGCCAGACTTCTCCTTCGTCCTTTATAATGGCATTAGAGAAGTCGATTGCGTTATCGCCACCTGTCATTGTTTCTTCGCCCATGTATGCTTGTGTTCCTCCTTGGTAAGGTGTGAGATTTGTCTGCACTAGTTCAATAAAGTGTGCACTCATGCCATTAAAATTGGGGTGCTGTGCTGCATTGCCAGTAGGAATGCCAGTAGGTTGGCCAAAGATGCCTAAACGCTCTTGTGTATTGTCAAACTTGAATTTAAACTTTAGAAAAGGTCCATCTGTTGTTGGTGGCTCGTCTTTTTTGCAGGAGCAAAATGCTATTGATACAATCAATAAAAAAAGTAGTTTTTTCATGAAAAGGTGAATTAATTATCAATGATTGACTCAAATAACGGAAGTGGTCAAGTTGTTCGATTATTAAAGTATAAAACTAACAATTTATTGTTGAATTGAATTTCTTTAACCATATTTTAACGACAAAAGTAGTTTTGATAATTGTCTAACTAGTCTGAAAAAGCGCATAATTGAAAATATAGGAACTTTTAAACAAAAATATAGGTTTATTTAATAAAAACAACAATTATGAAACACCTTGTATTGCTTGGAATTATCCTACTCTCTTTCTGTTCTTGTAAAGATATGGTGCAAAATACAAAGACGCTAAACAAGTTTAGAAACGAATTGAAAGCACAGTTCCCAAATGAGTCAATTGGCGTTCTGCATAAACTCAATAAAGGGCATTTTTCCATTAATTGCGAGGATACGGATGACATCAGCGATGATTTAAATCCCAATACAATCGTTATCGTTTTTAAAAATACTGAGTTAGAAGGAGATGAGCAATTTATGGCAGAAGATGTCCTTGGTCAACTAATAAAAACCACAAAATCTGTCTTTGGTGATCAGGTTAAACATGGAAAACTTGTGCTTTCTGACAACGGATTCATAGTAACCAGTTCTAGAACTATTGATTTCGATATAGAGTAAATGCCTTCACTAGGGACTCGGCCTCCCGAACCGAAAATCTTTAACATCATTAAAACAATTCTAAAATAGATTTGCCTTTCATCTACAACTGGTATTCTAATTTTCTTTTTTTACCTTTGCAGCCAAATATGGAAGACGCAACTAAACATATATATCCCATCTTTGACAGATTGCTGCAGCGTGATGCTAAAGAAACGTTGCTTAACCAACGTGCAAAAGCCTTATGGCTAACGGGTTTGTCAGGTTCTGGCAAAAGCACAATCGCTCAAAAGTTAGAGGCCTTGCTGCATGCAGAAGGCTTCATAACTCAGGTGTTAGATGGTGACAATATTAGAAGCGGACTCAACAATAACCTTGCATTTTCAATAGAAGACAGAAAAGAAAATGTTAGACGAATAGCAGAAGTTTCAAAATTATTTGTTGGTTGTGGAATCGTTACCATCAACTGTTTTATCAGCCCGACTGTAGAGATTAGACAATTTGCAAAAACGATTATTGGTGCCGAGGATTTCCTTGAAATATTTATTAACGCGCCCCTAGAAACTTGTGAGAAGCGGGATGTCAAGGGCCTTTATAAAAAAGCAAGGAGCGGCGAGATTAAAAACTTCACAGGCATCGATTCTCCTTATGAAGCGCCTACTGAACCCGAGTTGATCGTAAATACCCAGACCCAATCGATTGAGGAGTCAGCACAACAGATTTTTGATTTCCTGATGCCTCAAATAAAAAAGAAGTAATGAATTATCACTTAACACACTTGAAAGAGCTGGAATCGGAATCTATATTTATTTTCCGTGAAGTGGCGGCACAGTTTGAGAACCCCGTTCTGATGTTTTCAGGAGGGAAAGACTCGATACTGATGACGCATCTTGCAATGAAGGCATTTTATCCAGCAAAAATTCCATTTCCTTTATTACATGTAGACACAGGACACAATTTTCCTGAAACAATGGAGTTTAGAGATAAGTTGATTGAACGCTTGGGTGTTCGGTTGATTGTTGGCTCTGTGCAAGAAGCAATTGATACAGGATTGGTGCAAGAAGAAAAAGGCTTCAATGCCAGCAGAAACAGCCTACAGATTGCAGCTTTACTAGAAGCGCTTGAATCAAATAAGTTTGACGCTGCAATGGGAGGCGCACGAAGAGATGAAGAAAAAGCAAGAGCAAAAGAACGGTTTTTCTCTCACCGTGACGAGTTTGGCCAATGGAATCCTAAAAACCAACGACCAGAACTATGGAATATATTCAATGGCAATAAAAATATGGGCGAACATTTCAGAGTCTTTCCAATCAGTAATTGGACGGAATTGGATGTTTGGCAATACATTCTAATGGAAGGAATTGAGCTACCAAGTCTTTATTATTCCCATAAAAGAAAATGCTTTAAACGGGATGGTGTGATCCTTGCTGCAACAGATGTTATCCAATTAAAACCAACTGAAACGGCGGAAGAAATGACTGTACGCTTCAGAACAATTGGAGACATGACTTGCACTGGAGCAACCTTGTCCGAAGCCGATACCCTTGAAAAAATTGTACAAGAGGTAGCCACAACAAGAGTCACGGAACGTGGTGGCCGATCAGATGATAAGCGATCAGAAACAGCGATGGAAGATCGCAAGAAGAAAGGGTATTTCTAATAATCATTGAGCAAACTGACACATTATGCAAGAAGGTATAACACTAGAAGAATATAAAAAAATGGATTTGTTGCGCTTTACCACTGCAGGAAGCGTTGACGATGGCAAAAGCACTCTGATTGGCCGATTACTCTATGATAGTAAATCAATCTTTGAAGATCAGTATTCTGCAATCGAAGCAACCAGCAAGCGGCGTGGCGAAGAAGAAGTAAACCTTGCGCTACTAACTGATGGTTTGAAGGCAGAGCGAGAGCAAGGCATCACCATTGATGTAGCGTACCGTTATTTCTCTACACCTAAGCGAAAATTTATCATTGCAGACACACCTGGTCACATCCAGTATACAAGAAATATGGTAACAGGAGCCTCAACAGCTAATTTAGCGTTGATCCTGATTGATGCTAGGAATGGAATTGTAGAACAGACACGTCGCCATTCGTTTATCGCATCCTTGCTTCAGATTCCGCATATTGTGATCTGTATCAATAAAATGGATCTAGTCGATTATAGTGAGGAAGCATACAATAAAATAAAGGAAGAATTCAGCGGTTTTGCTTCCAAATTGGACATCAACGATATTCACTTTGTGCCCATTAGTGCGCTCAAAGGAGACAATGTGGTAGATGAATCTGATAAAATGGACTGGTACAAGGGATCAACACTAATGTATCTCCTAGAAAATGTACACATTGGAAGTGATCACAACCTTATTGATTGCCGCTTTCCTGTCCAGCACGTAATTCGCCCGTACTCTGACGAATTCCATGATTATCGTGGCTATGCTGGACGTGTGGCTGGTGGTGCATTTAAGGTCGGAGATGAAGTGATGTTATTGCCTTCAGGGTTTAATACTAAAATTAAGCAGATTGATACCTTTGAGGGACCAATAAAAACAGCGTTCCCACCAATGTCTGTAACGATGCAGCTTGAAGATGACCTAGATTTAAGCCGAGGAGACATGATCGTCCGTCAAAATAACGTCCCTGAAGTCAGCCAGGATATAGAACTAATGGTCTGCTGGTTCAATGATCGTCCGATGAGACAACGTGGTAAGTATGTATTAAAGCATACTACTCAAGATGCAATGTGTGTGATTAAGGAAGTTCGTTATAAAATGAATATCAACACCTTACATCGAATGGAAGAAGATAAAAACATTGGAATGAATGATATCGCACGTGTTGTGATTCGAACGACGAAGCCTTTGTTTTTTGACAATTACAGAAGAAACCGAATCACAGGAAGTATTATTCTAATAGATGAAGCAACGAATGAAACGGTGGGTGCTGGAATGATTATTTGATGCCTTTCGGCGAATAAATCGCATATGATATGAAAGTACTAGTGACAGGAGGTTGCGGCTATATCGGAAGTCACACAATCGTTGACCTCATCGACAACGGTTTCGAGGTGGTAAGTGCAGACAGTCTAGTACGCGCTAGTGAATCTATTCTAGATGGCGTCTTTGAGATTACAGGCAAGCGCGTTCAGAACTATAAGGTGGATCTAGTCGATTTGGAAGCTGCAAGACAGATCTTTGAAGACCATCCTGATATCAAGGGAATCATTCACTTTGCGGCGTTGAAGAGTGTGCCTGAATCTGTTGAAAAGCCAATTCTTTATTTTAACAATAATATCAATAGCTTGCTTAATGTTTTGCAATTGCAAAAGGAGTATGGCGTACCCCATTTTATCTTCTCTTCTTCTTGTTCTGTCTATGGAAATACCAAGGAATTACCGGTAACAGAGTCGACCCCGTTTGAGGAGGCCGAATGTCCTTATGCAAGAACAAAGCAGATTGGTGAAATGATCGTCACTGATGTGATGCGAGCCAATGCCAATCTAAGCGCTATTTTGCTACGTTATTTCAATCCTGCAGGTGCACACCCATCCGCTAAAATCGGTGAAATCACTTATGGTCCAGTCGCAAACCTTGTTCCTGTAATAACAGACACGGCAATCGGTAAGCGGAAATCATTTACGGTATACGGCAAGGATTATGGGACGCGTGATGGCAGTTGTATCCGTGACTACATCCATGTGATGGATCTGGCAAATGCGCACACCAAGGCGCTAGAATACCTCAGCCAAAAGGAATACGAATCAAACTGTGAAACGTATAACCTAGGAATCGGCCAAGGCGTAACCGTTTTTGAGATGATCACAGCATTTGAGAAGGTCACAGGCATTGCTCTGAACTATGCGATAGGAGAGCGCCGTCCTGGTGATGTAGAGTCGATATACTCCAACTATGATCAAGCGGCAAAACGCTTGAAATGGCAACCTAAGTTTGATGTCGAGGATATTATGCGATCTGCATGGGCTTGGGAAAGTAGAATGAAGGAAATTTCAAGTGAAGAATAACGAATGCAGTATGCAGAATTTTCGGAGCACACTTCCCTTACTTATAGTGAAAAGACCAAGATTATAAACCATATTCATTCAATATTCCTTGTTCGATATTCGTCATTTATTTTAAAACCTCTACCTTAGTGACAAGCGAATAGTAAGTAAAATGGCAACAGATCCAAAAGAATATATAATCGCCCCACCGGGCAAATTTTCGTTGCGACTCCAAGAGATATGGGAGTATCGTGAGCTGTTCTACTTCTTTACTTGGCGCGATATCAAGGTAAAATACAAGCAGACGTTACTTGGGTTTCTTTGGGCGATCCTTCAACCGTTAATGATGATGATCTTGCTGACGATTGTTTTTGGCAATGCGCTTCAAGTGGAGTCTGATGGTATTCCTTATCCAATTTTTGTGTTTTCTGGGTTGCTGTTGTGGGATATTTTTGCGAATGGGCTGACCAACGCCTCGCAAAGCATGGTGACGAATGCTGAGATGATCAAGAAGATCTATTTTCCTAGGATGATCATACCGATGTCGTCTATTTTGGTGGCGGTTTTTGATTTTTTCATGGCGTTGTTGATCTATTTTGCTTTGTTGCTGTATTTTGATCATCCTGTTAATTGGTTTCGGGTGCTGATCTTCTTGCCTTTTAGTTTGCTGATTACCGTGGTGACTACGTTTGGGGCGGGCTGTTTGCTGGCGGCGTTGAATGTGAAATACCGTGATTTTCGGTACATCATCCCTTATCTTATTCGATTTTTGTTGTTTGTGAATCCGATTATGTATTCGACGTCTATTTTCAAATCTGATTGGGCGCAATATCTGATCGCGTTGAATCCGCTGGCGGGTGCGATCAATATGTCTCGTTACGCATTTGTGGATGGGGCAGTTCGCTGGGATCTGATAGGGGTGAGCTGCTTAGGCGCTGTGTTGTTGCTGGTGGTGGGTGTTTACGTGTTTCGGAAGACGGAGGGCTATTTTGCTGATTTGGCTTAATGCAAAGCGAACTAATATCCTTTTTTTTCTTCCTCCTTCAACAATTCTAAATACAGATGCTCCACTTTGGTTCTTGCCCAAGGCGTTCTTCTTAAAAATTTTAGACTTGATTTAATAGTAGGATCATAGTTAAAACAACGAATATTGATGCGCTTCCCAAGCGTTTCCCAACCATAAGCGGATACCAATCGTTGCATGATAAAGGAAAGCTTTACCCCATGCAACGGATTATTTGGCTGCTCATTTTTTTCTACCATGGAAAATTTTCGAACGAATACCTAATTAACAATTGCTTTATTCTCCTTCAAAGTGCGCCATTATTTTATCTGCCAACTCTAGGCCGATATTCCGCTGTGCTTCTCCTGTGGATGCTCCGATGTGTGGAGTAAGGGAGATGTTGGGATGTTCTAAGAGCTCTTTTCTTGGTGTTGGCTCGTTTACAAATACATCAAGGCCCGCTGCTGCTACTTTGTTAGATTTGAGTGCTGCTAGTAAGGCATCTTCGTCTATAGCGCCGCCTCGTGATGTATTAATAACACGAACACCGTCTTTCATCTTAGCAAATTCGTCTGCTCCAATGATTGCTTTGTTGCCGGATTTGAACGGGATGTGAATCGTGATGTAATCTGAGTTTTTCAGCATATCCTCCATCTTATCCGTTTTGATGGTGACGGAAAGACTCGCGTCTTTTATTTTGAAGATATTGACGTCTATTTTCATTTCATCGAATGCGAGATCAACTGGCATGATGTTCATGCCGAGGCCAAGACCCATTCTTGCTACTGCTTGACCGATGCGGCCAAATCCGATGATTCCTAGGGTTTTCCCTTTTAATTGAACACCTCCTGAAAATGCTTTTTTAAGTCGGTTGAATTCAGAATCTCCAATATCGGGCATCATTTGATTGGAAGAATGTAGACTTCTTGAAATGGCAAACATATGCGCTATTGCTAATTCTGCCACTGCGTCTGAGGATGCTGCAGGTGTATTAATGACCTTTATGCCCTTTGATATGGCATGATCTACATCGATATTGTCTAACCCAACACCGCCACGAGCGATGACTTTAAGGTTGGGGCAAAGATCTATCAGGTCTTTTCTGACTTTCGTAGCGCTTCGCACACAAATAACATCAAAACTATTTAGCTTGGTTGGCAATTCTTCTTGTGGAATTCTAGTCGTAACGACTTCAAAACCCGCTTTTTCTAATCTTGCTAATCCTTCTGGATGAACCCCATCGTTTATAAGTATTCTAGGCATTTTTTCTGTTTTATGTATTGCCGCTAAGGTAATAATTTGTTTTGTAATGCCTCTACCCTGCTTGGAAATAAAATTTAAATCTTTCAAAACCAGTTTTACCTGTCCTCTATTCAAATGAATTGCTGCGCGTGAGGGATAGAAACGGAATGCGCGGACCGTAGGGAGCACATATTAGTGGATAGCCCGACCCGGAGTATGACGTTAGGAATACGATGGGGCACGCCCTAATATTAACCAACAACCGTTGTTTTATCTGTTCGTGCTGTTTTTGTATCTAGAAATCGTCTAGTTTTTGCAGGATTCGACCAAACCAAGTAAAAAGTCGACGCATTGCCATTTTGTAGGAAACTATTTTAGTAGCTGTTCTTGTTATTATAGTAGAAAAAATAATATGATATGTTGAAAAAATACCCAATTAACATTAAAATTAAACCTATGAATAACAAGACATTGAAATTGATTGCCTACGGAGTCGGCGTGTTCTTATTATTGATTGTAATGATCAAGCTAAACCCTACTGCAGTAAATGATAGTGGATACAGAACACATGTACAAACTGTAACTGGAGATGAATGGGTTCGCTTTGAGCCTGGTTTTTACTGGTCTGGATTCTTTAGTAAGGGAACAGAGTATCCTGATGTGATCTCAGTGGTTTTTACAGACCGGAAGATTGAATCAGAAATCACCTCAAAGAATGGAAGAATCAACATCCGATTTAATGATGCAACAAAGGCAACAGCAAATGCAACAGTGAGATGGCGCCTTCCTGGTATTGAATCTGAAATGATAAAAATTCACAAGGAGTACAAGTCTCCTGCGAAATTGGCAGAAACAACCCTAACAACTTACACTGATGAATGCTTGCGGTATGCCGCTCAGCTGATGGAAAGTGAAACACATTACAGTGGTGGGATGTCAAAGCTTTCTGAAGATTTTCAGGACCAGTTGGAAAACGGTCAATATGTGCTAGAACTAAAGGCAGAATATGTTACAGACAGTCTAACAAAAGAGAATAAACGATTGACAAGACGCTACCCAAGAGTAGATGAGCAGGGAAACATCGTAAGAAATAAGTCTGATGTGCAACAGTTTAACATCACAGTGGCTTATGCAAGTATTGGTGAAGTAGATTATGAAGAACAAGTAGATACAAAGCTTGCTAAGAAAATTGGAGCAAGTACGCAGGAATCAATTTCGAAACAAACATTGATCACGGCTCAGCAAGAAGCCTTAACGGCGAAAGCAGAAGGGGAGAAAAAGATTGCAGAAACTAGAGCGCGAGAAGATGCCTTGAAAATTGAAGCAATCATTCAAGCAGAGAAAAAGCGAGAGGTGGCTAAGATTGGAAATGAGGAAGCGCGCTATAAGAAGGAAACAGCCATCTTGATTGGTCAAGGTGAAGCAGAGAAAAAGCGACTAGCAATGGCGGCAGATGGCGCACTTGAGAAAAAACTGGAAGCATACATTGCTGTGAATAAGGTATATGCAGACGCAATTAAAAATTATAAAGGGAATTGGGTGCCAGAAATCAGTATGGGAGGTGGAAACTCGTCTGTTGGCGGTGGTAGCCAAGATTTGATTAATCTGCTAATGGCAAAGACAGCAAAGGACTTATCGCTTGATATGTCTGCAAAAGAACAATAAGAAATGAGTGGAGTGAATAAGGTCGATGTATCGCTCTTACCACTATTTTGGTTAGTATTTAGGGAAGGCTCTTCTTTGGGAGGGCCTTTTTGTTTGTGGGACGAATGCAATTCGCTCTTACGTGGGCTGTCTCCTTTATAAGACGCCAGTTTGGACGTTCCAGAGACCAGCATAAATACTGTTGAGGTCCAGGAGTTCCTGGTGTTTGCCGGATTCAGCGATCTGTCCTTTGTCTAGGATGTAAATGCAGTCTGCTTGCCGTATTGTGGAAAGGCGATGTGCAATGACGATGGCTGTTTTTTCTGATGTCAGCTGCAGGAGGTTGCGCTGGATGGCTCGTTCGGTTTCGGTGTCTACTGCGCTTGTGGCTTCATCGAGGATTAGGATTGGTGCATCTTTTAGAATGGCACGTGCTAGGCTCAAGCGTTGGCGCTGTCCGCCTGAAAGCTTTATACCGCGTTCACCGACAATCGTTTGATAGCCTTGAGGTAAGGAACTGATGAACGTATGTAGTTCTGCTTTGACTGCAGCAGCAACCAGTGTTTCTTGTGTCGCAGTTTCATTGCTATAGGCGATGTTTTCTGCGATTGTACCATGGAAGAGGTAAACGTCTTGACTGACAAGTGCAATCTGACTTCTGATGTCCTTTTTTGTTACTGCTCTTAAGTCTTTTCCTTCTAGGAGTATTTTTCCACTGGTGACGTCGTATAGTCGGAGTAGGAGCTTGACTAGTGTTGTTTTTCCTGCGCCTGTGGTGCCAGCGAAGCCGATCATCTTCCCTGCGGGTATGTTGAAACTGATCCCGTTTAGAATTGGTGTGGCTTCAGAGTACTGGAAATGGACTTGATCAAACACTATATTTCCTTGAACGACACCAAGGGCAACAGGCTGTTCGGGATCGGGCAGATGACTTGGGGCATCCATCAGTCCAAAGACTCTTCTTGCGCTTGATCTGGCGCGTTCGAAGCTATCAAAGATTTGCCCTAGTCTGGTAATGGGCCAAAGTAGTCGCTGAATCATCATGGAGAAGAAGGTGAGTTCTCCAAGGGTTATTTTCCCGCTTCCATTTAATATCCAATAGGCGCCGAGTAGCATTGCGCCTGCCATCCCAAAGGCAATGAGCATTCTAATTAGCGGGACGAAGACTGCGGATAGTTTAATTGCATCAAAATTGACATCTTGGTAGTTGTCAGATGCTTTTTTGACACGGTTTAACTCAAACAACTCTGCTGTAAAGCTTTTGATGACTGCGATTCCAGAAATATTGTTTTCAAGGCGATTGCTTAGCTCTCCAACAGATTCTCTAATGTTTGTATAATGTGGTGCAATTTTTTTTTGATAGTAAAAGCTGCCAAACAAGATAAGTGGAATGGGCAGCATGCCGATCAATGCCATTTCCCAAGAGACGAGGCTGATGGTGATGGTCGCGAAGATAAATAATACAAGTAGCTGAATGAGGTCATTGAATCCAGTATTCAGAAATCGCTCGAGCTGGTTGATGTCGTCATTCATCATGGACATCAGGTTGCCAGTTCGCTCTTTTTCGAAGTAGGCGATTTCTCTTTGCTGTAGTTTGTTGTAGGTGTCTACTCTAAGGTCGTTTTGGACGCGTTGGGCGAGCCGCATGAAACTTAGTTGGTACATCCATTGGAATAAACTTTCAAGTCCAAAGATGACAATTATGAGGATGCTACAGAAGATGGCAATTGTCCAATTGTCTGAGGTTTTGGTTAATTCTTGTATCCAATTTGGTGGTAACCCGCTGACCGTGTCGATGATCCATCCGACCATAACGGGTGGCATGAGGTCTAGGATTTTGTTTAAAACGCTGGAGCTGGAGGCGTATGTCAGTTGGCCTCGGTATGATTTGAGGTACTGAAATAGTCTTGTCATTGGATTTTTTATCGCCATTGGCCCAAAGGTAAATGAAAAAAGGGAATAACGAATAATCAATTATCGAATGTAGGAATAAAAAAGAATGAATATTGATTGAGGAACTACTGGTTTGCTTTACTCATTTTTTAGGTAAGATTAAGCACAGAAGACTTCCATCAGACAAAATTCTTTATTGGATATTCTTCTTTCCTTTTTAAAGCATCTTTTTCAAGTAGTCTCTCAGCGTAAAAGGGTCTGTTTTCTTTGGTTTGGCGGCGAAGGAGCCGTTTTTGTTGATGATAAAGAACTCGGGGACTGCTTTCACGTCATATTTTTTGATGATGGGTGATTCCATTCCTTGTTCTGCGAAAACGTTTATCATGTCTGCGATGCCACGACTGTTGACTTCTTCCTGGAATTTTTCGTAGGAGCGTTCTAGTGAAACGTTGATGAAGACTACGTCGTCATTGGTACTCCATGCCTTTAGCGTCTTGAGTGATTCGACTTTGTTGATGCATGGTTTACACCAGCTGGCCCAGAAGTTTATAATCACGATTTTTCCTGTATAGTCTGAAAGGAAGATGCTATTCCCGTTTGCGTCCTTCATTTCTACTGCTGGAGCAGGCGCGCCAATAGCGTATGGTTTTTTGCTAAAGTAGGCATCCACTACCTTCAAGTAAAATTCATTGTATGCCACTGTTCCAATAAAGGAATTGTAGGTAGGGAGTAGTTCATTGAAATTTGATTTTCTGAATCCTCGTTCTAGGATGTCCGCTTGGAAAAATGCAAGTGGGATTCCATTTAAAAAACCTGCGGAGGTGTGGTATTGGCCAATATAGGGGTTGGTGTGCTCGCTTTTTTCTTTGTCGTGTTTGAAATTGACAAATGCGATTAAAAAATCACGGTATTTCTTGTTTCCAAGTGCATCATGGTTGTTTAGGGATACATCATTCGTAAAATCAAAGAACGATTCTGGTATTTCATGTAGATTTTGGTAGGAATGACCATAAACTAGCATTTTATAGGCCCAATCATAATCTATTTCGGCATCTAGATAATTGGAAAAAACAGTTGGTAACAAACCATTTTTACCTTCATAATCTCGTTTGAATTTTTTCTTTCGTTCCCGAATATCTCCTACGTTTTTTGAAAAGTTTGTTAGACTTAATCGTTTCATTTTGTCTTCTAGTGCTTCATCTACACCGTAATAGACAATATTTTTTTTGATTTGCTTTCTTTTAAAGGGATCGCTTTCTTCTTGGAACATTTTTTTATACTCACTCCAGAATCGGTTGGCATAACCAGAGGAACCACTGAATTCTACCTTGTGTTTCATTAGGTTGGCATCGAATTCCAGATCAACATGTCCACCTGGATCAATGTAGAACGTAATTCTATTTCGCTGGTATTCGAGTTCTATCAATTGTGGGGTATTGATGTCTAGTTCGAAAGAAAACCTATTGCTTTCATTTACGGTGGTGAATTCATCAACAAAGGTATTATCAAGGTACGTTCGGTCTATGTGAAGAATGACTTCTTTCGCCACACCATTTTTGATTGTTCCGGTAATGATGGTATTTGCTGCAAACAATTGCAAGCAAGAAAAAATTGCAGAGATAAGGATAACAAAGCGCATACTAGAATATTATTCTTTTACTGAATGACGGGTTCTCAGAGATTAGTAAGGGCTTCAATGATAAAAATACTAATTTATTCTTTAATAAATCAAATGTGGTTCCAACTTTAACATCACATTAAAAATTATAAATATTTATCCCCTTTTTCTTCTCTTATTTTCTTGGTAATGGCTTTTATTTCTTGTTCTTTAGACTTTGGGTAAATTAATAAAACGTCTTCCTCATCTACTACAATATAATCTTCCATGTCTTTGATAATGACTAACTTATCTTTAGGAACCCTGATGAGACAATCCTTGGTGTCTAAGGTCATGACTTGGTTGCCACGAACTACATTTAGGTGTTCATCTTTTTCTCCTTCTACATGTAAGGAATTCCAAGTGCCAAGGTCTGACCATCCAAATGATGAAGGGATGGTGTAAATGTTTTCAGCATTCTCCATGATTGCATAATCGATTGAAATGCTAGGAGTGTTGGGATAAACTTGATCCACAATTTCCTGTTCTTCAGGTGTATTGAGCTGATCTTTTATTTCGTCAAAGATGCGGTAGATTTCAGGAGTGTATTTGCTAAATGCTTCAATGATGTGATTGACATTCCAAATAAAAATTCCTGCATTCCATAAGTATTCTCCACTTTGTACAAATTCTTTTGCTTTATCGAGATTCGGTTTTTCTGTAAATTTGATGACTTTGTGAATGCCGTTTTCTTCTGCTGGCTCAAAATTAATATACCCATATCCAGTGTCTGGTCGCGTTGGTTGTAGGCCAAGCGTTACTAGAGCATTGTGGTCTTTAGTGTATTCAACTGCTTGTTTGATATAATCGGCAAATTTCTCTTCTTGTAGAATGATATGGTCAGACGATGCGACAACAAAGCTCGCATTTGGGTTTATTGAGCGTAGCTTAAATGCGGTGTAGGCAATGCAGGGAGCGGTATTGTTTCGAGATGGCTCACAGAGGATTTGCTCATAGGTTAATTCTGGGAGGTGTTCTTTGACTTGATCTCTGTATATTTTGTTGGTTACAACATAAATATTCTCAACTGGACAAATTTTTAATGAGCGTTCGAAAGTCATACGGATGAGTGATTTTCCTGTGCCTAAAATGTCTAGGAATTGCTTTGGGCGGTGCTCTCTGCTTCCTGGCCAGAATCTACTTCCGATTCCTCCTGCCATAATTGCGACGTATGTATTGTTCATTAATTTCGTTTTAACTTGCTGCGAAAATAAGATAATTCTTGAGGTATATTGATTATTGTATTAATTTCTTTAGCTCTTCTTTTGAAAATTTTGAGAATTTCTTATCTTTGCAAACTCTTTCATTCAAGGAGCCAATTTATATTAAGAATAGAAAATTAAAAATCATGCAAACGGTAGCAATAGAAGGCCAATCAAGAGAAAGTTTTGGTAAAAAATATTCTAAAGCAGCAAGAAGAGAAGGCCAAGTGCCTTGTGTACTCTATGGCGGTGAAAAAAACGTTCATTTTTCTGCAGAGGAAAAAAGTTTCAAACACTTGATCTATACGCCCGACTTTAAGGTTGCGGAAATCAATGTTGCTGGAGCTTCTCACAAAGCAATTTTAAAGAATGTTCAGTTTCACCCTGTTACTGATCGTCTTATTCATATGGACTTTGTAGAATTAGTTCCAGGAAAGAAAGTTAAAGTTGATCTTCCTGTTGAATTAGTTGGAACGGCTATTGGTGCAAAGCTTGGTGGTGCGTTGATCATGAAAATGAGAAAACTTAAAGTTTCAACAACTCCAGAGCATTTAGTAGATTCAATTAAAGTAAATGTAGAAACATTGGAGCTAGGCGATTCTGTAAGAGTAAGAGATGTAGAGAAAGTGGAAGGAGTTGAAATCCTTAACGGTTTAAGCAATCCAATTGCATCTGTAGAAGTACCTAGAGCACTTAAGAGTGCTGAAGCAGCTGTAGAAGCAGCTACTGATGAAGGTGCAGAAGCAGCAGAACCTGCAGCAGAAGAAAAATAGTAATAAATTATTATTAAAATATAAAAGAGGCGTGAAATCATTTACGTCTCTTTTTGTATTTAGATACCAGAGAATGATAAAAAAGTTTCTTTCTATTTTCTTTCCTAAAAGTAAAGAGCCCGATCCTATGAAATACTTGATTGTTGGTCTTGGAAATGCTGGCGCCGAATACGATGACACGCGTCACAACGTTGGATTTGAGGTCGTTGATCATCTAGCAAGCCAGTTTGAGGTAACGTTTAAAGATGCGCGTCTTGGGTTCATTACCTCTTTTAAGCACAAGGGGAGAACATTCAACCTTGTAAAGCCAACGACCTATATGAATAGAAGTGGAAAGGCTGTGAATTATTGGATGAAAGAACTCAACCTAAAGCCAGAGAACTTACTCGTGGTATTGGATGACCTCAATATAGACTTCGGCAAAGTCCGCCTCAAAGGAAAAGGAAAAGATGGTGGGCACAACGGTCTGAAGGATATCGATCAAGTACTTGGTAGTCAAAACTATTCTCGCTTGAGAGTTGGAATTGGCAATAAATTCGAAAAAGGAAGACAAGTTGATTATGTGCTTGGCAAATGGTCTTCTGATGAACGAAAATCCCTGCCTGAAATTATTAAACATTGTGCGGATGGAGTCTTGTCTTACGGTACTATAGGACTAGCTCGTTCAATGAACAACGTCAACCGCTAAGATAAAACCATCAAGTATCATATAGTGTTAATTGCAATTGATAACTAACTTAAACTTCCGTTAAAGTTGCAAACATTGATTATTTATGAATAATTAGGTACAACTATTGATAATTTTGAAGTAAATTCCGACGTTTTTGCATGTCGGCATCCATGAAAGTAAACAGAACAACATATAGACAATTTTTTCAACTGCTAATCATCCTTTGCTTTAGTGGCTTTTTGTTAATGTTTACTAGCTGTGCGAACCCTGGAAGGCCTACCGGTGGCCAAAAAGATAAAACGGCTCCTGGTGTTGATTCCACGAATTCTACTCCTTCCCCTTCCACCAATTTTAAGGATGACCGAGTTAAAATCACGTTTGACGAATGGGTCAAGCTTGATAATGTAAATAGCCAACTAGTGATCTCGCCCCCACTAAATGAAAACCCAGAGGTTAAGTTAAAGGGAAAAACAGTAGAGCTGATCTTTCAGGATTCGTTAAGAGAAAACACAACCTACTCTATTTATTTAGGGAGTTCCGTCAAAGACATCACAGAAGGGAATGCTGCTAAGAATGTGAATATCACGTTTTCTACTGGCCCATATTTGGATTCACTTGAAACCAGAGGAAATGTGATTGATGCGTTTACTGGGAAAAAGAAGGAAGACATGCTTGTTATGCTCTATCCAGCAACAGCAAATGACTCTATTGTATTTAAAGAAAAACCCATATATCTTGCAAAAACGGAATCGAATGGTTCATTTAAGATTAAACATATAAAAGAAGGTGATTACAAGGTGTTTGCCCTTGAGGATAAAAATTTTAATTACCTGTATGATGATACAGAAACGATTGGATTTCTAAAGGAACCATTGACAATTAATGACTCTACCTCCGCGAATATCAAACTTCTAGTATTTGTAGAAGACCAAAAAACAACGATAAAAGGAATTGCTAACAACCAATATGGGAAAACTAGAATTGCCTTTAACAAGCCCCCTGAAGATATAAACGTTGAAGTCTTAAAAGCCCCAGCAGAGTTGAATTATTACACCGAATTTGTGAAAGATTCTATTGTGTTTTGGTATGAAAATTCTGAAGAAGACATAAGTCTGCTCATAAAAGAGAAATCAACAATTATAGATACCGTTGAAGTGAAACCAGCTTCTATGTCTACCTTTTTAGAGAATAATAAAAGCAAGTTGGATTTTGACCGAGCTACTTCTCGGACCACAGGGAGTCCTACTGGAACGAAGGCAGGTCTGGGGAAAAAAGGAGCAAGCAATCCTACAATCCCAGAAAGCAAGCTATTTGAAAAAGCAAGGCTTAAGGTGCTAAAGAAAAAACTAGTAGCGAACAAAACAGAATATTTGTATTTCACGTTTCCTTTAGAGGCACTTGATCTATCAAAAGTCATCGTACTTCAAGACTCTAGTGGACAGACAGTAAAACCAGAGATCCGCCTCTCAGATTCCTTGAAAAGAGCAATCGAGATAAAGCACAACTGGAAACCTGACGTTTCCTACTCTATGGTTTTTATGCCGGGTGCAATTTCTAGTTTCTATGGATTCAAAAATGACTCGTTAGTCCTAGAACTAATAGGTGTATCTACAGCTGATTATGGGTCGATCACTCTATTGGTGGATGGACTTTTTGCAGATAAAAGTTATTTTTTGTCTACTTTAAATGCACGTGAACAGGTAATATTTGAAACAGTAATAAGTGGTGTTGAGTCTTATAAAAAACGCCTAGAAAAGATAGAACCTGCAAGTGGATACAAAGTTAAAATCGTAGAAGATTCAAACAGAAATGGTAAATGGGATCCAGGCAGCTATTTTGAGAAAAGAGCTCCGGAACGTATCTTAATTCAACCACTACAAACGGTCAAGCCTAATTGGGAGGTGGAAGGAAAAATCAACTTTAGTGATAAGAAATCGGAAAAGCCCCAAAGTCTTAAAAAGGGATAACATCGATTACCACCTAAGCAGTTATTAACCAATCCTCTGTGGTTTATGTTTGTAGAAAGTCATGAATGAAAAAGTAAGAACGCAATTTTTTTGTATAGACTACTTTTTAAAAAATAAAAGTTATCGAATAATTTGCGGAAGCCTTTTTAACATATTTAAATATAAGTCAGCAAACAGGGTCATGTTTAGGCATGACCTTTTTTTATTTACAGACATATACAAAAGCAGGAGGCAAATTTCTCATTTCCAGTTCAATATCCAATTGATTGAAAATTCTCTTATAACGCTTCTTAGGAATGAGGGAATAGTGAAACTGAATGAAGCAACCCTTTTCAGAAAGGACAGATTTAGAGACTTTTAGAATACGGTCTCCTAGTTCTTCAGGCAACATGACAAAAGGGATTCCAGAAACCACATAATCAACTTTTGTGTAGCCCATTTTATTTAAATACTGCACGAGGTGTTCGGCAGAATCATTGATAAGAGTGAGCCTAGGGTCAGAAATGTTTTCTTCTAGAATACCGCTGAGCGCAGGATCGATCTCAAAAGAAATGAGCTTTGTGTCTTCGCGCATTTGGCTTAAAATATGCTTCGTAATACTACCGTCACCAGCACCAAGCTCTACAATGATCTTTGCATCCTCAAATCGGATATTGCTTAACATCTTCTTACTGGTAAACTTGGAAGTCGGTGCAATCGTGCCTCTCGTTTTCATATTCTTCACACCGCCAAGGAAATACTGCCATCTATTCATATCAAATCTCTCTGCTTGCTAGTTCTAACATCAAATTTAAACAAAATATTGCGTGTTAAAAAAGCAGACTACAACTTTTCGACCAAATGTAGAAAAGTAGTGATTAATCATCATCGGTTTTCCAGATGGCACCATAATTATCTACTAGAATATCATCATAGTGATCAGACTTTTCAAACAATCTGGTAATTAGGGATTTACCGGATTCAGGGTTTAAGTATCTGTCATAAATAACGAGAGACAAGACCACGTCTTGATGGTGCACACTAAATGACATTCCTTCCAGCTTGTCGTTTTCCCTTAGCAGAAATTCGTAGATAGAAGCGATGTTTTGCTTAGGCAGTTTTACTAGGAACGAATCACACATAATGTACCCAGATTTTGGGTAATAAGAGATATGCACTTTGGCACTTCCGTTTTCAATTTGCCAGTGCGATGGTCCTCTTCGGGAAAGTTTTACGTCATGTCCCGCTTCAGAAATAATCGTTTCAAGCGTTTTGGCAATTCCTGTTGGCTCATAGTCGTCCAGATCAGAAGGCAGTTTAATTTTGGAGCCACAGTGTGGGCAGTAACCAGCATCTATAGTGTCTTCATAAACCATATTGGAGCAAGACTGACATCTGCTAGCGATTTTGCCGTAGTTCTCCTTATAATCTGAGAGGGCTGTTTTTAGATATTGAACGTCGAGCGCAAAACCAAGATTATTAGAATTATTGAAAATCATGGTGTTAATTCCGACCACATCTCCAGCTTCATTTACGAGCGGGCCACCACTGTTTCCAGGGTTGATCGCAGCGTCCGTTTGGATATAATTCAAATCCTTTTCTTGCATTAACCTTGTGGCATTAGAGACGATTCCTTGTGTAAAGGTATATTTAAGCCCCATTGGGTGCCCGATTGCGATTACCTTGTCACCATCACTTATTGGGTCAAGTGTGAGCTTAATTCCCTTAAAATTAGTGTTTGCTGGAGGTGTTAAAAAAGCAAGATCATGGTGTGGATCAGAGAACAGCACATTTGAGGTCGTTTTATCAAATGCATTACCATCAATTGCCACTTCTTTGCTACCTCGAACTACATGCTCGTTGGTTACGATTAGGTTGTGGTGCTTCAGGTAAAAGCCTGTTCCCGTGCTAAAAGGTGTTGCAATTTGTACGACTACATCTTTATATTTTTCGATAACGTCTTTCATGGATAAAATCTTTAAGCCTTTTTCTCGGCTGGTGTTAAATCAAGTACTTTTACCATTAGCATAAAGCTCTTAGCGAACTCTGGTAAGCTATCAAACCTTAATCCCTTTGTATTGGGCGCTAATTTCGGAT
The DNA here is from genome assembly GCA_937959115.1 of uncultured Saprospiraceae bacterium. Taxonomy (GTDB): domain Bacteria; phylum Bacteroidota; class Bacteroidia; order Chitinophagales; family Saprospiraceae; genus JAHDHB01. The sequence continues at coordinate 27,260 of CALGAW010000005.1, forward strand.
ATTTTTTAGTATTTGATTTTGCAATAGCATGAATTTCTTCTCGGATATTATTCTTGTCAAGTTGCCCCTTTTCATTGACATATTCGTTGTCAATTCCTAATTCCTTGAAATATTCACTTTCTAAGATCTCTATGATCATGTGGAAATATTCACGATCGGGCTGTAGGACTGCAAAGTTGAATAGGTTGTATCCAGCAACGTATCCTGGAATACTGATCGCTACTTCTGGGTATTCATTGTCTTTATACCAATCCATTTTAGGCAGTTCGCCTTCAATAGCTCCGGCAACTTGTTCATGACCACTTGGTGTTGTGATACCAAATGTTGATTTCACTTTATAAAGTTCTTTGTAGAGCTCCTCTTCAGTTCGCTCTTGAATTTTCTTCAGTTCTTTGATCAATTCGATTGATTTCTGCTCAGAGGTTTTGTTGTCACGAGCAAAGTAAATGTTGTGACACTTTTCAAGTGATTGCATCATGAACCCTTCAGGCTGAATCAGATAATCTAGCTTGTAGATTAGATAAAGTAATAGGAAGGTGACTCCGCCGGCATACTTGGTGCCGTCCATTCCATCAATTCTGGTAAGGGTTTCGGAGATCCATTTTTGAGTAAACTTATACTTGGTTTGTTTTTCTGCGTCTGGGATCTGTTTTGTGTGATCTGTGTCGATTTGGTGAAGCATTTCAAACTCATTTGCCAACAAATCATCTTGTTTGTCAGAATTGATCGCCATTTCCTTAAGGGCATAATAGAGCTTATAGGGAGATCCATCTATGGTAAACGAGTTGAATTTCATAGTGACTTCATCCCTGTTGTTGAGGCAAAATTTTGCGTATTTGAATGCGTAGTTCTGCTCAATCAGTCGTCTCATAAAACCAACATTTAGACGGTCGCTCTTTACAACAGAAGTACTCGCTTTCACAAACTCTGTGTTTGCGGAGCCTGTGATTTTCTTGGATCCTTGCAGCAGTTCGAAGGTTAACTCATCACCATTTCTAGTGAAAGACACATTTTCTTCTCCCTTATCTCCTAGGTACGTAAAGAAACTTTCGTAGGAATCAAGGAATTCCTTTTTATCAAATTGTTTGTTGGCTTTATCCCAGAAATCTAATTGCTCTGGCGATTTATAGGAGTCGCTGTATCTCCCGAAGCGAATATTAGGTTGGTTTTCTTTTTTTGCGGAAGAAGAACCAAACCATCTGTCAAATAGTCCCATACATGCTGTTTTAGCGGCTAAAAGTAGAGTTTTATTAAGACAAATCCAATCAATGAAATTAAAAAGATGATATGAATGTCCAATAACTTGTTTACGTATTAACATCCGAATTGTTTTTGGTGTAAATTTTCAATCGTTGAAGTTTGATCTTCTGTATTTAAAATGTTTCTTCGATTGCCCTAAAATAAGCGACTATAAGAAGCCGGTGCTTATAAACAAAGACCTTGGATGTTATATAATCGGTTAATAATTAACCTAAAACAAAGAACTTTATGTTTATCTTGTGGATCTATATTCTAATAAGCCCTAAAAAATTAGTTATGAACTTTTCTCATAAAGCAGTCCTTTCTTACGATGTTCGCACCAAATCTTTAAAGGTCATAGATGGAGTTGATTCGCCTGTCTATTTTCCAATTGTTCCAAGGGGAGTCTCGATAGAGTTTTCTAACAACCGCTTGAACGTTAATGGGTTTGGTCTCAGTAACCCACCAGTCAGTACGCATGTCTTTAACATTGTTGATCCGTTTATTCCTTATATCGATTGGGATAGTGTGAAAAAGGATATCATTATTGGCACAAAAGTATCTAATCGGGTTGTAGGAGAGACTGTTACCACTGGACATATCGTTGGTGAGGTTGTATCTATTGGGCATAAAACAAGAAATGCTCAATTATTTATTGGGGTCGATCCTGCACGAGGTAATTATGGCGTCAAAATATCTATTAGTGGGCAAGAGTTGTGGGTAGAGCAGGGATTAGTTACTGCTGCTATGCTTGGCTAATTTAGAAAAAACTAGAGACTAGCAATAAAATTATCATAGATAGATTTTCCATTATTCTTAGATTTCAACCAAAGAAGAATTTCAACAAAAAATAATGGTTTTCTGTATTCGGAAGACTTTTTCAAGTCTTCTTCTATTTGTTTCTCAAACAAAAAAGAAAGATTTGCTTTGTTTCCTGGAATAGAAGCTACGTAGTTCTTAAGAAATGCAATTGTATCTTCAATAAACGGATTATTATAGTTTTCTCTTTTAGTATATGCTATTATTCTTCGAATACAATTATCAAACTCATCAATATCATCAATATCGGTCGCAATCACACAATCTAACAATTTCGACATTGCTTTTCTTTCATTATTCGACTGTTTGTAAGGATGATTGATTTGTTTGTGGAGCCAAGTTCTACTTTTTTCAAAGTTTCCTTTCAAGAAGTAATAAGATGAAACGTTTGAAATAAAAACTGCCTGATATTCAATTTTTATTTTGTATTTAAATTTGTTTAATCCTTTTTCAAGATCCTCAATAAAGCTTTCAAAAATAACAAAGTTTCCTAAATTCAAATGATAGGAGCACAAGAACATATATAAGTTTTCAAAGCTGTTGGCTGAAGTTTTTGAATTATGTTTTAAAATAGATTCAAACTCCTTTAATAGATTTTCCTCGATCGATTTTGCTTGATTAAGGACTAGAAAACAATTAAAATAGCCAAGCAAATGATTTGAATAAACCTCTTGATTTGCTTGCTTTAGATTCGGTTTTTTATTGTATTCTTCTATGACAAGCTTGTTATAATTTAAGGCTTTGTCGGATTTCCCAACTTGTAAGCTAATGTTTGCAAGTAAGTAATAGTACCTTATTTTAAGTTGAGAACTTTGATGAGTAGAGATGTTTTTTTCGTCTAATTCTGAAACCCTCAATTCCAATGTTTTCATCTCTTCTGAAACAAGTTTTCCTTTACTCCCTTTTATGATTAGGTATTGCTCCCAATATAAATCTAAATTACTCTTGATGGCAAGTATTTGAATTGTTCTATCATGTTCCTTTTGTAAAAACTGCTGTTTTTCTTTATCAAATTTCAAGTATCGTAGTACATATCGTTGTTTATCGATAATTTCAAGAATTACTGGATAGTCTTCAATTTTGTAGGCATCTTTTTTTACTTTTTCTAATTCTTTAAAGGATTTTTCATAAAGATCACGTCGATATAAAATTTCAGCGTTTTGCAGTTTTTCACGAATTAGTCTTTGAGGAGACTTGACTTTGGAAGAGCTACTAATGTTTTGTAGAAGAATTGAGAATAAGTCAGAACACTCCTTGGAAGTTGGAACTTGCTTGTAGCGTTTTTTTAATTTGTCTGGGCAATATTCATTTAGCTTTGTGAAGGCATTGTATAGTTTAAAATACTTTTTGTCTTCTTCTTTTTTTTGTTTTACTAGCGTAGAAAAGTTGCGTTTTTCATTTTGTGAAAGGGTATTGACAAAATGAAATAAATCTTTTGAACTGTTCATTAATTAAGTTTACCAGGGTGTTTCAAATGCAACACAAAATAGGTCTTTTGTAAAGAAATTAAAAATGACCTACATTCTAGGTTTTTAAAGGAAACCGAAAGACCGGAGTTTGTTTGGAAGTTATATTATAACACATAATTAGGTTTTCCAAATATGAAAAATACCTGCATTTTTGAGTTATAATACTTCAAAGTCATATTGAAAGTACTAAAATTATACATTTTTTAGAGACTAGAGAAGTAATTGCCCCCCTTAGCCTACACGGCAATAACTCACTGACTTACAGCGATAAACGTACGAAACCATAGCTTAACGGCATCAAAAAACGCGTTTAGACAGGTTAAAAATTCTATTTTGCCGTTTCTAACTATTATGGTATGTCAATATCTTGCAATCATAACGAGCAACAAGAAATGCCTGTAACCCCCTAAACTGAAAAAACGTTTAAAGATATGCGCCCTCAAAATGATTTGCACAGCCTGATAAAGTCAATGACGAAAGCCGAAAAAAGACATTTTAAGCTTTCGGCAACACTGAATTCTAGAAATGGCTCTTCTAATTACCTTCAGCTATTTGATGCCATCGAAAAGCAATCAGCCTATAACGAAGAAAAACTACGTAAGAAATTCGCAAATCAGGCATTCGGAAAACGGTTTCCAACTACTAAATATCTGTTGACTGAATTGATCTTGAAAGAACTCAGACTCTTCAATAATGGGAGAACACCGCAGAAAGAACTAGAAAACAAACTAGAGGAAATCGAACTGCTGTATCAGAGAGGACTCTACCGTCAAGGAAATAAAATATTGGATAAAGCAAAACAGAAGGCAACTCAACTCGAAATGCTCCCTATCCTTAAAAAAATATTAAGTTGGGAAAAACGTTTCCTGGTTCACCTCGCCCCAAAAAAGCTCAACGAAGCATTCTGTAGGCTGAACCGGGAAACTATCCAACTTAACAAGCAACTAGGAACCTGCACTTGGTATCAAGAAGTATTAGACAAAGCTACCTTCCTATACAGAACGTGCCAAAACCCAGACTTGGTAACCGATGCGAAAGACATGGAAGACTGCCTTCAGCATCAACTCATGACAGATGTCGCGCTTGCACCAACGTTTGAAGCAAAAATTACGTTCCATGAAATTTATGCAGTCTACAATTTAACATTTGGAACAATGGAAACCTGTTTCGAGCACTTTGCAAACATCCAAGAACTTTGGAGTCAGCATCCAGAAAAAGTCGAAACACTAAAGGAAATATACCTTAGAACTGGCATCGCCTTCCTGAAAACTGGAATACACTCTATGCAGCTTCAAGGCCTAAAAGAGATGATCCAAAACCTGAAAACGGTGCTAGAGGATGACCGACTTCGATTTAGGAAACAGTACTTCGAAATCCTCATGTTAGAATTCAATTACGAGTTGTATTCTGGGAATCTGGAAAATTGTCGCAGCTTATTCGACGACATTAGAAACCAATTGAATGCAGACCAAGAGGTGCTTGACCAATTCCAAATTATTAATGTGTATTTCCACCTAGGTGTTTATTGTTTTATTACCAAGGAATACAATGAATCACTTGACTGGCTCAACAAAACACTGGACTTTGAAAATTCAGGACTTTACCCTGAAGTAATGGCTATTGCAAAGCTTATGCGCATTCCTGCTCAGTTTGAGCTAAAACACTACTTCTTACTGGAATACGAGCTTAGAAATACGAAACGATACCTAGTAAAAAAACAACGTTACGGAAGATTAGAGAAACAGATTTTCAAACAAGTACGCAAATGCTTGTCTGTTTCTACTGAAAAAGAAGTGACTGCGGCATTAGAAGAATTAAAAGAAATGAGTGCTTGTGTAAAACAGCCATCTGAACAGCCAGTACCATTTGATAAATCCGTCATTATTAGTTATTGGTTGATGGGGAGAAGTGATGCAGCATAATTTTTGAAACTTTAGCAGCTGAATGACGTAAGAAATTTAGAGATTTAATAATAAAATAAAAGTATGTTTCTATTTGGATTTATAGGTTGCTGGTTGATCGTTGTTCTATTTGCAATTATTATTACAGCAAACCCTAATTCTGAAAGAACAGTAAGTAATTGATTTCTCATTTCATACCCCGTTTTGAGGTTTCATCCCCAAGAAAACGTTGAGAACAATGTTCTTAAAATTTCTTTAACCTCGAAAACAATACAACACAGTGAAAAGCTGTGCTGAGACCAAAAGCCCGGAGAGATCTGGGCTTTATTCTTTTATTACTGTGCCAAATATTTATTAAATTTACCATTATGTCAAAAATCAATTATTTCATCTTTGCCTTCGTCGCTATTGGCATTGCATTCTATTTTATTAGAAAAATGCCAAAGTTTGATCAAGGAGAAATTGCGCCTGACTTTAAAGCAATCACACTTTATGGTGAGCAACTTTCCTTTTCCGACTTTAAAGGCCAATACGTCTTAATTGACTTTTGGGGAAGCTGGTGTCCACCTTGTAGAAAAGAGAATCCAGAATTAGCCAAACTTTATAAAAAACACTACGGCAGAGCCTACAAGGATGCGACTGAATTCCAGATCGTCAGCATTTCTGTCGAAACCAATAAAAAAGCATGGGTAAATGCGATTAACAAAGATGGGCTGATTTGGAAACATCATATTTCAAGCCTTCAGCGGTTTGAAGACCCAATCGTAGAAGCCTACGGGGTAAAGGAAATCCCTACAAAGTACTTAGTTGGCCCAAACGCTGAAATTATCAGTGTTAACTGGACAGTAGACGAAATTGATGAATACCTCAGTAAACGAGTCAAGTTATGAGTGGAATTGTCATTACAATGCGCTACAAGGACGCTCCTGCAGCTATTGAATGGCTTTGCACCGTCTTAGGGTTTGAAAAACAGCTTGTCGTACCAGGAGACCCAGGTGAAATAACCCACGCTCAACTCGTATTCGGTAATTCAATGATCATGGTTGGCACACTCCGCCCAGTAGAATACAGTGAGCTGGTAACCGTTCCAAGTGATATAAATGGAAAAAATACACAATCCGCCTATCTGATTGTAGCAGACATTGAAGCTCATTACGCTAAGGCAAAAACAACTAAAGCCAATATCGTACAGCCACTAAAAGATCAAGATTATGGTGGTAAGCTTTACGCTTGCACAGACCCAGAAGGCTTTTTATGGAATATCGGCTCTTATGATCCGTGGAAATAAAAGATTGAATGGCACAATAAATGTACTAAAAGCATTAAATTTCGCTAAAGAAAAATGATAAGACAAATCGCATTATTACTCTTGCTATTATTGAATACTGCCTTGTTTGCTCAACAAGTTAACGTTTCTAAACGTGTTTCACTTAATGATAAATCCATCATCAAGCTGATTGGAAAAGTTGGGGATAATCTCCTTGTGCTCAAGAAGAATAATGATTCTCAAGACATTCTAATTTATACTAACGAAGTCAAGGAAAAAGTAAAGAAAGAAATTAAGTTAGCAAGCAAGAGAGCCAGAATCCAAAGAATCGTTGCTGATAAAGACCGTTTCACAATCATTTACAAGTATTTCAAACGAAACAAAATCCACATCGTCGCAGAGCAATACGATGAAACAGCTACGCTTCTGGACAGTACCTACCTTAAGGTAATTGAGCTAAAGGGAACCACGAATTTTTCTAGAAAAATAGAACTTTCCCAAAATAAAAGATATGCATTAATCCATGATACAGACATGGATTCTAGACTATTTACAATGGCATTTGACCTAGAGACCATGGAAGTCTTGTGGGAAAAATCATTTCGTCCCAAAGAAGTAGATTACGAAAAGGAATTTCATCAGGTACTAATAGACAATGAAGGGAATGCCTATTTTTTGTTTGAAAAAGATAACAAACGATCTAAAAAAAATAAAGCAAGATTTTCTATTTTCCAATATCAATTTGCAGAGAACAAGGCAAAACAATACGATATAGGCACGGAAGGGTATTCTTGGTTCGATCTTCTCTTTTCTTATGATAACCTCAATAAAAAACTGGTTGCAGCAGGAATGTATACTGAGAATCGATATGGGGAAGCCAGTGGGATTTACTTTCTAAAAATAAACCCAAAGAATAAAGAAGATGTCATTCGTGGCACGACTCCATTTGATGCCAAACATTTAGTTAATGTTCTTGGCAAGAAAAGTAGAAAAGGGATAACAGGCTTTGGGGATGTGGATATTCGGGAAGTCATTCTTAGAAGTGACGGAGGTGTATTGTTGGTCGCTGAGCGAAACTACATTTATACTCGAAGGTCTTATGGCATGAGCGCGGACTACGACCCTGTCAACCGAAGAGGCGATGTGACCAATAATATAATTGATTATTATTTTAATGACATTCTCTTGTATTCTATTAACGCTGAAGGAGCATTGGAATGGAAAGACTTGCTGCGCAAACGGCAAACTTCTCAGGATGATGCGGGGCGCTATTCGTCCTTCTTTCTACTAAAAACGAAAAAGAACCTTCGATTTCTATACAATGACGAAATTCAGTTTAGCACAAACGTATTTGAATATGTGGTAGCAGACAGAGGACCTTTTAATAGAAGTAATGTCCTAAGTACTGAACAAGACAAACTGTTTATCAGAATGAAGGAAGCCGTTCAGGTATCCGCCAATTCAGCAATATTTCCTAGTATTAGGAGAAATGATTTCAAGTTGGTCAAAATCTCGTTTTGACAACCTAAGGTTATTGAATTCGGTTTTAATGGTAGTTAAGTCCTAGCCGTTTTCTGGCTTATGCTCTTCGATTGGGCCATTCCCCATGGTAGACATATCTTCCATTTCTTCCTCGAGTTGTCTTTCGTCAACACCTTTTTCGGTTTCAATTTCTGATTCTTCGCTAGCCTTGATTTCTAGTTCTGGTGGCATAGCTGCTTTTGATTTATCCTTAGTCTCTTCAGTTAAGATTTTATTTGAATCTGAGTTCGTATCTTTTGATTTTTTCCTTACGCGCATGATTATTCTATTAATTTTACTTATAAGATAGTAATTAAAATCGGAATTGTAAAGCTTTTGACAAGACATTACTATCTTATAAATTCCTTGACGAAGCATTGAACGTTTTGAAATGGATCAATACTCAGCTACTTAGTTTTTGCTTTAGATTTGATTCTTTTGATTTGAATAAAAGCAATGGCATGGTGCAAGATGATGCCAAAAAGTAGAGCGCTAATACCAGCAATAAAAATTCCTTTTCTCAGAAACTCCATTGGTTGTACACTTACTTCAGAAATTGGCTTTACTAAGAGAATATTAACGACGACTAATACGACAGATATCAAGTAAAGTAACACTCCAGCTGCCAGTATACGCTTAACCACCTTGGGCCGCTGTCTGATTAAACACTTGTTTAGCAATTGAGTGTATGGCTTATGGCCAGGCATGATTTTTACTAATTCTTGTGCAATATGTTGAGCTGAATCATATTCATGTAAATGGAAATAGGACTTCGCTTTTTGGTGAAGCGTTTTAAGATAAATATCCTCCCCATTAAAAAATTGAATATTATGATAAATAGAGCGCTCAATGATCTCATCAGATACTTGAAGATGCTTTTTATAAGCATTGATTTCATACAAAGAATTACTGTACGCAAGAAGAATGATAAACCTTTCGTCGAAGTTTAAGGTTATCATATCCTGCTTGTGCTGTTCATAAAAATGAACAACAGACTGGAAATTATCTTCATCTAATCTGTTAAATTCTTTGAAGACTTCCGAATCATATGTAGTCGGTCTTTTGAGCATTTACTTTAATAACGTGGCAATGTATAAGATGGTTGGGTATTCCCTTGATTTTTCTATACTAAATATAAGAAATTGAGCATAAAGTTTCAGCTATTTCACCATATTTTTATTTCACAAATAATTACTTTCTTTTAGACTCCTGTATTAATTCGCATTATGCATTAAAAATTTCTACATAAGCAAAAGTCAAGGAAACGCTGCTAAATCAACGTTCACTTGGAGAAGATCGTTTCATAAATCGATCAAGTCCAAATTTCATCATTAAGAATAAAATGGCAACTACGCCAACTAAATGCCAAACACTTCCTACGACAACAATCCAAATTCTAGTTTTTTGTAAGAGAAGCACAAGCACAAATGTTGCCGCCAACACCATGATCAAACCGCTTATTCTTCCAAATCCAGGCACGTCTACTAAATCCAATTTTTGTTTGACAATGGCCAAGGTGCCCATCATAGAAGCGATGGGGAGGAAATAAACCAAGACATTAACTTCGAGTAAATTTTGCTGCTCAAACCCTACAGAATATCCACACAATACAATAGAAAATATACCTGGCACACAGACCAAATAAACGACTACTGAAAACAGGTACCGCCAAGGGTTTTCCTTAGCATCTTTTCCACTGATTAAACCGATCACTAATGCTAGTATAGGGATAATTAGAAAATAATAAATCAATAAAAAATTGTTGGTCGCAACCGATTCAAAAATATTCTGCAGTGTCATCTAAGATCTATAATTTGTTAACAGCAAATGTAACAAACAATATTGAATAAACATTCCGTTAAAATATTCATAATTCGGTTAATCTTCTGTTAAATTGGATATGTCGAATAACACAGGCATCTTAATTGCGTTTATCTTTGCAAACGAAGAGTAAACTTTTATTCAATTAAACTATTGGAAATGAAACAACTTACCACCTTAATTATTGCAGCACTGCTTGGAGGCATGATCGCCTTAGGAGGAAGTTTATTATTAACACCTCAATCTTCAAAAGCAGAAACTGCAGATCAAGAACAATTTGGAAAACTAACTAATTTAAATATTGGTAAAATTCAAAACACGCCGGTTAATTTTGTCAAGGCAGCAGAAATAAGCATGCCAGCAGTTGTGCACATCGCAGCTAAACAAACACAAGCAAGAAATAACCCGTCAGGATACGACAAAAACCTCGATGACTTATTTAGAGATTTTATGAACCCGCTAGGCGGTGGACAAGCCCCTAGGCAAGGAACAGGATCAGGGGTTATCGTTGACCAATATGGGTACATCGTTACGAATAATCACGTAGTAGAATATGCGGATGACTTCGAAGTAACACTCTATGACAAAAGAAAATTTAACGCGAAACTAATCGGAACAGACCCGACAACAGACCTCGCCGTTCTTAAAATAGAAGGCAACATGCTTCCAACTCTTGACTACGGAAACTCTGACAAAGCAAAGGTGGGCGAATGGGTTCTAGCAGTAGGAAATCCATTTGATTTAACTTCTACAGTTACAGCTGGAATCATAAGCGCTAAAGGAAGAAACATCGATATTTTAGGTGGCGGCTCAGCAATCGAGTCATTCATCCAAACAGATGCTGTTGTGAACCCAGGAAACAGTGGTGGAGCATTAGTAGATACAGAAGGAAGATTGATCGGTATCAATACAGCCATCAAAACAAGAACTGGTTCCTACGCTGGCTACTCGTTTGCAGTACCAACATCAATCGTCAGAAAAGTAGTTGAAGACTTAATTACCTACGGTTCTGCTCAACGTGGATTCCTAGGAATTAATATAGATGATCTCGATGATGAAACAGCAAAAGAACTCGGATTGAACTTTTCAGAAGGTGTATATGTTGTAAGTCTAGTAGATAGCGGTTCTGCAATAAAAGCAGGCTTGCTTCCAGGTGATGTGATCACAGGAGTAAACAGTGTAAAAGTGAACTCTGCACCTGAATTACAAGAGCAAGTAGGAACTAAACGACCAGGAGACATTGTAATTTTGAATGTCAATCGTCGTGGAAAAGAAAAAGAAATCAAGGTCTTACTTAAGGCCATGGATTAAGATATATAAAAGTGTTTTTGGGTTTCATTTGGTTTTAGATCGCCTGTCCATCCTTTGGGCAGGCGTCTTTTTTATTTACAACCACACATTCCATTGTTAGGCTGTCCGATAATAATAATCAATTATCCATTATCAACTCTCAATTACGAATTGTATTTTTGTGCGAATATAATTCCATACACGAACACCAATCCATGAAACTGGTCAATTCAGTCTTTAGCTGGTACATCAAACAACATTGTTCTAAAGTAGACCGCTACCAGGAGTATCCAATAGAAGTACAGAATATTTGGTTAAAAAAACTAATCAAAGAGGCTAGTGATACAGAATGGGGCAAAAAATACCAGTATAATAAAATTAAATCCCTTCAGGATTTTAAAAAACAAGTACCACTTTCTACCTATGAAGAACTAAAGCCATACATCCACAAAACAATGATGGGCACGCCTAATGTGCTTTGGCCAGGCAAAGTAAAATGGTTTTCAAAGTCGTCGGGCACCACCAATGACAAGAGCAAATACATTCCAGTAACAGACGACAACCTTAAGGATTGCCACTTGAGAGGTGCACACGATGTCATGTCGAAATGGTATGAAACTCAGGACTCTAAGATATTTGAAGGAAAAAACCTTGTCATGGGCGGAAGCCACCATCCGTTTAATCAGAATCCAAATGTCTTGATTGGCGATGTCTCTGCGATCATGGTAGAACATATGCCAATGTTCGCCCGCTTCTTTCACACACCTGACATAGAAACTACGTTATTACCCAACTATGAGGAAAAGCTTGACAAGATGACCCTCATTGCTTCTAAAGAGGATGTAACCACTACGATTGGCGTGCCGACCTGGACGCTCGTCCTATTTCAGAAAATACTAGATTACACAGGCAAGTCAAACATGCTGGAAGTTTGGCCTAACTTCGAAGTATATATGCACGGAGGCGTCAATTTTGAGCCTTATCGAGAACAATTTAAAGCATTGTTTCCTTCGGACAAGGTTGGTTATCTCAATGTATACAATGCATCTGAAGGCTTTTTTGCAGCACAGCTCGAAAAAGATGCACCGCAAAACGAAATGTCCTTATTGCTTGACAATGGTGTTTTCTATGAGTTTTTACCTTTCGAGGACCTAGGAAAAGAACACCCAGATACATGCGCATTAGAAGAGGTGGAAATCGGCAAACAGTATGCCTTGGTGGTGTCTACAAGTGCTGGCTTATGGCGTTACTTGCCAGGCGATACGGTTACCTTTACTTCTGTTTTCCCGTTTAAGATTCAAGTTACTGGCCGCACTCAGCAGTATATTAACGTATTTGGAGAGGAGGTCACCGTTGCGAATACGGACAAGGCGATCACGATGGTTTGTAAGCAGCACAACTGCGCTGTAAAGGACTACACGGTAGCACCCATTCACCTAACAAAAGACTCAAAGGGTGGGCATGAATGGCTTATTGAGTTTTCTCGGCCTCCTGTAGACCATCAAGGGTTTGCCGCATCGCTTGACCAACAGCTCCAAACGCTAAATTCTGATTACGAAGCGAAGCGGTTTAATGATATTGCTTTACAACCCTTGGTTCTTAAAGTGTTACCTGAAAATACTTTTTATAATTGGTTGAAATTCAAAGGGAAACTTGGCGGACAGAACAAGGTGCCCAGACTGGCGAATAATCGAAAACATATAGAAGAGATCATCGAAACGCTTACTAACTAAGGAGTTAAGGGAATCAGCCTTTTTTTTGAACCATTTAGTTTGTTTCTGTGCGTCTTAAAAAAGAAATTAAGAGTGAAAACTTTATTAAGGGAGTACACAATTAATCATTTGGTGTGAAATTCTTTTGTATTTCTTGAATTGAATCTTCTATTCACATTATAATCAATCGTTTAAATCAATCACTTAATCGTCCGCATGACTAATTCCACTTGTCGAATAAGTGGGCGTTTCATTTTTTCGGGTGCGTGTACAAACCCGTCAACCATTACAATTTTCCCTTTCTCGGGTAATACGATCATGTAACTTACAAACGGACCGCCCATAAAGTCATTGTGCATTTTCCAAATTCCTTTAGCCTTTAGGGTGTAATTGCCGTTTAGTTGTTCCTTGTCGTACTCAATGGTCAGGTTTACCTTGTCGGTCATCATATAGGCTTCTTCCGAGGCGGAAGTGATGTAATATTTACCAAGTGTATCTCTTAAGTTAATTAGATTTTCTTTTGTTATTTGACTCTGATCCTTGTAGTTTAATGTTCTAATTAAGAGGTTATTACTAGTAGTTCCAGTTTCTTTTCTTATCCAGATGGTATTGTTTAAACTATCGTAAATAGCCTTTTCATATCTACGAGGAATATCCATTGAAATATTGAAATTTTCCGATAGTAGATCGCTTACTTTTTTATTTTTCCCACCTTGAAAATTATTGGCATTCAGTTGTTTGTCATCTGACTCATTTATCTTTCGCATAATAGATTGTTGGCGTGCCTCGATGGCTTTTACCAGTTCTTCTTGTGTGTTGCCAAAGATGACGAAGATCTGCTGTCCTGCTGCCCATAAATCATCATGAACGATTGAGTTGAACCCATTTCCCTCTTGCGCTTTGCGGGCGCCTTCCTTCCCTAGCAACTTTAGAATTTCGTCTGTTGTTTTTGAACCATCCTTTAGCAAACCAAGATAAACGATGTTTCGCCATTCACGATGGAGTGCCTTCATGGTTTCCATATTCAACTGTTTTAAATCATACAGCGGTTCTGGCTGCGGTAAAACAGGGTAAGGCTGATCATAAATATTTATAAATGCCTTTCCTGGAACGCCTTCCCAGATAGCATTCTCCGCAATTACTAGTAAGGAACCAGCTTTTCCAATTGCTTTTGGTTTAGTCTCAAACCCCTTTCGTTGATCTTCATTACAAGAAGAAAAAAACAGTGTGAAGAGTAAAGCAGGCAATAGAAAATAGAACAGACGAATATTCATATAATATGATTTTGGACAAAACTAATACTTTTCAACCGTAAATCATTGGTTGAATTCACTCCTAATTACTATTAAGATGCATAAAACAACGAATTTGACGTGTTTGTTCTTGGGATAAACCCCCTTGTTGATCTGAAAATGAACAATCCTGTGTTATGGCAGTCCTTTTTAGGTATATTTAAATCCGAACGAAGAAAAATCTTGAATAATTGTAACCTTTTTAAAACTCAAGTAGTCTTAGTTGAAATTAATTATCAATTAAAAAATTTAGTCATGATAGAAATGTTAATTCCAATTGCCCTATTCACAATGATATTCGGTATAGTATACGTCTCTCGCACAGCCCAGAATCGAGAAATCCTTGCAGCTATAGATAAGGGAATGGATCCACAAAGCGTGAACTTGAACATGTTCAAAAAGAAAAATTCAACATTAAAAACGGGTGCATTACTCGTGGGAGTCGCTCTTGGTTTGCTTGCAGGCTATATGCTAATCAATGTAACAAGCATGGATCCACCGTTGGCCTATATGTCTATGTCTTTCTTACTAGGCGGTGTTGCATTGTTAATTGTTCATTACATTGAATCAAAAGGAGAACTTGAAAACCCCAGTCTCGAAATATAAGGCGATTCAAGCTTGCTAAATGATAGATGAAAACAAATTAATAGAATTAGCTAAAGGTGGTGATCGAGCCGCCTTTGGCACGTTGGTAAAGCATCATAAAGATTTTACATTTTCTGTAATAATGAATATCGTGAAGAATAAACAAGATGCTGAAGACATCATGCAGAATGTATTTATTAAGGTATTCTATGAATTGAAAAGATTTGATAAACGGGCTAAATTCTCTTCTTGGATTTATCGTATAGCGACCAATGAAAGCCTGACGTTTAAACGATTATTCAAGCATAAGGTTGATACGGAGCAAGCACTTCGGAAGGTTGAAGTTAAGAGTGGTGTAGAAACAGATTTGGAGAGACAAGACCAACAAAAATATGTGCTAGAAGCAATGCAGCAATTGACAGATGCAGAAAAACTGGTCGTTTCCTTGTTTTATCTGAAGGAACACAAGATTAAAGAAATTGCAATCATCAGTAACAAAAAGGAAAGTTGGGTTAAAGTGGTATTGCATCGGGGCCGCGAGAAATTGAAGACTATTTTAGAATCAAAAAAATCCATAATCTATGACAGAGGATAAGGAAATAAAAGACCTAGTAAACAAGATGTTTATGGAAAAAGCACCGGAAAACTTTGAAGACGCCTTGCTCTCAAAGCTAGATGCGATCATTGAAAAACCATTGCCAGTTTATGAGTCAATCATTCCAAGAAAATTTTGGATTCTACTTTTTGGAGCCTTAGTGGCAGGTATATTGGCAATTCAATTCTTTACAACCCCAATAAATATCCAAGCAACCTATATTCAATCATTCTTCAATGTCGTTAGATCCATTTCATTGACTTGGACCCTAGTTCCCTTAGTGCCATTGTTTCTTTATTTCGTTGATATTTATAGGGAGTATCGGTTTAACTTAAAGTATCACTTGAACTAATTAGGTGATGTGTTTATAGCGTTACTTTTGTAGTAAAAAACAAAGAATTACTCCTCAATTCCTAAACAATCAAGCAAAAAAGCATATTCAATCGCAATCTCTTTCATGTACTCATATCTTCCAGAAGCGCCACCATGCCCCGCACCCATATTGGTCTTCATCAGCAAACGGTTGTCATTGGTTTTGAGGTGTCGCAGCTTTGCAATCCATTTGGCTGGCTCCCAATACTGCACCCGCGGATCGTTTAACCCAGCAGTAATCAGCAAGTTGGGGTAGTCCTTGGCGCCTACATTGGTATACGGGCAGTAAGAGCTCATATACTCAAAGTATTTTGGCTCATTTGGGTTGCCCCATTCTTCGTATTCAGCAATCGTCAACGGAATTGTGTCGTCCATCATCGTATTGATTACGTCCACAAACGGCACTGCGGCCACTGCAGCGTGAAATAAATCAGGACGGAGGTTGATGCAAGCACCCATCAGCAATCCGCCAGCACTGCCACCGTTAATGCACAGCTTCTCCTTACTCGTAAAATTTTCCTTGATCAACTGCTCTCCACAAGCGATAAAATCGGTAAACGTGTTGCGCTTGTTGAGGTATTTGCCATCTTCGTACCACTGTCTACCCATTTCAGAGCCACCTCTGATGTGACCAATAGCATAAACAAATCCCCGATCAATCAAACTCAACCGAATCGATGAAAAATAAGGATCTGAAGGATGACCGTAAGAGCCATATCCATACAGCAGACAAGGGTTTTGACCATTCAGCTCAATGCCCTTCTTATGTACGACTGATATCGGAATCACGGTGCCGTCTTCTGCTGTTGCCTTCACAAGGCGCGTTTCATAGGCGCTTTTATCAAAACCGCCTAAAACTTCATATTCCTTCAAGAGAATAAACTCCCTAGTATCCATATCATAATTAAATACCGATCGTGGTGTACTCAACGAAGTATACAAGAACCGCAATAAATTTGTATTGAAATCAGGGTTGGGCTCCTCCCAATAGGTATAAACCGCGTCATGAAACTGAATGTCATGTGCTTCCTGCGTCTTGGAGTTAATGATTTGTATATTTTTAAACCCGTTTTTCCTACAATGAACGACAATGTGATTGTTAAATGCTTCTACATCAGTCAAATAAACGGCAGGGTCGTGGTCAATATAGGTTTGCCAGGACGACTTTTCTGTAGTAGAAACAGCCGTTTTCATTATCTTAAAATTCAGCGCATTTTCATTTGTCAAGACATAAAAGGTATCTTCATAATGGGTAACGCTGTACTGAATGTTCTTTTTTCTTGGTGTAAAAACGGTGAACGTGCCTTCTGGTGTGTTCGCATCTAAATAATGCACTTCTGAGGTGATTTTATTTCCCAAATGAATCATTAAAAAGGCATTACTTTTTGTTTTATAAGCGCCTAAGAAAAAACTGCCATCCGGCTCTTCAAAAACCACCGCATCCTTGCTCACAGGCGCACCCACTTTGTGCCTAACTAATCGATAAGGACGGTGCGTTTCATCAAGCGTTGTGTAAAACAGGGTCTCATTATCATTTGCCCATAGAATGTTGCCACCTGTTTTCTCGATTGGTTCTTCTAGGAATTTTCCAGTAGTTACATCAAGGACATACAAGCTATAAAATTCAGATCCGTCATAATCTGCAGTATAGGCAAGACGATTATGGTCGTCGCTCATTTTAAATGCTCGAAGACTAAAGTATTTTTTCCCTTCTGCGAGCTTATTTCCATCAATTAAAATCTCTTCAGGAGCATCAAGGCTACCATTTTTTCTACAATAGATTTTATAATTTTTTCCTTCTACTGTTCTAGAATAATAATAGAAATTATCCCTTTTAATTGGAACACTTAGGTCGGTTTCCTTCATCCTGCTTACCATTTCAGCATAGATTTTTTCCTGCAAAGGTTTGGTATGCTTCAAGGATTCCTTGGTAAAATCATTTTCGTCATTTAGGTATTGAATGACTTCTGGGTTTTCTTTGTCTCGCAACCAGAAATAGGGGTCGACCGTTGTTTTTCCATGATAATTTATCTCGTGATTTACACGTTTCGCGATAGGTGGTTTACTCATATCTTTCCTTAAACTAGATGTATGTAATAATTGATACTATTGAATACGAATTAATAAAAAAATGGTTGGCGATTTAGAAAACTTTTAGTTTAGCATACTTTATCATAATCCTTTTTTCTCCAACTTCCTCGAAGAGAACAGTGGCCACTTCATTTCCTTTTGCGCCTTCCAAGGTTTTGATGAGGCCTCTGCCAAACCGCAAATGTTCTACCTGTTTGCCTATTTTTATTTCACTGATTGGGCTTGGTTCAAAGTTGTCTACGTCTATTCTTGGTCTAGCGCGCTGCTTCAACGTTGGTCCTAGTCGTGGCCCTTTACTTTCATTACGGCCATCTGTGCTTCTGGACATGATATTCAAGGCATGTTCTAGATTTTCTTCACCGATTTCCTCCAAAAAGTTACTGGGGCTGCTGGTGACCATGTTACCAAAGCGATAGCGCGTTCGTGCAAAGGAGAGGCACAAGAACCGTTTTGCTCTTGTGATCGCCACATAAAATAGTCTGCGCTCTTCGTCTATTCCTTCCCGCTGTTCCACAGCCATTTTAGAAGGAAATAGGTCTTTCTCAAGCCCAGCAACAAAGACAGATTCAAACTCCAATCCTTTAGAAGCGTGCACGGACATCATTAACACGCGATCAGCATCGTCATTATCCTTGTCTTGATCGGTATACAGCATTACGTTTTGCAGATAGCCGGTTAGACTCTTGTCATCACTATTAATTTCTTCTATGACCTCATCGCTTTCTACAAATTCCTTGATTCCATTTAGCAATTCTCGGAGATTTTCTACACGGTTCATCCCTTCGATCGTCTTGTCTTTCTGGTAGGTGGCGATCAAGCCCGTCTTGTCTCCAGCCATTACAGCAAGCTGATAAGCATCGAGAACGTTCAGGTTTTTCTGCATGCTCACGACAATATTTACAAACTTAGTAATCGCTGTCTTCAGTCTGTTTGGAAACTGGTACTTACCAATGTCTTTTAGGATATCCCATATAGACTGACTCTGTTGATTTGCGAGTGCTTTTATCTTATCTAGGCTTGAATTTCCAATTGCTCGTTTTGGAAAGTTGATAACTCGTTTCAAGGCTTCTTCGTCTTTCGGGTTTACTGCAAGCTTTAGATAGGCAAGTAAGTCTTTGATCTCCTTTCGCTGATAAAAGGAAAGACCACCATACACCTTGTATTGTATATTGTGACGACGGAGATGTTCTTCAAATACACGTGATTGAGCATTTGTCCTATACAAAATTGCTATGTCACTGTTGTTTAGGTGATTGCGTGTTTTTTGTTCAAGTATTACTTCAGCAATTCTTTTTGCTTCTTCAACATCAGAAACAGCCTTAATTAGCTTGATTTTAGCACCTTCTCCTTGACTAGACCAAATCTTCTTTTGAATTTGTTTGTTATTCTTGGAAATCAATTGATTTGCAGCTTCTACAATGAAGTTGGTAGAACGATAATTTTGTTCCAGCTTATATACTTTGAGGTTTTTATATTCCTTTTGAAAGTTTAAAATATTATCAATCGTAGCACCTCTAAACGCATAGATACTTTGCGCATCATCTCCAACCACACATAGATTCCTAGGGCTATTGGGAAAGGCAACCAACTTTTTGATAATGCTATATTGTAAATGATTGGTATCTTGAAACTCATCAACCAAAACATACTTGAATTTATCTCGATATTTTTCTAGAACTTGATCAGGATTTTTATGAAGCAACACATATGTTTGGTACAATAAATCATCAAAATCCATTGCTCCTGCTCGCTTACAACGAATTGCATATGCACGATAAATGTCCGCAATTTTTGGGCGATGGCTGCTTCTGTCTTGCGTTCTTAACCCAATGTTATCCGCATACATTTTCGAAGAAATCAGATTTGTCTTTGCGTTAGAAATTCGATTAAAAACGCCATTAACATTATAGGTTTTCACATCAAGATTCATTTCCTTGATGATGGTCGTGATCAAACTTTTCGAATCCTGCGAATCATAGATTGTAAAGTTAGATGGATAACCGATTTTCTCTGCCTCGTAGCGTAAAATCCTAGCAAAAATAGAGTGAAATGTTCCAGCCCAGAGCTGATTAGACTTCTTTCCAACAACGGCAGCAATCCGTTCCTTCATTTCTGCAGCGGCTTTGTTCGTAAACGTCAATGCCAGGATTTGGTAAGGAGGAATCCCCTCATTGATGAGGTGCGCGATGCGGTACGTCAATACACGGGTTTTACCTGAACCAGGACCAGCAATGACCATCACAGGACCATTAATGGTGGTTACTGCCTTTCGCTGAACGTCGTTAAGTCCATCAAGATATGAGCTGTCTGTGGCCATTTATTAATGTTTAAAGTGTCTTGTGCTAGTCATTACCATCGTCATTTTACGTTCGTTGCAGGCATCAATGCTGAGTTGGTCTTTTATTGATCCTCCTGGCTGAATGACTGCTGTTATGCCTGCTTCATGGGCTATTTCTACACAATCTGGAAACGGGAAAAACGCATCAGATGCCATCACGGCTCCGTCTAGCTCAAATCCAAACTTCTTTGCTTTTTCAATTGCTTGCTTCAGGGCGTCCACACGAGACGTTTGTCCACATCCCATACCGAGCAATTGATTATTTTTTGCTAGCACAATTGTGTTCGACTTCAAGTGTTTCGCACATTTATTAGCAAACAAGAGGTCAGTAATCTGTTGTTCTGTTGGTTTTATTTCTGTTGCTGTGGTTAGGTCATTTCGGTCTTCTGTTTTGTGATCAGCTTGTTGTTCAATCACGCCATTCAGCAGGCTCTTGAACAGTCTGGGCTGAGAGGGATAGGCCTTTAGTTTTAAAAGGATTCTTTTTTTCTTCTTTACTAAGAAATTAAAAGCATCTTCTTCAAAATCAGGAGCAATTAGCACTTCATAAAACAGTTTATCGATTTCTTCTGCTGTCGCTAAATCAATTTTTGTGTTGCTGATTAAGATGCCACCAAAGGCAGAAACAGGATCAGCCGCTAAGGCGGAATGCCAAGCTTCTAATAGGGAATCTCTAGTGGCTGTTCCACAAGCATTTGTGTGCTTTAGGATCGCAACTGTTGGTTTGTCATCTTGAAACTCCCTCATTAAAGCAATAGCTGAATCAACGTCTACTAAATTATTGTAAGACAATGCTTTGCCGTTTAGTTTATCGAACAGTTTTTCTAAGTTCCCAAAGAAAAATCCTTTTTGGTGGGGATTTTCTCCATAGCGCAATTCCTGATGATTATGAATACTTTTTTTGAAGGCAGGTTCACCATCGACATTATAGTAATCAAAAATCGCAGTATCGTAATTAGAGGAGACCTTGAAGGCATGTTTAGCAAACTGTTTTCTATCATTCAAATCAGTTGCGCCTTTTTTCTCATTTAATAATTGTAACAATTGACTGTATTGCTCTTGAGACGAGACGACTAGTACATCCTTGTAGTTCTTTGCTGCTGCTCGGATGAGTGAGATGCCACCAATATCAATTTTTTCGATAATTTCGCTCTCGTCAGATGTACTGGCAACTGTTTGTTCGAATGGATAGAGGTCTACGATCACAAGATCGATTTCTGGGATATCGTATTTGGTTAATTCGGCGCGGTGAGCGTCTTCCCTTCTTGCAAGGATACCGCCAAATACTTTTGGGTGGAGTGTTTTGACTCTCCCACCTAGAATCGAAGGATAAGAGGTTAGTTCTTCAACTGGTGTCACTGGAATTCCTTGTTGTTCAATGAAGCGTTGTGTTCCTCCAGTGGAGAAAATTGAAATACTTAAGTCATTTAATGTCTTAAGGATCGGTTCTAAATTTGTTTTATGATAAACAGAAACTAACGCTGTTTTTATTATCGAAGGATTCATTTACAGAATTGATTATTAGAGTGTTACGAGTTAAATCGATCAAGCGTTTTATTACCTTAGAATACGGTGCAAAGGTACGATAGAAATTTTGATAACTAGAATAACCTTTCATATAAAACCAACATTTTTAAAAAAATATCGTTAAATTTAATTGTCGAATACGACAAACCAGTTTTTAAGAGTTAAAATGCGCCAGTTTATTTTATGCATGTCATTGATTTGCTTGCTGTTACCTTATTGGTCTATGGCTGATACTGGTATGTCCAAACTAAAGGAACAATGGCATTTTTTAACAAAGAATATCGAAGCTTTTGATTTACTTTTATATAAAAACAAGCAACAACAAAATCAACTGTTACAACGGTCAAATCTATTAAAAACGCAAATTGATCAACGCGTTGAACTAATGAATCTAATAGAACAAGAAATTAAACAATTAGATGAAGTAGTCGTAGCTAAACAACTAGAAATTAATTTATTAGAATGTGAACTGGAAACCCATTTTGAGCGATATAATGTAATTCTTACAAACAGCTATAGAAACCACATCGCACTAAAACCAGTTTATTATATTTTTTCCTCTAAAGGCTTCTGGAACGCCTACAATCGGTGGCAATACATTCAATCCTTTAATTCTCTTCTAAAAAGCCGGAGTAATAAGATCCTAGATACACGAGCCAACCTTCAAAACAAAAGAAACGAGCACAAGGAAAAAATAAGGGAATCAGAGCACCTCCTTGAAGAAAACCAATGCCAAAGAGCGTTGATGACCAATGAGCTAATGGAAAGCAACGCCTTAATAAAACAATTACAGGAATCAGGAAAACACTTTAATAACAAACTAAAAAAACACAAGAGCTCACAGGCATTGCTAGAACAATATTACCCAGCCAATATGGCAAAGCAAGCCACAGCTAGCCCATCTGCGAAGAAAGACAATCAGCTAAACACCAAGGCCTTCTTGTCTAGGAAAGGGGCGTTCAATTGGCCAGTAAAAAAGAATCGAATTGCTAAACGTCATGGGAATCACAAACACCCCAAGTTTCCCGATGTCTCTTATTATCATAACGGAATCGATATCAGAACCAACAGCTCAACAGTAAGTAGTATTCAAGGAGGAGAGGTCGTAGACATTTTCAAAACACCAGGACATAAGTATACTGTCTTAGTGCAACACGGAGAGTACTTTAGCCTTTACGGTAATTTAGCATCTGTGACCCCAGTTCTAGGTGATCAAATAAAAGCAGGACAAGCTATTGGCAAATTGGAAAGGAAAATTGGCGATAAAACAAATAAGTTACACCTTGAAATTTGGAAAACGAAGGAAGGACTTAATCCTCAAGATTGGCTAAAGAAATAAGGGAAGAATCAGGTGTGAATATCTAACACTAAACCTATCGAACAAGGAATTTCGAACGCAGAAGGATTTTTCACCCTTAAGATGATTTTGTCTGTAGGATTGGATAGATTACCAAAAGCAATAAGTAAGTAAGTAATGCTTGCTTGTGCAGCGTCTAGGAAAACAGACAGTTGGTGGTCTACAACCTACAAAAAAAGCTGAATGAATCGCCTTAGAATAGTTTTTAGAGTTTTATAAACAGAGCAGAACAGGAGCTTACATTACCATTTGCATCAGTCACATTGTAGATAAAATCCATCGTTAATGAGAGGCTGTCATAAGCGGTACTCGCGCCAGAAATTCCAAATGATGTTCCGTTTATATTGATTGACTGAGTGGTGTCTATTTCTAGGCCAAACGCAGTTGCACGTGCTCGGATTTGTGTGCTTGTTGAATCGTAAAAGAAATTAGTGATAAACACGTGTTCGAGATCGGTTGTGTCTGGAGCAATATAGGTGTTATAGGATTTATTGAGCGGAGGAATTGTGTCGAAGGAACAGAACTCAGTAACAGCAAAAGAATCGATATAAGGTCCTCTCAAAAGGAAGTCACAGCTGTCACCATCAAAGCCAGGGATGCATTCACAAGTACCCCAGATGCAATCACCATTGACACAAGGCACATTTAAACAAAGATTTATATTACAGCTATCACCGCCCCAATAGGTCGTTACTACTTGTCCATTTACGGTGTCTGTTTTGACAAGACAGATACAGTCGCCATCAAAACATTCACCTTGGTCTGGTGCGCAATATATTGCATCACAAGGATCAGTACAAGAGAGCATAAATAAAAGGCTGATTAATAGACTGGAGAAAACAATTGACGATAGTCTAGTATTCATATTAAATCGTTTTTGAAGAATTAGCGTTGTATCGTTAATAAAGCATTTATAGAATTGTCAAAACATTTAACGTAAATGCAGGCCATCTGGTATAAAAAAAAATGGTTTTTTTAAAATAAAAATAAGTCGCTCCGAGAGAACTCGAAACGACTCACCTTTTCTTTCAAATATCTTCTTATTGTCGTGTGTAAGTTACACTACACTCGTCAGAAAAACCATTAGGATCAGTATCAACCATGGTGAAGTTGATAGAGAATTCATTTCCACTAAGAACACTTCCTGTTCCTGAAACTTTGATAGTCTCTAGTCCTTGAGCAACCCAAAATTGTTCTGGAATTTCAATACCAGCATCAGATACAATAGCTTTCACTTGAGTATCTTCTGGTTGGTAATTTGCGTTTGGATCAGAAGCAAAATGGTTGTACAAGTTAGTAATGATGATGTATTGGTCTCCATCTGCAGAAGTTTTTACTTCAGCAATGTAGTTGTCATCGAAAGAAGGATCTGATGTACAAACTTCAACTGCGTTATAAGTGTCAACATAAGCACTTCTTAACAATATAGCGCAATCAGAACCACTGTAACCAGGGTCACAATCACAAGTACCATCAAGACAGATTCCGTGATCTGCATCACAAACAACATCTTTACATGGATCTGGATCACAAGACTGGAAAGTAAGACCTGCAACCACCAAAAGAGATAAGGATAATAATTTTAATAAATTCAATTTCATGATGTAAATCAGTTTTAGTTTAATAAAATGAATACAAAAGTACGCTTTTACAATATAATTAAACAAATTGTATCCATATATTTTTGAATAATGGCATAATATCCAAAAACTATGCCTAAAGGAAGATTGGAAGCTATTATTTTATAATAAAAGCAAATCCTATACTGTTATTGATATTATAAACTTATAGAGTAAGGATTAATAGCAGCTAACAGTGAATATTCTGCAACGAATGGGGAAGGAACATTTATATTTATGAATGGGAAATTTTAACTGCGATTTCCAAAATGTATATACCTTCCTACGTTATGCTACTGTAAAGCACAGAATGTGCAAGATATAATCCTTCTTTAAATTCCAATAAATCCTACTCCTCTTTATCTTCAGTGCCAGGCCGCATCATAACCATCAAATACTCATCAATGTATTCTCCATTCACTATAAATGCTCGTTTTTCAACACCGTAGGATTCAAAGCCAAGATTGGCATATAGATTAATCGCGGGAAAATTATGTAGGCCTACACCAAGCTGAATCAAAGCAATCGCATTGTCTTTCCAAGCTTCGTTTACAGCAAATTCAACGACTTTCTTGCCGATCCCTTTATGTCTATGATTTTGTTGGACATATACGCCCCAAATCATTCCTTTATGGGCGGCTTTGGTGCCTTCAAATCTAAAAAAACCAGCGATGCCGACTAGAGTCGTCTTCTCGAAGGCTCCAATGATAAAATTGGATGGGCTGTTGAGCATTTTTTCGAAGCGCTCTTGTCGGATGCTCCCTTCTTTCTCCTCTGTAGCACTAAAAGCGGTTGGCTCTGTTGCTAGAGACTCTTTTCTGATGGCTTCGTATGCTGAATAGTCCGTTTTTTTGAGTTTTCTGTATTTCATATTAAAAGGAAGGTTTAACGATTATTTTCTACCTCCAAAGTTGAGAAAATCTTTTAAGGGAACATCATAGGTATCTTCATATTCAACCGGAAGTTTGAATTCAACACCCGCTGGTTTAACGAAAATGTCTCCAATTATTTTAACCTTTACCGTACGTTTTTTCATTAAATCAGCAATGGTTGGTTTAAATCCAGCAAAAACCTTCATTAGTGGGACATTGAAGTTCAACGGTAACGTAAAGTCACTATTGGCAGGCATTTTCTTTGATACGTCTTGCACCATGTCTGACACTTTAATCCCCTCAACAAAGACATCGAAGTCCATTTTTGAGATGGTAACGCCTACAAAATTCGGGTTATTTAATATGACGTCAGCAGAAATATTAAGGCTTACCCCTTTATTTGCCATGATTGAATTGAATTTTACGTTCGTCATTTTTTTATACTCAGGCTTCACTGGTTCTTTGCACCCAAAGATCAGAATTGAGGATAAAACGATAATAGTAAGTGGAACTATATTTTTCATACTTTCAATAATTTTAATATCGAATACAAACATTTTTGGCTTCTGTAAAAAAGCGTAGCGCCTCTAGTCCACCCTCTCTTCCAACACCTGAGTTTTTTACACCACCAAACGGTGTTCTCAGATCACGTGTCATCCAGGTATTTACCCAAATAATTCCAGCCTCGAGCTTTTCAGCCATGCGGTGGGCCCTATCTATATCTTTCGTCCAAACGGTTGCTGACAAGCCGTAAACAGTGCTATTGGCATATTTCAGCACTTCCTCTTCCTTATTAAACGGCATGATCGTTACCACGGGGCCGAAAATTTCTTCTTGATTGGTCCTGCAGTCATGAGGCAGCCCTTCTATAACAGTTGGTGCAATGTAGTATCCATCTTTCTGTTTCCCCTTCATGATGACCCGCTCACCACCACATAGCACGATTCCTCCCTCCTGTTTGGCAAGTTCGATGTAGCTGAGCACCTTTTCCATGTGTGATCTAGAAACGACGGCTCCTTGATCTGTTTTTGTAGCAAGCGGATTGCCAATATTGAGTTTTTTGACCCGCTTGACAAATTCTTCCTTAAACACGTTATACAGTTGGCTTTCTACGAAAATCCTTGACCCACACAAGCAGATTTGCCCTTGATTTGCAAAAGAAGAACGTACCGTTGTGCTTATCATTTTATCAAAATCACAATCTGCAAAAATAATGTTCGGATTTTTTCCACCGAGCTCAAGGCTTAGTTTCTTAAACCTGGGTGCAGCAATACGAGCAATTGTACTTCCTGTATTCGTACCTCCAGTAAATGAAATTGCTTTTATATCATCGTGTTCTACGATTGCTTGTCCAGTCTTGTTTCCATATCCGTGTACAATATTAAGCACGCCTGGCGGCAGCCCCGCTTCTATGCATGCTAGCGACAACAGATAAGCAGTCATCGGTGTCAGCTCAGAAGGCTTTGCTACAATAGTATTGCCTGCAGCCAGCGCTGGAGCAATTTTCCAAGTAAACAGATATAGTGGCAAATTCCAAGGGGAAATGCAGCCCACCACTCCTAGCGGTTGCCTTAGTGTAAAGTTGATGGCCTCTTTCTCCATCTGGTGTGACTCAGAAGAGAAATGTAGTATAGAGGTGGCAAAAAACCGAATATTAGCATGCGCACGAGGGATATCTACTGATTTTGCTAGGGAAAGCGGTTTTCCAGTATCTGTGGATTCTGCAAGCGCGAATTCTTCTAGGTGCTGTTCTACGATATCCGCAATACGAAGTAACACTCTAAATCGCCGTTCAACTCCTAGGGAAGACCAGTGCGGAAATGCAAGTTGGGCGGCTTTCACAGCTCTGCCTACATCTCGCTCATCGCTGTCCGGTATTTTAGAATAAACCGTACCAGTAGACGGATCATAATTGTCTATATGACTGTTTGAAATAGGAGCTTTTAGTTCTCCATAAATGAAGTTTCTTATATTTTTATCAAATTTCATATACTTGATTGACTACGCGACAAATGTAAGAAAATTGTTGAAGTATTTACCCCCAATTTGGTGGACATTTCCCAACGATTAATGAGGGTTTGATTGAAATAGAACAAAAAATTACCTTATTGAATCAATTATTGATATGATAATATAGTCACGGATTTTCAATTTTCAAGACAAACGATATAATTAATTTAAAGAGCAATTTTCTTTTATCGTCTAACATTAATGACGGTTTCAACGAAAACACTAGGAGCATCTGTGCTCGATAATATTCAATATTGGAGATGATAACTCGTTCAAATTCAGTCACAAAAAGTTGTTTCCAAATCAAAATCTTCGTTCGATAATTCAACAAATTGATGGCATAAGTCAAAGGTTTGAAAGAAAACAATGAACACGTAGGCAAAGTACCGGAATTGTAAGACGGGAAAGAGTAAGAGATTACTTTAAGCGTGTTTTTTTGTTTTTTGGATGAAGGACCGCCAGAATTATTTCTAGGTGGTCTTTTTTTATAGCCCAATATTTAATTACGTTCTTACGAAGCCACAAAGTAAATGTAAAGACTTAACGATTTTTTTCTTGCCTTCACACCAAAATCAGAACTTCCTGCATCTTCCTTATAAACAACACTGGCCGGTGTTTATTCAATTAACCAAAAATGATATTATTATGTATTGTAGAATAAAACATTCTGGCCTGCTAAAAAACCGCTTTGCTTATTTTCAGCTAGGGCTAATTATCGCTATTTCATCCGTATTCTTTGCGTTTAATATGGAGTTTGAACATAAAAAGTATACTGTATTAGAGGAAGATTGGGACATCCCGCAAGAAATCATTCAAGATGTTCCGATCACTAGAGATGTGCCTAAAGTTCCACCACCTCCTCAACCAAAGGCAAAAAAAGTCATTCTGCCAGTGGAATCGATCCCTGAACCAGAGGTTGCAAAAGAGGAGCCGAAACAAGTAGAACCTCCTGTGCAATATGTGAAGGCAGGACCTGTCGTAAAAAAGGTGGTCGCGCCAAAGGTAATCAAGAAGGCACCGAAGCCTAAAGTTGTTGAGTTGCCACCTGACCCAATAGAGGATGAAGAAGAAAAAGTGCTAGATTATGCGACAATAATGCCTATGTTTCCTGGTTGTGATGAAGGAGAATATCAAGATAAAAAGACATGTGCAGAGAAGAAGATGCTGGAATTTATTTATAAAAATATAAAATACCCTTCCATTGCTCGAGAAGTGGGTACACAAGGAATTACTGTTATTCAGTTTGTGGTTGGCAAAGATGGCTCAATTTCAAAGATAAAGTCCTTGAAAGATTTGGGTAGTGGATGCACCAAGGAAGCAATAAAAGTGATCAAAAAAATGCCAAATTGGAAACCTGGTATTCAAAACGGAAGACCAGTAAAAGTGCATTTTAGACTCCCGATTCGGTTTACATTAAACTAACTAATTTTATAATTCGCACCTAAAGAGGGTAGTTCGTAATGGGCTATCCTTTTTTCTTTTGTACCCAACCCTTTCGAGCGCACGGTCTGTCTTTTATATTGAATCGAAGTTATTATAAGTATCATGAAATTTAAACCAGCATGAAAAATGTATTCTTCCTTTTAATTGTAAGCTTCTTTTTTAGCTGTTCCAAGGATAAGCTTTCAAAAAATGAATGTGAAGACTTGAAGTTAGCCATTATCAATATGGATGAAAACGCCCTACCTAAATTGATAAACGACCTATGTCATGACCTGAAACCAATCCCAGCAACAGGAGATGATCTAGGACACCGACAAAACATTAATATTTTAATGAGCCGTCTAGAAACAAATTGCACAATAGAAACAGAGTTGATTTGTTATGCTTGTATAAAAACAAACCCATTAGAAACAGAAATAAAGGTAACCGTTACCACAGATACTGGCACCTATGCTTCAGTTATTGACATTGCTACGCCGGAAGCTGATAAACTGAGTTACGAAAATATTCACAAATAAAAATAAAAAAATGAAAAATCTAATTTGTCTCTTCATTATCTTCAGTCTTTTTGCATTCTCTTCTTGTGAAAAAGAAGAACTTACTTCCGAAAAGTTTGATCCCATTTATGACAACACTGAACAATGTATTGGAGAACAAGACGTTAATACAATGTGTACCCAAGTTTATAGTCCCGTTTGTGGATGCAACAATTCAACCTACTCAAATGAATGCCATGCCCGCGCAGCAGGAGTACTAAGTTGGACTCAAGGAGAATGCCAATAATAGTTAGTTAAAATTTTAGGTTAGTTGAAGTAAACCAAACATATGAACGAAAATGATTCATGTGTTTGGTTTCTATTGATAATTCTTGGTACAAATGTCTTTTTTATGTTAAAAAACAAGAATATTGTGAAATAATATTGCTTTTATCTTCGTTTTCACGTATAACATGGAATAAGAAATAACTTTTTTTGCTATTTCCATGTATAATTACACTATAACTTAATTTGAAAACCATGAAACAATATTTTTTCCTTATTGTGCTTTTTTCTGTATTTACACTATCAGCACAATCAAAAAAGGAATCAGCCAATGGCAACCCAATGCACGGCACCACTGAAGTATTACAGAAATCAGATGACGCCCAACCGTATTTCCTTTCCTTTAAATCAGACTTCGACTTACCCGTTTCAAAGCTATCGGGATGGGTCAATCAAAACATGAAGCTCGGGAAAGGTGTAGCGCTTAAGCTTAATAAAAAAGAAACGGACGATATCGGAATGACACATCACCGATACGCTCAATATTATCACAATATTCCTGTCAGAGCAGGTGTTTACTATTTCCATGAAAAAAATGGCAAGATCGTGTCTGGAAACGGCCATCTCTTTAAGTTAGACATTGATTCACAGCCTTGTGTTGACCCAAAAACCGCACAGAAAACAGCTGAACGACACATCAATGCTCAACGATACAAAGTTGATGGGAAAATCCTAGATCGAACACCAAATTTTGATGTCTCTCAACTAAATGCACCAGCACTGATTGTCATAAGCGAAAACCTTAACTATGACCAACCCGTATTCAGGTTGGCGTGGGAAGTTGTGATCTATGCTGTACAACCGTTAAGTCATGACAAGATTTATGTTGATGCCATCACTGGAAATGTTATAGCCAAAGAAAATAGAATTTGTACAATTGATGCCCAAGGAACTGCTATAACTAAATATAACGGAACAGAAACTATTACCACCGACTCAACAGGCCCTAGCAGCTTCCGATTGTATGAGTCAGGAAGAGGCGGAGGCATCCACACCCTCGATTTTAATCAAGGAACCGCCACCGGTGTTGACTTTACAGATACCGATAACTTCTGGAACAATATAAATGCTGAACAAGATGAAATTGCTACAGATGCGCACTATGGAACTGAAGTGACTTACGACTACTACTTCCTAGAGCACGGAAGAAATAGCTATGATGGGAACGGTGCAATGCTGATTTCGAATGTCCACTTCGATTTTCAATATGCGAATGCTTTCTGGGATGGAACCACAATGACATACGGAGATGGAAACCCATCATCTGTTCTCGATTTACCGCTGACTACAATGGATGTTTGTGGGCACGAAATCACACATGGCGTTACTGAATTTACTGCGGATTTGATCTACAGTGGCGAGTCAGGCGGGCTAAATGAATCCTTTAGTGATATCTTCGGAAACGCAATTGAGAACTACGCCGATACAATAAAGGCGAACTGGAGAATTGGTGAACAATGCACTAGCACAGGGCTAGGAATTCGAAACATGGCCGATCCAAATGAGTTTAACAATCCTGATACCTATCAAGGAAATTTCTGGGGTGGGGGTGTCCATAATGATAGTGGTGTTCAAAATTATTGGTTTTACCTACTAGCAAATGGAGGATCAGGAACCAATGACTTAGGTGATGCCTATAATGTCAATGGCATCGGTTGGGAAAAAGCAGAACAAATAGCGTATAGAAATCTATCTGTTTACCTCTCTCCATCTTCTAACTATTTTGATGCTCGAGTATTTGGTATAAAAGCAGCCGAAGACTTATTTGGCGGATGTAGCCAAGAATTAATTGAGGTCACAAATGCGTGGTATGCAGTAGGCGTAGGAAATCCATTTAACCCTGTCCTCGCAGCAGATTTTACTGCCTCAAAAGAAACAATTTGTGATTTACCTGGTGCTACAACATTCTCCGCTTTAGGTAGCGGCATCAGTTCACACTTTTGGGACTTTGGTGATGGAAATACAAGTACACTTGCAAGCCCAAGTCACACTTACAATCAAGTAGGAATGTATACCGTTTCACTAAGAGTAACTGATTGTAATGGCGTGATGGATTCTCTAACTAAAGTCAACTATATCAATGTAGACCCAATGTCTACCTATTGCGATACGATTGTATTGATGGCAATCGGAGTAGACAGTAGTAATCAATGTAGTGGAGTGATTGTTGATCCAGGTGGCGTTAACAATGATTATCCAGATGATACAGATGTCATCTTTGTCATTAATCCTCCTGGACAAATAGATTTTCAATTAACCTTTAATGAATTCGACCTCGAAACTGGCTATGATTTTTTAACAGTACATGATGGTCCTGATACAAATAGCCCCATCGTTGGTGTTTACTCTGGTTCTACGATTCCAAATCCGATCACCTCAAACAATGGAGTCTTAACGATACATTTTACAACTGATGGCTCGGTTACCTACCCCGGATTTGTCATTTCTTGGACGGACATAAGTGGTGGCTTGCCTCCTGTTGCGGCATACACGGTACCTGTCCCTACTCCACATAATTGGCCAATTCCTTTTGACAATCAATCTTTAAATAGTGGCAACTTTTTTTGGGATTTTGGTGATGGTTCTTCTTCAACGCTTGAATCTCCAACACACCTTTATTCAACTTCAGGTGCTACGTACAACACAAGTCTGATTTCAAGTAACTGTGCTGCAGCGGACACTGCTTACCAAACACTTACCATTGATGCCCCATCCTCTATAACCATTGACCCAGACACAATTTGTGTAACATTGAATCAAGGAGACACGACTAATGTCCCAGTTACGATTACGAATACTGGTGGTGGTGTTGGGTACTATGGTAATAATATTTCTTCCGGTGGTGTTACAATTATTAAAAACAATAAAGAGTTTTACTTTTCTACTGGAGCAACAACGACACATTCTTTCAATGGCATCCCCTCAAATACTGACACCCTCTTTTTAAGCATTATATTAAATGGTGACTTCGATGGTGTTTCAGAGTTTGCCGATTTAGTTATAGATGGAGTTCCACAAGGTGTAATAGTAGATAATGACGAACCGAACGGAACCGATATCCTAGTAAATTATGTGTTAACTGGCCCTTCTCTTGCCATCTGGTTAGCTGATGAAAATTTAGTTATTGATGTTGTAAATAATTCAGCAGTAGGCACAGGACTTGGAGGAGACGATAAACATGAAGTTATTATTCAATACAATACAATTGAATGGCTCGATTTTGGAGATCTAAATGGAAGTACGCCTGCTAATTCACAGAGTATCGTCGACATCCTTTTTGATGCTCGAAATGTTATTGGTGGAGCAACATACACGTTCGATGTTCCAATTTCTACCAATGATGTAAATAATCCATCAGAAAATGTACATTGTAAACTAACAGTTATTGCAAATGCAGTAAGTAATTTTACAACACTAGATACTGCAACTTGTGATGGAACAGTATTGTTTACTGACCTTTCATTGAACACACCAACTTCTTGGACTTGGGATTTTGGAGATGGAAATACTTCTACAAGTCAAAATCCAACGCACAGTTATCAAACGCCTGGGACTTATGATGTTACATTGATAAATTGTAACGCAATAAACTGTGATACGTTAACAAGAGTAGCATATGTTAATTACGATCCTGCAGCGCCAGCTTGTTTGCAACATACATTGCCTAACAACTCCTCAATCAATCTTTCTGGCTGTAATGGAACGTTGTTTGACCATTCAGGACCTAATTCTAATTATCTTAATGCTGCGAACGATACTGTTTATATAACTCCTCCAGGAGCAACCTCCATTTCATTAACGTTCCTCTTGTTTGAATTGGAAAATAGTTACGATTACCTCCATATTTTTGATGGTCCTTCAACGAATAGCCCTCAGCTGGGTTCTTATACTGGAACTGCCTTGCCGCCTGTGATCACCAGTACAACGGGCGCAATTACGATAGTGATGCAAACAGATAACTCCGTAACAGAAGAAGGATTTGAAATGACTTGGCAGTGTTTTTTGCCTTCTAGTCCTCCAACAGCAAACTATGCTCACATGTTTACAGGTTTCTGTGAAGGCATTGTTCAGTTTTCTGATCTTTCTTCAAATGCAATAAGTTGGGATTGGGATTTTGGTGATGGTGGAACTTCTACCTTACAAAACCCTGTTCATACTTATGCGGCTCCTGGCTCCTATCCTGTAACCCTTATAGCAGGAAACAATAACGGTACAGATACCATTCAACAGACGATTGTTGCAGATCCATTTATTGCATCAGCGATTATTCCTGATACAATGTATACTGGTATTGCAGTGCAGTTTGACAACACCTCGCCTGGAGTGGTTTTTTCAAATTGGGATTTTGGAAATGGGAATAGCTCCACACAGGAGGATCCACTTGTCACGTATGCGAATGTAGGGGTTTATAGCCTTACCTTATTGGCTGGTCACGGAAACGGTTGTTCAGACACTCTAAGCCACGTGATAACGGTTTTACCATATGTAGGGCTCAATGGTCCTAACGATGACCAAACGACGGTTCAGTTGTTTCCTGTGCCTTCAGAAGGGCGAGTACAGTTGGCAATAAATCACCCAACAATAGAAGACATTACTGTTAGAGCATATAACAGCGTCGGGCAGCTAATTTTCAGATTCAGTGACCAGTCATCTGGTGATTACAATCGAGCATTTGACTTTTCACACCAGGCAGAAGGCATCTATCTACTACAAATTGTAGTCGGGGATCAATTGATTAGTAAGAAAGTTGTCATTCAGAGGTAGAGGGAGGACCGAAAACCAAAGACAGAAGTAATTCTGAAGTCTTTTTCCACAAGAATATCAAGCTTGCATAAGTTAACTTATGTGAGCTTGTTTTTTATACAAAAAAGGACACCCTCGACCTGATCAAATATCAGAAAACGTACTACTAACAGAAGAGATTTGAGTGGTTAATATACGTCCTGTTCGACCTAGTTTGCGTCAATTAATTTAATCCGCACTATATAATGCAGGTTTAACTACCATTACCACTTTTCATGAAATAAAATAGATTTTCATTTTCGTTATCTTGATGCAAGCTGGACACCAAAAAAAAGAGCAACACTGTCAAACAGTATTGCTCTTATATCTTTGTGCCTATTGGCAACTATATTTCCTGATATCCTTGGACTAGTAAGGAGATTTCATTATTTAGAACTTCGATAAAGCCGTTCTCAATACTAAATAATTCCTTTTCTCCGTTTTCTAAAACAACTCGCACTTTGCCTGCATTCAAAGAAGAAACAATTGCTTGGTGATTTTTTAGTACTTCAAACTGTCCTTTCGAACCGGGTACTTTAACCGATTTGATGGCTCCAGAGAAGACTTGACGGTCAGGTGTTAAGACGATTAAGTTCATAATGATTAGGCTTCTGCTTCTGCTAATATTTTTTTACCTTTTTCGATTGCATCTTCAATGGTTCCAACTAAGTTGAATGCCGCTTCTGGATACTCATCTACTTCACCATCAAGGATCATGTTAAATCCTCTGATTGTGTCTTCGATTGGTACAAGTACACCTTCTAAACCGGTAAACTGTGTTGCTACGAAGAATGGTTGTGATAAGAAACGCTGTACACGACGTGCACGAGTTACAGTCAATTTATCTTCGTCGGAAAGTTCTTCCATACCAAGAATAGCGATGATATCCTGTAGCTCTTTATATCGTTGTAGTGCTTGCTGTACTCTCTGAGCGGTATTGTAGTGCTCATCACCAATGATCTTTGGATCAAGGATTCTTGAAGTAGAATCTAAAGGATCCACCGCTGGGTAAATACCAAGCTCTGCGATCTTACGATTTAGTACTGTGGTCGCATCAAGGTGAGAGAATGTTGTTGCTGGTGCTGGATCTGTTAAATCATCCGCAGGTACGTAAACAGCCTGTACTGATGTAATTGATCCTCGTTTTGTCGAAGTAATTCGCTCCTGCATGATTCCCATCTCAGATGCCAGTGTTGGCTGGTATCCTACTGCAGATGGCATCCGTCCTAAAAGTGCTGACACCTCAGAACCTGCTTGCGTGAATCGGAAGATATTGTCAATGAAGAATAAGATATCACGTCCGCCTGAAGCGTCGTCTTTGTCTCCATCACGAAAGTATTCAGCAATTGTCAATCCTGATAGGGCAACTCTAGCACGAGCACCAGGTGGTTCGTTCATTTGGCCGAACACCAACGTTGCTTGTGACTTTGCTAATTCTTTATGGTCTACCTTAGAAAGGTCCCATCCACCAGCTTCCATACTTTCTACGAAGTCGTGTCCGTATTTTATTACGTTTGCTTCAATCATCTCACGAAGCAAATCATTTCCCTCTCTTGTTCGCTCTCCTACGCCTGCAAAAACTGAAAGTCCTTCATATCCCTTCGCGATGTTGTTGATCAATTCCATGATCAATACCGTTTTTCCTACACCAGCACCACCGAACAAACCAATTTTTCCACCTTTTGGATAAGGCTCTAATAAGTCAATTACTTTAATTCCAGTAAATAGAACTTCAGATTCAGTAGATAGTTCTTCATACTTAGGTGGTTTACGGTGAATCGGGTAAGCGTTTGAGCCCTTTTCTACTTTACCAATACCGTCAATAGCTTCTCCTACTACGTTGAATAGACGTCCTTTGATCACTTCTCCTACTGGCATTGTAATCGTGTTGCCAGTATCAATAACCTCCATGCCTCTTGTAAGACCCTCAGTAGAATCCATCGCAATTGTTCTAACACTATCTTCACCAAGGTGTCTTTGACATTCAAGAATCAAAGTTTCTCCATTTTCTCTTTTTACTTCAAGAGCGTTTAGAATTTCCGGTAACTCACCACCATCGGCGAAACTTACATCTACAACGGCTCCGATAATCTGCTTGATTTTTCCTTTGCTATTTGCCATTTTATTGAACGGTTTAAGTAGTTTTTAAATTCGGTGCAAAGATAGTTTTTATTGGTCAATTTACCAACCTAGACTTAAGTTTTATTCTGAAGGTGGAAAGGTGCATCGGGCGAGCGTTTTGAAAATATGGAGAAAATCGGCTTGTTCGGAATTTTATTTTGCGATGTTCGTCTATTAGGTAATTCTACCTTCCTGCAAATCAACCGTGCGTATTTAAACTTTAGCTTAAAGAATTGGTCAATGCGTTCCTTCAAAACTAACCTCCAGCATCAACCTGAATAGTCTCCACGACCTGTAAGGTTTAGCCACAAGATGGCAGCGGATAACAGAAAACGCCTAGACTGAACTGATTTTGAGCAAGGAATAACCTTAAGTCCTCCTTTTACCAAACAATTGTAAAAAGCGATGCGGGCAAAGGATAGCAATGGTATGCGCGGACCGTAGGGAGCACATAAGAATGGATAGCCTGGTGGTGAAAGAGCGAAGCTTAGCCTTGAAGAATTGCCAGCGAATGAGGCATGACCCCAAATAAGTCTAACAGCAACAAAAGGTTTGATCAAATTAACTCAAGTATTTCCCTACAATTGGCATCCGTCTCCCCATTCCAAACGCCTTTGGAGACACCCTCAAGGAAGGAGCCGTCTGATAGCGCTTAAACTCATTTCGGTTGACCAGTTTCAAGATCCGCTGCACAAGTGCCTCATCAAATCCCATAGCAATCAACTCTTTCGGGCCTTGGCGTTTTTCAATGTAGTTGTATAAGATCTGATCTAGGATATCATAATCTGGTAAACTGTCAGAGTCTTTTTGATTTGGACGCAACTCAGCACTCGGTGGCTTGGTGATGGTATTTTCGGGAATCACTTCCCCGTTTTTATTCATGTATTCAGCAAGCGCATACACCTCCGTCTTGTAAATGTCCATGATCACAGACAGCCCGCCTGCCATATCGCCATACAGCGTTCCATAGCCAACGGCCGATTCGCTTTTGTTTGACGTATTCAGCAATATGTTTCCAAACTTATTCGAAATCGCCATAAGCAGCATCCCTCGAATCCGTGCTTGGATGTTTTCCTCTGTTACATTAAAGGTTGTTCCTGCGAAATGCGGTTTTAGCAACGACTCATAAGCTTGGTATGCCTCTTCAATATAAATTATGTCATACTGGATATTGAGATTCAGTGCCAACTGCCGCGCGTCATTGATAGAATGGTCAGAAGAAAACTGAGAAGGCATCAACAGTACACGCACATTTTGAGCGCCAAGTGCACGCTGCGCCAGCACAGCCACAACGGCGGAATCAATTCCACCAGATAAGCCTAGCACAGCTTTCTTAAGGCCGAGTTTTCCAAAATAGTCGCGAATTCCAAGTAGCAATGCATCGTGTATGAGTTGAATTTTGTCCTTGGGCTGTTCACGATTGAGCCCCCCTTCCATCACCTCATCTAATTCGTAGGTGCGGATACACTCAACAAAATAAGGGAGTTCGTCATACACCTTCCCATCAGGAGACATCACCACTGAGCCTCCGTCAAAAATCACCTCCGTTTGTGAGCCACAGTGATTGACATAAAACATTGGAATCTTATACTTATCAATGTTTGCCTTGATGGTGTGCAACCTTGAATGTGCTTGCTCATAACTAAACGGTGAAGCGCTTAAATTCAAAATAAAATCTGGCTTTTGCGGCATCATCTCATCCATTGGGCAAATGGTATATAGAGGATTGTCATTGCCTACATTCCAAATATCTTCACAAATGGTGAGCGCGATACGTTTGCCTTTAAACTCAACGACTTCAAAGGTATTACCAGGTTCGAAATACCGGTATTCATCGAAGATGTCATAAGTAGGAAGCAATGCTTTGTGGGCAATGTGTAAGATCTTGCCATCTGCTAGGAAATATCCAGCGTTAAACAAGTCTTTTCCTTCTATTACTGGATTTATCCTAGGCGCACCAACGGCTATTGCAATGTCTTTTGAGGCAACGGCTAGCTGCTCAATACAATCATTGCTAAGTTGGATAAAGTCTTCAAATTCTAGGAAATCCCTAGGTGGGTAGCCACATGTGCTTAGTTCACTAAAAACGATGAGATCGGCCTCTTGGAGTTTGGCTGTTTCCACGGCATCTAGCATTTTTTTTAAGTTGCCTTCAAAATTGCCGATGTGATAGTTTAATTGTGCAATTGAAATTTTCATACTTCAGTATTCTTCATTATATGAACCGACCTTCAACAAAAAAGACGTTTAAAAAACGTCTAGTGAAAAGGAATAAATTAGTTGTGCAAAAATGCGCAGTAATTTTTTCTTTTAAGGAATATTTAAAAACCGATCATAGCCAGCGCTACAGGAGGCTTATTAAATGTTTCTTAGAAGGAAAAAGAACAAATAGTCTGGTGCAACTAATTCATTCCTTTTCACTGAATAGACTTTTTAACTGTTTTCCAGTTTTGTATTAAAACAAAATACCAACCTTTAGGCTAATGGAACTCAATACAGTTTTAGAATCTTCATTTGGATTGTTTGGTGAATTGTTTTGCTCACCCTTATTGTTGGTGATGTCTAGAAACCCACCATGGTAGAAAAGACCAGCAACGACAGACGTACCATCAGACACGCCATATTCAGCACCACCGCCGATTCCCCATGAAAGGTTAAACGGGTTGATGTCAGAATTGATGTTCTGTTTTTCAGTATCCAGTGCACCTCCGTTTGTAACTTTTCCTCTTGCCTGTGTTGCTATATCAGCAAAAAATGGAACTTGGCCGTAGTAACGTAGATACCCAATTTCGTTTGTTCTCATTTTAATTCCTAGGGGAATGCGTAACATTTGCACGCCATATCCAAGGGTTACATTGTCCTCAAACGGGATTGTTGTGCCAGCTGCATCAATCAGTGGTGTTCTTAGATCGCCACTTTTCCAGAGCTCTCCGCCGTTGGTGTGTTGTAAAGAACCTCCTGTGTTAAACAAGATCCCAAATCCAGTTGTTACTGCATAGTTCTTTGAGGCCATATCAGATGAGCCGAAAAACAATTCTGCATCAAACCCAAGGTGAAAACCGACATTTGATCCTACTGGCTTAATTAATACATCATTACTTGATAAGTAAGAAACAAATGGATTTGCGCTTAATCCTAGTCTAAATACATCACTAATCTGACCGTAACTTGTAATTCCAAGAGATAAGATTAAAAATGCAAGTACAATTTTTTTCATGTTTTGAAAGTTTTGTTTAACAAAAGATATCTTTGTACTGATTTATAAAAATGACAATCGTATGAAACAGCTTTGCTTCGCAACAATTCTTATATCAATACTAATTATATCTGCTTGCAGATTGGACAAAGGTAAGAATATTCCTGATGTTTCAAATATTGAAGTGGACTTAAAAGTTAACCGATTCGAACAAGATTTCTTCAAGCTAGATACGAACAACGTTTCAACAGGCATTAAGGCGCTTGAACAGAAGTACCCAGTCTTTGCCCCTATCTTTTTTGAAAATGTGCTTGTAGCCTATGACAAAAGAGTCGCACCTGATGGCCATGAAGCTTATATTGAAGGCATTCTTAAACATAAACCACTGAGGAAGCTCGATGATACATGTCAAATCGTTTATGGTGATTTCGCAGGACTTGAACAGGATTTTGTGCAAGCATTCAAGTTTTATAAGCATTACTTTCCTGAAGATAAGACCCCAAGCAGTATTACGACCTTCATTTCTGAATTCGGGTATGGTGGATTTATCTATGGGGAAGACGACCTGGCTGTTGGACTAGAGTTCTATCTTGGCAATGACTTTCCTTACTTGAAGTGGAATCCTGGAAACAGTAATTTCTCCGACTTCCTTACTCGATCATTTAACAAAGACCACATGGTAGCGAAAACCGTTTCACTGCTAGTTAATGAAAAGGTTGGCTCACGACAGGGGAACAAGCTCCTACAAATGATGATTATCAATGGGAAAAAGAGGTATATCCTTGAGCAGTTGCTCCCTCATGCTCCTGATTCTGTCATTCAAGAATATAGTGGCGAACAATTGATATGGTTGGAACAAAATGAACCACAAATCTGGGCGCACTTCCTTGAGAAAAACCTTTTATATTCTTCACGATTAAAGGAAATAAGGAAATATGTCAACCCAAGCCCGCATTCACCTGGCATGCCTAAAGAAGCGCCTGGAAACACTGGCTCGTGGATTGGATATAAGATTATTGAATCCTACATGAAACACCATCCGAATACAACACTTCAGGAGCTCATTGACGAAGGACATGAACAAAAAATCCTTGAGTTATCAAAGTACAAACCTAGGTACTAAGTTAATACAACCTCCTCTTTCATTTTTTACTGAAAGTTTAAAATCGGACAAGGCTTTTCGTTGTCTGCCACAAACCATTGCTTTACAACCAATTATGAATTTAATAGATTGTAACAATAGCGACATTGTGTAATTTTATCTAAACAAAAGTTAAACGAAATTTGCATTTTGTTAAACAAATGCCTACTTTTGGTTAAACAAAATATGAGAATTATGTCATCAATAGAGTTTTATTCAAAGTTTGATAGCATGGCTGTTCTATTACATTCTTTTGCATATAATCTGACAAAGAATGGAGAAGATGCAAAAGATCTTTTTCAAGAAACAGCTTACCGAGCAATTAATAATAAGGAAAAATTCCGCACAGGCACGAATTTCAAAGCTTGGTTGTTTACAATAATGAAGAATATTTTCATTAATAACTATCGAAAAAAATCAAAGTCTAAGACGATCATTGACTCAACGGATAATCTTTACTACATTAATAGTGGTTCTTCAGTTGTAGGTAATTCTGCTAACTCCAATATTATGATGAAGGAGTTGACGAATATAATAGACGGTTTGGATGATGGGATTCGAATTCCATTTATGATGCACTTTCATGGTTATAAGTACCAAGAAATCGCAGATCAGCTTGATTTGCCAATTGGAACAGTGAAAAGCAGAATATTCTTTGCTCGAAAAGACCTTAAGTCAATCATTACTAAGAAATATCCTGATGTAAAGTTTGGTGAGTTAATAAAATAAGTACAAAAAAAGACAATCAAGGTGCTTTTTTGATG
The DNA here is from genome assembly GCA_937959115.1 of uncultured Saprospiraceae bacterium. Classification (GTDB taxonomy): domain Bacteria; phylum Bacteroidota; class Bacteroidia; order Chitinophagales; family Saprospiraceae; genus JAHDHB01. The sequence goes on from CALGAW010000005.1 coordinate 69,225, forward strand.
AAAATCAATGAAGCACCTTTTTCTTTTTGGGAAGACTACTTTTCAGGTTATAGATGACAAAAGTAGGTGCGAATTGCACTTCGCCCTCATAGCTCAATACGTGTTTAGTTGTTTCAAATTGTCATAGGTAGGAATGCTTAAAGATTATCATAATTCATGGCATCTCTTTTGTGCTCATGGTACAATTGTACGACAATTTCAGAACCATTTAACTACTGGAAAAATGAAAAAAACATGCTTAACTGTCCTCTTTTATTGCTTGCTTGGTCTTGTGTTTTATAGTTGCTGCAAAGATCAGCATAAACTCATTGGGTCACATTCAGTTGGTCTTACTGGGTCCGTTACAAATGATTCTTTAACAGGATTGGAAAAGATAACCGGCGCGTTTTCCATTATTGATTATCACAGCCTTGATTTCGCAAGTAATTTTGCAGAATTTGGAATCCAACAAGCTTATGCGACACAGCCTTGTGACATCAATCTTGTGAGTCCCATTCTTATAGATGAAATGGAGCTGTATTTTGATCAGCCGTTAACATTGGATAGCGTTTCAATTCCTGCATCTTATAACTTGTTCAGCGACGCTACGTTTAAGAAGCACTTAGATGTGTTCCACGACACCTACAGAGGCTCTTCTAGTCTTCAAATCAATCTTGATTCTGCTTTTTTCACTCCTCCAATTTTTGCAAACGGACCAATGAATATACAGTTTGTAACAAAAACGGAAGATGGGACTAGTTTTGTAACGGAACTTGATGTTATTGTTGAATTTTAGAAGCATTTAAATTATGAAAAAAACGAGTTTAACCATCTTTTTCTATTGTCTCCTAGGGTTGATATTTTACGGCTGTACTTGCTACCAAACTTATATTTCTGGATCCTCTGGCTTACGGGTAGGAGGTTTTACAACAAAAGATACCATTACAAATATTGATATAGTTTATGGGCAGTTCTCTATTACAGACGATCATGAGGTCGAATATCTCAGTAACAATTATGCTGGATTTGGAATGCAGCAAGCGTATGCATTTTCCCCTTGTATAAATCTTATGAACAAAATTGAAGAGAGTCAGTCGGAGTTGTATTTTGATCAACCATTTACCCTTGATAGTGAAACTCTGCCCGCTTCAACTAACTTACTAGAAAATACAACCTTTAGAAAGCATATCTACATGAACAGTTATAGTGAGGAAGATTACTCTCAGTTTTCAATCAGTTTGGATTCGTCCTTTTTCTTCCCACCTGTATTCACAAATGGCCCTATGCACATAAAGCTCATTACAAAAACCGATAATGGGCTTACGTTTACTAGTGAGCTTAATGTTATTATGGACTTTTAGTCAAGAATTTCTTCCTGCCAACGGGACCCGGCTATTTTTTCATTAAAGGGCTAATTAAATTCCGTTGAGAATGAATTAAATGGGTGCTGCTTTAAAACATTTCTCCTATCTTTACAATTCCATTGGCAGCTATTATGAAATATATCATCACACTTATCAGTCTATTGCTTACATCCGTCCTGTTTTCTCAGGAATCAGCCTTCAGAATAATAGGGACAGTCGTAGAAGTTAACTCCCAAGAAACCATTGAGTTCGCATCAATTGTCATTAAGGAGAAGTCGTCAGGCGAATTTCTTACTGGTGCAACGACTTCAGATGACGGGAAATTTTCCTTAAAAACAACGACTTCGGACATTATTGTAGAAGTAAGTTTCATAGGTTTTACTCCTGTAGAACTTACAGATATTAAGTTTGAAGGACAAACTGCCGATTTAGGAAATATTAGCTTAGGTGCAGATGCTCAATCCTTAAACGAAGTAGAAGTTACCGCCGAAAAATCCACCACTGAGTTCAAGCTAGACAAACGGGTGTTTAACGTCGGAACAGATCTCAGTTCTACTGGCGCAAGTGCCCTGGAAGTATTGAATAATGTCCCATCCGTAAATGTGAATATTGAAGGCGAAGTATCTCTGAGAGGCTCCACAGGTGTTCAGATTTTAGTCAACGGCAAACCTTCTATCCTTTCTGATGATGCCAGTAACGCACTCGGCACCATTACTGCAGATATGATAGAAAAAGTTGAAGTCATCACAAACCCTTCTGCGAAGTATGAGGCTGAAGGAACGGCAGGAATCCTCAATATCGTCCTTAAAGAAAATGAGAAAAAAGGGATGAATGGATCCATTTCCATTAATACCGGAATCCCATACAATCACAGTATTGGATTTAGCCTCAACCGCCGCACAAAAAAGTTCAATCTCTTTACTCAAATGGGAGTCGGCTATCGAGAACTCCCACGATACAATGAAAATACAAACGAGAATAAACTCAATAAGACATTACTATTCTCCGAAGGGATACAATACAGAAATGAGAACTTTTACAATATTGTTCTAGGCTCCGACTATTATATCAATCCTCAAAATGTAGTGACGTTGTCAGGAAGTTTTGCCTACGAAATTGAGGACCAACCTTCTGAAACTTCCTTCAGATATAGCGATGACAATAGCCTTGAAAGTGAATGGACTCGTACTGAAGAAACCGAAGCAAAAAACCCCAAACTCCAATATGAACTGCAGTACAAAAGGGATTTTAAAGATTTCAAGGAGCACAAGCTCTTATTCAGTGCAATCGGCCGTTATTTTGGTAAAGTACAGTCCTCTACATTTAATAATAAGCTGATCAGTGGACAAGCCAATCTCAACAATCAAATTACAGAGACCGCCTTTGAGGAAGGCAAATACACGTTTAATTTAGATTACACCAAACCCTTCAACAAAAAATGGACACTAGAAACAGGCACACAATACCTTACCAATGATGTAAGCAATGAGTTTGCAGTAAGTGACGAAATAGGTGGATCTTACGTAATCGATTCCAATCAAACAAACCTTTTTGAATACAACCAAAACGTACTAGGCGTTTATGGAACAGGAGCCTATGAAGGAAAGACATGGGGTGTAAAAGTAGGAATGCGTGTAGAGTATACAGATTTAAAGACGTTTCTAGTTAATACAAATGCCACAAACGACAACTCTTTCACTAATCTCTTTCCTTCATTTCATACGTCCTATAAATTATCAAAACGTATCTCTTTTCAAGCAGGATACTCCAGGAGAATCTACCGCCCTCGTCTTTGGGATTTAAATCCATTTTTCAATGTAAGGAACAACTTCAGTATTCGAACGGGCAACCCAAATCTCCAACCAGAATACACCGACAGTTATGAGGTCGGCAGCATCTTTATCTTCGAAGATTTATCCTTAAATATCAATGCTTATCACAGATATACCACAGATAAAATAGAACGGGTCTTTTTCTTTGAAAACAACGTCAATACCGTTCGCCCGGAAAATGTAGGAATCAATAAGGCAACAGGCTTAGAGACCAACTTCAAATATTCCGTTTCGAAAAAAATTACTGTTACTGGAGATGCCAACTACAACGTCTTCCAAAGAGATGGCCAGTTTGAAAACCAAATTTTTGATTTTTCAGCTGATAAATGGACTGGAAAGCTGACGACAAAATTTAACTTCAAAAAAGGCATTGACTTCGAACTCACAGGTAGACATCAGTCCAGAGAAAAAACAGTGCAAGGACTGGTAGCAGCCTATTCCACCTTAGATGCAGGCCTTCGAATTAAGATATTAAAGGGAAAAGGCGTCTTTAACCTAAGTGCTCGAGACGTATTTGCCTCCAGAATTCGACGAGCAACCATCAACAATGACAGCTATTTCCTTGATAGTAGTGGCAGGCGTGGGCGTTTCCTTACGCTCGGCTTTAGTTATGGCTTTGGCAAGGGAGAAGCCATGCAATATTCTGGTCGTAGGAGATAACTCAAAAGTGGGGAGTGCTTGCTAGACAACTTTAAGAAGACTCTGATAAATAATTAACAAATACTGTCATGATCTATATTTTTTCCCTTTACCTCCCGTTAATCGTCACGCATGAGATTGTTGGCAACAATTAATCCTTGACAATCCTACAGATGGAGCGAAGACAAATCCTATTCGTCGATTAGAAAATTCATGAATTTTCTACCTGCCAACGGGACATGGGGGTGCAACCTTTAACTTAAACGGTTTTTTGCAGATGCCCAGCACCTTCCGCGTTGCTTTATCTTGGACTTCGATGGAGAGAATACCTGTTTGCTCATTGCCATCACACAAGGTAAGCCAGTCTACCTTATCACTAGTGCGTTTGGGTGCACCATTTGGCTGGCAGTTTCGGCAGTCTCCAAATGTCAGATTAGCAGATTCGTCGATCGTGATCTTAGTAAGGGTGTAATCGTTGTTACTTGGTCCTGAAATGTGAAATTTGACTTGATTCCAATAGCACTTTTGTCCAACAGGGTGTTTGCACGGATTGCTGGTAAAGGGCTGAATGTCTCGGGTGTAAAACCTGTATTCAATACGCTTACAGTACTCCTGCTGCGTTTCAGCGGGGTCAGCCTGTTGCGCAGTGGCTGTCTGATTAACGGGTACGTCTTTCACTGGCTTTGCTTCTATTGTTGTAGTAGTATCATTCGTTGTCCTCTTGCCTTTGGAATCGCAAGCGTTTAACAACAGACACATAAAAGCAAATAGAAAAATAGAATGGTTTGGTTTAAAAATGGTGTAATTCATTCGTCTCTGAATTTTGGTTGTTCAATAAAATCCAGGATACATGATTAATTGTAGATCAAATATAAAATAATAAACAATTATTAATGATTAATTGTCAATGTTTAATTTATACTTGTTCAAGAATATTTCCAGTAAGAGATAAGTGAATCTTGTTATTTCATCTTTTAGGAACGCTTCGCCACATCGTGAGGAACAGTAGTCCCATTTTTAGGTGAGGAGAGAGTTCAGGCGCGTCGTCTTCGATGGTCCATTCCCTTGGGTCGTTGTCCCAGTCTTGTTCTAGGAGGAAAGAACCGTGTTTGCGGTCGTCCATTTCCCATTCATGGTTAATATTACTCCACTTAGGCTTTAAGTCTACAGAGATAGAGTTGTCTGTTAGGCGCCATTCTCTTAATTTCCCTGTCCAGATGGTCCGCATAGTGATTAATGTACCGTCATTGCCTCTAATTTCCCATAAGGAGGGATCGTCTTTCCATTTCATTCGAATGGTTCCATATGTATCAGCATCGATCTCATAGCGCCATTCAGAAATGTCATTTTGCCAGACAGTCCTAAGCAATCCCTCATAGTCTTCAATGTATAAGCGCCATTCAGTAAAGTCGTCATCCCATACCGTTCCGAATCCAACAAACTGTTGAGCCTGAGCTGAAAGACAGCTTATAAGCAAGGCAAGAATGAGTACTATTTTAGAATATTGGTATCGCATTGAAGCTATATTTACCAACTATAAATCAAAAAGCGTTCCTAGTATTAACTGGTATGCTTAGAATGGAAGATCGTCCTCAAAATCTGTTGTGGTGGAAGCAGAGGTCGGTGCATCATCCATTGTAGGAAAGGTTTCTTCCATTCCAGAAGGCTGTGAAGGCACAGTATTCGCTTGAGTCGTCGCATTTGATTCCACTCTCCATGCATCAAGATTGGTAAAGTAGATGATCTCTCCTTTCTGATTCGTGTATTCTCTTCCTTTAAGGTTGAACGATACCTTGATCATATCACCTACATTGAATGGGTCAAGCGCACTGCAACGATCCTGAGTCATTTGAAATTTAACAAATTGTGGGTAGGCACCATCCTGGATCTCAAGGACCAATTCACGTTTTTGGAATCGTTCGCTTACTTGGACAGCGTCAAATTTTTTATAGAGTTTACCAACTGCTTCGAAGTTCATAATATTAATTAAAGTTTTAACAAAGGTACTGAATTAATAGATAAATATTAATGGTTAATTATTAATTAATGACGCAAATAATAATGATTTATATGAGGATGAGATTCTAATGGTTGTATCACACTTCTGAATCTACTTCCAATGAGAATTCGTACTTACTACCAACGATTTTTCTATCCTCCAGGTTACTCCTCACCCAAATCAAAAGTATTCATGAACCCCGTATTGAATTTGCCAGAGCGGAAATCTGGATCTTGCATGAGTTTTTGGTGAAAAGGTACTGTGGTTTTAATGCCTTCTACAATAAACTCATCTAGGGCACGAGACATCTTGTTAATGCACTCTTCCCTTGTCTGTGCGCGGCAAATAACCTTGGCGATCATAGAATCATAATAAGGAGGTACTGTGTAACCAGCGTATACATGCGTATCTACCCTAACACCATGGCCTTTTGAGCTGTGAAAGGAACTGATTGTTCCTGGACAAGGGCGAAAATCATTGTAGGGATCTTCTGCATTGATTCTGCACTCAATGGCGTGCATCTGAGGGATGTAATTCTTTCCAGAGATTTTAATTCCAGCAGCGATTTTGATTTGTTCTTTAATTAGGTCAAAATCGATCACTTCTTCTGTTACGGTGTGTTCTACTTGGATTCTGGTGTTCATTTCCATAAAGTAGAATTTTTTGTATTTATCTACAAGGAATTCTACTGTACCTACGCCTTCATATTTGATACATTCGCCTGCTTTGATGGCAGCCTCTCCCATTTCTTTTCTAAGCTTTTTGGTCAAGAATGGAGAAGGTGATTCTTCTACCAGTTTCTGATGTCTTCGTTGTATGGAACACTCCCGTTCTGAGAGGTGACAGACGCTTCCGAACTGATCACCAGCGATTTGTATTTCGATATGTCTTGGTTCTTCGATAAACTTTTCAGCATATAAGCCGTCATTACCGAAGGAGGCACCAGCTTCCTGCTTTGCGCTGTCCCATGCAGGTCCGAATTCTTCATCATTCCAGACAATCCGCATCCCTTTTCCGCCACCGCCTGCTGTTGCTTTGATCATAACAGGATATCCGATTTCGTTGGCGACTTTCATCCCATGCTCTAAACTTTTAAGTAGACCGTCAGATCCAGGTACGACAGGAACACCAGCTTTGATCATGGTTTCCTTGGCAGTAATCTTGTCACCCATTGAGCGGATCATTGCTGCAGAAGGACCAATAAACTTAACCCCGTATTGAGTACATACTTCAGCGAATTCAGCGTTTTCAGCAAGGAAACCATATCCTGGGTGAACAGCATCTGCATTGGTGATCTCCACCGCAGCCATGATGTTAGACATTTTGAGATAGGATTCACTGCTAGCCGCTGGGCCAATACAAACTGCTTCATCAGCAAAACGGACGTGAAGGCTTTCTTGATCAGCTTTTGAATAAACGGCAACTGTCTTAATGCCCATTTCTCTACAGGTACGAATAATACGAAGTGCGATTTCGCCCCTGTTTGCAATTAGAATTTTTTCAAACATAACAAGTGTTGGATTCTAGCCTTGTGGATCTACAATAAATAAAGCTTGGTCATACTCTACAGGAGTGGCGTCATCTACTAACATCTTTATGACTTTACCTGAAACCTCAGATTCAATTTCATTAAAGAGTTTCATAGCCTCTACGATACAAACGACATCTCCTTTGCTAATTTGATCGCCAGGCTTGATGAACGGGTCCTTATCTGGTGAGGGAGACCTGTAAAAGGTTCCAACGATGGGAGAGCGCACATAAACGTAATTATCCCCTTCTTCCTCGGTTTCTGCTGCTGGGGCAATCGCCTCTGTAACTGGAGGAGGTGTTTCAGTGCCTCCTGCTGAAGCAATTGCTGGTGCCATTGGCTGAACACTAGTTGTCTGTACAGGTAGGATTTGCTGTGTTGTACTACCTTTACTTGATTTAAAATGCTTGGTACGAATAGAGAGTTTCAATTCGCCCTCTTCCATTTTAAATTCAGCGATATTTGATTCGCTGATTAACTTAATTAGTTGCTGTATCTGCTTGTATTCCATGGTGTGTGCGTGTTGAGGTTATTTTTTTACTCGTTCAACGTAAGCTCTATTTCTAGTGTCAACTTTTACGATATCCCCTTCATTTACAAATAGTGGTACTCGTATTTCAGCTCCAGTCTCGACGGTGGCCGGTTTTTGTACATTGGTGGAGGACGTGTCCCCTCTTACCCCTGGTTCTGTATAAGTGACTTTAAGTTCTACATATTGAGGTAAATCAACAGAAAGCGGCCTTTCATCAACCGCATGAAATAACACTTCTATATCAGAACCTTCTTTCATCAAATTGGCATTCTCAATCATTTTTTCTTGGATGCTAATTTGTTCGAAAGACTCATTGTCCATAAAGTTCAAGCCTTGGTCGTCAGCATAAAGGAATTGCATTTTTCTACGCTCTACCCTTACAATATCAATTTTATGACTTGCTGGAAAGGTATTGTCAATTACTTTTCCTGAAGTGAGGCTTTTTAATTTTGTGCGAACAAACGCCGCTCCTTTACCAGGTTTTACGTGCTGAAATTCAACAACAGAATAAATATCGTTGCTATATTCAATGCAAAGTCCGTTTCTAATTTCTGAAGTATTTGCCATTATTTCTAAGATTTTAAAATGGGTGTAAAGATAGAAAGATGTTTAAAATAATCACAGATTAGGATACATGATTTATTTTTTGATTGAAATCTGTGAGATAATTCATGCTCAACGCCCTTGCTCATCGTGTATTTAAACAGCTGGTGCAGAGCGATTCTAAAGCAATATAAAGCTCGTTTTATAATGCCCATTTTAAATAAGTGGCTCCCCAAGTAAATCCTCCTCCAAATGCAGCAAGTACAATATTATCTCCTTTTTTAAACTTCTCCTCCCATTCCATCAAACAAAGGGGAATGGTTCCATTCGTTGTATTCCCATATTTATGAATATTGATGGTGACTTTCTCCTGACCAATGCCGGCAAAGTCTGCTGCTGCGTTAATAATCCTAAGGTTTGCTTGATGTGGGACGAACCAATCAACATCTTTTGCAGAGAGTTGATTGCGAGTTACTACCTGCTGTACTACTTTACTCAGGTTTTTGACTGCCCATTTAAACACTTGAGCACCTTCCTGATAAACATAGTGTTCTCGCGCCTCAACGGTTTCCAAACTAGCTGGTTTCACAGATCCTCCTGCTTTTTGATGCAAAAACTTTCTACCAACCCCATTCGTTTCCAGAATACTGTCAATTATTACATTTTCGTCTTTTGCTGGTTCAAGCATAACCGCTCCTCCTCCATCTCCAAAGATAATGCAGGTGGCACGATCTTGATAATCGATGATAGAGCTCATTTTATCAGCACCGACAACGATTACCTTTTTATGTGTTCCTGATTCGATGAACTTTGCTGCTGTAGTTAATGCAAAAAGAAATCCTGAACATGCTGCATTAAGGTCGTAGCTAAATGCATTTTTGATGCCTGTTTTATCACAGATCACATTTGCAGTAGCTGGAAATTGCATATCAGGTGTGGTGGTTGCGCAAATCAATAGATCAACTTCGCCTGGTAGTGTATTTGTTTTCTGAAGGAGTTCTTTTACGGCTGGAGTTGCTATATCAGATGTTCCTTTGCCTGCTGTTTTCAGAATTCGGCGCTCAATGATGCCTGTTCTGGTTCTAATCCATTCATCATTAGTATCGACTAGTTTTTCCAGATCAGAATTGGTTAATTTTGTCTCTGGCACCCAGCCACTCACGCCTGTAATTGCTGCTTTTACGGACCTCATTCACAATAGTTTGTTGTCAAGGAAAAATTTCAAACGCAAAGAACGTAAATAAATGGTAGATAGTGTAATTTTAAAATTGAATATTAATCGATTCTTTCGTAGGGGAAGGAGAACGCGACAAGTAAATTGTATTTATTGTTGGACTCACACTTGAATATCCCATCATGAGATTCAACAAACTTTTGTATGATTGATAACTTTAATTCTAACTCCGAGCCATAATTTAGCAGACTGTTGTTCATGATCCCATTTCCAGTGACATAATTCGAAAGAGGAGGTCTGCTGGTGCTATCCTCTCCTGAGAGTTTAAACTCTATCAATAAACTATTTTCTGAGCTTTTTAATTTTATTGGGTTGAGATTAATTTGAATCAAACCATTACTTTCAAGTTTATATGACTCTTTCATCAACCCAATAATAATCTGTTTCAAATAGATATAACTTCCAATAAGCTGTTCAGGAATATCTGAATGCACAAAAATATTGAAGTCAACATTGGAATCTCCAGAAAGGTTTTGGACAATCTGATTTAAAAGACTGCAAATCTGAAACTCCTTTGTTTCAAACGCTGAGATGTCTTTTACATTGGTAAGAATAACCAGCTCTTCCACTACGTCTTGCAGATGGCTAATTGTAGATTCGATTTCGGTGATGTAGGAGGTCGTTTCCTCATTTACTTGACTGCTATTGTAGTTAGTGTTCCCATTTCTGTTTTCATTTTGGTCGTTGCTACTAATCAATTCGTAGTAGTTTCGTTTGATCGTTCCAAACCTATTCAACCGTTGAATTTGGCTATTGAGTTTCTTTCGTTTAGTTTGCAAAACACTCTGAATCACCCCAATTCTTTGATTTTTGAGCACTAATTCATTCCTGTTTTGCTGATAGGAGAAGAAATCTTTATAAATTTTAGTGTTATCATAAATAATCCAAAGGATAAATTGCCTTTCATCCATTTCTATTTTAGAAAATGAAAAGTCATAAAACCCTTTTAACTCTTGCATAGGTGCTTGAATTTTAGGGAGAAACAGTTCTGGCGAATCCATCTCTAAAAGAAGCACCTGATTAACAATACTTTCAAGAAGGGGCATCCATTCTTTTACCTCCGTTTCTTTCTCTCTAGTTTCAAACAAGGAGTTGCAGCTATCTACTAGATTGCCTTTCATGTCAATTAGGATGAATTGAGCATGTTTTTTTATCCGATCATATTTGTAGCTTTCTAATGATTGCATGGGCAGGACGAGAATTTCAAATTAAGCGACCAATAACTCTTCTCCGATGATCGTAAACAATTCTTCCACATTCTCTCCCGTTTTGGCACTTGTCACCAAATCACAGGGGAGTGCAAGCTCTGCAATCACTTTTTCTATAATATCTTGACCGACAAGGTCTGATTTGTTTCCGACAATTTTAATCACTCCGTTTGGCAACAATCGTCTTAGATATTCAATATCTTCCTTCATGTTCTTGGTTGTAACTGCTCTAGTAAGGTCAAAAACATATATAATGCCACTGGCTCCAAGGAAATAGGAAACAGGGACTTTATCCTGAGAAACCTCTCCAGCAATATCCCAGAGTAAAATAGACATTTCTTCACCTCCAACCTTAATGACTTTTTTGTTTACCTTAACTCCGATAGTGGTTAAGTACTTGTCGCTAAACTTACTATAAACAAACTTATTAAACAATGAGGTTTTTCCGACTCCGAAACTTCCTGTAAGAATGACTTTTTTACTGATCATGTGTTTTTTTATTTAAACCAATCTTCCAATTTATCTGAAATATGACTTGTTTTTGAGTTTATTTCTGATTGAGAGATGATACTGAGTTCTTTATCTGCAAACTCTAGGATTTTATCTGAGAGTTCACTTCGATTAGACGCACTAATTGTGCCACTAATAACAACGGCAACATAATAGGTATAAAAATTTTGAATAAGAATTTTATGATTCCCATATTCAATCATTTCTAGATCTTCTGATTCATTTCCTTTGTTAATCGCATCTTCTACAAACCCTTTAATTGCAGTAAGCATTCCACCAATCATATCTCTATCTATAGTGTTCTGTCTTGAAAAGCTGCCCATTAAAATACCTGAATTACGCTCAATCAAATAAACCTCAGCGATCTGTGCTTTATCAAATTCCGCGATATATTCATCTGAAGCTTTGACTCCAAACAATTTTTCTTTGATTGTAGATTTGATGCTACCAAATGAAGTTGCTTTTTTTACAGATTGATCGATACTTTCTCGAAGGATTTGAAATTGTTGTCCAATATACTTTTTAATCAATCGTCCTAACATTGGAGAAATCACCTTGAGCAATAATTCTGGAGAGTTCTCTAGGGTGTGCACAACAATAGATTCAACTTCTTTTCCGTAGGTATTATCAAAATCAGCCCGAATGACTTCTACATGTTTTTCAAGGATTGGGTCTATTTTTTTTGCTAATTTTTCTTCGTTGTTTAATAATATTCGAATATCATCAATATCCTGCTGAGTTCCATTCAACAGAATATCTTTTAATTGTTCCAATTGTTTGTCTTCTTTATCGTACATAAAGGACATTTCGATCTAAATTAGATTATTTCTTCCCTGCAATTGTTTTACTTAAAGTAGCCAACATCTCACTTATACTTTCTCTATCCTCGGATTTATCTACTTCAAATTTATTTTCTATTTCTCCCATCTTCTGATTAAATGAAAGTTCCATTTTGTCCAGTCTTGCGTTCATACTTTTTTCGAATGAATCAAACCAATCTGTCGTGTTTTTTTCCAACTCTGTCAATCTTTGGTTAATGGAAGTTTCCATTTTTTTCCTTTGATCATTTGAATTAAGATCATTATTTTCAATTAGTTCACGGAGAGACTTTACGTTAGATTCGAAGTGTGCAATGTGCTCTCCCATCAGAATGTTTCGGATGATTCCGATTTCTCCATTTCCAGAAACTTGTGTTTGGGATTTCTTTTCTAGAGAATTTTTCATATCAATCTTTTTAATTTCAATTTATCGAATTCTATCATAATTCACAAATAAATGCCAATTTAGCAAAAATTTTCACATTCAATTTTATGATATCAATTTTTGTTGAGAAAATAACTCCTAGGTTAATTTATACTTATAACCTGATTTTTAAGCAACTCCTTGGTATTAATTATCAATTTGTTACAACTGTTGAACAATATAAGCAATGCAATACCTTTAAACTTTGCTACAGAAAACAAAAAGTAAATGCTGAATTGTTCCTCTATGCTGATTCCTTACTTTTTACACAAGGAACAAGCAGAATTTCACTTGAATGTGGTTCATATAATGGGTTGCCAACTTTATTTATCAATAAAAGCAATGATAGTTGTCTTCCATTTGATTTGTTTGCTGCTTCATTTTACTTAGTAACTAGGTATGAAGAGTACAACAGTCCATCAGTTGACCAGCATCAAAGATTTCAGGCACACAATAGCTTCGCATTTAAAAATAAGTTCCTCCATCGTCCCGTAATAAACCTATGGGCCAATCAATTCAAAAAAATACTAGCCAAACAGTTCCCAGATCTCAAGTTCAAAACACCTTCCTTCAAGTTTGTTCCCAGTTATGACATTGACCATGCTTGGGCTTTCAAAAATAAAGGCGTAATCAGAAACTCCCTACAACTTGCCAGAAGCCTTGTCTCACTCAATTTTAGCAAAACCAGGCTAATTGCTAACGTCCTCAGGAATAAAACAGACGACCCATTCTACTCATTCTCTCATCTAGAGGCTCTTTTTAAATCAAATTCCGTCGCTCCACTATTCTTCTTTCTTTTGGGACAATACGGAAAATATGACAAAAATGTTTCAATTAAATCAGAAAAATTTAAATTTCTTATCCAGCACATCGCTAAACAGTTTAAGGTAGGCATCCATCCTTCTTACCGAGCTCATCTCAACCCTCAACGACTCAAAAGCGAACAGCAAACTCTCCAACAGCTTCTAGAACACCCAATTACGCTCAGCAGACAACACTTTCTCCGACTCAAGCTACCGGAAACCTACGAACTCCTCATAGATGCAGGAATCACCGATGACTACACCATGGGATATGCTGCTCAACCAGGGTTTCGGGCAAGTATTGCCCATCCATTCCCTTGGTATGACCTAGTAAATGAAACAGCTACTAACCTTACCGTTCATCCCTTTCAGTTTATGGACGTAACCCTTAGAGTTTATCTGAAACAATCGACCGAGCAAGCCAAAATCACCATCCAACAACTCATAGACGAAACAATTGCGGTAGATGGTCAACTGATCTCCCTTTGGCACAATAGCTCCCTGTCTGATTATGACGGATGGGACGGTTGGCGAGCAGTTCATGATTATATTTTTGAGTATGTAGCCAAACATCTCAAGACTTCTGCCTAAATTTGCCCTATGAAGTCAATTCGATATGTGCCTTACGATGAAATAGACAAACACAAATGGGATAGTTGTATCCACTTTGCGGGAAACAGCCGGGTGTATGGATATACTTGGTATCTCAATCAGATTTGTGAAGAGTGGGATGGCCTAGTAGAAGGCAATTATGAATCAGTATTCCCAATTATATGGAACGATAAGATCCCAGGATTCAAACAGCTGCATCACCCTTTGCTAGCGCAGCAACTAGGACTGTTTTCTGTGCATGTCTTGTCTGAAGATCGACTTTCCGCGTTTCTAAAGGCTATTCCTACACATTTCAAGCGACAAGCAATCAACTTGACTAGCAATATTCCCATCACCAATCACCCTGATTATGAAATAGAATCGCGGCCCAACCTTAAACTAATGCTCAATCGTCCTTACGAGGAGATTCAAGCTGGATATTCTTCTAACCTAAAGCGCAATTTAAAGAAAGCGGACCGCAATGAGCTATATGGTGGTGCCAGTATGACGCCTGAACAGTTTGTAGAGCTGTTTAAGACAAGTCACAGCGGCAAGATTGATGTATTAACAGACAAAATCGGATATACCATGTTGCGGATTATCTATCAAGCAATGCATCGTGGGCTTGGATTTATCTCAACAGTAAAATCAAAAGAAGGAAACATTTGTGCCGCCACATTCTTTCTAACAAGCAAAGGACGAATCACCTATTTACTTCCGTTCACTACTGAGGAAGGTAAACAATTAGGCGCTATGCACTTCTTACTAGATATAGTAATTCGAAAAAACGCAAATTCGCCCAGCCTACTTGATTTTGAAGGCTCGTCTATTGAGTCTATTGCTCGATTCTATAAAGCTTTTGGTGCTGAAAACGAACCCTATTCTGTTTTGCGACAAAACAATTTACCATTTTGGCTGAAATGGTTTGTTAAATGAGCCTCGTATCTTCTTTAGGCAATACGATCAACCATTTAATTCAATTTTGTTTCGTCTGAAAAAAGAAAATTCATATACATCCTAAAATTCCTATTAATCCTAGTTACCTTTACAGGGAATCAGATTTCTAATCTATATGGCAAAGTTGAATAACTTAAGCGCTACCCCATCACTAGTAAACCAGTTTGTATCAGAATTGCGGAACAGTACAATTCAGACAGATCGGTTGCGCTTTAGAACCAATTTGAATAGAATTGGAGAGATCATCGGTTACGAAATCTCTAAAACGTTGCAATACGTGCCAGACGAAGTTGAAACACCTATGGGTATCGCTAGTGTAGAACTAACGACAGACGAAGTGGTTCTAGCAACGATATTGCGAGCAGGCATCCCATTACATCAAGGAATGTTACGTTACTTTGACAAGGCAGAAAACGCATTTGTAACCGCCTATCGCAAACATCACAAAGATGGCACCTTTGAAATCAACCTAGAAAATATTTCTTCTCCCGACTTAAACGGAAAAGTGCTAATTGTCTGTGACCCTATGATTGCAACTGGTGCTTCAATGGTCAAAAGTCTATTGGCTTTAATGGAGTTTGGTACCCCAAAACGCATTCACATTGCAACAGTTATTGCCGCAACACCAGGCATAGAATATGTGATCCGAAATGTGGAGGAAGCTACCATCTGGGCAGCAGCGGTTGATGATGAATTGACAGCAAGGTCTTTTATTGTTCCTGGTTTAGGAGATGCTGGTGATTTAGCCTTTGGCGAAAAACTTTTTGACTAAGAGGCAATTTCAACATTCTATCGCACAATATCCGCGAATTCAACAACTTTAAATAAATACACCATCTTTCTTCATTAGTTAAGGATTTTCAACATCGTTTTTTTGATTAACTTTGCTCCATGAAAAGAATAGTTGTGTCTATCAGTTTATTGATATTCCTGTTATTAATAATAGGGTGCAAATCGGATGCGCCACCAGAAAAGATAGTTGATGAGGATGGGAATGAGATGCTAATGAATCCTGCGCGTCCAAAAACGGGCAAACCGATACCTCCTGGATCGGTGGATGTCTCGGACCTCAAAGGCAAAAAAGGGCACAACGGCTCCAAGACATTCCTAGACAAAGACAACAATCCCTATACTGGAAAAGCAATACAACACTCTAAAGGAGAATCGAATGCATACATCGAATATACCATCACAGAAGGAAAGATGACCCGCCTCCGAGGGTTTTATGATAGTGGACAACTCGAACGAGATTTTCCGTTTAATGATGGCATCTCTCATGGTAAATTTAGGATGTGGTACGAAAACGGAAAAAAGTACGTTGAAGAAGATTATATAAACGGTAGCTTGAGCGGAAAAGCACTTCGATGGTACGACGATGGAAACAAATGGAGAATTGCGGAGTTTAAAGATGGGAAACTAGTGAAAGAAACACTTTATGAACAGAATGGTGAGATAAAAAAGTAAGAAATGCACATTTTAACACTCGAAGATTATCAAGTAGTCGTAGGAGAAGAGGATATCTGGACTCCGATTAGAAATGTTCTCCACAAGGGAGAAATGTACTCTTCCGTTTTGATTTTAGTAGATGAAAATACTGAGCAACATTGCCTTCCTACCTTTCTTGATAATATTGAATATCCGAAAGCAAAAATTATTCGGGTACCCGCAGGTGAAGCAAATAAGAATCTAGATGTCTGTAACTCCATCTGGGCACAGCTGCTAGAACAAGAAGCAGACCGTCGCTCTCTTGTCATTAATCTAGGAGGTGGTGTGGTTGGTGATATGGGTGGTTTTGCCGCAGCTACGTTCAAACGAGGAGTTGACTTTATTCAGTTTCCAACAAGTCTGTTGGCTATGGTAGATGCATCTATCGGTGGTAAATTGGCCATTGATTATAAACAAGTAAAAAATACCATCGGGCTATTTCTCAATCCACAAGCCGTTTTTATCTATCCTCCGTTTTTAAAAAGTCTTCCAGACCGCGAACTACGCAGTGGTTATGCCGAAATAATCAAGCACGCACTCATTGCGGATCATGGAATGTGGGATGGCATTCAACAGATTCACAGACTGGACGGTGTTAAATGGAATCAGTTAATACATCGCTCACTAGCCGTGAAAAAGAAAATTGTAGAACAGGATCCTAAGGAAAAAGGCATCCGGAAAATACTGAATTTTGGCCATACAATTGGACACGCTTTAGAAAGTTATTCCCATATGACAAATGAGCCTTTACTGCACGGTGAGGCCATTGCAATCGGAATGATTTGCGAAGCGTACCTATCCAACAAATCCTTTACCTTAACCGTGAATTCTGTACAACGGATTACAGATTATATCTTAAAAATTTATGGTAAAGTGAATATAGACAACTGGCCGTTTGACAAACTGCTGCAACTGATGATGCAGGATAAAAAAAATGAGTTTGGACGAATTAACTTTTCGCTCCTAAGAGAGGAAGGTGTCGCTGTGTTTAACCAGAATTGCGACACTGGGCTAATCAAAGAATGTTTACTTTATTACCGAGGATTGTAATGCTGACTATTTCTAAACCAACCAGAGATATCAATGGTGATATCACGCTAGAAGGCTCTAAGAGCATCAGTAATCGTGTATTAATCATTCGTGCCTTATGTGATGTTAACTTCGATATCGCCAATCTCGCAAAGGCAAAAGACACCCAAACGCTAGATCAACTCCTCAATCAATCCATTTCAATATATGATGCAGGACACGCAGGCACAACTTACCGGTTTTTAACGGCATACTTAGCCTTACAAAATGGAACACAAACCCTAACTGGTTCAAAACGAATGAAGCAACGCCCTATCGGTGGACTAGTAAATGCCTTACGCGATCTCGGTGCTAATATTGAATACAAAGAAAAAGAAGGCTTTCCGCCCTTAATCATTGGTGAACCCGAGATTAAAAATACAAAAGCAGAGTTAACTATATCTTCGCATGTAAGTAGCCAGTTTATCTCTGCAATGTTGTTAGTCGCACCGTATCTACCAAATGGCATTTCAATTCGGTTGCAAGGTAAAGTCGTCTCACGGCCTTACATTGAGATGACCTTATCGGTGATGCGAGAATTTGGGGCTCAAGTCACTTGGAATGAGGGTTTGATTACTGTTGCTCCAAAGCCTTATCGTGCAAGGGATTATAAAGTTGAAGCGGACTGGTCTGCAGCTTCTTACTATTACGAAATTGTTGCATTTTCAACAACCTCCAACCTCCAACTCAATGGTCTATTTGATGATAGTATTCAAGGAGATCGCGCAATCGCGGAACTAATGGAACCGTTTGGTGTCGTCTCAATGTTTAACCGAGAAGGGGTGTTGTTGACAAAGGGAATGCGGATCGGTAATATGTTTGAGGAGGATTTTATCGAATGTCCAGATATCGCTCAAACCATGATGGCGACTTGCTCAGGGGTCGGCCAATTTGGAGTATTCCGAGGGCTCGATACACTTTCTATTAAAGAGACTGACCGCATTGCTGCCATGAAGGCCGAGCTTAAAAAGGTTGGAGTTGCGATACAACAATTACCTAAAAGCTGGGAGCTAGTTGCTGGTGAGCCAGCTTATAGCTGCAAGGGGATCGCTAAACGATTGGAAGAGTCTGTTGTTTTCCAAACCTACGAGGATCATCGAATGGCGATGGCACTCGCTCCTCTTTGTATGTTGGTTGGAGAGATTCAAATAGAGCACCCTGATGTAGTGCAAAAGTCATATCCCACCTACTGGGAAGATTTGAAACAGATTGGATTTAAAATTAACTGGACAAAATTATAACAATAACACGATGGAAACAACTCCTTTAGTTTCAGAAACAAGTGCCCCACTATCCAATCTGGATAAATGGATTTTTTTAATCTCAACTGGCTTACTTACCGTTTTAATGTGTTTTTCTGCGGGAATGTATCTATTAAACCATGATACGGTAGTCGGTTTCTTTACGGAGCTTGGCTATCCAACGTACATCATTTATCCACTTGCTATTGCAAAAATTCTAGGGCTTGTAGCCATTTGGACCAATAAGTCTCGTTCCTTAAAAGAATGGGCATATGCTGGTTTTTTCTTTGATTTCGTACTAGCATGGGTTGCCCACATTGATGCTGGACATGGTGTATTTCAATTAGCTGGAATTGCCTTAGTTTTATTATTTGTTTCTTATCTTTACGATCGAAAACATAGAGGAATTATTGAATAATCAACTCAATTTTAACCAATTAACCACACCGTATTGAAAAATGAAATCGACAGTGTAGTCTTCCCTGATTCCATTACGATTACCGAATCTATGATCCCAGGAACTGAGGAGGTACAACTTCGGTGTATCCGTTTAACTCCTGAAAATCCAAAGACCGACAAGCAATTTGTGTTTCTTCCTGGCTGGATTTCAGAATTTGACAGTTGGCGGTATTTCCTTCCAGAGTTGGCAGATTATTCCGAGGTGATCTATATAGAGTCAAGAGAAAAGCGAACGTCGGTTGCTTCAGACGAGGTAGACTTTTCTATTAAAACCATTCAATCTGATTTGATCGAGATCCTTGATCAATCTAACCTCGTTCGCAGTGGATATGTACTAGGAGGTAGTTCAATGGGGGCTACCGTTGTGATGGAATCGCTAGAGCACTTGCAACGAAAGCCAGAAAAGGTGGTCCTTGTCATTCCCAATTCCAGTTTTAATATTCCTGGTTCGATTGTCCTATTAAAGTTCATCCCGATTCCAATGTTTACTACATTAAGGTGGATAACAAGATGGTTTGTGATGCGTTTTAAAATCAACAAGGAAGATACAGATCATTCTGATGCTTTTGTAAATCAAATTACAAGGGCCAATATGTACAAACTGAAGAAGTCTGCGCTTGATTTCGCTAGTTACCAGTTAGACTGGTCTATACTTTCTCGTTTTAAGACTCCAACACTTGTTATCGGTGCGCGTAAAGACAATTTGCATCAAAAGGAAGGGATACGAAAAATCGCAGAATCTATTCCTGGCTCCACTTATCAAGATTTAAAGGATTTCACAGCAACACACAGCAGTAAAAGTGCTCGATTGATCACGAATTGGTTAAAAGGAACCAATTAATTATCCCGTTTGCCTAGAAGCGAAGTTTCCGTTCTGCCAAAACTATTTTGTTCATAGTATGATGATCTGCTATGAACAATAACAATCAAATGTCCTATCTAGAAAATAAAGCATAAAAAAACCGCCTGTTCAAAATGAACAGGCGGCAATATTTTTATTCAAAAGGAAGGTTTATCCTTCTAACTTGAATCGTACTGGCAAGTTAAACTGTACCTTTACGGGTTGATTTCGTTGCTTTCCAGGAGTCCAATTTGGCATTCCTTTTACGATACGAAGGGCTTCCTTACCACAACCTCCACCCAAGTCTCTTAGAATTTTTGGTTCAGTAATATTTCCTAGTTTGTCGATAACGAAACTAAGTACAACCATTCCCTCAATTCCATTTTCACGAGCGATGCTTGGATATTTAATGTTTTTGTAGATGTACTGCAACATTTTTTTCTCAGCGCATTGCTTCTTCTGCGTATCATCTCCATCCATATCTTCACAACCTGGGAATCTAGGCATTTGTTGAACGATCGTAAAGATCTCATCAACTTCTTCCTCTGGTTCTGGCTCTGGTGGCGGAGGTGGTTTTGGCTTTGGCTTCTCCTTTACTGGCTCTGGTTCTGGCTCTGGTGGTGGAGGTGGTGCCTCAACAACAGTTTCTTCTTCTACCGTCATATCTTCAAATTCCACTTCTTCTTCCACTTCTTCTTCTGGCACCTCTTCAATTACTGGAGGTGGTGGAGGCGGAGGTGGTGGAGGTGGTTCTGCAGTACGCGGTGGTTCCATCTCAATATCCTCTGGAATTTCGAGATTTTCTGGAATATAGACAGTTTCGTCGTAAGTCGTCCAGCTAAATGCAGAAATCGTGAACGCTAATGCTCCAACAAGTCCTGCAAGCAAGAACGTCTTACTTAAATTAAAAGCGCTAGCTTCTGGATATTTGTAAGCATACTTTATCCGATTGTTCCCAGCATGTTTACTGGCAAGGTCCTGCGAGCTACTTTTAGATAGCATACTCCTTACGAGGAATATCGTTCCTATAATTGCAATCAAAAGTGCTGCTAAAACAGCTATAAATTGCATGGAGGTAATCGCCATAATTTACAATTTTTCTTTTATGAATAGTTTATACAAGAGTATTCCGGTTAAACAACCGATAATATTAGCAATAATATCGAAGATCTCAAAATATCTACCTGGGAAAAAAGTATATTGAACGCATTCAATAAAAAAACCATACAGTATTCCTAAGCAAAATGTCCATCCAACCCATTTGGTTGGCACTTGTTTTACACTTTTTTTCAATCCCCATAATGTGAGTACAACCAAAATAGCATAAACCGTAAGGTGTGCTAGTTTATCTGGTTGAATCAACAACTCAAATGAGAATGATGGCAATGTTTTAACAGAAGTGACTGATGCCCAGAATATAAATACCGTCCAAAATGCTGTCGGTATCAGGTATTTAGTTCTAAGCTTGTCCAATGAGTTCTGCGTATTCACTATGTGACATTAACTCATTGACCTCATCTTTGTTAGACATTTTTATCTTGATCATCCACCCGTCTTCATAGGGGGAAGAATTTACCAATTCAGGATCGTCTTCAAGTGTTTCGTTAAACTCAATAACTTCTCCAGAAACTGGCATAAACAAATCTGAAACAGTCTTTACTGCTTCAATCGTCCCAAACAATTCATCTTTTGCAATTGTTTGACCTTGTGTTTCTACTTCGACATATACTATGTCTCCCAATTCTCCTTGAGCAAAGTCAGTAATTCCAACAATGATAATATCATCATCTTCCAACCTAATCCACTCGTGTTCCTTGGTATACTTTAAATCTTCAGGAAATGTTCCCATTCCAAATCAAATTTGGGTGTTTATAAATAAATTAATGAGAATCAATTCCTGTATTTCCATCAAAACAAGACAGCATTTATTAGGAAGATGCGCCTTTTGAATGTTTTGGTGTGTGCATGTCAATTTAATTCTCGCCCAAAGATAATTTTATTAATTGAAAATAGAAGAGAATTTAACAATTATGAGGCTGTGCTCAAATAATTTGGGTCTCAATGGAAAAGAATTTAGCACAAAAGTCATAATAACGACCTTTTCTATAATTTTTATCTATTGTAAATAATTTACGATCAGTTTTATTTATATTGCGGCATAAAATTTAGCTATGACAATTACACAGCTCGAATACGTTCTTTCTCTCAATACATTTAGAAATTTTGCTAAAGCAGCAAAAAACTGCTATGTGACTCAGCCAACACTGAGCATGCAAGTGAAAAAACTAGAAGAAGAGCTCGGTGTAATTTTGTTTGACCGATCTAAGAAGCCCGTTCTTCCTACAGATATCGGACAAAAGATCATAGACCAAGCCAAAATTGCTATTAGTGAAGTTGAAAAAATTAATGAGTTAGTCAGAAGTCAGAAAGATGAGCTCTCAGGTGTCCTTCGTATTGGGATCATCCCAACACTTAGCCAGTATCTCCTACCGCTTTTCTTATCTAGATTTATGATTAAATACCCTTCCGTTGAGTTAGTACTAGAAGAAGCATTATCAGATGAAATCGCATTCAAACTCAATAATGACTTGCTTGATGTAGGCATTATCGTAACGCCATTCCCTGGCAATAATCTAGTCGGAGCTCCAATGTTTTACGAGTCATTTGTTGGCTATATCAATCGAGATCACCCGTTATCCAGTAAGTCCGTCCTAGAAGTAAAAGACTTAAAGGTAAACGAAATGTGGTTACTGAAAGAAGGTCACTGCTTCAGAAATCAAATGATCAATATCTGTGGAGAAAATTCGAAAAAAGAAGCTCGACTCAAGTTCGAAAGCGGAAGCCTTAGCACATTGATGACCATGGTAGAGCAACAATCTGGCTACACGCTTCTCCCAGAATTAGCCACAATCAATCTTTCTAAGCAACAAGCCGATAGAATTCGGCCATTCAGCTTTCCTGCTCCACAAAGAGAAATCAGCATGGTAGCCCACAGAAGCTACATCAAGCGTAAACTAATTGGACTATTAAGAAATGAAATCATGGAAAATCTTCCTGAACGATTTAAAAAACAAACCGCCGAAAAAGTAGTGAAATGGGCAAATTGATTTAGAAAACGACATTTTCCATTCCCTTTTACATGTTTCGCTGCCGCAAAGCTTCATATAAAATCATACCCGAGGCAACAGAAACATTGTAGGAATCCGTCTTGCCTTTCATGGGAATAATAAACTGCTTTGTGGCCTTGCGCAATACCTGTGGACTGACACCTTCTCCTTCAGCACCAACAACAATCGCTGTTGGCAAAGAAAAATCAATATCCTTCAACTCAGATGTGCCTTCTAGCGAGCTAGCAACTACCTGTACACCTGACAGAACAAGAAAGTCAACCGCCGCACTAATACTTGTTTCTCGGCAAACGGGAATGTAAGATAGAGCGCCTGCTGAGGTTTTCATTGCATCTGCATTCACCAATGCACTTCCTTTTATAGGTACAACGAGGCCGTGAGCACCTGCGCCTTCAGCTGATCGGGCAATAGCGCCAAAATTTCTGACATCGGTCACCCCATCTAGGACAACAAGTAATGGTGTTTCACCATTTTCATAGAGCATCGGCAGCAAGTCCGCTATTTTGTAGTACGGTATCAGTGCTAGAAAAGCAATAATGCCTTGATGGTTTTTCCCCTTGGCGAACTTCTCTATTCGCTCTTTGGGGGTATATTGTAGGACAACGTTGTGTGCCTTGCAGAGTTTCCTAATCTGTCGCTCGAAATCGCCTGTTATGCCACGCTGAATCACTACCTTGTCAATCGTCTGCCCTGACTTGATAGCATCAATAACCGGGTGTTTTCCAAATACGAGTTGCCGTTTGTAATCTTGCTTCATTTTAGTTCTATTTGGAGGCCATCGTAAGCCAGTTCAATGTGGTCGGGTAATTCATGGTTGATGTCATCATTCAGTCCTAGTAAGTGGCTGCAGTGCGTAAAGTAGGCTTTTTCTGGTTGTAGTTCTTCTACCCAAGCCACTGCTTCATCAAGGTGTAAGTGAGAAAGATGCACCTTTTTTCGAAGCGCATTGAGCACTAGGATCTTTGTTCCTTTGATTTTTTCTTTTTCTTCAGGTGTTATCGTCTTGGCATCAGTGATATAGGTAAAATCCTTAACTCTAAACCCTAATACAGGCATCTTGTGGTGCATGACTTCTATCGGCAAAAACTCAGTATTCCCAATATTAAACGCTGATGCTTTCGAAATGGTATGCAATTCAATTTGGGGAATGCCAGGGTATGGATTTGGTTCAAAAATGTATTTATACACGCGCTTTAATGCTTTTTGCACCCGTTCTGTTGCATAAATCGGCATGTCCTTTTGATGTCTAAAATTGAAAGGGCGAACATCATCTAATCCGCTGATGTGATCCATATGCTCATGTGTCATCAACACCGCTTCTATATCATCTATGTCGTTAACAAGCATCTGCTGACGAAAATCGGGCCCTGTGTCCACAACGAATTTTTTTCCTTGGTCTTCTATTAGGATGGAACAACGCAACCGTTTGTCTTTTGGGTTGGCGGACTGGCACACTGTGCACTGACATCCTACCACTGGTATTCCTTGAGATGTCCCTGTTCCTAAGAAGGTGATTTTCATTTATCGAAAGTATATAAAAAAATTATTAATGGTTAATGTTCCATGATTAATTACAATTAACATAACATTATTGGATTACTGATCTGCCAATTCGTTTTTTCGATTGATCTATAATTAGCCTTAATGATTAATTAAACATTAACGGAATCAATTCCTAATTAATCATTATCAAACAAGGTGTTTTTCTGCTTCTCCGAGTGTTTTTGCATGATTTGCTGATAATATTCTCCAGTTTTGTCGGTGAGTTTTTTCACATCTACATCAAGGTTACCAAGGATGTCAATTAGACAATTGATTTTAGCTTCTGTATCAAAAAACTTATTAATCACCGCTATTTTCTTGTTTTCTACGATACAATAACCAGATTGAAAATTCCCTTTTTCGAAGCGAATTTTGTATTCCAATTCATCGAAAATCCCTTGAATTTTCTTTAACGTGTATGTGTTATATTTAAACATCTTAGTATCTATCTTGTTCCCTTCCTAGGATTGGCTTATATTTACAATATAAAACTAAGATATTGACTATCTAGGAAGGAAAGAAGAGGATACTCAATTTTCTACTAAGAAAAAATTTACTATGAAATATTTATTGCTGCTACTTTTAATTCTGCCCTTGTTTCTATGTGCTCAAAATCCAACCATATCAGGCGAACCAGAATACGTTGAAGATAAAGTAGGTACCTTCCGTGCTGGTCTCATTTTTGGTTCGAACGGAAGCCAGATAGACGGTGACGGCTTTGCTGGATACAACCACCTTGGCTTCAACGCAGGTGGTAAAGTGCTTATTGTGGTCCACAAAAAATGGCAGCCAGGCTTCGAGTTACTCTATAGCCAAAAAGGAAGTTCTGAGAACACGGATCTTCTTGCCTTTCAATACAAATACTCCCTTGACTATGTTCAGATACCTGTTTTGATCCACTATGTGGACAGACGAATCATGTTTGAGGCTGGTGCATCCTATAACCGATTGGTTCGATCTAAGGCCAAAATTGCAGGGATTATAAATGAATCCTTCCCCGAAGGCTTTAGGAAATCCGACATTTCACTTCTAGGTGGTATGACGTTTTACCTTAATGCAAAAAAGAATTTTGCAGTGAATGGTCGCTACGAGGTTTCTTTATTGGATAGTTATGCAGGGAACTTTAACTATCCTGGCAAGGATCCCAATTTGCTCGGGCGACAAATTTATAAAATAGTGACCGTTCGATTGTATTATATGTTCTAATCAAGAAGATTGCACCTTTTCACACACTGATTTACAAGAGTATTGAAGCCAAATCTGCTAATAGCACACATCCTTCTGTTTTTCGTTCAATTGATTTATGCTGCTAACTACACGGTGGCCAAGGAAATCATGCCCGATTTTATTGAGCCCTTAGGGTTGGTTTTGACAAGAGTATGCTTCGGAGTTCTGTTTTTTACAATATACCAGCAGCTATTCATCAAGGAAACGATAGAGAAAAAAGACTTTAAACTATTAATGCTTTGCGGACTTTTTGGCGTTGCCATCAATCAAATGATGTTTTTGAAAGGATTGAACTGGACAACTCCAATCAATGCTTCGTTAATCATGACGACCACTCCCATCCTAGTATTGGTTGCCTCAGCACTTTACCTCAAGGAGCAGATTACAATAAAAAAAGTAGGCGGAATTTTGCTTGGAGCTGTCGGTGCTATTCTGCTAATCACCTCTGGTAGCAATGAAAGTGCAGGTCTAGGAAAGTTCGGAGATCTGCTTATTTTCATAAATGCAACCTCCTACGGGATTTATCTTGTTTTAGTCAAGTCCTTGCTTCAAAAATATCATCCGTTTACTGTCATACGGTGGGTGTTTACTGTTGGTTTAGTGTATGTCTTCCCATTTGGTTTCAGTGAATTGTCTAGTGTCGACTGGTCATCGTTTACTCCCATGATTTGGGCTTGCCTGGCGTTTGTATTGATTTTTGTCACAGGACTCACCTATCTGTTTAATGCGGTAAGTCTGACAACTTTGAACGCTTCAACGGTGAGCTTTTATATTTATTTTCAGCCATTGCTCGCTTCCCTCATTGCTCTTCTATTTGGGAAGGATGAACTTACTTGGATTAAAATAATTGCAGGATCATTGATTTTCATTGGGGTTTATTTAGTAAGTAGCCGTATTAAAGCCAAAATCCAATAATTCTAATTGATTTTTAATGTACTTTTGCAACTTATTTTAAATAATAGGTGTTATTGACAATAATTCAACTAAAAATCCAATATTCATGCAATTGAGTGAACAGGAAATTGTACGGAGACAAAACCTCCAAGCCATTAGAGACCTAGGGATCGAGCCGTATCCAGCAGCTACCTTTGAAGTCAACATAACGGCAAAGGAAATCAATGAGACATACGATCATCACGAGGAAGAGGAAAAGCGCAATCTACAACAGGTCAGAATCGCCGGCAGAGTCATGACCAAACGAGTCATGGGTAAAGCAGCATTCGCCGTCATTCAGGACGGAACGGCTAAGGTTCAGATTTATGTGCAACGAGACATGATTTGTCCTGATGAGAACAAAGACCTTTACAATAAATTGTTCAAAAAACTATTGGATCTAGGCGATTTTGTAGGAATTGAAGGGAAATGCTTTTTGACTAAAACAGGAGAAATCACTGTTAAAGCCACGTCCTTCACGTTTCTTTCTAAATCATTGAAGCCACTACCTATCGTGAAGACAGACGAGGAAGGTAATGTGTATGATGCATTCACTGACCCAGAACTACGCTACCGTCAACGCTATGTTGATTTAGTGGTAAACCCTCATGTCCGTGAAGCGTTTTTAAAGCGTACACAGATGTACAATTCTATGCGGGAATTCCTAAATGGAAAGGGATATCTAGAAGTGGAAACGCCTATACTGCAACCACTTTACGGTGGGGCAGCAGCGCGTCCATTCAAGACACATCACAATACGCTAGACATGACATTGTACTTGCGTATCGCCAATGAACTTTACCTAAAACGACTGATTGTTGGTGGCTTTGACGGAGTCTACGAGTTTTCAAAAGACTTCAGAAATGAAGGCATGAGCCGATTCCACAATCCAGAATTCACTCAAATTGAGCTGTATGTAGCTTACAAAGATTATGAGTGGATGATGAACCTCGTGGAGGAAATGGTAGAAAAGGTAGCCCTCGACACCAATGGTACGACAAAAATACAAGTTGGTGAGAATGTTATCGACTTTAAGCGTCCTTGGAAACGCTATACTATGTTTGAAGCGATTGAGCACTTCACAAGTATTGACATTTCCCAAATGGATGAAGACGAGCTGCGAGCTACGGCTAAGAAATTGCACGTACCTATTGATCCTTCTATGGGTAAAGGCAAGCTGATAGACGAGATTTTTGGTGAGACTTGCGAAGCAAAGCTGATTCAGCCAACCTTCATTACAGATTACCCGATCGAAATGTCACCTCTTGCTAAAAAACACCGCACGGTGCCTGGTCTAGTAGAACGCTTCGAAGCGATTTGCAATGGGAAGGAAATCCTTAATTCATTTAGTGAGTTGAACGACCCGATCGATCAGCGTGCACGTTTTGAGGAACAACTAAGCCTTGGGAAGCGCGGAGATGATGAGGCAATGGTCCTGGACGAAGACTTCCTAAATGCATTGGAATACGGTATGCCACCAACTGCAGGACTGGGCATTGGTATGGATCGTTTAGCAATGATCATGACCAATTCTAATTCAATTCAAGATGTCTTGTTTTTCCCGCAGATGCGTCCTAAAGTAACAGCAAGCAATGCAGAGGAGGAAGAAGAATAAATAATGCCTATTACATTATAGAACTAAGATCTTAAATCAATTTTGATCTTAGTTCTTTTTATATTAAGCCTTTAAATTTTCATAAAAAACAAACCTATTTCTCATGAAATACATACTCTCTACAATTCTCCCCTTATTGCTTAGCCAAATTCTTTGGAGTCAGTGCACACCAATAGACTGTTCTGCCAGCCTACCTGTTTATGGAGGGATTTGCGATACAGTTCTGATTGCTGGTATAGCCAATACTGCTTATGCTGATTCAGAATCCTTTGTTGTGACAGACGCCTGTTTTGATTCCGGTATTCTTGATCCTACTCAACCAGGTTTTAATGTACAAGTAACAACGATCGACAATTTTACCTTTTCAGGACTTCCTACTGGATTAACTGCAGTAACCAATGCCGCTGTCTATGTCCCAGTAGTCAATAGTTATACGTTAGGGTGCATGGCAGTAAGTGGAGTTCCGACTGAGGCGGGTATTTTTAGCATAGATGCTAATTTTTTAATCGATGTAGATGTTTACTTATTTGGTGCTTGCACAGGTACACCTGCTACTGTTTTCTTGGATCAGCCGTTTGTCTATAATCTTTCAATGGACATTAAGCCAGATGCAACATTTGCAGGTTTAAACAGCAGTTACTGCCAAGCAGATCCAACGACTGTCCTAGTACCCGCTACACCTGGTGGCACATTTTCTGGCCCAGGTATTCTTGGAAACACATTTGACCCAGCAACAGCAGGGATCGGCACGCATACAATCACTTATACTGTAAGTGCTCAACAAGGAGTTGCAGTAGCACCATCGACAAACACCTCAACGATGATGGTAACCATTGCGACTCAGGTAACTTATTATGCTGATGCGGACGGCGATGGTTATGGTGATGACAACACCTCAGTGCAAGGATGCTCAGCACCTTCTGGATACATTACCTTGCCTGGCGATTGTGATGACACAGATAACACGGTTAATCCTAGTGCAACGGAAATTTGCGACAACAAAGACAACAACTGTAGTGGATTGGTTGATGATGGCTTACCTGTTTACCAATATTTTAGAGATGCGGACAATGACAACTTTGGTGATCCTAATACCAATGTTTCTACTTGTGCTGTCAATAGTCCTGCTGGGTTTGTTCCGAATGACCAAGACTGTGATGATACGAATCCAGGTATTAATCCTGCAGCAATTGATATTCCTAACAACGGAATTGACGAAGATTGCGATGGATCTGACGCGACAACAACAAACAACGAGGATCTTGAAAAAATGGAATTAACTATTGTCCCAAACCCTTCCTCAGGATGGATTACAATACAAACCGATCAATCCAGATTAAAAACCCTTCAAATCATTGATATCAGTGGGAAAATTTTGCAAGAGATTACTGATTTCAATACTAGTGATCTATTGGATTTAAGTGAATTATCTACTGGTATTTATCTTTTAAAAGCGACTGACCTTAAACGTGCTACGACAGTCAAGAGTATTTCGGTTATTCGTTAGGAAATATTACTGCTAAAGATTTAGATCTCCAATACTTAATTATGGTATTGGGGATTTTTTTTTGGGTTTTGCTCCCAATAAATTAAAAATCTGGAAACAATACCATCTTCATTAAAAAAACGATCTAAAAATGTTCGCCCAAGTGGAAATTCGCTCGAAATGGATTACTTTTTATTTTTATTTTTCAACTTTTTTAAACTTTTTTTCTTGTTGAATATCAATGACTTATAGTGTTTATTAGAAAAATATTTCAGCCACCCGTGTGGAATTTTTTCATTTTTGTCTCTATATAAGTAGAAGAAGTATTGTAAAACTCAAAAGCCCATTCGGAAATACTTGCAACTCCGAAACTTTACAAACTTTATCATTTAAATAATATATTAGTGTTTTTAACCAATTCCATAACCGTAAATGTATTGAGCCTCTCACCTCAATATTTTGAAAAACAGAAGGATACTGAGTTAATTCTCCAGTACCGAAAATCTCGTCATGAGTTGATCTTATCCGTTTTGTTTGAGCGATATAAGCACTTAATCCTTGGTGTTTGTCTAAAGTATTTTGAAGACTACGATAGAAGTCAAGATGTAATGATCCAAGTTTTTGAGTTGGCTTTTCGAAGATTGGAAACTGAGACCATCTCGAATTTCAAAAACTGGCTTTATACGATCACCAAAAATAAATGCATCCGAGAAAATCGAGTAGCTAGCAATGTCGTTTCCATCGAAGATCGAAACTTATTTGATCCAGAAGAACACGTTTATGAGCTGAATACTGATGAATTTTCAGAGATTACACACCAGTTGAATGAAATTAATCGAGAAAAATTCTACGAAGCCTTCGAAATGCTAAAAAAAGCACAGCGCGATTGCATTTTTGGCTTTTATTTTGAAAAAAAGACCTACCGTGAAATTGTGTCAACAACGCAGTACACTGAAAGACAAGTAAAAACTAACATTCAAAATGGCAAACGCCAACTTAAAAAAACATTGATTCGTTTACTTAACATTGACGAAGACCAAGACTTTTAATTAATTAACCATAATGAAAGAAATTTTTGAACCATCAAATTGTTTAAGCTTTGATCAAATCAAATTATACGTTCAAGGCAAAACAAACTCGAAGGAACAGTACAAAGTAGAAGAACACCTCTCCGATTGCGAACTATGCAGCGATGCGCTTGATGGTTTTGTCGCCTCAGGTGAGATCAATCAAGCTGAAGCCTTATTGGAAAAAACGACATGGCCACCGCAACGTGAAACCGTTCAAACAAAACCAGCAAAGGTGATTCCCTTAAGCAATAAGCCATCAAGCAGTTCCTACCTCCTCAAAATAGCCGCTATGTTAATTGGTATCATTGGATCTATAGCTGTGTTTAACTACTTGAATGACGACAGTAGTCAGTATAACAGTCTGATCGCTTCTTCTTTTCCAGTATACGAC
Source organism: uncultured Saprospiraceae bacterium (assembly GCA_937959115.1). Taxonomy (GTDB): domain Bacteria; phylum Bacteroidota; class Bacteroidia; order Chitinophagales; family Saprospiraceae; genus JAHDHB01. The sequence goes on from CALGAW010000005.1 coordinate 100,672, forward strand.
CACGCTAGCAGAAATGATAGTACCGCAGCAACTGCAGAACCGTTTTTCAGAGCCCTTCAATTATTTGACAGAAAACAGTTCACAGAGGCCACAGCACTTTTTGAGCAACACTTGACAGCCAACCCGAAAGACAAAGCAGCTATTTTCTTCAAAGGAGTCGCTTTGCTGAAATCTGGTAAAACGAATAACGCTATCCAACACTTAGAACAAGTCTACCTCGATAGAACCTCAGGCTACTACCTAGACGCCTCTTGGTTTTTGGCACTAGCAAAACTGAAAAAAGGAAACAAAAAACAGGCAAAAAGCATACTGATGACCCTTGCACAAACTGGTAACTATTACAATAAAAGAGCTTCTGACTTACTGATTGTTTTGTAAATTCACGCGTTTATCAAGAAGAAAACGCAACTTCAGCCTTCTTTCAAAACAACTCCAATTGCTGGTAGCTAGATTCAAGCGCCAACAGTCGTTTCTTTGCAGGTAAACCGCCTGCATATCCAACCAGGCTGCCGTCAGACCCGATGATCCGATGGCAAGGGACTATGATAGAAATGGCATTGGCGCCATTTGCACTAGCCACTGCCCGAAGGGCTTTTTCATTGTTTAGCTTTTTAGACAAGTCCAAATAGCTTGAGGTCTTGCCATATGGGATGTTAATGAGCTCCTCCCAAACCGATTGCTGGAATTCAGTCCCAACAAGCTTCAGTGGAACATCAAACGTAGTCTCTGATTGATTGAAGTAGGCTTCCAGCTGTCTGATCGCCTCCTCATTTATTGGACATGAAGCTAGTTCGTAAGTTGTATTTAGGCTTTTCTGAATTCTATTGTCGATGGTTGTGCGCATGCGTCGATAACGCCAGTCACACAAGCATAATTTTTCATTATAACTCCCTAGGATTAACTCACCAACTGGAGATTTGTAGTATGCTGTTTTAATGACACCCATGCTACAAGTTAATTGGGATTGTTGGAGATTACAATTTTTAGGATAGTTTTCGAGTTGATCAGTTAATAATTTAAAGAATTTAAAAACTTTTTAATGAAATTTAATTTTCTCAAAAAGCGTCAACACACGATCTACACCTGATAAATAATTTATTCTTGAACATAAAAAGCAGAATTGAGTTTACACTATGAAGAACAAGATGTAACAGTTTCGATTTTTTTATTTGTAAATGCTTATCTTTGCATCCTTAAAAAGAAGCGTTTACAAGGGTATTCGTTAAATACGTGCAATTTTTTGCATCTAAAAAACAATTTATGTTATTATCCATGACTGGTTACGGTAGATCCGTGAAAGAATTTGGGCCTAAGGCCTACACGGTAGAAGTGAAAACACTTAACAGTAAATATCTGGATGTGAAAGCTAGGCTACCACAAGGATACCGTGCATACGAAATGGAAATCAGAAAAATTGTTTCTGACAAAGTTAAGCGAGGAAAGGTAGACGTGTTGATTGAGATAAAATACCTTGAGGCTGATCAGGCAATTGCATTTGACAAGGAAGTCTTCAAAGCATACTACAAGGAACTAATCGCACTATCAGATGAACTGAACATTGATAAGGCCGATTACGTTCAATCTATATTGAGATTGCCTAACGTGGCAACGGCAGGAGAAGAAGCCATCCCTAAAGAAGAATGGGAAGTGTGTAAATCTGTTCTCAATGAAGCATTGGAACAGCTGAATAAATACAGAGAAGACGAAGGCGATTCTATCGAAGCAGATTTCCGTTTAAGAATTAAAAACATTGGAAATTTGTTAACACAGGTTGAGCCCTTTGAAGATGGCAGAGTAGAACGAATCAGAGAACGGTTTCGTACTCAGTTAAACGACTTGGTCAACAAATATAGTGCTGATGAAAACAGACTTGAGCAAGAAATGGTGTTCTACACAGAAAAATATAGTATCTCAGAGGAAAAAGTTCGTCTAAACCAACACCTTAAATACTTTATTGAGCAACTTGATAAGAACAAAGGGCAAGAGATTGGCAGAAGACTTAGCTTTATCTCTCAAGAAATGGGACGTGAGATCAACACCCTTGGTTCAAAAGCAAACAGCGCTGATATACAACGGTTGGTCGTCCAAATGAAGGATGAACTTGAAAAAATAAAAGAACAGGTTGCAAATGCCGTATAACGAGAAAGATGTCGATCAAAAAAGATAAAATAAAAGAGAATCTCAGAGATACTCGACTTATGGTTTTTACCGCTCCTTCAGGGGCAGGTAAAACCACGATCGTTCGCCACCTTCTTGGTACTTTTGATGAACTTGACTTTTCTATTTCTGCAACGACTAGAGAAAAACGGAAGAAAGAAAAACACGGAAAAGATTATTATTTCATCTCCGTTGAAGAATTTCAGAAAAAGATAAAAAAAGACGAATTTGTAGAGTGGGAAGAGGTCTATGAAAACCAATTCTATGGAACCCTCAAAAGTGAAGTAAAACGTCTTCGGGAACTAGGTAAACATGTTATTTTTGATATCGATGTGCAAGGAGCAATCAGCATCAAAAAGGTCTATGGCGATGAAGTACATGTTGTCTTTATCAAACCACCCTCTCAAGAAGTCTTGTTTAACCGTTTAAAAAACAGAAAAACGGAAAGCAAAAAAAGCTTAGACCGTAGAATTAACAAAGCAATTAAGGAACTAAAATACCAGGATAAATTTGATTCTGTTTTACTAAATGATGTCCTTGAAGTTGCATTTAAAGATGCAGAACAAATGGTGATTGACTTTTGTCAACTAACGATTCAAAAGCAAGAGAATAAAGCAGAATGAGCACCTTAACTTAGTCGTTATTTCTTCTTTTAACCAAATCACCTTTTTCGTTCTTCGTCCTTCTGCAATCGATATTCTGTGTTCTATATTCGATATTCATTTTTTATAACGGTATCTTTATTATTCAAAAATGCAATAAAATGGAATGTGCAATAACTAAGGGTGTAAAAATAAGTATCGAGGTAGCTTACCAACAAGAACATTCCGAAAAATCCATTGATTATAATGTTTTTGCTTATCGAGTTACCATTGAAAATCAAAATCCGTACACCATTCAATTAATGCGGCGACACTGGCATATTGTTGATGGAGATGGGTCGAAGCGAGAAGTAGAGGGCCCAGGAGTTATCGGTGAATGCCCAGTTTTGGCTCCAAAGGCAAGTCATCAATATATTTCTGGTTGTCACTTGACTAGTGATATTGGAAAAATGTACGGAACTTACCTAATGCGCGTGCCGGATTCTGAGGAGACTTTTTATGTGGACATCCCAGAATTTGTAATGATTGTCCCTTTTATTCTAAACTAATTTTTAAAAGGATCCGTTTAATAGGGAAGCTAGATGCTTGATTATTAATACACCTATTATTTCGGTATAAATTTTGAATACTAACAATACATTAAGTAAGCTGACAACACTCTATTGATAGGTAATATGAAAAGATTTTCAACAATTATTGTTTTCCTTTTGTTTTCTACGCAAATTTTATTTGCACAAGATCAGCGATTAGCACAACAATACTACAATAGTGGTGAATACGAAAAAGCATCAGACCTTTTTAAGAAACTGCTTGTAAAATCACCAAGCAACACCTACTTCTTCAATAGTTATTTGAAATGCCTGATCAACATGGAGGAATACGATCAGGCGGACATGGCGATTAAAAGCCAAATCAAACAATATCCCAAAAACAGTCATCTCTACATTGAACTTGGCAATCTCTACGAAAAACAGAACAAAACGGAGGACGCAGATCAGCAATTCCGTAAAGCCATTAAACTCTTAACTGCCAACCAAAGCGAGATCATCAGGTTGTCAAACGCATTTATTCAAATTGCGAAATACGACTTAGCGATTGAAACCTATCAGAAAGGAAACAAGGCTTTAGGCAAAAAGAACATATTCGACTACAATATTGGAGATGTCTATCGAAGAAAGGGAGAACCTAAGAACATGATTCTCTATTATCTAAATTCACTTGAAGCGACCCCGAACAGAGCCTCTACTATCAAAACCTACTTCCAGCGGTATCTGGTAAAAGAGGACTATGTTGAGCTCAAGGAACAGCTATACGAAAGAATCCAAGAAAAGCCTACACTTGATATCTATCCTGAAATACTAACTTGGGTATTTATTCAAGAAAAAGATTTCAAAAATGCGTTCCGGCAAGTAAAAGCACTCGACAAACGAAAAGAAGAAAACGGTAGCAGAGTCTTTAAGCTCGCTGGTGACGCTGAACGTGAAAGTGACTTGGATGCCGCTATTGAAGCATACACCTACATCATTGAAGAGAAAGGAAAAACCTGCAGCTACTACATTGAATCCAAGAAAAACTTGCTCAACTGCAAGAAACGAATTCTAGTAACTGGATATGAATACACAAACGAAGATCTATCCTCCTTGGAAAAGGAATACGAGGATTTCCTCGCAGAATTCGGCAAAAACAAAAACTCTGCACCGATTATTAGAGAATTGGCCAAACTAAAAGCCTTTTACATTAATGATCTTGATGGTGGTGTTTCTCTATTGAAAGAAATGATCGAATTCCCAGGGCTTGACCGTAAAGTTAAGGCAAACTCAAAGTTGGACCTTGGTGATTTTTACCTAATGAAAAGTGAAGTTTGGGAATCTACCCTCCTCTATTCGCAGGTAGACAAGGATTTCAAAGATGATATGCTTGGCGAGGAAGCTCGGTTTAGAAATGCTAAATTGGCCTACTACAATGGCGACTTCGAATGGGCTCAAGCACAACTCACTGTTCTGAAGGCATCAACATCAGAATTGATTTCTAATGACGCAATTGATCTATCTGTATTCATTATGGATCATTACTCTTTAGATACTACAGATGTGCCAATGAAAATGTATGCTCGTTCCGATCTTTTCATCTTTCAAAATAAATTTCAAGAATCTTTTCGTACCTTAGATTCAATAAAACTATTATTCCCTGGACACGGACTTGAAGATGACATCCTTTATGCTAAGTCAAAAATCTTTCTAAAACAAAGGAAATTTGACCAAACTAAAGGAATGTTAGAAGAAATTATTGCTAATTATGCAGATGGAATTCGCTGTGACAACGCGATTTTTGAATTGGCAGAATTATACGAACATCAACTAAACGACAAAGAAAAGGCTAAAAATCTCTATCAACAATTGCTTTTGGAACATAGTGGAAGCACATTCTCCGTAGAAGCTAGGAAGCGATTCAGAAGATTGAGAGGCGACGAAGGGATATGAAAACTGAAAGCTTAAACCCAAGGAACTGACTAACATAATGAAAAATTATTTTTTCATATTACTAACATTTGTGTTACTCTTATTAAATAGTTGTAGCCCCACAAGCAAATGTGACCTTGTAGATTGCCAAAACGGTGGTATCTGCGAGAGTGGCACCTGTATATGTGAAACTGGCTTCTATGGCGACTTCTGTGATCAAACCTGGATCTCGAAATTTATTGGAACCTATATTGGGGAATCAAAATGCGTTGAACAAAAGTTCAACTCAAGCTTTATGAGTCAATCCTCCCTTTCTGGTATCATCACCAATTTTGAAAATACTGGCTTAGGTCTAGATGTTATGCTAGTAGATAATCTTCGTTTCGAATTCGATAATATCATACTTGGCTCTAACCGATACTCTGGTTATGGAGAACTCAAGCCTGACTTAAGCCTTCAAATCGTCTACACCGCAGAACGTGATTTTGATACCCTCAACTATTCAAAAGAATATTGTAGTATTGCTCTTGACAAGTTCTAACCTAGAATTCCGGACTATAGTATTCTAGATTTGTTTCCTCTGAAACCCGCTAAGTAGGAAATTAGCGGCAGAATTGGGCAATCATTAAGTTGTTAGTTTCTTTTATCTAATCCCCAGGCTAGTTTTTCTCTGATTGTTCCTAGGAAATTATTACCGTGAAGGCGGACAACACTAATAGAGAAATCTTCTTTACGGACGGCGATTTGATGGGTGGCGTCTATTTGTTCATACCTAGAATCTAAGGTGCAGAGGAAATTTCGTGCACGGCCTTCTACCTCAAAAGAAACAACTGAGTTGTCAGAAATAACGATGGGGCGAACATTTAGATTATGTGGAGCGACAGGTGTGATGACAAAGTTCCCAGAATTTGGGAAGATGATTGGCCCTCCACAACTAAGCGAATAGCCGGTCGACCCTGTTGGTGTAGCCATGATAATGCCATCTGCCCAATAAGAGTTGAGAAATTCCCCATTGATAAATGTGTGTACCGTAATCATTGAAGAGGTATCTCTCTTGAGCAAGGTCAAGTCATTTAAGGCGAAGGGCGTATCCTGAAATATGGGCATGTTGGAATCTAGATGAAGCAGTGTTCGCTTGTCTAATACATAAGCACCGTTTGCAAATCCTTCAATCGCCTTGGCAATTTGGTTCTTTTGAATGGAAGCCAAAAACCCCAATCTGCCTAAATTTATCCCCATGATTGGAATACCAGAATCTCTTACGAAGGTAGTGGTGTCTAGAATAGTGCCATCTCCTCCAAGCGAAATCATGAGTTGAATGTCTAGTCGTTTTAAGTCCTCGTAGGTTTCAAAAACAGTAACGGAACTAGGGAAATCAATTTTTCCTTGCATAGACTCGAAGTAAGGTCCATACACATGTGGATAGAACTGATGAGCCTTCAATTGTTCAAAAAGTTCTTGAACAGGCTGTACGTCTTTCGGTTTTAAGTGTCTGCTATAAAGCGCGATATTCATCAAAATAGGAATTGATAATGTAAATATAGTCCTTTTTCATTGAATCGGTTAACGCTAAATTCAATCTGTATGACATAACGATGATACAATACAATGTCAAATGCTGGTCCACCACCCCAAAGCCAAGTGTTTTCTAGTGTATTTGAAGCTTCGCCGAACGGGTTATTAACATAGCCAATGTCATTGTTCAATTTGAAATATAGCTTTAAGGGAATGGATTTAAAACCTTCGAAAGGAATCGCATTGATCTTGATATCCTTGTTGAACAACTCATAACGAATACTGGTTTTCTGATAACCATAGTCAAGCCCGTCAATCACATAATACTCATAGCCACGCACAAAATCGTTTTTATACCCAAGCGCTCTCTGCAGCAAATAAAACGGTTGCTTTTTCCTTATCAAAGCTGCTTGTCCTTTACCAATGAGCTCTACACTGATTTTGTTGTTAAGGGGTAAATAAAGGGCAAACAAGGAGGAAGCAGTGAGGCTGTTCACTGATTTCGAGAAACCAATGCCTCCTTTGTCAAGCATTGTTGCATTGTAATATCCTTTTGTGGGATAAGCTTTTAAATCACGCTGGTCAGAAATAAACCGTAAAGAGACAGATAGGTACTCTTGTATTAAGGCGGTGGTATTAAAAAAATCTACGTTTGCTTGTTGTACAGTATCTTTGATTCTATTGTTAAAATATTGGGTTCTTAATTCTAGCGTTTCTCTTACCTTAGGTCGATACCACAGCCTAGTACCGACCCTAAGTCGCTCTAGCAGATATTGGTTGTCTTGTCGAAAAAAAACGGTTTTATTCTGGTCGGTTTTCAAGTTGACCTCCTTCGTTCTAGCATAGAGGGCGTTGAAGTGTGCACCAAGGGTTTTCTTCCGGTTAAAAAACGGTAATCGGTAATCGAGTTCATACTTTTGCGTAAAGCCAAATTGTGTAACTAGTTTCAGCTGGTCGTTTCTTCCTGTGGTATTGAGCAAATAGAAACGTAAGCCTAGATTGAGGCGTTTGAGATCCCTGTTATACGTTTTCCACCATTCATTAAAATTTCTGTCGGCTAGTTCCACGATAGGTATAGGGTAAATGTACCAATCTTCTTTCACGGTGACCGTAAGTACTAATGTATTGTTAGAGGAGAGCGAATCTCTAATCTCAACACTGAGAAACAAGCCAGTACCGATCAGGAGTTTCCAGTTTTCTTTTAGTCTGTTTTCTAGGTTTTGTGTTTGAATGGTATCGCCGACTCGAATATCCATTTCTCTGATGACCGTTGCTGTTTTTGTTTTTTTATTGCCGATTACCGCAATCTCAGCAACAGTGACCTGTGCATTTGCGTATATAGCCAAGCCAATTATAGTAAGCAGTGTAAAGGCAAACTTCATAGATGCAAAAATAGATAATTTCCTTGCAATTCAAATGAACAAAATATTTACTACCTTAAATGGGACAAGATTTTATACAATGATTTGAATTCTCTATTTCATAATCAATAAAAGAAGGTTGTCAAGAAGAAAAAAAGGGTTGAAAATTTATACTTTATTACCTAAGGTACTTTTTTCGAACTAGCTAGGAAGAAATTTATTTTTTCAGACTTAGACATGCAAAAAAATGTATCTTAACAGGGTCAGCAAGTAAAAGAAGCAGAAAAATTCTCAAACAACAAAATGAAGATTACGCGGACATTGATATTAATATTCTCCAAAATGGAGAAAAAAGAAAGGAAAGATTTTGAAAGATACCTAGTCTACAAGAACAGAAAAAAACTTGGAGATATCTATAAATGTTTTCTTCAAAATTCAGAGCCTGAATCTATTAATTATGCTTTAAAAAGAAAAAAAATAGATCGGAATATAAGATACAATCTAAACGAACTATTGGAATTGGTTAAAAAGTTCTGGGTGGATAAGGAAGATCCTAAAAGTACTACAATGTCATCTCAGATATTTAATGTGATCAATTTTGCGGGAAATTTGCACAAAAGGGGAATGTTTGAACCAGCTCTAGAACAACTAAGACTTGCGGAACAAATTTCAAATGACAACTATGCCTATCCATTTGCCTATTATGCTAGTAAAAAGCGAGCAGTATTTTCTTGGATGCAATTTCCAGAGGAATCAGAAAGAATCTTTGAAGAATTAAGGGTAAAACAGGATGCATACCTTAATTCAATGACCCTGGATTCCAAGATAACTTATTTGAACGAAAGGGCATTGTATTTGTTATTTTACAAAGGAGTTTGGATGTTAAATGAGGAACAACTGACTTTTTTAAATGGGGTGGAAAATACCATTCTAAAACTATTGAAAACGAAGGGATTAACCAATAATTTTAAAGTCGGACTTCTCTTAAACTTAGGTAATTTATCGTTACTCATCAAAATGGATGGGGAATCCGCATGTAAATATGCAACAGAAATCGTAAACACATTAAACAACTCATCAAGTCTACATTCATTCAAAGACATTAACAAAATTGTTTCCTATGAATTTTTACTGCTAATGCTAATGCTGGTCAGTAAAAAAGAAGCGTTTGCTTCACACTATCTTGACTTAATTACTTTAATTGATAAACAAGCGAATTTAACTCCGACCTCTAGTTATTTGTATTCACACTCTATCCTTTATAATGTAATTCTAAACATTTCAGACGATAAATTATTCCATCAAGACATTGAGAAAGTTCATTTCTTTTTTGAAGAATTTGGAGCTAAAATGTCATCCAAATTTATCGGCAGTATCCAGCGGAGTTTATTTGAAATCTATTATTACAGAGGTGATTTTGAAAATGCTACAGTTTGCTTGGACAAACTAAAAGAGGTAAACAATGTAAAAAAACCAGATCTCAAATTTTTGGAGTTTACAGCGGAAGTTCTTTTAGCTTATGAGAAAGGAGAGGATGAATTTATTATCAATAGATGCCACTCTTTTAGAAGGGGCGCAACAAAGTTTTTAACCTACAATCCCGCTGGCAATTTGTTTATTAGCTGTTTCATAAAGCTTTGCAAAACGAACAATCCCGCTGAGCGAAAAAATATTCTCCTAGATTTCAAATTAAAGATGGAACCACTATTGGGCAACATCAGACATCGGTACATGCTGCATATTTATCACATTATTCCTTGGGCGGAATCAAAGATAAATGAACATCCTACAGTATTAGACTACTTGAGAGCCAAAGAAAACAAGGGATAAAAAAACTCTCACTGATTATTCAGCAAGAGTTTTTTGAGGTCGGTAGCGGATTTGAACCGCTGTGGGAGCTTTTGCAGAGCCCAGCCTAACCACTCGGCCAACCGACCATTATTGGATTTGGACAGCAAATATAAAAAAGTCTTTAGTAAGCTGTGCACAAAATTTGACTTTTCTTTTAAGTTTAATGTTGATTGTGCAACTGGAAATGGAAAATTTGTTCCGTTTCAAACCAACTTCCTTCCAAGCCAGTAATTGAGTAAACGCCAAATTGACAAAAAAAGTTCCCAGAAAAACAGAAATGAAGGAACTTTTTTAAACACTCCTTCGTTTGTCAAGTATAAAGTCGTTTCAATCATGAAAATAACACATACCAATCCGTAGAACCATTTAGGAACTACCTCGCGCAATCTCAAAGTAATCATGACTATCGTCTTTAGACGAGCAGGTCAATTTTCTTCAATTTATCATCCATTGTATTTAATAATAGTTCGAGTCTTTTCGTCTTATCTAAAGCATTAGAAACCAAAACTACTTGTTCTTTTCACTTAGCAATACGAATAATGGATTATCTTTAACCCGTAAAACAAAAAGTATATGGCAGACTGGAATGTAGGCGAAAAAAAGCGAAAAGGCGTCAAAAAGGAAACAGAAAATGCGGTATTGGTGGGCCTCGTTACCCAAAATCAAACCCGTGAACTGATCGAAGAGTACTTAGATGAACTCGAATTCCTTGCTGAAACAGCCGGAGCGAAAACGCTTAAACGGTTTATCCAAAAACTTCACCGACCAGAGTCTAAGACTTATGTCGGTAAAGGAAAACTAGAAGAAATCGCTGAATTTGTTGAAAAAAATGACATTCATCTTGTGATTTTTGATGATGATCTTACTGGCAAACAAACAAATATTCTAGAAGAAGAGCTAAAAGTAAAAATACTAGACCGGAGTTCACTCATCCTAGATATTTTTGCCTCTAGAGCTCAAACGGCACAAGCAAGAGCTCAGGTAGAACTAGCGCAGTTGCAATACCTACTTCCTAGATTACGAGGACTGTGGACTCACCTTGAACGACAGCGCGGGGGTATCGGTATGAGAGGTCCTGGTGAAAAAGAAATTGAAACGGATAGACGGATAATTCGTGATAAGATTTCTCTCCTCAAAACAAAGCTAGAGAAAATCGAAAAACAAGGACGAACCCGTCGGAAAAGCAGAGGAGACCTTATCCGACTTTCACTAGTTGGTTACACAAATGTTGGCAAATCAACCCTGATGAATTACTTGAGTAAGTCTGAAGTGTTTGCTGAAGACAAGTTATTTGCAACACTTGACACAACAGTACGTAAAGTAGTATTAGGCCAAATGCCGTTCTTGCTATCAGATACAGTTGGGTTTATAAGAAAACTCCCGACTCATTTGATTGAAAGCTTTAAGTCTACACTTGATGAAGTTAGAGAAAGTAATGTGTTAGTTCACGTTGTAGATATTGCTCATCCGCAATTTGAAGATCATATTGCCGTGGTTAACAAAACATTGGCAGATTTGGAAGTAAATGATAAGCCAGTATTGATGGTATTCAATAAAATGGATCTTTATCGTGAACGGTATTTCGATAAAATGTTGGATGACGAGACAAAAGAAGAAATAGAAGCAGAGCTAAAAACCGCCATGGCAAAGAAATACGAACACGATATTGTGTTTGTTTCGGCCATTAAAAAAGAGAATTTAAACACACTAAGAGAGAAGTTGAAAGAAAAAGTAGAAGCAATTTATTTAAAACGATATCCTCATAGAGCGAAATTTTGGTAAATTTGCATCCTGAACGAAAAATGAAGTGATATGAATCCTATTTTGAAGAAATATGCGCACCTGTTAGTTAATTATTGCGTAAGCCTAAAACCACAGGAGCGGGTATTAATCAAATCAACAACCCTTGCTGAGCCTTTGGTTCGCGAGGTATACCGTGCCGCTATCAATGCAGGTGCCTTTCCTGAAATTCAACTAGATATCAGGGAGCAACAACGCATCATTATTGATTGTGCAAATGATGAACAACTACAACAGGTTTCTCCTTTGTATAAACAAGCAATGGAGAGCTTTGATGCCTACATCTATATCAGAGCACCATACAACTTAAGAGCACTGGCGAGTTCAGATGTAGAACGGCAACGTATCAGAAAGCAAGCGCATTCAGAAATCATGAAGACCTATTTCAAGCGAACGGCAACATTGGAAATGAAGCGCACGCTTTGTCAGTACCCTACGATTGCCAATGCACAGGAAGCAGGGATGTCGCTTGAGGAATATGAGCACTTTGTATTTAATGCTTGCAATCTTTTTCACAATGACCCGATTGAGCAATGGTTGAAGGTTAGAGAATACCAGCAAGACATTGTCGACCTATTGAATAAAAGAGATACAGTAAGGTATCGCAATCCGCATTTTGACATCACCTTCTCTACTGAAGGACGGACATGGATTAACTCAGATGGACAGACAAATATGCCTTCTGGAGAAGTCTATACTTCCCCAGTAGAAAACTCAGTAAACGGAACGGTACACTTTAGTTTACCTGCCATCCATGGAGGAGTAGAGGTAGAAGACGTAACGCTTTGGGTGAAAGAAGGCGAAATCCATAAATGGGAAGCCAAAAAAGGCAAGAAGTACTTGGATAAGGTCTTCCAAATCCCAGGAGCAAGGCGGTTTGGTGAAGCAGCAATCGGTACAAACAAAAACATCCAACGTCAAACAAATAACATCTTGTTTGATGAAAAAATGGGGGGCACTATTCATATGGCAATTGGCCAATCATACTTACAAACAGGCGGTAAAAATCAGTCGTCAATTCACTGGGATCTAATCACTGATATGACGAATGGTGGAGAAATCTATGCGGATGACGAATTGATCTATAACAATGGTAATTTCCTTTTCTTGTAGTGGGTATCGCTCCTAAGAAAATAGGGCTGTTCTTTGGATCATTCAATCCCGTTCACGTTGGGCACATGATCATTGCCAATCACATGATTAATGAGACTGATCTCGATCAGGTATGGATGGTGGTCTCTCCGCAAAATCCTCACAAAAAGAAAAACACCTTAGCCAAGGACTACGATCGCCTTAACATGGTCAAGGAGGCCATTGGTGACAATATCCGCATCAAAGCATCTAACATTGAGTTTGGGCTTCCAGTGCCGTCTTATACCGTTGATACCCTTGCCTATTTGACGGAGAAGTATCCGAAGGACGAGTTTTCTCTGATTATGGGAGGGGACAACATTGGATCGTTTCACAAATGGAAGAATTACGAGACGATTCTCAAGTATCACCATATCTTTGTTTACAGCCGGCCCAATTATGCATTAGGGGATTTGGCTGATCATCCGAAAGTTACCATATTGGATGCGCCCTTGTTGGACATCAGTGCTAGCTATATTCGGAAATGCATTCGAGAGGATAAGTCGATCCGTTATCTCGTAAGTGATAGAGTGTATGAGTTTATTAAGGATAGCGGGGCGTATAAATTTCTTTAGGAAATCACTTCAACACTCTAGAAGAAAACCCATTGTTAGAATGCCAGATGATCCGATCCGCACCTGTCACCTCTCCCGACATATTGTAGTCCGCATTGTAGTAGCCAGAAAAAGTACCATTTTGATTTAACCACAGTTGTTTGTCTCGACCATTGATGTCATAGCTAATGATGTCTAATGCCTGATCACCGTCTCCAGCAATCATGCCCCAAACTCCAGGGATCAACTCTGATGAGCCATAGCTCGTGCCATTACTATTGTAGGAATCCTGCTGAGTAAAATCAAACGACAACCGTCCATTTTGAACCTTTACGGGACTAGGACTCATCACTCCCATGTGATTTCGGTGCTCAAGAACAATATAAAACGAGTCCGTTGGATTGAAACTAATAAACGGAGGTTCTACGAAGCGAAATTGCCCAGTTGTATCTAGCAAACCTGCTGCTCGATAAAGTGTAGTATGAGCATTGGTATCTGTCCGAAGGGAAAGCAGTACCCAGTCTACCACTTCATTGTTATATTGGGCATCTGTAAATCCTAGCCCTTCAGTTCCAGCATAGTTCCAAGGAGCGGTGCTGTAGGGATGAAGATTGGCAACATTGGAATTGATTTGACCAGGCAACACTCGCCTAGGCTGATTAAGGCTTGCCTGCATGTGATTAACGGTATCCACATAACTGCCTTGCAAAAATGCTTTAACCTGAATAGGAAATACCGGGTCAAAAATCGGAAAATCATACCATGCAACAGCACCTAGCCCCTGCGCATTGGTAAGCCAAGGGCCACGATATACAGTAGAAGTGTTGACATATCGACTAGCAGGAAGATAGGTAATCGTTTTTGCAGCGACCGATTCCTCTAAAAACAAAAAGAGGTGATTGCCAGCAACGGATATACTATCTACCAAACCACTTATACTATCCAAGTAGAAATAGTCTTTCAAATATTGAGTACCAGCTCCAGTTACTGTTATTGAATTTTGAGAAACAATCGACTGGTCGAATTGCATGTCAATCATCGTTTTCAACCCATTGTATGTTGCAGAAACCAATTGAGGTGGATCGATTCCAGTTATTGTCGTTCCATAAAGATCATCCATGACTTGATTGAAAATGCGTTGTCCAAAGAGATTATATCCGGATGGTTCGTGGTGTGACGTGTTATCAAAATAGCCAATGTTAAATGGGGTTTGAATTCTAATATCGGCGAAATCTGCTGCTAGCAATCGTTGTGCTTCTCTGATCTCATAAGCAATAGGCTCATTGAGCACAGTATGTATTTGAGTGAGGTATATTTTTTCAAGACCAGGAAAATCAGTATTCCAAGCACTTCTAAGACTTATAAACTGATTATAGTATTGCTGTTGATTCTGAACAAGACCTCCCAATGCATCTCGCTCCCCTTGCCACCAGATGATTGCCCGAACTTTGTCTGCTACGCCTGCCATTTGTGCTCGGTAGAGTAATTGTCCATACAACGTATTGGTGTTGGTGTTGTATTGATGGATGGTAATCGAGCTACCACTTTGTGCCCCGTTAAGAATGGCGACTGGTATCTGATTTGCTGCAATAAGAAGCTCTCCAAGTCTGACTCCCCAAATGCCAATTCTACCCTGGTGAGCGGTGATCGCGTTTGCTTGGTGCCAGCTGCTATCACTGAGAACGGTGTTTGGGTCTAGGGATGTCGTTCCAAAAGAACGGATCCACTGGTTGTTCGGTTCTGTGTACGTCCCATTACCATAAATATCTGCATAGGCATTGGATTGCCCTTGAATGATAAACACATCTCCTGCTACAACATTTTGTGCTTCTTTGACAATAGTAGGCATCCCATTGCGAACAATGATTAGACGAAAGCCGTAAGAGTGGAGTTCTGCAGGCAAATTAAAATTAAAACTAAACGGTTCGTTCGCATTTCCCGATAGGTTTATGTCTTGATTTGAATGAAACTGTCCGTCTCTAGTCACAGAAAGGGAGATGGTTGAGTTGCCAGGATCAGTTATCTGCCCTGCTACGATTACATTTGCCTGATTCGTAGAGACTTCTCTAGGGTAGAGTTGTAAGTTTTTAGGAAAAGAAGTCACTGTTGCTTGTTGTCCAAACAGCAATATAGAGGTAAGTAATAAACACAACAAGGCAATTCCCCTCATCTACTTCTTTTGTTTTCAGTGACTGGTTTATACAAATATAACAGATTCTAACCATTATTGAAGGGAATATCGGACATGTTCATGGGCTTTCGTTGTGTGTTGTTTAACCTATGTGAAAGCAGGTAAGGGTGAATTGTAGTTCGCCCAAACAACGATCAGGCAAATTGCCGATACAAAAAAAGGCAATGCTACTATCGAAATGGATTAGATATCCAAAGAAAACGATAACAGCATTGCCGAATTACACTACCTATGAAAAGTTTTTACTTAACTCAATTATAATTCCTTTGAACTATGCCATTAAAACGCAAGAAATTGTGTTTCATTATTAAATAATCGAAGTATAACAGTTGTTTAACGTATGTGAAAGAAATGATAAGAGGTTTTTGTGAAGGGCGAATTGTTGGTGTGTTGTTTTATACAGCCGCTATCTCAACCTACGAAACAACTAAGGACCGATCTCGTTGTTTCAACCAATCTAATGCATGATTGATATCCGCTACAACAGCAGCTGCGGTAGGATGGCCACCTGCTCCCTTTCCTTTTAAGGTATTTCCTCCACTGTATTGACCTTCGATGGTGATGGCGTTCAATTCATTGTTTACGTGATATAAGTCATCAGAAGGGTTTAGACAACGTGGTTTTACACTGACTGAAACCGTATCTCCTTCTCGCTCTATTGTAGCAACAAGTTTAATCCGTTGATTTTGGACTTTGGCTGCCCAGATATCATCAATACTAATATTACTAATGCCGACTCGCTCTACATCTTCGGGTGCTACATGAATGCCCATTGCATTATAGGTCAATAAAACCGCTTTGTAGGCAGCATCATATCCGTCCACGTCCAATGTTGGATCGCTTTCTGCAAATCCTTTTACCTGTGCATCTTTTAAAGCTTCAGAAAAGGGGATTCCAATTTCTGCCATCTTTGTCAAAATGTAATTGGTAGATCCATTGATTATGCCTTCAATGCGTTGAATAGATTCTGACTTATAGTGTTCTTTGATGACTCTCATGACTGGAATTGCTCCTCCCACTGATGCTTCATATAAAAGTTTTCCTCCATAAATCAACTCTAACTCTTTTAATTCTTTAAGATGGCGAGCAAGCATTTTCTTATTTGCACTGATCAACACCTTTCCTTTTTTTAAGACCGCTTTGGCATATTCGTAAGCCGCATCTGCATCGTCAATGACTTCAACAATAACCTTAATGTCTTCACTTTCTGTCACTTCTGCAACATCATATGAAATCAATGCTTGAGGAATTTCACGATCCAATCCTTTTCGTCTTACAATTGCCTTTCGTATTTCTACATCAGAACGTTCCAACAATTGATCATATACTGCTAACCCAACCGTTCCTAAGCCAATGAGGCCTATTTGTATTTTTTCTGTTGAATAAGTTGCTTGGTTCCTTTTAACCGGAACAACTTTGGAAGTTCGTTTAGAGGCATCTTTATTATTAAGAAATACGTTCAACGCTCGTGTAATATTTTTTGTTTCGATTAAAAATCCATCATGACCATAAAATGAAGGAATAAACTGATGAACTGCATTTGGAATACCAGTGACAAGTCGCAACTGATCACTTATTGGAAACAACACATCATCTTCCAATGATACAACAAGCGTTTTAGCTTTAACAGCCGCAAGTGCGGCTTCAATACCACCACGATTTCGCCCTACGTTTTGGCTATCCATTGCTTTACTAAGATAATAATAAGAGTAGGCGTTGAACCGTTTGGCAAGTTTTTCTCCTTGATACTTTTGGTAAGAAGATGCTCGATCAGGGAAAATCAGATTTTCACTACTTGGCTGTTGCGTTTTCTGGTAGGTTTTAAAATTTCGATAGGACAACAATGCTAATGACCGTGCTGCTTTCATGCCTTCAATACCCGCAGTATCTTTATTGAGATTCCAGGTTGGATCATTCTCAATTGCCCATCGCTGTGATTCGTTGAAAGCAACGCCCCAGGGCGAATGGATCGCACTTGCAGCAATAACAGCCAAGTGTTTTACCCGTTCTGGCTCAATGATTGCCCACTCCAACGCCTGATGTCCGCCCATAGAGCCACCCATTAACAAATGAATGTCATCAATCTCTAAATGGTTTGCCAATTCAATATGAAGTTGAACAATGTCTCGTATTGTAAATTCAGGGAAGGTATGATAATACGACTTGCCTGTTTCAGGATTTTTACTCAACGGTGAGGTTGTACCGTAATGAGAACCTAGTACATTGGCGCAAACTATAAAGTGTTCCGTTTCATTGATAAAATCTGTAGGACCAACAAGTCCTGCCCACCAGTCATAAACATCGCTATTCGCTGTCAGGGCATGTGTGACCCAGACTACATTGCTTTTGTCATTATTCAGTGTTCCGTAGGTATGATAAGCAATTTCAGGATTGACCAGTTCGATGCCAGATTCCAGTGCAATTGTCTTATTTAGTTTAAGTATGGACGAATTCATAATTTCTTTTTTAGTAGAATTTCGAAGGATGAAATGTAGAATGAGGGAGGCAATCGAGTCATTGCCCCCCATTATTTACAAGATCAAAATCAAATGTTTAAGAGGCAGATTTTACTTTTTGCACGGCTTCAGCACTGACCGAAATCGCTTGGTCTAAGTCTGTAAGTATATCAGAAACATGCTCTATTCCAACGGATAAACGTAATAAGCCTGGTTCAACGCCAGATGCCTTTTGTTCTTCAGCAGACAATTGGTCATGCGTGGTTGAGCTTGGGTGAATAATCAGTGTTTTTGCATCTCCAACGTTTGCTAAATGCGAAATTAACTGTACGCTATTGACGAGCTTGTCAGCTTGTTCTTTTCCACCTTTCACTTTAAAACTTAGCACACCACCAAACCCATTTTTTAGATACTCTTTTGCCAATTGATGTTCTGGGCTGCTTTCCAGTCCTGGATAATTTACCCAAATCACTTCATCATGTTGTTCTAGCCATTTCGCAATCTCTAATGCATTGTCCACTGTTCTTTGCACACGAAGTGAAAGTGTTTCTAATCCCTGTAACAGCAGGAAACTGTTGAATGGGCTGATCGCAGGACCAAAGTCACGCAATCCTTCTACTCTTGCTCGGATACCGAAAGCTACATTAGGCAAGCCAAGGGGATTTCCTTCTCCGAAGACCTCCCAAAACTTAATTCCTTGATAGCCTGGAGATGGTTCTGAGAACTGCGGGAATTTCCCATTGCCCCAATTGTAATTGCCACCATCTACGATGACTCCACCGATACTCGTTCCATGTCCTCCAATCCACTTGGTTGCTGACTCTACGACTACATTTGCTCCTAGCTCAATTGGGCGTACGAGATAGCCACCAGCACCAAAAGTATTGTCCACTACTACTGGAATGTCATATTTTTTGCCTAGTGCCACAAGTTTTTTAAAGTCAGGAACGGCAAACCTTGGGTTTCCGATACTTTCAAAGTAAAGCGCTTTTGTATTCTCATCAATTAATGCTTCAAAGCTATCTGGATCATTGCCATTGGCAAATCGTGCTTCGATTCCTAATCGTGCGAAATTCACTTTAAATTGGTTGAAGGTACCTCCGTAAACGTAGGAAGAGGAAACGAGGTTATCGCCATGGGTTAAGATGTTGTTGAGTGCGATGAACTGTGCCGCTTGGCCAGAGGCAACTGCCAAGGCATTGGTTCCACCTTCGAGCGCAGCGACTCGTTTTTCGAATACATCTGTTGTCGGGTTCATGATTCGGGTGTAGATGTTTCCAAATTCCTTGAGGCCGAATAGATTTGCAGCGTGCTCAGAATTGTCAAACACAAAAGAGGTTGTCTGATAAATGGGGACAGCGCGGCTTTTCGTAGTAGGGTCTACTACTTGTCCAGCGTGTAGCTGAAGGGTCTCGAAACGATAGTTTTGATTACTCATGATCTTGTTGTTTGTGCTAAACACATAGGATCACAACCACTTTAAGCTGAAATCCTAAGGATTCAGCTATTTTTAAAAATTTATTTATAATTGGAATTAAAACAGCATCACCCTGACATCATACACATACAGCAGCAACACATACACATGTTGAATTTGATACTATTCGTATTCATTTCTGCAGCAGAAGAGGCTACATTTTGAAGGGTGATATTTTTTGTCGAATGATTCATTTTTGAATAATCAAATGTATAGTAGAAAAAACTCAAAAGCAATAAACGAGTACTATTTTTTCTGAGGAAGCAAAACATTTAAAATTGACGCCATGTATAATTAGTTGACAGGTGACGACTTATCCAATCAATTTTTCAAAAAAATTATGTGAACCAATTGGGGTATTGAAACCAATGTAAGCATGAAAATTTAATTGTTTTGGCGCCAATATCCAAAAAGTGTAGTAACTGACTTACCTAAAAGATCATTGTTACTGAACATTAGTATCATTTCTTTCTAGTGGTTTTACGTGTTGTCTTTCTAGGGGGTTTGGCTGGTGGCTTATCCGTATCCTTCTTATTTGTTGGCTTGCGAGTCGTGGTTTTCTTTACCGTAGTCTTCTTCGCTGTTGGTTTTCGAGTGGTTGGTTTCTTTGCCACTGGTTTCTTGGCAGCAGGCTTGCGAGTCGTGGTTTTTCGAACCGTTTTGGGCCGTAATTTTACGGGCGGTTTGTCTTCAGACCGATCGGCTTCTTGAACGGGAGATTCTGGTGGGGCCTGTTGAGGTTTTGACTTTAATTCTTCTACCATCACCTTGAGTTGAGCCAGTGCTTTCTTTTCTGCTTCTAGCTGAAACACGGTTTTCTTCCCTTGCAATTTTAGGTTGTTGTAATTGCGTTCAGCTGCGGCCATCGTTTGTTCTAACAATTCTAAAGAAGGATACAATTCAGCAATAATGGATATTTCCTTTCTTCTAATTCCATTTGGCAAGGCTTCTGCTTTGCCTTCACTAACTTGCTCAACAACAATTTGATTATCCTTCGTAATCACGGGCTTTCTATAGTATAAACGCATGTATTCTAATTTAGACTTCAATGTATAAAATTATTACTAAATCTAATAATAATAGTGAGTAGTAATTAGCGCTTAGTTTTTAGTTGACGCTACTTATGGCAATATGGCTGTTGTTGTTGTTGTTGTTGCACAATTAGAACAATTATGTAATACATCCGTTTAATAAACTTCTTGGGAAAGATTAAACTTAATGAAGCATTCCCTCAAATTTAGGAGTGAAGGGTCTAAATACGAATCACTTTCCCCCAAAAAGACATTCAACGACATTTTGTTTTTATTTTATTGACTAAATTTATGAAAAAAAATTATTTAAAATGAAAAGATTCCTTGTACTAACCTTCGTCATATTGAGTTTTGCAGCGCTTTATGGTCAAGCACCAGTTAAAAAAGTATTAGTTGAAAAATACACCTCCTCTTTTTGTGGAAACTGTCCTAGAGCAACACTAGACATGTTGGCCCTTGAAGCCTCAAACCCCAACTTGATTTGGGTAGCGCATCATTGCCCTTGGGTAGTAAGAGACTCAATGCACACCACCGATATAGATCCATTTTATAACAACTATACAAACAGTGCTCCTAAGGCAACAATTGACCGCATCAAATGGAATAATCAGAGTTCTGTAGCAACGGGCACAGGCTCTTGGACGCAGCATGTTGGAACTCAAACAGCTGCCACTGCAGATGTGTCTGTAGGCGTTTCAGGGACCTACAATACAACAACGCGGGAGATATCAGTAGATGTAACCGCAAATTTTTACAATTCAGTTGGTATGGGAGACAGAAGAATCAACTTGTTTTTAGTCGAGACGGATGTTTCAGTTCCCAACACTACAGGATACAATCAAGCGAATTATGACAATAACAATATGTCCAGTCCTTTATACATGCAAGGTAATCCAATCCTGAACTACGTACACAAAAACGTAACCCGTGCTGTACTATCTGATACCTGGGGGACAACAAATGTAATACCTGCTATGCCTGCTATAAATACAGACTACACCTACACGTATACTTATAGCATTCCTTCAAATTATAACATCGCCAATACTTATTTAGTAGCATTCGTTCAAGCGTATGATGCAAATGATATTAATAACCATGAAGTACTAAATGCTGAACGTCTTGACATCAGTGCTCTAAGTCAAATAGTGCCAGTGACCTCTGATTTCACTGATGATGCAATGGGTCAACCAACTGTTCAGTTTACGGATGCTTCTACGGATACCCCAACAGATTGGTCATGGGATTTTGGTGATGGCAACACGAGCACGGCTCAAAACCCAATGCATGTTTACACTGCGCCAGGCACTTACAACGTTTGCCTTACCGCTAGTAATGCAGCGGGCACGAATGGAGCATCCTGTAATCCAGTTGTCGTCAACACCTTAAATGTAGAAAAATTATTGAGTGCTGCCTTTACAGTATATCCGAATCCAGCAAACAACTTTGTAATCATCGAGTACGCTGGGAATCAACAAATTCAAGGATATTCTTATCACATTCTGGATGTTACTGGGAAGCAATTGGTTACTGGAGAATTAAACGCTCAAACACCTGTTCGAATTGAAACGAATGATTATTCTTCTGGGTTGTACCTTGTAGAGATTAGAACGCAAGCAGGAACAACTGTGTCAACGAAGAAACTGTCTATCCAGTAAACACGAATAGACTATTAAGGAAAGAATCTAGCATGCACTCAATTAAATGATTGGGTGCATTTTTATATTAAAATAGACTTCTCTTAAAGATCTTAGTGTTTTTTTCTATTTTTCGTTACCGTACTAGTTCTTTTTTTAACTATAAAAAAATAACAATTCTTAATTTGTTGAATGTAAATAAAATATTATTCTGTTTAGGGCTCTCGATCATTTGTTTTTTTTCAAGTTGCAAAAAGGACCAACCTGAGGGGCCAAACCTTAATGCCAATACGTTTATTTTTCTAGGGCACACTTATGATTGGAATGATCTGGCAGGAACAACAGTGGATCCACGTATAGAACAATTGCCGTTGTCCGACTATAAAGGAATTATGCTAGGAGGAGACATCTGTGCTGCAGTGACGAGAAGGCAAGAAACCATCTATCATATCGACTACCTTTTTGATTTAAAAGATCATTTGACATTTTATACCCTTGGCAATCATGACACGAGCCACGGTAATTTACATTACATAACGGATGCGACTCAACGCCCTGATTTTTATACCTATTATCATGACGAGACGTTATTTATGGTCTTAAACTGTTCATACGATTACGTTGATTCTTTGAAAAACAAATGTGACAGGATGCAAGCTCAATTGGACATGATCCAACAAACGCTTGATACGCTTACTGCTCCTAACTTGTTCATATTGACGCATCAAGTCATTTGGGGCATCTGTGAACCTGATATGAGATCTACAGAAAACGCCAATGCTGAAGTAGGATATTATCGTTTTTTATGTAATGGCGGATTCAGCACTCGCTTCGATGTAGCAATATATCCTTATCTTAAAACCTTAAGATCTCAAGGGACGGATGTATTTGTCGTTTCGGGTGATGGCGGGCAGCGCTCCAAAAAATATCACTACGAATCACCAGATGGCATCAATTTTTTTATTTCGGGTATCAATAACAGTTTGAAACCAGAAAATACTCCCCTAAGCTTAATCGACGATATCAATTTTAATCCTGATAGTGTTTTGCTTTTCCACCAAGACGAATTTGATCACTCCTTTGAATGGGAATTTGTTGAATTGAACGGACTGGTAGAGTAAAAACAAGCCAAAAGAACATACATTTTCAATACGAATAAAAACGGCCTCAAAGGATTACCTTCAAGGCCTGGTCTAACAATGGTCGGACGTTACTATATTTTTATCGCTCATGGGCAAGGTCGTTATATCTTAACCCTGAATGTTTTCAAGCATGCCGTATTGGGCATGTAGTATTTCTGTTTGCTTTTTTACGTTTTCTTTGCTAGACCAATATCCACAACCATTTGTTGTGCCACAAGACGTTAATGAATATAGGAAGATCATTAAAAAAAAGGTACAGACAAATTTCTCTAGTTTGCTCATAATCGGTCAGGTTTTAGGTTATTGTATTTTGATTCATTTGATTCTGATACCCAATAAAAACTGAAGGATTAGACACTTTATTTCAAATGAAACATTATCGAAAAGTTATAAAAATGATAAAGTAGTTGCTAGTATCTAGGATTTCTTAATGCTAATTGCATGTTCATTAGAGCTTAACTTGTAACTCAATTAAAAGTTTTTCATATTTTTGTTTCATCATAACATAAGACAAACAAATAAACCATGAAACAAATCATACCAATAGCAATTCTGTTTTTGATCGTTGGGGCTTGCAACTCAGACCCACAAACGCACCACCATGGGACTACCATCACTAAAGAAACTAAAAAAGTAGTTGGTAAAGCAACCGAAACCATTCCTAGAAAAATCAACCAATCAAAGCTTTCACAAGAAGAATTGTCCAAAATGGTTAAGTTTCAAGATAAGGAAACAGGTCTTTTCGGATATAAAAACCAGAAGGGTGATATTATTTCACCAGCTATTTATGATCAAGTAATGTCTTATCGAGAATCTGATCTAGCAAGAGTGTTCAGAGATAAGAAGTTTGGTTTTGTCAACTCTTCTGGAAAGGAAGTCATTAAAGCAGAATATGCAGATGCCGGTATCTTTTCTGACGGTTTAGCAGCAGTGAAAGTGGATGGGAAATGGGGCTATATCAATCCGTCAAACAGTTTTGTAGTCAAACCGATGTATGATTTTACCTTAAAATTTACAAATGGATTAAGCTCTGTTCAGAAGAATAAAAAATGGGGCTACATCAACACAAAGGGAGAAGAGGTCATTCCCATAGAGTATGATGCCACTGGCTTCTTTAGTAATGGCCTAGCAAATGTGAAAAAAGGAGAAAAATGGGGCTATGTAGACAACGTAAACAATGTCATTATTCCGTTTAAGTATGACCGTACCGATCCGTTTTCAGAATCAAGCCTTCAAGCAGGACGGGTCCAGTTAAACAAGCGCTTTTTCTACATCGACAAAACCGATAAATGTGTTAAAGATTGTCCAAAGTAATATTACATAAGGTTTAATGACTTAGTATAATTCATAGTCAATAGTAGAATGAGTTTTGGATGTACATGATTTCTAGTAAAAAACGTATTGAGAAACCAATCAGGAATTCTTTATGCCTCCAATTAGATAAAAAACCAACAGGTTTTAGGAAATAACAAGTAGACAATGCTTAGCGGAATTTATTCCAAATTAACCATTAGCAATAATTCATTAATATTCATTGGTATAGTTATTGCCGATGGAATATGAACTTATAAATTATTCCTAAAATTAATAATTGATGAAAACTATTCCATTTTTTGTATTAATTACACTAGCCTTATTTACATTTTCCGCCTGTGAGAAGGGAGGAGACGTAGTAGATCCACCGAGTAACACTGAACTAATTGCAGATGGCCCTTGGGAATTAATTGGACAAATGGTTGATCCTCCTGTTACGGTCAATGGTACGCCAGTATCAAATGAATTTGCACAGTTAGACGAATGTGTTAAAGATAATATTCTAGACTTTACAGAAACAGGTTCCTTTACAATTGATGAAGGAGTGACTAAATGTGATTCTACGAATGCACAATTATTCAATTACGGAACATGGTCGTTTTCTGATGCTGAAACAAAAATTACGCTTGACGGTAATGGAACAAATAATGAATTTAATGTTGTTTCCATTGATAGAGACAAATTAATCATCTCTGAAATATTCACAGACAACAACCTTACATTCACAAGAACATTTACGTTCGAAGATATTAATTAAGTTTAATACCAACTTTTTGACATAGGGGCATACGTTCTAGTGTGCTCCTTTTTTTGTTGTTATATCCTTAGGAAAACGAATGAAAATTCGCTAGCTCAATTTTTTTTTCGCTGAAATGTAACAATCCTGTTTTTCTAAAAATTAATAGCTGTAAACATTATTAATTTTTAGTATTCAAAAAACAGTATTTAGTTATGAGACAGTTTTCAATTTTAGCCATTACAAAATGGTCAGTATTATTAGTTGGTTTATTGGTTCTTTCCTTTTCTTCTTGTAAGCAAGATGAAGTTTTACCACTAACAAAAGAACAAGAACTAACAATAGAAGCAGATGAAAATCTAATAGAAGGAAAGTACATCGTTGTATTCGAGGAAAATTTTATCACCTCCTCTAAAAGAAGTGGAAAAGAATTTACAGATAGAACTGCAAAAAGACACTTTTCTGAAGCACACCGAGCTGAGGCAACACCAAAAATCAAAAAGTTCTTAAAAGAGAACATCATTGAAGAGTCAAGAGTATCTGGCACTTACACTGCAGCATTCACTGGATTTGCAGCTGAGCTTACTCAAGATGAGGTCACGGCGCTAAGAGCAAACCCAAATGTAAAAGGCGTAGAGCAAGACAGAATTCTATCAATCAAAGATGTAATCGGTCAAAAGGGAGGCGATGAAGATGCTAGAGGCTTTGACAGAGTACAGTTCACTTCTTGTGGTGTTACTGCAGCAGGCGGACCAGGATCGGGACCAAGCAGCAAATGGATTTGGATTATTGATTCAGGAATTGACTTAAATCATGCTGACTTGAATGTACAAACAGGCACACCGTTTGCCGCTTCATTTGTTGGCGGTTCTGCTCAAGATTGTCATGGACATGGATCACACATTGCGGGATTAGCTGCAGCGAGAAACAACACGATCGGAGTTGTAGGAGTATCAGCTGGCGCAACAGTCGTACCTGTAAAAATCTTCCCAGGCTGCAGTCTTTCAGCACCTACATCTACCATCCTTAATGGAATCAATCACGTTGCAATGTATGATGTTTCAGGCGATGTTGTCAACTTAAGCCTTGGTGGCTACTATGGTTGGTTTTTCTGTAACAACTTCTCTTCCTACCGATCAGCAATCTCAGGCTTGGCTTCTAACGGCACCAGAGTTGCTATTGCAGCTGGAAACGATTCAGCTAACGCGGCAAACTACCAACCTGCTTGTGTAAACATGACAAATGTTTATACCGTAGCAGCAATGACCTGTGGTAACGTTTTCGATTCTTCTTACTCCAACTGGAATATGAACCCGATTGATTACATCGCTGCTGGTACAAACCTTTACTCTTGTAACTGGAATGGTGGCTACAGACTAATGACTGGAACCTCTATGGCTACACCGATTGTAGCCGGTATCCTTCACGCAAGACAAGCAGCTCCTTTAACGGGAGGCCTCGTATTCTTCAGTGGAGAAAGCTACCCAATCGCAAGAAGATAAGAATCAATGTTGTATTGTTTAGTAATTAGGAGACTGCTCATTTTTGGGCAGTCTCCTTTGTTTGGACAAATAAAATGCTACCGACTTTAGCTCAAAATGATAAGCGAATTGTATGATTTGTGTCTCTTTTTGGGCGTATCCCTTCATGTTCCTAATGTCACATTCCGGGGCGCGTCATCCGTTCTTATGTGCTCCTTTCAGTCCGCGCATACCACTTCTACCGCTTACGCGCGCCGATTTATTTGTTTTAGAACGTAAGCGTTTAGTAACCATTTAGTTAGAAACAAACTGGGTAAAAAAACTTGCTAAATCCCTAAAAAGCAATTAGCTTGACTGCACAATCAGAAAATCATGCTTGAAACACTTAAAATGGACGACGTTATCGAATCAGTATGCAAATACTATGGTTCATTATCTCCTGTTTCTAAAGAAGCATTAAAAGCTAAGTCTGAAATTCACTTTTATGAGAAAGGAACGATGATCGTTAGGGAGGGCCAATACTCAGAAAAGCTCTTTTATATCGTTTCTGGCTGTGCCAGAGCGTTTTATCTAAAAGAAGGGAAAGACATTACCGATTGGTTCGCTTTCGAAAATCAGTTTATCAGTGCCATCAATAGTTTTTTTCAAGGAATTCCCAGCCCACATTATCTAGAAGTATTGGAAGACACTGTTTTTCTCGAAATCTCTAGAGAAAACATCGAATATTTGTCCAGTAAGTTTCTAGATATTAATACCCTAGGAAGAATGGCAGTGACGCGGACCATGCTTGAGCTTCAACAGCGAATCGTCGCCCTTCAATTTGAAACCGCTCAACAGAAATACGAAAACCTGTTTAAAATTTATCCTGATATCACACAACGAGTTCCCCTGATGCACATTGCCTCTTATCTAGGGATTACCCTCGAAACATTAAGCCGAATCCGTCATCCCAAACGCCGAATTTGACTTAGATCAAATGAATTGTCATTTTTATAGCTGAACTTGGGGTCATCATGAAACGAGTACATTACATTTCTGGAATTACCATCACCCTGTTTATTGTTCTTCATCTGTTCAACCATGCCTACGGTTTACTAGGGCCAGCTCACCATATCAGTATGATGGATTCCCTAAGGTTGATCTACAGAAACCCCGTTTCAGAACTCATTTTATTGATAGCCGTTTTTACTCAAATCTACTCAGGCATCAAGCTTGTTATTCCTAGGCGCAAAGCAAAATTACCCTTCTTTGGACGACTCCAAGTTTGGTCTGGGCTTTATCTCGCTTTCTTTTTACTAATGCATGTTAGTGCCGTTTTTGGTGCACGGTTTATCTTACAATTGGATACGAATATCTACTTTGGAGCTATTGGAATATTGACATTCCCGTTCAACTTATTTTTTATCCCTTACTACACACTTGCAATCATGGCGTTTTTTGGTCATATTGCAGCCATTCATCAGCAAAAAATGAAACGTCAATTTCTTGGACGAACACCAAGTCAACAGGCCTACATAATTCTCTTTATAGGTTTAGTAATAACGTTCATCACATTCTATGGAATAACAAATGGACTTCAAGGATTCTCATTTCCAGAAGAATATCAAATAATAATTGGCAAATAATTCAACTATGAAGGTTCTAAATATTCACAAACGCGTGATCAATCAACCCAAGGAGCAAATTGCAAAATTGCTGAATAGTCTTGCAACAGAAAACGATCAGATGTTTGCGGATAAGTGGCCCCGCATTAAACTAAAAAACGGCAAAAAAGTTGGTTCGAAAGGCGGACATGGACCAATCAGATATACTGTATCCGAGTATCAGGAAGGAGAGCGGATCCAATTTGAGTTTACAAGACCTTTAGGATTCCATGGTTATCACGTTTTCAGTATTCAAGAGTTAGGAGCACACCAAACTGAGCTCGAGCATGTCATTAACATGGAGACCAAAGGCTTCGGAACATTAAAATGGATGATTGCTATCCGATGGTTACATGATGCTTTGATAGAAGATTCATTTGACAAAGTAGCAAATCAATTTTCAGCAAAGAAAACAAAAACTACTTGGAGTCTTTGGGTTCGATTTTTAAGAAAAATAATTCCAGCAACCATATAAATTTACTTGACAATGGCTATTAAAAATTACTACTGGTTTTGGGGTGGTTTAATCACACTATTTACTGCAGTACTTCACACTGTTGGAGGAGGAGTGGCCTTAGTTGGTCCCTTGCTTAACAGCAGCTTGGACATTCAAACTAAGACCGAGTTACATAGTGTCTGGCACTTAATTACAGTTTTGCTATTTGCTACTGCATATGTGATTTTAGTCAATTGCAGGAAGCAAAAAGCTGAAGATACCGCATTGGTTATTCGTTATATTAGCTACCTATTTATGCTATTTGGTCTAGTGTTCATTCTCGTCAGTCTTTATCACATGACCTTTGCCCCGCAATGGATCTTGTTTTTCCCGATAGGACTATTGTTGATCTTGGGAGAATCAAAAAAGTAAAAACAGTCATAAAATCAATTGGTAACAGTTACTATATTTTCACATAGTGATTATTTTAAATGTTTAATTTTTTGACTACCTTTGTTAGGTCTTCAGATGTTAATGTGTACATTCTTAATTCACATTAAAGTTGGCTTCAATCTATCCTGAAGGGCTTTTACAATCAAAACAATGCAAATTGGACAGGCAAATAATGCTTGTTTAAAACTGAATACTTTTTTAAAAGTAGATAATACTCTTGTTGATCAATTATCCGATTTAACAAAATGAGTAGTATTACTAGTGAAAAGTGGTCCTCAATAATATTGAATTGCGGATTAGTTTTTCATGAAAACGTAACACACTTTAGAAACGAAAGATAAACTTGAAAAACCAATAAAGACAAATAGTTATGAAACGTAAAAACATTGCAATTGTAGGATACGGCTACCGAATGCCAGGTGGAATAAAAAGTGATAACGATTTTTGGAAGGTCCTCAGTGAACGACAGGTAATCCAATGTAATGTTGAAGACCGTTATGGAAAAGGATATGAACCGTTTGCAGGAAAACCAGGGCCAGGAAGGTTTGCCAATAAATATGAAGGCC
Organism: uncultured Saprospiraceae bacterium; assembly: GCA_937959115.1. Lineage (GTDB taxonomy): Bacteria > Bacteroidota > Bacteroidia > Chitinophagales > Saprospiraceae > JAHDHB01. The sequence continues at coordinate 130,665 of CALGAW010000005.1, forward strand.
TAATACTTGATGGAGAAGAACTAAAGTTTGACTGCAAATTGTTCGGTATGTCTCCATACGAAGCAGAGCAAATGGACCCTCAAATCAAACTACTGTTAAGCAGTACATGGGACGCGTTTGAACATTCTGGCTGGGACATGCACAAACTGCGGAACAGCAATACAGGTGTCTTTATTGGGACACAGATCTCAGCTGCTTGTAACTGGCGTTCTCCACTAGGAGCAAACGAGTTTACAATACCAGGAAGTAGCCTTTCTATGTTTGCCAATCGTATCTCCTATCATTTTAATTTAATGGGGCCATCAACAACAACATTGACCGCCTGTTCCTCAGGGATAAGTGCGCTGCATTCGGCCATGAATTCCTTACAATGCGGTGACTGTAAACAAGCCATAGTCGGCTCCTCCAACTATCTGGGCTCCTTTTTAGCAAGTACTGGGTTTGGATCATTAGGAGTCATCAGCCCAGATGGCAAATGTCACTCATTCGATGCGAATGCAAATGGATATATGCGGTCAGAAGGAGTCTTTGTTTTTGTTCTGAAACCGCTTGAAGATGCAGAAAGAGATGGCGACAAAATCCATGCGGTTATCTCAGAAACGATGCTGAATACAGCAGGCGCAGCTGAAGGCACTGAAGATTTAATCCAAGGAAGATACATTACTGCTCCAACACCACATGCTCAAATAGAATTGATGAAATCGGCTTGCGAACGAGTGGGGATTGACCCTCAACGATTTGATTATATCGAGGCACATGCTACTGGCACAAAACTAGGTGACAGAATTGAAGGAAACGCCATCGGAGAAGTATTTGGTGGCTATGACCGAAAACACCCATTACGAGTAGCCGGAGTGAAAAGTAATCTTGGGCATATGGAAGCAGCAGCGTTCCACTGTTCACTGCTGAAGATTGTATTGATGATGCAACGACGAACATTCGCTCCGATATCCAACAATTATAAAATTGGAAATCCAGAGATCGATTTTGTTGGCAATAACATGCACGTACAAACGAATTGTGAACCCTTTCCAAACGATCCTGTTGTAGTCGGAATTAACTCCTTCGGATTTGGTGGTGCAAACGGTATTTGTATTCTAGAAGAATATCAACCCAATCACCACAATCAATATTCTAGGCCAATATCAACCGATTCTGAGTACTTGTTCCCACTTTCAGCAAGAAGTACAGATGCATTAGAAAAACTAGTAGAAGAGGTGAACGTTTCTTTGACAGAAAACACAATAAATTCCTACGATTTAGCAGCGAACTTAAGTGTTCGACGGACCCACTTTGGCATCCGATCTTCAATTGTAGCAAAGGATCAAACAAGCCTGTTGGAAGCACTAAAGAACTTTGATGTAAAAGAAAACCTTAATCAACTATCGGGTAACAAAGAACACCGTATTCTAATGGTTTTTGCTGGTCAAGGAACACAATGGGCAGGTTGTGCAAAAGCACTATACGCAAGCAATCCCGTTTTTAAACGAACCATTGACGCAATTGAGGAGTATTGGAACCAATATGCAGACTTTTCGCTTCGAGATGCCTGTTTCAACTCCGCACAGGAAGAACTGAATGAATGTGAATTAGCACAACCTGCCATCTTCATGGTGCAATGTGCTTTAGTCGAGACATTTAAAACTTGGGGCGTGTACGCCGATGGAGTCATTGGGCACAGTGCCGGAGAGATGGCCGCGGCCTATGCAAGTGGTGCACTTTCTCTTGAAGATGCTAGTCGTCTGGTCTTCTATCGCGCTCAATTGCAACAGCGAACAGCTGGCTCTGGTCGGATGCTTGCCATTGCGCTTGACCTCGAAGGCGTAGAGGCCTTATTAACCGAAATGGGAATCACGTTTAGGGGCGATCAGGCACAAGTGGAAATTGCTTGTATCAACGCGCCAGCAAGTGTTGTGATTTGTGGACCACAGGAGAACTTAAATCCAATTGTTGTTGAATTAACCAAGCGAAACAATCAGAAAAAATTGCTAGCCGGAAACATCGCTTTCCACTCTACGGCAATGAATCAAATAAAAGAGGATTTATTATCTAGTCTTCAATTTTTAGATCTAGGAGTTTTTAATGCAAATGTTCCTTTCATATCTTCTGTAACAGGTAAAGTTACAAGCCGCCTGGATAGTCAATATTGGTGGTCAAATATCCGTCAACCTGTTCAGTTTTATGAAGCGATTAAAACGGCTGAAAAGACAATTCAACCAACCATTGTATTGGAAGTTGCGCCACACCATGCATTGACTCCGATTATAAGGCAATGTTTTGAACAAAGTAAGGAAGTTCCAGTTTGCATTAGCACTTTAAAAAGAAACACAGATACCAATAAGAGTTTTCATGAATCTCTGGGTTATCTCTATCGTAATGGGGTAGCGCTTGATTTTGAATCTCAATATCCGAAACCAAAACCGATCACAGATGGATTGCCAGGTCATGCAAAGGAAGAGCAAATGACGATGGATATCATGATCGATGACACCCACTTCCTTAAAAATAGCCACTATAGTGTCGGACCGCTTGTTGGCAAAAAAATGCCACATGATAATCTAAGTTTTAAAGTACGAATGTCAGCTAAAGATTTTCCGTGGTTGGCAGATCATAAGGTACAACAAATGTCAATAGTGCCAGCAGCAGGATACATCGAAATGGTCCTACAGGCGTTAGGGAATAAACCAGCGCACTTTGATCACCTGAAGTTTAGGAATCCTTGTGTTATTGGGCCTGATCCAGTTAGTCTGCATACGGAATTGAAGTTAGTTCCGGGTACAACCGGACAGTTTACATTTAGAATTGTATCGCGTTCTTTTCATTCTGAGGAAGAGCTAACCTTACACTCAGAGGGTAAGGTGCGTCTAGTAGAGGAGGCTCAACTCACTAAGGTTAAAAAAGGCATCTTTCCTCCAATTAAGGAAAACTTTGTTTCTACTCGATTTGAGGAAGAAGGACAGTTTTATGAGCAAATGGATGCTGCCTTAGGCGATTATTTTCAATACGGCCCTTATTTTCAAGCCGTAAAGTCCATTGACATTAATACTGATACCAAAGAGATTTTGCTCGACCTTCAAATGGATGAATCATTCTTTCAGGAAAGTATGGCTGCTGGTTACATGCTTCCTCCTTCACTGATGGACGGTGCGTTGCAATCCTTTATCTATTTCTTATTAGAAGTAACTGATTTATCTGGAATTCCAATGCAAGCGAATGATTTTACCATGTTTGCGCCACCTACTTCAGGAAAGATTCTCTGTCATTTTAGACCGCCGAGCGCTTGGGCAGGAATGCACGAAAAAGGGCAATTAACATTAGAGTTGGGCGAACATTTTTGTGGAAGTGTCACTTTGTATGATCAGGTAACGGGTGATCTAGTTGCTCACCTTGGACAGTATTCCAGTTTTCATGCAAACTCTAAGAAAGGGGATTTAATTCAAAGTAAGAAAATAATAAACTGGCAACCAAAATTTATAGCAAACACTGACTTCCTAGATAAATTACCAGAAGGAAAAATTCTTCCATTTAGTCTAATACAATTGCTGGAGAAGCGATTTGAAAACAATCGAAATGCCCTTCGAATTATAGAACTAACAGATACGGAGGAACCAAATGAAACACTCTTTAAAACCTTTTACAAGGAATTGGTTCAATCTAATTCTTCCTCAGAATATTGGCTTTGCTGTTCATCGGAGGACGGAACCAAAAAGAATTACGAGACATTCAACCATATTGACAATGCAGTTCGGTTTGCTCAGCTAGATTTGGGAGAACCATTAGACTTAAGCAAAGGATTATTACGATTAGGAGCAGCAGAATTAGTCCTTGTAAATTACACAAGGCTTGAGGAAATGATAGAGCGTTGTTGTCTGGTGTGTTCGAAATTGACGGTGCCTGGAGGCCTAATATTAATCAATCATTCTTCAAATTCAACGTTAAATTTACCAGAAGACTTTACAATACTTCAGCATACAGCCACCACAACTTTAATACAGAACTCAAAAGAACTAACCTCAGATGATAGTGTTATCAAAAATGAAGTTCGCTGGGTGATCGGAAATGAAGCCACATTGGCAGCACATTGGGCTACGTTAACGGAGGTGAAAACCAAGGAAGCATGCTTGATTTCATGCTTGTCGCAAGCCAAAGAGATTACAGCGATTGATTATTTCTGTAAATCAGACACGACAGACTCAACTGGTGAAAAGACCATCATCGAATTCACAAAATTTGTTCAAGATCTAATCGAATTTAGAATAAATAACAAGCTAGAGCCAGTTTGTTTAAATGTGATTACTCAGAATGCAGCCTTCGAGGTAACCGATCCTTCGACAAGCGCATTTTGGGGAGCCATCAGGAGTCTGACACTAGAAATCCCCGCTGAATTAAACCTACAAGTCAGAATCATAGATGTAGGAACAACAGCAGACTTAAATACCTTAAAGTGGTTGGCAAACAACGATATACGCGAAAAGGAAATCGCGATTCGACTAGAACAGATTTATGTTCCAAGAGTCATCAGTCTACAAAACGAATTTCCTTTGATCCAAGCAAAAAAGGATATGCCTTATCGCTTGATGATTGACAATCCTGGTCAGATCACAGGCCTTCAGTTGAAGACCTATGACATGCCAGAATTAGGCCCGAATGATGTAGAGATCGAAGTGGAGGCAGCAGCATTAAACTTTAGAGACATCATGGTTGCACTGGGTAAGTTGCCGCTCCTTTCATTTGAACGCTCCGCTTTAGGTCATGAAGTTGGAATGGAAGCAAGTGGAACCATCGTCAAGGTCGGAAGCAAAGTGAAAAACCGAAAAGTTGGCGAACAAGTCGTATTTATGAAAGGAGGCTGTATCGCAAACAGAATGGTGACCGATGCAAGAGCTACTTTTCTAAAACCAGCTAACCTAACCCAATCGCAAGCAGCAGGAGTGATGTCAGTTTATGTGACGGCATATTATGCTCTAGTTGAACTGTCTCGATTGAAGAAAGGACAAAAATTCTTAATTCATTCAGCAATGGGTGGCGTAGGACAGTCGGCAATCGCTCTAGCTAAACATATCGGTGCTGAGATTTATGCAACAGCAGGAAGTGTTGAAAAACGCGAGAAGTTGCTTGCACTAGGTGTAAAAGCAGCCTTCGATTCTCATAGTTTTTCTTGGTACGATGATTTAATGGAAGCCACAAATGGCGAAGGTGTTGATGTTGTGTTGAATTCATTGGCAGGACATCATATCAACTTATGCCTAGAGGCGCTAAAGCCTGGCGGATGGCACTGTGAGATCGGAAAGGTTGATATCTATGCCGATAACGCACTTAACCTATGTGTATTCAGAAAGAACCTGCGCTTCATTGCAATTGACGTCGATCGATTGATGATGGATGATCCAATGTTGAGCCAAGAGATTTCCAAGGCGTGTCTGGAACTACTTGATGCAGATATTCTTCCGCCGTTACCAATTACGAGTTATCCGTTAAAGGATTATCCGATCGCTTTAAGAAGTATGATGAACGGAGAACACCAAGGAAAGTTAATCCTTGAAATGCCGAAAGAGCAAACGTGTGCAGAGACATTGGTTGCGGATAAACGGGCATTCTTTGATCCAACGGGGACGTTCCTTGTAACGGGTGCGTTTGGTGGGTTCGGTTTACGGTTGTTGTCTTATTTAGCGGCATCAGGAGTCAAGCATTTGACTTTAATGGATCGTGATACAACCAGAAGACGGTCTGTGGATTGGGTACGACAAAATTCAAGTATAGATAAGATGTTCCCTGATGTTCAAGTGGAAATAGTACAAGGAAGTACTGCGAATAGGGAAGATGTGGAACGTTGTATCAATGGGCTCAACAAACCACTAAAAGGGATCTTCCACCTTGCGGGTGTCATTGATGATCAATTGATTAGTAAACTAACACCAGCCTCTATTCAGAAGGTGTTTGCTGCGAAAGCAAAAGGGGCACATTACTTACATGAAGCAACAAAAGACATCCCAATTGATTATTTTGTAGTGACTTCTTCCGTGGCTTCAGCTTTTGGGTCACCTGGGCAACTAAACTATTGCGCAGCCAATGCTTACTTGGATGGATTGATTTCTTACCGTCATCAAAATGGATTGCCTGGACTATCATTCAATATGGGGGCTGTTGCAGAAGCGGGAATGGCAGCTCGTGATGCACATATCCTTAGAATAGCCAAAGCAGCTGGAATGCCAGCAATAAGTGCCTTGTTTGCATTCAGCGGATTGGATTATGGGTTAAGACAAATGAAACATAAAACCCACTTGGTAACTGCTTTGTTTAAGCGTATTCCGTGGACGGTCGATCACCCAGACTATATGAGATTCGGAGCATTGATGAAAAATCAGGATTGCTTTAGCATGGGAGGTGGAGGACAGTTGACACCAGAAGGAATTACAACACAAATTGTAGCAAAAGTGTCGGAACTTTGTGGACATGATGATGTTGATGTTCACGAACCGTTTGCTAGTTTCGGATTGAACTCTATCTCTGTTTCTGAGTTAAGCGCTTTCATCAATTCCCAGTTCAACTATCAAGTGAGTATTATTGACTTGATGACGAAGGCTACGACAGCGATTCTGGTTGATAAAATTATTAATCGACATTCAGAGGTAAACTCAGAAGAATTAGAAGACGAACGTGTTGAGGAGTCAATTTCAGAGGATGAAATGGTTCTTCCTAAAGTGAAGCGCATTCCTTCTGTTTTTGCAAATCAGTATGAAGATCATTTTGAATATCCAATACTGAATGGTCATGCTAAACAAAATGGGATTGCTTTTTTAGAAAAACATCAGCCTAAAAATGGAATTTCTGAGGAAACTAAGAAAAGGAATCCAATTGCAAAATTAAACGGGAACTTACCTCCTGATTGTCAAACGGACATTGATTCTTTAAGGTCCTTTATTCGTAATAAAATTGGTGATACTCCTCTTCAAAAGGCAGTTTCGCCATCAGCATTTAAACAAGTATTCATTACTGGAGCAACTGGTTTTATCGGACGCTTTATTCTTCGAGATCTGTTGACTCAACAACCAGATTTGATTGTTCACTGCTTGGTTCGAGCAACAGATGTGGAGCATGGGAAGAAACGCCTACAAGATGCATTGGAACTCGCCGAAATTTGGGAGGACGACTTTGCTAATCGTATTCAGCCTGTTGTTGGAGATATCGGACTACCTCAGTTTGGCATATCAAATGAATTGTTTGTTGAATTGACTGAACAGGTGGATGCGGTTTATCACTTTGCTGCAGATTTGAACTTGGCTTCTCCTTACAAAAACATAAGAAAAGTCAATACCTTGAGTATGCAAAATGTGTTTGAATTGTGCTTGACCAATCGAGCAAAACATATTTTTTATGCATCCACGATGGGCATTTTCCCTCAATACTTTTGTCAATTTGGAGGAGAATTTATAGATACTGCTATTGAACATCAAGCACAACCTGAATTGGAGGTAATGAAGCGTAAATTCCCATTGGGATTTGTTGGTTATCCTTGGTCTAAGCTGGTGGTAGAACAGAGTTTGTTCTTTGCCCAATCGGCTGGTTTACCAATTGCTATCTTCAGATTGCCAGTGACTGGAATGGCAGCTAAAACGGGGTATACTCAGATCAATGATGTGAAGGTTCGTATCGCCTTATCGGCATTAAGTATTGGTAAAAAGTGTAAAAAATTAAAATTGCGATGGACAGAACCTGTTGACACAATTAGCGAGTTATGTACAGCAATTTCATTAAATGAATCTAGAAAAAATGTTATTTATCAATGTTGTAATCCAACGCCAGAAAATCATGGATTGACCTTTCTTGATCTTGGTATTGACCTAGAAGAAGTTTCTTATTCAGAATTTAAAAAGGCATGTTTGGCAGAAGGTGAGAAATCACCGCTTCAAGGATATTGGTCATTAGTCGATTATTTTGAGCCCTACTGGTTTGGAAAATCAAGAGCCAATGGTTCACTTCCCATTTCGGATCAAGCCATCAAAGAAGATTGTCCATTTAAACTAGAGTGGCCAGGATTAATCACAATGAGTGCCAATTCCTATAAGTGGATTGAACGTCATAAAGATAATTGGACTTATGATTCTCCTAATGGAATAATCAGCATGGATATCCTATTGCGACTAGCAAAGCGTTTTGCATTAGAGAATGGTGTTTCTTTCAAAGAAGCTTATCCTGCTTCAATCTTGACGGCACTGGAAGGTTTGGTCAATACGTTGAATGCTCCTGAAGCCAATTTAATACCAGCAAGACGCTCCGTGACTGCGATAAATTTAAGTCGAAAACTGTTCAATCTCAGCTCTTTGGCAAAGGAACGGAAGCTACATCCTGAAATTGTATCTCAGCGGATAAGCCGTCCTGTATTCATCGTAGGCATCAACCGAACAGGCACTACTTTCATGCATAAACTGCTTGCGCAAGACATGCGATTCAACACCATAAAATTGTACGAATCGGTCAATCCTCAAATGCTTGGAAATGGGTATGAAAATCAGAAGGAGTATGCAAACGATCCAAGGCGTGCCTATGTTGCGGATATGATTGCAGGCTATGAAGCGGCTGAGCAATTGCAAGGCATTCACCGAGTAGATATTGATGCACCTGAAGAGGAATTTGGCTTGCTCGAACATTCTTTTTCTTCCTGGAGTTCAACCATTCTTTTTCACTTGCCAGAATATTGCAAACAACTGAAAGAAAAGGGCAGCGATGATGCGTATCAAATGCACCATCAAATCTTACAACATTTCAATTGGCGACGAAAGCAAACCGCTGAAAATCAAGAACTGCAATGGTTATTAAAGATGCCATTTCACTTGATGTCTTTGGAAGAGTTGTTGGAAGTATATCCTGATGCCTTGTTTATCCAAACTCATCGTGATCCCTGTGAATTTATGAGTTCGTGGAATCATTTAGTTGAGCAATCTCGTGCTACTTTTTCAACCCCTCAACCGAGATCAGCCCTTGGAAAGCAGCAACTTTCGTTTATGAGCAACATGTTACAAAAGGCGATTGATTTTAGACATGCAAACCCAGCATTAGAAGAACGATGGATTGATGTTAGCTACTATGATTTTATTAAGGAACCATTGAAAACCGTTCAAACCATTTATAATCAATGGGGGATGCCGCTTGAACAATCAACGGAAGACAGAATGCAAAACTGGATTACCAAGCAAAACAAGCAACGAAGTACAGAAAACATGCATAAACATCACCTGAGCGACTTTATGTTGAACAAGGAGACTGTGGAGGCTGCTTTTGCTGGGTATCTAACGTTTGTAGAGGAACGTGAAATTAACATAAGAAAACAGCTTTTACAGGAATAGCGATTGGTGACGTAGGGCGAATTGCAATTCGCCTACACGGTTACTTAAATAGCTTCCAACAATTTTATCCTAGCTTCAAATGTTTCTAAACTTGGTGTCGTAAACTTAGGCATCACTAGGCTTAAAACATATTCACCAATAGGATAGGAAATGGCTTTGTATTGGCCGAAGTTGATAAAAGTAGATTCATAATAATTTTCTTTTCGGTGAATGCTTTCCAGCTCTAATAACTTAAAGTCTAGTGTAAGCCCTGTCCGTAGTACTTTAGACAAGCTTTCTTTTATTGTCCAGGCCGTTAAGTAACCAACTACTTTGGGAAGTCCAGCTTGTTGGAGCAGGCGTCGTTCCTTCAACGTAAGATGTTCCTCAATGATATCCGCTTGCTTGGGATCTACTTTCTCTAAATCAATTGCCAAAGGATGCGCCTGAGGATGAACCACTGACATCCCTATATCCTCGCAATGCGTAATACTAACAGCAAGGCCACCCGATTCTCCTTCAATAATAGGGAAGGAAAACACCCCTGTCCCAATGAAAATGGTTGACTGTTTCTCTGTTGGAATTAATAAGGAAAGGGCTTCTCTGCTAGCAAATCGTCCTAGGAGATATGCTTTTTTCCGAATATCAAATCTATGATTTTGACTAACAACGATTTCAGTTGGGTGCAAGGATTGTAAGTTGTTTTTGAGTGTCTCCAAGGAAGCACGAACCATACTGAATGCTGCAGTATGATTGGTGCTTTTGCGGGACAATCGAATTTTACAACTTGCTATATTATGCTCTAGTAAAGGCATGAGATTACATTGCTTTATAAGCAGTTAAGGTAGCCTTTTTAAACTTATTTTTCAAGCAGACAGATGATTAGTCCATGCCTGGAAATGACGTTACTTTTTTCACCTTTAAATCAGGAAATGAAGTCACGACCTGGACTTTGAAATCAGGAAAACTAGTTACTTCTTTCCACTCTCCACAATCATCAGCAAAACTGTCAACAAATTTCACGTTTATATCAGGAAATGACGTAACATATTGGATTTTTATGTCTGGAAATGAGGTGACAAACTCCACTTTCCCATAGAGTTTGATGCCCTCGAACTCACAATCTCCTGTTTCTATAAAATGCTTGATTGCTTCTTTCCTTTTTTCTGGGGATAATTCACTCAAGTGTTGATAGGTAGTATTGTTTTCTAATAAGAAGTTATCAGTGGAAATAGAATTCGAGTGAGACATTTCCGCCAATAAAATTGTTGAAATAAAAAGAAAGAATAAAAGTTGGTTTCTCATTGTACAAATTTTAATAAAAGTGATTAATCTGAATCTTGTTATTCAAAGATATACGATCAAGGAGATTCTAAAAAGGAAAAAAGGACTGGTATTTATCACTTAAAATAGGTTGACAACTATTTAACAGGTTGATAACTAGTTGATTTTGGTGTAGTTTTCCCTTGTTTAGTTAAACGAAAAAAGATTGAGTCAAGGATAGAAATGCCTATATAAAGCATGGATTTGATCTTATTCAGAATCTTCTAACACATCTTTCACACCTCGTAATAAATAGTAAGCCGCTTTAGGATTGGTTGCCAAAGGAACATTGTGGACATCGCAAAGTCGAACCAACATCTGTACATCAGGTTCGTGAGGATGCCTGTCCAATGGATCTCTAAAAAAGATGACTAAATCTATTTTTCCAGTTGCAACCATTGAGGCAATTTGTGCATCTCCTCCGAGCGGACCGCTGAGGAGTTTGACGATTTCTAATCCTTCTGCTGCTATTTTTGCACCCGTTGTACCTGTTGCGAAAAGTTTCATTCCTCGTAGGAACTTTTTATTGTTCAATACAAAGGAAACCATATCCGATTTCTTTCCATCGTGTGCAATTAACGCGGTATTAATGATTGATTTATCCATTGATGCAAAGGTAATTATTTAGCAGGGATAAATTTGAAAAGGTAGGTTAAGTGATGGTTAATTTTTAGGTAGTGTTGGGTTTTTACTGAAAAATTAAACAAGTATCTCTCTTCAAAATAGTAATGAAATGCAAACTGATTTAGATGATTAGGTGAGCATGCCTAGGCAAATTGATGTTTTCAGTCTATGAGGGAAAAAAGCGTTTGGCAAGCCTTACTTCACAATCTTCCGACTAGAGATCTTCCCCTTCAGCTCATCAGATCCACCAGCATCCAATGCTTTTTGCCAGTACTCCACAGCACCATTCACTTCATTTAGTTGGAACAGCGTATCGCCATAGTTTTCAAGGATGTCAGGGGACTTGTGTCCACCATTGTCAATGGCCTTTTTAATCCATTTCTTGGCATCCTTGTATTTCTTTTGCTTGTACAGCACCCAGCCATAAGTGTCCAAGTAATTGGGTTGATTGGGCTCTGCTTTTAGAGCCTTTTCAATCATGGCTTGTGCCTTTTCAAGCTTTTCGCCTCGTACGGATAGGAAATAGCTATAGTTGTTAAGTGTAAGTGGATTGCTATCGTTTAGTTGAAGCGCCTTGTCAAAAAACTCATCAGATTGATCAGATTTTTTGAGGTTGTGATACTCGGTGCCAAGCTGAATAAAGATTTGTTCCTTGAGTGGCACATTCTTACCAGACATCATCGCTGCTTGCCTTAGCACGTCAATCGCTTCCTCGTGATCTCCTTTTCGGCTATTAGCGACGCCATTAAAAAAGTAGGCGATGGCTTGATTCGGAAAAATATCCATTGCATCCTCGCTGTTTTTGAGCAATTCGTCATTTTGTCCAAGCGCATTATTAATAAACAGAATTTGTTCCCAAAGCGAAAACACGTTCTTGTTGAGTGCTATTGCTTTTTTATATTGGGTCAGTGCGTCATTTGGCCGATCAGCGTAGTTTAGCATATCGCCATAGATACTGAATGCCTTAGCGTCGTCGTGTGTCTTCGTCAAGGTTTCAGCAAGGCTGATGGCCTCCTTTTTAAAGGCCTCGTCCGTTGTGTTGCCCACTTTTTCTGTAAAAGGCACCAATTCCTTAATTTTCACATCGATATTGATATCAGGATTAGAGAAAATCTCTTGTAGTGACTGAAGATATTGTGTATCATTTCCACTTGCTTTAAGCGTTTGTGCTAAGGCAAGATTGGCGATGTCATTTTCCGGATCTACCTTCAGCACCTCCTTGTACATTTCAGCTGCTTTTTCAGGTTCGCCGGAGTATTCATAGTGATCCGCCAACATCAATTTGTAATCAGGGTCACGTGGAAACGCATTGACAAGGTTCTCAATTTCTGCTGCCGCTTTTACAGGTTTCTTTTGCTCCATGTGGATGGAGTACTTGGCGGCTGTGGTCTGTTGAGTCGGACCCAGTTTTTTTTCTATCTCGTTGTATATTTTTAATGCTTGATCAAACTTTTTCTCTTCTAGGTTATACTCAGCACGCTTAAAGTAAAAATCAATTTCATCTGGATTGATTTTGGTCATACTTTCATACACCGTAGCCGCTTTATCATAATCACCCTCTGCATCATAAATTTCTGCTAGTAAACCATGATAAAACAAGTTTTTCGGGCTGTTATTGATTGCCGACTGCGCATTTTTTTTGGCTTTTCCGAATGATTTTTGGATCATATTGATCTTTGCCAGCTCAAAATAGGCAGCATGGTTCGTCTTGTCCTTTTTTAGGACTTCCTCAAATAGATAAGCAGCATCATCGTAGTTTTCCAACACTTTCTCCTTGTTGGCCTCAATGAATACCTTTTCGATTTGTACCTGTTGTTCACTAGGTCTGGTTATCTGAGCATCGGCAGGCTGTATGCCAATAAAGACAAGCAAAACTAAAGACAGGTAGAGAGAAATATGTAGGTTAACCGGCATTTCGTGAATCTAATTTATTATTACCTTACGGAAAATGTATCCTGAATGTTTTGTTATAATTTAGAATAATCTCCAATGCTTATTTCTTTCATTTGAAGTTTATATTCTACTTTATTTCCAATCATTGAATCTTTTACTACAACGTTTTCAATGTGTGAATCATTCTGGATCACACTATTTTTGATCACACTTGAAATCACTTTCGTATTGAAACCAACTGACACATGGGGCCCAATCACAGAATCTTTAATGTGTGCGCCGTCAGCAATCATGCATGGCTCAATAATCGTTGTGTTTTCAATTGTTGCCTTACTGGATACAAGATTCGTGCCTTTATTATTTTCTAAAACCCGCTGATTACTATGCACCACGGCGTCTTTATTCCCACAGTCCAACCATTCGTCGATCTCCTTCGGGAAAAACTTCATGCCTTTCAGCCTCATATTGTCCAAGGCGTTGGTAATCTGGTATTCTCCTTTTATTTTTATATCGTTGTCTATCAGGTATTGGAGCTCATTTCTCAGGTACTCTCCATCTTTAAAGTAATAGATACCGATTATTGCAAGGTCCGAAATGTAAGTGTCTGGTTTTTCAATAAAATTGGTAATGTACCCTTCTTCTCCTAGCTGAACCACTCCAAACGCAGAAGGATCTTCTACCTTTTTCACCCAAATCGCTCCTTCTGTTGATGTATCTAGTTTTGATTCTGATCTGAACAAACAGTCTGCAAAAGCTACAATGCAAGGTCCTTTGAGGCTTTCCTTTGCACAAAGAATGGCATGTCCCGTCCCAAGTGGTTCATCCTGGTGGCAGATGACTCCTTTGGTGCCTAATGTTTCTGCTACACCAAGCAAGAGTTTTTCAGCTTCGGGCCCAAAATCGCCAATGATAAAGGCAATTTCATCTATTTTCTCATCAATCGCTTTTGCAATATCTTCAACAATTCTTTGAACGATCGGCTTTCCCGCTACTGGGACGAGTGGTTTCGGTACTGTAAGCGTGTGTGGCCTCAGTCTTGACCCACGTCCTGCCATTGGTATTATTATTCTCATAAATTATTTTTGTTGCTTTTCAGGCAAATTTGCCTGCAAATATACGTAAAACTTCTATTATTCTTATGCAGGAACAGTGCTACTTAGAATGGGAAATTAAACAAAGAAAATACTGTTTTTAGCATTGGAAACTTAAATAATACCCTTCTTCAATCATTCTGCACTATTCAATCGTTTTGTTTCCATTTATCCAAATAAAAAAAGGCAATGCTACTATCAGTTCCTCCTCCAAAGAACTCGATACTTGCATTGCCAAATTACACTACCTATGAAAAGTTTTTACTTAACTCATTATAATTCCCTTTTGAATTATGTCTTTAAAACGAAAGATATTGTGCTTAATTGCGTTTTAATTACAGTATAACAATTGTTTAACCTTTGTGAATATTTTTTAACGAACGTTGAAAGCTTCTTCCTTTTTCAATCATGATGTATCAAATTTAAAGTCTCCAATCATAAATTGTCATTCTGCGAAGACACAAAGAGATGGAAGCTTCAGTTATTTGAAAGACCTTTCACTTCTTGAAGAAGTAACAGGTCGCCCCTTCTCTTGAAGAAGTAACAGGTCGATCATTCTCTTGAAGAAGTAACAGGTCGCCCCTTCTCTTGAAGAAGTAACAGGTCGATCATTCGCTGCTCTTTTAAACGATTTTACGTTCTTCTTATTCATACCGAAGCAGGTCAGTCATTCTGGACTTTTCAAAAGATCGTATTTACCCGAATCCTCATTCTACGATTGATTTTGTTTGATTCATAAAATAAAAAAAAGGCAATGCTACTAACAGTTCCTCCTCCAAAGAACTCGATACTTGCATTGCCAAATTACACTACCTATGAAAAGTTTTTACTTTACTCATTATAATTCCCTTTTGAATTATGACTTTAAAACGGAAGATATTGTGCTTAATTGTATTTTAATTGAAGCATAACAATAGTTTAACCATTGTGAAACTATTTAACAGTAGAATTCTTCGATTACATTGATCAAGATCTCTTAAAATAATAAAGGCGACCAATGATGGCCGCCTTTATTCAATATCTTTTTGTTGTTACTTCACAAACATAAAATTACCAGTATCATCAAATCCAACTAACAGCTTTGTTGTTCCGTCGTAAATGTAAACGAAGAACTCGCCATTTTTCTGGAACGCTTTTTCTATAGTGTGGTTTGCGTAATTGGTTGATAAATAGCTTTGAGCTGTAATCGGTAAATCCTGTGCACTGACTTCGGTGCCCCAGTTTGTATCTTTATCGTTACAGCTAAAAAAGTCGATTGTTTTTTGGTAAGCACCCTTATCATCGAATACGATAATGTCTTTTGTGTCTGTGGCTAAGAGGTAAAAGCCTTTATAAAAGTATTTGCCTCCTTTGACGATCAGACTTGGGTGGTTGGCTGTCATATAATTAGTAATAGCTGCAGGCAAATAGGCTGTTTCTACAAACTTGGATTTACAGTATTCGTCCTTGTCTTTTTTGCCTTTTCCCCACTTCTTTTTGCCTTTTTTCTCACTCCATTCTAGTTTGCGCCCTTCCAATGTGTAGTAGGCCATTGCATCAGAATCCATTCCAAGTTCATAACCTTTAGATTCAACTTTTGAAGATTTTCTGATAAATGTTTCAAAGTATTTATAATTGCAATCTTCCTTGATATTGGTTGGAATATCAGTGTTTTCAATGGAGATTTTTTCTGTCGATTCAGCAATTTCTAAGATTAATAACTCATCTGCAGTGAAGCTTTCCTTGTTACATGCTGAGAATAGAATAGAAATTGTTGCAATGGCTAAAAAGATATTTTTCATTGTCTGAAATTTACAAATTAATAACGGATAAAATGAATACGGGGGTAATCGCTCAGGTTAAAGTTAATGGAAATTAACATTTATTACAAATAACGAATTAAGGCTTAAGCATTTTACGCAGAAAAGAGCGTTGAGTTATGATTTAAAAAACAATCGATCTTCAAAACTTTCAAAAATAATTGAAAATTGAACAGAGACCCCGTATATTTGTTACTATAATTATGGAAACAGCAACTTTACTCGAAAAAGCAATCAGCAAACAGTTCCTCAGTCTCGAGGAAGGCCTATTTCTCTGGAATAACGCCTCAACAGCAGAACTGATGTACGCTGCAAATCTCTTACGCCAAAAATTGGTGCCCAGCAACAAGGTAACATGGATCATAGACCGCAACTCCAATACTACGAATGTGTGTATTGCAAACTGCAAATTCTGCAATTTTTTTAGAAAACCAGGTCATGAGGAATCATATATCACGTCAATCGAAACCTACAAGCAAAAAATTGATGAGTTGTTCCGTTATGGGGGAGATCAGTTGCTCTTGCAAGGTGGACACCATCCAGATCTAGGTCTACAGTATTACTGCGATCTATTTAAGGAGCTGAAGTCCTTGTATCCAGACCTCAAGCTACATGCACTCGGGCCACCAGAAATCGCACATATTGCAAAGCTTGATGGTATATCACACACAGAAGTACTAAGCGCGTTGAAGGAAGCAGGGCTCGACTCTTTACCAGGCGCAGGAGCTGAGATCCTAAGTGATCGCGTTCGGCGGTTGATCTCAAAAGGGAAATGTGGCCGCAGAGAATGGTTGGATGTGATGCGTGCAGCACACCAGCTTGATATCACTTCATCTGCCACAATGATGTTCGGGCACGTAGAAACGGATGAAGAGCGGTTCCAACACCTCATAGATATCCGTCAAGTACAATCGGAAAAACCAGAATACGCTAAAGGGTTTATTGCGTTTATCCCTTGGCCATTCCAGGATGAAGGCACTTTGCTGAAGAAATTAAAACGCGCTCGGAATACCGTTACAGGTGATGAATACGTCCGAATGATTGCATTAAGCAGACTAATGCTTCCTAATATCACGAATATCCAAGCTTCTTGGTTGACTGTAGGGAAGAAAGTAGCGCAAATCTGTCTGCACTCAGGAGCCAATGACTTTGGTAGTATTATGATTGAAGAGAACGTGGTCTCCGCCGCCGGCGCTGCCTTCCGCTTTACTGCAAATGGTATCCAAGAGGCAATTGTGGAAGCTGGGTTCACGCCGCAGCTTAGAACTCAGCAATACGCAGAGCGAGAATTGCCTGCCCAGATTGAGCAACAGCAATTGGATCATGCGAAAATGATTGTCGATTAGATGGAACAGGTTATTCAAGACAACTACCAAAAAGCACAGAAGCTGCGAAAGATCTCAGCCTAGGGTGCAAACCCTAGGAAATAGAGGTTATAAGATCAAGTGCTAGACGTACGAGAGCAGCGTATCCAGATAAATAGAGGACCATAAAATGGTCATTCAAGCTAACTGATCCTAGACCAATTCGTACGATACGTCTTATCACTTTCCAGATATCGTCGTAACCTTGCGTGATGCGGTTTTGCTAACTCTGGGTCATCCTCTAATACACGCATTGCCACTTCTCTTGCTGTTTGAAGAATCCGACTATCTGTTGCTAGATTGGCAATCTTGAGGTCTACGATGCCGCTTTGTTGTGTGCCTTGTATATTACCAGGGCCTCTCAGTTCCATATCGACTTCTGCTACTTCGAAGCCGTTATTGGTTCTACACATGGTTTCTATCCGTTTTTGGCCTTCTTTTGTGAGTTTGAAGCTTGACATGAGGATACAGTAAGACTGTTCACCACCTCGCCCAACACGCCCTCGCAACTGATGCAACTGACTAAGCCCAAACCGTTCTGTGTTTTCGATGATCATCATGGTCGCATTGGGAACATTCACACCGACCTCAATCACCGTTGTTGCAATCATGATCTGCGTTTCTCCCTTCACGAAGCGTTGCATTTCGAAGTCTTTTTCTGATGCCTTCATCCGGCCGTGCACAACGCTGATCTGGTATTGCGGCTTAGGAAACTCTCTTGTGATGGCATCAAACCCTTCCATGAGGTTCTTAAGTTCGGCAAACTGTTCTGACTCAGATTCTTCAATAAGTGGATAGACCACGTAGATTTGTCTGCCTTTTTTGATTTCCTCTTTCATCATTCCGAATACACGTAGCCTTCCATTCTCTGTTTTGTGCAAGGTGGTGACGTCTTTTCTTCCTGGCGGGAGCTCATCAATTACGGAAACGTCCAAGTCGCCATATAGTGTCATTGCAAGTGTTCTTGGTATTGGAGTGGCTGTCATTACTAGAACGTGAGGTGGTGCTCCGATTCCTTTTTTCCAAAGTGATGCACGTTGTGCTACACCAAACCTATGTTGTTCATCAATAATGGATAGGCCAAGGTTTTTGAATTCCACCCAGTCTTCAATCAAAGCGTGTGTACCAATGAGGATGTGCAATTCGCCTGTTTTCAGTAGTTCTAGGAGCTGTTTACGCTTCTTGCCTTTTATGGAGCCTGACAAGAACCCCACTTGGATACCCAAGCCACTCACTTCTTCCTTGATAGACGTATAGTGCTGCTGAGCAAGAATCTCCGTTGGTGCCATTAGGGACGCTTGGAAGCCATTGTCCAGAGCAATCAGCATGCACATCAAGCCGACAATGGTTTTACCACTCCCGACATCGCCTTGCAATAGCCGGTTCATCTGAGTGCCACGGCCGATATCTTGTCTGATTTCCTTGATCACTCTTTTCTGTGCGCCAGTCAGCTCAAATTTTAAATGATCCTTAAAAAAGGTGTTGAAGAATTGTCCTACACTAGCAAATACGTGTCCTCTAAGCACAGATTTTCTCCTTGTTTTTAAGGAAAGCATTTTTAATTGAAGGAAAAACAACTCCTCAAATTTCAACCGGTTAGAGGCAATCGTCAAAGCATTCTGATTCGCTGGAAAGTGAATGTCTGCTAACGCTTTTCGGCGATCGGTGAAGCGGAATTTCTTAATGAAGTAGTCTGGCAGAGTTTCAGGTACTTGCTCTGTGGAGAGCTTGTTTCGTAGTACTTTTTGGAGTTTCATGATGCCACGGCTGTCTAGTCCTCTACCTTCTAGTTTCCCAGTGCTGTGGTATACTGGTTCCAAACTTAGTGACTGCTCCATATTGGCTTGGGTGGCGATCTCCATTTCGGGGTGGGTCATATTGAGTCGACCACTAAAGAGTGTCGGCTTACCGTAGACGATGTAGGTTCCACCAATCACAAGTTTTTTTTCTAGGAAGGAGACGCCCTTAAACCAAATGAGCTGAACCACTCCAGTGTTGTCTCTAAATCGTCCGACTAATCTTCTTTTTCTTCCACTGCCTACACTTTCCAGTCGTCTCAGTGTCCCTTTTAGTTGCACAGGATGGCTATCTGGCTTAATGTCTCGGATCTCATGAAACTTGGTTTTGTCTACATACCGAAACGGATAAAACTGAACCAACTCCTTAAACGTAAATATCTGCAATTCAGTCTTTAGGGTATCGCCCCGTTGTGGACCGACCCCTTTTAAAAACTCTATTTTAGTATCAAGAATTGAATTACCCATTTGGAGATCTCTAATTTTTCACTGCAAATTTATAAAAATTAGTTTATCTGTCATGCGAAAGGCTCTTTCGGTAGGACCGAATTGCAATTCGTCCCTAAATGCTAAACGCTTCACCCAAAACCTCTACGAGATCTTCCCCTTCAACTCACTGACCTCACGAGGCAAGCGCTTTAATGCGCGATAATCACTAAACCATTCTTTGGCTTCGATGGCTGGTGCACCGAAATACTGTTTATTCGCCTTGAGATTGCTTGAAACGCCAGATTGCGCAAACACCTCAACCCCATCTTCAATATGAAGCCGAGCAGAAACACCAACCTGTCCCCAAAGCTTAACCCCGTCACCAATAATGGTCTTACCTGCAATGCCTACTTGAGCAGCTACAATACACTGCTTACCGATCACAACACCATGGCCAACATGTACTTGATTGTCAAGCTTGGTACCCTCGCCAATTATGGTATCTCCAGAAACACCTCGATCAATGGTACAACAAGCACCAATCTCTGCATTGTCTTCAATGATCACTCGACCGCAGGAAAGCATTTTTTCAAGTGTTTCTGGCCTTGTTTTGTAGTAAAATGCATCTGTTCCAATGACGGTGCCTGAATGTATGGTTACGTTTGCTCCAATCTTCGTGTTTTCATGGATCACCGTATTCGCTCGAATCCTTGAGTAGGCACCCACCGTCACATGATGCCCTAGAATGACATTAGGCTCGATGACTGCACTCGGATGTACAACTGCCGTTGTAGAAATGTTCTGATTCAGTGGTTCGAATGGAGCGAAATGTCGAACTAGCTTGTTGTATGCAGAAAAGGGATCTTCCACATAAATTAGAGTTTTGTCCACGGGCCATTCCATTCGTTTATTGATCAGAATGGTATTGGCAGCGGATTTTAACACCTTTTTATAGTATTTTTCAACGTCTACAAATGTGAGATCACCTGGTTCAACCTTGTGAATTTCATTTATACCTGTTATGGTTTTGTCAGGATCACCAAGGACTTCTCCTTCAATTATTTCAGCGATTTCCCTGGCAGTGAGGGTAATTGTAATTTTCATTTTAATCTATTAAAATATTATTCCTGCAAATTTGATAATAAAATTTGATAATAGTTTATTTTTGGGGCACACAAAATAATCTAATGAAAAATACACCGTTTACCCACCAACACATTGCTCTTGAAGCCAAAATGGCAGAGTTTGCAGGATACAATATGCCAATTTCCTATAGTGGAATCAAAGAAGAGCACCATTGTGTGCGGAAAGGTGTTGGTGTTTTTGATGTGTCTCACATGGGCGAATTCATCGTAAAGGGCAAGGAAGCAATGGAATTAATCCAGCAGGTCACGACGAATGATGTGTCGAAACTGGAAATCGGCGATGCTCAATATTCTTGCTTACCCAATGCGGATGGCGGAATCGTTGATGACTTATTGGTGTTCCGTTTGCCTGAAGACCAATGTTCAGAAGGTGAGCGTGCTTATATGCTGGTGGTAAATGCCTCCAACATTCAAAAGGATTGGGATTGGATTACTACCCATAATCGCTTTGACACGAAGTTGATTGATATATCAGATCAGACGGCTCTGCTTGCTGTACAAGGCCCCAAAGCTGCTGCTGCCTTACAGTCGCTGACAAAGGTGGATCTAGCAGCGATTGAATATTATCATTTTAAGAAAGGAACATTTGCTGGAGTAGAAAACGTAATTCTTTCTGCAACTGGCTATACTGGTTCTGGAGGATTTGAAATCTACTTTAACAAAAAAGATGCGGATAAGGTTTGGGAAGCAGTGTTCAACGCTGGCAAATCATTCGGCATTCAGCCAATCGGTCTAGCAGCTAGAGACACACTACGTCTTGAAATGGGATTCTGCCTGTATGGCAATGACATTGATGACACAACCTCTCCTATTGAAGCTGGACTTGGCTGGATTACCAAATTGGGTAAAGGCACCTTTGTCTCTTCAGACAAAATCACAGCGGTAAAGGAATCAGGCGGAACAAGAAGACTTGTTGGTTTTGTGATGGATGGTAAGCGAATCCCTCGTCAAGGGTATTCGATTGTGGATGCAAGTCGAAACAAAATTGGGATAGTCACTTCTGGAAGCAAAGGGCCTTCTGTTGAAAAGGGAATTGGCCTTGGTTATGTGGACAAACCGCATCATAGAAAAGGAACGGAAATCTTTATTGAAATCAGAAATAACAAGGAGCGTGCAGTCGTGACGCGGCCTCCATTTTACAAGAAATAAAAAAGCAATGCATTGATCTCATCTCGGAAATTCAAGTGCATTGCCTCTTACTAACCAATGTGTTATACTTAATATAAATACACGCAACCCTTGAATGTATTTGTCAGGTATAAAACGTTGGTGATTGGAATAACGTATCTTTTTTCCAATATATAACAGAAAATTAACTTATTTGGATTTTCCGATCAAAATTTTATAGTCTTCTTGACTTCTGTTAATAACTTCATATGCCTCTTCTTTGCTATAGACGCCAGTGATTTCACACTTTGGAGGTGCACCAGGAAGCTGTTTATAGGTAAGGAAATAATGCTTTAAACGGTTGATCACGGCTGTTGGAACATCCTCAATTGTGTGCCAGTCTGCATAGACTTCATCACCTTTAAGTACTGCAATAATCTTATCATCAGCTTCACCACCATCTATCATTCTGAAACCGCCTATTGGGATTGCCTGTACTAAGATATCACCATGCGTAATTGGACGTTCCGTAAGCACACAAATGTCAAGGGGATCTGCGTCTCCAACAATGCCTTTTCTGCCAGTTTGTTGCATACAGTAGGTTGCAATCTGTTCTCCACAATACGTTTGAGGCAAAAAGCCATACAAGGATGGGATAATGTTCGAAAACTTCTGAGGACGATCTATTTTTAAATATCCAGTTGTTTTATCGATTTCATACTTGACAGTATCAGTAGGTACGACTTCAATGAAGGCAGTGACAGTTGATGGCGTTGATGGTCCAAGGGAAATGCCATGCCACGGATGTGCTTTGAATGTTGGAAAGGGTTTATTATTCATTAAATCTGATTATTGATTGTTAAGGAGATTCTCCGATAAAACCAGACGATGTTTTCATTCGAACAAAGAAATTTCTATTGAAATACAAGGTGTTATATTTCTTTCGTTCAATTTTTCTTGAGCAAAAAACGACAGGTAAGCGCATAATCAATTAGAATGCCCCCTTCCTTTTATCACACCGCCTTTAAATGATTTATCGGTTTCCTCATCATCTTTGTTTTTGAAAATGCCTCTCTCAGCTTCTTGGGCGGCTAGCAGTTCAGACAGATCTGGTTGGCCAGCGTCTACCCAAGCAGTATACCAAACACTAGATAAGGAGTGGATTGTGGTTGTAAATCGGTCTTCTACCATGCCTTTTAGCTCTTCGTGGAAAGCTCGGCAGTAATCTTCGCATTGGATCCGAATTGTAGCATCAAGTCTGTTTTCAAAGCAAAACTGTTTGTCTTGTGGGTATGTTCTACTGAGACGTTTCTCAATGCTGAGAATGCTATCAACTAGGACATGGCTGTCTAGAATGGTTTTCCAGAAAAATTCTTGAGTATCATCTATATATGTTGCTCGCCCCACTAGATAATCATATTCTTCGTTAAACAACTCTAATAAACGGCTCTCCCAAAACCCATGTATTCCTACTTGGTTGGTCATTTGACCATTATAGTTTTCAGTGGTATGCAATGGCACATGAGCATCTCCCATGTAGTGACCCATATCGGTTGAAAGGCGAACAATGTGATCAATGTTCTGTTTTCTGAAAGCCTCGACCAGTTGCAGGTATACTCTGTTTAAGTGATATGGAAGAATGCCATATTTTGAAAAACGATCGATTGCAAAGGCATTGTCACAATCCAGATCGAGCGGCTGATACTTAAAAAGATCTTTTAACAATTGACAATCTACCAACATTTCATCCTTATAGTATTGTGGCTGAATATGTGATTTGTAAAATTCATTGTAGCCATTGAGATAAACGACGACTGTATCTTTGCGGAACGCCTTTTTCAGATCTTTACTTCTAAGCGTCATTTTGTATTTATCAACGTCCATGACCTTATGTCCAACTAGGTGTAATGTGTCTAATCGAGAATTTACAACATACACATCAGTATATTTTACAAGAGCATCAGTCCACTTTCGTGGAATGTTTTCAAAAGGATACGTTCCCCAAATATCTATGTCTATATAGTGCCTTACGGCTTCATGTTTTGTTGCATAGCGTCTCTTATCTGGATCCACGGCATGTTCTGTGATCCATTCGATGTGTTTTTTATAGAATCCAATCATTTCGGGAGGAAGTGAGAAGACGGCCCTTCTATTGATCATTCGGTGACCGTAGAAGCCCCATTCCTCTTTTTCGCAAGAGTGTGCACTGAATTCTGAATGCTGATTCAGATTCTGCTCGGATGAGTTTTCTGGAGTCTTATCGTTGTAAACCTTGAAACTAGTAAATACAATTGCTGCACAAAGAAGAAACGCTGCAATTCCGCTCAAGGAGCTAATTTTTTTCATGAATTGGATATTTATACCTTGCAAAATAGGCATTTTTTTTGAATCTCGAAACTCTATTGTTCAATTAACAATTATCAAATTATAATTACGTTAATTTCAATTAAATAACAGGCAAAATAACTTGTAAATCAGTTGGTTATGGCTTCCGGTGGTTTGGCGATCTCCAATACCTCAAGTACTTTTTTGTGTGCTTCTTTTTTGATGCTAGGATCGATCATCAGATTGTAGTAATCACCTTCGAGTTGTTCTGGTACTCCATCATCAAAACGAGTAACACTTATGTCTTCTAGGTTTCCTGGATCTGGATATAAGGCAACACTATGGTAAAACCGTACTTCATTGGTGGCTTTGGAGATATCCCGAATATCAAATTGAATTCGGACCTTTAGCTGATTGTCCCAGTAATACTCATCGGTGATTTGGTAGCCATCGTAGGAGACGACCCATGTCTGTCGATCGTTGAGGATGCCTGAATATGCATTGGAGTTTTCTGTGAGCCAATCCATTAATACTGTATAGGATTCAGGAATTTCTTCTGTTGATTGTGCTTGGCTGAAAATAGATGAAATAGAGAGCAAACTAACTAAAATGATTCTGGTCAAGATGTATTGTTTTGATACATCTAGTGTAATTCAAAAACTAATCCAAAAAAAATCCCACTAGCAACGAGTGCTAGTAGGATTTAATAGACTTTTGCTTCTTTTTGATGGATAAGAAGTTCATCAATTAGTTGAATTTAATTAAGAAATGGTTGCATTAGATGTATATATTTTATCTACATAACGTTCAATTAATCGGCGAATTAAAATTTAGGATTAGGATACTTACCAGAATTAGACCTTGAAATATGGACATGAAAAACGATTCGTAATAAAATAATTTTAATTTATAATGTTCTTTTTAATAGGTAATTCTAAACAATTATTTTGATGTTGAGCTATAAATTAATATCTTCATAACAGATTGTATCCATATCTAATCCTCTGTATTATAAATCGTTAAAATAATTGCTATGCGCAACCGGTTCCTGTATTTATTGTTACCGATCCTTGTCGTTATGACTATTGAGGGCTATAGTCAACCATCATTTTCTCCTCCAATAGATATCGAAACGATTGGAGCGACGACTGTGTTTGCAGCAGACCTAGACAAGGATGGAGATATAGATATTGCTGCTTTTGAGGGAGGGCGACATAATGGTGGTGCAAAGGTATTTGCATGGTACGAGAATACCGGAAACAACAGCAATTGGACAAAACATCCCTTTCACAGTACAATCAGTCCTGGGCCATTCACTGGAGATAGTGAACCCGTAGACCTAAACAATGACGGATTCATGGACTTCGTGCTGACCGTAGACAAACACAGTGCTACTGGAGACAACTATGTTTACTGGTGGGAAAACCCCTTGGGATCTGGAGGACAAGCAACAGACGATTGGATTCCGCACATTGTAGCACAGGGAATGACAAACTGTTACCATATGCAAGGCCTAGATATAGCAGATATGGATGGAGACGGTAAACTTGATATCGTTGCAAGAAACTTAGGAACATCAGCAGTAAGAATATACTTTCAAAACACATTAGATAATTGGACTGAACGAGTTATTCCAGTAAGAAGACGTGAAGGACAAAAGGTAGCAGATTTAGACCGAGATGGCTTCCCTGATATCATTTTCAATGGATTTTGGTTAGCAGCACCTACAAACCCAAGAACAGGGACATATCAAGAGTTTGACATAGAATCTGATTACTATCTACAGACGAATGCAGGATTAAATAACTCTGTGAAAATTGACGTTGCGGATTTGGATTTAGATGGAATAGACGATGTTTTGTTCTCTGTAGCAGAAGGAAGTCCATTGCGATTGGCTTGGTTTAAGTGTCCCATCGACCCAAGAACACAGCCTTGGATAGAAACAACAATTGAAACTAACTTTGAGGACTGTCACCAAGCGATTTTAACGGATTTAGACCTTGATGGGGACCTAGATATTGCAGGAGGCTTTGCGTTCAATTCTAACGGGGTAAAAAACTGGTACAACATGGATGGTTTAGGCGGATCTTGGTCCTCTCAAATAGTAGATGCTGGTGGTCATATGTATTCAGAAGTGGTCGCCGATATAGACAATGATGGAGATATGGATTTAATCGGCCCGAAAAAATATACAGGCACAGTCCGTCTGTACATCAATCAACTGTCAGTAAACAATTCTGGGCCAATCAATGCGCCTGATCAATTAACCATCAATAGTACCGACAGCCTAGTGTTGAAACTGAGTTGGGAGGATAACTCAAACAACGAAACAGGCTTCGAGATAAGCCGATCTGTGGATGGTGGACCGTTCACATTGTATACCACAGTTGGTGCAGGTGTTTCCAGTTATACAGATAACAATACAAATTATAGTACGACCTATTCCTACCAAGTACGAGGCAAAAATACAACACACACTTCCAGTTATACGAATTCGGTGGACTATACAACAAAGGATGATCCTTCCACAGGTCCCGTCTCTTCACCTGGCACGTTAAGTATTTCTAGTCCAGACAGCCTTACCTTGGTGTTAGCTTGGACGGACAACTCTACAAATGAAACAGGCTTCGAAGTCTGGCGTTCTGAAAACGGTGCTGCTTTTGCTCCATTGGCTACGACAGCACCAGATGTTACCTCCTACACAGATTTGACTACTGTTTATGCGACTACCTACAGCTATCAGGTGCGTTCGATCAATTCAACGAACCAGTCAGGTTTTACGAATCAAGTAACGTATACAACCAAAGCTGGTCCAGATATCAATTCAGGCTTGCTTGCATACTGGAAAATGGATGATGGCACAGGAACCACTGCCAGCGAAGCGTTCAATCAGTTTCCTGGCACACTGAATTCCGGCGTAACCTGGAATACAGAAGGTAAGATTGATGGTGCTGCAGAGTTTAATGGCACAACTGGTAGAATTGACGTTGGCCCTGTAGAGGTCAATCCCAATGCTTTGACCATTTCATTTTGGATGAAGGCTGATGATTTTGATCAGGTAGAAGGAAGGTTTATTTCTAAAGCTAGTGGTGTAAACAGCACAGAGCACTACTGGATGGTGAGCACAATAAACAGTACTCGGTTGCGATTCCGATTACAAACAACGAATGGAGGAACAACAACCCTTGTTAGCCCTTCTCTTCTTGCTACAAACACCTGGTATCTGGTAACGGCTACCTACGACCAAAGTGTAATGAGCATCTACCTTGACTGTAACCTCGTTGCTTCTGTAGCAAAGGGAGGAACGATCGTCAATAACTCTTCAGTCCCTGCTACTATCGGAAACCAGCCAATCGGTGCTGGTGAACGTCCTTTTGATGGATTGTTAGACGAGGTACGTATTTATGATCGGGCACTAGACGCAAATGAAATTTGCGAATTAAAGATCTATCAACCACAGCAACTTACCTTGTTGAATCTAAAGGTATGGTTGGAAGGTGCGTATGACTCATCTATAGGAAACATGAGCGGAGCGATGCTTCATCAAATGGGGATGTTGCCAGGTCAGACACCTTCAAACCCTATATTTACGCCAACGCCTGCTGGTCAACCCTACAACGTAGCTCCTTGGAACTATCAAGGATTGGAAGGAGATGGCTGGTCGAACGTAAACTATACTTCAGATGATGTAGATTGGGTGTTGGTTAGTCTGAGAAGCACCCCTGCGAAATCGGATGAGTTGTTTAGTGGTGTTGGGATACTCAAGGCTGATGGGCAGATTGCTATGGTGACTCCAGTGGCGCTTGCTCCTTCTGTAATAGACAACAGTTTTGTATATGTGGCGCACCGAAACCACATTTCAGCGATTAGCGCAAACCCAGTTATGCTTGATGCAGATGGGAGAACGCTTTCCTATGATTTCACCACTCAAAACAGCTGGAATGCGAATGGAGGATTTGGCCAAAAAGAGATCGCTCCAGGTGTTTGGGGAATGTATGCTGGGGATATGCAAAAAACGACAGGAGCTAGTTCTGATATCAATAGTAGTGATAAACAACTCTGGTCACAAGCCAATGGGCTGTTTGGTCAATATGGCGGTGAAGACTTGAATATGGATAGCGATATCAGTGCGTTTGACAATGTACTTTGGTCCTACAATAATGGCATTTTTTCCTTGGTGGAAGATTGATTGGCATCTGTCGAAAAACAAGGTTGTATCTGTTACCAATTTTCGATTATCTTTGCACGGTAACTCTTCAAAATGAAAAAACTCATACAGCGTATACTGCAAAAGATACTAGGGTTTGACCGCTACCTATTTATTTTTGCAAATTTTAAGATCCGAACGTTCAAAGGGGACAAGAAAGAGGGCGATTTTTTTTATTTCCTGAATTTGCTTGATCCTTCTTCTACAGCACTAGATATTGGGAGCAACATTGGTATCACCACGGTGCACCTTTCTGAGCGGGTTGCAAAAGGCGTTGTGCATTCGTTTGAGCCTGTCATTCCGAACTTCACAACGCTTGAAAAGGTGGTGGCGCATCACAAATGCCAGAACGTACATCTTTATGATTTTGCACTAGGCAATGAAAATGGTGAAATAGAAATGATTATGCCTGTCGTGCAAGATGTTAATATGCAAGGATTGAGTCATGTTGTCCATGAAGATTTAACGGACTTCAACGAAGGAAAAAAATTTCGTGCAAAAATTAAACGGCTAGATGATCTTGAATTTTTAAAAGACAACCCAATAGAAGGAATTAAACTTGATGTTGAAAACTTCGAATATTTTGTATTGGTGGGTGGAAAAAACTTGATCGTTCGGGATCGCCCAATCATCTATTGTGAGCTTTGGGACAATGAAAATCGTCAAAAGTGTTTTCAATTTATGAAGGAACTAAAGTATGAAATTAAAGTGTTGAATAATAACGATTTAGTGCTTTTTGATCCAGCAAAACACAAGAAACAAAACTTCTTTTTTATTTATAGTTCAAACTAAAAAAATATGATTGAAATTGATCTTAACAAACTTAAGTTTCCAATAGGAAGTTTTATCAAGCTAGATAAAATTGAAGCAACGGATGTTAAAGAATGGATTGAAGATATTGAGCAATTTCCTAAAAAACTGGAAGCAATAACTTCTGATCTTTCAATAGAACAAGTTAACTGGAAATACCGACCAAATGGTTGGAAAATAAAGCAAGTCATTCATCATTGTGCAGATAGTCATATGAACAGCTTTATCAGATTTAAAATAGCACTGACTGAGGAACTCCCTACTGTTCGCCCTTATTATGAGGCAAAATGGGGAGAATTACCGGATGCGGTAGAGGATGATATAAGTAACTCACTTTTTTTATTAAAGGGACTTCATTCGAAATGGTGTAATTTGCTAAAATCAATGGATGCAGAACAGTTGGAGCGATGTTTTATTCATCCTGAAGTGGAAGGGAAGGTGCAATTGAAAGAGAATATTGGAATTTATGCTTGGCATTGCAGACATCACTTGGCGCATATCGAGCAGGCATTGAAGTATGGAGGGCGGTTTAATTGATCAATGTGCTCCTCCATAATGTAAAACATACTTTGTCAATTGCAATTTCTAAAAAATAAAAAATTCGATCTTCGTTAGGCAGATTTGCCGCCTTTTACTTTAAAGAATCCACTCCAGATCTCCCGCCCAGGGATAGCGTATTTAGGTGAACAAAAAGTAGTCTAGTACTTGTGTTTCCCGACATTCCAGCCTAGTTTTTCTAGGTATTTGACTCCGTCTTCAGCAGCAGGTGTTTCCAACTGAGTTCCCATGCTGTCATTCCACCGATTAAGGTAGCCAAACAAGGCAACTACGCCTAGGATTTCGACTATTTCGCCATCATCCCAATGTTTTCTTAGGTTGTTGGCTATTTCGTCGGTTACCGCATTCGGTATCGTGGATGCAGCGATTGCAAAGTCAAACACCACGCGTTCAGCATCGGTGAATGCGGGATAGGTTTTGTATTCCCAGATGTTATTGAGTTTGTCCTGTTCAGATCCGTAGCGGTCAGCTGCTCTGATGGCATGTGCTTCGCAATAACGACAGCCAGCTGTTTTGCTTGAGAGGTAGGCCAATAATCGCTTGAGGGGACTGGTCACTCGTCCTTTGTTTTCCATGACCGATTGATTCATTTCTAGGAAGGCTCTTGCAATTCGCGGACGGTGCATCATCGTGAATAGACTGTTGGGAGTAAACCCAAGTGTTTCTTGGTAGAACCTTGCCATCTCTTTGGTCTCTTCGTTTGCGTTCTTGTCTATTGGGGAAACGAGTGGTGTTTTCATTATTGTTGGTTTATCGAATTAAAATAAGATTGCTTATAGCCCTGCAAATTTTTGTTGATTTTGGGCTCAGTATAAAATGGCCAGAAGATATGGTTAAACAGCTGACCTAAAATTGGAGTTTCTTTTTGTTTTAATGGTTGAAAAACCGCCTGGCCAATATTAGTAGACCCTTTTTCCTGAATGACTTTTAGGTTTTCTTGAATGGTTTTATTCACAAAAATAGAATTCAATTGATCTGCATAGACCAACTCGAAATCTTCCTGTCTATATAAATGACGGTTTAGAGGCATAAAATCTTCAGAATTTAAGGTTACGGTATAACTGAAATTGTCATGCGACCTAAATTTATCCCAAAGCGTAACCCCATCTGCTAAACGGGCGTCTGGCTGACTGTAGACACGTAAATTGTTGCGGATAAACCCTGCTTCGAATATATCTAAATCTCTTAAATCAAGAAAGGTTTTAAAGTCGGGCTGTAGATCCCACAACAGGTAGGACGAGCTTAAGTAATCAGAGAAACACTTGCCTTTTAGATCGTACTGTTTCAAAAATTGCGCTGCAGAATGAGGATTTCGATCAGAGCGAAGGTATATTCCATATTGATTTCGCTCATCGAGCAACTTGTAATAAGTATTGGTTGGAATTGAAACATACAAAACCAATAACAGACCAGTCAAGACCATATAAGCACTTGTGCTTTTGAAAAAGTCAACGTTAAGTTCTCGGAAGAAGAGAAAGATTGCCGGAAAGGCGATAATTTGGAAAAATGGAATGTTACGAACGGATTGAATACTCAGGTAAAAAAAGGCAAGATACAAGACTGGATAGAACCAAAATAAATACTTGAATTTGAAACCTTTGTTATTCCGTTTAGTAAATAAATGATAGAGTTTCCAAAGACCAATAAAAAACGTTAGAATATTGAGCACAGAAAATACATTCCAGTATTCTAGTTCCAAAATATTACTTAATTCAGTTGTAAAGGTGTTCAGTTTAAGCTGCTGAAAAATATTGAGTGGATGTAAAATAAGTTCTAATCCATTGGGGTTGATTGCCACTGAAAGGATGGATAAGACAAACACGCCAACCAATTTATAGAGTTTATTAAAGGAAGCACGAGCGCGGATTTTTTCAAACAAATAGGTGACTAAAAATAGTCCAGAGATCACAATTCCCACACCATAAGCCTCGTGCATATTCGCCCATAATAACTGTAGAGGAACGATTACCCAAATTTGGTTTGAAGGCCGCTTTAGATAATTCAAATAGATGTAAAGAAAGGAGGCGGTAAGTAAGTGACTCACCATCTCTGGCCTACCGTTAATTCGATAGGAAATGATGAATAGAAAGAGGGTGCAGGCGAATAAAAAAGCAAAGGAATAAGGATTGCCTTTCGGGTCCAATACTGTCTTTAATTTCTTGAACAGCAAGAAAATACCAATCAACACAAGTGCATGGAGTAAATAAATCAGCTCAGGGCCAAAGAGCATGGAAACTGCTGCCATAATCACCTCGGTTAGCCATTTTACATTGATCCATTGTTCTCCTGCATAAGAGTAGGAAAAGACATCTGTTTTCGGTATCGAGCCGTTTTCAATGATGTGTTCTCCAGTACGCACTTGCCACCAGATATCAGGTTCCTTCGTGCTTTTAATACAAAATGTGACTGCTACCCACAAAATGAGGAAGAAGAGGTATTTTGCATACGAAGGAACGGCGTGTTTCATAGTGGGTGTCCAAGTAGACGTTAGTTGAAGTTTTTATAGAACCCTTGTATTCGTTTACTCGTTTCTTGGGCTTTGATTGTAGTAATCATATTGCTAATATCATTAATTCTTCCTTCTACTTCTATTTTTTCACCAGTAGTTAGGCCATCCAACGTTTCACTCAAGTGTTTCTTATAGTTGAACAGCGTTTGGGTAGAGGCAAATCGCTTCCACATAGATGCGTTTTGATCTGTCGAGAGCGTCATCAATTTACCCATTGATTCTGCCGTCTCGCTTCTAGTAGAGCCTTTCAGAATTTCTAGATATTGGTTCATCAATCCAAAGATTCCAAAACCGCCGATATTGTCCCACTTACTTTCAAAGAAGGAAAGATATTTAGCATCTCCTGTTTGAGAGTAGATGGAGCCAACAGCGGATAAGATGGAGGAATTCTCGCTGTCTGCCATTTTGTTTGCATAAGATAGCCCTTGGTCTTTATCAACGGAATACAATCCTTTAAGCGCGGAAGACATGACTCTGTAGGCCTCAGTATCCTTGTCCAATATTGAGGAGAACGTTTTTGTGTAGGAGGAATTGGCAGTTTCTGCTAGTTTGTCCAAAGCGGCAGCTCTTACTCGGCTATCAGAATCTGTAGTGCTCATTTTGTTGAGTAAGTCACCTTGATTGCCTTTCATGTTAAGGACTGCTCCACGGCGGATGCGCCAGAAAGGATCTTTTGTAGCGGCTAGATACATATCGGCACACTCCGCTGTCTCCTTGTCTTTTAGCTTATCAATTGCATCAAAACGAGCTCTGTATTCTTTGCCGTTATAAAACTGATAAACCAATTCGCTTTGTGATTTCGAGTTATCTTTCAAATCACCAAGAATCACATACTCTGGGTCAACGTTTACCAGCTTCGGTGCTTCTGTTAACGGAATTTCAATCGTTTGTGTTCGTTGATCGATCCATAAACGCTTTCGTTCCTTTCCATTAGAAGTATAGATATCAACATCAAGGGGCAACTGATAGACCGGTACATGTGTTTCAGGGTCTTGTGTTTGAGCGATATCCAATTTCAGTTTTTTAGTTGTTGGATTGTATTTGTAGGAATATTCAAGTGCAGGATGCCCTTTGTCAAAGAACCATTGATTGAAGAACCAGTTTAGGTCTTTACCAGTAATTGCTTCAGTGGCAAGTCTTAGGTCGTGTGCTTCTGCAGACTGGAATTCGTTGTCTTTCAAGTATTTTTTGAGTGTTGCGAAAAAGGCATCATCACCAATATAGTTTCTAAGCATGTGAAGGATGGCGCCACCTTTATTGTAACTGTGCCCATCAAACATGTCTTCCTTGTCGTTATATTCAAAATCAATAAGATCATGAATTCCGCCTCTATTTGCTTGGCCCATGTAGCCTTTGATTTCGTTTTGGCGGTGCGACTCTGCTTCGTCCTTACCATATTTCTGTTCAAACCAAAGGTATTCACCATAGTTGGCAAATGACTCGTTTAGTGGGAGGTTTGACCAACTTTCACAGGTCACAAGATCACCAAACCAATGGTGAAACATTTCATGTGCTACAATTCCGTCATTGTGATTGTCAATGAGCTCTCTTTTATTTTTTTGAACGAATTCACCGAAAATCACACCAGTCGTATTTTCCATTGCTCCAGAGACGAAGTCTCGAACAATGACTTGTGAATACTTGTCCCAAGGGTATGGTGTGCCGAGTAATTCAGAATAGAAGGTGAGCATTTCTGGTGTGTGATTGAAGATTTCCTTTGCATCATCTCTATAATCTGGTTCTACCCAATACTCAAGGGGGATGTTTCTCCATTTTTCTTCAACAACAGCAAATTCACCAACAGCCATCATAAATAAGTATGGGGCATGCGGTTGATTCATAACGAAGTAGTCTGTTCTCGTGCCGTCTGCATTTTTAGTGGAAGACTTGAAGATTCCATTAGACAAAACTTTATAATTGTCCGCTACTGTAATCTTCATTTCCTGTGTGCAACGTTCGTTTGGTTTATCTATGGTAGGAAACCAGCATGAGCTCGATTCTGTTTCTCCTTGTGTCCAGATTTGTTTAGGCTTTTCTGGGTCTTCACCAATCGGATTGACAAAATATAGGCCTTTGTCTGCTACGATTGCGTTGCTTCCCCCTACTTCTAAATCGTTGGGCTTTGCTGTATAATCGATATCTACCGTAAACGCATCATTTCTAGTGAATGTTCTACCTAAGTCAATGTTTAACTTGGCTCCATCATATTTGTATTGGAGTGTTTTACCATTCATTTTTACCGCATGTATATCGAAACCCTTTGCATCCAATTCCAATTGATCAGTAGCGTAGAAGTAAGGCTTTAGCTCAATACTAGCCTTTCCAAGTAAGTGCTGTTTCGTCCAGTCAAACTTTACATCAAGTTTGGTATGGATTAAATCATGTTTCCGTTCGGCGGTAGCTCTGTAAACGGGAAGTTCATAATTTGTGATTTTCTTAGGTGCTGAAACGACAAGAGTGTCTAGCTGTCTTTCGTCGTAGGCTGGTGCGACAATTGTTTTGGTATTCACACAGCTGGATAAGAAAAGGATGGTCGTGAAAAATAGGATGATCTGTTTCATAAAAGTATAAGATTTTTTCTATTAGCTTGCAAATTTAATGGTTTTCAACCTTAACCCTTATTTTTTTAGATGAAAAATGGAATATTGTAGAGGAAGGGACGTTAATTCATCGTATAAAAATACTCCTTTAGCATATTTAATACTAAAGGAGTAAATTATTTTAAGAAAAATGCGTGGTAATTTTTTTAATAAACGATAAACTTCTGTGTCGTTCTAAGACTTGAATTCACTTCACTAATTTGTAAAAAGTAAGTTCCAGCGCTCAGTCTGTTTGTTTCAAGAGGAATCGTCGAGTTAGGAGAATTGATCTCCACCAACCGTTCGAATAGAACTTCTTGTCCAAGTGTATTCAACACTCTTATTTGTATATCATTATCAAAAAATTCAGTTTTTATTGAAATGTTTAATTGATTGCCAACTTCCACTGGATTTGGTGCAATACTTATCTCGTAGTTCCAAGTACAATTTTTAGTGTCTAACAATATGATCTTGGAATGCGAGAATGAACCATCCAAATCAACAAGTTTAAGTCGATAAAACATCTTTCCATCAAGATTTGAACTTTGTCTATCCTCGTATTCATAATTACTAGATTCAAATGGGCTGCCTTTTCCGTCAATTACTGCGATCGTATAGAAATCTGTCTTGTTTGGACTCGCTTGTAGTTCGTAATGCTTGAAATCAGTTTCAGAAGCGGAGGACCAGTTAAAAACAGAAACACAAGATTCATTCTTCACAGAAAAAGAAGTTAATTCTATAGGAAACACATCTACGCCTATTGCTACGAGGTCAATTGGACACATGCAAGTAGGGTCTCCAGTACTTGAAGTTGGAGAGATAACTGCGCCAAATCCTGTAAAGACAGAACAGTTAGGATTCGGGACTGTACCCGTCAGTACTTCCGTACCTCCGTTAGGAATGATTGGTACCATAATGGTTTTGATTATGCCATATGAGGGTTCAATGTCATCACCGACAGCATTAAGACAATAGAGATTCACTTCGATAGAATCTTCGGTGTCTGGACCTGTATTTGAAACATTGATCACATATTCGTAAAGTTGTGTACTAGGATCATAATTCACCGAAGAAAAGACCAAGTCTAATATCGGGCGATCGATTACAGCACTTCCCAAAGAATTCCCAGTAATAACCTTTGAACTAGGACAAGCAACATTATCACAAACCAATCCACCTATTTGAGCAGTACTCTTTACTTCAAGAGCTGTCGTGTCACATTCCGCCGCAAGGGACGAGGTAACATCGAAGTCTACATTAAAGATAGGGTTTACTAGCCCTCCAGGATAATGAAAAACGACCACTTCTTGTCCTAGTTGAGTCCTTACTTCTACAAAGGTTGGACAGTTGACTGAAGTACAGTTAAGACTACCGTCATATGCCAAGCCTGCTGGCAAGATTACAAATAGTGAATCTGTCGTACCTGTTACTCCTCCAGTGACTTGTGATTCTACTGAAACGGTTTTCGTGTCCGCACAGCCCGTAAATACATTGTCAGGACTGAAACTTGTGTTCAAAAGAGCATTGTATGGTAGTATAACCCCGTTAATTTTCAAGGCAGAACTTACAATCTGTTCGCCATTTCCAATGGCAGGATCAGAACAAGGGGAATCACCAAATGTCTTGATCGAAATCTTGTCTCCACTTATAAAATCGCAATCTGGTTCCATCAACCATCGAATGACTATTTCATTTTTTAGCGCGTTTATTCCGGCGCCCGTTAATCCGTTTCCTGCTCCGAAGTTGGTTGCGTCTATGTCCTCAATCGGGATATTGATGGTTCCAGCTACCATTGCGGCTTCTGCTGCTGCATCAAAAGGACGGGGAACATTTGGTACATCTACACCTTCTACTTCAATGGTTGCACTATTCGGAACATAATTTAAACCTAGGCCAAAATTTGGATTTAGAATGTTAAAATTAATATCGTAAATGGTAGCTGTTCCAGAACTTACAATTGTATATTCCATTGGAAATGGCTCACACATTTCTATTGTAGATAATCCATGAGTCCCAGCTGTAGGGTCAGAAGGGTCACTTGGTGTAGACGCTAATGGTGTTATCGTTGAAGCTATTTGTGCATCTTGAGGAACGACTCTTAAAAAGTCATCCGCTGAACAATCTGGTAAACTGTCTACTGTTGTCGGATACTGATTACAACTCCAGCCACTATTAATTATTATTTCGTCCTGAGAACAATCATTGTAGGTTGCATAGAGTTTTATCGTTTTACAATCTCCACCAGAAAGCATACCTGTTTCTATCAAGTAAGTTCCTCCAGTTAAGTTAGCAGGGGTAATAGGTACTTCTGTACCCGTTGAAATGTCAGCTGCTTTAACAATCGAAATCCCAGCACTAACCGATTCGTCAAATGTAACCCAAGAATAATCGACTCCTAACTCACTTGTACTATTGCAAATTTCTAACTCCCAAGAAACGGTATCGGTAACTCCTTGTTGTATTTGTCCTAAGGGAGTTAAACTGATAGAAGGTTCAAGATATGTGATTTTTGATCCAGTAGGATCATGCGTTGTTATCACTTCGTGAAGACTAGAATCAGGATGATAGTTAAAAAAGGTTCTAACATAAGTAATCGGTACATTGTAAGTATTTGGAACGAACTCACAAGCCCCTTCTAAATAAATATCAAACCCTGGATAGGTGATACCTGTCCATGGTCTTGGTGAATAATCACTATTAGGAGTAATCACTAAATCGTCGTTTGCATCGAAATAATAAGAGGCTGTTCCATTTGAATATGAACTTGCTTCAACTCGGTTAACAACAACACCATCTGGTAATCCGACAATTACGGTATCTATTTGTTCAATTGGTCGATATTCATCTGGGAAAACACTCCCTGCCGTATTGTACCAAGTACCATAGGTTCTGAGGTTTATTTCATTACACCCTTCTAAGGTAATGACATTTCCACCGGTTCGATAGTCAAATCCAGTATAAAAGAGTGGTGCTCCATAACTATTGCATCCTCGCTCTGCAGAAACATCATCCAACATATAGAAGTATGCTCTAAAACTTTGGACAGCGTAATAGGCATACCCTGGATTACTATTGTAAACAGCTTTAAAGTCTACTTTAAAAGAATCAGATTCCATTCCTTCCCCAATTTCATATCCAGCGTCTACCATTGTAATGTAATTTGTAAGATCTATAGACCATTCAAATTCACCCCCAGCAAGTGCTGAAACCACTGGCGGAACAGTTATTGGAAAGGTGTAGGTCGTATTTCCGTAAGCACCATCAATATCATAAAAAGTAATTTCTCCAGATATATAATCAAGAATATTCCCTCCAATATCAGGGGTATAGGTCAGTCTTAAATGTAAGTTATCAGATATGGTGTCAGCTATCCGGCCTTTCGCTTCTATTGAAATGGTATCATAAGGAAGCATTACATTCGTCGCATGTACTCCTTCTGTTAATACCACAGGAGTTGTCATTGTGGCATCTGTCCAACCTCTCGTTGTTCGAACAATATTAAAATCATCTGTTGTAACTCCAACACATGGAGATGGACAATGTGGTACAATTAGGAAATTTTCACAATGAATATCTTGTTCAAAACAAGTCCCACATTTATAAGTTGTAATGTAGTCAAATGACAATGGATTTGAACCGTCCCATAAGGCACAGTCCAATGTTAATGGTAACGTAAACCACTCATAATGATACCGACTAATCGTATAAAAAACGGTATCATTTGATTGAGTCAACGTAGGCGAAAAGGGTTGATTGATTGGATCTATTGATGGATTCGACTGTAGTGAGACACCAGGAGGAAGTACACATTTCACCGTAAATGTAACATCTGATCCTGTCAATCCATTTCCTCCATTACAGCCAACAGTAGAATGCAAATGTGGTTTTATTTTGATCTCAAAATCATCTCCATCATTTATATCAGAAGGACCATCCATAAATGTTGCTAGTTGATAATTTCGAATCATATTTTTATAACTAAACTCTGTTCTTAGTGGTATCTGATCAAGGCCACATTGGTTTTGCCAACCTACATCACTTGAAATATGCTCCCACTGCATATAATCTGCACGTCCCTTTCCACAAGCTGGCGTTTTGGGTGTGAATGTCATTTCAAAACCAATAATAAAGGATTCTCCAGGACCAAGATCATCGTAAAACCCATCACCATCTAAATCTTCGAGTCCTGTTCCTGCTCCATCAGGGTCTGTACTAAGAAAATTAGGTGGTAAATAATCAACCATAGTGGACCTTGTACCTGCAATTTGAGATAAAGTGACAGGATTTCCATTTATTGTAAAGTTGGAGAAGTTTCTTGTACCATGGTATGCTCCTCCCCACATCGGGATGTTCGTCAGTGTAGAAATCGGATCGTTGTTGGCTCTTAATCCCATAAAAACATAGATGTTAGCTGCAAAGTCTTCAGCACTTGTGCCATTGTTCTTTATTTCTATTGAATGTGAAGTCGTTAAGCATAAGTCTACTAGATCATTATCTACTTTGGTTATTGTAATTAAAGGAGTTCCGTTTGTAATCGATACACTTGTAGCCGTTGTGCCTGAGGGAGCACATTCCGTGCTAGCGTCTTCTCCATAATACACTTTCAAGGCAGAAGGCTGTGTGTTGTTACTCCCACATCCTTGCGGTACTACGTCATATGTAAGAGTAAAAAATTCATCTTTTTCGAATAGTGCATCTCCATTTCCTGTGGTTCCTCCTGCACCATTAATCATTGTGATTAAGGCAGCGTCAAAGTGAACCAACGTTTGTCCTGCTGCTTGGGTAATATTCGCAGCTGGGATGGCAACGCCATTCAATTGAAAATTAGAAGTTGTCAGTCCTGATGGAGTAAAGGCATCTTCAAACCAAAATTCTACGACATCTCCAAAACTACCATTTGTTACATTTAGTGATCGAGTAACCAGACCTCCAACAGAGGTGGCTGAGCTAGGAGAATGAGTTACTGCTCCAAGTACGAGATTTCCATATATCACATCATAACTTGCAGCATATGCACTATTCCCGTTGTTTAGGTATCCAACCTCAGTGCCACTTTCAAACACATGACACACATCCTCAAAGGTGCCACCTCCAGATTTGTGTGTCCTTGCATCACAGGTTGCTTGTCTTAAAAACGTGATCTTGACGCTTTCTCCCAATGCAAGAGCTCCAATATTGAAAATTGCAGGGTTGTCTCCTGTTGCGGACATCTCAGTTACCACAGCACTTCCACTTGTGGTACTTATAAACCCACCAGCAACATACTCGACTCCTGTCCCAAGCGCTACTTCAATTGTTCCAGCAGTGAGTGCTGTACCTCCGTTTGTAAATTCAAACGTGCTAGTTGTGGAACCGGAGTAAACCGTTAATTGATTTGCAATGCCTGCAGGGTTTGTTGGTCCCCATGAAATGGATTGACCGTTTAGACTAATATTCAGGATTAGTGTAAAATAGCAAAAAGTAAGTACTAAAGTCTTCATAGATTGTTTGTATTTTTGGGTACAAATTAAATCCATTCCAACTTTCAAAACGCTTAAAAATTTCGATTTGTGACAGGCAAAAACGGCGACACAGTGGGGAAATATAAATATGAAAGCAAACAATTAAGAGTATTGTTGCTTAAGAAGGGGAAACTATAGAATAAAAAAGAATTGTTGCGACAATTATTAAGTCCTTAATTAATAATTATTCATTTTCACATTAAGATGTTCCTATTTAGGCACAGGTACATAATCAGCATATCGCGCTTCAACCTGGTCCAATACGGCATACAGTTCTTCTGGTTCCATACTCGTCACCAACTTTGCACGATATTCCTTGACCCCT
Organism: uncultured Saprospiraceae bacterium; assembly: GCA_937959115.1. Classification (GTDB taxonomy): domain Bacteria; phylum Bacteroidota; class Bacteroidia; order Chitinophagales; family Saprospiraceae; genus JAHDHB01. The sequence continues at coordinate 171,373 of CALGAW010000005.1, forward strand.
GGTAGGCCTTTGAAATAGTTAGTATAGTGTCGACGCATCTCCAGCACTCCGAGCTTTGGGCCTTTCCATTCTAAGGAGTGTTTCAAGTGCTGACGGGCAGCGTTTGCACGTTCATGTATTGTTGGTGGTGCTAAAATTTCACCTGTTTTGAAATAATGCTTGATCTCATTAAAGATCCAAGGATAGCCGATACTTGCGCGGCCAATCATAATACCGTCTACACCATATCGCTCTCTATACAATTTTGCCTTTTGAGGACTATTGATGTCTCCATTTCCAAAAATCGGGATGTGCATTCTTGGATTTTCCTTAATTTTTCCGATAAGTGACCAGTCTGCTTCGCCCTTGTACATCTGTTTTCGGGTGCGTCCATGAATACTTAATGCCTTGATCCCTACGTCTTGAAGGCGTTCGGCTACTTCTACAATATATTTTGTGTTATCATCCCAACCCAATCGTGTTTTCACTGTCACAGGCAGGTTTGATTTTTTGACAATGGCTTCCGTCAACGCAACCATTCTAGGAATGTCTTGTAAGATACCAGCCCCCGCCATTTTACAAACTACTTTCTTAACTGGACAACCGAAGTTGATATCAAGCACTTCTGGCTTCGCTTCTTCTACGATTTCTGCTGCACGCTCCATAGAATCGAGGTTGGCACCAAATATCTGGATACCGACTGGGCGCTCATAGTCATAGATGTCAAGCTTCTGAACACTCTTATGCGCATCACGAATCAGGCCTTCTACTGAGATAAACTCTGTATACATCATATCCGCTCCATGCTGTTTACACAATGCGCGAAAAGGCGGATCACTTACATCTTCCATTGGTGCAAGTAATAAGGGGAATTCTCCTAGCTCGAGATGATCTATTTTTACCATTTTATTTTAATTGCCTGTGCGAATGGCCTAGATGAGATAAATCAACCTACTTATCCAATTCCTAAGTAAGTTCGTCTAACTTATCTATTCTATTTCACAATACTATTAATTTTAGTGTAAATTTACGAAAAATATAGATGCCGCATGATATCAAGGGAAAACCCCATTAGAAATACGCCATACTTTGAATTGTTGATGTTGCTTTGTGCATTGTTTTTTACGATGATGATGAGTGGCGCTGCAATGCAGTCTTTGGCACCAATTATTGGCATCGGAGATGTACAAGAGACGATTAAAAATTTTAATGCTGAAACGCCACAAGAAACCATTACGGCAATCAAAATACTGCACATTGTTGGACAGCTCTTTTTATTTGTCCTGACACCCCTGCTGTTTCTGGCGATCATCAAACATCCAAAGCCGTTTCACTATTTGTTTTTGGATCGTATTCCTAAACTAAAGCATATTTTTCTAGGCATTGCCATTATTGTCCTTTCGTTTCCTGTTGCCTTGCTCATTTATTGGATCAACCAACAACTTCCTTTACCTCAGTCGCTTCTAGAAATGGAGGAAAGTACAACTGAATTGATTAAACATTTTGTAAAAGCGGACACGGTTGGTATGTTAGCCTTAAATCTGTTTGCAATTGCTTTTTTACCTGCTTTAGGAGAAGAATTATTGTTTAGAGGTACTGTACAACGGATATTTGGTCGACGGTTTAGAAGTGCACATTTTGCGATTTGGGCAACGGCGTTTCTGTTTAGCGCATTTCATATGCAGTTTGCAGGTTTTTTTCCTAGACTACTCCTAGGCGCATTGCTAGGATATTTGATGTACTGGTCAGCTAGTTTGTGGATCCCAGTGATTGCTCATTTCTTTTATAACGGCCTTCAAGTTGTGGGTGCTTATTACAGTCAAAAAAGAGGGATTGACATTAATCCAGATAGTCTAGACTATTTGCCAAGTGGCTCAAGTGTTGTTGCACTGGTCTTATTGATGGGGTTGTGTTATTATGTCTATAAATCTAGCAAAGAAGAACAATCCATTTACGAAACCCGACTCCTTAGTGGTGAAGGGGTTGAACCTATAATACCTACAGAATGAGTTTTAAAACAAGGGCTATTACCGGATTAAGTTTTGCCACAGTTGTCATTGGGTGTATTTTCGCCCATCGCTATTCCTTCGCTATCTTATTTGTTGTGATCAGTGTTTTTTGTCTGAAAGAGTTATTTACCCATGCCCAAAAAGATGAAAACGCCAGTCAGAAGCAATTTAGAATGTTTAGCGGGATCGTTTTGTCCATTCTTCCATTGGTTGCTGTGGACTATTTTTTATTGCAGGATCTGTCCATCATAGAAAACATTATACCAATGTTGTTTTTAATGCCTGTGCTGTTTTTTCTATTTTTTATTTATGAATTGTTCACCAAAACGGAAGCACCGTTTACTAATATAGCAATGCTAGCACTTGGACTTCTGTATATCATCGTCCCTTTTATACTCTTGAGTTTTGTAGGAATTGGTCACAACGGATTTCGGCCTGCATTGGTTTTTGGTATGCTGATCTTAGTATGGGCAAATGATACCACTGCTTACATGGCAGGTTCACGCATCGGCAAGAATAAGTTTTTTCCTAGAATATCTCCCAAGAAAACATGGGAAGGAACCATTAGCGGTGGAGTCGGATCAGTGATAGCTGCTGGGCTGTGTTCCCTCGTATTTTCTAATTTAGGCTTAAGTTTGGTTGATTGGTTAGGAATGGGACTTGTGATCGCTATTTTTGGTCCGCTTGGAGATCTCGTAGAATCTATGTTCAAACGGAGTCTTGGAATAAAAGATACTGGAGCAATCTTGCCAGGCCATGGCGGTTTTCTAGATCGGTTTGATGCGTTTATCTTCGTAATTCCTTTTGCAACGCTTTACTTATACCTCATTGGGCATATGTAGAATCTATGAATTCATTAATCTCCTACCGATTCTTATTTATTTAGTCTTTTAGTTACTTCCTAGGCGCAAGGAAGGAGAAAAATTAAATTTTTTATTTACGCTTAATTACATTGCGAACTTTCTCCACAATATCACTCGTGTCTAAGCCATATTTCTTCATCAGATCCACTGGTTTACCACTTTCTCCAAAAGAATCGTTTACAGCCACATAGTCCATTGGTACAGGAAGCTTTCGTCCTAGCAATTGGGCTACACTGTCTCCTAGTCCACCGTTCATCTGGTGTTCTTCTGCAGTGACCGCGCAGCCTGTTTTACGGACAGACTTAAGTACTGCTTCCTCATCAAATGGTTTGATGGTGTGTATGTTGATCAGTTCTACGCTAATGCCTTCTTTTGCAAGCTCTCTGGCCGCCTCTACTGCCTTCCAGACCATATGCCCAGTTGCAAAAACAGAAACATCAGTGCCTTCAGCTAAGGTCAATGCCTTGCCAATCTCAAATTTTTGATCTGCAGGGGTAAAGTTAGGCCAACTAGGTCTTCCAAAACGCAAATAAACAGGTCCGTGATGGTCTGCAATTGCTATTGTGGCTGCCTTGGTCTGATTGTAGTCACAAGGATTAATCACAGTAAAGCCAGGAAGCATCCGCATCATGCCTACATCTTCTAAGATTTGATGAGTAGCTCCGTCTTCACCTAGTGTTACACCAGCATGCGAAGCACAAATCTTAACATTTTTATGGGAATAAGCAATGGATTGACGAATCTGATCATATACTCTACCAGTAGAGAAGTTCGCGAACGTCCCTGTAAACGGAATTTTCCCACCAGTAGCAAGACCAGCAGCAATGCCCATCATATTTGCTTCCGCAATTCCAACTTGGAAAAAACGATCTGGAAACTCATCAATAAATGGCTGCATTTTTAGCGAACCTACCAAGTCTGCACATAAGGCTACGACATTCGGGTTTTTTTTGCCCAATTCGTGCAATCCTGCTCCGAATCCATCTCTTGTTGACTTTTTTCCTGTATCTATGATTTGATCTAACATTTCTTTCTTTTTTAGTAGTCTCCTAATGTTTCTTCCAATTGTTCTAGTGCTTTTGCAAGCAACTCATCATTGGGTGCTTTTCCATGCCATTTATGCGTGCCGACCATGTAATCTACACCAAAACCCATTTCGGTTTTCATTAGGATCACAACTGGCTTTCCTTTGCCTAGGCGGCTCTTCGCTTCTTTCAGGCCATTGATTACAGCTTCCATGTCGTTGCCTTTTTCAAGAACCATGACATCCCAGCCGAAGGACTCCCATTTTGCAGGTAAGTCTCCAAGTGACATTACTTTGCTTGTAGGTCCATCAATTTGTTGGCGGTTGTAGTCAACTGTTACGATAAGGTTGTCTACTTTGTGGTGTGGAGCAAACATGGCAGCTTCCCATACCTGTCCTTCTTGTAGTTCACCGTCGCCAGTGAGCACGTAGACCGTTTTGTCATCACCGTTAAGTTTTTTGGAAAGGGCGACTCCAATTGCTACAGACATTCCTTGCCCGAGAGAACCAGAGGCGACTCGGATGCCAGGTAGGCCTTCATGGGTTGCGGGGTGTCCTTGTAGCCTAGAGTCTATCTGACGGAATGTTGCTAGTTCAGCGACATCAAAATAGCCACTTCTCGCAAGTACGGAATACCAGACTGGAGAGATATGACCATTAGAAAGGAAGAACATATCTTCACCTTTCCCATCCATATTGAAGGATTTGTCATGTTTCATAATTTCGAAATACAGAGCTATTATAAACTCTGTACAGCCGAGTGATCCTCCTGGGTGTCCACTCTGACAGGCATGCACCATTCTAACGATGTCACGCCTTACTTGAGAGGCAATTTTTTTGAGCTTTTGAATATCCGCCATAGGTGATTACTATTTTTTATGCAAAGGTAGCATTTTCAAATAAAAATTTTCGTTGGAATTTGTTTTAGTTCTTTAACCTTTTTGATAAAGGAACTATTCAGAGTCAACACCTAAAAAAGTAGTCAATGCTTCCAAGCACTCCTCCTTCTTAAAATACCATCGAATATAAGGCAAAAAGAAGACCTGAATACCCACACGCTCCAAAATTTGCCATTTCTCCTGAGGCAACGCTGCAGAATAAGGCCCAGGAAAACCAACCAAGTCAATCCCTAGTGTTTTATTCTGCCCATTTACAACAACAAGATCAACAGAAATACCAGCAATGGTATAGTTCTCAAAGATTTGCTTCATGCCTAAAGATTCCAATACTTCCTTGACTTCTCTTAAAAACTCATCCGCCTCAGGCTTGCGCTTGACGATTGCTTGTGTTGTGCTAGTTGAAATACTATCCATATAATCGAACAATAAACAGGAAAATGAAAACTGCTGCTTATCAAAAGAAGTAAACACGTTCTGCACATGACGGGCACGAGTGATGCTTACATTAAATACATCCTCACGATTTAGAAAGTGGTAGGCAGACGGATGCGAATCGTTATCCAACGCAAACGACAGGAACATGATATCTCGCTCTTCTCCTTGAAAACTAAAGGCTGTACCCACAAGCACGCGATGCCGTTTTTGTTCTTCTGCCGAAAGCTCCTTCGTCAACTCTTCTCGAATAAAGTCTACTTGCTTTCTGAAAGGTGATAAAATGCCAATTGTTTTACAAACACTAGCTTTTAGGCTTGCCTCTTCATTAATAATTGCTTTGATGTTCTGAATAATTGCCTTTGCTTCCTGTGTATTATAGCCATGCTTATGGCGTTGACCCTCAACAATTGTATGAAAAACACTTTTTGTTTCTTGGTTCGTAGGCGTTGCACGCATGATCGTCAACTTGTCACTATAAAACCGTTGGTTACTAAAGCGAATGATATCTGGCATACTGCGAAAGTGCTCATTCAAAAACTGTATTTGTTGTTGGTCGTCAATTGCATGCATCGCCAAATCTAGGATACTGTTTTCACGATAGTTGAGGAACATGTTGTCTAGTCCGTCTAACTGATGTTCTGAAACAAGATTGCGTTGATGCTTGGTAGACAGAAACGACAGATGACGTAACTGTTTTGGGTCACCGACAATGACTGCCTTTTTGCCTCGTTGCAGTAAGGGCAACACACTAGCAATATCGCACTGAGTCGCTTCATCAATAATCACAAGATCAAACAGTCCGGGATCAAGCGGAAGGAGGTCAAAAATCTCGTTACTATTGACGGTCCACACTGGGAAGGCATTCAGGATTTCTGCAAAATTGACAGCATTAAATTTTTCTTCTTTTATACGCCAGTGATTAGAAGAAATCGCCTGCAAAAATGTCCTTAGGGTTTTTCTACTTTTGTAAAGTGCTGCTTTAATATGTTGATGATACTTTAGCTGGATGCAATGTCTGATTTCTTCCTTTTCTTTGACACTTAATTGCTCGATTTCAAAAAGGATCTTCCACAACGGAGGTTCTAGCGGCAAATCTCGCTCAATGTGTTCTTTAGGAAAATACTTCTTAGCGAATTTCATATCCTTCATTCGCAAGACGGTTAACAATTTTCTAGCTTTTGAACTAGGAGTGAAAACGCCTGAATCCACATCACAAACAACCTGACTGTCTGTCATCTCATTTTTTGAGCGATTTTTTACTTTGTTGTTTAGGAGTTGAATTTTTTCTTTTTTCGAAGCAATTGATTCTTCTAAATTTATGATGTCTAGGGCATAATCTTCTTTTAATATACCGGCCAAAAGTTCTTTTAAATCCTTGATAAATAGTTTTTTAAAGGATTTGTTCGCAGCATTTGAAACGATTGACGGCATTCCGAAATCAATTGAAATTTTTTCTGCGATCACATTTACTGCTTGGTCATTTTTCGAGGCAATCAAAACTGTTTTTCCCCTTGACATAAACTCTACCGCAAGTGCAGCAATCGTGTAAGATTTTCCCGTCCCAGGCGGTCCGATCACCAAGGAAACTGGAAACTTTAATATGCCATCAAATATGTTTAGCTGACCCTCGCTAAGGGTTACAGGCAGCATCACAGGCTTGGTATTCTTCTCAGGAAGACCAGTGTCAGATTGACCAAATAGAGCATTGACAACTGGAGAGAATTTCTGCTGAAGGCTCATTGCTTTTAAATCGGTCAAAATTCCCCTTGAACCCTTTGGTTTTTTTATTGTACCAACGCCTATTGCCGCAACGAGGCCAAATTTCTGTTCCTTTTTTACAGGAGATTTTAAAGATTCAATCGTTGAAATGCTTGACTGGTCTGTTAATTGGTCAATAGATAAATGTGGGCATTTCGATTCAAAAAAAGATTCGATTTCTAATAAAGAAGAAAAATCTAATACACCCTTTGGCATTGCCGCTGCCAACACATCGTAACTCATCGCTTTTTCCCCCGTTACGCCTTGGTTTATAAGAGATAATATCCCAGGATTAATGACAGGATTGTTTCGATTGATTTTTATAAAATAAACTTCTTTTTGATGAATGATCTCTGCAGGGTACAAGTAAATTGGAGCAATTACTTGTCGTGGTTTTCCAAGCATTTTGACCTTCCCCTTCATGAACAATGCTCCACAATACAAGGATTCCACTTTCGAATACGCCAGCATATGACGGGAAACTTCCTCACCCCAAACAGAATCGACTGGAAAAAGATCGAGCTTGCCTGACAAGAGCTCAAAGGAGTCTAGCAAGTAGTTATGTTGCACCTTCGAACCAAAAAAGTTAAGCAGATTAGCACTTCTTAGATCCGCTTGATAACAATCATGGTAATAAGCAACTACTTTGTTAAGGTCGATCAATGAATTTTAATTTAAAAAAGAATAGGCTTACCAGATTTATGCCGCCACCAGAGCACTAACATTCCCAAAATGCCGCAGAATACAAAAATCATTGCAATACCTTGTGCTTGTGTCATGGGAATTCCAAAAAAGTATTCTCCAACATCATTCACTCGTACGATTTCAATCAAATACCGCTCGATACCATTCAGTAATAAATACATGAAAAACAGGAAGCCAACGATCTTTACTTTTTTCCGAATCCCCCAGAATATTAAGAAGGCAGTTACCCCATAAATCGCCTCATAAACTGAAGTAGGATAAACAGGAGCAGGTAGTTTATGACAATAATGACCAGTACATCCTTCAATAGGAACACCATCATTGTTTACATTATTTGGATAATCAAACCCCCAAAGCCAATCAGGGAAAGCAGCCAACCAACCTGGGCGAGCAGCAAAATCACTTACAATCCCCCAGTCTCCATCTCCAGAAAAGTGGCAACCTAGTCGACCAATTGCATAGCCCAATAGTAGCACAGGAGCGGCTGCATCCATCAAATGAATCGCTTTTAATTTTTTTGATTTACAGTAGAAGAACATGAAGAAAAACGCTCCAATCAATCCGCCATAAATCGCCATGCCACTACCAGAAAAGAAGGTGCCGAACGGATCTAGCAAAAATTGATCAAAATCATCAATAATAGCAAAAACCTTAGCACCAATAATCCCTGAAACCGCAGCCATGATCACCAAGTCGAGGGATCGCTCATGTGGCATGATCGTCTTCTTTACAATCTTTGGGTTATCTAGTTTACGCTTATTAAAATCATAATAAGTATAACCAGCCAAAGCAATCGCCCCAAGCAGACCCGTTAGAATGTTTCCTTTACTTGAAAACAAAACGGATGCACCATCCAATTTAAACTCGTCAAAGTTGGCAATGATATACGGGATTTTCGCCCCGATTAAAAGGCCAACAAGCCCATTTATAATTAAGGCGGATATTGGAGCCGGAGCACCAATTAACTCTTCTTCTTCAGTCCCAGTCAAAAGGCCTTCTTCTTCTTTCCGCTTCAACTCCTTGTTGAAGAAATAACCAGAGACCACAAAAACCAATGCTAGGAAGAAGCCAAACGTTTTTACGATGCTAAATGCATTGCCCTGTGCGGTTCCAATGAGAGCGTGCATGATGTATGATAAATCAGGATACATAATAGAATTTTGTCGGGCAAAAATAGAAATAATTAATTCAACAATCGTTAATGCGACCTTAAAGCTTTTTAAACCTTCGTTAAAACACAACTTATTCGATTAAATTGTATTTTAGCCGCAAATTTACACAACACCATGAAAAAAATAGTAAACACGAGCGATGCACCATCTCCCGTTGGCCCATATAACCAAGCCACACAAGCAAATGGCATACTCTACGGTTCTGGTCAAATAGCCATTAATCCAGCAACAGGAGAATTGGTTCAAGATTCCATCGAAGCAGAAACGCACCAAGTCATGAAGAATATCGGTGCTGTGCTTAAGCAAGCAGGAATTACTTATGAAAACATTCTGAAGTGTTCCGTTTTTGTTGCTGATATGAATATGTACAGCCGAATCAATGCGGTGTATTCCGAATACTTTAACGATGACACAGCACCAGCAAGAGAACTCGTAGAAGTTGCTAATCTCCCTAAGTTTGTAAATATAGAAATCTCATTTCTCGCAATAGTTGAATAAGTATTATGTCTGAACAAAAACGCGTTTTATCCTGCATTCAGCCAACAGGCCATATGCATTTTGGTAATTATTTTGGTGCTGTGAAAAACTGGGTAGACCTTCAAGAAAAATACAATTGTGTCTACGGTGTTGTCGATTACCACGCCATGACCACTCTTTATAAACCAGACAAACTCAGACAAGCAACTTGGGAAATCATCTTCAGCCTCTTAGCTGTTGGTGTAAAAGCAGAAAATCTGTTTATCCAATCGCTGATACCAGAACACGTTGAGCTTTGTTGGATTTTTAACTGTTTTAGTTCCTACGGGCAACTGCAGCGTATGACGCAATTCAAGGACAAGTCTAATCAGGCAAAAGAAACAACGAAAGACACATTTATTTCAACAGGCTTGTTCGATTATCCCGTATTGCAGGCAGCTGATATCCTTTTGTATCACGCGGATTTCGTCCCCGTTGGAAAAGACCAAGATCAGCACCTCGAATTATGCCGAAGCATTGCAAATCGGTTCAACACTCAAGTAGGAAAGGAGTATTTCGTTCTGCCCGAAACGCTGCACACAGAAACTCCGAAAATCATGTCTACGGCTGACCCAACACGCAAAATGAGCAAAAGCGCAGGAGACAAACATTACATTAATGTATTTGAGGAGCAAAAGAGAATTCTCAAACAAGTCCGTTCTGCTGTTACTGATGCTGGTGCTTCCACAATGTCTGTTGATGCCAATGGAATACGCGAAAAGTCCGCAGGTGTCGAGAACTTGTTCGAACTCTTAAAAGCTTGTGGTAAGCTAAATGCACACAAAGATCTTGAAACTAAATACAATGAAGGGAACCTGTCTTACGGTGATCTGAAAGGCACTGTAGGAGAAGCATTGGCAGAACTGTCCGCTGGTTTCGTTGCACGCAAAGCAGAACTCATGGCAGATAAGAAGAATGTCAAGTACCAGATTCAGCAATCATCAGCTGAAATAAGAGTACGAGCTAAGCAAACACTGAAAGATGTCAGACAGTTAACTGGTTTGGGAAATTTAAAATACTAATGTCCTGATCCGAACAGTTGGGATTTGCATGGCACTGAAAGTGCATTGCAAGGAAACAATAAAGCAGTAAGTAGCCCAGGAGATCTCAAAAATAAGGGAAAAGTGTATTTTATCAAACCTTGATTTATATGAATCCTTAGAACATTAAAATAGTTGTATGAAAATCATCTGCATCGGCCGAAATTACAGCGACCACGCCAAGGAACTAAACAACCTGGTACCAGATAAACCGTTGGTTTTTATGAAGCCGGACACCGCAATCCTTAGAAAGGGCAGACCATTCTATTATCCAGAATTTTCTGAGAACATACATTACGAGGCAGAAGTTGTATTGAAAATATGCAAGAATGGCCGTCATATCGAAGAACAATTTGCCCACAAGTATTATAATCAAATTACGCTTGGCCTTGATATGACAGCAAGGGACATTCAAAGCGAATTAAAGAAAAAGGGACACCCCTGGGAAATGGCAAAAGCGTTTGACTTTTCCGCTGTTATCGGTGAATTTATTCCAATGGATGGCTTTGACCCTGAGGGGATCGATTTTCATCTTACTAAAAACGGCGAGGCGGTTCAAAACGGAAATACCAAGGACCTAATCTTTCCTTTCGCACACTTACTTTCCTATGTTTCTAAATACTTTAAACTTCATATCGGTGATCTGATTTTCACAGGAACGCCAGCTGGAGTTGGCCCAATCACGATTGGAGATAAGTACGAAGGATTTATAGGAGAACAACGATTGTTAAAATGTGAAATTAGATAAGAGATTTCGCCTTGTCTTTATCTTTCTTGAAGCTCTAGTGTGTCAAATTTTAGATTATCCTTATAAATAAAGGAGATTTCACATTATTTCGGTAACTTTATTAGTAATTCATGCTATGAAGTCGTAAACAATAAACTTTTCTGTTAAAAATGGTTCTTGAGCTCTATTTTAATGGGAATAATCGCTAGTTAACATACTGGAACCTTTAGTCATTGAAAAAATCTAAGTTCAATTCGTAAGACTTATTTTAGCTGTTTATTAATAATCGATTCACAAACAGCAACTTGAATTAATTGTAGGAGAGCATCTGTTTGGTAAGAGCACATTCCATCTACCTATACATTAATTTACGTTTACCATTTTAGTCAACAATTGACCTTGGGTTCGATTACAATCAAACCAGTAGTTATGAAAAGTGGAGTATTTATATTCATGATTTCCTCGCTGTTGCTTTATGCGGGAATTTCTATTTCAAAAACTAATTCTAACCCAATAATTGGCCTAAACGCGACTGCTCTGGAAGGAAATGGAACGGAGTATTGTGGGTTTGATCCAATGCTCAAGAGAGAATTAAATGGTAACTCAGTCCCCGCAAAATACAAAGCTATTGAACAACAGGTTCAAAAATATCTAAAGAACAACCCGAGCAACAGCAGCAAAAAGCCTCCATACGTTTTCCTTCCCGTTGCCGTGCATATTATTCATCAGAATGGACCCGAGAACATCTCTGATGCAATGGTTCAGCAGGGAATTGATGATTTGAACGAAGCATTCGCCAATTTAAACTACTACGATCAAGGAACAGGAGTAAATTCATACATACAGTTTTGCCTAGCAAACACAGACCCTTCTGGAGCACCAAGTACTGGGATCAATAGAGTGGTTTCCCCTTTGACAGACTTCACAATGGAAACCCAAAATGCTGCAGTCAAAGCATTAAGTTTCTGGAGTTCATTCGATTATGTAAATATTTGGCTAGTCAATGAAATTTGTAGTAATGCAGTCGGCTGCGGTGTCGCGGGCTATGCTACTTTTCCAGGAGCTCACGGTAGCCCAGTTGATGGTTGTGTGGTGGAGGCCCGATTCTTTGGTTCCACCAAACCGAATTCAGCAATTACAGCACACGAACTTGGCCACTACCTCGGTCTATACCATACGTTTGAAGGTGGATGTGCAAATAACAATTGTACGACACAAGGAGATCGAGTTTGTGATACGCCACCTGACCAATCCACTGCCGTCTCACTTTGCACTAGCCCACCCAACACCTGTGCAACAGATGACGACGATCTTTCTATTAATAATCCATTTAGACCAATCGTAAACGGAGGCCTCGGTGATCAGGATGACATGATTATCAATTACATGGATTATGGTGATCGGAACTGTTACAGCGCTTTTTCTCAAGGTCAAGCTGATCGGATGCTTGGGTTTGTCAACACCGTCCGTTCTAGCTTATTGGCCAATAACTTTTGTGATCCAATCTGTTCTACACCATATGCCGCATCGTTCATCGCTAGTGGTAACCCAGTAACAATTAATACAAACGTAGTATTCACCAACACCTCAACTGGTGGGACAATTTATGAATGGTTAATTGATGGAGTGCCTTTTGCTGCTACGCTAAACAGTAATTATACCTTCCCAAATGTAGGAACCTATACCATTACCCTGAATGTGACTTCAGCAGACCCATTATGCTTCGAAACGTTTGAAATGGAAGTCGAGGTGACGTGTACTGCCCAAGCAGCCTTTACACCATCTGCAACTTCAATTTTCGTAGGAAACTCGGTTACCTTTACAAATAATTCAATTGGAGCAATCTCCTACGAATGGATCGTTAATAACACGAGTGTTTCTACTGGAATAAATTATACACATCCATTTAATACGCCAGGGAATATTCCTGTTTTGCTAGTGGCAAATGGAATAGCTTGCGCTGATACTACACTCATCTATATTTCAGTCAATACACAAGAAGATTGCGAAAATGGAATTGACGATGACGGAGATGGGTATATCGATTGCTTTGATCCAAACTGTGTTTGTAACGAAAGTGATTGTTCCATTTCAGTATTGCCAACCAACTTTGCGGCTAGGCTTGCTTGGAGAAGTACAGTAGATTTAGCAAGTGCTATTGGTGTTCCTATGGTTGGAAATCTAAATCCTCAAGTAGATAGTATGCCTGAAATTGCGATTATCACGAATGGGACAAACGAAATCCTACTCTTTCAAGGAGATGGATCCAATTTTGCAAACCCTGATGTCTTGGCACCAGGTAATTTTGTGGCCTATCCTGCAACAAATGTAGGCTTAGCAGATGTCAATGCAGATCAAATAGGTGAGTTGGCAATCGTCGGGTCTGATAGAAGAATTCGAGTATTTTCCAATTTTGTACAAGGAAATACACCACCAATGACCTTGATGGCTACTTCAAATGGCTTGGTCCAACATGCTGATAACAGACTGTCGTTTGCTGATTTCGACAGTGATGGTATCTCTGAAATTTACTCCACAAATAAGATATTCAAATTTGACTTTTCTGGCCCCGTCACGCTTAACAATGTGGTAAGTGGTACTGGAGCTGGAGGTGTCTTTACTGGAGGCGGATTTACAACAGATGATCCGTCAAACCCTGTCGCGGTAGATATTCTTTCTGTAGCAGATTGTGGCGGAGATCCTGATTGTGCTGGGCTAGAGCTCGTCGGTGGATATCATATTTATTCCGTTGATCTGGATCCAAACGACGGTGACCCAATTGAGATGAAGATTCAAAGAGACTTGAGAGTCATGACAGGTGATTCTAAATATCAAGATGGTTATACTGTCGCTGCTGATTTAAACCTGGATGGAAATCTTGATATTGCCGTCGCAACTTATATTGCTGGGAATCACATGATTTATGTGTATGATAAAAATGGTCTTATTGAGGAATTTTCAATTGGAACAACAACCTCTGCTGGGATTATGACCGTTGCCAATGTATACGATGACTCTGCGAATGGTTTTGCAAACGATTATCCTGAGATTATTATCTGCGCTAAAGCCCAATTACATTGTTTCAATTTGAATGCTGCAGTCGTCAACCCAACAACAAAAGCATGGTGGATACTGTCTACCGCAGACAATTCAGGTGTAACGGGTGCAACAGTATTCGACTTTAACGGAGATAAGATTTATGAAATTGTCTACCGAGACGAAACAGATTTAAGAATCTTGTATGGTGGCCCAGCCCCTTTCCCTGTTGGCGTTGATCTCCAAAGAAACTGGTATACTTTTGACGCCTTTTCTAGAACATATGATGAATATCCTATCGTAGCAGATGTTGATAATGATAATGAATCTGAAATTATTTTTACTGGGAAAGTAGTCCAAGGCGTTGATTATTCTGCTCGGCTCCAAGTCCTTGAATCTGATTTGACGATTGCTGATCCTTGGTTGCCATCTAGATCGTGTTGGAATCAATTTGGCTACTTTGGCTTAAATATAAACGAAGACCTTACTGTTCCTGCTCAACAACAGCAGCACCACCTTGAATTTCCTGCTGGAAGTGGACTTTATCCTTACAACAATTACCTAGCACAAGTCCCAGACCTAGATGAAAATTTCGATCCCTATTTACCAGTAGCTGATGCTACAATATCAATTGATTCAGCTGATTGTATGGGAACAACACTTAATGCTATTTTCACGATTTGTAATAGTGGATATCGACCGCTTCCGGACTCTACACCGATTACCTTTTACCCAACAGATCCAACCATAACTGCTGCGGCACCCATCAGTACCCAGCAAATAGGCGTTGCTGTTCAGCCAGACAGCTGTAGACAGATAACACTAAATATTCCAAACCCAGGCCTTACTTTCTTCTGTGCGACTATAAATGACAATGCTTCACAACCACGCCCGTATGACTTAAGTGTAGATTTTCCAGTGACAAGCATTTTAGAGTGTGATTATACCAATAACCTAGATCATATTACGGTTAATTTTAGTACTCCAACACTTAATCTAGGTCCAGACTTGACCATTTGCCAAAGTGGTGTCTTCCCACTAGATGCAGGGGCCGGCTTTCAAACTTACGAATGGCAAGATGGTATTATGACGCAAACGTATACCGCATTTACAGCAGGCACTTATTCTGTAACGGTTAGTGATGCTTGTGGGAATGTTCAGACGGATGAAATCACCATTACAATGGCCAATGGTGATCTAAATGGACTAGTAGATGCCGTCTTATGTGCAGGCGAAACGATTACCGTTTCTGTCCCTAGTGGATATACAAGTTATAGTTGGCTACCAACGATTGGGGTTGACTGTCCTACATGTCCAACAGTTACCATCACAGCAACAGTTGATACAGTTTATGTAGTAACCGCCTTTGATAGCAATAACTGCTCAGTGTTTGATAGTATTGGCATTACGGTGTTAAATAGTGCAGACGTGGCCAGAGATACCGTTTCTATTTGCACTGGAGAATCTGTTATTATCCATGGCAATTCTGAGTCCATTCCAGGTGATTATATTGACACGATCGCCATTCCAGGCTTTTGTGATTCTTTAAATATTGTTACACTTATCGTGAATGATAATCCTACAATTTCGGTTACACCGACAAATACAAGCTGTTCTGCTTGTATCGGGCTCGGAGATTTAAGCGTTACTGGAGGAACCGCCCCCTTCACCTATGATTGGTCTAACGGTGCAACGACAGAGGATGTCTCAGGTCTATGCGAAGCCACCTATACAGTAACAGTGACAGATGCAAATGGTTGTGGGAATACCACAAGTGTACTCATTCAAAGCACCAATACCTTCGGAGTCTCCTTCATTGGAGTAGACGCCCAAGTAACCTGTAACGGTGCCTGTAATGGTGGAGGAACCGTAACGGCAACTGGTGGTCAAACACCCTACATGTATCAATGGGGCAACGGAGCAACTACTTCTGTTGTGACTGGACTCTGTGCAGGCGCTTACCCTGTAACCGTAACCGACGTAAATGGCTGTAAAGAAGTAACTGGCATACTCATAACACAACCTGCAGCAATTGCGATCAGTGTTACCCTTGATGGCAATGTCTCCTGTAATAGCTTGTCGGATGGAGGCGCCACCGCAACGGTTAACGGAGGAACACCACCGCATTCCTATGAATGGAGTAATGGGACAACCACACCAACTGTAACGAATCTAGGGGCTGGAACACACTCAATCACGATAACAGATGCTAGTGCTTGTACAATGACAGGTAGCATTCAGATAACCGAACCCGATCTCCTGTCTGTTAATACAACAGTCGATAGCAACGTCAGCTGCAGTGGAGTAAGTGATGGAGGAGCCACCGCAACAGTAACGGGAGGTACGATTCCTTATACTTATCAATGGAACAATGGTGCAACAACAGCATCCATTACCAACCTAATTGGTGGTGGCTATAGCGTTACAATTACCGATGGTAATTCCTGTTTAGCAACCGCTGCAGTGAATATAACAGGGACAACACCTCTTTCTCTTGGAATTACTGGTGTCAATACAAGCTGTACTGCTTGTATTGGAACAGCAGACGCAACTGTAAGTGGTGGCTTATTGCCTTACATTTATCAATGGTCTAATAGCGCAACAACGCAAGACCTGACGGGTTTATGTGCTGGAATTTATAACCTTACGGTAACGGATTCCAATGGTTGTTCTGAAACAGGTAACGTAAACATTGGTAGTTCGAATACATTTGGCGTTTCATTTATTGGAGTTGATAATCATGTTACTTGTAATGGTGGATGTGATGGAGCAGGTACTGTAGCAGCTACCGGTGGTTTAATGCCTTATACCTATCAATGGGGTTCGGGTCATAACGGTCCAACAGCCACAGGTTTGTGTGCAGGAGCATATCCAGTCACCGTAACAGATGCTAACAATTGTAAAGAAGTGACGGGTGTTGTTATAACAGAACCTTCAAGCTTAAACGTTTCTGCCGCCCTAGACAACAATGCATGCAACGGATTAAGCGATGGTGGTGCAACTATTTCCGCCTCTGGGGGAACAATTCCCTACAATTATCAATGGAGCAACGGTGCTACAACTACTTCGATTACCAATTTGGCAAATGGGACCTACTCCGCAACTGTAACAGATGGTAACGGTTGTACGGAAACGGCTTCAGTAAACGTGCTCCAACCTGAATTATTGATAAGTTCGGCTACCATTATTAATTTTAACTGCCTTGTTCAAACAAGTGGAAACATTATTGTTGTGGCCTCAGGTGGCACTACTCCTTATACCTATTTGTGGAGTGATGGGCAGTCAAGTCAAACTATAAATGGTGTTCCTGTTGGCACCTATACAGTAACTGTTACGGATATAAATGGGTGTCAATCTACAACTTCTGCAACAATAGAGCCTCCGTTCATTGTTGCAACAACTGCTACACCAGACTCTATATGTTCTGGACAATCTAGCAGTTTACAAACGACTACTGGAGCGTTATCGTACAGCTGGACACCTACTACAGGGCTCAGTGATCCAACAATATCAAACCCAACTGCTAGTCCAACAATGACAACAACTTATTATGTTGATATTACTAATAATGGAGGTAATTTGATTCTAAACGGTGATTTTGAAGATGGAGACATGGGATTCACCACAGCCTATGTACAAGGACCAGTACCAGGAAATCCATTAGGAGCAAGTATGTATAGCATCACAACAGATCCAAGTTCTGTTCATGGTGGTTTTGCTCCATGTAACGATCATACGACTGGAACGGGAAATCAAATGGTCTTAAACGGATCAACGACTGCGAACACGAATTTATGGTGCCAAGATGTACCTGTTTTAATGAATACAGATTATGACTTTTCTGCTTGGGTAACATCCGTATATACATCAAACCCTCCAGAACTCCAATTTTCAATTAATAATCAACAATTAGGTGTCAATTTTAGTCCTCCAGCCACTACTTGTGATTGGACTCAATTTAACGAAACTTGGAATTCAGGTACAAATACGATCGCCACAATTTGTATCCAAGAACTATCCTTAGTTAGTGGAGGAAATGATTTTGCGATTGATGATATTTATTTTGCTCCGATTTGTAATTATTCTGATTCAGTAACAATCTATGTTTCTGATCCACAAGTTCTCATTAATTCTGTTGATCTTCTTTGCAATGGATTAAATAACGGAAGTGCATCAGCCACAGTGAGCAATGGGCATGAGCCATATGCCTACGAATGGAGTAATGGAAACACCACTGCAAACATAACAGGAATTACTGCAGGCACCTATACCCTTACTGTAAGCGATGTTAGTGGATGTATTGTAATGGAATCAGTCACAATTACAGAACCATCTGTTCTTCTTGTTTCTGCTAGCGTAAATAATAATGTAAGCTGCAATGGCTTAAGCGATGGAGGAGCAACAGCAACAGCAACAGGAGGAACCAGCCCATATTCTTATCAATGGAATAATGGAGAAACTACTCCGTCTGCAACGATGCTTGATGCTGGTACACACAGCGTAACGATAACCGATGCGAATAGCTGTACTTCAGTAACCACATTAGCCATTACAGAGTCAGCAATACTTTCCGCTGCAGCGGTATTAGATAACAGCGTAAGCTGCAATGGCTTAAGTGATGGAGGAGCAACGGTATCAGCAACAGGAGGAACAGTTCCTTATACCTATCAATGGAATAATGGGGAAACAACACCGTCTGCAACGATGCTAAATGTGGGCACACACAGTGTTACCGTAACAGATGCAAATAATTGCACAGCAGTAACGACGATAACCATATCAGAACCAGCAATACTTTCCGCTACAGCGGTATTAGACAACAACGTAAGATGCAATGGCTTAAGTGATGGAGGAGCAACGGTATCAGCCACAGGAGGAACAGTTCCCTATACCTATCAATGGAATAATGGAGAAACAACCCCTTCTGCAACGATGCTTGACGCGGGTAACCATAGTGTCACAGTAACAGATGCAAACAACTGTACTGCAGTAACAACAGTATCCATCACAGAGCCAACGATTCTTTCAGCTTCATCAATTGTAGACAACAACGTAAGCTGCAATGGCTTAAGTGATGGAGAAGCAACGGTATCAGCAACAGGAGGAACAGTTCCTTATACCTATCAATGGAATAATGGAGAAACTACTCCGTCTGCAACGATGCTTGAAGCGGGTACTCACAGCGTAACCATAACGGATGCAAACAACTGCACTTCAGTAACCACTGTTACCATTACAGAACCAGCAATACTTTCCGCGACAGCGGTCTTAGATAACAACGTAAGCTGTAATGGCTTAAGCGATGGAGGAGCAACGGTATCAGCAACAGGAGGAACAGTTCCTTATACCTATCAATGGAATAATGGAGAAACAACCCCTTCTGCAACGATGCTTGACGCGGGTAACCATAGTGTCACAGTAATAGATGCAAATAACTGTACTACGGTAGCCACAGTAACAATCACAGAGCCAACGATTCTTTCAGCTTCATCAATTGTAGACAACAATGTAAGCTGCAATGGCTTAAGTGATGGAGGAGCAACGGTATCAGCCACAGGAGGAACAGTTCCTTATACCTATCAATGGAATAATGGAGAAACTACTCCGTCTGCAACGATGCTTGATGCTGGTACTCACAGCGTAACCATAACGGATGCAAACAACTGCACTTCAGTAACCACTGTTACCATTACAGAGTCAGCAATACTTTCCGCTGCAGCGGTATTAGATAACAGCGTAAGCTGCAATGGCTTAAGTGATGGAGAAGCAACGGTATCAGCAACAGGAGGAACAGTTCCTTATACTTATCAATGGAATAATGGGGAAACAACACCGTCTGCAACGATGCTAAATGTGGGCACACACAGTGTTACCGTAACAGATGCAAATAATTGCACAGCAGTAACGACGGTAACGATATCAGAACCTTCAATCCTAACCGTTTCTACAAGCGTAAACAATAATGTAAGTTGCAATGGACTAAGCGATGGTAGTGCTACCGCTAATGGAACAGGAGGAACTCCTCCATACGGATATCAATGGGATTCGGGAGAGGTAAGTCAAACTGCCACCATGCTAGATGCCGGCACACACAGTGTAACGATAACCGATGCGAATAGCTGTACTTCAGTAACCACATTAACCATTACAGAACCAGCAATACTTTCCGCTACAGCGGTCTTAGATAACAACGTAAGCTGCAATGGCTTAAGCGATGGAGGAGCAACGGTATCAGCAACAGGAGGAACAGTTCCTTATACCTATCAATGGGATTCGGGCGAGGTCGGTTCCACTGCAACGATGCTAGATGCAGGCATACATTTGGTCACAATAACCGATGCAAATAACTGTACAGCCGTTGCTACGATAATGATTACCGAACCTCAAAGTTTGAACGTATCTGTTAGTGTAATAAACAATGTTTCGTGCAATGGTTTAAGTGACGGAAGCGCGACAGTGACAATAGTAGGCGGAACATCGCCATTCACATATGTTTGGAATAATGGGGAAATTACATCTACTGCAACAGGATTAGCAGCAGGCACGAATACAGTTTCTGTGACGGATGGCAATGGTTGTACTACGAATGCCTTAGTATTAATCACTGAACCGACCGTATTGATTTCAAGTGCTACTACCACAAACGTAAGCTGCAATGGCGGAAGTAATGGAGGAGCAACGATTGGTCAAACTGGAGGTACAAGCCCTTATTCATATAACTGGAGCAATGGCCAATTAACTGCACAACTAATCAATGCGACAATTGGAAATTATGGTTATACGGTTACAGATAGTAATGGATGTGAGTCTACTGGTAGCGTGACGATTACAGAACCAACAGCACTAAACGGATCATTGACCGTGTCGTATAGCAATTGTAGTGGACATATTGACTTGCAATTATCTGGCGGAGTGGCACCTTATACCTACTCCTGGAGCAATGGTGCAACGACTGAAGATCTTTCAAACCTTCCTGATGGTGTTTACACGGTTGTTGTGGTTGATAATAATGGATGTTCTTGGACTGGAAATGCAACTGTTGTGGTTGCGAATGTTCCGATTTCAACCAATGCAGTTGGAACGAATGTGTTGTGTAATGGGAATAGTACAGGGAGTATTAATTTGACTATCCTTGCCGGAAACCCACCATATTCAATTGATTGGGATAATGCACCAGATGTCGAAGATCCAACTGGCTTACCAGTAGGCACTTATACGGTGACTGTAACAGATGCAACAGGCTGCACAGGCACCTCCAGTGTTGTATTAACCGAGCCACTAGTCCTAACAGCAATTGCACTTGGCACCTCCTTAGATTGTAATGGTGATGCTGATGGTGCGATAAACCTCGCGGTAAATGGTGGTGTCCAGCCTTATTCCTTTAATTGGGATAATGCTCCGAATGTACAAAATCCATTTGGCTTAACGGCTGGTAATTATAATGTAACAGTGACGGATGCCAATGGCTGTATTGTTACAACAGGTACGTCTATCTCAGAGCCAACCGCTCTGACTGGTTCTATTGCAACTTCGATAGCAGGTTGCGCCTATGAATGTAATGGTAGTGCCACTTATACTGCATTAGGAGGAACACCGCCATATGCTTACTTGTGGTCTGATGGCCAAATAACGTCGACTGCAATCAACTTATGTGCTGGTGGATATACTGTTTCTGCAACAGATGGGAATGGTTGTGTGATTACGCAAACCTTTACAATCGCTGGCTATCCAGCAATCTCGGCGAATACTAATGTTCTACAACCTGTGATTTGCTCTGGAGACAATAACGGGGTTGCTGATGTTTCAATTACTGGAGGTGTTGGTCCGTTTACGATTTTATGGAGTAGTGGAAGTGCGGGAACAATTGCTTCTGGTTTGGTTGGTGGTACTTATACCGTTATGATTACAGATGCCAATGGTTGTGTTGCTACTTCTTCGGCTGTATTGACAGATCCAAGCATTATGACAGCAGTAATTGCTTCTACAGGAACCTTGTGTACTGGGAACCTTGATGGAACCGCTACTGCAACAACCGTAGGCGGTATTCCTCCCTATACTTATGTATGGGATAACGGTGAAACAAATAATCCAGCGATCTTGCTTGGTGGCGGTTCTCACATGGTATCGATAACGGACAGTAATGGCTGTACCATTGTAGAAAGTGTATCGGTAAACAGCCCAACGGCACTTGGTTTGGGTACTGCTTCTACGAGTCCACCGTCTTGTAACGGGGTAGCTGATGGCTCTGCAACGGTTCAAGGAACAGGTGGTACTGCGCCATATACTTACATATGGGATTCTGGTCAAAGCGGTCCTGTAGTGAACGGTCTTCAATCTGGTGTGGTCAATGTAACGATCACAGATTCGAATGGCTGTACCTTCCCTGTATCGCTTACGGTAGCCAATGGCCCAACTGCGATCAGCCTTGTGTTGTCTGGGTTGGATCCACTTTGCTTTGGTGGAGATGACGGTACAGTAACCATTGTGGCAACTGGAGGAACTCCAAGCTACACCTACCAATGGAATACTGGAAGCACGGCACAAACGTTGTTTGCCTTGAACCAAGGGTCATATACAGTGACAGTGACGGACCAAAATGGCTGCTCAGCTGCTCAGTCGATTACACTAACGCATCCTACTGCAACTGTAGCCTCTTTACAAGGAACGGGGGCTGTCTGTTATGGGGAAAGTAATGGTGGTTTGTCAATTGTTACAGCCACTGGAGGAACGGGTAACCTAGAATATTCATTGGATGGTATTTACTACCAAACAGATAGTATTTTTAATGGCTTATCTGCTGGGCAGTATACCGTTTATATTCGAGATGATAATGGTTGTGTTACTGAGTTTATTGAGAACGTATTGGAGCCTGCTGAGATTGTAGTTGATGCAGGACCAGATATTGAAATTTTACTAGGAGATAGTATTCAATTAGATGCGACTACGAATCATCCTGGTCCTGTGGTCTGGACATGGAATAATGGAGAATTCTTAAGTTGTACAGATTGTCCAGATCCTTGGGTATTCCCAATGGAATCAATCAACTATGAGGTGATGGTACTAGATACAAATGGCTGTGAGGCAAGCGATGATATCTCAATCATTGTCAATAAAAATCGTGATGTATTCATCCCAAATGCATTTACTCCTAATGGTGATGGTGTGAATGACCTTTTATATGTCTTTGGTGATCCGTCAGTAAGCAACATTCGATTGTTCAAGATTTTCGACCGATGGGGAGAGCAGGTGTTTAGTACTGAGAATGTATTGCCGAATGATCCGACTTTTGGTTGGGATGGACAGTTTAAGGGGCAGCGGATGAATGGTGGAGTGTTTGTTTACTATGTGGAAGTGGCGTTCATTGATGGGGAGACGGAGACGTATAAAGGTAGTGTGACGTTGTTGCGATAGACTACCTCAAAACCGTGGCCAATACAATTCGCCCTTACTGGTATGCTTCCTTTTACTGGCGGGCTAGTCTTTGGGTTTCCAGATGGAGTAGCCGTCTAGTTCTTTGATTTTTTTGAACGTGTCGAAATCCCAGGAGAAAAACTTTTGGTGTTTATCTCCTTTTGATCTGATAAGGTATTGAACCATTCCGTTCTCTATTCCAGCATCTAGATCTGTATAATCAAACTTTTTGGGTGTATAGGAGCAACAGGTAAAAATATCCTTGGAAGGGAGAATGGCATTGTGAAAGAGAAAGTTGTTAAGGTAATGCTGTTCCATAAGGTGTTGATTGTTGATTATAATGAGCACCTTCTCCTCTGCCTTTAGTTGTAGCTCATTTTTTAGATAATCAGCTGCTTGTTTTGCTGCATTGTATCTCTTGTTGGAGGTTTCGAAACGGTAGGACTTATATTTGTGTGGTACTTCTGTCGCAAGGCAACAGATGGCGATGCAACCGAATAGAGTATTGCGCATATCAGTTGTAAGACTCAAGTGATCGCTGTACCAATAGGCTGCTAGACTTAACCACCCAAGGGTTATGAAAGGCGTGAAATAAGAAGGCATAGAACCCCACTTAAGCGCAGTGAGCAAGGCAAAAAAGAACAATCCGAAGAGAGCAACTCCCATTAAATGATGTACGGAGTTAGAATGCTTTGTAATAAATAATGCTGCCAGCACTAAGACAAGGCCTGAAAACAAGGCTATTTCACGTAAGTAAAAAAATAAAATTTTACGTTTAAACCAATCCCACGATATTCCATTGTTTACTCCTTGATAGACATTCTGCCAGAAGTTGTACGAATCACCGCTTAGTAGTAGCCATAAAAGAGCGAAACTGACTAGGAATATGGGAAGCGCACGGAGTAATCGCTTGAAATCGAAAATGGCAAGATAGAAGAACAGAATAACGGGAATGATAAGACCACTCTGCTTTGCAAACAAACACATAACGCTCATTACAACGCCTAAAATACCGAATAGGGCCTTGCGATCACGCAAATATTCAAGCCCACAAGCTAGTGTAACTAGGATGTTTAGATGATATAGACTATCGGGCCTACCAAAGTCAGTGATGCGTAAATAGCTAAAGATCAAACTGCCTAGAATTATAGCAATGGAAACGCTTAAATTGAAATGTCGAATGGCAATGAAGCCAAGCAATCCAATAAAACCAAGACTGAAGATGAGTGCCATGGTTCGGCTGATCCGGTATACTTCTATTGGGATAGCTGGGTTAGTGCCGATGATCTTGCCTACCACTGCAACAGAATGAAAGTAGAGTGGACTGTACATCATTATTGCATATGGCGGTTGATTTGGGTTGGAATACAACGGCTGCCCGTCAATGATTCGTTGGATGCCGTAGACGACGTTTGGCTCTATGCCACCTAAATCGTGGTGGTATGAGTTGATAAGGTTGATTCTGCCAAAAAGAAGAAAGACGAAGACCGCAATAGCAATGATAACCGCTGCGGGAAAGAGTAGCCGGAGTACGAATTCGAGAAAGCGTGATAATATGAGGGTAGGCTGGGGCATCAGCGAACGTTGTACCGCGGAGAAATGCTAAACGGGAAGGTTTGCGGTTTGTTGAACTCTGTTTTGTTGAAGAGAATGTTGATGACCATTTCGCCTGTCTCATCACTGGTAGCTGTAATCTGACGTTCTTTGGAGAATGGAGCGGTGGCTTCTAGTTCCACGTATTTATCATAGGTGAAAGCCATCTCACGACTGTTTTCTATGTCGTTAATAAGCATTTTTTGGAGGAGGAAGGCTTCTGGGGAGAGGATGTACTGACCTTCTGTTTGCTCGTTTTTTGAAGTGAGCGTGATCCGTTCGTCTGTTTTCTCGGTGGTGATGGACTCTTGGTTGATGAAGAGTGCGTTGCCGATGAGCAGTTGTTGTAGGGTCTGAAAATCACCTTCTAGGTTAAACTTTTCTAGGTAGCTGAAGTCACGTTTGTAGACGGTTCGCTCTAGGCGGTTGATGACGAAAATCGAATCTGGGGTGATCAGTGCTCTGCCTGCTTCTAGGCCTAGTTTCTTGACATTTAGCCAGATGAGGCTGTCTTTTCTGATTTTGATGGTACTAGAAAAACTTTGGTTGAGGCGTGCATCCTTGAATCTGATATTAGCTTTGCTGTAAAACCATTCGAAGTCGATTTGGTTTTCCATGAAGCGTGAAGTGATTAAACTGGTCTTCTTGCCTTTGTTTTTCTTGCCTTTGTTCTTGCAGCCAGGGACGATTATAAGCAAGGCTAAGGTAATAATTAGTATAGTTGTTCCTCTCATACTTGTGCAAAATACAAAGTGTTTGCCAAAAAAGGAAGTAATGGTTAATTGTGGCCTTTTCCGAATGATTACTTACGCTGAGAAGGAGGTTCCACACCCACAGGTGTCTTTTGCGTTGGGATTGTTGAAGATGAAGCCACGATTGTTTAAGCCATTAGAATAGTCGATTTCAATGCCTGCTAGGTAAATACCATGTGCTTTGTTCATGAATACACGTAAATCACCGATCATGAATTCTGAATCGTCTTCTTTTTTGACGTCGAAGCCTAGAATATAGGAGAATCCTGAACAGCCACCGCCTTTAACGCCTACGCGAAGTCCGTGGTTTCCTGTTACTTTATTCTCTTCTTGAATTTTCTTAAGTGCTTCCACTGCGCCTTGCGTTAGGGTCATTGGCGCTTCTGTCATCGTATCTTTCATGCTAATTTACTTTTCTGGCTCAACCGGTTTACGGTTTGAATTCAATACAAAAATAAGCAAATAATTGTTAATGTGCTTGTAATTATATAACCAATGAAGTACCAAAATTGTTCCAAGGCAGTTATAATGACGTTTTGTCAGCTAGAATGTTTTGTTTATTGCAGCTCAAGAACATTAATAGATGTGGTGCATTCACTGAACATTACAACCTAATTGATTTCCAAAATCAGCAAGGTTTTAGTTTTAAGATGATCGTTGTTTATTGTGCCTAAGTGTTGGAAACCAAACAGGTTCAGGGTGAGAACGGGAAATTAGGGGTGAGGACATATATTGGTTTGAGTAAATTTTACACATATTGTTGTAAATACTACATTTTTTAATGTAACATTGCATCATGTCTAAAACGCTTCAAAATATAAAATTGGCGGTCGATGCTATTGTTTTTGGCTATCAGCAAAACGAATTGAATGTTCTGTTGATCAAGCAAAAATTTGATGGGGATACTGATCAATGGGCGCTGCCAGGTGGGTTGGTGCAGAATGAGGAATCACTCACTGAGGCAGTAAATCGTGAATTACTAGAGGAAACAGGTATCCAACTACAGTATTTAGAACAGCTTTATACGTTTGGTGATCAACTTGATCGTGATCATCGAGGTAGAGTCGTAACGGTTGCCTATTTTGGTATCGTGAATCCGAAGGGAATGGAGCCAGCAGCTGGTTCTGATGCGGATGAAGCCCATTGGTTCCCCATATCAGAAGTTCCCATACTGGCATTTGATCATACGAAGATTCTTGATGTTGCTTTGACGCGATTGCAAGCTAAGCTGAATTATCAGCCAATTGGTTTTGACTTACTGGATGAGCAATTTCCGTTTTCTGATTTAGAGAGCTTGTATCGTACGATTTTAGGAAAAGAAATTGATCGTAGAAACTTCCGAAAGAAGATTTTAAGCTTTGGTATTTTGGAAGAAACCAACGAAAAAAGAAAAATTGGTAGTGGCAGACCTGCTACGCTATTTAAGTTTAATAAGAACAAATACAAAGAGTTAGAACAGGAAGGCTTTTCCTTTGAAATTAAGTTTGCGTAGAAATTACGCTTAATACTTGCTTCTTTTGTTTTAACGAACTATATTTGTGTATAAATTACGCAAAATGATATTAAATCTTGATTCTCAGTTTAACCCATTTCCTGGTCAACCAGCCATCGAGTTTGATGCGTTTACGTTTTCAGGAGGTGAGCCGCATATCAAAATCAAATCAGACTTGAGTGCTGCCGAAACAGTTATGATCACGCATCGCTTAACTTCTTTTAATGAAGTGGGATTGTTGCTGATTGCAATTGATGCTGTGCGACGTTGCTTGGTGGAGGAGATCCATGTGTTTATTCCTTATTTCCCAGCAGCTCGGCAGGACCGGGTGATGGTAGCAGGTGAGTCGTTATCTGTGAAGGTGTATGCTGATTTGTTCAATCAATTGCGGCTGAAGGGAGTGATTGTGTATGACCCACATTCTGAAGTGACACCTGCGTTGTTGGATAACTGTGTGACGGTGAGCAATTTTACCTTTATCGAGCGAATTTTAAAGGATTTGCCGAAGGACACGTTGCTGGTTGCTCCGGACGGTGGAGCGTTGAAGAAGATATACAAACTGGCTGCTTATCTGAAGGACTATAATGTGATTGAGTGTGGGAAGACGCGTGATGTGAAAACGGGGAAACTGTCTGGTTTTAAGGTGTATGCTAATGATTTGGAGGGACGAGCGTGTCTAGTGGTTGATGATATCTGTGATGGCGGCGGCACCTTTATGGGATTGGCTGGTGAGCTAAAGAAAGCGGGCGCTGGTGATCTGTATTTGGCTGTTAGTCATGGCATATTTAGCAAAGGGACGGAGAAACTTTCTGAGCACTTTAGGCGTTTGTATACCACAGACTCTTTTCGAACGATCGTGGATGATGCTGTGGAACAGCTCCCGCTTGGGGATTTGTTATAGAAATACATTTTATTCAACGAAAGTGTACTAAAAATGACCTTAAATCAACACACACCAATCATCTGGACGATAGAAAACTTCCTATCGAAAAAGGAATGTGAAGACTTGATCCTCTATAGTGAAATGAAAGGTTTTGAAGAAGCAACAGTGAGTCTGAATACAGGACCGAAGATGATGAAAGGCATTCGAAACAACTCTAGAGTGTCCTTGAATGATGAGCATCTGGCAGTGAAGTATTGGGAGAAATTAAAGGGTTTTTGTCCTGAAATGCTTGAAGACGCAAGGGCAGAAGGACTAAATGAACGATTTCGCTTTTACAAATACGAGTCAAATCAACGGTTTAAACGGCATATTGATGGAAGATACAGGCGCAATGAGAACGAAGAAAGCAGAATTACGTTTATGATTTATCTGAACGATGATTTTGAAGGTGGCGAGACGGCTTTTGATGATGTAACAATTGAGCCGAAAGCGGGAACAGCACTTTGTTTTATTCACGAACAGAAACATGAAGGTTGTCCAGTGCCAACGGGAACAAAATACGTTCTAAGGAGTGATGTAATCTATAAGAATAATGATTAATTAGGAATTTATTCCATTAATGAAATACACGTTTTTTTCATTGAACAAATTACAAAAGATTGAAAAATGGAAGATCTATTAATAAATAACGAGACAATCACTCAGCAGTATAATGAAGGGAAGTCTATGAAGTTTCTATTCTTTTGGGGACATACTCAAAAAAATAACGAGCAGATAGATAAAGCGTGCTTCAGCCAATGGTTTCCTAGAGCATTTGAGCATGAAGGAATCAGCTATCCGACAGCAGAACACTGGATGATGGCAGGAAAAGCAATACTGTTTAAAGATGAGGAAATACTAGAAAAAATCATCAATTGTAAGACAGCGCCTGAAGCAAAAAAGCTGGGAAGAAAGGTTCGTAATTTTGAGCCAACTGCTTGGAATGAAGCGAAGCGGGAAATCGTGCTACAAGGCAACATTCTTAAGTTCTCTCAGCATGAAGACATGAAGGAATTCCTTATAAACACTGGAGAACGTGTGCTTGTAGAAGCAAGTCCGTACGATGCTATTTGGGGAATTGGGATGTCTGTGAATACCAAAGGAGTGGAGAATCCGAATAACTGGAAAGGTGAAAATCTACTGGGTTATGTGCTCATGGATACTAGAAAATCAATGATTAATTAGGAATTTATTCCCTTAATGTTTAATGAAACGCTTTAACACAATAAGACAAGAGAATGGCGACTTACGCAATTGGAGATATACACGGCGCTTTAAAAGCTTTGCAGCAACTGCTAGAACGAGTGAATCCGCAATCTGAGGATCAGTTGATTTTTCTAGGGGATTTAGTTGATGGGTGGAGCGAGTCTGCACAAACCATTGATTTTGTAATGAAATTGAGCCGTGATATCCCTTGCATTTTCATAAAAGGAAATCATGATGTGTTTTGTGAAAATTGGCTGACGAAAGGGGAGAAGAGTACTGTTTGGCAGAAACACGGCGGTCGCGCGACAATCAACAGTTATCGGATGTATTCTGTTGAGCAGAAGCAGCGACATATTGACTTTTTTAGCCGTATGCCGTTGTATCATATTGATGAGGAGAATCGTTTGTTTGTTCATGCTGGATTTACTTCTATGCATGGGCCAAACAAAGAGCAATATAAATCAATGTTTACTTGGGATAGAACGTTGTGGGAAATGGCAATGGTGGCTGATGCTTCGATATCGATAGATTCCACGGCTTACCCCAAACGATTGAAACATTTTAATGAAATATACATTGGACATACACCAACACAGTCTTTTGGTGGTGAAAAGCCGATGCACAAAATGAATGTATGGAATGTAGACACAGGTGCCGCTTTCAAAGGAAAGCTAAGTGCAATTGAAGTAGGAACTGAGAATGTTTGGCAAAGCGACGAAGCTTGGATATTGTATCCGGATGAGAAAGGAAGGAACTAAATTTTTTAGTTATTAATGTATAATTATCAATTGACTAAAACGTATTAACTAGATCTAGGACTCCTGTTCATTTTTAGAATAAATTCCTAATTAATCATTCAACATTAGCAATTATGTTTAGGTGTATTTCCTATTAAAAGAATAAGTTATTATTTTACATAATTATAATATTAAATCCTACAATTATGAAACTATTCAGTCTTGAAAACGACTTCCAGACCGCTTCGGCAGAACAGAAAAAAAGCACAATTGTCCGTGATTCATTTGATTTGCTCGTTGCCTTTTTGAGAGGAAAATATTCTGTTGATGAATTAAAAGCTGCTGTTGGACAACTCGATGAATTGGGCGTGTTATCGTCTCAAGAGATCCTTGGACTTATGAAGCAGAAAGCATATAAAGAAGGTTGTGAGACCTCAGTAGGAAAAGGTCCTACAGACTTAAAAGCACTGTGGGACAGAGTTGCGATTATTGAAAATTTGTAAATCATTTAAACAATTAATAATGAATCCTTTACTGTATACGGATGGCTATAAAGTAGACCACCGAAGACAATACCCTGACAAGACAACACTGGTTTATTCTAACTGGACACCAAGAAAAAGCCGGATTGAAGGCATTGAAGAGGTCGTCTTTTTCGGATTGCAATACTTCATCAAGCGGTACATCTTGGACGAGTTTACAAATAACTTTTTTAAGCAGCCGAAGGAGGTCGTGGTCAAACGATATGCTCGCAGAATCAACAATTACTTAGGACCAAATTCGGTTGGAACAAAACACATTGAAGACTTACATGACTTAGGTTATATTCCAATGGTATTCAAAGCGTTGCCTGAAGGAGTTACCGTACCGATTAGAGTTCCAATGTTTACAATGTACAACACGTTACCCGAATTTTTCTGGTTGACGAATTACTTTGAGACGTTGGTATCTACGACGGTTTGGATGCCTTGTAATTCTGCTACGATTGCACGTCAATACCGTAAAGTATTGGATCATTATGCTGCAGAAACCAGCTCTACGCCTGAGTTTGTTGATTGGCAAGGGCACGATTTCTCTATGCGCGGTATGGCAGGACTTGAAGCAGCATTGATGAGTGCTTCTGGGCATTTATTGAGCTTTACGGGTTCAGACACCATTCCAGCAATCGATTTTCTAGAAGAATACTACAATGCGGATTCTGACAAGGAGCTCGTTGGTGGTTCAGTAGCTGCTACAGAGCATTCAGTGATGAGTATGGGTACAAATAACGCGGAGCAAGAAACGTTTAAGCGGTTGATTACAGAGGTGTATCCTGGTGGCATTGTGTCTGTCGTTTCGGATACCTGGGATTTGTGGAAGGTGTTGACAGAGTACTTGCCAAATCTGAAGGAAGAAGTATTGGCTCGTGATGGTAAGCTGGTGATTCGTCCTGATAGCGGTGATCCAGTAAAAATTATCTGTGGAAACGATGAAGGGACTTCGAAAGCAGAGCGCAAAGGAGTTGTGGAGCTATTGTGGGATATCTTTGGAGGGACAACCAATGCAAAAGGGTACAAGGAGCTAGACAGTCATATCGGTGCAATTTATGGCGACAGTATTACCATTAACCGTGCGACTCAGATCTGTCAGAATTTGATGAACAAGGGGTTTGCGAGTACCAATGTGGTGTTGGGTGTGGGCTCATTTACGTATCAGTACAATACTCGAGACACATTTGGCTTTGCGATGAAGGCGACATACGGTGAAGTGGATGGCGAAGGCCGTAATATCTATAAAGATCCGATCACGGATGATGGGACAAAGAAATCTGCAAAAGGCTTAATCAAAATTACCAAGGAAGACGGGCAGTACTGTTTGCACGATCAGGTGAGCTGGGAAGAAGAGCGTGGCGGAGAGCTGAAGGAGGTATTTCGCGATGGGAAGCTGTTGGTGGATGAGCAGTTGGCTGATGTTCGGAAGCGGGTTCGGGATGGGCTGAAGGAAAGCGTTTCTTAGACTGGCTAAGGATGAAAACAGGAGGGAGCGTTTGCTGCATTTAACCCGCATGCAATAGGAAAGGTTGATTGTTATTAGTTAACAATCTTTTAAAAAGCGATCTGAAGGTTGTGTCTTCTAGGTTTTCTTAGCCAATTAGCCGCCTACCCAAAATGCGCAAATGCGCCCCAACAGCACCAAGGAAACCGAGATGAGTCCGCACCACACGAAACCGCTCCATCAGCGAAGCCCGCTTCGTCTGATTAGAATAACCACCCTCCAAAAACAAACTCATCACCTCTCCAGTATCGTGGACCTTAGTTACCTGTTTCATAATTTTAAGACACCAGTCAATGTCCGCAACATGTTTCCAGGTCGTATCGTCATACAAAGGCGCTAAGCTGCGCCGTATCAGCATTGACTGATGACAGACCACCATTCCTTCTCCAAATGATTTCCAAGTAAGCGTGTCGGCATTTGGGTGTTGCTTGTGCCAAGGGAACTCTTCACCCGCTTCTGTGATTCGGATGGTCTTGCCGTATATGAAATCTGCGTTGCCAGCACCTGCTATAGCTTTTTCAAGCGTATCGGGAGCAGCAATCTTGTCTCCAGCATTCATAAACCAAATATAATCACCAGTAGCGCGTAGGATTCCCTTGTTCATAGCGTCGTATAGACTTTTATCTCGCTCACTGACTAGGACAGAAACAGCAGACTGGTATCGCTTCACAATGTTCATGGTTCCATCTTTAGAAGCACCGTCTATGACTAGGTATTCTATATTAGTGTAGGTTTGTGCCTGTACACTTTGAATGGTTCGCTCAATGAATTGTTCGGCATTGTAGCTGACAGTAATGATGGAAACCTTCGGTAAGCTCAATGTTTAAAGGTTTTCAAGAATGAAATTTGTCATTTTATTGTACAAGTGTAAGCGAGTCACGCCACCATAAATACCATGATTCCGATTTGGATATAGGTACATATCAAACTGCTTGTTGGCATTGATCAAGGCATTCATCATCTCGTATGTGTTTTGAGCATGTACGTTGTCATCGCCAGTACCATGCACTAGGAGATATTCCCCTTTTAAGCGATCAGCAAAATTGATTGGGGAGTTGTCCTCGTAGCCGTTCGGGTTTTCCTTGGGTGTGCGCATGTAGCGCTCGGTGTAGATCGAATCATACCACTTCCAATTCGTGACTGGAGCAACAGCGATTGCGGATTTAAACACATCATTCCCTTTCAATAAGCACAAGGAGGACAGATATCCGCCATAACTCCAGCCAAAAATACCGATACGTGAACCATCTACATAGTTCTGTTTGGAAAGCCATCTTGCTGCTTCTATCTGGTCAATCGTTTCATATTTTCCTAGCTGCTGATAGGTTACTTTTCTGAATTCTTCGCCTCTCCCTCCAGTGCCTCTATTGTCGACCGATACAACGATATACCCTTGCTGTGCTAGGTGCTGGAACCAAAAATAATTGGGGCCGCTAAAGCTGTTTTTTGCTGTCTGGCTTCCTGGGCCGCCGTACACGTACATAAAGACTGGATACTTAACACCAGGGGTGAAATCTGGAGGTCGGATCATCCAACCATTTAGCTTGATATCTTCGCTAGTTTTAAAGCTAAAATGTTCTGATGGGCTAATGTCATAGTCCGTCATAAGTGCCTTCAGTGCATAGTTGTCTTCTATCATTCTTACTTCCTTGCCTTTTCTGTTGCATACCTTATAAGTGCTAGGCGTGTTAAGTGAATTGTGAGTGCTGATGAAGTAGTCAAACGTCTTGCTAAACTGTGCGCTGTTTGTTCCTTTTTCTGGTGTCAGGTTTGTTTTATTTTTTCCCTTTAGGTCAATCGAATATACCTGTCGATCCATCGGGGATTCTTCTGCAGATTGGTAGTAGATCAGGCCGTTTTTCTTATCCATACCATAGAACTTGGTTACATCATACTTCCCATTTGTAACCTGTTTGATTAATTTTCCTTTCAAGTCATATAAATACACGTGGTTGTATCCATCTTTTTCACTCAACCATACAAAACCACTTCCATCATCAAAGAAGGTCAAATCATCATGTATCTCAATGTAATACTCGTTTTTCTCGTTGAGGAGTATGTCTGTTTTGCCTGATTTAGCGTTTACTCGAACCAGATCTAGTTCGTTTTGGTGACGATTCATATGAAAAGCAATTAGATTATCATCGTCTTGCCACTTGATTCTAGGGATGTACATGTCTGGTTTGTCCCCTAGATCGACTTTGCTAATCTTACCTGAAGCAAGGTCAAAAATATGACAGGTCACAAGGGCATTATCTTCGCCAGCTTTTGGGTATTTAAAGGATGAATGTTCTGGGTATAGCTCATTGGAGTAGTTGGTCATCATCCACTCTTTTACACCAGATTCGTCAAAGCGCATAAAGGCGATTTTTGAGCCATCTGTCGACCATTCAAACGCTCTGGACATGCTAAATTCTTCCTCGTACACCCAATCTGTAGCTCCGTTGATAATCGCATTTTGTTTTCCGTCTCTTGTTGCTTGTATTTCTTTTCCGGTATTCAAATCTTTGTAAAAGAGATTGTTTCCTCTCACAAATCCGATTTTGCCACCATCGGGTGAAAGTGTAGCGTAGCGTTGTTTGCCTTCTGTTGACACTGGAGTCATTTTCTCAGAAGCGATATCCCAAACATAGAAATTGGCTCTACTAGAGTGTCTGAAAATCTTTTCTACTTCTGTTTGGAGGACGATTTTAGACTCATCACGGTTGAATGCATAACTAACAAACTCTTTGTTGAATCCAGCGGCTGTGAGCATTGCCATTTCTAGAAGGTTTCCTACAGGTTCTCCTGTTGTAATATCGTACTTTACAATGTTTCCTTCTACTAATCTGGAGTAATGTTTTCCATCATTCAGGAATTTAAACCCTGGAATTCGCTTTTGGAAGAATGCATAGTTTGCCCAGATGTCTTCTACGGTTATTTTCTGCTTTTGAGCAATAGAAAATTGTGGCATTAAAAGTATGCCAGCCAATAGAAGCGTTATAATTCGAGTCATTTTATAAAGATTTGATTTATGTTCCAAAGTTACTGATAATTTATAGAATCTGTATTTTTTGATTTGGAAAAGGAAACAAGTGATTGTATTGTTGAATGACCCTTCATTATCTATTGGAACAGACGCAATGTTTAGGTTCAATTTATACTACTTTCAACCATTTTTTGTAGAACAAGGAACGCCTCAAGGCGTAAAGCAGTGAGGACGATCTGTACTAATATGTTGATTTGATTTTTTTTGCTAGTCTGGTTACATACGTCCAGAACCTCCTTCTTGATCATCAATTCCACGTGGTCCGTCCATTCCTCGTCTACCTTGTCGCCCATCTTGATGACCTCTCATTTTTCCAAGTAATAATTTCTTGAATTGACGTTCTACTCTAGGCAGTGTCGCCAGTTTCTTAGCTGGAATGACATCTTTCAATTTAATAAAGCAGTTTCTATGCGTGTCAAGCTCTCGTTGTTTGAGTTCAAAATGCTTTTCGATGGCCTGTTCTGCCTCTTTGTCAGATAGCTCGTCCACATTTTTAAGGTGAAGGGCACGCTTCTCTTTTTGGATGGCACGGAGTGCTTTTTCTCTTTCGTTATAGATCGGCCAGAATCGAATGGACTCTTCTTCTGTAAGGTCTAATTTATCTGTGATGAAGGCAGTGCGCCATTCTTTTATTTTTTCTCTGTGCTCTTTTCCTTTCTCGCCAGTTGGCTGTGCAAAGCTTGTTGTTACTAGCCCAAGCATTATGAAAAGTATTAATAAATTTTTCATTTTCATTTTATTTTAATTCTTAACAACGATTTTTACTAAAGAAAATCATTCTCCTCCAACTCCTCTAATACTTCTTCCTCAATATATTGTTGTAATTCTGATGCATTCAAATCAATCATCGTATTGTAATCAACTTCAACTGTTTCTTCCTCTGTCAATAATTCAAAGGCAAATTCATCGATGTTGTCTTGGACGTACATCTGAACATCCGCTGCAGAAATATTAGCTGCCAAGAGCTCTGAGTTACTCAAGTCATTTGTTGCACTGCTAAAGAAATAGCTGCCGATCAGTAACGTGCAGACGACAGTAGCGAGCGCCATTGCATAGCGAGGTTGCAGTAAACTAGCCAACCAATCTAGTAAGGACGGCTTGTTTTCTGATGTGGCTGATTGCTTTGTGCGCGTTGCTGGCTGCATCTGCGCCATTAGCTCATCAGGCAGTGTCTCGAAATAGTTAAAGGGAACGTCGTATCCTTCCTTGCTTTTGTCTAGCTTAGATAGAAACGGGGCGATTTCCTTCAATTCTTTATTTATGTCAACGTTTTCTTTCATACTCTTAGTTCTTAGACCTAAAACTAGGCCAATGGTTTAATTCAGACAAAATTTTTATTCCTTTTCGATTAAGATTGCCTCAATCTTTTTCACAGCATGATGATAAGAGGCCTTCAGACCACCAACTGATGTTTCTAAAATTTCAGAAATCTCTTTATAGGTAAATTCATCATAATACCGCATATTAAAGACCAATTTTTGCTTTTCTGGCAATTGTTCAATTGCTGCTTTTAATTTTAAAACAATTTCATCCCCATCAAAATATGGATCAGCGCTCAATGCAGCAGCAACTCCGTGATCAGGATCGTCAATATCTTCAGTTGTTCGTTTTTTGTTTTTATTGATCAAGGTAATCGCTTCGTTTGTTGCTATTCGGTACAACCAAGTATAGAGTTTCGACGTTCCTTTGAAATTCTTTATATTCTTATATACCTTAACAAATACATTCTGAAGCACATCATTCGTATCTTCATGATTGTTGACTAGTCTTCTGATATGCCAATATAACCGTTCCTTATATTGCTCAATTAACAAGCGAAACCCCTCATTCACAGTCGCACTGTTTTTGAGCAAGTTTGTCAGCTGCTGATCATTCTCAGTATTTCTTGGTGTTTTGATCATTACTATCTAAGACTATCTTTTCTGACAAAGGTTTAATTAAATTACTGCGATCTTGACAATAATAATAAAAGGTGGGTCTTAAAATAATTTTTAATTGTACATTTGCATTGAAAAACTACAGACATTGATCCTCTTCAAACGTGAATTTACGCTTGCAAACCTTGAATTTACATTCTATACAACGTATTCTTTATAAAAGAACGGTTGTTGTATAATAAGGAGATGGTTGAAAAATAATTTAATTTCTTAATAAAAACAATAATATGAAACAAGTATTAACAATGCTTTTAATTGGTGGATTGGTTTTTTCCTTTTCATTAACTGTTGAGGCTCAAAAACTTAAAGTTAGCAAAGGTTCTTTTTCTAAACTGAAAGGTCAAAAATCTGTGAAAATTATTTTCGAATATGACACAGAAGTTGGTAAGTTTAAGAATGAAGCAGACTATGTCAAGAAGAAAACAAAAGAATATAACGAGAAAGAGGCTGGTAGAGGCGATAAATGGGCAAAAGCATGGGTAGCAGACAGAAAAGCACGTTTCGAACCAAAGTTCAAAGAATTATTCAATGAACATATCGGTGAGCACTTTAAACTTACACAGAGTTCTGAAGAAACAGAGTACACCTTAATCTTTAAAACCACGTTCACTGAACCGGGTTTCAACATCGGCATCGCGAAGAAAGATGCATTGATCAACGGTGAATTAATCCTTGTGAAATCTGACAACCTTGACAAAAAACTTGCTACATTGACGATCGAAAAAAGCCCAGGAAGATCTTTCGCAGGCTTTGATTATGATACAGGCACGAGATTACAAGAATCTTACGCTAAAGCAGGTAAAGAATGTGCTAAGTACTTAGCAAAAAAACAGCTTAAGTAGCAAATTTGCTTAAGAAAAGAATTGAAGCAACGCTGGTCGTGGACTTGGGTTGCTTTTTTTATTGGAAGAAAACAAGTGGAATAGACTTCTTGTTGAACGCCTTCAGCTTGTGTTTAACTTTCTAAGCCCAGACTTTGCACCCTTCTGTGCAATTCGTGCAAATCTCTATTTGGTCGCGCCCCTTGAGTAAATCCCTTCTAAATGACTGATATTTCTCACCCCACCACAGTTCCTTGAATGGCATTTCACGCAAATCACCTAGGCGGAATTCCGCATCCTTGTCAAAGCAGCATGGCACTACCATTCCGTCCCACGTAATCACGCAAGAGTGCCAGAGTTTCCAGCAATGGTTCAACAATTCGTTTTTCACAATCCACTTACCAGGTTCTACTTCCTTATACCGAGCAAACTTGTCAATTGTCGGGATCAGGTCATTGCCCTTTTCATAGTCATATACTTGAGCGGTTTTGAGTTTGACCTCGTCCACCCCAATCTCTTCAGCTAGTTTGTAGATTTCAGGAATCTGATGCTCATTAGGCTTCACCACTAAAAACTGAAAAATGATATGTGGTGTCTTAGAATTCATCTTCTTTTTCCACTTCACTACATTTCGGGCACCCTGCAATACGTTTTTCAGTTTACCTGCCTTTCTGTAGTTCTCATATACTTCTTGCGTTGTACCGTCTACAGAAATAATCATACGGTCTAGACCTGATTCAATCGTTTTGCGTGCATTCTCATCATTCAGAAAATGGCCATTGGTACTGGTAATCGTATAAATTCCTTTGTCATTCGCATACTTGACCATGTCCAAGAACTTAGGATTGATATACGGCTCTCCTTGGAAATAAAAGATCAGATACATCAATTCTTTGTACAGTTCGTCAATTGTTTTCTTGAAAAAGTCTTCCTTCAGATTTCCCGTTTCTCGTGTAAAGGAGCGCAAGCCACTCGGGCATTCGGGGCACCGCAGATTACAAGCCGTCGTCGGCTCTATGGAAACGGTAAATGGTAAGCCCCATTGTACTGGTTTTCCTGTCCACTTTGTGAAGTAGAAGGAACTGATCACCTTGATCGCATTGATAATGCGCTGTGGGCGAAGTTTTTTTATAAAGTTGAGACTGTCTGTTATATAGAGCGACATAGCAGCGCAAAGGTAAGTATTAATTGGTAATTTTCGTGATTGAATTTTGTGCTGTCCGTTCCTAATGCGACACCTGCTGGGTTGGCTAGCTAAATGTTCCTAGTATTTTCTAACCTAGTTTGACAACTCTGTTGTCATTGCAAGACATTATCGTCCATTTTATTAGAAAATTGAACGCTACAAATTCTTTACGGCGAACTTCATGGAGTCCGATTGCATAACCTACAATCCTGCTTTCTTAGAAATTTCCATCATTCGATCAATTGGCAACTTCGCACGTGCAATAATTGCTTCGTCTAGAATGATTTCAGGTAATTCGTACTTCATGCACAAATAGAGCTTTTCAAGCGTATTCAGGCGCATGTGTGGGCATTCATTGCAAGCACAAGTATTGTTTGGGGGGGCTGGAATAAACGTCTTATTCGGACTATATTTTTCCATTTGGTGTATAATACCAGCTTCCGTTCCTACAATAAAGGTGGTAGCATCTGACTCTTGAGTATATCTAAGCAAACCACTTGTAGATCCAATGTAGTCAGCGATATCAAGTAGTTTTGCTTCACATTCTGGGTGAGCAATGAACTGAGATCCTGGATGACGCTCCATCAGCTTTACGATTTTTTCCATTGCGAAGATCTCGTGTACCATGCAGGCACCGTTCCACAAGATCATATCTCTACCAGTTTTCTTGATTAAGTAAGCTCCTAGGTTTTTATCTGGAGCAAAAATGATTTCCTTGTCCTTTGGTACACTGTTTACTACGTGTTCTGCATTGGTAGATGTACAAACAATGTCAGTCAGTGTTTTCAGACCGGCTGTACAGTTGATGTAGGAGATCACCACATGATCAGGATGTTTTTCCTTAAATTTCTTAAATAAATGTGGTGGGCAAGAATCAGCTAAAGAGCACCCAGCATTGAGATCTGGCAACAATACCTTCTTACTAGGAGAAAGGATCTTAGCCGTTTCTGCCATGAAGTGTACACCCGCAAACACAATCATATCTGCTTCAGTAGACGCGGCTTTCTGTGATAAACCAAGGCTATCACCAATATAATCTGCAATATCCTGGATCTCAGATTCCTGATAATAATGCGCGAGAAGAATTGCATTTTTTTCTTTCTTCAGTTTCTCGATCTCTTCATACAAATCCAATGTTGGATCAATTTCAAGATCTAAATATCCCGCTTTCGTTAATTTCTCTTTTGCAATGGTCAGTTCCTGCATAGTTAATTTTCGTTATTTACCAATATGACGTATAATTTAGAAAGTAGACACTCTATTTCCTCCATTCATTATCAATCAGTCACTTGCTGTCAACTTTCAATTATCAATTAATTATAGTTCTTTTCTTAAACGGGCAACTGGTATATTAAGTTGCTCTCGATATTTTGCTACAGTTCTTCTGGCAATGTTATAACCGCTTTCTCTTAATTGATCTTTTAGTTTTTCGTCTGAAAGCGGCTTTCTTTTTGACTCTTTTTCTATCAATTCAGTCAATATTTTCTTTACTTCTAAGGTAGAAACCTCTTCGCCAGAACTTGTCTGCAGCGATTCCGAGAAAAAGCTCTTTAAGCGTTTGGTTCCAAACTCTGTTTGTACGTATTTGCTGTTTGCTACACGTGAAACGGTAGAAATATCCAATCCAGTAATGTCTGCAATGTCCTTTAAGATCATTGGGCGCAATACTTTCTGATCACCTGTAAGGAAGAACTCATGCTGGTATTGAAGGATGGAGTACATTGTTTTGTACATCGTTTGCTGGCGTTGTCTTATCGCGTCGATAAACCATTTTGCTGCATCGATCTTCTGTTTGATAAACATGACCGCTTCTCGTTGCTTTTTGTCCTTTTTCTTCTTGGTGATTGTTCCATAAGATTTCAGCATATCTCTGTAGTGATCACTGATTCTTAGGTCAGGCGCATTTCTTGAATTTAAGGTCAATTCAAGTGCTCCCCTGTCGTTTTTAATGATAAAATCAGGAACAATATAGTGTTGAATACGATCTGCTCCACCATATCCACTTGCTGGTTTAGGGTTGAGCTTAAGAATCTCTTCAATAGCATGCTTCAATTCTATTTCTTGAAGACTCATTTGCCGTTGCAACTTATCATAATGTTTCTTAGAAAACTCATCAAAATGACTCGTAATCAACGTAAATGCGTTCGTGACATTCACCTTATCCTGGTCATTCAATTCTTCTCTGTCGAGTTTTCGCTTCAATTGAATCTTAAGGCATTCCTGCAAATCTCTTGATCCGATCCCTGCTGGGTCGAACTCTTGAACTACTTCCAACATTTGTAATACCTCTTCTTCCGTTGTGGTTATGTTTTGTGAGAAGGCCAAGTCATCTACTAGAGCAATGGTTTCTCTTCTCAGGTAGCCATCATCGTCTATACTACCAATGATTTGGAGGGCGACTTTACTCTGATGTTCATTCAAATTGGCCAATCCCAACTGTGTTTCAAGGTGTTCGTGAAACGTGTCTTGCACAGCAATCGGTATTGTTTTATCATCTTCATCAGACGAGTAGTTGTCTGATTTCAGTTTATAGCTAGCCGTATCATCTTCTAGATAATCAGATAGGTAGTCCGTCATTTCTGCTTCATCGTCTCGAGCGATTTCCTCTGATTCTGGTTCCGTCTCTTTCTCTGGTTCTTTTTCTTCTTTGGCATCAGCATACAACTGTTCATCTTGCGATTCTTCATCTGTTTCCTGACCTTCTTCTAGGGCAGGATTGCCTTCCATTTCCTCTTTTATGCGATTCTCCAATGCAGCCGTTGGGACTTGCAACAATTTCATTAATTGAATTTGTTGTGGAGAAAGCTTCTGGACTTGTCTTTGAGATAAATTTTGTTTTATCATACTTCCTAGGTTTCTATTTCAAGTTTTACGTCGCTAACAAAATAATCTTCTTTCGATCCTAAATATATGGGAATTAATAATTAAGTGCTACTAAATTGGCGACTTTTTATCAAAAATCGAACCAAAAACTTTGCCATCTTATGTAATGTGCTGATAACGTTGTCTTTGCGAAGGGTTTTAGTAGGAAATTTCAAAAAAACATTTTTCTTGTCAAATCAAAATACTTCACATCATCTAATTTCTCCCTTTTTTCGTAAAATAAAACTATACCAAAGTTCATTGCTTAAACAAGAAATTCATACCATTAAAAATTAATTTGCGTTATTTTTACAATAATTGGAACTTTTTTATTCAAAAATGCATTAATCAGTACAAATAACAAATTCAAAATGAATAAGAAAATAGAAAAAAGTATCAGCAAATTTCTAAGCCTGGTACTCAGACACAAGCCCGAAGTGATCGGACTCAACCTAGATGAACAAGGCTGGGTGCCAACAGAAGAACTGATTTCCAAATACAACGCTAATCGGCATTTCCCTATCACATTCGAAGAATTGGACTATGTTGTTCAACACAACAACAAAAAAAGATTTGCCTTTAACGAAGACAATTCCAAAATCAGAGCAAGTCAAGGGCATTCCCTAGAAATCAAGCTCAACTACGACCCTCTTGAGCCACCAGAATTCCTGTATCACGGCACCGCTCTAAAATTCCTAACGAGCATTGAGAAAACTGGCATTGAGAAACGAAATCGACACCATGTTCACCTTTCAGCAAACCTAGATACGGCACTAAACGTAGGTTCAAGACATGGGAAGCCAGTAATTTTGAAAATCAGCGCCCAGAAAATGCATGCTGATGGACACCAGTTTTTTTGTTCTGAAAATGAGGTGTGGTTGACGGAAGGAGTTCCTGTGGAATATTTTGAAGTAGATTAATCAAGGAAAAAGTATCTCCATTACGATTTCCGCTTACCGAAAATGATACCGATTCTTATAAATCACAGTCACCAGCAAATACATCAATACAACGCCCAGCAGCCCAAACAACAAATAACGGTTGGCCCGCCACTGCTTCAAAGTGCTTTCTAGATAAGTTGGATTTGGGTTACCAGGTGTTCCCAGTCCTGTCTTTAGGTGCCAGTTTTCTAGATCTTCATTTGCCAAGTCTGGATGAATTAAGCTAATTGTAAACACAGAATCAAGTGGCTCCAGCTTATAATAAACACTGTCTATAAGTGCACCGTCATCAGAAAACAGTTGTAATCGTTCACTTTTTTTGCTAAGCCCAAAAGAGAAATTACCAATCACATGCTTAATTTCAGGAAAATGCTCACGCACGGCAACGGAGTCTTGACAGACCACTAAAAATTCGTTGGGTCCTAGTAG
This sequence comes from uncultured Saprospiraceae bacterium, assembly GCA_937959115.1. Taxonomy (GTDB): domain Bacteria; phylum Bacteroidota; class Bacteroidia; order Chitinophagales; family Saprospiraceae; genus JAHDHB01. The sequence continues at coordinate 214,887 of CALGAW010000005.1, forward strand.
AATAGAAGGCAAAACAAACTCTTTTTTTGTTTCTAGAAAATACCAGCCACCTAGACTCACTGCCTCATTTGTCGTGTTATACAGCTCTACCCAATCGCCAATAATGTTGTTGTTGCAACTCACTTCATTAAATAGAATTTTCTGCACCATCGGGTGACTAGAAGACTCAAACACTGCACGTATGTTAGTGGAGTCCGTCTTTAGGTTGACACGGATAGATTTATTCGTATTGTTTTCAGAAAGGCCTTCCCAGTGCGAAAAACGATATCCAAATGCAGGTTTTGCCTCAAGTGATATGGGAATATCTTCATAATATAACCCTTCAAACGCTTTTGCTTTTAGCTCAACATGCTCATTCAATATCACTTTACCTCCTTGAGATTCCTCTATACTCAACCACATTTCCTTGCCTGGTTTAAATCGTTTTTCTAGGAACCCTCGCATATATTCTGGGCGTTTTTTAGCAAAATTTTCAATGCGTAGCAAATGCCTCTTATATCTTGAATTACTTAAATTCCACCGATCAATATGCCGTGGCATTTCCTCTGTATACATGTCGGTCAACTCATAGAGCGTTTTAATCATATGGTCTGACTTAAACCGTGTATTCATATGATCCATAAATCGATTGACGAAGTAATCTCTATAATTCGCGTTCTTCAATAAATTCCGCAAAATGACGGTGCTCCAAGGAGGGTTTGGCCATTCTGGTCCATCAGGGCGCGTAAAGAAGGCAAGTGTATTTCGCTTGTAGGCTTGTGGTTTATGGAGACCAAAGCCGTAGTCGGTGTCATACAATATCCAACGCCATTTCCCTTCCTTGCCATTAGGGCGCCAGTACTTTACATTACCACCTGCATCTGTATTGTCAACAAAAATTTGAATGATTTGAAGATCAGTGAAGTTCTGGAGATCGATCATTTCACTTACCTTTTCAAGGTGTTTATCTTTTTTAAGGTCGTTTTTTTCCAAGTACCGCAACATCTTCACATACTCTGCATTTGTGCCACGTCGTGCAACTCCCTTATGTTCTAGGATACTTATGCTATCCTTGTGAGCGGAAGTATTGGTTTGAATGAAGTAACGGTTGATCTTTTCTCTAAGGTTGTAAATGCCCCAGTATTCTCCATTAATAAAGACTCTACATGGTTGATATCCTTGCTTTTCAATGTCAATGTCTTGGCACAAGGTATTGGTTAATAAATCACGAATCCTTGCTTTACCCCAGTCGCTTCCTGCATTTCGAAGTACGAGGTATTTGTATTTTTTATGCTCTTTATTCGGCAAGATTGGATGTCGTATTCTAGTTGGTCCGTATCGTCCTCTTGTGATAATACTCATCGACTTTTGTGGAAACAGCCTACTCATACCGCCAAAAATCCGAAACCCAGTATTCCCAGTAAAAATGCGCTGCCCATCCTGTAAAAATATTTCTGTATGGGTGATGATTTCTGCTCTAGACCAAAAATTAGCGCCACGATGAGGTAGTAAGGAGTCTGCTTTATATCCCATTTCGAACAGTCCGTATTCTTCATCAAACAGATATTTGGGCTTTATGGCTAGAGAAACGCTGATCAATTTGCCAGGGTCTTCAATCAAGTAGGTGCTGGTAACGACTTGACTCCGTTCCTCTCCTTTTCTCGCATAGGCTCTGAGCACTGTGTTCTTAGTTATTGATATCGGTTGGTTTTTGTAGGGGGACGAAAGTCGATTAGGTGGAGAACCATCGAGCGTGTAATAGATTTTAGCATCGGGATCTGTTGCTGAAATACTAACCTCTATTGGTTTATCATAAAACCCAGCGGACCTGCTTAAACGAGTTGCTAGTCTTGGACTCTGACCGAACAAGTCAAGACCAACTAGTAGGATTACAATAAAAAAGGCATATTTATTCATTCAACTGCATCATTAAGATGTTTTACCTACACAAGCCAATTAGCAGTGTATTATGCGGCTTTGCTTCATAAAGTTATCTTAAAATTCAGTTATTTGAAATAATTATACTTAAAATTGTGTCTAGGAAGGAGAAATGATTCAAGAATCCACGTTGAAACGTAAATAATATCTTGATTCTATTTCCATCATCAATTTGAAAATGCCAGAAATCGAAACAAACGGATTTGAAAAACGATATCCAGCAAAGCTTTTGCTGTTTGGTGAATACGCAGTTATTCATGGTGCTAAGGCATTGGCAATACCCTACAACCGCTTCTATGGGCAATGGAGTATATCCGAAACGCCAAACCAATCAAACATTACTTTAGAAAAGTTTGGGAAGTTTCTTGCTGCTCAGGAGTCCATTTGCAAGTTTATAGATGTAAATCGATTGATTGCTGATGTGCAAGAGGGGCTTTATTTTAATTCCTCGATTCCTGAGGGGTATGGAATGGGAAGTTCAGGGGCGCTGTGTGCTGGGATTTATGATCGGTATGTGCTCGGAGGCCGCGTGACTGATTTTGGTGCACTGCAAGGTGTTTTTCGATTGCTTGAGTCTTATTTCCATGGAGCTGGTTCTGGATTTGATCCGTTGGTCTGTTATCTCAATCGGGTTATCGTGAAGGCTGGTCAAGAGATTCGGGAGGGACAGGTTCCGCAATTCAAGGATACTGGGGGCGCTATTTTTATCTTGGATACGCGGATTCCTAGGCAAACTGCTCCGCTGGTTCAGTTATTCAATGAAAAATGCTTAAATAGGGATTATCTTAACACGATTAATAATGCACTAATTCCTAGTAACAATAATACGATTGAAGCGTATTTAAACGTTGATGCAGCACTCTTGTATGAAAGTTGGAAACAAGTATCTTTGATTCAATATCACAATTTTATTGAAATGATTCCTAGCGTATTTCGGGAGATTTGGTTGGGTGGAACAAATAATGAACATTACTGTTTAAAATTATGTGGTGCTGGTGGAGGAGGTTTTTTACTTGGGATTACAAAAAATTACAATCTGACAAAAAGTGTATTAAAAGATTGGAACATGACAATTTTACATGAGATTTAGTGTTATTTAATCATAAATCGTCCATCTTGAGGCATAAAAATCGTTAGGAATAATTTTTGGGATGAAAAAAGTACCAGTTTGTCGATATAGATTGATTTAATTTTATGATTTTTTTTACTTTTGATAAACTTTGCACTTCCGTTATAGTGAAAACAATATTAAATGAAGGATAAAACATCTGCTGGACTATTGGCACTTTTCTTAGGCCCTTTAGGTGTTCATAGGTTTTACCTAGGACAGCCAGGTTTAGGAATTGCATATTTGATTTTTTGTTGGTTCCCAATTGTCTGGCTAATTGCCTTTATAGATGCTATACTCTTGTTTACTATGGATGATGAAGTATTTGATGTAAAATACAATAGATCAAGACGTCAGACTCAAAATAGAAGGCAAACAAATAATCGACCTTCATACCATCGTCAACATAAGACCAATAGGGATTTTAATCAAAATAAAAAAGTTCAAAATAACGCTAGAAATCTAAATAATCCTTATCGGGAAAAAGCGATTAAAAATTATCAGGATTACGATTTTAAAGAAGCAATTAAGCATTTTAAGAAATCGTTGGAAATTAATTCTAATGATAAAAATGTCCATTTTATTCTAGCTTGCTGCTATTCGTTGACAGAAAAAACGTCTGAGTCTTTGTTTCACTTAAGTAAAGCAATTGAACAAGGGTTTAATGATTTTGAAAAAATCAATTCACATGATGCGCTTGCCTACCTGAGAATTCAACCTGAATATGAGGGCTTTAAGGAAAAGGGATATCAAATGAATAAGAAAATTGAAGCACCTGTCCAAGAAGAAGAACGCTTGTTAGATGATGTGATCTTGACAAAGATCCAGAGATTAGGAGAGTTACGAGAAAAAGGGTTCCTTACGAATGAAGAGTTTGAGTCAGAAAAGAGGAAGTTATTAAAACACTAATCAATTGCTTAGCCCCTCTGTTTCGTAGAAGCTGTTGAAGGTTTAACCAAATGAAGATTGAAGCATTCGTAAACCATTGTTAATTTAATTCTTAAACTGTCACAATTATCACACCTCTATAATTCAATATTATTCAAGAATTTGTAAATTTGCGAGAAGTGACAAAAAATAGGTCACTCGTCAAACTTATGTATTTCATTTATTCATTATAAAATTAATTTAACACAATGGGATTATTTTCATTTCTTAAGAACGCTGGGGCAAAATTAACAGGTCGTAAAACAGATGCAGAAAAAGCAGAAGCTGCTGATGTGTCAAAAGAACAATTGATGACCAACCTAATCACTAATTTAGGATTACCAATTGACTATTTAAATATAAATGTAGAAGGAGAAAAAGTATCTGTTTCAGGTACAACTGCTTCTAATGCAGTTAGAGAAAAAGTGATTCTTGCTTTGGGTAACATCGAAGGAATTGCTGAAGTAGAAGACAACATTGAAGTAAACGCTCCTGCTGAAGAAGAGATCGCAGTAGCCGCAGCTACTTTTTACACAGTTGCTAAAGGTGACACTTTAGGCAAAATCGCCAAAGAACATTACGGGAATGCAATGAAATACCCAGTAATCTTCGAAGCGAACCGACCTATGTTGGAACACCCTGACAGAATCTATCCTGGACAGGTTTTACGTATTCCACCTTTAGATGCATAATATCTAGAAAATTTCGTAAGAATTATACAGCGGGCAGTCAGAAGATTGTTCGCTTTTTTATTTTAGAAGACGGGAGTAGAAAGAAAATTCACGAAAAGACGGGACTAGAAAGAAAGAAAATTCACGAAAAGACGGGACTAGAAAGAAAATTCATGAATTTTCTCTACAGCCATCCATCCATAAATTCCCGAACACAGCCTTTTCCTCCTTCACGGGTCAGCACTACATCCACTAAATTTTTGATTTCCTCCATCCCATCTGACGGACAAGCAGACAAACCGACTTCAGCCAACACCGAACGGTCATTCACGTCATCTCCAATCATCGCCACTTCAGTCAATTGGATGCCAAGCTCACCGCACAAACCCTTCAAGGTCTCTAGCTTAGGCGCACGACTTGCATATACATGCTGAATGCCCAAATGAGCGGCCCGAGTACGAATCAGATTAATGTTTTTTCCAGAACTGATAATGGCAATCTGACCGCCATCCTGGATGTAATGAATAATGCTCATGCCGTCCTTCGCATTAAACTTCTTAAACTCGTTTACAGGATCGAGCTCACTATAATACATTCCGCCATCTGTCAATACCCCATCCACATCAAGTACCAATAGTTTTATTGGATGTGCCAATAAGCGCTCGGCTTGCGCTTGATAATCCTTCTTGAGTAGGCTGTCAATAGAAATCCCTAACTGATCAGCCCAGGCAATCAATTGGTTGTAAGGGTTACTGTCTTCTAGGTTTAATTGTTGCCCCTTAGAAGCAAAATAAGCGAGATTTTTGTCTAAATAGTTCATTAGATAATCGTTCTTCCTACTGATTTTGCGACTGCCCCTAAACTGTGATACAGCTCAGTGAATTCCGCATGATTTAATTGCTGTGCCGCATCTGATTTCGCTACTTCAGGTATTGGATGCACCTCTATTATCAATCCGTCAATACCCATAGCTGTGCAGGCACGTGTCAGATCAGCGATTCCATATCGATAGCCCATCGCATGACTAGGATCAAGAATGATGGGTAAGTTAGTATACTCTTTTAAAAATGCCACACCACACAAGTCAAGTGTAAACCGAGTTTTGGTTTCAAATGTTCGGATCCCTCGTTCACATAAGATGACATCTGAGTTTCCACCTGACAAAACAAATTCTGCCGCTTGCACAAACTCTTGTAATGTGGTTCCAAATCCTCGCTTGATCATCACTGGTTTTCTAGCAGCACCACAGGCTTTCAGGATACCATGGTCGTACATCGCTTTTGCTCCGATTTGTATGATGTCGGTATATTCGATGACATCCGCTACGTGTGTTGCATCGCGCACCTCAGTGATAATCGAAAATCCATGGGCCGTTCTAGCATCTGCAAGCATCTTCAATCCTTCAATTCCCAATCCTTGAAAGCTGTAGGGAGATGTTCTCGGCTTGTAACAGCCACCACGCATTACTCCGACGCTCAGCTTATTTAAAAGGGTTGCAGTTTGATCTATTTGCTTCACATCCTCTACCGAGCATGGTCCGGCGATCATTACTGTGTTTCCTGTCGTTCCACCAATGGTTTTCCCATTGCCAAGATCAATTTTTCTAGTGGTAGATTTATAGGATCTACTTGCAAGTTGGATATCGGTATCCATCACGTGCTCTTGTTCAATAAATTCCTTGAACTCACTTGATACTTCCTTAACTTTTGAAGAAGTCACCAAGCAAAATCGGTCCCCATCTTGTACTACAATTCCATTTACCCGTTTGCCTAAATCGTTTGCTTTATCTGCTGAAACAGTTGGCTTTAACTCTAATATCATAATTCTCCTTTGATCAAATTAAAAAACGTAATCGCACCTGCTATCCGATTGCTGCTATCTGTTACTGGCAGGTAATTAATTGGTATTTTCTGTGTTTTGATTTGCAATAGCATTTCCTTTACTGAGCAACTTGAAAGCATCTTTACTGGATTTGTATTGATTAGGCTTTCAACTGCAATACTATTTAAGTTTTGGATGTTTCGAATCAACCCTTTTCTCAGGTCTGCATTGCTGATGATTCCTTTCAGGTTGCCTTGCTGGTCCGCCATCATCACAAAGCCAAGTTGGTATTGGTCTAGTCCGTTTAAAACTGCTTGCAGATCGCTGTCTTCTTTTAAAATAGGGCATTCATCCGCAGGAATCATAATATCCTCTACGGTAAACTGACTATCAAAATTCTGCCCCTTCAAATTAAGCATGGCAGCACCCAGATAGTCTGATTTAAATAGATATGAGCCAGACACAGAGGCAAACACACCCATATTTCGTAGAATAAATGAGATCTCTGCATTCACACCACCATCTACATGTATTTTTTTGTCTGGAAACAGTTTTCTAAACGCTCGTACCTTTCCAAAGTTGGATTTATTGAACGTTCCGCCACTTTGCCCTGGCGTTGTTGCCATAATCAGTACAAAGTCAAATTGATCTTGCTGTTCACCGAATACAGAAACGGGGGTTTCTGAGGTAAATGCCAAGCCTTTCTTACCTGTAATGTCTTGAGGAATATCAATTGGCTCGGTTAAGTTTTCGTATTGAAAAGTCAGGAACTCTACTGGGTGTTCTCTTAGAAGCGGGTAGTATTTTTCTGGTTGATCCGAGATAATGTGTAGATCAATTGGCTTATTGCTCAATTTTCTGATGGCACTGATATCCTCAAACACATTCGGGTTGTCATTACAATCAACATGAAAGAAATCGATCCCATGCTCATGCAGCATCGTTACAGTTTCCTGCAATGATTTTTGTTTTTGTGAATATATAGATGCGGAAATTTTCATAATTAGCAGTGCAAAGATAGTTTTTCCCTTCAATTAAGCCGAACATTATTGATCAAGTGTAATATCAGAACTCATTGCTTTAACAATACTTCCTTTTCTTCCAACACGACTAATTTCCATCCCGCCTGTTCTACAATTAACTGGATCAACTCATCCACTTGATTGCCTTGTTTTGCTGCAGCCTCAATCAAGGAAGAGATTTCGGCTTGATCTCGGATGTGTTGCTTGGCTTTTTGATTAAGTTTGGTGAGTTCTTCTGGCTTAAAACTGTTGAACGTTCCTTCTGACATGTCGTAGTAGTTGACGTCCGTGTCCACATAGAGGATTTCTGGTCGCGTATTTTTTTTGAGGGTTATGGTTTTAGTCGTATTATCCATATCAAATGTATACTTAGAAAGGTCGTATCCAACGCCCACTTTCGCTTTGACTTTTAGCAGTGCTTTTTTTCTGAAGATACTGATGTCTTGCCAGTAATAATCTTTGTGACTGTAGATATCGGAAAAGGAGCCCTCGACGGTGATTAGCTTACAAACTGTTTTCACTTTTTCAAGTAGGACTTGGGATTGTGTTTCGGTGTGTGTCTTAGTATCGAATGCTAGGAAGCCCTTGGTTGCAAAGAAGGCAGCAATACCTACTGTAAATGCTAATAATAGTGGATAAACCATTTTTTTCATATGCAAGCATTTTTAGCGATCATTGGATAATCATGGAAGAATTAGCTGATTTGTAACGAGCAGATAACAAATATACTGATTTTGATTAGGCTCTGATTTCGAATTCTCCGATTTTCTCTAGCAGCCATTTTCTTTCTGCGACTTCTTTTGACTCAATAATCTGAGTTCTAAGTTTTCTTACGGTTTTCTCATCTCTTAACGTTAAACGAATTAATTTCTTAGAAAATTTTACGAGGTTGAGGTATTGTCGCTGATTCCTCTTGGAAAGTAACTTGTTTCGGATTAAATATAATCGAAAGCTCTCTAGTAATGAGTGCATAGCATCCCACTCGTCTAATTCAAAATAAGTCTTTAATAACAGCCAGCGGCAATCTAGCTCATAGTATAAATCCTGATACTTTACCTCTCTTAACAGTTCAATGACTTGCTGATAATTTTTTTTATAAAAATGCAAGTTCGCTTTGTTATATGTTAGTGCATTCGATTGAAAATCAACAGGTAAAAAATGGTTTTGGCCTTCAATAAACGCTTCGATATAGTCGAATTCTTTTAGCCTTAATCCCAATGAAACGATATTCTTATAATCCCAAGGCAACAATTGTCCGTTCTTATAGATAATTCCTTTCTTCAGTATGACTTGATAAATTCTAAATAATTTTTCGAAGTAAATCTGCTTGCCAGTGTTGATTTTCTTAATGCAATAATTTTGAGCAAAAATATACATGTCTCTAAGTTCTAAACTAGTAAATACATGTCCATGTTTGTCAAGCAATTCTGTCAGTTCCTCAAGATAGTTTTCATTGTCAGGATATACCAGTGTACAAGCGATTTTGAAGTAAATTCCAATAGCCGGAACTTCCTGTAATGTTTCGTTTTCAAAAATTAAGGAAAAAATTTCATCCGATATAAATTGATTTATTTCAAGGTTTAATACATTCTTGTAATTCAAAACATTACAATAGTTTTTTAATTTTTGGGATAAATAAAAACAATCGAGCATTTTATCTGTCTGCTCTAAATTCACTTGCTTTGTCAATTGAATTCGTTGAACATTATTATCGTCCACTTCCTTTTCTAACTTCAATTTATTCAAGTAATAGTTTGAGTCTCTATAGGGTAAAGAATCAAATTGTTTTCGTTGAACCTTTTCAATACCCCAAAAATGTTTATCTAGATTATTTTCATTGAAATACCTTAATAAGTCATTGTTTTTGAGGATTGAGGATTTTTTGTATTGGTCAACTGCGATAAAATCATGAATTAACTTTGTTAAATCCGAACACATTCTTCTAAACAATAAATTATTGAAGGGGGTTTGGGGACGAACTGTTCTCCAAAGTTCACTCTTATCAAGATTATCTCCTATCAATAGCAAGTCTAGAAGTTTAACTAAAAAATGATTTTCATTAAAATATGGAGAACGAACGAACTTCTTTAATGCTTTTTTCTCTTTGTAAGACAAGGAACCAAGAACGTTATATAGTTTTGAATTTCTCATTAATGCAGTGATATAATAATCTATTAATTTTCGTATTTTACTAGCTCAGAATTACTTGATTTGAGATTTAGAATCAAAAAGTAACGTAAAATATTATAATTTTTTCTTTATTCAAGTAAAGACCAAAAATTTTTCGATCACAAAGTGTGCGTAATTTTTTCATAAGTCAAAGTAAAACAGTTGTTTGTGATTTATGTTCCTGTTCTGCCTAATCACAATGCTAAATAATTGTACTGTTTTTAGTCAATAGTAAGTTGCATCTTTATATCGTTAAATAGTGTCTACTATCAATTACACTAGAACTTTCTCTGAAAATATTAAGTGCCTTATGAAAAAATCTACTAACCAGTTCTCAAGACTTACAAGTGTCATTTTAGCCTTGTTGTTATTTGTTTTCTTTGCAGATGCAAAAGCAAACGAACTCAATTCATATGACCCAAGTTGCTCGGTTAAAATTTGGAAGCAAAAACAAAA
>CALGAW010000006.1 GCA_937959115.1 uncultured Saprospiraceae bacterium
GTGCCGCTAAGAACGCAGGCTTAAATGTTTGTGTGCTCATTGGTTATGACATCAATCATCCATTAGCAACACAAGATTGTGATAACGGTGGAGTGGACAACTTTACTGAATGTGCAAATGCAGGAGATCCTTGTGATCCGATTGATGATTGTGAAACTGCAGCAACTGCAGGTATGGATATTTGCGGAATGCTAGCAGCTGACCCTAATCATCCTTGGGCAAGCCTTGATTGTGATCGTGGTGGCGTAGATAACCAAACTGAATGTAATGCAGGAAACGATCCAACTGATCCTAGTGATGATCAAAACAGTTCAGGAAATCTCTGTACTGACGCTATGGACGGCAACTCTGATATCTGTGCCATGTTGACCGCAGATCCAACACATCCAATTGGTTTAGCGGATTGTGATAATGGTGGTATCGCGAATTCAGAAGAGTGCTTGAACGGGAATGACCCAACTGATGATCTCGATGATTGTCCAGATTTAACACCAATTACAACAATTTTGCCAGGTAATATTGCAGGGGTGAGTGGTGTTGGCGTAGCAGTTGAAATCTCTGAGCTGAATGGAATCGATACGGATGGATCAGCTATTTATGTCAGAATTCCTTCAGATCCAAGGTTGACATTTGTTTGGGATCCAGCATTGACAAGCGTTGCACTGACTACAGTCAACAACACTAACTGGACATATCTCGGTAACAATGGAGTGGTTCATACCTTCCGATACAATGGTTTAAATACGATTGTTCTTGGAAGAACAACAGAAGCATTTGGCTTCCAATCAACCTATGATCCACAAGCAACTGATGGTCAAACGACTGTAACTGCTACAATTGTACCGTTTGGAGGTGGTGAATGTAACATCTTGAATGACACAGACTCAGAACGATTGGTATATTTTGAGTAAAGACGCTAGTTAATTTAATGGATTAACTAATTAATAGGTAAGCTGTCCCGTCCTGGGGCAGCCATTTTTTGATTTGGACGGAATTTAGAATGAAAATCTTATTAAGAATTATAGGATTTAACTCGCACTTAGGGAATTATGTGCTTGACAACCTAAAAAGTGCGGGTTAAAGTATTGTATAATATCCCGTTTTTAGATAGGCAGCCTCCTTGAATCCTATAGGATGATCGATGTCGTGAAAGGTTCGCTCTATCAAGGAGAATTGGACTTTATTGGAACGCATTTCGGTTTCCATGATTTCAAAAAAAACATCCGAAATGATACGGGAGCTACAAGAGGCTAGGACTAGAATGCCTCCACTCTTGACAAGCTTAGGTCCAAGCTTGGCTAGGCGTTGATAGCTGTTTGTAGCTTTAGAAATTTCACTGTCCTTTTTTGCGAAAGAAGGTGGGTCAATTACGACAAGATCAAAGGTTTTTTTATTTTGAATAAGATCTTGCAATAATTCAAATGCATCGCCAACAAGGATGTTGTGATTACCTTTAAAGTGATTTAAGCTAACGTTTTGTTTTGCCAATTCAAGTGCTTGTTTACTAATGTCTAGACTAGTAACTTCAGTTGCTCCACCAGCAAGGGCGTGCACTGAAAATCCACCTGCGTAAGCAAATACATCAAGGACTGATTTGCCCTTGGCTAGTGTTCCAACTTTCCTGCGATTTTCCCTATGGTCTAGGAAGTAGCCCGTTTTATGCCCCTTCACTACATTTGCTGAAAATTGTATGCCGTGTTCCTTGAAAATGATTGTTTCATCCGTTAAATTTCCATAAACTACAGTTCCATTTTGAAATGGATAAGCGTTTTGTTTTTCTAGGAGTCTACTCAGTCTTGTTACTATTGTTGTAATTGGAATAAGTGCTTTCAATTCTGTTATTAGATCATCGAAGTATCTAGCCCAAATTACTGAGTACAGTTTAATTACCATGACTTGATTGTAAATGTCAATAATAATTCCAGGGAGTCCATCTGACTCACCATTGATGAGTCGAAAGCTATTCGTTTCTGTTTCTAGGAGCGGTTTTCTGATTTCGTAGGCTTGTTGAATGATTTGTTTGAACCATTCTTTATTTATTATGATCTTAGATTTACTAAGTACTTTTATTCGAATCGGAGATTGAGGATCGAATAGGCCAATTGCTAAGAATTTGTTGTTTTTATTGTCAAATATGATACAAACATCGCCTGATGTTCCATCCTTGTTTTGTTTTGCGATTCCTCTGTCAAATACCCAAGGATGTCCTTGTTTTACTTTTCGTTCGGCAGCGGGCTGGAGTTTAATGGCAATGCTCATAAAGTCGATTATGGTAAGATTTTTAAGCGTTCTTCAAGGGTTGGCATACGGCAAGTCTCTCTTTTGCCGAACCATTTATAGCGATTTTTAGCAATCAATCGATAGACTGGATTTCTGAGGAATCTGGGAACTATTTTTAGGATGGCTGCCGACTTCCATAATCCTCCAAGTCGGATGATAATCGCAATAGCGGCATCGGATTCTGATAGGAGACTGCCATTGTCTAGGAAGACGATTGTCTTTAAACGGTCTCTAAGTTCTTGAGGCACTTTGCTGTGTGCTGTTGTGCCTTGGAGGGATGCAAATTGTAATCTATTTTGCTTATCTCTTTTAATCAAAAAATCTACGAAACCGTTGCAAAGGCTGCACATTCCATCAAAGAAGACAATATGTTCGTTCACTGCGCTCACTGCTCAAAGTTAGATAAATATACTGGATTGAATCTTTGGATAACGTTTTTTATTTTGATTAAACAAAAGAATATTCTTTTTTCATGTAAATGAGTAATGTGCTTATCAAAAGTATAACTGTTAAGGGTTATAGATTGTTTAACTTGAATACCGATTGGAAATCTAAATGTCAGACTGCTTTAATGATCTCTAAAATCAATCAGCGTTTTAGTTTTAAGGAAATCGTAATCTGTGCATCTTAATACTGAAAACATAATTGGTCTTGAAGGCCATTCATGTTGCGAACAGATTCTAGGTAAACGCGCAATCCGCATCACCATCCTGAATCTTCAGCAAATTTGTCTCTAGAAACGGGGCAAACTCCTTCGTTACAATGTAGTGTCGTTGGAAGGTCCGTTTTAAATAAAATGGCGTTGAGTGCTCTTGAATAAACGTAACGAGATCGGGGTGGAAAACAGTCAACATGTTCGCTTTATAGTCAAACAGATGTTGGCGGATGACTTCAAAGATTTTAGGAGCATGCGTTTTGTCGAAATAGGCGTAAGGCACCTTCACGTTTTTATTCCTCAAAGAGAGCATCAGAAAGCCGATTAACTGATCTCCTTCTGTTACTTTTACATAGATAAACCGAAAACGATTGGCAACAGAACTGAAGTGGTAACGCTTGGAATCATGGTCTTCAGGGCCTTCTTTCAACCAAGGGTTTTGAAAGATCCATTCTATTTCTTCTCGATTGCGGTTCATGAGCTCCCCAGCCTTTC
>CALGAW010000007.1 GCA_937959115.1 uncultured Saprospiraceae bacterium
AGTTTGACCACTACTCCACAAGTAAGAATATCCAGGCGTCCCACCATTTCCTGTTGCAAGCGCACTTCCATCATTTCCTCCATTTACCGTAACATCAGATAGTACAGAAGTTGCACAAAGCAGCACTGTTGGCTCTGTAAGTTTAACATCAGTTATACTCAGGCAACCATCAGCATCCGTAACGGTAACGGTATAAGTTCCAGCGGGTAAATTTGCAGGATCTTCTATAACAGCACCATTACTCCATTCATAGGTATTCGGAAGCGAACCATTGGAAACAGTAAGATCGATCGATCCTGAATTATCATTATTACATCGTAAATTCGACCCAACTGCCGAAATTTGAAGATTACAAGGAGCATCGCAGTTTTTCACCACCACATCTACAGAAGCAACTGATGCGCAACCAGAGACTGTATTCGTTACGGTTACATAGTACGTAAATGTTCCTAATCCTGTAATAACCACTTCTGGCGCAGGAGAATTATTATAAATCAACGTTCCATTATTTGGTGCCCAATTATAGCTATAATTGCCTGGTGGAGTAACGTTCGGTGTTAGGAAATTCCCTGTAGTCCCTACACAAGCATTTAATGTAGGGATGACGACTTGTGGTGCTTGGCTAGAGTTTATATAAACGGGGACCATTGCCACAGCTTGGCAGCCATTGATACTTACAACTGTAACTGTGTAAACCATATTGCCCGTTACACACGCCAACGGATTAGAGCTTGTTGGATCGTCGAGTCCAGTAGTAGGGGTCCAACTGTAAGTAGCCCCAGGAATTGCTGCTGAACCGATACGTGCGCATGCACCTGCACAAACCGTTTGTGGAGGAAGTGAAAATTTGAAATCAATAACATTTATCGTAACCGTAGCTGTATTTGAACAACTCCCTTGAGTCATAGTCAATGTATAAGTGTATAAACCAGGAGAAAATGCTGTAAAAATTGGATTTGGTGAAGTCGGATTACTTAGCCCAACAGATGGAGACCAAAAATATGAGATTCCAGGGCCAGTGGGGTTATTGTTACTGCCAATATTTGTTGATTCACCAACACAAACGACTTGATTTGGAGCAGTCTCCGGCGCAGCGATTGTAGGAACAATCGTTTGAGTCGCATAATTACTACAACCAGAAGCATTCTTTACAATGACTGAAAATGTCGTTTGATTAGAGGGTAACGGTGACATAACTGTCGGGAATTGGGCATTCGGATTATTCAGTAAATTCCCAGGAGACCAAAGATAGGTGTACCCAAACCCTGATGGTATACCAGTTCCAAGCTGAATCGATTGGGCAGAGGGGCAATAATTTAAGTTTGGCAAGCTGAAATTTGGAACTGGAGTGCCAACGTTTACTTGAACGATATCAGTATCGGTACAACCAGTGACTGTATTTGTGGTAGTTAGGACAAACGTAGTATTGATTGCTACTAAGACATCCGGCTGAGGTGAAAATTGGTTCGTACCATTTTGCCAGTTTGCACCTGCGGGGGTCCATGAGTAGGATGTATTGGGAAGTCCGTACGTCCCAATGGTCACTACACCATTGTTACAAATTAGTCGGTCTGGCCCTGCGTTTGCTGGTGAATTCACTACAGTAATCATTGCTGTATCTCGTGTAATGCAACCAGAACCAAGATCTTCCACAAGAACATAGTATATTGTATTCGTGTTCACGGTTGCTACGGGGTTTGAAATAGCAGGATTCGATAAGTTTGTAGTCGGCGTCCAAGTGTAGCTATAGCCAGATACAGGGGGTTGTCCAATGGCTACTGGCTGTCCTGGACAAACGGTTGGGTCTTTTGCAGTAAAGTTCGGTTTTGACCAAGCAGGATTATTCACACTAATCGATTCAGAACAGGAAACACTTGGATCAATTACACTTGTCATTGTCACAGTATAGGTCCTAGGAACATTATCGGTTAACATTACGGAGTCTCCGACTGTCGTGTTTAATCCTGCTGCAGGGCTCCAAGAAAATGTGAATGGGCCTACTGTTCCAGCTGCTCCGCCAAAGGCTATGAGCCAGACGTCATTATATGAACTATTGCTTGGACATCCGATATTACCACCCACATAAATATCGACTGCACACCCTGAACCTCCTGGGCCTGCGCATGGTGGCACAGTTGCAACATCCGTACAAACGGTTCCGTTATATTCAACGGTAAGTTGGTATTGTGAGGTTTGAGTTGGAGAGGCCGATACAGTTGTAATCGGAGTGTTTGTTGGTCCAGTGATCATCCCATCTCCAGAAAGCTGAGTCCATTGCCAGTTTTCATTAATGTTAGGTGTAAAATCGCCTTCTCCAACAAATCTTGGTCCGCAAGCAGGGTCAAGGTTTCCAGGGTATGCTTTTGCTTTAATTACAGCCACCTCAACATCGTCAAACCAAGTACAACCAAGTTGCTCGGCTGTCACTTGATAGGTAATAGGATTGGGGCTTGGAAAGGATAGGTTACCATGATCAAAGGTTGTTGGCATTGACAAGTTATCTGTTAAATAACTCCCTGGTGACCAAGTGTAGTTGAATCCAGGTTGCCCGTTTAATCCCAACGATGTGGTATTGCCAAAGCAAATTACTCGGTCTGGGCCTGCAAAACTATTTACGGGTCTGTTAACAGGCGTGACGATTACTTGATCTGTCGTTGTGCAGGTACCGCCACCTGTAACGGGGACTGTCATGGTCAGTGTATAAGTTCTAGTGAAGGTTGGAGTTGCTAATGGCTGAGCGCAATTGGTACAACTCAAAAAGGAAGTTGGAGACCAACTATAGACGACACCAGATAACCCAGGGATTGCAGGTGCACCAATCACTGCTCCGTTTGTTCCTTGGCAGAAAGAAACATCAGGGCCGGCATTTGCAGCATAAGCATTTACGATTGCTTGGTCAATTTGTTGGCAACCGTTCGCATCTGTAACTGTAATGGTGTAGATAAACCCACCTGTTATTGTCGGATTGACTGTAAGTATTGGGGTTGTGCTTAAAATCGTAGTACTGTTCCCTAGTGCCCAAGCGTATTGGTATGTTGGTGTGCCTCCAGTTACACTTGCTGTCATTGTAATTGGTGTCCCTGGGCAGGTGTTGTAAATTCCTCCTGCATCAACATTTGGGGCAACATTCGGCCCTACACTAATACAGTGCACATTTGTTGTTTGAATAACGGCTGGCCCACAGCAGTCATCTTTTCTTGCTTGTCTTCTGTAGCAGGCGGCTGTTACAAGAGGTGAAGGCGTATAGTTTTGACTGTTTGCTCCTGGAATGTTTGACCAAGGTCCAGTTGCTGTAGGTGCTTCTTGCCATTGGTAGTTTGCCTCTACGTCAGGTTGGGTCGTGGAAGTTCCATTGGATGTTAAAATCGGTAATGAGCTTCCAGGAACGATGTACGGATCGATTTCTATCTCAGACACTAATCCACCTATACAAACAGACTGAGATGGTGGACTAGGAGCTGGATCTCCTTCATAATCGTTCGGGCAGGTTTCTAATACAAGTAATCCTACATCAGATTCATTGTTTGGATTATTCCCTGCTGTTCCATTTGTAGTAGGGAATCCATTTGCAGCGTGCGCTGTGATATAAATTTTTGATCCGTAAACCACTGGTCCTTTCCCTGATCTATCTCCAATATTGTAATCAATTCCTGGTCCTCCATAGTATCCTGCAAAAAGTAAATTAGAATTGGTGTCCAATACACTGAGATATAAGTCATAATCTCCTTTCAGGTAACTGCCGTTGGTAGTTGGCAACGTTGGGGTTCCTGCAGCGATCAAGGAATATACTTTCCCACCATAAACGGATAAACTTGTTCCCTCCTGCAGGACATCTAAATCATCATATTCCCAATAGACATTCCCTCGTTTGTCTACTTTAAATATTGACATTTTGATTCCACCAGGGTTTGAAAATCCTAGATCATATGCTGTAAAATAAAACGCATCTTCATGATCAATTAAGTTGGCTTCCAGCATGTAGGCTCCATCTATAAACGTTGAAGAGATGAGGTTTAAAGAATTGTCCATGACCATAAAATACATACTAGGAAGCGATGAAGCTGGTCCTCCAATTGTAGTAGGAAAATCAGATGACGCACTGTTTCCGACGACTGTTACCACCCCATTTTCAACATGAATTCCGTTAAACTCGTCTTCTTGGGAACCTGCAATGTAGGTCATTGCTTGTAAAGCACCTGTAGAGATGTCATATATTGCAACTGCTGCATCTGAAAGCCCTAAAAAAACGGTTGAAGTTGTTACTGGAAGGTTAGTTGATGTGGTGTAAAATCCAATGTACGCTTTTCCATTTTCTATTTCTATTCCAGGTCCTGAATCAATCGTATTTCCTCCAATGTAGGTCGAAAAAAGAATGTTTAGGCTTAATAAATCTACTTGTAAATAAATAACATCTTGGGTCCCTTGTAAACTCGTTCCATTTGTGGTAGGGAAATTAGTAGATTGAGTCCCAAGCACAATATGAGCGATACCATTTTCAATTTCCATTTCATAAACATAATCATATCCATTTCCACCAAAGTAACCTGCAGCTATGATATTACCATCTAAATCAAGCGTTTTTATATACATATCAGAGTTACCTGAGTGTGTCGATCCATTTGTAACTGGGAATCCTGGACCTTGTGCAGAGCCATACGTATAAATGTAATTTCCATCTAGAATCAATTCCTGCGAATATTCAGAACTAGGAGAACCATAGATTCTAGACTCCAATAAGTCGAGGGTACATCCATCATACTTTGCAAAGAAAACATCTCCATTTCCTTGATGAGAACTACCATCTGTTGTAGGAAAATTAGAACCGTAGGTTGTTCCATAAATATACAATGTATCCCCTCTTACTTTACTGGCAACTGCTCCTTCATTTGCTTCAGATCCTATTACTCCTGCAGCTTGGATATACTCCTGAGCGGTTATCGAGATTAAAGAAAAGAACATTAGAACGAGCAACAGTAGTACTTTAAGGATTACTCTATTGTAGAATTCACTTGGATTTTGCAGGTAACAAATGTTAAGATTAGGTAGAAAAATTTTCATATTAATGGGTTTTGATATTTTGATTAATATTGAATTGAGGTCATTTATTTATTTTACGAATATACTTTTAAACAGCAATTTAAAATACAATTATTTAAATATATAATTAATTTCACATCATCTTAATAAAAAACCAAAAAGACTGCAATTCAAGCAGTCTTTTTGATTAATTAGTCCATTACAACGTGTTATTCAAAATATACTAGTCGTTCTGAATCTGTATCATTTAGAATATTACATTCTCCACCTCCAAATGGTACAATAGTCGCAGTAATTGTAGTTTGCCCATCAGTTGATTGAGGATCATAGAATGATTCAAATCCAAATGCGGAGGTCGTTCCTCCAGGTATAATACTACTTGGAGAACCAGGTCCATTATATATCCATTCCTGGACAATACCATTATCACCGAGGTAATTCCAATCAGCATTCTGAACATTTGTCAATGCAACAAATGTTAATCCTAGATCCCATACGAACACTAATCTAGGATCAGAAGGCATTCTAACCTTTATGTCTGAACCATCCGTATCAATGCCATTTATTTCAGAGATTTCAACAGCAACACCCACAGCAGATAATCCTGCAATATTACCTGGTAATATCGTAACAATTGGAGTCAAATCAGGACAAAGATTCTCACAGTCACTTTGATCTGCAGTAACAGGTAAGGTTATACTACCCGAATCAAAATCACAAGGATCAAGTGGATCTGTCATATCTGTACATTCTGTTCCATTTATAACACCGTCTCCATCACAATCCTGAGTTCCAAGCGGATTGTTGGGATCGTTCGTCAGAATGCTGCAAACATCAATTTGCTCGTCGATCACTACATCACAATCATCGATTGGATCAGTAGGATCATTACCATTGGCACATTCAGTAAAGTTATCAATTCCTCCGTTATCGCAATCTAACGTTGACATTGGGTGCGTTGGATCAAACCCAATAAGTAGACAGATGTCTATCATTTCGTCAATTGCAGCTTGACAATCATCAGCAGGATCAGTTGGATCTTCACCGCTATTACATTCAATAATGTTTATCACACCACCGTTATCACAGTCCTGATTTGCTAATGGATGGTTTGGATCGCCATTGATCATTGCGCAAATATCAAGATCAGCTGTAATTGCAATGGAACAATCATCCATTGGATCATTCGGATCACCGTTGTTCCCACATTCGATACTGTTTATCACTCCACCATTATCACAATCTTGCGAGGCTAACGGATGATCAGGTTCAGCATCAAGGGTTATGCAGATATCAATATTACCTTCAGCTGCTTCTTTACAGAAATCAATTTCACAGATAATATCGTCACTAGGATCTGAGGGATCTCTACCATCATTACATTCAACAATGTTCATCACACTTCCGTTGTCACAGTCAAGGCTCGCCCAAGGATGATTTGGATCACCATTAATAATGGCACAAATGTCCAGGCCGCCTCTTACAGCTGCGACACAATCGTCGCCTGGATCGCAGGCATCCAAACCATTGTTACATTCAGTAATATTGTCTACACCACCATTATCACAATCAAGTGTTGCTAGTGGATGCATTGGATCCCAATTAATCAGTATGCAGATATTAATACCTCCTGCTTTTGCAACAGAACAGTCATCCACAGGATCAGTTGGATCGCCATTATTATCACATTCGATAATGTTTGGAACACCACCATTGTCACAATCTTGTGAAGCTAATGGATGATCAGGATCTCCGTTAATTATTGCACAGAGATCTTCGCCAGCAGTGATCGCAACTTGACAATCATCTTCTGGATCATTGGGTTCTCCATTGTTATCACATTCCGTTTGATTGTCGATACCACCATTATCACAGTCCAAGGAACCAATTGGGTTGGTTGGGTCAGCATCCAATAGCATACAGATATCAATTCCACCGTTAGCAGCCTCGTCACACAAGCATTGAGGATCATCACTAGGAACATTGGGGTCATCGCCAGTAATACACTCTGTAATGTTGATTACGCCACCATCATCACAGTCAAGCGTCGCCCAAGGATGTGTTGCGTCAAACGTTCCATCTCCATCTGGATCTAGTAATACACAAATATCGATACCAGCAGGGCCAGCATACTGACAATCATCATCAGGATCGGAAGGATCACCCCCATTTTCACATTCAACTATGTTGTCAACTCCACCATTATCACAATCAAGCGTAGCTAGCGGATGCATTGGGTCAAGATTGATTAACACACAAATATTAATTCCTTGATCTAAAGCGGATTGGCAATCATCAGAAGGATCGAATGGATCATCACCTCCATTACATTCATCAATGTTTAAAACACCACCATTATCACAGTCAACTTGTGCTAATGGATGATCTACATCTCCTGCAATCAATGCACAGATATCTATGTTACCAGCATCGGCTACAGTACATTCATCATCAGGATCATTTGGATCACCATTATTGTTGCATTCGTCTATGTTGATCACTCCTCCGTTGTCACAATCAAGTGTTGCTGCAGGGTGATTTGGATCACCGTTAATCACTGCACAAATATCAATTGTACCGTTTGCAGCTTCTTCACAGTAATCTATTGGGCAGGTAATGTCATCGCTTGGATCGGAGGGATCTGTACCTCTATCACATTCAGTCTGATTGTCGACACTGCCATCATCGCAGTCTAAGGACGCCCATGGGTGGTTGGTCGTTCCAGCAATTATTGCACAGATATCCATCCCAGAATCAACTGCAGCATGGCAGTCATCATCGGGATCAGATGGATCATCTCCTGTGTTACATTCAGTAATATTGATTACGCCTCCACTATCGCAATCTAAATTTGCTAGTGGATGTGTTGGATCAAATCCAATGATTGCACAAAGGTTTAAGCCTTGATCTAAGGCGGATTGACAATCGTCCATAGGATCGAATGGATCATCTCCTCCATTACATTCATCGATATTAAAGACGCCTCCATTATCACAATCTACTAGTGCTAACGGATGATCTACATCTCCTGCAATTAAAGCACAGATATCTATATTACCAGCATCGGCAACAGTACATTCATCATCAGGATCATTTGGATCACCGTTATTGTTGCATTCGTCATTGTTGATCACTCCTCCGTTGTCACAATCAAGTGTTGCTGCAGGGTGATTTGGAAGCACATCTAGCAAGGCACAAATATCGAGAGTTCCAGCAGCTGCATCTTCACAGTAACATTCTGAATCATCACTCGGGTCTGAAGGATCATCACCAGTAATACATTCAACTATATTAGGAATACCTCCATCATCGCAATCTAAGTTTGCCCAAGGATGCGTATCGTCAAAGGTTCCATCGCCATCAGGATCAAGTAGTACACAGATATCGATTCCAGCATCACCAGCATACCAACAATCATCGTCAGGATCGGAAGGATCACCTCCACCATTACACTCAACAATATTGGTCACCCCGCCCTCGTCACAATCTAAACTAGCTAATGGATGCATTGGATCATAATTGATTAATGCACAAATATTTAGCATCTGATCTAATGCAGATTGACAATCATCAGATGGGTCAAACGGATCATCACCACCATTACATTCATCAATGTTAATTACGCCACCATTATCACAGTCTTGACTTGCTAACGGATGGTTTGGATCACCTCCGATTTCAGCACAGATATCAACTCCAGCCGTTTCAGCAATACTACAATCGTCCTCTGGATCAAGCGGATCTCCCATGTGATCACATTCGATAGAATTTATTATACCTCCATTGTCACAATCAAGGGTTCCAATTGAAGGGTTGGTTAGAATTTCTACGCAGATGTCTAAACTTCCATTTTCTGCTTCTGAGCAAAGATCACAAGGAGCATCTGGTTCAGTTATATTTACATTACAAACGGTATTACAACCTGAATCATCAGATACAGAAACCAGATAAAACCCAGCAGATAAACCTGTAGCAATAGCGGTTGTCTGACCACCTGTGCTTACATCCCACATATATCCGTAAGGAGCTTCGCCTCCATTGGCCGCCACTTGTGCAATTCCATCGTTCCCTCCATTTGAAGAAACGTGTTGAACAACGGTTGTCATACATGTCAGACGATCTGGCTCGCGAACAACGGCAGAGCCAGTTGCAATACAGCCATCAGCATCTACAGCAGTTACGGTGTAAGTACCAGCAGCGAGGCTACCAATATCTTCTGTATTTGCACCATTGCTCCAATCGTAAGCAATTGGAGCCGCTCCATTCATCGGAGTAAGATCAATACTACCACTTTTATCTCCATTACAAGCTAAGTCTTCAGTCACTAAATCAAGTGTAAATTCACATTCTACTGCACATTCAGCAACAGCAATTACTGTAGTCGTTGCCACTGTTGCGCAGCCTGAGGTGGCATTGGTAACAGTAACACTGTAAACATAAGTTCCAGCTGTTGTAATGATCACTTCAGGAGAAGGAGAACTAGGATAAATCAATGTACCATTGTTCGGTTCCCATTTATAAATATAACTCCCTGGCGGTGTAACGGAAGGCATAAGAAACTGATTAGGAAATCCTATACAATAATTTAATGGTGGTATCGTCACCTGTGGAGCAGGACTTGGGTTCACAAATACCGGTACCTGAACAATGTCTTGACAACCATTAGGGCCAGTTGCCGTCAAGGTATAAATCGTGTTTACATTCACACATGCAAGTGGATTTGAGCTAGTAGGGTCATCTAATCCAGTAGTTGGGGCCCAGTTATAGGTAGCACCTAAAACTGGAGGTATTCCAATAAGTGCACAACCACCTTCACAAACGGTACTTGGTCCAACATTGACCTCAAAGTCATTCACCACAATATTAACCATAGCTGTATTAGAACAACCGTTAACAGTTACCGTCAAGGTATAAGTGAATATACCTGTATTTGAAGCTGTAAAGACTGGGTTTGGGGAAGTTGTACTACTTAAACCAATACCAGGACTCCAAGAATAGGTTGTTCCCGGGCCTGTTGGATTTGAGTTACTTCCAATGTTAGCTGTTTCTCCAACACATAATACTTGAGCACCAGCAACAATAGGAGTTGGTAACTGTGGTCTTAATAGTTGGGTTTGCTGATAACTACAACCTGAAGCATTGGTAACAATTAAGGTATATACACCACCATTTGGTGGCGCGGGATCAATAACTGGCATTGCAATATTCGGGTTGTTCATATTAGTAGTAGGAGACCAGCTATAGGTCAACCCTAGGCCTGTAGGAGCACCATTTCCAATTTGAACAAAACCTGCAGATGGACAATAATTAACATTTGGTAAAATAAATGGAGGGACAGGTTGCCCGACCGTTACCTCTACTGTGTCTATATCTGTGCAACCCGATAATGTACTTGTAGCAGTCAGAATAAATGTTGTATTAATTGCCACTAAAACATCTGGTTGCGGTGAATTTTGATTTGTTCCATTTTGCCAATTAGCATTAGCTGGTGTCCAGGAATAGGTTGTATTTCCGACTGGAGGAGTACCTAGCGTAAGGACACCAGCATTACAAACTACCTGATCAGGTCCTGCATTCGCAAAAGTACTGGCAACTGTAACTGTTGCAGTGTCTTTTGTCCTACATCCAGACAATACATCTTCCACAACTACTGTAAAATTAGTAGTAGAAGGGACTGTTGCTGTCGGATTGGAAATCATATTGTTATTCAGGTTATTTTGCGGAAGCCACACGTAGCTATATCCTGCTACATTAGGTTCACCAATACTTACGGGTTGATCAGGACAAACAATTGGATCCTGAGCTGTGAAATCTGGCTCAGACCAAGCTGGATCATTTACTTCAATTTGTGCAGAGCAAGAAACAGTTGGATCAAGATCACTTGTTATCGTTGCGGTATAAATTCTAGGAACATTATCCGTTAAACATACAACTGGACCGCCTGCAGTGTCTAGGCCGACAGAAGGCGACCATGAAATGGTATAAGGAGCTGGAATATTGACGGGAGAAGCTTGCATACAAACATCATCATATAAGATATTGCTTGGGCAACCAATACCCGCTAAGACACCAATCAATACATTGCAACCACATTGTGGAACATTTACTTGGTCTACGCAAGTCGTTCCCATGTAAGAAACAGTTAAACGATAGACAGTATTACCAGAAGGCGTTGCTGACACGGTAGTCTGTGGTGTATTTGTTGGCCCCGTAATCGTTCCACTCCCAGAGACTTTTGTCCACAGATAAGTTTCATTAATATTTGGAGTAGCGTCTGGGAATCCGACAATTCTAGGCCCGCAGCCATCAATTCCTGCTTCTGCTCTAATCACAGCGACTTCTGTTTGATCGTACCAAGTACACCCCTCTTTTTCAGCGGTGAGGAAATAAGTGATTGGGTTTGGATTTGGAAAACTTAGGTTTCCATGATCAAATGTTGTTGGGGTAACCATGTTATCAACTAAATAGGATCCTGGTGCCCAAGTGTAATCAAAACCAGTTTCTGGAGCATTCCCAATCATTGTAGTGGTTCCAAAACAAATGACTTGATCTGGGCCAGCAAAATCAACGTTTGGTCCTACAATTGGACTTACTGTCACCTGATCGGTTGTAGAGCAGGTGGTACCGCCCGTTACTGGTATTGTCAATGTTACGGTGTAGGTAGTAACACTTGTAGGCGAGGCGATTGGATTCGGACAATTTGTACAACTTAATCCAGTAGGAGGCGTCCATCCGTATGCCACCCCCGCTAGTCCTGGGATGGCTGTTCCTCCAATAGATGGAGGAGGCTGGTTTTCACAGAAAGAGACATCTGGTCCAGCATCTGCAGCGTAAGCATTGACAATAGATTGATCGAGTTGTCTGCAATTGTTTGCATCTGTTACAGTAACCGTATAGATCGTAGCTCCATCGACTGAAGGTGTAACCGTTTGATTTGCAGCGGTTCCAATAATGGTTGTGCTATTTCCGGCGGCCCATTGGTATTGGTAAGGAGGCGTTCCACCAGTAACCGTTGAACTCATGGTAACCGGTGTTCCAGGACAAGTGTTATACAGGCCACCAGCATCTACAGCAGGCGCGTTGTTTACACCAACATTCACGCAATGAACAGTTGATGTCTGGAGAATACCACCACCACAACATTGTGTTTCCTTGGCGAGTCTTCTGAAACAGGTGGTTACGGAAAGCGGTATTGGCGTATAATTCTTTTTGATTGCTCCTGGGAGGTCTGTCCACGGTCCAGAGCTACTTGGAGCGCTTTGCCATTGGTATTCTGCCTCGATATCTCTTTGAAGCACTGTTGCACCACAAACATCTGTAGGCGGTAAAACTGCCCCAGAAACTATATAAGGATCAACAACAATTTGAACAACGAATCCATTTTTACAAACTTCTTGAGAAGCTGGAGTTGGATTCGGATCTCCTTCAAAATCTGTTGCGCAGGTCTCGATAACAAAAGAAACAATTTCAATTTCTCCTTGACCACTGCTAGGGCTAGCCGAACTTCCATTTGTTATTGGGAAACAATTTTCGCTACTTCCAGCAATCCAGGTTTTCGAGCCATCAAACTGTAGCCAATCTTTGGAAATTAGGGAACCAGTGTTGTCATTAAGTACACCGCCATAAAAGCTTGCGAACTCAAGATCGCCTGCTAAAGTTAGCACCGTGTAATAAAAATCTTCTGACCCATTTAAAAAACTTCCATTCGTTGTTACAAGCGTAGGAAGGCTCGAAGACGTAACTACATGGACTTTATCATTATGAATTTGGAGATCAGAAAATTTAGATGAAGTCTGAATTCCACCATATTCCCAAATTACGTTTCCATTCATGTCTAATTTAAGGGCAGCAATGGCTCTGCTTACATTTGGATCTTCAAATGCGGTAGTGTATAAATAACCATTATGGTATTCTAGATTATTAGAATATGTCACAACGTCTAAAATGTACGTACTGGCCAGTCGATTCAAGTTTGCGTCATAATGCGCAAACACCATATTTTGTTGGGATTGCTTTGAGGTACCATTCGTTACTGGAAAATCAGTTGAGTAGGTATTTCCTTCGATAAAAACGTTTCCACCTTCAGCGAGAATATCAACAAACTCTTCTTCATCGGATCCGCCAAGATAAGTCATTGCCAATAAGCTACCAGCGTTAATGTCATAAGAGGCGACAACTAAATCCCAAATACCTGAGTTTGCAGTACCGTCTGTTATGGGAAGTGCTGTGGAGCTTGACATAAAAGCAATGTAGGCTGTTGTTCCGTCAAGATCTATTCCGGAATAGCTTTCTTCTCCAACATCTCCAATGAAGGTCGAAAAACTAATCCCCATACTTGCTAAATCTACTTGGACATATGCAATGTCACCTGCACCACCATAAGTAGTACCATTTGTAACAGGAAAACCAGGTGAGGCGGTACCTATAACAAGGTGGGCCTTACCTGCGGAAACCTCTACATCGTGCGGCTCTTCGAATAGCGTACCTCCTAGATAGGTTCCACCTGCCACGTTTCCATTCAGATCTAATTTAAGAACATGGACATCTCCATTGAATGAACCTCCGCTATGTCCAGGACCAGTAGTAGAAGGTAAACCAGAACCACTTGAGACTCCAATGACATAGAGATTTGAGCCTTCTAGTTTTAACTCGTAAGGATAATCATTATCCGGACTTCCGTATAATCTTGCTTCTAACAAATTCATTGTTAAAGCATCATATTTCAAGAAATAGTAATCAGCTGAACCTGCGGGAACACTTCCATCTGTTGTAACAAAGTTAGTACCATCAGTTGCTCCAATAATGTAGAGAAAATTATTATCCACAATATAATCAGAAACCCGATCACTTGATGAGGATCCATAATAACCAGATGCTAGGATATAATCTTGAGCGCTTAGGTTGTTACATGAAATTAAAAAGTAAAGAAAAGTAAGAAATGGGAGGATAGACTTGTGTAGTACGGATATACAGGTATCCAATACGTACAACGTACGTTTGCAGTTCATAGGTTAATGGTTTGAAGGTTAAAGGGAACGGATTCTTATATTGTCTTGATTATATGGGGGAAACTAGAGGTAAGAATCTGATTTACAATTAATGTTTATATCATATTCATAGATTTGATTATTTAAATGTAGTAAAATTTATAATTAAACTCTAAAAAAAGAGATTTTTCCAAACAAATATCATTGTAAAGCTATATAACATGCAGTATCAGCTGTTTTTGAATTCAACTAATCAAATTCACAATTTGACCTTATTCCTAAACCAGCTATCGAACCTAACAACCTCAAAACCAGTTGGGTCCCAATAGTATTTACCATTCCCTTTTTCTAATAAGTCTAAACTGTTTTTAACTTTCAAGCTGGTCTCTTTGAAATCGCCTCGACTTTTAGCCAGCATTCTAATAATATTTAATATTTCTAATGCTCTGAAGATGTTTGACTCATTTTTCTTTAAACTATTGAGTAGTTTGTAGAAATTGTCCTTGTTGTAGGCTACAATATCCCAAGCATTTTCATCAATTCTCATCATTAGTTCTAAAATACGATGGCCTAGTTCCCAACCAGAACGGTCTTTGGCAAGTACAGTGTTTTGACTAAGTAATTTAGAGGCTTGTTCTTTCTCATTTAGCAGGTAAAGCACATTTACTTTATAAAAAGTCCATCGCGCTTTAAATGTTCTGCTTCCCTGTTTGGATTTGTATTGTTTGTGTTTCATCGCGGAATCGATGGTTTCATTAGCCATATCAAATCTGTTAGCTCTTAAATAACTGAAGAAAAGAATTTCCATGGCCCGAAGCTGGTTAATCATTCCATCTCGAAAACTGTTGACTGACTTTTTTGCTTCCTCTTGTGCCTGCGCATATTTACCTGTTTGGATCAACAATTTAGAAAGCACCATTTGCAGACCAGATTTATTGGAATTCATATTTAAGGAGTGACTATTTGCAACAAGGTCTTGGAGTTTCTTAACTAGTTTAATTGCTTCTTCAAATTCTTGGAGATTGATATGGTGGCTTGACTTTAGGCTATAATAGAAAAACATGAAGTTATCTGAGGATTGTACAGTGACTATCTTATCCATTTCTTCACAAAAGACTTTACTCTTTTCCAACATCTCTTCATTTTTGTTGGTGTTGAAGTGATTAGACATATTTACAATCTCGTAATATTCCTGAACCTTAATAAAGTCAGTATATTCTTTGAGATAATAGTTTAAATCTTTGTTATATTCATCGTATTTTTTTTCTCCTTCACGAAATCCAGTCGTTCGACGCAATACGGTTTTAATTCTGATTATTTCTGGGAAAATTTCATATTTAATCGCAATTTTTAATGCTTTATTGAGTTCTTTTTCAGCTTCTTTGTAGAGTCCTCTTCTTAATAAAAGTAAGCCTTGACTTGTAATTCGTTCACATTCAAGCTGGGCTTTAATCATGGGAGAGATATTTTTCTTATTCGAGGAGTCATGAATAAGTAAATAACTTAAGATATCATTTTTGAGTCTGGATTTTAAGTGTGAAAATGCGGTCTTATCTTTCGTTGATTTGTATAATTTTCTAAACGTATCGAGTTCTACATTAGTTTTTCCAGAAAAAATTTCAGGTAAATTAATCTTGTTTTCACAATACTCCAAGGCTATTAAAAAGAGCTTAAATCGCTTTTGCTCATCCTTGTTTACTTTTGAATTATAAATATTTTTAATAAATTGTTTTTCACTGGGCTTTAAGGTGTTTACTATTTTTATTATACTTTTCATACATTTATAACTGCAAATATTGTTGTGAATACCAATTAAAATGAAACCTAAATCCGAAATCTATGAAATTTCCATGTCATTTACCGAGAACAACCCTCTCTATAAACACCTGACAAACAGAAAGATAAATATTTATAACAAATAATATTGTCCTCAAGTATATGGGTCAACATTACTTGTTTCAAATTAAAAGATACAATATTTTTGTAAAAAGAAAATATTTCTTTTTACAAATAACTTTGTCAATTTATCCAACAACTTTCTCTTTAACTAATTGATAGACAGATTTTTTACTTGAAAAATTGTCATATTCCTCTGTCAATAAAGAAATTAGTCAGATTTGCTGGTTGAATTCTAATTCTTGAAATTTACCTATTATTTATTCTAAAAAACCTTTTGTTATGAACCTAATAGAAACAAATATAGTAGACGCAATTTTAAATTTACTTGGATGGTGGGATAATACTGAAGGATAAACTTTGGTTCCCTACAACATTTCCAAGATACCTAAATAGCATTCTAGCAATAAAGAATGCTGATGAAAAGTTATTATAAATTCTGAAATTCGGAAATCATTCCGCATTCTGACAATTCAATTATAGGGCTCAATCATTTTATAAATGACTGGCGTACTAACTTTTATAAAAATTAATGAATAAAATCGAATTCATTTCTTAGTTATTTATTGCCTACTTTTTATAAAAATTTAATTTACCTTTGAAAATGAATTAACAAACGTTCTCTAATCCAAACAGAGACACCTTTGACTAACACATTAAAGTATGAGTTCTAAAGACCATACTCTAACTTTGATAACCAACTAATGCTGCGCAACTTTAAGTGAAGACAAACGGTCTCCATACGACGAGTTTTATTAGGTGTCTTTACAGCCTTTTAGACACTTAATAGAAACTTAAAAGTTAAAATTAGAGGTTATTTTGCTCCATCAATATTTTGATGGGGCTTTTTTTTTATAGTCTAAACTATTCTTCCTTCTAACGTAAATAATAATTATTAGGTTTCAATAAACTAGATTTGAAAAAGATATTTTAAGGATCATTTTGCATTATTCTGTGGAAAGTATAAATTGCACCAATAGGAAATTCATATGAACAATACAATATTAGATGACCGATTGCAGGCTTATCGGTTCAAAATTAATGAAATAGTAAAACAGTTACACCTCATCACGATTGACATCGGGAACCAAGAACTGTCTAACACCGTAAATGATCTAAGAGACCGGATTAATGATCCATTTATGTTTGTTATTTGTGGAGAGGTTAAAGCTGGAAAAAGTAGCTTTATCAATGCGCTACTCAACGCAAAAAAAGAAGTGTGTAAAGTCGCTCCTGATCCTTGTACAGACTCTATCCAACAAATCATGTATGGTAATGAGGAAAACACAATCGTCATAAACGATCACCTGAAAAAAATACTTTTGCCCATTCCGATCCTCAAAGACATTGCAATTGTAGATACTCCTGGCACAAACACAATTTCAGACCACCACCAAGAAGTTACAGAAAGGTTCGTACCAGGAAGCGACCTTATCATTTTCGTCTTCGAAGCGAAAAACCCGTATCGGCAATCAGCTTGGGACTTCTTCGACTTTATTCACTCCGATTGGAGAAAAAAAGTAATCTTCGTACTCCAGCAAGCCGATCTAATGAATGACGATGATCTGACCATCAATATTGAAGGAGTCAGAAAATACGCGGTTAAAAAAGGAATTACAGAACCACAAATCTTTGCTGTTTCTGCAAAGTTTGAGCTCGAAGGAAATCTACAAAACAGTGGTTTCCTTCCTGTTAGACAGTATATCCAAGAAAATATTACTGGAGGACAAGCGCCATTCCTCAAACTGATTAACAATCTAGAAACGTTTAAAGGTGTCAGCAATCGGATACAAGAAGGGCTCGATGTGCGAATTGCTCAATTCAAGGAAGATGTAAACTTCAGAACAGACGTCACAGAAACGCTTAATGATCAGCATCAACGATCTAACAATCAAGTCAATCTCTTGGTCGAAAACCTCCTTGGAGGATACGATCGGGTAACTCGGTCTTATGAAGAACGACTTAGTAATGGACTTGGTTTCTTCTCAATAGCAAAACGGACGATAACTGGACTGTTTAAACGAAAAAAATCGAAAACTGAAGACTGGTTTCTAGATCTAACTAAATCACTAGAAACTGACCTGACGAATGAGTTGAGACCCAAACTAGATTCTGGTGTTCATGATATTGCCGAGAGTATACAGCAAATGGCAAAATTGATCGACCTGAAAATTAAAAATAGTAAGACGATCCTTAAGGAAAATCATGAGATCTTTGGAGACATCGCTGACAAACGAAGTACGATACTCCGTGATTTGCAACGAGAATTTGAGGATTTCCTAAAACGAGATGAGAATTTTCTTGGCACTCAGATGTTTGAAAATAGCTCTATTAGCCCAAATGTTGTTACTGGTAGCGGAATTGCTTTAATTGGAATGGTCGTAGCTACTGTTGCCCAAGGAGCTGTATTTGACATTACTGGTGGCATAATTACGGCTGTAGGGATGGTATTTGCTGGTATTACCGCTAGTGTTAAAAGAAAACAGATTATTGAATCTTATAATACGGAGATCAAGAAAGGACGAGATAAAATTGAAAATGAAATTGTAAACAAACTAAGCAGCTACATTAATAATATCAAGCAAAAAATTGACGATAATTTTGATGATTTTGATGCGATGGTATCGTTAGAGAAAAAGCAAATTGATAAGTTTGAATTGACATTCAAAGACATTCAAACCAACATGAATGATGTAGAAAAGGATCTCAGTGATTTTAAACCAGCATTATAAGAACTACCTTCCTGAAACAAGACCACCCTTCACTTGGTCTATGATGAAATAGAAAATTTTAACATCGGGAAGAACAGGAACATTATTTTCCTGAACAGGGACTGAAATCAAGTTCGTTTGAGAATTGTCCTGCTTGCTACTTTCTGCATTTAGGAAACTATATGCGGAAAAGCTCAAAATAAAAAGAACAACTACAGCTATTGTTTTAATATGGTTATTGATTCTCATTGTACAAATGTATTTTGACTACCATGTAAAATTAAGGAATGATATTGACTATTTAAAACGTATCTGTCGATTAAATTGTTGCGTTCATCTAAATGTTGTTACTTTTTGACTCGTTTTACGTGTATTCATTGGTAATAAATTGAAAGTGTGTACTTCAACCCGCATTATGCAATACTATAATTCTATTGTAAAATGCAGCTATTAATACTACCTTAGCAACTTAAATAAAATTGTATTTTGAATATCAAAAAAATTGGAGTTTTGACTTCAGGTGGAGACGCCCCAGGCATGAATGCTGCCATAAGAGCTGTTGTTAGAACGTGTGTCTACTACGATCGAGAAGTCTTCGGAATTTACAATGGTTATGAAGGCATGATCAAAGGGGATATCAGAAAATTTAATGTCCGTTCAGTGAGTAAGATCCTAGGAAAAGGAGGCACGATTCTTAAGTCTTCAAGGAGTGATGCCTTTAGAACTGAGGAAGGACGTGCTACTGCTCATCAAGCGCTGACTGAAAAAGGGATTGACGCCCTAATCGTAATCGGTGGAGATGGCACCTTCTCTGGAGCACATCAATTTTCCAAAGAATTCAACTTTCCTGTCATTGGTATTCCAGGCACCATCGACAATGATCTTCCGCATACAGATTACACAATTGGCTTTGACACGGCTACAAACACAGTGACAGAATGTATTGATAAAATCAGGGATACTGCCAGCTCCCACAATAGACTCTTCTTTGTAGAAGTGATGGGGCGTGATTCAGGATACATTGCACTGAAGTCCTGTATTTCAACTGGTGCGATAGCAGTAATGCTTCCAGAGCGAAAATTGAGTATCGAAGAACTCATTGCTATCCTAAGGAAAGGGTTTGCCAACCAAAAGACTTCTAGCTTAGTTGTTGTTGCAGAAGGTAATCCAAATGGAGGGGCAATGGAGGTGGCCAATTTAGTGAAGGCTCGCTATCCTGAATATGATACTAAATATACTATTCTAGGACATTTGCAGCGAGGAGGCGACCCTTCTTGCTTTGATCGTGTGTTGGCTAGTCAATTAGGTGTAGCGGCTGTAGAAGGACTAATTGATGGTAAATCTGATTATATGGTCGGTACTACAAACAACAAAATAACCTACACCGCACTAGCGCAATGCGTGACCATCTCCAACCCAATAGATGAAGAATTGCTTCGGATTTCTAAGATCCTGTCGATTTAGTTCAATTGCGTTCAAAGTAGTACATGAAAATATCTCCTTGTGACTATGATTCCTTGCATAAATTGCAAATGCCCTCTAAATGAATTGAAATCTTGTTGATTTTATGATCAGGGAGTGAAATGTTTAATTCCATGTTTGTTTTCTGGCAGGTCACAGAATTACATCTTTCACATTTAAAATGAATATGATCGTGGTTATGCTGATTTTCGTGGCATTGGTGACCACAGATGGCATAATAGACTTCATTGCGTTCCTGATACGCTTTATGAATTATGCCTTTTTCTTTCAAACTCTCTAACGTTCGATATAGCGTAACCCTATCAAGTGATTTGAGGGATTCTTGAATAGCAGAATATGGCATTGCAGTTTTGTATTCTTGCATTTTGTTCAACAGATTTAAACGGGGGGTAGTCGCTCTTAATTCTCTGTTGTTTAACAACTTTTTGAAATACTGGTGATCCATAGTATGCTTTGATTTCTAAAATTTAACAAGGACATCATTTTGAATATCCTATCCACTAATATAACTATACTTTAGTAAACCAAAGGAAAATTATTTATTTGAACCAGAGCGGATATCTTTAATCTATAAAATAGTTGAATCGACAATTTTGAGATCGCCCGTATTCTTCTTACTTATAATAAGGAACGTTTATTTAATTCTGGACATTAACGTATCCTCAATTTCTATTAATTTCATTCCTTTTGCTTTTAATAAAATCAAGAAATGATACAATAAGTCTGCTGCTTCACCCTTAAACAATTGAGGGTTATCGTCTTTTGCCTCTATTACTAGTTCTACTGCCTCTTCCCCAACCTTTTGTGCCATTTTATTGATGCCTCTATTATACAACTTGTTGGTGTAAGAATTCTCAGAATCACGGTCAATTCGGTCATGAATTACTTGCTCAAGTGCATACAGAAACCCCTTGGCTGTCTCCTCCCCAAAACAAGATGTGCTCCCAGTATGACAGG
This sequence comes from uncultured Saprospiraceae bacterium, assembly GCA_937959115.1. Taxonomy (GTDB): domain Bacteria; phylum Bacteroidota; class Bacteroidia; order Chitinophagales; family Saprospiraceae; genus JAHDHB01. Next base: position 21,071 of record CALGAW010000007.1, read on the forward strand.
TAGGCCCAACTGGAATCGCCTTAATCAAAATCGTATCCTGATCACAGTCTACCGATAACTCCTTTACACTTAAAAAGTTGCCTGAAGATTCGCCTTTGGTCCAGAGTCTTTGCTTGCTTCTACTGTAGAAGGTCACACGGTTTTCCTTAACCGTTTTTTGATAGGCTGCTTCATCCATATAGCCCAACATCAATACTTGCAAGGTGTGAAAATGCTGAATAATTACAGGCACCAGCCCATTAACCTTACTGAAATCGATTGTTACTCCTTTAGTCTTCATCTTCTTTAATTGAGGGTTGATAAATGATAATTTTTGAACATAATTGTTTAACGAATTGGGATTCCTTTTTCTTTTAAGTAGTGTTTTAAATCAATAATGGAGACCTCTCCAAAATGGAAGATGCTTGCTGCTAGACCTCCAGTCGCTTGGGAATGAGTGAATATCTCCTTAAAATGTTCCTTGTTTCCAGCACCGCCAGAAGCAATCACAGGAATATTCACTGCTGCAGCAATCGCTTGTGTAATGTCGATGGCAAATCCCTTCTTCGTTCCATCATTATTCATAGAAGTTAATAGGATTTCTCCTGCGCCAAGCTGTTCTACTTTCTTGCACCAGTCAAGCGTTTTGTGTGGTGTCGCATTGCGGCCACCATTTACATACACCATCCAGTTATCTCCCGTTAGCTTCGTGTCAACTGCAACGACAACGCACTGGCTACCAAACTCTTGCGCCATTTCTGCAATCAGTTCTGGCTGTTTTACTGCTGCTGAGTTGACACTCACTTTGTCGGCTCCAGCTTGGATCATCATCCGCGCATCTTCCACACTTCTCACTCCGCCACCAACAGTAAACGGGATATTAATCGCTGCTGCAATTTTTTCGATCATTCCCTTTCGGGCGTTTCGGTTTTCAAGGGTAGCGGTGATATCTAGAAACACGAGCTCATCAGCTCCTTGTTCCACATATGTTTTTGCAAGGGCAACAGGATCACCTGCATCTCTCAAGTCAACAAAATTAACACCTTTCACAGTGCGGCCGTCTTTGATATCTAAACATGGTATAATTCTCTTCTTTAGCATAGTGTTTCTAACTGTTTTAGGGTAATGTGTCCTTCATAAATCGCCTTACCAATAATGGCACCTTCACAACCAAGTTCCTTCAACTCTAATAAATCATCAAAGGTTGCCACTCCCCCGCTCGCAATCAAATTAACGGTTGTCTTTTTCAGTATTTCCTTGTACAACTCATTCGATGGGCCTTGTAGCATACCGTCTTTCGCAATATCGGTACTGATAGTATAACGAACACCTTTCTGCACATAATCATGGATAAATTCAACGACATCGAGCTCAGATCCTTCTAACCAACCATCTGTAGCAATTTTTCTGTGGTGCGCATCGGCTCCAAGAATGATTTTATCAGCGCCATAATGCTTAAGCCAAGCTATGAAAATCGCTGGTTGCTTCACGGCAATGCTTCCTCCTGTTATTTGATTTGCTCCGCACTCGAAGGCGATTTCTACGTCTTTATCTGATTTCAAACCACCTCCAAAATCGACGTTTAGATTGGTTTTGGTAGCAATTGATTCCAGAATTTTATAATTGACAATATGCTTTGATTTCGCACCATCTAAATCCACGACATGCAAGTATTCAATACCATGATCTTCAAAGGATTTCGCTATTTCAAGCGGATATTCGCTATATATTTTCTTGGTGCGGTAATCGCCTTTTGACAAGCGCACACACTTACCATCGATAATGTCGATTGCTGGAATTATTCTCATAAGGATAAAAAGTTGGTTAAGATTTGCCCTCCGATTCCTGCAGATTTCTCAGGATGAAATTGAACTGCATAAAAATTATCTCGTTGCAAGGCGGCACTAAATGGTAAAATGTAATTCGCTGTTGCAATCGTATATTGGCTACGCTCTGCGTAATAACTGTGCACGAAGTACACATCATCCTTCGTTTTCACCCCTCTAAACAGTTGACTACGAAGCGAATCAAAGTTATTCCAGCCCATATGTGGAACGATATCTGTTGAGGGAAACAATCGGATTCTATTTTTAAATATTCCAAGGCACTCCGTATCATTTTCTTCGCTGTGGGAGCACATAAGCTGCAAGCCTAAACAAATACCGAGTACAGGATTAGTTAGCCCTTTAATTGTATCAACCAATTGGTGTTTTTTTAGGTATTCCATAGCAGATTGGGCTTCACCAACTCCAGGGAAGATTACCTTGTCTGCTGCTTGTAGTTCCTTAGGGTCATCCGTAATTACACAGGAACAATTCAAGCGGTGCAACGCATTTTTTACTGAACCGATATTCCCAGCATTATATTTAACTATTGCTATCATAATACGCCTTTTGTGCTTGGAATACTAAACTGACTCGTTTTGGAAACTGCCATTTTTATAGCTTTCGCAAACGCCTTGAAGATCGCTTCAATTTTGTGGTGTTCATTATCGCCTTCTGCCTTGATATTCAAGTTACACTTTGCTGTATCACTGAATGATTTAAAGAAGTGGAAGAACAATTCGGTTGGCATCTCTCCTACCATCTCTCGGTTAAATTCAGCCTCCCAAACCAACCATGGACGCCCGCCAAAGTCAAGCGCCACCTGCGCCAAACAATCATCCATTGGTAGCAGAAATCCGTAGCGCTCAATGCCTTTTTTAGTGCCTAGTGCTTTGAGAAAGGCTTCACCAAGCGCTAAAGCAGTGTCTTCAATTGTGTGGTGTTCATCGATATGCAGATCGCCTTTAACCTGGATCTCCAAGTCTAGCTGGCCATGTCTTGCGATTTGAGTCAGCATATGATCAAAGAAACCGAGTCCTGTGTTTATCGTGCTCTCTCCGCTACCGTCTAGGTTTACTGTGATCTGTATTTCCGTTTCCTTGGTTCTACGGTTGACGGAGGCCTTCCGGGGTTTGCCTTTTAGAAATTCGTAGATATCTTTCCAGCTAGTGGTTGCTAACACTGCATTCTTATCTTCTTCTCCTATAAAAATCCCTTGGGCTCCTAGGTTCTTTGCTAGTTCAATATCAGAGTGTCGGTCACCGATGACAAAGGAATTTGAGAGATCATAGTTCCCATGTATGTATTTGGGGAATAAGCCTGTTCTCGGTTTTCTGGTGTCTGCATTGTCTTTAGGGAAAGATCGGTCAATCAGTATTTCAGTGAAGCTAATGCCTTCATTTTGGAGGGCTTTTAGCATTTTGTTGTGTGCTGGCCAGAAGGTATCCTCAGGGAAGGAATCTGTTCCTAGTCCATCTTGATTTGTTACCATCACGAGTTTGTAATCGAGTTCAGTAACGATTTGACTGAGCCACCTGAAGACGCCTGGGTAATATTCGAGTTTCTCTAGACTGTCTACTTGGTAGTCTGTGGGTGGTTCTATGATGAGTGTTCCATCTCTGTCTATAAATAGTATTTTTTGCATTTGCTATAGTATTGGTGGTGTTGTTTTATGGTTTTTGTCTATTGCTTTTTTAATCTCTTTATTTACTCCGTAAAGTATTTCTCCTTGCATTCAATTTTAAAATTTTCATAAAACAATTCAGATTCATTGAATGGTTTAACCAAAAAATTATGTCCAAGCGTTGCTTTCATGAATTATCCTGACTTGATCGCCCTCAAAGCCTTCAATAACATTCTATTCTCCTCTTCCGTGCCAACCGTTATCCGTATACAATCCTTAACCAATTTCGTTCTATTTCTTACAATGATTTGATGTTGAATTAAATATTCGTAGGTTTTCTTAGCATTATTAACGTTCAATAGGACAAAATTAGCATCAGAAGGATAGATTTGATTTACTAGAGTAAGTTCATTTAAGCCTTTGATCAATACTTCTTTTTCGTTTTTTATTTGTTGAATTTGACGTTTATATTCTTTCTGATTTCCTAGCACAGCCAAAGCAGCTTCCTGATTCAATCTACTAACGTTGTATGGTGGTTTCACCTTGTCGAATAATGCCAATATACTTGAATTTGTGTACGCTACACCAACCCGTGCTGCTGCCAATCCCCACGCCTTGCTAAACGTTTGACTGACTACTAGATTTGAGAACTCCCCTATCCGATTTACCCAGCTATCTTCTTCACTGAAATCAGCGTAAGCCTCATCAATGATCACAATACCTTTAAAGTGTTCAAGTAAAAACTGAATATCCGTCTTACGAAAACAGTTACCAGTTGGATTATTCGGTGAGCATACAAAAATGAGCTTGACGGTTGGGTCTTCCAAGTACAGTCTCACTGTTTGCCGGTCAATTTGAAACTCGGTATTCAACGGAAGTTTGATCAATTTTACATCATTAATCGCAGATGAAACATCATACATTCCGTAGGAAGGACTAAATGTCAAAGCTTTATCAGTGCCTGGGTTACAAAAAATGCGAAGCGCTAGGTCAATGACTTCATCACTACCATTCCCGATAAAAATAGTGCCTTCAGAAACGCCTTTAAACGTTGCTAGTTGCTGCTTCAAATCTCGTTGTAAGGGATCAGGATATCGATTAAGCGTTCCATACGGATTTTCATTGGCATCTAGAAATATCCCTTCTGTTCCTGTGTACTCTTTTCGAGCACTTGAATAAGGCTTCAGCGCTTTGATATTAGGTCGTACCAATCGTTCTAAATCAAACATCGTTCAAAGATTTTAAGCGTATAGTGACTGCATTTTTGTGCCCAATCAGTTCTTCAGCCTCTGCCATCACTTCAATTGATTTACCAATATTCTGGATCCCTTCTCGACTGATTTTCTGGAAGGAGATTTTTTTAACAAAACTATCTAGAGAAACACCGCTATAATTGCGAGCAAACCCATTTGTTGGTAAGGTATGATTCGTACCACTTGCATAATCGCCAGCACTTTCACAAGAATAATTACCGAGAAATACAGAGCCCGCATTTTGAATTTGTTCTGTTAACGCTTCAGCAAAGTCACTCGCAATAATCAAGTGCTCGGGTGCATAAAGATTACTGAACGCCATGCAAGCATCCAAACTTTCGAGCAATATGGCTTTACTATTTCCCAATGCTCTGAGCGCGATGGTTTTCCGAGGCAAAGCTTCCACTTGTTCCTTGATGGCCTCAAGGGTTTTTTCAATAAAGGAATTGCTATCACTAAGCAATACCACCTGGCTGTCGGCTCCATGTTCTGCTTGAGACAAGAGATCTGCCGCTACAAACGCTGGGTTGCCTGTCTTGTCGGCGATCACAAGCACTTCACTTGGCCCTGCAGGCATGTCAATTGCAATACCGCGTTGCTGAACAAGTACTTTTGCACAAGTAACATATTGATTGCCTGGTCCAAAAATTTTATACACGCTTGGAATTGATTCCGTGCCGAGCGCCATGGCAGCAATCGCCTGTGAGCCACCGACTTTGAATATCTTTGTAATGCCAACCAAATCAGCTGTGTACAAAATAGCAGGATGGATCATGCCCTGCTCGTTTGGTGGTGAACAAAGCACAATCTCTTTGCAACCCGCTATGTTAGCGGGAATTCCTAGCATCAAAATGCTTGAGAACAAGGGGGCAGTTCCTCCAGGTATATACAAACCAACCTTGTCAATCGCGACGGATTTTCTCCAGCAGGATACACCAGTCATCGTTTCTACGAAGTCCTCTGAGCGGTTTTGCGCCTTATGGAAGGCAGCGATGTTTGATTGTGCTACGCCGATAGCAGTTTTCAATTCCTCCGATACTTGAGCGGAAGCTTCGGCTATTTCTTCTGCGGACACTTCAAAATCATCAAGAGCAACCTTGTCAAATTGCTTCGTAAAACGTTTGAGTGCCACGTCTCCTTCAAGATTTACAGCATTGATTACGTTTTGAACCGTGTCTACTAGTTCGTCATAGTTAAAAACAGGCCGTTCAGCGAGCTGCTGCCAATCGGTTTGTGGTGGATTTTTGATGTAATTCATTATAAAACCATTTTATCAATTGGAATAACTAGAATACCCTCTGCCCCAGCAGCTTTAAGTTCATCAATGACTTCCCAAAATTTTGTTTCTTCAATCACTGAATGCAGGGAACTCCAGCCTTCCTCAGCCAAGGGGAGAATTGTCGGGCTTTTTAGTACTGGAAGGATATTCGCCACTTCCTGAATCTTCTCATTCGGAACATTGAGCAAAATGTACTTGGAGTTCTTAGCTCTTTGTACTGCTCTGATTCTAAACAAAAGCTTGTTTAATAGCGCTTGTTGTACAGGCTGAATACCTGGCGATTTTGCAAGGACGGCTTCTGAATTTAGAATGACTTCTACTTCTTGCAAACCATTCTTGAATAGCGTGCTGCCTGAACTTACGATATCGCAGATACCATCGGCTAGACCTATATTTGGAGCGATCTCTACTGATCCTGCGATTTGGTGGATCTCAGCACTGATGTTGTGTTCTTTGAGATATTGTTGCAGTGTTTCTGGGTAAGAGGTGGCAATCCGTTTTCCTTGGAAGAAGCTGATATCAGTATAGTCCGTTTCCTTGGGAACTGCAAGAGACACCCTGCATTTAGAAAACCCAAGACGCTCAACGATTTTTGCTGTTTTCTGTTTTTCGACGAGGAGATTTTCTCCGATAACCGCAATATCTATTACGCCGTTCTCCAGGTATTTAGGGATGTCTGAATTTCTCAAATACAGTATTTCCAATGGGAAGTTAGCCGCTGTTACTTTTAGCTGGTCTCTACCGTTGTCTATATTGATTCCACATTGACGAAGCAGCTTGAGTGATCCTTCATTAAGGCGACCTGATTTCTGTATGGCTATTTTTAGTTTACTCATTTTAAGTTCTTAGTGATTAGTGGTTTAGGGGCATAAAAAAACACCGTCTAAATTTTACTCAGACGGTGTTATTTTCTTATAATGTTTACTATATCAACATACCAAAGTCACATCGCATGAGCGTTTAAAAAATGGTGATGATGATGTAAGTTACTGTTGTACATATTTCTTTCGTTAAGGCAAATATAGGTTTTTATTTCAGAAAAACAAGGAAAAAGGAAGTGAAGGAAGCTTATCGAGTGCAGAATATAGAATGGAGAAGGGAAAAAAGGAAGGAATAACCTAGCAGAATAGTTAAGGATGGCAACTGTTTGGTATCACAGCGTATAATTTAGTATTTTTGAAAAAAGAAAGAAAAACAATTACGAGATCCATTATGAAGGTTATCATCCATATTCTCTTATTTATTAGCTCTATTGCTCTAGTACAAGCACAGCACTCAGTTGCTCGTATTTGGAATGAGGCGACACTTAATGGCATTAGAGGTGACCTAGCAAGACCTACTGTACATGCACGCAATTTATTCCATATCAGTGTTGCAATGTATGACGCTTGGGCGGTTTATAATGAGGAAGCGGACACTTATTTCCTTGGAAAGACAGTACATGGATTCAATAGTCCATTTACGGGCACGCCAATTCCAACCGACAATCTTAAGGCTGCGCAGGAAGAAGCGATCAGTTTTGCAGTATATCGGTTACTAAAACATCGATTTGCAGGTTCGCCTGGGGAGTTTTTGTTGTTGCTTGAAATAAATCAATTGATGCGTTCTATGGGCTATGATCAAGACAATACTGGAACGAATTATAAGTGTTGCCCTGCTGAATTAGGTAATTATATTGCGCAGCAAATTATTCTATATGGGCTGCAGGATGGTTCTAACGAAATTGGTGCATATGAAAATTTGTTTTATGAGCCGATCAATCCACCAATGCTTGTGGAGGAACCAGGGAACACCGACATTCTTGATCTCAACCGATGGCAACCATTATCATTTGTTCTTTTTATTGATCAAAGTGGAAATCCTTCAGGAAGCACACCTGATTTTGTAAGTCCAGAATGGGGTCAGGTATTGCCCTTTTCACTCAATAGAGACGATGCTGACATTTTTCAAAAAAATGGAGATGACTATTGGGTATACAATGATCCAGGACCTCCTCCTTACTTAGATACAACCGCGGTTGGGGGACTATCTGAAGAATACAAATGGGGATTTAGTATGGTAAATGTTTGGTCCTCGTTGCTTGATCCTGCGGATGGGGTTATGCTTGATATTTCCCCTGCCTCTATTGGTAATATCCTTAGCTATCCGAGCACGTTAGCAGATTATCACAATTTTTATGATTATTACAATGGTGGAGACACCGGTTTGGGTTACACACAAAATCCAAGGACAGGACTACCCTATCAACCGCAAATTGTGCATCGAGCTGATTATGCAAGGGTTTTAGCTGAATTCTGGGCAGATGGTCCTGATTCAGAAACCCCACCAGGTCATTGGTTTACGATATTCAATTATATCTGCGAACAGCCCGCACTTGAAAATAAGATGCGAGGAATGGGCAAAGAGCTTGACGATCTCGAATGGGATGTCAAGGGGTATTTTGCCCTAGGAGGAGCGATGCACGATGTTGCAATTTCTATTTGGGGTATCAAGGGTTGGTATGACTATGTTCGACCAGTTTCTGCTATCCGAGGCATGGCTGAGCTAGGACAGAGTAGCGATCCCTCGAAACCGAGTTACCATCCGGGTGGCTTGCCGCTCGATCCGGGTTACGTAGAACTAATTGAAGTGGGAGATCCACTTCAAGGAGATTCAGGACAATATGTGCATGATTTAAAGTTAAAAGGATGGTTAGGGCCTGATTATATCACCGATCCCGTAACGGATGTTGCGGGTGTTGGTTGGGTGAGGGCAAATTACTGGTGGCCCTATCAGCGTCCGACGTTTGTTTCTCCGCCCTTTGCTGGCTATCTTTCTGGGCATTCTACTTATAGTAGGGCGGCGGCTGAAGTGCTTACAGCGATGACTGGAGACCCTTATTTCCCTGGTGGGATGGGAGAGTTCCATTGTCCCAAAAACGAGTTTTTAATCTTTGAGGATGGGCCGAGCACTGATTTGACATTGCAGTGGGCGACTTATCGAGATGCGTCTGATCAGTGTAGTCTATCAAGAATTTATGGTGGTATCCATCCACCTGCAGATGACATTCCTGGTCGCTTGATTGGTCAAGAGATTGGCGTCAATGCTTTTGCCTTTGCGGAGCAATATTTTACTGGTGGTAAATCAGAAAATACAGTAGATGCTTTCCATGCTTTCCCAAACCCAACGAACTCGGTCGTACAGCTCGAACTAGATTTTGAAGGAGAGCTGCCTGTTCAGGTGGTTGCTGCCGACGGTAAAATTGTACGTTCTTCTATTCTAAACTTCAACAATAATAGCGCATTTATCAATTTGACTGGTTTGTCTGATGGCGTTTATACAATTGTTGGATACGAAGGAGAAAAAGATCGAAAATTTAAGGTAAAGATTGTTTTTAATAATGATTAATCTTGTTTGAATTCATAATCCCAAACAAAACGTTACATGTCAAGACTCGCTCAAAAACGAATTGAACAAGAAAAGCTTAATCGAACAGGACGGCTCGATTTGGGCAAATGTGGTCTTTCCTCTATTCCTGAAGAAGTCTTTAAAATGTCATGGTTAGAAGAGTTAATCCTAAGCAATCGATACATTAACTGCGATGAGAATGGGTTCTACAAAGACAAGTGGGAAGAGAGCAGCAACAAGGAGCAGCGCAATGAATTGTCAATGATTCCTAGCGGGATGAAACAATTAAGGCACCTTAAAAAGTTATTGATCAATGGAAATCCTGACCTGATAATGATGGATGTTCCTGAGCATATTTGGAAGATAAAATCCCTTGAAAATCTACCTCCGTATTTGGAAATATTAGACATTAGTTTTAACAGAATTGAACGACTTGAAAATTTACCGGAGACGCTTGAAGTTTTGAACCTTGAATCCAATTGGATAGAGCAATTAGAACGGTTTCCTGAACGTTTAATTGCGTTAGATGTTAGTTCAAATTATATTTCTGAAATCAAGAATATACCACAAGATGTAAAGTATCTAGATGTGAGTAGAAATAACATTCAACGCATTGAAAATTTACCGCTTGGAACCTCCTCTTTAGATATTACATCAAATGAAATTATTGATTCTGATAAGATTTTAAAAGCAATAACAAGCCAAGTAGAAAAAGCAGATCAGCTAAAAGCGCAGGAAAATATACCAAGTCAATTATCCAACTTTAATATTCGATCGAATCAGATTCTTGGATTAGATAAATTTCCGAAACACTTATTACCAACGGAAGCCACAACTTCAAAATCTGAATTATTGGATGATTCAAATCCAGGATTAACCTATCTAGATGTTTCTTCCAACCCAATTAATAGATTGGAGAACTTAACCAATGGGCTTGTTACGTTGAATATAAACGATGCAAGCATTTCTCAATTGGAAAACTTACCAAATCGATTGGAAACACTTTCGATTTCTCACAACCAGATAAAACGATTGGAGCAGCTACCTCAAACGCTTACCTCTTTATCTGTAAGTGGAAATCCTATTGAGCGGATAGAAAATTTACCTTCGACGCTATGGACCTTAGGCATACAAAACTGCTTGATTACTCAATTAGAACAGCTACCAAATAGCTTGACTTCACTGAATATCAGTCAGAATAAAATTTCAGTACTTGAAAATTTACCAGAAAACATTTCTTCTTTAAATGTGAATGACAATCGCATTTCAACGTTGGAAAACTTGCCTTTTAATCTTAGCCACTTTGAAATATCTGGGAACGAAATTAGGGATTTGAAAAACCTACCATTGGGAATTATCAATTTCTTTTGTGAGAAGAATCAAATCCGAACCATTGAGCATTTACCGACCAATTTGGAGATCTTGAGACTTACTGAAAATCAAATTCAAAAGATTGAAAATTTACCCAGCTCTCTCATTGAACTTGAGCTCAGTGCCAACCGAATTGAGGTATTGGAACACCTTCCAAACAACTTAGAGCGCTTGAGTATTTGTGCGAATCAAATCAGAAAACTAGAGCATCTTCCCTTTGGATTATCTTGGTTATTCATCCACTCTAATCCGATTCTTCAGATAGAGAATTTACCTTCAAGTTTAGAAATTCTGGATATCCGAGCATGTCATATTCGTAAAATTGAGGCGCTTCCTTATGGATTAAAACAGCTCCGTATTTGTTATAATCAAATCGAAAAGTTAGAAAACCTTCCAGAACGATTGCTCTTTCTTTCTGCTTCACAAACACGGATTACACAACTAGAAAACCTTCCTGAAAACTTAATGAATTTGGTAGCGAATTCTAACCGAATTCAGCAAATAAAAAACCTTCCAGATTCACTGCAACAATTGGACTTAGAGGAATGTTTGATTCAAAAAATTGAGCACCTTCCAAATCAGTTAAAAAAGCTCTCTCTATCTAAGAATAAGATTTACCAAATAGGTCAGTTACCAAGGAGTTTGAATCGTCTTTTATTGTCAAACAATCTAATATTTGCTATTGAGAATTTGCCTAAATATCTTAATCATCTAGAAATATCGGAAAATTCCATTGAAAAGATTGAAAACCTATCGCAACGTTTATATCATCTTGAAATCAATAAAAATCCACTTCAAGAAATCGACAACATCAATGAAAGTCTGTACAAAGCGCAATGTAGTAATTGTCAAATTGAATTTATTGGAGAACTAGCCAAAAGCCTTTGCCACCTAGATATCAGCAACAACAACATTCGACAACTGGCCAACCTTCCAGTAGATATGAAAAGCGTGGATATTAGCAATAGTAAGGTGCTAGACATTGTTCATATTCCTCTGAAAATAAGGAATATCAATCTTTCAAATAACCAAGTCAATAATATAGAATCACTTGTTCCTTTGCTAGAAAAGGGCGTGCCGATTACTTGCCAACTTGAGGGCCCAGGAATTTTGATCGGGAATAATCCACTTTCTTCTCCACCACAAGAGATTGTGTTGAAGGGAAGTAAAGCAATTTTGGATTATTTTGATGAATAGGTAAACTTTGACTGGAACGACTAACCCGTATTTTTGTATACAAATTCAAGAGGTTCTATTAAACTAGGACAAAAAAAAGAATCCAAGTCGCCTAAAGACTCAGATTCAACTTAAAAATAAGTTGAAGGCAACGAATTAAGATAGTATTATATAAAAATATATTCAAGAGGAAACAAAGCAATTTTCGATAAACTAGTAGACTCTGTCCGCTGCCCTCAAGTATAATATTACGCAAAACTAGGCAAATCACCTAAAGTTTTGTCTTTTTTTTGTAAAATTTTGAAAAATTTTATTAATTATCAAATGTAATTTCCACGTTTTCAGTAACGGGGTGTGCTTGGCATGTCAAAATTAATCCATTCGCAATTTCATCATCGTCTAATGCAAAGCAAGCATCCATTTCTACTTTCCCAGACACCACTTTTGCCATACAAGTTGCACAAGCGCCACTTGTACATGAATAAGGAGCGTCAACATCTTGTTTGAGTAACACATCTAGGATCGTTTCATTATCTCCAACTTCAATTTCAAGCGTTTTATCTTCCAATTGAACCTTGACTGTTTTGGCTCCAGAAGAACTGGTGTTCTTTTTCGGCACTTTATCCCCAAGGCTAGTAAACACCTCAATATTGATCTTTTTGGCGTCAATGCCTTGTTTTTCAAGTGTTGCCTTTGCAATTTCCATCATTGGTCCTGGGCCACAGACATAGTATTCGTCTGTTCTTCCATTCACAGGATATTTTTGAAGGAATTCGGTGATCATACTTTCATTAATTCTACCGACAAGGCCATCCCAATTGAGCTTCTTCTTTTGAAACATCCCCATAAACCCGCCTTCCTTTTGAACAGGAGGATTGTCTAAGGCAAAACCAATAAAAATCTGACCAGCATATTTATCTTGAATCTCGTGCAATTCCTTTTGAAAAATAACTGATTCAATGTCCTGGTTTCCATATAGTAGGTGCACAACACTTTGAGGTTCTTCCTCAATAACAGTTTTGATGATAGACATTAGCGGTGTGATACCACTACCACCGCCAAAAAGGTAATAGTTCTTTCTATTTTCCTCTTTAATTGACGGCGTAAACCGCCCATTTGCGGGCATCACGTCAATAGTAGTACCATTTTTTACGTGATCATTGATATGATTCGATACTAATCCACCTTTAACCCGTTTTACGGTCACGGTTGGCACTTTATCTGTTTTAGGACTGCTAGAAAAGGAATAAGCTCTTCTCACCTCATTTCCATCAATATTAAATTTGAGTGTAAGGTATTGTCCTGCTTTATATTGGAATGTATCTTTCAGATCGTTTGGCACATCGAAGGATATAGACACCGTATCTTTCGTTTCATTGGTCACCTTAAGAACCTTTAAGGCATGAAAATCTGTATTGCTCATGATATTTTTCGTTTAACTTATGAACAGAAAAATGCAAATTTAGTTTAGTATTGGAAGTAAACAAAGATAATTTTAAAAAAAGAGACAAAACATTCCAATTGAAGGGGTAAGAATTGAAAGTATACTATGTTTTAAATTTCAACTTGGGCTAGGTAAAGTTTGCACTTATTCGTATTTTGTAAGACACTTTGTTCGATCTAAATCAACAAATTAACCTAATATGACTAACTTACTTCTCTCCTTTTTTCTTTTATTTAGTGTTTCACTATTTGCCCAGAATCCTGGATGTTCTTTCCCCTGTGTAAATGATCCTTCTGTACAAAATCCACAGATTGGGAGTATTCCCTTGTATAATGGTCAGGGGTCTGTTTTTACTTTCGAGTATTTAGACAATCTCAATCCTTATACTGAAGAAGAGTGTGCTCCTCTTACAATGGTTATTTGCTTGCTTAATATTGCGCCAGCTAACACCCAACAGCCAATTGGAGGTGCGTTTGCCGCAAATTTTACTTGGATGTATGATCCCGTTTCCAATTGTATACTAGGAACTCAAAGTGAGGATTTACCGAACACTGTTGGGGTAATGAGTCTTCCGTTTACTATCACCAATAACGTCAGTTGCCCCAAAAATGAAATGGGTCTTGTCATTAACATTCAACCAGCTGCTTGTATGAATGGGCAGAATGATAACACGAATGACGCTTTATCCCTGTATACTTGTATGGACTGGGACTGTCAGGTAGCATCTCAAAACAATACAGATATTTGTGCACTCAGCCCAAGTCCACTAGACAATCTCGATTGTGATGGGGGTGGAATTTCGAATATCGATGAATGTGCGAGCGGCGGAAATCCTTTTGATCCATCTGATGACTGTTTTGCTGTTGATGTAAAAGTATTATTAGAGGGAGCATTTGATCCGGTTACTCAACAAATGACCACCTTTCTAAACACCGATCGAAGTATTTTGCCTGGACAGGTTCCTGCAAGCCCATTAGCTACACCTACGCCTCCTGGACACCCCTATGGCACTCCGCATTGGAATTATGTGGGTACAGCAGCTGAAAACAGTTATGGCGGTCCCTATAGCAATGATATTACTGACTGGGTACTACTGACGCTTCGAACTGATATCACGGATCCAACCACTAAAGTAGCTCAAATGGCAGGACTGGTGGCAAAAGACGGACAAGTTACTTTGATTGAGGACTGTATACAGTTGCCTGCGTCCCTGACTGCTGCTTATCTTGTGCTGGAGCACAGAAATCACTTACCTGCGGGCTCTCCTGTCGCCATTGATTTGAGTAGCCGACAACTGACTTGGGATTTCACTGCTGCGCAATCTTATGTTGGAGGTGCTGGGTTTGGTCAGAAACAGCTACCAGGAGGTAAATTCGTGCTATTTGCTGGTGATGGTGATCAGATTGCTGATATTCAAGGATATGACATCAATGGATCTGATAATCTACTTTGGAAAGCGAGCACTGGTCTGTTTAACGTGTATGGGGCTCCTGATTTTTCTTTAGATGGCGATGTCAATGGTGCTGATGCTATTCTTTGGAATGGGAATAATGGAATCTTTTCTACTATTTCGAAGTAGTTATCTTAATTGGGTGTTTTTATTCGACTTTTATTCTCAACTCTTTAACTGCTGAGAATACGCTCATTTTGTCCGCATTCAAATCGTTAACGATACGCCTGAAAAACAGTTGTCTATCTCTAGGATCGTATAATTCGTAATCCATGGAACTTCGAAATTTTCATAGAATTTGCCGTTGTTGCTCTTCTCTTAGATTCTAATTCTTCTGTTGCTTGTTTTTTAAAGGTTACTTTAGATGAGTAAGACCATTTTCAATTAAACAATGAACATTGAGTAGACTCAACATTGATAATTGAGTCTACTCCAAAAAGTCATATTTTCAGTAATTAGCAGTAAATTAGAAATAAGTTTAATGTTCGTTTTTGCCTTGATGCAAAAAGAACCAAAAAAATCAAGAATTGTAAACTCGCTCCGCTCGAACAGTACAATTCGGCCCACCCGCCCGATTGCTTCCGAGGATTTAGTGTTATTTGTTTTACATATTATTTTCATTATTAATGTTTTTGCATTTCTATAAAAACAGACTTTTCGGAGTGCACTCATAATTAACCATTAAATGCTCGTCTTCCGTTTGTAAATTTTGATTTTACCACCGCTGACACCATATCCTTCACAGTAATGTTCCCAGTTTTTACGTTCGTAGAAGTTTTCTAGATCGGTGGAAAGATAAAGGGACTCGTGGCCTTTACTGCTTGCTTGGGCCAAGCCATGATCAAGTAGTTGTTCTGCGATTCCTTGCCCTCTGTAAGGCTTGTTGACAAATAAGCAGGCAAACCAAGGCATGAGGTCTTGTCGACTAATGATATCATTGACAAGTAGTGCGTAAGAACAAACAATCTCGTTATTGACAAGGCCAATATAGAATTTAGGAAGTGCGTTTTTCTGATCTATAGAATTCAGGATACAGTCTTCATAGAACTTAAAGTTTGTTTCGCTTCCCCAGCATTTCCAGAAATACTGGACTGCTTGTGGTATTAATTCTATTTTTTCAGATAACTCAACAATCTGTACTTCCATTTTTAAGAGTTGTTGTGGTTTGTTAATCCGTATGCTATTTTTGCTTGTTCTATCAGTCTTTCTTCTGTGGCCTCTTCGGGATAAAGGAGATAGCTTGGTGCTAATATTGGTTTTATTTTCTCAGGTGTAATAAAGGTAATACTTGGAAACGGGTATTTGCCTTTTGTCAATTGAAGCAGTTGAGGTTCCATCTTAGAGAATTCAGGATGATCATTTGTTATAATTTCGGCTTTCCCTTTTAGCTGATATCCTTTTTGAACCAGGACATCGATAAAGCTTAGACACACATTTGGATTCTCCTTGATGTTTTTAATGGTAGTTGGTGATGCGATATTCGCAATGATGACACTTTGTTGTTGATAACATGCAAACACTTCCTTTGGGGAAACATTAGGTATTCCTTTTGTTGAAGCAGTTGCCAACCAACAGAGGACACTTCGATTGATATA
Organism: uncultured Saprospiraceae bacterium; assembly: GCA_937959115.1. Taxonomy (GTDB): domain Bacteria; phylum Bacteroidota; class Bacteroidia; order Chitinophagales; family Saprospiraceae; genus JAHDHB01. The sequence continues at coordinate 37,452 of CALGAW010000007.1, forward strand.
TTCTAGGACAGTTCCACTTAACATCTTAGTTTTTTGTTTAGCTGTATAACTAAAAATGACCAATATTGCTATTGGTCATTTCATATAATCAGTTCTTTTTTTAAGATTAATTTCCACCACCATTCCCAGTACATGGGGCGATCTCGGCTTTGAAGTAAGCACCTGGTCTAGCATGGAAACCATCGTTTAATCTAACAGCATTTCCTGCTCTACATTCTATGGTAGCACCACTATTAATGATGTCTGTATTATTAATAGTATTACCTGCATTATAAATGACGCTTGCAGTAGAAGGATGAACGGTGTTTAGTGTTAAGTTACCAACACAAGAGCAATTGTCCCATCCGCTTGCTACAGGAAAATCTTCTAAATCTCTTAAAACCATTCCGTCATTAGCAGGTGCATTAAACATTGTAAATTTATCATGTAGTTTGATACCAGGATCAGATGCACTAGGAGTTATCCAGTTGAAGGTAACGGTAGCTATATGAACCCAGTCCGTTTTGTTTAAGTAGTAGTCACCACTTCCACCTACCTCTTTTTGCATAACGATATTTAGAAGTCCATGCGAGTTATCCGCGCCAAGACTTTGATCTATCCAATTCGCACCAGCAGCTTGTGTAGAAGTATTCGCACTAAACTCATGTGTGGTATGTGAAGCGTAAGCAACAACACTTGGATTAAAATTCAAGAAGATACTTGAACTTCCAATTCTGAAAGAGTTTGTAGAAGCTAGATCAGAAGATTTTACGAAAATCCCTAATTCCAATTGTCCAGAACAGTTGTCAGAACTTTCTAATTTGACCTTTACGATATTTGCAAAGACCTGAGAAGAAAAACCTGATAGTACTAGGATCAAGAACAAGCTTCTTAAACCTGATATTGTGTTAATGTTAATTCTCATAGCAGATTTAATTTTTATTTAATTGTTTTTTTAATTCAATGTTTTCATCCTTAAGCTCCTGAATCTCTCCTTTCATCTCTTGCATCTCTTTTTCCATGGAAATAAGGTGGAGTATTACTTGCTCTATTTTTTCTTGTTGTTTTTTTGTAACGTCTCCAACAGTTATGGTACCATCCATTTCAGCTTCTGAATCAAAACCTGAAAGGTGACCATTTTCTTTTATGAACTGTTCCTCTTCTAATAGTGTTGGGAGTTTATAGCTATCTTTGAATACATAATCTGGCCAGTTTGCAGTTTCTACCAGAACTTCCTTAGATCTGATGTCACCGTTCACGGCTAATTTAGTATTTGGTGTAGAAGTACCAATTCCGACATTCCCATTTGTAAGGATTCTCATTTTTTCGGAATTATTGATATAGAAACTTGTGAATAAATCTTTTTCTGCTCTGTAGGACCAATTTGCATCTCCATCTAGTAAACCGAAGCGAACACCATCACCAGCGCCATACAGTCTTCCATATTGTGTGTCTTCTTTGTCTCGCAATACGATTTGTGCAGCAGTAGAGCTGTTAGAATTATAATACAATACGCTACCATTATTACCATATAGTTTTTGCGCCACACCTAACAATACTGTTCTTCCATTTACTCTAATGTTTCCAGAAGTATGGATTGATTCTGTTGGTGTGGTTACTCCAATACCAACAAAACCAGCTTCAGTTAGACGCATGCGCTCTGTATTGGCATTTGTTGTTCTGAAGATAATGTTGTTACCAGCAATGTAGGAGTTTCCATTATTGTGCGGTAAATAGGAATTGCCATAATAAGGAGATAGGACTTGAATGCCCGATACAGCAGAATCTGCAGCGACTGTTAGCTTAGCACCAGGAGAGGTGGTACCAATACCTACACGACCATTGGCTAAAATCCTCATCTTTTCAGAGTTATTAATTCTGAAGGAGGTAGAAACATCTTTATCTGAAAGATATGTCCAGTTAGCATCTGCATCTCTTAAGCCGAAATATCTGCCATCACCTGATCCATATATACGGCCATATTGCTCGTTTTCTGCATCTCTAAATACTAATTGAACTATACTAGAGTGTGCACCGTCAAAATAAAAGGCACTGGCATTATTACCATATAAGGTTTGATTAGGTCCAAAAAAGATGGTTCTTGATTCAATTCTTAAATTACCTTGAATATGAAGCTTTTCAGAAGGTGCAGTCGTCCCAATCCCCACATTTTGACCAAATAATGGAAAGAAAAAAGAAGTGCACAATAATATTAGTAAAAACTTTTTCATCTATTAAAAATATTCTATAGAGATATCAGGAAATAGTTGGTAACCTTTAATCTTTAGTAAAATAAGGTTTTTTCAAGACATTACAAAGAACTTTACAGTGTTTTGATTAAAAATTTATTTTTTCAATATCTATAAAGTCAGATTCTCCATAAAATTAAGGATGTTTTGCTCAATTCTTTCTAGAATATCATGTTCTGCATTATTCTTCTGAAATTCTAAGCCTGTAATTCGTTCATAGAGATCAATATAGCGCTCAGTGACTAGATTGATGAAGTTATCATCCATATTTGGCATTTGCTGGCCTTCCTTTCCTTGAAATCCATTTTCCATAAGCCATTCTCTCACAAACTCTTTTGACAATTGCTTTTGATTCTCGCCATTGTCCTGACGTTTTTGGTAGCCATCAAGATAAAAGTACCGAGAGCTATCAGGTGTGTGTATTTCATCAATCAGTAGGATTCGATCATCCCTAGTCTTTCCGAATTCATATTTTGTGTCGACAAGTATCAAGCCTCGTTCTGCAGCCATTTCTGTCCCACGTTCAAATAATTTGTAAGTGTACTGCTCCATCATTTCATAATCCTCCTTGGAGACAATACCTTGACGTAAAATTTCTTCTCTGGAAATATCCATATCATGTCCTTCATCTTCTTTAGTAGTTGGGGTGATAATTGGTGTGGGAAATCGATCATGCTGTTTTAGTCCTTCAGGGAGTTGCACGCCACATAGGATCCGTTTTCCAGCTTTATATGTTCTCCAAGCATGTCCAGTCAAGTAACCTCTTATAACCATTTCAATTGGGAATGGCGAACATCTGTGACCTATTGTTACATTTGGGTCTGGTGTATCAATGACCCAATTGGGCACTACATCTTTGGTTCTATATAGAAAGTAAGCGGCAATCTGATTGAGTACTTGCCCTTTTGAGGGGATGGGCCTGGGGAGGACGTGATCAAAAGCAGAAATTCTATCCGTCGTGACCATGACTAAATATTTGTCTTCGATGCTATAAACATCCCGAACTTTCCCTTTATAGAAGTTGGTTTGTTTTGGGAAGGTAAATTTACTTGAAGCTATTGATTGAGATTCTATTGATTTAGCCATTTTAGAAGAATTTTATTTTTCACAAAAATAATTAATTACTAAAGGATATCAAGCAATAAAACGGGTCGAAACGTTATCCACAAATCTTGTCATGTTGTTAACATAAAGAAGGGAAATGCTAAGCATTTCCCTTCTTTTAAAAATTAGTATTTGACTAGATCAAATCTTCTATTAGTTCACTTTTGCAAACTTCTTAGTTTTTGACTGCCAGTTATTGTCTTTAATTTGAACAAAGTAAACACCAGAAGGCAAGTTCCCAGCTTGGAATTCTAAGGTGTTTAAACCATCTACTAGTTCAATTGCATTATCAGCAACCAGTTTACCATCAACAGTAGTAATGATCATTCTAGGAGCGGTAGTTTGAACCTGATTCATGAATTTGATGGTAAGAATATCATTTTCAGAAACTGGATTTGGAAAAAGTTCTGAGATTCCAACAAATGCTTGCTCGCAATTTGTTTTAACTTGAATTATATTAAAAGTTTCAGATGTTCCATTGAAATCAACTTGTGTCAATCTATAGTAGTTATTTGCTCCACTTGCACGATCAGTAAAATCGTATGTAATGGAGTTAATTGAATTACCTGCACCATTTATTTGAGCAATTCTACTGTAAGTTTGACCATCATAACTTCTTTCTAGAATGAAGTAATCATTATCAATCTCTGTTTGTGTTGTCCATGATACTTTTACACTGCAGTCTTCCGCTTTTCCATCAAAAGAAGATAATTCAATAGGAAAAAGACAATTGTCACCAACACAATCAGAAAAGTTTTCATACAGATTTTCGCCACAAGGTAACAATACACCTGCTGTTGTTTTCTCACTTAAGAATGTAGGAGGGAAGTTTTGTGGTTGACTGTCATGCCATAATAAGTTAGGACATTCATTGAAATCAATGATTTTAAGTGCTAGTCTTCCAACTTTTGTCCATGCCCCTTCTCTAATTGGGTATCCGTCTCCACCTGCAAGTACAACATTGTAAGATAGAACAGTATCAACAGAACCGGTTAAGGTATGTGGGTCAAAGAAACTAACTGTAGTGCCTTCTTGAACAACACCTGATAAAAACTCCGTTTCGACTGTTACACTTGCATTATCAGCAGGAATAGTAATATCGTAGGTTTGGATTGCTTTTCTATTGAAAGAAAATCTGTAATTCTGATCTGACATAAGGAATTCAGAGGCAGCATCTTTTGCTTTTACTTCTACATCTACATAGAATAAACTATCAATACAATTGATACTTGCAAAATTAAACCGCACATCGAATACCCCATTCTGGGCAGAAACTGCGAAGGAAGCCAATATGAAAGTGGCAGAAAAAATGATTGTTAAAAATGATTTCATAGTTTATAATTTAGGTATGTATTAAGTTCTTATTATTAATTTATGCAATGTATCACAAAATCCGCCCAAATATAAAGTATAAAAAAGGGATTTTATAGTAAAAAACAATATTGTCAAATAGAATTAAGCTTTTAAGGCGTAAGCTAATTTCGAACGGTTTCGGTTTGAGCATCTAAATTAGGAAATAATTGTGACATTAAAAAACGTATTTTCGTTTCAAATCTCACTAAAAAGACAACTTATCAGTCATAATAGTTGCTCCAATCATCAAAAAAAAATTAAAAGAATTTTAAAAATAAAAAACTCAATTCAAATTGTGATTGGTTTTTAAACTAAAATTGATATCCTAATCCAAAACTAATTTGACCATTTCTGAGGAACTTCGATTCTTGATTGAACGAAGCAAGGGAATTTTCATAACCTAAATTGATTTTAAATTTTGGCTTTACAAACCAGTGAATACCTAGTAAGGCTCCATAAGAAAGTCCTTTTTTCTTGCCATTAGCGGCTTTCATTATCTGTTCATCATATGAATCGGCTGAAAAAGTTATTGGCCTATTAGAGGATTCTTGATTTACGAATCTTTTACTGTAATATCCAGCAAAAGCGCCTACTGACACACCTAATGCTCTGTGTGTGCGATACATTGCAGAAATAGGCAAGGAAACCTCGTTTGAACCAACAAGAAGACTAGAATCCAAAGTAAGCATAACATGACTATAGTTGGGGTCAAGGTGAATGGAAGTTCTTTTTGCTACTTTTGAAGAAATGGAAACTCCGGCCCGTCCTCCAATTGTTCCTTTTATACCATAAGTTGAAGCAAGAAAAAGTCCCAATTCAATTCTTTTTTTCTCTGGTTTTAAATCAGGAAGATTTATTTTTTTTGATCCTGCAAAATTTAAATTGACTGGTTTTTCAGTTTTAACAGGCAAAAAATCAATCTCTTTTTTATTGGATTGTGACAAGGCAAACTGACTCGCGCTTGATTCATCATAGATTTTTGGGAAATCTGAAAGGTTATGATTTACAGATTTTCCTAATTTGTTTCTATGACTACCAGACACATCGTTCTTACTCGTTGTAGGATGAAATCCGCCCTGCATTTTTAATTGAGGTACTGCTGTGACCTGATTTGATTCCCTCTGATTTACCCGTAAAGTTTTATTATATGCGTAACCATCAATCTGAGGTCTAGCAAGAATAGGAGCTTTCCTTTCACCACCTGACGGATAAACAGCATTCTGCGAGCTAGCAATTGAGTACTTTGTGTTTGTCTCTATTGAAGAGACAATAGAATTCACCGAAACTAGAGCATTGCCAAGTTCTTGATTGTTTTTAACATTCACTTTGTTAGAAACATTAGTGCTAACCTTTGAATCAGTAGTCACCTTATCATTCTTAAAGGACTTGATGCTTTTAGCTGAGCCGTTATTGTTGGCGATACTATTATGATTAGAATCATTGCTCTTCGTACTAGAAATCTTTTTGTCAGTTGGTTGTGTTGCAGACCGATAGGCTATTTCCCTATGCTCCATTGACTCTCCAGGCGATTCTATCGGGGCATCAGTCTTAATTTTAGGCACTATGTTAGCAGGTTCACTAGTATTCGTCGTGAACCAAAAAACGATTGCGCCCACAGATATGAGACATAGGAGACCCGCCCCCCATTTCAGATACATTGGAGTACTGCGCTTCGTTGGTAGTTCTTTATCAAGTAGGAGACTCATTTGATCCCATCCGAGATCTGCTGTGAGATCCAACTCTCCTTCCCTATTGTTTTGATTTGATTCACGCATATTTATACTCGTATTGATATTGGTTTAACAGTACTTTTAATTTCTTTCGTGCTTCGGACAAATGCCATTTAGAGGTCCCAACACTAATTCCAAGTTTTTCAGCAATTTCAGGGTGGGTAAATCCATCTATTGCATATAATGTAAACACGGTTTGACTAGCCTTTGGCACCATTTTTACGATCTTCAGCAAATCATCCATATACAAGTTATTTACTAGATCCGTGGTAGCAGTTGCATCTCGTTCTTCAAACACAATCAACTCACTGTATTTAGACGTGCGCTTGAAATAATCTGAAACACTGTGAAAAACTAACTTTCTAACCCAGCCTTCTAGAGAGCCATTAAAAGAAAACGTATCGATTTTTTTAAATACACGCAAAAATCCATTGTTGATGATTTCCATTGCCACTTCTTTATCCGTTGTATACCGATAAACCATAGAACGCATTTTAGGAAAATACTTCCTATATAATGCTTCTTGGCATCTCCGGTCATTTTTGACACAACCAGCGACTAATGCTTCTTCTGTGTAACTAGTTTTAGACAATTTTATTTATTTATCAGCTATTAGATCTTCAGATTATCAAATTAGGTGTTTATTTGGTAATACCAACGATCCCAATTTTAACTGCCTTTTTATAAAATTTAGTGCAATTTCGTTCATTCATCTCTTCACAAAACGTATTTCCATCGCAATCCGTTGGGTAACTAATCAGATCAGCACAGTGATTACCTAGAATGTAATACTGTTTATTCTGGTAATGATACAATTCGAGAAAGAATCGACATTCTAGTTCCTGCCCACTATATCCGATCATACCCAATTGTCCTAATTGGACTTCTGAGCAGTTGTTTTCTATGACCTGTTCCTTATTACAGCTAGACACAAGCCCAATTAGGATTAGAAAGAATAGATAATTTTTCATTTATTAATTTTCTTTACCATCGTTAAAACTGAACTCCACAACGCAAAGTAAACCGTTGATACGTCATTTTTCGGACTTCAGTTCCTTCCCAAATTCTATAATGTTGTTCTGACATTTGGACCTTCCAGCCTAGATCTAATGTTGTGTTTCCACCTGATTTTGCTCCAAATCGAAAGCCAACTGCAGGATAGCTATAAAATCCACCGACTGATTTAAACAAATCTTGATCTAAATCTTTCAGTCCAATTCCGTATCCAACTTGATATCGATACATGGGTGTGGTCTTTTTCTTTAAAAAATACCCCCTAACTTCAGCAAAAATAGGAATATACTGATTTCGCGATACTAGCTGGTATGTATCAAATCCCACACCAACTCCTGCACCTACTAAACGATTAAACTGATAGCCTGCTACATTGGCAATACTTGCACCAACAATTAAACTACCCCAGTTATTCTCAGACCAATTTACGGATAAATCAGTATTGTTAAACCAACCTTTTTCACGAAAGTTGTAAGCTGTTACCTTTTCCGTATGTTTAGGTTGGATGAGTTCCTGTCTAACCTTCCTCACTCTATTGCTTTTAAATCGGATTTGTTGTCCACTCCATGTCTCTATAACCAGCGATTCATCCGGCTTATATTCAAGAAGTTTTCCTCTAAACAGGCTTCCATCCTTAAGGTAAACAACATCTTGGAACATTGCTCCTTCCTCATTATTTTCTTGGGCAAATAAAGAGAGCGAAAAGAGTAAGATTAAAATATTTGTTAATAAAACTTTCATTTTGATTTCTTTTATCATTAATAAAAATGGTCACTCTTACCTTGTAACTGGGATATGACTCACTTCTTTCAATGATTTGGGATTAGAGTAATCATATTGATAAAACCCATCATTCCCAATCATTAACAAATGATTATTTGGTAAAGCAATCACATCATAAGCGTGCATATCCTTTACATAGTCAATTCTATTGGATGAAAGTTTCTCTGGATTAGATGAATCAAACACCTTTAGACCATGTTCTCCTTCGCATACAAACAAATTGTTATCTTCAGTAATCGCTAGTCCATGTGGATTTTTCATTTGAAATGTTTTTACCAGCTTTGGGTTGTAAACATCCCGTATATCGATCAAGTCTAACTGATCAGAGTAACCTTCACACCAAGTACCTGAGCGCAATGTAACGTATGCGTAATCACCAGAAACCACTACTGGATCACAAGCCCTTGCATGATTAAATTGACCAGTTGCTACTGGGCTTGATGGAGCACTAATGTCATAAATAAACATTCCATCACTCGAACCAAGAAACAGTTTGTCTTGATAGGGATAAATTGTTTCAATCCCCCAACCTACAGTAGTGGAACCAAGCAGCGTCGGTTGTTGAGGCGAGCTAATATTGAACGTGGTAAGATTACTTTCATCAACAGAATATAAATGATCTCCCACAATTGTAAATCGTGCAAATGAGCCTCCTGTTCCAAATGTCCCATTACCAGATTGACTGGTAGGAGCGGTGGCATCGTTCTCAAAAACTCCACCCCAATTTCTATTGTCATTGCAAGGGACCTCCCTGGTTACCTCTTCTTTAGTATAGTAAACCACAACTTCATCATTATTATTTACATAGTACTCTCTAACATCCTCTACTCTATTTAAGAATTGTGGCTGATTAAAATCAGTTACGTCAATTGTAAGTAAATCAAAGTAACAATCTACGTAAAGGACATCTGATTTAATTGCCATATCAACATTACCTGGGATACTAATAAACGAGATTGCTGTTGGCTGTGTTGGATTTGAATTATCAAAAATGTGAATCCCTTGATGAATTTCATTAATCAATAGGTAATCATTGTAGTAGTAAATTTTTCCAGGTTTCTTTAATTCACGGGGACTTTCCACTACTGGGTCCGGATGCAAATTAGCTTCCTTTACTAGTACAGAAGTATTAACGTAAGTGGTTCTTAGAGCAGTGCAATTATCTTTTGTACAACTTTGAAATAAGAAAGAAAAGCAGATAGCAAGTAATAAAATTGTTGTTGTTTTTTTCATTTTATGGTATTGTTTTGAATCTTTACTCTTAAAGACAGACATGAATCTTGAAAGGGTTGGGAAGGAATGCATTTTTTTTGGAAAATTATTTTTTTGAGTTTTTCTTAAAAAGGAGAGGGATCAAACTGAACCGAATCCTTCGGCGCCCCTACAACCTGCTGATCTTATCTTTATGCTGGTTCTACATTGCTGAATTCCAGAAATTTGTTTTAGGTAGGAGAAAATTCGTGATTTTTCCCTGCAAGCTTTTCTTAAAAAAGTAGAGGCACGTACTTCCTTCGGCGCCCCTACAACCTGTTGATCTTATCTTGATGCTTGAAAGGCATTCCTTATCAAGCGTTTTGTTTTATAAATCGATATCGGAATAATTCCTAATTGAACAATAATAATTGCTTCTTTACTCTTAAAGACAGCCAGCCAAATTAAAAGGGTTGGGGTTTTATCAAAATAAAAAGTAATAAACTAGGACTACTCTACACAATCTACAGATAAACAGGCTGTTACTAGCAAATCTTATTTTTCATGGAAAACAAAATTAGTATCATAAACCGATTTAGCAATATTGAATTGGAACTTTGCGGTAAAAATTATTGTTAACTAATTTATGTAGTACAAACAGCATTTAGATTTGTAGAATTAAAAACATTTAATGATTTTTAACAAAAAAACTAAAATAGAACAAATATGAAATTTATTGAAATTCCGATTTACCTCGGCTTAGGAAAGGTCGAAAATGTCTTGATTAACATCAATTCCATCGCATATATTAAACCATATGATAATAATGATACAATAATCATTTTGAATACGCCACATGATGGAAATACAAATAATCTTACAACAAGTGTAGCTTATGCAGCGCTGCGTGATAAGATAAGAAATGCCTAGAGAAAAATTAATGACCTAAAAGATAGAATCGACTATAAACAGTTTTTGATTAAACTTTATAAATGATAGAAACATCCACCAAATCTGTCCAAAACTTTCTCTCTAACAACAATCAACAATTAGAGCAAAGTGAACAGATACTGCATGTTGCAATCAATTATAAACCGAATCCACAAATACTTGGATCTTGGTTATCCATAATTGTTTTAATCCCATTGTTTTTTTGTTTGGGGATAAAAACTCCACTACAAATCCAACTATTTCTTAATCTATTTGGGATTTGCATTGTTTTTATAGCAGTTGTTCAATATTATAAAGAATTTAAATTCCCGAAAGCCAATCCTAAACATTCTAGTACTTTTGGCTTGATTACAACTAATGGAATTAGAATAAAAGAAAAATTCATTCCATGGGAACTTGTTCATGAAATTAACAGAGTTTTCTTCAAAGGAAGACCCTTTCTAATTTTTAATTTATCCCCGCAATACTACGATTTTCTAAGTCAAAACATTTACAACTCCACGTACACTTCGAAATTTGTTTTTCTTGGTCATCTAAATAATTCAGATCGGTTATTTAAGGAGTTTACACCGTTCTGGAAACCAAAATCACCTGGTCAACAATTAAAAAATCTTGCACAACAACTAAAAGACAGCTATCAGCTGCGGGATGTGCCAACATTGGAACACACGCTGGAAGGAAACTACAAGAAATTAGGTATTCAATGCTCCTTTAATTATTCTTTCCCCGTGGAAGAGATGAAAATCAGGGTCTTACTACCTAAAAAGATACGCGCGTTTCTAAAAATAGCAAGGGAGACAGATGGTACCAGAATTACTCAAGCCATTGGTGGTAAGGATATTCAAATCGGACACCCAACTATTGATAAAACCTGTTTGTTTGAAAGCAGCCATCCAATCCAACTCCAACAGTTTTTCACGCTTGAGGTCAAAAGTATTCTTGAGCAACTCCTTGAACTAGGCAGAGTCAACTTTGACTTGGGGGAACCCATAAAGCAGAAACGCCTTAAAAACAAGCAACGTGTAAAAGAAGATGAAGGTGTTCTAGATACTGGAATGCTTCTTACCGAGATAGACACAGTAAGAGCGGGAGAAATTGAGAAAATACCATATGTTATACAAGCAGCGTTTACAGGTACTGTGCTAGAACCACTAAGGGATAATCCAGAAGATGTTGTTACATTTATCGAACTATGTCTAGAGTTTACCGTTTTGCTTGCTGAGCATATTGTTCAAATTGGCGAATAAAACGTGGAATAAGGATTTACAGGATTAAAAAACATTTTAGGATTTTGCAAAAAAGGAATCTTAAATTTTATAAGCACAACTACGTATTTGATCAATAATCCAACACCCGCCGCACTGCATTAACTCTCAACCCAACTCCAAAATAATTGCGATTGTACTCACGAGTAGCCAAATCACTAGTTTGTCGGCGCATCCAGTATTCCAAATCCAGGTAAACGTTGTGCCGAACTTGATACGTCGCTCGGAAATTAGCGATTAACAGTTGATTACCGATGCCGGAGCCGATGGAATGATCAAAATCACCACCTCTGTCATCCGTGCTTAAGAAGATATTGTTGCCTTGGTTAGGGCCACTCAAAGAATCCACCCCGTAATTAGTATAGACTATTCGCGCTTCTAATTGTAAGGGTTGAATTGGCTGATAACGCAAGATAGCAATTGATTCCTCGAAACTCGCGCCTAGTGGATGGGCTAGGGGTTGATTGAAATGCGTGTAATTCCCATCAAATGTGCGATGTGAATAGGTGAATGGCCGAACTCGGTTGTACTCCAATTGCATATCTAAATGGTTGATACCCGCAATGTCTATGTACTTGAATCCTGCTTGCAATCCATACTTGTTCGCCCACCAACCGTTACCAGCAAATAGCTCTCTGGCAAAGAATTCATCCAATAATAGTTGTCCGTAAATCGAAAACCGCTTTAGGAAATTGTACTTTAAATTTCCTCCTAGCATTGCATTATCAGGACTTCCTACCGATTGTTCTACCGTTCTATAAAAAATGATTGGATTCAGATATTGCAATTCAAATGTACTTCCACGATCAAATATGATTCCTTCAAAAATTCCAATGGTGCAATTCTTAAAGATGTTATAGTTTAAATGGTGCAATGCAGCATACTTCTTAGGGTAAGGTTGCTTTTGGTTAAAAGGATTTTCAAATTGTCGGGTCAGCTCCATAAAGGTATTCTGATAATTGAGCTTCCAAACTCTTGTATTCAACTGTAAAAAGAAGTAATTGGCCGAGTTGTCAGATAAAAACAAACTACGGTGCCCTTCTCCAATAAAATGACGATCATGTCCAAATTTCAACTGGATATGTTTAGTCACCTTTGCAGCAAAATAGCCAGTTGCATTCAAATAGTCATAATCATCTGAATAATCAAGGTAATTACTTTTATAAAACTTATAGAAACCAGAGCCAGGAACAGCATCAAACTTGACTATAGACTCCGAGATATGTGTTGGAAAACGACGTTGGTTTTCAATAATATTGGTATAAAACCAAATTCTATCATCGATATTTCCCCGAAGTTCAAACCCTCTAGTGTTTTGAAAAACAATACCATTCAGATCTGTTTGTTTCCCTAGTGCCCAATTCAATACAGGATTCACTCTAAAATTGAAGTACTTTGAATCGAGTTCTAGGAAATTAGCTGGTGTTTTATACAATTGTTTAAGGAAAGGCTTTCTACTCAAAATCCTTCGTTGTTCCCAATTTGCATCCAAGTATTCTTGGTCAGGATCATTGACTTTTAGCCAATCGTTATTATCCTTATAGATATAGTATAAGTCAAGGCTATCCGTCTTGTGCAAGGACGCCTGCTGCTTTTGATACTGGATCGCAAAATGAGTAATGTCTTTCCTGTTATAAGGCTTGGCTGTAGTAAAGAAAGGAGCAAGATCGCCAGATTTTATCTCCATTCGATCAACTATATGGTCAGCATCACCGCCCCTAGGAGCCAAAGTACTCTGACCTGTTAATACGATACAAATCAAGAGGAAAGTTAGTAGTCCAACAGCACGTTTCATTTGAATATTCGTTTAAGCGTCAAGAATGTTTTCTTGTAAATCAATTGGTGGTTCATTTGTTATTGGTTCTGTTTCATCAGCATCGAAAATATTGGTCTTACCAACAAAATGTCTCAGCACAAGAAAACTAACCGCAACAATGACGGCAAGAATCCCTGCGGTTGTCCACTCTTTTAGAATCAATTTGCCGAGTAAAAACAGAATACCATACGTCAACGTAATTGCACTCAACCAGCAAATTAATAAATTCCATAGATTTCCAGCTCGATTCGCCTTGTCTTCTTCGGTTTTAAATGGCTCCCAGGCACCATCCGGCTTCACTCGATTATAGAACCGCTGTAAGGTATCCTGCTTAGAAGGCGCTGTCATAAACGTTACTGCAAGCCAAGCAATTGTTGTAAATACAACCGTTATCAAGAAAGACTCAGGAAACTCAATATCCGTAAAGTATAGAGCTGATATTGCCACAAAAGGGGCAAGTGTAGCAGTGATCTCACTCCAAGCATTGATTCGCCACCAATACCAGCGGAGAATCAACACAAGACCTAAGCCTGCGCCACATTGCATTATAAATCCCCAGGCGCCAGAGATAGAGTCTATCATGGTTGTTACGCCTAAGCCGATTAGCATTAGGATAAACGTGCATATTCTTGAAGCCGTAATTAGCAATTTGTTGTCTGCTTTCGGATTGATAAAGCGCTTGTAAAAATCATTGATCACATAGCTAGATCCCCAGTTGAGCTGTGTAGAGATGGTACTCATATAAGCAGCAAAGAAAGCAACGAGCAACAATCCTTTTAGCCCAGTCGGCAGAAAATCGTTCATGGCGTGCACATAACCTAATTTCACATCCGCTTCTGGTAGATCAGGGTATAGAACAATAGCACAAAGTCCCACTAAAATCCAAGGCCAAGGCCGTATGCAGTAATGCGCGATTTGAAAGAAAAGTGTAGCGTATACGGCATCTTTTTCACTCTTTGCACTCATCATCCGTTGCGCGACATATCCACCACCTCCGGGTTCTGCTCCTGGATACCAACTTGCCCACCATTGAACGCCCACATAAGCAAAGAAGGCACCAATGCTCAAGCCAAGCGTTTTCCCTGCACTTGTACCGTCTGCGGTGACTGAGGGGAAGAAATCAAGTGTACCATCTGGCAGTTTCTCCTTGAGACCATCAATTCCACCAATTTTATCTGAGTTGACTACAAGGATGGCTAGAACGATACAGCCTGTCATTGCTAGGACAAACTGAATGACATCGGTCATGGCTACTCCCAGCAAACCTGACATAGAGGCGTAGATTGCGACAAGCAACATAGCAATAGCTGTATACATTAGCGCTGTCGTTTTATCCACTTCAAAAAATACTTCTATAAGGGACATCAGTGCTACGTTTACCCAAGCAATAATGATGACATTCATAAAGATACCGAGATACAGTGCTTTCATTCCTCGGAGGGCACTTGCTTCGATGCCGCTGTAACGGAGTTCTATGAGCTCGACTTCTGTAAGCACGTTTGCTTTGCGCCAGAGTTTGGCAAAGAAGAAGGTAGTGAGCATCCCACCTGCTAGGAAACTCCACCAGAGCCAGTTGCCTGCTATCCCGTTTTTGCCAACGAGCTCTGTTACGGCGAGGGGTGTATCTGCTGCAAAGGTGGTCGCTACCATCGAAATCCCAGCAATATACCAAGGTAGGTTTCTTCCACCTAGAAAAAAGCTAGTCAAGTCTTTTCCTGCTTGTTTGGTGTAGGAAAGCCCGACGCCAAGTATTAAGCCAAAAAATCCAACAATAATGATCCAATCTAGAATTTCCAGTTGCATGGGCTTAAGTTTTAATCAAGCGTCAAATTTAGAATAATATTATGAACCTGACTATGTTTTGTATATTTATTTCAGGCAATAGATGTGGAGAACAGTTTCAATAGTTTGAAATTGCACAAGAATCAATACCTTTAACCATGCGATTTTTGAAAAAAATAGTACCATTCGTCTTTATTACCCTTATTAGTTTTATTGGGTTTACTTTGATCTCAACAGGTTTTTTTAGAACAATTGAACCGCAATTCGCTGGAGAGATTTTCAAAACGCTTCCAATAAAAGGTGGGGAAGATCTTACCATTAGCTATTCGGATAGTTTTGCCTTAATTTCATCTACGAATCGGGCTTTTTATCCTCCTAAAACTGAAGAATTTGGTGGCTTATTATATGTCGATCTGAAATCGGAAGCATTTCAGATGATTCCTTTAAAGTTTGGGTCTAGAGCACCTTTTGCTCCTCATGGGATATCCATGTTTAAAAAGAAGGATGGCTATCAAGTCATGGCGATCAACCATACTGCTAAGGGGCATTCTATAGAGGTTTTTGAGTTACATGGTAAGACATTAAAACACCTGAAAACCTTGACCGATCCTGCAATGATTCAACCTAATGATCTAGTAATGATTGATTCAACTCGGTTCTATTTTACAAACGACCACGGCTACGTCAAGGGATTGGGAAAATTGGCAGAAGAATATCTTGGTTTGGCGCGTTCAACTGTGATCTACTTTGATGGAAAGTCGTATCGAACGGTAGCAAAACAGATCGCTTATGCGAATGGAATAAACGTAGACCAAACTCGGAATTTACTTTATGTCGCTTCAGCTAGAGGTTTTCTCGTGAACGTTTATACAATTCAACAAGATGGCTCACTGTCTTTCATTGAAGACATTCCTTGCAAAACAGGTGTTGACAATATCGAACTAGATCAAGACGGTCATCTTTGGATCGGCGCTCACCCAAATCTTCTGAGATTTCAAGCATATGCAAAAGGAAATGAGAAGACTGCTCCTAGTGAAATCATCAAAATTGATTATCGCGAGAAAGGAGATTATACTGTGGATAAAATTTATGTGAGTGATGGAACAGATATGTCTGCCTCTTCTGTCGCCGCTCCATTTGGAGATTTGATCATGGTAGGCAATGTAATGGATAATAAAGTTCTAATATTAAAACAAGAATAGATAAATGGTGGTTAAATAGGAATTGTCAAAAAGTGTTTATTTTGTATATTTGAAATAAAGTTAGGCCCATTTTCTATTGAATTATTATTTCTTAACCCAAAATTTCAATTATGAAAAAATTAATCCTGTTGTTTATTGCCGCTCTATGCACCTTCCAGGCAGTTAGTCAAAACGCGAAATATGATCTTCGGTTTAGCATATATTCGTTGGATTGCATTAATGGTAAACTTCTCCTTGATCTGGAAGTCCGCGCAACCGATCCCTCTGCTCATTTTAATATTGCTGATGTAAATATCCGATTCACATATGGAAGTGCATTGGCTAATCCAGTTATAGAACAGGAATTAGTCCTTTCTGGGACTGTTCAAACCACCACACCTCAAACGCTTAGTTTGTATGCTCAACACCATTTACAAGGTACAATTAATAATGTTGTTTCTTACAATGTAGTTCTGAGTGGAGGACATGGCTATCCTATTGATGATTTAAGTTATATCCCGATAGGACGACTCAGTTTTGACATTATTGATTATAATCTGCCTCTTGATTTTACTTTTTTAAGTCAACTCAATGGTAATTTTCCTGTTACAACAGTTATTGAAAAATTCAATTCTTCACTAAGACAAGCCCAGGAAGGCACTTATTTGGATCATCTTGATTACAATGTCTGTGGTTATGGTGGGATGAAGTTACGCCCAAAACTATTTTTAGAAGGCCCATTTGATAGTAGTAAAAGAGAGATGAAGATTGGAGCAAATAGTGCAGGCGTAATTCCAATTGCACAACCATATACTGCCCTTGGAATGCATATTGGATTTGAAACAACAACTGCTGCAGTTATCACCAATCATAATATTGTAGATTGGGTGCTTGTTCAAGTTAGGTCTCCATCAAATCCTTCAATTATTTTGGGCTCTGCGGCTGCTCTAGTTGACAACGAGGGAAATGTTACAGATGCTGATGGTCTATCACCCGTTACGTTTGATTTGTATCAAGGTCCAGCTTATGTATCTGTCATTCATCGCAACCATCTAAGTATTATGACTAAAAATTCAATTGATATACAACACCTTACAATCGAACCAATCGATTTCACCACGATTCCTTTGTATGGAAATAACGCCGCAAAAAAAGATAATGATGATCAAGTCATGTGGGCTGGCGATTCAGATACAAATGGCACCATCAATGCTGCAGATCGCTCCAATGCATGGAATGACAGAAATCTACAACAATATTTGCGTACCGACTTCACGCTGGACGGAGTCATTAATGCTGCCGATCGGAGTATTGGCTGGAATAACAGAAATTTGACTGCTCAGACACCTTAATATAAATCAACACATACCGGTTAATCGTAATAATTTGGAGCTATCATTTATGAAAAGAATAATTGTTGTCGGTTGCGGCGGAGCAGGAAAATCTACATTTTCTAAACGATTGAGTTCAATATTAAACTTGGAACTCATCCACCTAGATCAATATTACTGGAAACCCAATTGGGTGGAAACAAGCAAGGAAGAATGGACGAATATAGTAGAGAATCTCTGTAAAAAGGATCAATGGATTATGGATGGGAACTTTGGAGGAACCATGGATTTAAGAATACAGAGGGCAGATACCCTAATCTTTATGGATTATTCTACACTTAGCTGTCTCTGGCGGATCACCAAACGAACATTCAACTACTACAAACGTAGTAGACCAGATATGACACCGGGATGCAACGAACGAATTGATCTTCAGTTTTATTGGTATGTTGCAACGCATAACCGTAAAAAAAGGAAAAAATTACTCGATAAATTGAACCGTTATCAATCTGAAAAATCTATTCATATTCTTAGGAATGACCGAGAGGTTAATGCCTTTATAGAAGGAATTGCCTCTTCAAATAGTACCAAAAATGAATGAAAAAGTATCAAGAGCGATAAGGTGCGAAAATCCTAGCTTAGGTTCGTTTCAATGCTTCTTTCCAACCCAAGGGAACAAAGCCTTCACAAGCAAGCATTGAAAGTGTGATACCACCGTTATCACGTACTATTTTAACGATCCGAATGACCAAACCACTAATAATATTTTCCAAATAAGCCCTCAAGGGATTATACAGGACTACAAACGCTGCGCTGTAAGCACAGATTTTTACTTGATTTTTTTTTAAGGAGGTCCTAAATAAAATACAGCATTGATGAGTGCACCAATGCTGTATCTATTCTTATTTCACACTAAATCAACCTATTCATTATTGTAAAGAATAAGTCATAGAATTTTTATTTACGATTCTACAGGAGTAGGATAAATATCAGGGACATTTACTTTTATCCATTTTATGCAATCATCGAAACTATAGAAAATATGCTCTTCAGGAACTAAATCTGGTATGATGTCGATTCGTTCTAGCATATAGTAAGGCTGTTTTAATGGATTGACAAACAAAACGGTAATGTTCCTTTTAATCAAATCTTGCAGAATATCCTCGATTGCATACAGACCTGTCTGATCTATATATGGCATTCTTCCCATTCGAATAACCACCGTAGAAGCAGTATCTGGGATCTGTAAGGCAAGTTGTTGAAACTTACTAGTAGATCCAAAGAAAAGTGGCCCCTTGATATGCTTAATGAATACTTCTTCCTTGAGATGCTTCGGAAAGTCTTTTTCGTCCGTCCAGGCTTCTTCTTTTTCAAGCGATTTAACATCCGAACGCTCGCCTGCTAGATCACCGATTTTCTTCATAAACATGAGCGAAGCAATCACTAAACCGATACCTACTGCATAGACTAGGTTCCAAACAGAAGACAGCACTAAAACGACAAGTAATATAATCACCTCCGCCTTTGGCATGTTTGGTATGGCCTTCAAGCCCTTATAATCCATTACTCCAATACCTACAGTAATAAGAATACCCGCTAACACAGCAGCTGGAATCTGAGAAGCTACTGGGCCAAGTGCTAATAAGATCACAAGTAACAATACCCCTGCAATCATACCTGACAATTTAGTTTTTCCTCCTGCGTTAATGTTAACAACAGTTCTGATGGTTGCACCAGCTCCTGGGATACCACCAAATACAGCGGCAATACTATTACCGATACCTTGACCGATTAGTTCTTGATTCGGTTTGTGCCTAGTTTTTGTCATATTGTCGGCCACAACACTCGTTAACAAGGAATCAATGGCTCCTAGTAAGGCAAGAGTTATAGCAGTAAAGATATATGGGGCGAGTGCACTTGGACTAAAGGCGGTAAATATTTCCCAATTGGGCACCGGGAGCCCAGAAGGAATTTCTTCAATGGGTCGATAGTTGAGTCCAAACCCTATAGCGACCCCAGTCATAACAACTAATGCAACTAAAGTACTTGGTATGGCTGTCGTAATTCGTTTAAATCCATAAATCAAGAAAATAGTACCAAGTGCAAGTAATAACTCAAGCCAATTAATATTAGCCATTGCTCTTGGCAATACCTTTATTGTACCAATGATCCCTGAAGCTTCTTTTCCTGCTAGTGTTTTTGATTCTAGTAGGATATCCGCTTGGGTGATTTTCCCAGCTCTCTTGATGGTTTCCTTGAAGTTCTCAAGCACCAAAATTCCTTCACCTGCTTCCTCTTTAAGTATATTCTCAAGCATTATTTCTTCTGCTTGTGGCTTATATTGATTGACATATGCTAAGTCTTCTTTTGGGTAATAGCCAACTGCTGGTAATATTTGAGTGACGAGAATGATAACACCAATGGCAGTCATGAATCCAGACACTACTGGATAAGGAATGTAGCGAATGTATTTTCCGAGTCCGATAAACCCGAGGCCAATCTGCATAATTCCAGCAAGGAGAAAAACGGCTAAGATGATCGGCATTGCCTTGGCGACACTACCGTCAAAATTTGCAAGGATAGCAGCGATGATCACCATACTAACAGCTGTCATTGGTGCCGTAGGTCCAGAGATCTGAGTGTTTGTTCCTCCAAAAAGTGCTGCGAAGAAACTAATAAAAATAGCACCGTACAGTCCTGCACTCGGTCCTAATCCCGAACTAACACCAAAAGCCAATGCTAGAGGAAGTGCTACAATACCCGCAGTTAAACCTCCCCAAAAATCTCCTTTTAAATGCTGAAAATCAAATCCAAATTTGCTCATAGTTGTTATATTTTAAGCGAAGATAGTAATACTATCCCTAATTCTTGTATTACTTATCATTTTTTTATTATTACTTTTTTGATGGATACTAATTGCATCAATTATTACAATAACACTCTCAAAAACAATAGTAATCCAAAATTGTTTACCTTTGTAAAAAAAAGAATATGAGTGGCCATGGAATCCGCTTTAGAGTTAATGCAAATCTCTGTCTGAAAGATCCGCAGATGACAGAATATGGCCAAAAGCTATTATCAAGTAGTATTCATTTATTTGATGAGTTAGGCTTTGAGAAATTTACGTTTAAGAAACTGGCCATTTCAATTGAGTCTAGAGAAGCTTCCATCTATCGTTATTTCGAAAACAAGCATAAGCTCTTATTGTGGTTGACCAATTGGTATTGGGAATGGGTTAATTATCTTATTGATCTAAACATCCGTAATATTGATGATCCGGAGCGAAAGTTAAAAATAGTGTTGCACAACATCGTAAATGCTTCTACTGAATCTCCTTTAACTGAATACATTAATGAAAACATTTTGCATAAGGTTATTATCAAGGAGAGCACAAAGGCGTATCACATTCATAATATAGATGATGAGAACCGGCTTGGCTATTTTTCTAGTTACAAGGAACTTGTTCAAAAGGTGGCAACGGTTATCTCATCGGTATCCCCTAAGTATCCTTATTCTAGAATGCTGGCAAGTAGCTTGTTTGAAATGGCAAACAATCAGATTTATTTTGCAGAACACTTGCCTCAATTAACAGATATCAGCTGTAAGAAGGATCAATACATTGAGCTGGAAAAGGCGTTGAATTTTATGACAATGAAGTTATTAAAAGAGTAGTCGTTCTGTTTATAATTCGTGCGTTATTTTTCGATCATCATAATGGAAAACAATTGTTGCTGAAGCTATAGTGGTTGAAATAGCAGTGGCTAGTGCATTTGAACATCAGCAATCATTGATTCTAACTTGGTTTTTTGCTCTTTGGTATTGTAGGATGTAATAAAGCATAAGCTAAATCCTTTCTTTATAATCGAGTAGTATATTTGAGTGATTTCAATATCTCCTGCTTTTGTGTACGCTTTCATTACATCAAACACAACATCGTCTAATTTTTCTTCATAGATTTCCTCATCAAATGTATAGTCTAATTGAGACATTTTTAGTATCCGCTTTACATTTAAAAGATAATCTTCCCCTCTTTTTATGCCAGGAGCATAGCTAACATTTTCAGCCATTGCCATAAAGGATGAATTAAAATCTACGGGTGTTCCCACCTCATGCTCAAATACCGTAAATAAATAAGCAGAATTAACCTCGGAAGCCTTAATCAATGATTTGAATGACTCATCGTCGCCAGCGACAATTTCATGGCCCATTTTTACCATGTGCTTCATTTGTTCCTGATCCTGCACATTCCAGTCTGTATGGTAAGGGATTTTAAATCCGAAAAAGTCATTCGTATACGTATGATTTTCAATGTTTCCAAAATCAAAAACGGAAGTATTTTCTTCTTTTGTGTTCTCCTGAATCGTGGTTAGGTTTTTACTTGCTTTAGTGCCACAATTGGTCGAAAATCCTATGACCAAAAGACACAGTGCAATTAAGATGATTTTTGAGTGATTCATTTTCTGTTTTATTATTAATTTAAACTACTAACTTCAATCAATAAACAAAAATAGTTCTTTTGAAGTTCAAATTTTTATTTTTATCGGTTAGCTTTGGTGAATAATGAATGTCAATTTAGATAATTTTGAGACCATTGTTGATCCAGTAATTTTCGATCGAGGATTAAAATGCAAAAATGAGGGTGCTATCCTAAGAGTTGAAGCAATCGACAATTTCAACTTTAATGCTGTCGTAACAGGAAGTGAGCACTATTTCGTTAATATTGCCTTAACTAAGAACGGCGATCTTTTTACATTTGATTGTACTTGCCCATTCAACACTAGCGCTATTTGTAAACATATGGTCGCATTACTTTTATTTCTAAAGGAAACGAAGAAAGAAGGTATTCAGATTCCGAAAGGCGACCTCTTTCGGATAAGTAGTGTATTGGATCATTGGAACAAAGAGGAACTCGCTCAACTATTAGTAAACTTGGCTAAATCAGACAATAAAGCGAAGGACAGAATATTGAAAGAATTAGATCTAAAACCAAAAAAGAAATAAGCAATTCAGTTGGCAGTGCTTCAGGATCAGCTGCTTAACCTAGTAGAAAATCGTTCATCGGTTTTGCAGCCTTCCAGTAGTCAACTAGCACAGAAACCAAGTCATCTCCTAAGATGATATCAGGCTCCACCTCATTTACGTAGTAAAACTGCTTGTTCGCAATCAGCGGTTCCGTTTCGAACAAGTCCTTATACTCAGGAGGTATTCGCTTATTCGCTTCGCCTTGGACAGTCCCAAACTTTTCCTTGAAATTTTTAGCAGAATACAGCTTCTTGAATGCTTTGGGATCAGCCTTGATATTATCTCGAATGCTCTTCAGCCGCTCCTTGTTTGGTTTGTAAAAGCCACTCATAATACCGGCATCTCGACCTCCAAATCTAAATGCAATTACAGGTAAAGGATCCATCTTCTCCCCCTTCGTCACGTGTCCAAAGAAACGAATATTGTAAGGCGTTTTGTCCTTTGAAAACCGAATATCTCGATTGATTCGACCTAAGCACTTTTTGGGTTCTACAACGATTCCACTATCTAGTTTCTTTAAGCGGTCCAACAGATCTGTAACAAAAAGGAGCATCGGTTTCTTGACGAATGACTCATATCGCTTCTTATTGCTATGAAACCAATCTTTGTAATTGTTTTCTTCCAACTCCTTGAAAAATTCAATGTATTCTTTTGTAAAGTATTGCATTGTTTAATGATTAATTATTACAGCAAAAACAATTTACTTTCATAGATCTAGGGTGTGTCTGACTTAACAATACAAATTTAATAAAATTAAATAACAAGCACATTATACACAAGTTACAACTGTTTCAACTGCTCAAATTAGGCTTTAAGCTATTCTTTTCCAATAAGAAGGTTCAATTAATAATTAACCGTTAATCATTAAAAATTAATACCTTTGCAAAAAAATAGAACATGTTTATCATTCCGATTCGTTTAAGATTTATCCTGATGGCCGTCCTACTGATTGGTGGGGTGATCGTTTCATTCCTTCCTTATGGACTTGCTTGGTCATGGTTATTACTAATACCAGGCATCATACTTTTGATTGGGTATATTCTTTTTGGCACCATTGCTTCTTCCTCCCAACTCCTACAACTAGGTAAACTAGATGAAGCAGAAAAGCAACTTCAACTAACGTACAAACCGGAATGGCTGCTCAAGATGAACAGAGGTACGTACTACTTCATCCTAGGAGCAATCGAGACCCAAAGACGCAACTTCGACGGCGCTGAGAAATACATGAATCAAGCACTGGATATCGGAATGCCAAGTGATGACTTTACTGCTCAAATCTACCTTTTTCTTGCTCAAATCGCTGCTAGCAAAAACAAAATGAATCAAGCACGTAACGCCTTAAGAGAAGCCAAAAACCTTAACATAACCGACCCGCAAGTTCAAGGAGCAATCAAGCAAATTGAGACAGAGCTTAAGAAAATTCCAAAACGCGGACTCTCTCCAAAACATCAACAGATGATGCGTCAGTCCAAAAAACAACGGAGAAGATAATTACTAATGATTAATTGTTAATGATAACAGACCTCTTATGCAATGGACAAGGGAGCATCTTATTCCAATTGGTTTTATTGCTTTGCATATATTGGTTTGTCTGTTGCTACTTCCTCAATTTAAATATTGTCTAGAAGCAGATCTTTATAGTTACTTATCCATTGCGAAAAAGTATGTCCAGGGAGACTTTTATCATGCGATCAACCTTTACTGGTCACCTTTTTTCTCTTGGTTGCTCATTCCGTTTGAGCTCTCAGGATTACCGACGCTCCTAGTATTCAAATATCTGTTTGTAGCGTTTGGTGCGGGGATTATCTGGCTTTTTCATAAAATGCTGGTTCATCAGCAAGCTCCTTTCTTTGTTCGAGCAGCAGCAACGGGTGGCGTCACTGCCTTTTGCATTTACTTTTCTTTGTATTATTCAATGCCAGACATCTTTTCCGTCTTTTTTTACCTATTGTATTTTAGCTGGCACAAAGAACTGTTTGACAATAGAAAAACGGCAATTATATCCGGTGTTCTAGGAGGCGTTTGCTTTTTCATTAAGGCCTACTCCCTACCCTTTCTCCTCTTGTACTCAGCGGTATTGATTGGAGCAAAATGGTTGATTGACCAGGATTTAACTAAACTACAAATCAAGCATTTTAGCGTTTACCTGCTAACATTGTTGCTAGTTTCTTCTTGTTGGATTATCCCTATGAGCATTAAAAACGGTGGACTGACAATTGGCAGAAGTGGGGCATTCAATTACCATATGAAAATGAGTGTTCCCTTTCAAAAACAATTGGACTATCCCTATGAGCACCAACTTCTTCCTCCACCTAATCCTTCAGCCATTAGCTATTGGGAGGACCCATCTACGATGAATGATGCCTTGGAAAAACAGTCAAAATCAACCCTAGGGATTCAAGCCTTCATCACCCTTCAAAATATATTTGTCCTAGGAAAAACAGTCCACTATTACAATCCGTTTTTCTTTTTAATTGTGATCATTCTTGCGATTCGCTTGCTCCGTGGAGTGCTCAACCGGGCGATTGTGTTTAGGCAGGAACTAATAACTGCAGCCCTTTTTATCGGGATTTACCCTTCAGGCTATCTCCTCCTATTTATCAATGAGCGATACCAATGGGTGATCTTTATTTTTGTGCTGTACCTTGCTGCTTTACTTTTTACAGAACTTGCTTCAAAATTTTCCTTGAAGCGCTGGGATCAACTGATTGCTGGGCTCGGTTTTTTCCTTGTTACAGCCTATGCGCCAGTCGATCGGCTGCAAGTCCTACACAGAAGGCTCGCTCCTATTCAGAAGGTAGACATGGCAAAAGCGCTGAAAATCAAGGAGGTCATTCCTCAACATGCCCGCATTGCATTTGATGAGCATTGGGGAAAAGGCTTAGTCACTGCCTTTGTGAATGACAATCAGTACTACGGAATTTTTGCAAAAAATAAATCTAGTGTTGAGCTATATGCTGATATTCAGCGGTTTCAAATTGAATATGTGGTATTGTATTTAGAAGCAACAAAAACAGATTTAGCACCTTTCATTGAGTTAATTTCTCCACCAGACTTTCAACCGTCTGTTTATAAAGTAAAATAGATAGGAAACAACTATGCAAGCATCGCAAGACACAAGGAAAAAAGGAATATCGAATTTCGAACAACAAATTTCGAAAAGAGAATCGACATTCGATGATGAATTTATACCCAATCCCTGTTTTTTGTTGACCAGTTGAATCCATAACGACACATGAAGTTAACTGCCCTTTCCATCTTACTGTTTTTCTTGCTTTCTATCAGCTTGAACGGGCAACCCTTGCATTTACAATACACAAAACAACAAATCAAGGAAGACTTGTCATTCATGAAGTATTGGCTGATCCAATATCATCCTAATGCTCAGCATCCTGATTTTGCTGAGGAGTTTGATGCTCATTTCCTTAATTTGCCAACTAAAGACACTGTTTCCTCTTTTGAGGCTTTTCAACTTTTTTCTTCTATAATGCCGATTATTAAAGATGGGCACACCCAACTTACTGTTCCTCCGAAATCGTGGAAGCCGTGTTATTATGAAGGCTCTTATTTCCCCTTAGAAGTCTATTGGGATGGAACCAACCTTTATCTAGTGAAAAACTTAATCGATTTTATTGAACAAGAAGATGATTTAGAATATCACTCTCCAGCTATTCCTTTAGGCAGTAAACTCCTTTCTATCAATGGTATTCCAAGTAAAGACCTTCTTGAGGAAATGCGTCTAGGTCTAATGCGAGATAATAACAATCTAAATTATCCAACATGGGTGCTCAATCAATATTTTTATGAATACTTTTCAGACATGTACGGATGTCAAGAGGTCTATCAAATTACTTATGAGCACAATGGGGAGATCATTAGAGCAAGTGTTTCGGGCATACCTAGCTTTTACTTTGATCAAGAAGACGCAAAGAACCAACATCCCAAAGGGATTCATTTGTCATTTGAAGAACAATACGCGACGCTTTCTTTGCGCTCATGGCACGACCGAATAGTCAGAAAAGAGTACCATCAAAAGTTAAAGACTGAATTGGTCAATGCCTTTGAACAGATAGTTGATTCAAACGTCCCAAACCTTATTATTGATTTGCGAGATAACCAAGGTGGCAACATGAACCATTCTATCCTTGCACTCTCCTACTTGTTAGATCAGCCCTTTGAAATTATCAAAACCATTAAACGTATTAAAAAAGGCGTGCTTACCGAGATAGAAACCAAGCAAACGGGTCTTCATACGCCTAACGAAAAGGAGTTCACAGGCAAGCTGTTTGTATTAATTAATGGTGGCAGCTTTTCGAATACTAGTATCTTTTGTACTGCTTTGAAAAAGTATAACCGTGCCACTTTTATCGGATCAGAGACAGGGGGCAGCTCTTATACATTTTGTTATGGACCTAGCAACTATAAATTGAAGCATACACGGATTACTATCAAGATACCGAGTAATCAAGCCGTCCTTCAATCCGATAACCAGGTGCGACATGGTGTGCTGCCAGATTATGAGATCAGCCCAACAATTGAAGGTATTCTTGAAAAGAGAGATGAGATGATGGAATTTACCACTGATTTAATCCAAAACCAACCAATAGAAAAATAAGCTATGAATACATTGAAATCCTTTGCTAACAAAAATAGCCTAATCGGTGTGTTTATACTTTTTCTCTTGATTAGTGGTGTTTTCTTTCCACTTCAT
The DNA here is from genome assembly GCA_937959115.1 of uncultured Saprospiraceae bacterium. Taxonomy (GTDB): domain Bacteria; phylum Bacteroidota; class Bacteroidia; order Chitinophagales; family Saprospiraceae; genus JAHDHB01. The sequence continues at coordinate 64,914 of CALGAW010000007.1, forward strand.
CGGTATAACATGTATCAAGCTGCAGGGAAAAGTACTAAAATCATCGATGTCCAGTTATTCTATACCCACCAGGACGTCATCACCCTATTCAATGATTTAACTCCGAAGGGAAGGGCTGAATATTACGTTCAAGAATCGGTTACAGATATGGCTTATCCAATCATTTATGGCTTATTGTTTATCCTATTGATTACTTATTTGTCAAAACACTTGGATTACAATAACTGGTGGCTGCTATTGATTCCTCCTCTACTATCGATGATTTTTGACTTTTCTGAGAATTATACGATCCTAAAAATGCTAGGAAGTTTTCCTAACATTTCTGAAGCTACGGTATTCCGTTGCTCCATTTATTCCTTATTAAAGTGGAGTTTCGTAGTGGTTTCAACACTAATCGTTGTTTCGCTTTACGTAATAAATAAAAAGAAAATTAGGCGAGATTAGATTGCTCAATAAATGAATTCATTTTCACTAATTTATAAACAAATCATAAAAGAATGCGAGGTAATACCCTAATTTAGGATAGTATTACTATCTTTGTCGAAAATAGGACCAATTTGCAGCATTTATTGTAGTTCAATTGGCTCAATTATTAATTTTGACATTAGAAAACAAATTCAATAGTAGAGTGTTTCTTAAGTTAAATTCATTTATTTAGAAACATTTATTCAATTCATTTTGAAGTAAACATAACAACTATGACAATTTCAGAAATCAAACAACGATTAAAAGATGGAAACGAGCGATTCGTTTCAGACAAACTAGAAGGAAAGCTACAAACTAGTAATAGAAGAGATGAACTCACTGCTGGACAACAGCCTTATGCCATTATTCTAAGCTGTGCTGATAGCCGTGTTGTTCCGGAGCTTGCTTTTGATGCAGGATTAGGAGAGTTATTTGTTGTGCGTGTTGCAGGTAACATTGCAAACAATTCATCAATAGCAAGTATCGAATATGCTGTGGCACATTGCGGATCAAATGCGATTGTGGTATTAGGACATCAAAGCTGTGGTGCTGTTACTGCTGCAATAGCCGGCGGCGACAATGGACATAACATTAACCACCTTCTATCCCATATTACTCCAGCGATTGCTGCTTGTGATGACGGAGCTGCTGTTAATGATGTCGTTCGTAAAAATGCCTTATTAACAGCACAGGATTTAATTAAGCGCTCAGCGATTATCTCAGATGCTGTAAATAGAGGAAGTGTAGAAATTATTCCAGGTTACTACAATCTAGATTCAGGGAAAGTAGATTTTTTATAGACTTTTCTTGCTTGATTAACTGATCACCTAACAGTTAAGTTAATCAGTATTTAAGTTATTAATGACATATTCTTACCAAAAGGTATTAGTGTTTAGCTAATGCCTTTTTCTTTGTTCTTGTACAGAATACATAAAAAAACAAAATAGATTTTAAAAAAACCACTTTTTAAATTGATTATTCGTATATTTAGCGCTTTACAAACAAAACTTTTTTGATAAAAAAACGTAATCGAATATTTCAAGCAACTTTCCTTGTATGTTAATCCCTCCCAATTGCTTCGTTTTACGCCCCGACAATATTAAACGTTAGACGATATATTAATGTTGATAGTATTTTTACTAATGTCATCACCTCAATTTTGAGATCGCTTTTTAGTCTTAAAATTTAGTAAAGTGACGATTAATTGCATCAACGTCAAATACATGTAAAATATAATTAAAGATTATTCTTATCACGTAATATAAACACTAAATATTCACATTATGTCTTTAAATTTGTTAGACCTGCTGAAAGGTCAAATCGGAAGTCAAGTTATAAAACAAGCGAGTGGCTTCCTTGGAGAAAGCGAATCGTCGACTCAATCTGCAATGGATGGTATTCTTCCTTCTTTACTAGGAGGATTAATGTCTAATGCTTCATCAAAAAGCGGTGCAGGTGCATTGTTTGATCTATTGGGAAGCGGTGGACACGACGGAGGAATCATGTCTAAATTACCTGGCTTGTTAGCTGGTGGAGACGCAACTTCTGGCTTTGTTAAGCAAGGTGGTGGACTACTTGACTCACTATTTGGCAACAAAGTAGGCGGTTTAGTAAGTATGATTTCAAGCCTAAGTGGCCTTAAGAGCGGATCTGCTTCTTCATTACTTAGTATGGCAGCACCAATCGTTATGGGTATGCTTGGAAAGCAAAAAAGTGCTTTAGGTATCAACAATGCAAGTGGACTTGCTAGCTTATTGATGAGTCAAAAAGATCATATCAAGGATGCACTTCCTGCTGGCTTTTCTAATGCAATGGGAATTGGTAGCTTAGATAGCATTACCGGAGCAGCTCAAAAAGAATTCGGCAGCTTACTAGCTCCTATTTCTAATGTTGGCAAGAAAACAACTGAAACTGTTTCTAGAGCTGCTGGTGCAACTGTAGGTACAGGTAAAAAAGTTGTCGCAGGAGCAGCAGATGTTGCTACTGATGCAGCAGCAACTGGTGGTTCACTTCTAAAGTGGTTGCTTCCGTTACTGGCGGCTCTTCTTATTGGAGGATATCTACTTTCAAAATTAGGATGTAGTAACCCTGCAGGTGATATGGCTAACAAAGTAACCAAAACTACAACAGGTGTAGGTGGTGCAGTAGTTGACAAAACAGCTGGGGCAGCAGGTGCAGTAGTTGATAAAACTAAAGATGCAGTTGCAGCCGGCGGAGACGCAGTTGCTGGTGGTCTTAATAAAATCAAATTAGCTGGTGGAAAAACCATTGATTTTGTAAAAGGATCATTCGGAGACAAATTTGCTTCTTACGTTGTTGGTTCTGACAAATCAGTTGGTAAAGTCTTTACATTCGACAATGTAAACTTTGCAACGGGTAGTGCGAATCTTGCTCAAAATCCTAATCCTGAATTGGACAACCTTGCTGCAGTTTTAGCTGCTTACCCAAGTGTTCATGTTAGATTGGAAGGACACACAGATAGCAAAGGAAATGCAGGTTCTAACCTTAGACTTTCTCAGCAAAGAGCTGATGCTGTTAAAGCATACTTATTGAACAAAGGCGTAAAAGCTGACCGTTTAGCAAGTAAAGGTTTCGGTCATACTAAACCAGTAGCTAAAAATGATACTGAAGAAGGTAGAGCTAAAAACCGTAGAACAGATGCTGTAGTTACTAAAAAGTAATACAGTCATAAAACTTTATAGAAAGGGTTGACCGGCAACGGTTGACCCTTTTGTATTAACTAACTCCACTTAAAACCTATACCCTTGGCAAAGAAATTAAAAGGCAAAGAGGTGTTTTACATCTTAGTTTTCCTTGGTGTCCTTTTCGTTGGACAAAAAGCATATGACTATCTAACTGGAAAGAACTCAAGCAGTTCTACCCAATCAATAACCAAACGAACTGACCCTGCGTCAGGAGGTGACTTCAATGCTAGAGATCTTAACTATAGAGGTAAGAATGTTTCCATTACTAGACATGCAAAATGCAGAATGGGATGCCGGTTTATAGATGCGTATGAAGTGAATGAGGTCATTGAAAACGGTACAATAAATAAACGAAAAAGCAATCCGAATGATCGACCTTGTCCTACGTATGCAATTGAATCCAGAACCAGAGATGGCCAAAGAGTAAGAGTTGTTATTGCAGAATGTGACAACAATGCTAAGTTGGTAACTGTAATTGATTTAGAAAATCACTATAAATGCCATTGTAAGTAAAAAAATATTTAGCTTCAGAATTTCCAGTTTTCCACTCATTTGCCACTTACGTAAAATACCGATTCTTATCATTTTACAACCATAATAAACCTTACCAGTTTCGTCCCACCTTGCCTTTATAAACAATACATTATCAATTATTTACAAAATAAAAAGACGTTCTTTCCTGAATTTACGTACTTAAAATCATTATTCTGAAAAAAAATATTTAAAAAAATTAGACCCTAATTTAAGTGTTTTAGCGTCTAAAAAATTGTAGTTAAGTTGAGATAATAAACTCATAGGTTTTCGCTTGTGGGTTTATTTTTTTTGTATACCAGTCGAATTCAGTTATTTTTGCAATCTTATGATTCCAAACCAACATAAGATTTAGAGACTAAGCACATAGAATTATGACAACACTTAGAAACAACTGGACACACAACGAAGTAAAACAGTTATTCGAACAACCAATTTTAGAATTACTGTACCAAGCAGCAACAGTGCACCGTGAGCACAATGACCCCTCTGAGGTACAAGTGTGCACACTCCTATCAATAAAAACTGGTGGGTGCCCTGAAGATTGCGCGTATTGCCCACAAGCAGCGAGATATCATACTGACGTTGAAGTGCACAGATTACTTGATGTAGAGGAAGTGCTTACCAAAGCCAACATCGCTAAACAGAATGGCTCTACACGGTTTTGCATGGGCGCTGCCTGGAGAAATGTTAGAGATAACAGAGATTTCGACAAGGTGATCGATATGGTCAAAGGAATCAATAAAATGAAAATGGAAGTCTGTTGCACCCTAGGCATGCTTACTGATGATCAGGCTAAACGACTCAAGGAAGCAGGACTTTATGCCTATAACCATAACCTAGACACCTCTGAAGACTACTACAATGAAGTCATCACGACTAGAAACTATGGCGAGCGGCTAGACACGCTCGACAACGTCCGTGATGCTGGTATCAGTGTTTGCAGTGGTGGTATTATTGGTATGGGAGAAACCAATGAAGACAGAATTGCGATGCTTCACACCCTTGCTACGCTGCCTAAACACCCAGAATCAGTACCTGTCAATGCACTTGTTCCCGTAGAAGGAACACCACTTGCAGAACAACCGAGGGTATCTGTCTGGGAGATGATCCGAATGATCGGAACGGCCCGTATCCTTATGCCCAAATCACAAATCCGACTTTCCGCAGGCAGAGAAGCCATGCCGATTAGCGAACAAGCGCTTTGTTTTATGGCTGGTGCTAGCTCTATTTTTGCAGGAGATAAATTGCTAACCACTCCCAATCCGTCTGTTAACCAAGACAACTTGATGTTTGAATTACTAGGTTTGAAGCCAAGAGCAGCATTTAAAGACAGTGAACAACCTAAGATACCGGTAGAGGAAACCAATCAGGGGTAATTGCTGAAGTAATTATTTATGCTGAATTTTTTCAAAAAAGCGTCAAAGTTAAATCTGTTGATCGTATTCATCAGTGTCTTCCTATTGATCGAGCTTTTTATTACAAAAAAACTATGGGTCTCGTTTGGACGGGAATTTCCGACGATCTCAGTCATTGAGCAACTTCCCTTCAACATCCCAGAATGGTTAGACTTGGGCTTGTACGTCCTAGGGATATTCTTGCTCTTGCTCATCATAATTTTGCCTAAGCGCCGATTCTTGCTCAATCTGTTTTTTGTATGGGCTGGCTTTATGGTGTTGATGGATGTCAACCGTTTACAGCCTTGGTTTTACCAATATATTCTTATGATTTGGGTAGCAGGCAACAGCTCTAAAAAATTGGAAAGTGAATCCTCCGTATTTGCCACGATACGTCTTATTGTCATTGCGACCTATTTTTGGAGTGGCATCAATAAACTCAACATCCATTTTGGTGAGGAGGTATTTCCTTGGTTGATGAGCGGCATCCCTTGGCTACAATCACTTGGTCAGTATTCTGTATTAGGATATGGAATAGGAGTCTTTGAGATCCTGCTGGGTTTGTCCTTTTTGGCTCCTAGACTTTGGCGGTATGCAGTTCCCTTGGCTGTTGTGTTTCATTCCCTCATTTTTATTTTCTTGGGGCCGTTGGGGCATAACTGGAATATCGTGATCTGGCCTTGGAACATTGCAATGATTGTAACCGTGATCTTGCTTTTTCCAACACGTTTTATCATTAATCCTGATTTAAAAGATCAAACTTTTTCTATACGGAGATATACTCCATTTTTTGCTATTCTTCTATTATTGGGTATTCTACCAGCTCTATCCTTCTTCAACTTATGGGACAAGCCGTTATCAATGACGATGTATTCTGGTATGAACAATGAAGTCACGTTCTATCTACCCAAAGACGAAGTAGTTTGCCTTCCTAAATACAGTGTTAAAACGGAACGAATTGTTGACGGTCTACCAGTTTACACCTTCAATATTGACGACTGGTCGGAGGCAGAAATGGGCGTTCCTTGTTATGGCACAAGTAACATTTACAAAAGGCTCGGCAAACAACTTTGTAGCTGTATCACAAATAAATCGCAAGCAGGACTATTGATACTCGAACCAGAAGGAAGGTGGAGCAAAGCGCTTAAGTTAGAACAACTTAAATGTAATCAGATAAACAAATAATATAAATATTTCAGTTTGGATCTTGTGCATCCAACATTTTCTTTGTATCTTACACTTGTTATTTTTTGAGTAATATTTATGTGTGCTAATTCTTCGTCTTTTTTAAGGATACTTGTTTTACCTCTTTTTATTTACTCTATATTTTTTATACTTAATTTTTTTTAATGAACATTTTTGTTGCTAAACTTAACTTCGACACAAGAGAGTCCGAGTTAAAAGATGCTTTTGAGCAGTTCGGATCAGTTGATTCCGTAAAAATTATCATGGACAAATTTACAGGCCGATCTAAAGGATTTGGTTTTGTTGAAATGCCAAATGAAGACGAAGCTAGAACAGCCATTGACCAATTGAACGATAACGAATTAGACGGTCGTACTATTGTTGTTAAAGAAGCTGAACCTCGTAAGAAAAGATTTGACGACGGCGGAAGAGGAGGAAATAATAACTTCAGAAAGAGATATTAATCTTTCCTTCGTCAAGAACGATAATGAGATCCCTTCACTTAGTGTTGGGATCTTTTTTTTATAGTGTTTTTCTCCTTGTGCTATCTAGGTAATGCCTACAGCGCTGTTGGCTACCTTTCAAGCGCTGTACGTGAGAAAGCATCATGTAGGCTTTCGCACTTACAGCGCCTGAGATAATAACATTCCTTTTACCTAAATAGGCATTCGCAGTTAAAGCGCTATCCTTTCAATCCGTCATCTCCTCTGAGCCTAGAGTTTATAGCCCATCTCCTTAAACTCCTCTAGCTTAGCGCGGATCACCTTATCTGTCATGCCCAATATTCGAGCGGCTAGTACTGCCGCGTTCCGAGCGCCTGCCTTTCCTACAGCTAACGTACCCACAGGCAACCCTGGAGGCATCTGTACGATCGAGTAAAGTGCATCTATGCCACCAGGTAATCCACCTTCTAACGGCACGCCTAACACAGGTAATTGAGTATGAGCCGCAACTACACCCGGTAATGCAGCAGCCATTCCTGCAGCAGCAATTAAGACTTTGGTGCCCGCAGCTTCTGCACCTTCAGTCAATGCAACTACCTTTTTAGGATCACGGTGCGCAGAAGCTACGTGCATTTCACAACTGATACCAAACCATTCAAGGTAACGGACAGACTCCTTCATGACTGGTTCGTCAGAAGTAGAGCCAATTAGTATTAATACTTGTGTCATTTCGAAAATTAACTTTGTTTATAAAAAATCTACGTCTACTGCGTAGGGATAAGTCATAAGATATTCCATTGCTTTCTGCATCGGAAATCCTTTAAATACAATCCTGTGAAGAGTGCTCACGATCGGTGTATGTATTTTGTAATAGTCAGTAGCCTTTTGTGCAAATTTGAGTGTACGTACACCTTCAGCCACTTCATTCATATCTGCTAGGATTTCGTCAAGCGTTTCACCTTTCGCCAAGCGGTATCCAAGTGTGTAATTTCTACTTTTTATACTAGAGGCTGTGGCCACTAAATCAGCCATTCCTGCTACACCAAGGAATGCATGTGTATCAGCGCCCATGGCTCGCCCTAGGTGTATCATTTCAATCAATCCACGGTTGATTAGTAAAGCCCAAATGTTTTGTCCCATACCAAGGCCACTCAGCATACCAGAACCGATTGCTATTATATTTTTAAGTGCGCCTGCGATCTCTGCTCCAGTTATATCATGAGATCCATATACTTGAAACCGTTTGCTTCGCAGTGCGTCTTGTCCTGCCTTTATGACTTCAGAAAACCGACTTGCGACGACTGTTGCTGTGGGCTGTCCAGACATGATCTCAGCGGATAAGTTGGGTCCTGACAAACACCCCACTCTTCGGACTGCACTTTCTTGGATGATCACCTCACTCATCGTGTGAATGCTCGTCCGCACATCCCTTACAATGGATTGGTCAATTTCCATGTTGTCCAGGCCTTTTGTACCGTGAATCAGAAGGTGGTAGGGTCTGAGGTGCGGACTGAGATCTCGCATCATTTCTCTAAAATTTCCAGAAGAAACAATAGGAAAAATCAATGTACAGTTTTTGGCTACTTCCTCCATGCTTTTTGTAGCACGAATTCGTTCCGAGAGCATAAGTCCTCTATGTGTGTGTTGGTCATTGATTGATTTCAAAATAGCATCGCGCCTTGTGTATAACAACACATCTCTGTTCTCTGCAAGTAAATTGGCAATGGCTGTACCGAAACTACCACTACCGATGACACCAACGGGGATATTATGTTCTTCTGTGTTTGACATGCGTGTGTATTGCTTTGCAAAAGTACAAAACAATGGACAATGAACAATTAATAATGAACAATTAATAATTCATTGGCTGTTGCTTGTTAAGGAAATCTTAAAAAAATAGCTTATTACCACAATATGTAATATAATTTCCCGTTTTAAGATTGAATGGATACAAATTCTGCTGGCTTAGAATCTATCTCCAATTCATTTCGCTACTTCAATTGTAACTTACATTATTATTTGTCTCTACTTACTTCTCTTAGAGTGACTTCCTGCAATTCAGTTTAACGGATTCGCCTGCACAGAAGACAGTTGAGCTATAGAGCACGAATAGGCAACGTATGATACAAAAGCAGTTAACAGATGGCGAAATACAATTGCCGGAGTTGCCTAGGTTGCTACAGTTACCGATTGACGTAAGCCAGTTATGCAGAATTAAACAACCCCGAGTTACCTATGACGAGTGGCCTGAAACCTGATTCCTCCAAATCGGTTTTGGGCTTTTTTATTGGTAAGTTATGAATGCTGCTAGGTGATAATCGGAAAAGTTAATTATGAGATGATAATGGTTTACTGGATTTTGGCTTATTGTCTAGGAAGAGAATGCTAGTGATAATAATGAATCGGAGCATGGTTTATTACAAAGTAATTTGTCTCATTTATATAAACGAACATTCATTAAGAATAGTTGGTAGCTGAAGTTTAAATCAGACCTTAGTTGTTTATCTCCTAGTTATGACATAACTCATGCTTGACAACCAAAAGATCATAGTCTACAATGACTACCTCTCCACCGATTTTTGCTGCATCTTTGTGCCACAAGAATACACAATTGCCTCCCATTACAGCATTAAATGCAGCTGGGTCTAGTTTCTCTTTTAGTTTTTTTCTGGCTCGATGCAGTCGGACTTTAACATTACTTGTAGAAAGATCAAATTGAAGGGCGATGTCTTTGACTGATTTGTCTTCGAAGTAATGCTGTTGAATAATAGTGCGTTGTAGTTCTGACAATTCGTTTACGGCTAGGTGCAGTCGGTATTTTAAAAATGGAAGGAGTTCGGGATCGTCTTCGTCGGTTACTTGCTCAGGAATTGTGTCTTCAAAGTCTATCGGGAGTCGTTTTTTATTTCTTAGGTAGTTGTTACAGACATTTCGGACGATCCCTGAAAGCCACCCTTTAAATGCTTTTTTGTCTTTTAGTTTATGGAGATTTTTAAAGGCTTCTATGAGTGCTTCTTGAGTTAGATCTTTTGCGATTTCCCGATCTTCGACATGGAAAAAAGCTTTATTTAAACAAAACGTGTAGTAATTTGCAGTGAGTTGATCAAAAGCCGAGGTATCGCCTTCTAAAAATCGACTCACCAGCTGCGTCGTATTATCCATATGATTACAGTTTTTATTAAACCTGAATATTTATTTTTTCAAGAATGCACAACATTTTGAGCATTCACTAGGTTTAAGTGGTGAATTAGGCAGATAAGGTTACATGTAAAAACAAAATTCTAGAAAAAAAGTTCCCGTTGCCAGTTCCAATTTCAATTTTTATTTAAATTTGTATTCTAATTCACTCAAATGCAATACTTAAGGTTTATCATTTTTTTTCTCGTTATTTTCGTTTTTTCGAGCTGTGAAACCGAATATATTCCTGATATCAGTAATGAAAATCCTGAAATTGTAGTCGAGGGCTTCATTGAAGCGGGCCCAAATGCTTCACCGCCTTATGTTATTCTAACACGTACTTCTCCATTTTTTTCAACAATAGATGCAAATAAAATCGATGAACTGTTTGTCCATGATGCTGTCATAACGGTCACCGACGGAACCAACACGACAGAACTCATTGAGCTATGTCTTAATGACTTAACGCCTAGTCAGCAACAGCTTGCAGCGGAATTCCTAGGGCTGGGCAATGACTCTATAGGTATCAATATCTGTATTTACATAGAGCAATCACTTACTCCGATCCTTGTTCAACCGGGTTCTACATACGATTTACGCATTGAAGTTGAAGACAAGGTCATTACCGCTTCGACTACAGTTCCATTTCCTGCGCCACTCGACTCTTTAAGCTACTTAGATTTGCCCGATCCTGCGAACGATTCGCTAGTAGAACTGCGTTGTTTTTTTAGTGATCCGCCAGAGACTAACTACTATCGTTACTTCACAAAGCGCAACAGTGATCCGTTGTATCCTGGCTTGGCTTCTGTAATTGATGATGTTTTGTTTAACAGCCAACAATTTGAATTTCCGCTAACAGCAGGTCAGTCGCGAACAGAACAAATCGACATTAATACATACGGTTATTTCTGGAAAGGTGATACCATTTTAATCAAATGGTCAACGATTGATGAAGCGCATTATCAGTTTTGGTCTACGCTGGAGTACAATACGTCTTCTGATGGCCCGTTTACCTCTTTTACTAAGGTCGCTACTAATATAGAAGGAGGCATTGGTATTTGGGGAGGATATGGCTCCTCAGAGCATATAATAATTGTGCCACCGCTATAGCCTGTATTATGCAATAGGAATCAACTTTTGGGTTCAAACTACTTTAAAAAAAAGACCCATCAATTTACATTGACAGGCCATATAAGTTAGAAATTAAATGCTTGTACTATACCAATTCGACATTTACTGCATTTAATCCTTTTCTTCCTTCCTCGACTTCATATGAGACCTTGTCTCCTTCTGTAATTGATCCAACATTTAGTCCATTTACATGAACAAAAACATCTTTTCCACCATCGTCTGGTGTGATAAATCCGAATCCTTTAGAGTCGTTGAAAAATTTTACTGTACCGTTATTCATTATTAAAAATATAAATTGTAATCTGGCGAGGTATAAACTTAATACCACTACCATTAAATTTAGAACATATGCACGGAGATAAAAGTTCCCAGTTTTCGTTATTTATTTAAATTTATTTTCAACGGACTATTTGTCAATGAGTTAGAAAGGATTTTATTTAGGATTGTTATCTCTTTGCCGACCTTAAATCGTCTTGATTTACAACGTAAGTTAGTACGTATGCTTAAAGTTGAAGGTTCTAATTCGCTTAAACTTTGGATTTTACGAATTTTTCTGCAAAACTTAGGGACTTTTTCTTTTCTTTCTATTCATTGCAATGAATTTAGCATATTCAAATCCATTTTTTTGGAACCTACCATATTTCTTATAGCCTAAACTTTCAGAAGCTGCGTCTCCATATAAAAAATTGAAGATTAAGTCATATTCTTCAGCGTTTCGATTCTCTAGATAATAAGCTTGGATTGAGTCATACAGTAGTTTGTCCTTAATCTCCTCATTTAAGGTATTCATGAAAACGAATATTTCCTGTTCAACATGGTCTTCAAGTGTTGTTGGATTAGGGTTGCTCAACCGGTAGATCGTACGGTTTAAAAACTCTTTTGTTCGTCTTTGAATGATCGTAGTACTAAACACTTCACCAGACCAAAAGTAAGGAGCGCAAAAGTTACGATTTACTAAAGCATTTAAGTTGAATTTGCTATGATAGTCGCTCGTATAAAAATTTGTCCATCCACCTTTCAGATCGTCAGCTAAATTTAGAACAACTTCAATCGTTTTTTCCTTACTTAGAACATTATTTTCATTGAATTCATTTATAATCTCTTCCATAAGTGCTTCTGCATTCAATGCTTCCAATTCTTCTATTTTTTCAATAATGTGCGCCTTAGCCATTGGATTATAACCTGCAATCGGTAGTTTCAAATCATCCTTGCTATCTCCTTGTAGCATTGAGATATACTCCTTAAATCGAGCTGGAGAGATTGGTTTTTGATAGAATTCCTTAATTTCAGATAGAATTGGTCTTAGTTTAAATTTCATTGTATTCGACTAAATAACGACTTCGTTAATCTTTAAAACTCCAAGCAATTATTCTTCTTATTTTATTTCCTCGCTGTAGCGGAATGACCTCCACCCTAGCCCCAACAGCATCCAGTAAACCCATGATCTGATCCAAGTTCCCCCCTTTCGATACCAATACCGTAAACCAACCACAGCAATCAGCAAACTGCACGCTTTCCTCAATCAACTTCGAGATAAACTGAAACTCGCCACCAGCACACCACAATTCATTAGAAACACCAGAAAAACTGGAAACAGTACCACTTGCATTCTTATAATTCAATCGTCGTCGAGTAGCAGCACTCGCCTCTTCCGCTGAAGCATAGAAAGGCGGATTGCAGATGGTTAAATCAAAGAACTCTGACTCTTTTATCACACCCAAGAAAATCTGCTCAGGGTTTTGCTGATGGCGAATGACAATGGCACGGTTCAACTCATTGGCAACCACAATGTGCCTAGCTGACTCCACCGCATTTTTATTGATATCTGAGCCAACAAACTGCCAATTATATCCCATATGTCCTATCAAGGGATAAATACAGTTAGCACCTACCCCAATATCAAGACATCGGATTTGTTTAATCTGGTTTTCTAGTAACGGAGCAACTGCAGACAGATAATCCGCTCTGCTAGGAACGGGAGGACAGAGAAACTGATCTGGGAAATCCCAGAACTCAATATTGTAATGCTCCTTGAGCAGAACACGGTTAAACACTTTCACTGCAAGGGGATTAAAGAAGTCGAGGCTAATACGGTCTTGCCTATTTTTAATTAGAAACGGTTGTAGCTGTGGGTGGTCTGAAGCCAACTGACTAAAGTCGTGCGGTTCACTGAACGGATTAGCGTAGGATTGACTTGAGGACTGATGATTCATATAAATTGCTATAACAGCAATAAATCTACTAAAAAAAATACGCTTAACAGCACGCTTGCGATTCCATTTGTAGTAAAAAAGGCAAGATTCACTCGACTCAAATCTGTTGCCTTTACAACAGTGTGTTGATAAGCAAGTAAGCCAACGAAGATCAGTGTGCCTAACCATAGAAGCCATCCGAAATCAGTAAACTGACCAGCAGCAAAGTAAGCAGCGGCAACAATGAACACAGCACAAAAGACATGCAAGACAGTAGAAAGGCGCAAGGCCCCTACTCTACCTAAGCGCACAGGGATTGATTGCAAGGACAGTGATTTGTCAAATTCTTCATCTTGTAAGGCGTAAATAATATCGAAACCCGACACCCAGCAAAGCACAGCACCTGAATAAAGCAATGGAATCCAGTCAAACGCGCCACCAGCAGCTAGATAAGCACCGATCGGGGCTAGGGCAAGACCAAGACCTAGGACGAAATGACACGCCCAAGTAAATCGCTTGGTATAGCTGTAAAACAGGATAACGAATAAGGCAATTGGCGATAAGTAGAAACACATGGGATTGATAAACCAAGAAGCTAAAACAAAGGCGAGCGAGTTGCCAATCACAAATAACAGTGCACTGTTGGGGCTGATTTTACCAGCAGGGATTTCACGTTCCGTAGTCCTAGGGTTTTTACCGTCAATGTCACGATCTATGTAGCGATTGAAGGCCATGGCTGCGCTGCGGGCGAACACCATACAGAGAAGCATTAAGCCAAACAGTTTCCAGCTCACCGGCTTCCCTAATTGCGTGGTGCCAAGGAAGAAACCAATCAAGGCGAATGGCAGCGCAAAAATGGTGTGGCTGAATTTTATCAATGAGAAGTAACGATCGATACCCATAGTTATTCTGTTTATCTACAAATTAAACAAGACAATCTGGTTATTGTTTAAAACAACGGTAGAGCACAATTATTGGCTCTACCGTTATTTCTTATCTATGTTAAAACGCTTGTTTAATTTGCCACAGCATCAGCTACGACTAAGTTTGGAGAGAAGTAACCTGGGTTGACAGCGCTTGATTTCGCATTTTTAAATTTATTGTGCAGTGCTACCCGATTTTTGGTTGCATTGATGAATACATACACACATTCGTCATCAATCATTTTCTGCAATTTCTTGTAGTATACAGCACGCTTATCTTCATCCATTTCAGTTCTCAATGTTTCAATCAGTGCATCACTTTCTGGTGTTCCAAAACCAACATAGTTACTGCCACCATTGTAGGAATCTGTATGCCAAATTTGCTTAGGATCACTACCTAAAGGAGAAGACACCCAAATACCAAAATACATTTCGAAGTCATGATTTTTGGTTTTGTCCAGCATTACGGAAAATTCGATCGGTAAAATCTTAACTGCAATTCCGGCTTGCTTAGCAAACTCTTGGAACATAAGTACTGCACGACCACTTGTTTTTGCAACGTTAGGATACATGAAATCAATTTCCAATTCAGTTAACTCGCCTTCGATTACTTTGTCAACAGTACCATTACCATTTGAATCTTTCCAGCCAGCTGCTGCAAGGTATTTTCTAGCTTTATCTAGATCTTGCTTATACAAAGGAATGTCTTTGTTATACTCCTTGGTTTTCAATGGGTGAATGATAGAATTGACTTGTTCTGCCATACCATAAAAAACAGTATTTTGGTATTGTTCAACATCCAAAATATGGCGCAATGCTCGTCTAGTATTTACATCTTTAAATTTAGGATGTCTAGAGTTTATTCCCATATAAGAATACAAGAATTGTGGAGGAGTATGTGGTGTAAACTTTTTTAGAAAATTATCAGACTTTTGTAATTCTTCGACAAATGTACGTGGGTCAATCCGATTCATTGCATTTACTTTTTCTCCTTTTAAGGCAACCACTGCTGTTGTAGCGTCATTGATGACTTCATAAACGATTTCCTCCATATCATTTTTAAAATAGTGATTCTCATCTCTCAAGGCATCTCCCCACCAGTTTTCCTTTTTCTTAAGAATTAATCGTTGATTAGTTTCCCATTTTTCTAGTGTATATGGCCCAGAACCGACTACTACTTCTCTTTGGAATTTAGGACCATTGAACTGTTCTGCCATTTTTAATAGCGCTGGATTTTTTTCTAAGTCTTTCGTTTTGGCCGTCAGTTGTTTAAGGGTGAAGTCTTTTAAGATTGATTCTGGATCATAAATGTATGCAGGAATAACATATAGCCCTGTAAGAGCCGTAATCATACCCATGTATGGATTTCCACAATTTAGTGTAAACTTCTTAGGGTTTTCCTTATCAATTTCTATGTCTTTGATAAATTCAAAGTATGGTTTTTGCTGGTTATTATCCAATTTAGGAACATTGATCATTTTCAATGAAAATGCGACATCTTTTGCTGTAATCGGTGTTCCATTGTCCCATTTTGCCTCAGGACGAATTTCCATTTCCATTGAAATTTTTCCATTTGTCTCCACTACTTTCGGCATTTCCTTTAATAGAATAGGAATGGCTTCATAAGAATAAAAATCTAACGACAATAATGCCTGAAAAAATCTTAATTTTGCTGTAGAAGCAAATGCATCAGAAGAGTTGTAAGGAGTTAACATTTTTGGACCACTCAAGGTGTGAATGACCGCTTTGTTTTCGTAAGCTTTAGCACCAGTGTTTCCAGAAGTACTTGAATCCGTTTTACATGCAGTAAATAATACGGACAAAGAAAGTAGAAAGACGACTACTTTCAGCGGTAAAATTGTGTGTGTTGTCATAGTAATTTGCAATAAATTATGTTCTATTAAAGAGATTTTGAACAAAAATATAAACAATTTGCTGTTAATCCGTTTTATTAGGTATATATTTTCACATACATACTATGAAAAACATCTTAATCACAGGAGGTACAGGCTTAATCGGGATGGAATTGTCCAAAAAGCTCAAATCAAAGGGTTACTCAGTCGCTCACCTCAGTCGCAGGGCTAACAAACAAGCAACCTTCCCTGCTTACAAATGGGACATCAATGCACAAACCATTGAGGAGGAGGCTGTAGAGTGGGCAGATGCCATTATCCACCTAGCAGGAGCAAGTCTTGTTGATAAGCGATGGTCGGATGCCTATAAAAAGGTAATGATCGATTCTCGTACCAAGAGCCTTGCGCTATTGCATAAGTATATCAAATTGCGTTCCCGACCATTGAAGACATTAGTTTCTGCCTCCGCCATCGGCTATTACGGTGAAGGTGGTAACCAATGGCTAGATGAACGTTCGCCTCCACAACCAGGCGACTTTAAATCTGACTGCTGCGTACTATGGGAAGACGCTGCCAAAGCACTAAAACCAGATGTCAGTCGGCTAGCTATTTTGAGAGTTGGAATCGTGTTGTCTACCAAGGGCGGTGCCTTAGAAAAGATGGCGCTTTCCTTCAAGGCTAGAGTAGGCAGTTATTTTGGTGACGGTAGCGCTTATTCCCCTTGGATTCATATAGACGACATGTGTCGAATGTTTATCCATGCCGTGGAAGAAGACCACGTTGAGGGCATTTACAACGGAGTTGCGCCAAAGCCTGTGACGAACAAGGAATTTATAGAGACGATACCGAATGCGCTTGGAGTGAAGGCGTTGATTGTTCCTACACCTACGATTGCGATTAAGCTAGCTATGGGTGAGATGTCGACTGTTGTATTGCATAGCGTTCGGGTGTCTGCTCAGAAGATTCTAGATACAGGGTTTGTATTTGAGCATGGGGAGTTGCTTGGTGCGTTGGAGGATATATTTAAGAATAAACGTTGATGTGGTTATCGTTTTGAGATTTTATTATTAGAAATCACTTGTTGACGACTACACTTGAAGCGTTTGATTTCCACGGATCGTTTTTTGAGGTGTTTTTGACTGACGCCTGAATTTACTCGCTTACGCCATAGTTTGAAACTGCTTGGTTTTAGTGTTTTTCGCATTAGCTTTATCACGTCCTTCTCTTTTAGGCCAAACTGGAAAGCTATTGCTGCAAAGGGTGTGCGATCTTCCCATGCCATTCCAATGATTCTATCGTGGTCTCTTTCTGATAATTCCATAAGCTCTATTATTATTTAATTGCGGACATTCCGCCATCAACGTGTAAAATTTGTCCTGTGACCCAACTTGCTTTGTTGGATACCAAGAAAGCAGCCATTTCTGCTAGGTCTTCAGGCTGTCCAATTCGTTTTAAGGGATGACGTTGATCGTTGGCAGCAATTTTCTCATCGCTACTAAGCAGTCTTTCTGCTAATGGAGTTTGTGTTAAGGATGGTGCAATCGCATTCACTCTTATTTTGGGGGCAAGTTCCGCTGCTAGGGCACGTGTCAACCCTTCTATTGCACCTTTGGAAACAGCTACTTGAGAATGAAAATTATAGCCCATTTGTACGGCTACTGTAGAAAACAATAAAATAGAACCCGATTCACTTTTCTTTAAACGAGGTAACACTGCTTGAATGACTTTTATAGCTCCGAGTACTTGAAGGTTAAAATCATCTGTAAATGAATCTGGTTTTAGTCTTGCAAACGGTTTTAGATTGATTCGCCCTGGGCAATAAACTAGACTGTCGATTGTATCCGGTAAAAAATTAAAATCGAGCGTTGAGTCTAGTACATTCAATGAGTGATAGCTAACATTAGCCCTATTGGATGTAACTGTTTTGTGGAAAGTGCCGATTACTGTTTCTCCCTTTTCGGCGAGCGAATTTGCAAGTGCTTGACCAATCCCCGTCGACGCACCTATGATTAAGTTTGTTTTCATAGTAATGAATAACAATTCTTGTAGGAAATTGTTTGAAGCGTGCCTGATTTTGAAGGTACTGGGAATTTAAGGTCTAAAGTTCATCAAACATACGTCTTACTTGTAAATCACCAAATCCATAGATGGGCGCTCGGTTACAAAAGGCTTTGAACACTGGACCGAACTCTTTTTTAGTTAGTTCTTGGATGATTTCTAGGAGTAGTTCTTTTGGTTTGCCTATTGAGTTTGCTGTAGGGATGCGATCTAGGTGTGCTTGTATTGCTGCTTGAACAAATGGGTATTCAGAGTTGAGCTCCTTCCCTATTTGAATCAATTCTTTTAAGGATTCGGTTTGATAGCTTGGCCAAAGTTGTTTCCATTGCTCGTAGTTTGTTAACTGATGTTTGTTATCGTATTGTGCTTCTAAATCGCTAGTACTTAGCCCGCCAAAGCCATAAGGAGTTAGTTTAGGGGGTCGAACAAGGAAGATCGAATGGGAGTTTCCTGAATGAAGTAATAAGTGAAGCGCAAACCAGCAATTCACTTGACAGAACAAGTCGTCTTCAAACCACAGACAAACAGTTGAACCTGAAGGAATGTTTTGAATCTGACTAAACTGAGAAACGCCATGTTTATAATAATCTGCGATTGAAAAACCAGGGTACGATTGACTGATAAAAGCAGCACGGGTGGCGTACAACTGTTGCAGAGATGTCGATTTTACTGGTCCATCTACTAGGCAGGCGCGAGCTACAATGCGTTTACCAAGGATGCTGGTTGGAAACTGCTCTAGTAAGGCATCGCCATTCAGAATATGATAGGTATTGGGCATATTTCACATTGGTTTATTGACCATTGTTGCATGTTCTTTTGTCCCTAAGTACGAAGTAGTTTCATTAATCATTCTTTATTGTTTTTTAACCAGGAAATCGTCTTAAGTCACTTAGAGTAATCCACCCTAGTTTGCTATTGGTTTCATCAAAATATACCTCTGCGAATTTTTTACGGTATTTTATGACTTTCAACACTTGATTTCTGTAAAGTGTATCAAGAATGGTCGCTGTTGTATCGGGTGTTTCATACACAATCACATTTGGTGATTCTACGGTTCGAATGAAGTTCCAGTTAATGGCTTTAGAGTTTTTGAATTCTCTTGATTCTGAAGTAAAATTATTTCCTTCCGCACAACTAGGAACAGGGTCTTTGAAATACAGTTTAAATGAATTGGTGCCGGTCAACTCCAATACTCCAAATTGATTGTCTTTATCTCTCATTCCGTAAGGCCATCTGATCACATTTGCCTTGTTGCCCACTACTTTTCCAGCAAAGAAGAACCGACATTGCTCATTTTCCTCATAGACACCCGTGACCAAATTGCCAATGGATTCGCGGGCGATGATCATGTGATCCCCATAATAGCCAGAAACTGGCGCAGGATACTCTTCTGTACATCCTATACACAAGATGCAGAATAAATAAATTAAATAGTTTATATTGACATTCATTTTGATAAAGCGAAACTAATAATAAAAATTTGAATTCTATGAAATCTGTTTTCTATAGTTTATGTTTAGTAGGTTGTTTATTACTACAAAGTTGTGGTCCAACTGTTAATAAATCAATGGTTTTGGGCAAATGGCAAGGCATCAATCTTGAATATCCAGATGGAGGACTAAAGCATAAAGGGCTTGTTCAATCCGCTAAGGCGATGTATTTTGAATTCAAGGAAGACGACACGTATACAGGAACAGACATTTCTGGAAATCCAGAGAGTGGAACCTATAGTACTCTAGGCGATATGTTATATCTGACACCAAAGAAAGACAGCAAACGCGCATTTGAATTGAAGTCAGCAGAAGGAGACCAACTTGTATTTAATGTGAATCCTGGAGCGATTGGAGTCTTGCTTACATTGAAGCGAAAGTAAAGGATTTAGCACCTCTGGCTCTCTGTAAATAAGATAACGGTTCATCCTTACACTTAGTGATGATTTGACTTAGTTCTATATAATTGCTTTACAAAGGTTATTCCTAGGATTTCAACCTAGTTTTCAAGAAGAATTTGTTAGAGCAATCTAATTTTGAATAGAAAAATAATCTCCTTGGTTTAGAACTATACTTAATCCTACTTCCTATCTTTGTTGAATGATAAAAATCGGTGAATATCAAGCACTTTACATTCGAAGAGAAATGCCACAGGGCTTCTACTTAATGGATGATGAAGAAAATGAAGTCTTGCTTCCTCGTAAATACATTACCGAGGAAATGGAGATCAATACCAAAGTGGACGTTTTCGTATATGTCGATTCGGAAGGAAGGGATGTTGCTACAACAGAAGAACCGTATCTAACAGTAGGTGAGTTTGCTTGTCTGGAGGTAGTTCACACCAATGAATATGGTGCATTTTGCGATTGGGGGATTGTCAAGCATCTCTTGATCCCATTCCGAAATCAGGTGCATGATCTGTTTGTTGGCCAGGAAATTATCGTCTATCTAATGCTTGATGAGATAACCGATCGTTTAGTTGGAACCGCCAAACTGAAAAACGTTTTAAAACAGGTTGCCGAGGAGGATTTAAAGGTAGGCCAAGAGGTAGATCTCATCGTTTACTTGAAGACTGATCTTGGGTATAGCGTCATCATTAACAGAACTTACCAAGGATTGGTTTATACGAACGAGATCCCAAAATCTTTAAACATTGGGCAAGAGTTGAAAGGGTATATCAAACCATTCCGATCAGATAAAAAAATAGATATCAGTCTGCAACCTATTGGTGTCGATGGTATACAAAGTAATGCTCAAAAGATAATGGATCTATTGGAGGAGAACGATGGATTTATGCAGTTTACCGACAAGAGCGATCCTGAAGAAATTCGAAGAACCTTTGGTATTAGTAAGAAGTTATTCAAAAAATCAATTGGTGCATTGTATAAAGAAAAAAAGATTGTTCTTAAAGAAAACGGTTTCCAAAAAGTGTAAAGAAGGGAATATCCAATATCGATTGCAGAATTTCGAAATGAAATAGAATTTTAGTTAAAAAAAGCCATAGTGAGAGCCTAAACTCTGCTATGACTATCAAAAAATAGCGAGACTTTGTGTAACTTAATAAACAGAATTTTCAGCAGTTGCGCGATGTGTTTCCAGATCAGATTTTACACTTTCTAACTTCATTCCGATTGTCTTTAGCGCAATTTTGCCTAATGGTAATCGAAGTGTTGGGTGTTCTGAATCTACTAGGTTGATGATCGCTTTGGCTGCTTTGTTTGGATCGCCTTCCTGTTTACCATTTACGCTTTGCAGTTTTGTTCTAAATGCACCTGCAGTATCTGCATAATCAGTGATTACGTTTTTGGCAAGTCCTAGGCCGTTTCCTGCAAATTTTGTTCGGAATGGTCCGGGTTCTATGATCGAAACCTTGACTCCAAATGGAGCGATTTCCTGTGCCAGTGCTTCGCTAAAGCCTTCTACTGCGAACTTGCTTGCATTGTAGATGCCGAACCCCGCAAACGCCTTTATTCCTCCATGTGATGAGATTTGAACGATATGCCCGTTTCTTGCTTTTCTCATGAAGGGCAAAACTGCTTGAGTCATGTGCAGTGTACCGTAGAAGTTGGCATCAAATACCTTCTTGACTTCCTCCTTAGAAGTTTCTTCGATTGCACCGACAAAGCCAACTCCCGCATTGTTGACCAAAACATCGATTTTGCCATATTTTGATATGATCTGTGAAACACAAGTTTCAATCTCATTTTCATTCGTAATGTCTAGGAGAATAGCAAATGCTTTTCCACTGTGTTGACTATTAAACTCATCTACCTGAGCTTGATTTCTGAACGTTCCAATCACAAAACCACCTTTTTCTAGTACGGAGGTTGCAAGGGCTTTGCCTAATCCGCTTGAGATTCCTGTTATCAACCAATATTTCATACTTTTTATTTTACGATTATTTTATAATGAGGTGTCGGGTTTAGTGGGCATGAATAAACGTAACTACCCTTTTTTAGTTCAACAATACCTGTGTACTCAACGGCATTTTTTTTCACATAAGCCGTTGTGAATGAGTTTGGGATGGCTGTTTTCATGACATCTGCGTTCTTGTCTTCTTTCTTTTGAATGACAAAGCCCAAATCCTTGTCCACATTCCTGTTGACTACTCTGAATTGGTATTTACCAGCGATTAGCTTTAGCTTTTGGGTTTCGAACTGACCTTCTGTTTGAATGAGCTCGATAATCGTTACGTCAGTTTCCATTGTTTGTGCTTTTAATGATTGATTAATAAATAGTGCACAAATAATTGTGAGCACCGAAATGACATTTTTCATCTTGTAGAGTTTTTATTATTGACATTTAATTATCACTACAAAAGTCTTTGAAATTTGGTACTAAAAAAATGAACTAGATTAAGAAATAAGGATATTCGATTAAGATTTTGTGGCCAATCTTTTTCTGATTTTACTTAAAAACTCTGGTGTCATTCCTAAGTAGGAGGCTAAAGCATATTGGGGAACACGCTGTACGATTGATGGGTATTGCCCTTGAAACTCTATGTACCGTTCTTGTGCTGACTTACCTAGATTTGAGAGTACGCGTCTTTGCGCAAAAGCAAAGGACTTTTGAGCGACTAGTCGGAAGAAGCGTTCAAACTTTGGGTTGTTTTGACACAAGTCCTCCACATCTCCAAACGCGATTTGTTGGACGACAGCATCTTCCAAAGCCTCAACATACAAGGAGGCTGGTACTTGGTTGATATAACTATTGAAATCACTTATAAACCAGTCTTCAATTGCAAATTGGATCGTATGATCAATACCATCCTCATTTACAAAATAGCTCCTAAACGCTCCTTTTAACACATAGGTCTGATGGGTACACGTTCGATCAGGTTCTACAATAAATTCCTTTCGTTTTACCTTTTTGACTTGGATAATTGAAGTAAATTCCGCCTCATCTTTCTTGTTTAAAGGCACATATCGCTTAATGTTGTCTAATATATCATCAAAATTATCCAATAGTTTAGTTTAATTAATCAACAATATCCAAGGATTATTTTTATTCGTGACGACAAAAACTATCGCTGAATCAACAATTTTCCCACATCAAGTGCTTCTGTATTCTTGTCCATTGATTGTAGGATATATAATCCTTCAGAAAGCGGAGAGATATCGATTGTTGTTGTTGCTTCAATACGTTTTTGTTCATGCATCAACTTTCCTTGTACATTAAAAATGCGTAAATCAATCGGATTAATTCCATTCTTTATAATCTCGATCTGGGCATTTGCAGGATTGGGAGAAATTTCAATCAATTGTCCATCTGATGAAAGCGGTAAGTCAATGGTTGAAACGGGTAGGTTGAAATCCAAGCTCAAAACGATCGGCAAATGATCTGACATGTGATAAAGTGAGCTCAACATTTCATAAGAGACATTATTCGTTGTCGTACAATCAATCAAATCTTGGTTATAACAGGTGCCATTATTTCCTAAAGCCTTGTAGCTACCTACTTGGTAATCGAT
Source organism: uncultured Saprospiraceae bacterium (assembly GCA_937959115.1). Taxonomy (GTDB): domain Bacteria; phylum Bacteroidota; class Bacteroidia; order Chitinophagales; family Saprospiraceae; genus JAHDHB01. The sequence continues at coordinate 88,434 of CALGAW010000007.1, forward strand.
TCGCGCACTTGGATTCATCAGTTGATCAGACAACAAGATAAAGTCAAATCGGTCATCAATGCCACCACCTGAGCCATCACTCAAACTTGATAATCGGGTCGATTGTGTAAAAATTTCTGTATTGGGGAAATTCGAGTTGCCCCATCCTGGCATATTAATCGGATCATTTAATGTGTTCGTCCCATTTGAGCTAAGCAACATTTGATACGCTGGCTCTCCGCTATAATACACGTTAAAGTCTCCAGCAACGACGATGTTACTTCCCGGAGGCAAAAGTGCAATGTGATCCTTCATCACTTGAGCCATAGAAAGCCTTAATTGCTCATTGGCTGAACCCCATGATGACTTTAAGTGCGTCACATAAGTATGGAGTAACTCAGAAGAAGGCGTTCCGTCGTCCTCTAAAATTCGAAACTGAAAGTAGTTTATATCTCGATAAGGTGTGGTGATGGCCTCTTCACTGATCAATTGAAAAACAGAGTCGTTATAAACAATATTTTGTTGCAGTCTCCAACTGTTTGAAGGATTGGAGATTTGCGGAACATAGGTTCCTGCTGTGTAACTGCCAAAAAGTGTAGAGAGTTCTTGCGTGATGTTTTGCAATCCTTGTGCGCTTTTTAACTCTTGAAGCAATAGCAAATCCGGTTCGTAGAAGTCGAGTATTTTACTTAATGTGTCAATCCTATCGTCCGTTAGGCTGTTTGGATAGTTCAACACATTGTAGCTCATCACCTTGATATCGCTTTGTGCAAAAATCGAGGTTTGAGAAATCATCAGTAAACAGATAATCAAATACGTTTTCATAATTTCATTGGTTCAAGTTTAGACAATGTTGTCTAGTAGTTTAAAAATCGGTTTACAGTAAGAGTATTATTACCTTGTATTTCTTTCATAAGGTAGAGAATCAACCTCCCTTCTGATCTTTGCCACTGTTTTCCAGTTCAAAGGAGAGTGTTTTAGGCTGTTTATGGAAGTGTAAATATAGAGACTAACCGTTTAATATTTTGTTCAATATCGGACTTTTCTCAGTGTATTAACAATTTTCCCAATGCTTTGTAAAGCATCCAACGATTTTTTCATTGGCACTACTCTTTGCTGTTCAGCTCCTTGGACAAAAATTGAATTGAATATATTGGGAACTCCTAGGTCCTAATAGATAGAAGTGGGAAAATGCTAAAAGATGATACACCCAAGCAAAATAGGACTTGAAAGGTAAAGGTTTCTTCTTATTCGGCTGACTCATGATCTAGTCCTCCAAAAACACAAAGCACCAAAATTTCATGACTTGCCTCTTGCGTATTCCCAAAGACATCAGTAATGGTTAGCTTGATGGTGTGGTAACCGTGCATATCATATTTGTAAGCAGGCTGAGCTTCTGTTGATGTATCTCCATTGCCAAAATCCCAGTGGTAGGAAACAGCGTTGGCGGAATTGTTGGTGAGTACTAAGACATCATTTTCAAGAATGTCTTTATCCGTATTCACCACGAAGTCTGCAACTCCAGTATTATCATGATTGTCAATTGAAACTACTTGAGAGGCAGGAACAAAATCATCCTTCACTTCTTCTTTATTACAAGCAAAAAAGGAGGTTACAGAAATTAAAGCGATTAAAATAAGTATATTTTTCATGTCTTTGAATAATTTTGTTGCTTAAATATAAGGTTTTGTGGGGAGATTACCAATAGTACAGTCATATTTAGTTAACCTAGTTTCGGAAATAGGTACACCTATTTTAGGCATATCTTCATAAGTCAACTTAGTAAAACGATTTTCGTTCCGCTTTTAATTTAAACAATATTGACAGCACGATCATTTTCATTTATCAACCAATAGCTCTTTCCGTCTAACGTTCTACTAATCAGTCCACTTACAACCATCAATCGTCTCAGTGTCGCAGGATCTTTAAAACTATGATGTTGGTTAAGAATTTCATTCACTTCTATTTCGGAATACTGTTTACCGACCTCAAATTGTTGCGCTAAGCATTGAAGCATTAATGCTAACTTCTTCTTCTGTTTTTTTCCTGGCATTCGATCAAATTTGCCATCATCTGTTAGGTAGCCTTTAAGTTGCGGATTGTCTTTCATATTCTTTCTATTCCTTTTTCCTATATATCGCTCTTGGGTAATCTGAAATTCTAACAGTTTCGTTTGTAAGTTCTTTCAACGCATTATTCGCTATCCAAATTGCTGTTTTATTATTGATTTTCGAAATTTCTTTCGCCAATAAAATTGATTTTAACTTTAGGTCAATATTTCTTTTACCAATGTTCCTCAACGCCCAATTAACTGCTTTTTTAACATAAATTCGTTCATCTGTGCATTCTCTTTTTATGATCGGAAAGAATTGTTCGAATGTATCGTTGAGCGCTTCTTTATCCGCCATACAATAAGCAGCGATTGTTGCAAATCCAGCTCTTTTTTCAAACTCTTTCTCCCTTTTTGACCATTCAATTGCTTTTAACGCAGCAAATTTACTTTTAGCAAACAATCCCATACAAAAGGAATCACATATTTCCCAATTCTCGAAGGTACTTGTCCATTTATCCATTAACTTTTCTGTGAGATGATCAGGATTAAATAGTTTACTACAAAGTAATCTTGCTTCATAAATACCGGAATCAAAAAGTTCAATTGCAATCTTATCTTCTCTTGGAATTCTCTTTGCAAGTTCTTTCAGTTCCTTATGGTAGATTCCTAATGCGTTGTTTGAGATAATGCCAAATTTGGTTTCCTTTATTAAAATCTTTTCGGGATTTGCATCCTTTTTCAGAACGTCTATGATTTGATCTGTAGTCACTATTTATTGTTGTTAATTTCGATGGCTTGGTTCATAAAGTAGTGAACAACCTCTTCATCCAATTTAGCTTTTTGAGGTAAAACTCTTATTGCTTTACCTTTGCCTGTAAGAGCACCAAATTTGTCTTGCATCTTTGCTCCTTTTAAAAAACCGAAATCAATTCCGTAGGGCATTGTTCTCATATGACAAATTCCACCTTTTTCATTTGAATAGGTTGTAATCCGCTCCTTTTTGGTTTCTACTATTCCATTAAAAGACAACAATAAATCCCTTGCTTGAATAAACAGATCTTTATGTTCTGATTGTAAATCTTTATCGAATTGCATATTTCTCTTGGTAAATCTTCTATTTAGTATTCATAATTTACTATTTAAAGTTGAAGAAATAATTTCGATTATGCAAATGCGAAATCGCAAGCAATCAGATAACTGTTGTGATTATATACCTTTCCCACCGTCTAGGTTTTCATCCCAAAACCTCCAACACAGCACCCAGATCCAAGTAATCCTGAATCACAGACGCCACTCCCAGTTCCTTCAGCTTTCCGTTCCCAGATACATCCACACCAATCAATGGGATACCCAGATTATTGCAGGTGTGAAAATCCCAAATCCCATCACCCAAATAGACAATAGACTCAGGTTCTTCAGGATGCTGCTTCCGCAATTGCTTAAGCGCATGTCGAGTAATGTCTTCTCTAGACTTCTCATGGTTGCTATGCCCAAAGGCAATCCCTTCTGGCAAGGTAATACCTGCAGCATTGAGCTTAAACAGCGCTGAAACCTCCCAACAACCAGTAGCCAGTGCGACCTTGTATTCTGGATGTTCGAGCATATACTCAAAGAAAATACGTGCTCCAGGCACCTCATGAAACCAGTCAGGATGTTCAGACTTCGTGCGTATAAGTTGTTGCTCAAAATTTAAGATCATCTGAGCATATTCTGCTTCAGTAGGCAGGCGATTGAGCTTGCGCTGCGTAAGTTCTTCGGTAATGCCCCAATCTGTAACGTGCTTGAAGTCGCCGCAATAGTGATCCGTAGTATCTACTTGAAACGTTTCTTGATAGGCTGCTAAAAAGCAGTCATCGTCTACCTGCGTAGTATTCGTCAACGTACCGTCAATATCGAAAATGATGAATTTCATAACGTATTCTGATTTTATCCAAGAACAATAGATGTTGCACTATGTTTTATTCAAAACATCTAGCAAGTTAAGAAACAATAATAATTAATAATTAGACAATAATAATTAGACACTATTTCCTAGATAGAATAACACAGGCGCAAGGAGAAATTAGTTGGCGCTTCTAACAGTCCAGGGCGCAAAGAGTTCTCTCGGTTAGTCAGATTCTTACCAATGATGGATAATTGGAACTTATCATTTGGGTGGTAAGAGATACGGGCATCTATCCCAAACAAATCCCGAGGAGACCGACGGTAGTCTTTCAGTCCCCAAACAATATTGTTTTCTAGTACGCGATCAATCGCTTTCATGTGGCTAGCAAAATTACCAGATACGCCAAAAGTGAAGTGCTTCAAGCGGGCAGACGCATTAAACTTAAGATTATGCTGGTGTCTGTATTTAAGTACATTGTGATTGATTGATGACTGCACCGAATCTTGATCAAATGAGTGATAGCGTGGATTAGAAAAGGTGTAACCACCCGATATATCAACTGGAACACCAAGCACTTCGCCATGTGCGTTCAGGCTATACTCCATTCCATTGATTTGAACAGCAGTGAAGTAAAGGTTTTGTGCTTGGAATCCCCAAGGATCTTGCCCAGAACCGTATTTCCCATACTTCATCTCAATCATATTGGTATATTGCTGCCAGAATGCAGAATAATCCATAAATCCTTTCCAATTTCCAACCGTAAATCCTTGCTTGATGCCGATCTCTCCTGTCCAGCCCTCTTCTGGCTCTAACTCAGGATTTTGGAAGACACGCAAGCCCATAATACTATTCGTAAGGTAACGCTCTGAGATCGTAGGATACCGATAGCCCTGTCCCCAAGAAGCGCGCAGATAGGTTTCCTCACTCACTTTGTAGTTGAGTCCTACCCGCAAGAAAGGACGTGCGGCACTAGTCGCAAGCACATCAATCCCAGGGCCAAACACTTTGTTTTGTTCGTAGCGAACGCCCATCACAAACTTCAGTTTATCCTGAAAAAACTGCTTGTTCATCTCCAAGAAACCACCGTAATTAGCAGACTGATAAACAGTGTCCTGATATTTTGGAGAGATGATACTGGCAAATGAGCCATTAGCACCAGCAGTCAATACAAGGTCAAGATCAGTGAAATCACGTTGAAATTGGTATTCATTGTGTACCTGCTGTGTGTTATTCCCAAATTGCTCCGTGTCCATAGATCGCTTCACCCCATTAAAGGTGTAACTAGCAATGACTTGATGAGTATTGTCATATCTGTCCTTAATTTTGAAGTATGGGTCAACGGTAACACGCAAGAGGGTATCACGGAGTCGTAAGGCTTCATCTGATTGGTAAGCACCTTCCGTACTGTTCTTCCAGATCTCTGATTGCGACTTGAAACCGCCTTGTGTATTGAAGCCGACTCCTGCCTCTACATTCCTGTTAAAGTGGTATCGAAATTTTGAGTTCAAGCGAAGATAACGGTTATAATCACCTTTGCGAAAACTACGATCTTGAACGAGTGCGCTTCCTAGTGAGTAGTCCAGTTTCTTATACTTTTGTGAGGTAGAAAACAAGTAGCCGTACTTATAAGGTGCTTCTTGCACGTTCGCACCTGAACCCCACCATTTCTTTGCCTTATCTGTCGGAGATAGGTAAAACGTTCCAAACGTTGATATTTTCGTTTCAGGCTGATCAGCAATCGTTCTTACGTTGATCGCACCGTTAAGCGCAGCAGAGCCAAGCAGGGTGCTCATAGCGCCTTTAAGGACATCTACTTGTTGCACATTTTCTACTGGTACGTAATCCCAGTTTGCAATTCCGTCGTCCGCATTCATCACTGGCACACCATCAATAATCAGTTGAACACGGCTTCCCCTGCTAAAAGAGAATAATCCACCTTCACGGATGGATACCTGATCTTCTAACACACTAACACCGGCCACTTGATTCAACGATTCATCAAGCGTGGTAAAATGGTTAGAACCCATTCGTTCCTTTTTGATGACTTCTGTTGAAAAAGCCAATGAACCAAGCGTTTTGGTCATCTTATTTCCCACTTCTACTTTTGTTTCGAGGGATGGACGACTCGCTACCATTGCAAAGTCAACTGTTTTTATACCACTTTCAGGAAGTACTTTGAAGTATTCTGGCTCATAGCCAGGCTTTGAAAGACTTATTTGCCGAATTGACTGATCTAATTTTAATTGGTAGAATCCATTTTCTTGCGTGACTACTTTCTGCTTTCCGTAGCGAATTGTTGCACCTGCGATGGTATTGCCCGTTTGCCAGTCCGTCAAATAGCCATGGATTAGCATGACTGGTGCTTTAGTGGAAGCGCTCGTTTGGGTTACGCTTGCTTTATTTTGCTGATTAGGATAAGCGATTTCCATGGAAGGAATCGGCTGGATGCTGATAAACTGTTTTCTATCTGTTGTTGGGGTAGAAAATTCGTGCATTTCCTCTACGTTTGGCTGTGTCGTTGAGGCTGTGATTGTGTTGTTTGCTTTGGGCGTAGAAAATTCGTGAATTTTCTCTATGGCGACCTTTGTAGAAACAACTGTTTTTAGGGTTGCGGTTTTGGGTGTACGATTTGCTGTTGGAGAAAATTCTTGTGTTGTTACTGCAGTTTTTTTGGTTTGTGTTTGAGGTGTTGCTTGGGTAGAAAGTTCGTGCATTTCCTTTACAACATCTGTTGTTTGGGTTGTGGTTTCGGTAGGAGAAAATTCGTGCATTTTCTCTACTTGGGCGATGGTATTGTCAGCTGAATTAGATCCTTGGTAATCCATTAATAGATAAGCGGGGATACTGAATAGGAGGAGTGCTAGTGTTGCCATTTTCGCTACTCTGTATTGCGTTTGTCTTTTGACAATTTTTGCTTCTAGGGAAACTAGTGCATTTTTTCGCTGTTTGTCTCGGTCTTGCTCTAAGAATTGGTAGGTGTGCTCAAATTCGATGTAGGCGGCTCCAAGTTGGCTATTGATTTGAATTTGCTGATAGACGAATTCAGTGGTATCTGGTTCTAGTTCGAGTAAGAAATAGGCTTCAAACAATGCCTGAAGAGATCTGGCATTCCCTGTAGAGGTAAAATTGTGAATCAAGTCACTTGCGGAGTTGAATTGATGCTCCGGTCGGGGGTCGAATTCACGATATATGTTCCCGCTATTGGCCATTGTGTTTTATTGTTCCAAATACAATTTCAAATCAGCTGCGAGCACTTCATTTTCGCTCACCAAACTAATCAACCGTTGCAGGTGTCTTTTTTTGGCGTTGCGCGCATTTTGTTCATTTTTGAAGCCCATGATGTCAGCGATCTCTCTCATCGAGTAGTGTTTCATCCAAAGGCGAATAATTTGGGCACCTTTACCAGGAAGGCTGTTTAGCAAATCTTCTAGGGTTGCTGACAGCTCAGATCGTTGGTACAGTGTTTCAGTATTCGTATCTGCTTCAAGTTGTGGCTGATAATCTATATCTACTTCCACCTGAACTTTATTATAGTGCTTTTGCGCTAATCTGAAGGAAATGTTTCTAGCAATACCTTTTAGATACGTTTTAATATTCGACTCTTTTCTAAATTTGCCGGACTGGATATTTCTAACCAGGATGACGACTGTATCTTGAAAAATATCTAATGCGTCATCTTTTATCAGGTATTTGTTAGACTTTACAATAAAGTAGAGCACCTCCTTTCTGTAGTGGGTGTAAACATACTCAATAGCCTTATCTGTTCGGTAACCACCGACTTCGATATCGCTTATGAGTTGTTGCTCGTCTTTATATTTATGCCAGCCTAACATTTTTCTAATTGCTAAAGAACATTTCCCTTTCATTGTATTAGTAACAATTTGGGAACATTACGTAATCAATTTTCTAAATTTAATGAATATTTTTATCTGATTACACTAAAAACGGTGAATTGATCAATTATATTTTGGAAAAGCCCCAATTTTAACTAGATATAGTTGTTTTATGACAAAAGACTTACAATTAAAAAGTGTTAAGCAAGCGATTTATTAAGTATTGGCTATTATTTTCAAAATTCATTTGGTTGACAACTGAATGATTGATAATGAGCAGAAACAATTGCTTTTAGAAGGCAGGAAACCTTAAGTCGTACCTACGACAATTCTAAAACTTACACTCGAATTCCTTTAATATTAAAAAGATTCTATTTTTCTTTAAGAGCAAAAGGTGCTTTGCGATGGCTTAGTTTTTGATTTACGGTAAGTATTCCTTATAAAACCATTATAATTAAAATTAGAATTGGAATATAGTCGTTTAAAAATTTATCTTTAGACATTAAGATATTATTTGATGAATCAAATTGTAAAACGCATATTAAATAGCTTTGATGCAGATCAAGTTATCCCAGGAAACAAGGAGTTTCCAAATCAAATTTGCTTGTTAAATACAACAAACATTTTTGGTCGCTCACAGCCAGTTGTTGTAGAAATTGAGGACAGTAAATTTGATACTAGTTTAAAAGTCCTTTCTCTCAAAACACCGTTAGGCAATTCTTCGGTTATTGAATCACTCAACCAATCTTATTCTTTGGTTGAATTTCCCTATGAAGAAGAGTTTTTGATGATTAAAATGTGTTTAGATCCTAATCATAAAGGTGATTTTCGAACATACATGCAAGTCCAACTACCCGTATTTACCTCAGAAGTGGGGATCGAACTACTGAGTCGATATGAACTAAATGAAGCAGTAAAAGATTTGACAGAATGCGCAGATTTGATAGAACGATATGCGACGAGTGGACAAGACTTAACGATCGATTCCAAGGAGACTGAACAACGCGTAGATTTAAAATCAAAACCGCTTAGAGATACCATTTTCCAAGAATCCTTGCATAAAAGATGGCAATTTGCATTCAATAAGAAATATGTTTATTTGAACAAGGAAAAACGTGATGTCCAAATTAGTAATACTTCCTTATGGAAACTTAATCATGAACATCAATTTGTAAAGCATCTTTCTATTCATGGCAATATGATTACGACATTAACCTTTTTCTCAAAGGATATTCAACATAAAGAACAAAACGCTTTGGAACACCACTTTGATGCTATTTGTGGAAAAATAGAATCTGAATTCAATCTCCAAACTAATTAAGCAACAAACAACATGAACTTTTCTATTTTTAAATTGACACTTATACTACTTTTTAGTTTTTTAACCACTTCTTCATTTGCTCAATTTGGCGAAGGGTGGGAATACAAAAAGGAAACCGACGGTGTGAAAGTATGGACTCGAACACCAGACAACTCTGATTTCAAAGAGGTATTGGTCAAAACGTCCTATACCTCACGGTTGTCAACGCTGGTAGCTGTAGGAATGGATATCAGCTCCTATGTAAGATGGGTATACAGCACTGGAGAAGCTAAAGTCCTTGAGGAAGTGTCTGATACGGAAGTAATTTACTACTCCATTTCTGAAATTCCATGGCCTTTTGAAGACAGAGATGTCGTTTTACGTTCGCGTGTTGAGCAAAACCCAGACACGAAAGTAGTGAATATCTATTCAGAACAAGTGACCAACTATATGGATCCGAAAGAAGGAGTCGTCAGGGTTCCTGAATTAATTGCAGAGTGGATTTTGACACCACAAGAAGATGGGACGATAGAAGCCGTTTACTACATCAAAACAGATCCAGGCGGAGCAGTTCCTGCATGGTTGATGAACCTGTTTGTTGATAGAGGTCCAGTCGAAAGTTTTGGAGGTTTAAGAAAATTGTCTAAAGAAGAACCCTACAAATCAATAAAATTAGACTACATTGTTGATTAATGAAAGTTATATTCAAATCAATTTTGTTTGGAATTTGCCTATTGTTAATCCTTCCCCTATCTGCTCAATTTGGGGAAGATTGGAAGTTTGTTAAAGAGACAGACGGAATAAAAGTATGGTCAAAACCAACACCCAATTCAGATTTTAATCAGGTTCTAATCAAGTCAGAATTTGACGCTACGCTATCTACATTGGTTTCAATAGGAAGAGATGTTAACTCGTTTCCAAAATGGGTCTACAAAAATATAGGGTCACGTTTCGTGGAGAAAGAATCGGATCAAACGTTCATTTACCACTCGGTGTCAGACATGCCATGGCCGATAGAAGATAGAGACGCCGTCATCAAATATCAAGTAAGACAGGATCCAGCAAGTAAAAATGTGTATATCAGTTCACAGTTAGTAGAAAATCATCCGTTCAAAAAAGAGAAGACGGTGCGAGCAGCAGCATACGACTCTCAATGGGTGCTAACACCAACTGAAAACGGAACGGTTAGCGTAGCGCTTCGTGTTATTGCGGATCCTGGCGGTGCTCTCCCTGCTTGGATGGCCAATTTATTCATCGATAAGGGACCCATTGAAACGTTCCTAAGCCTTAGACGCTTGTCTAAAATAGAACCTTACAAATCCGCCACCTTTGACTTTATCGTAAACCAATGAATTTTGCTGAAGAATTAATGAAACACCGCACTGCGAAACACCGTGATATGATTGTGCAATACGTTGGGAAAAACCCAGTACACTTCAAATCGATTCTTGATCTCATGCTAAATAGTGCAGAACAAAAGCTAAGGGAATACGCGGCATGGCCCATCAGCCACATTGGCTACAACCATCCAAACCTAGCCTTGCCACACTGCGCTACTTTAATTGAAACACTGTACAAAGAGGACCATCCTGCCATTCACCGAGCGGCCTTGCGTATTTTGCAAAAATTAGAGATTCCAGAAGACTTGCAAGGCAAAGCCTTTGACATCTGCTACAAACTATTGAATGATGTAAAGCGACCCGTTGCTACTCGTATGTTCTCCATGAAAGTACTATACAATATCGCAAAGGACGAACCAGAACTACTAGAGGAGCTAAAGGCAGTCATCCGTGATTACTATGAACACGGTTCTCCAGGCTTCAAGTCGCAAGCAAGAAGAATTTTAAATAGTTGAGCGTTGAGATTTTAATGATTTATTGTTTAACAGATTTGAAGATTTTTTCGGCTTCTTCTTTAGTGATGTTGTCAGCAAGGCCTTTTTGGAAGGTGTAGATTTTGTCAGCTTGGTAGTGGAGGTACTTAAAATTGTAGAATGGAATAGAATCAACGCTTGTTTCATAAATGAATCCTTTCTCTTCCTCGCTTACGATTTTAGAGAAAAATCGTTCTGATTTTACAAGGGAAAGTTCGTCCGCGATGATCTTACTCATATTGCTTGTTTCAGCATCTCTGACAAAGATTTGAAGGGAATAGTTATCCTTTTTGATTGTGACATCATCCCAATCTCCGATTTTGCTTTTTCTTACCTTTGCACTGTCTGGTGCGTTAATGGTTATAGGGATGCCATATTCAAGTAAATCTAGTGGCTGGTATTCAGTTTTAGAGGCTGATTGCTGGCAAGCACTAATTGACAAGATGATAGTGATTAAAGGTATAAGGATTCTCATGTACTACGATTCATTCTGTTAAAAGGTGAACAAAAATAATTAAATATGATTTGCAAGCAAGGATACTTGACGTTTTTTTTATTAATAAAGATAAATATGTGACAAATGACGGAAACAGGAGAGCGAAGTAGGGAAAATTCAAGAATTTTCTCCAGCTAGCAAAACGCAAAAAGTAAAGGCCGCCCGCATTTGGACAGCCTTAACTAAACCTAATCTACAACTTATATGCGCTTGACTATGGAGCATTGAGCGCGTTTTCGTTTTGGGTAGGGCCGAATTTTAATTCACCCCCACCCTAGCCTACTGAGAAACATTAACTACCCCTATGTTATCCCAATCCTTATGTTCATTCGTGTAATAAAGGTATGCAGTAGACGCTTCCGCCTCGTAAGAACCGGGGATTTCGACTTTTAAGTCAAGAGGAACCAGCTTTTGCTCACTTGGCGCAATCTGTCTATAGTAAAACACGACACGGTTATCCTTGATTTCATAAAAATCGTATACCCCTTTCTCCTGCAACTCTTTCAATTGCCAAGACTGTGCTGATAAACCAGCAGGAATGCCGACAATTGCAATAGGTGATGAGTGTCCTTTCTTGGTTTTATTCTGAATCGTAGTCGTCAGTCGAACCGTTTCTCCCACTTTCGCATTGTTAGCGTTCAACGTAGTCTCAAGATCTAGTACGCACTCTTTACTGTTATTTGGTTGCTTGGTTCTCCAATCTACGGTCATTGTGTACGGAAGCGCCTCCTTGGTATCTTTAAAGCGAACTTCTACCTTGTTCTCACCATTGTTAAGCTCTTCTTCTAATCCTTTGAATACAATTGGATCTTTTTGTCCAGCTTTGTAAGATTGCGTGCCCACAGTATTCCCATTGATTGCTAATTCAATCGTTCCTGGGGATTTCGTGCGCTTAGAAGCCTTTGCAAACTCGATCAATCCTTTCAAGGCAAGTACAGTACTGTTGGTATTACCGAAGCCACCATATCCACCTCTTGAATTAGCCAAGAAGTTACTGATTTTACCTGCGGCAGCCATATTGGGGTTGTCGCTCTTCAACATCGCTAACAAGGCAAGTGATGCGGTTTCGATAACATAAGCATTTCCACCAGAACCAGGAGCAGACTTAATCTGATTATCGATTTCCCAGTTTCCTTTTTCATTCTGTGAACCTATTAGTTTTTTCAGTACAGCATCCGCTCGCTTCTTGTCATTTATATTGTACAGGATGTTTGCTACTAAGCCCATCTGATAAGCGTTTTGCGTCTTCATTGCCGTTTTGTATGCAGCCTCAACTTCCTTGTCCATTCCTTCGATGTTTCCTTCTGTCAATGCCCATGTGATATAAGCACTCATCGTCGCATTATCCGTCAGTCCAAAGGTATGAAGTGCGCGTGGATTTCGCTTAAACTCGCCTTTACCATCTTTTCTTTTCAACAGCCAATCCGTCGTTCGCTTCAGCATTTCGTCCTCTACGCCACTGTATACTCGTTTCATATCGATGAACTCCATCAATCCGTAAGCAGTCAAGCCTTCGTGGCCAGGATCGCCTCCGAACCATTCAAACCCGCCACTTGGTGACTCGAATGAAGTTAATCGAGTATAGCCTTGTTTGATGTAGTCCATTGCTTGTTTTGCGACCTTAGGATCTACTTTCCCTGTTTCCTCAAGGTAGTTTAACACTAAGATGTTTGGATACGTAGAAGAAGAAGTCTGCTCAAAACAACCAGATGGTGCGCGGAACATGGATTCAAGTCCACTCAAAATCTCGCTTAAGGTATTCGGGTAAGCAGTGAATGTTGCTTCTACAGTTCCTTGCACTGGCGTAGTTACGTCGACTTGGAATTCCTTATTCAACTCATTGCCAGAAACAGAGACAGCGGCTGGGAATCCACGGTTAACGACTCTTATATCCTGTTCAATTCGATCACTAAATCCTTTGCTGTCAAAACCTACTGCGAATTTGTTTGTCGTCGACTTTTCATTTACTGTAAACTCAAAGTGCTTGGTCATCGAGCTATTCGGCGCAATTGTAAGTGTAGATGGCCAGATCCCAATCTTCTGTAATCCATCAGGAATTACAAGGTCTAGATTTCCAGTTAACGGTTGATCAGTGTTGTTGACAAATGTTGCTGGCAGTTTTACAACGTCCTCTCTTGCTAGTTCAACTGGGATTTTAGTTTGGATAGAAAATGGCAATTGAGTAAAAAACTTTTGTTCAGTTCTTCCAACAGAACCATCTTGTCCAAATCCTTCTGCAGTAACGTTGAAAGAAGAAATCTTATCTGAGTTGTAGAACTCAATAACTGACTTCCCAGTTCTTCCTGTTTCTACTCGATTATTCCAGTAAATCGTAGAACGGAAATCTGTCCGCTGTGCTGGTGTTTCCTGATTTTTGTATTCAGGACCAGCGAACGTGCGTGCTCTGTAGTAAATCTTTACTGGTGGCATTGGTTTTTGCGCAATTTCCTGCAGGTCAAACGCCATGATTTCTTCGTCCTCCATCATCATATCCCCGAGTGCAATTTTTGCATTGGCTTCTATTCTTGGCGCTGCTTTCTTCTCAGCCATGCGTTTGTTTTTTCTCTTTGCTTTTTCCTGTTTTACCAGTCCAAAAGCAGCCTGATCTCTTCCAATAATAACTTTACCGTCTGCAGCATCCATTGGTTCCATTGGTTCCATTTCTTCCTCAGGCACTTCCATAATTACAGGAGGTGGAGGGGGCGCAACAGCTTGCGGCATTGCCATTGGTCTATTTTTGTTTCTTCGCATTTCTGGCATCTTTGGACGTGGTAATCGAGGTCTTGCCATTCCCGCAACTATGGCGTTTTCAAGCATCACCCCTTCTTCCAATTTGAAATTAATCTTACTTTTGTTTGAAATTTCTTGAGTTTGTGCTGAATAACCAGTGTAAGAAACAACCAACTCCTTAGATCCATCAGGCACAAAAAGCTTGTAATTACCATCCATATCTGTTGTTGTACCAATGGTTGTACCTTTTAAAATAACATTTGCATAAGGAAGCGGTCCATTTTCGTCTTTTACTTCGCCTTTTATCACTCGCTTAATTGTTAAAGACAACTCATTTTCGTAAGAATTAATCATGACTGAATTGACTTCTTCACCTTTCTGGTTTCTTACAATCAATTCTTTACTTTCATATAATTCTAAACCTGAGATAGTAAATTCTCCATTGGCATTGATTTTTTGCTTAATGTCTGTATCAACAATTTCAACTGTACCATTTTTAATCGGGTTTCCCTTTGCATCATTAATCACTCCTTTGATATCGGTACGTTCTCCAGCAACGCTTGCAACAGGGTTATTGGCATCTATTTCTTTCCAGTCAAATCGTCTCCAACCTTCTGTCATTAATAAGAAGTCCATTGCCTCTTCTGCTTTTTCCTTTTCAGGATTGAAGTAAAAATTTGGCTCATGTACCTTGCCCTTCACATCACTTTCCATTAGCATCCAAGAAAGGATGTTACTCGATTTGTCATCTGCAAACGTTAGTAACTGATCATCTGCTACTGCAACTGACAGGTTCGCAGGCACAGGAACCCCACGCTCATCTGTTGTTTTTACTGTTAACTGTACCTTTTCTCTTGGCAAGTATTTCTGCTTGTCGGTGCTTAGTTTTACTTGTAGTTGTCTGTCTTGGTTTACAAATGTCAATCGTTCTGCTCTAGCAATGCCTTTACTGTCAAACAGTGTAATGTGAGCAACACCCATTGGTAGCTCTTTGAGTGGCACGTCTAGATTAGTGTATGTGTTGAAGCAATTTACTTTTTTACTGTAGTAATTTACCCCACGTACGTTCACAACGACTGCCATCTCCTCTGGCTGTGTTGATTTTAATGACAATTTTAATCGGTCGTTTGTTTTACTAGTCATTGCTAATCCATAGCCCTTTGCCATTGCCTCGGGCAGTGCGTACTCCTTCGTAACACCAGCGGGTTTTGTGATTTTCACTTTATACACTTGTCCTGGCTGCGGTTTGAATTCGAAAGCACCATATCCTTGGTGGAAACTGTTGAGACTTGCTACCTTAGCGCCTTTAGAATCAACCACCACACCAGTAATATCTGCAGGCTTTCCGTACTCATTTAATGCTTTAAAAGCGACCTTTGAGTTCAAGCCATTGACCAGCTCTCCACCTTCTGGAAAAAAGGCTAGATCTACATTGTTTAACACAATAGGAATAGACCTTGAAATAGATTCCGTCATTCCTTGATAGCTAATCATTACATTCAATAATCCATCATTGTTTTCAAGGTGATCAGGAAGCTGAACGTTGATGATTGCGTTTCCACTTTGATCCGTTTTGCTATTTTCAGTCAACAGGTTTGTTCCATTAAGGGATGCGGTGTAGCTGAATGCGTAGTTGCTCAATGGTTGATTTGCATTTGAGTTCAATGAGAGTTCAGCTTTGACGGCATCTTTTATCCCATAGGCTTCTTTTTGGAAATCGAGTTTCATTTTGAGTCTAGGAAGAATGCTTTTTTGTACTTGAATCTCTTTTTCGAAGAATGCAGGCTGTGCGTCATTTTTCTGCCATTCAGACCACGCTTTAATTGTATAGATACCGCCGGACCAAGCCTTGTCAATCATAAAATCTCCTGGTGCTGAGCCATCTTTTGCTAGGATCTCGAGTGTGTTTACCACTGCTCCCTTTGGGTTTCTGAGTTCTACGTGTACGACACCAGATTGCCCAGAAGGTTTGAAAGAAGCGCCATCTCTGATAAACGCATTAAACCAAATGGTTTCGCCTGGGTCATACATCGGTTTATCTGTTTGCAGATAAACCCTGTCTTCTGGGAGTGTTTTGTTATAATTTGATAACTTCAATATAAGTTGTTCCAAATAGTTAAATTTCATTTTTACAGGTTTATTATCTTTAAAAGCGGCCAAGGATATTGAAATGGCAATAAATAAAATGGCAACGATTAACTTTGAATATTTCATGATAATTCTATTAATGATAAATCAGTTTAGTTTTAGCAGGTGATAGAGAAAGTAAGTAATTGAATCTGCAATTAATTGTTCTATCTATCACTAATTCTGGAAGTATTGTCAGCTTGTGCACAAATTCTATGAAAGAGATGTATTAAAACTATTTTTTGGCGTGAATGGGATAAACTTTTTTTTATTTAATATTTATTTAGAAAACCATTCAGTTGATAATCAGTGTTATATGTTAAGAAGTTCTAAATTATTAAAATAATGATAGAAAAAAAGAAACTATTTGATGTAAAATACGTAGAAGTAAATATGGTCAACAGTTAGGATATGGTAAGCGAACACAAACATTATTGCAAGATGAAAGGAAAAGTCCATTACGCTTATGTTTGTGTGGAGATCAAACTAAACACTTCTTCTTCTACATTTACTAGAATTGTAATTGATTGTCATAATGATGAAATTCCAATGCCATGGTTATCTTCAGCTGTAGATGGAATAATTGAGGTGTCTGATAAAATTGTAGGCATGGGAATGTACAACAATATTATTATCAAATTGCTGAGTGTAAATGGCATTGAAGAATTAACAAATGAAGATACAGTGCGAGTGACGGCTACAAACGCCATTTGGAAGGCATTAATGCCTAGAAAGTTTCCATTGAAACTTGCATTTATAAATCATTTATGGAATATTGAATATCCTGCCCTAAGAGTTGTCAATTAGGGTTTTTGATAAAAGATCTACACATTCAGGGTAGAGTGCTTTATTTAGTTCATGTTTAAGGGGTTCCGGCGGTAATGTCCACCGGGACTCTTCTTTTTTTTAGAGAATGAGTAACTTGTATGTAGGTACCTGCACTAGGATGAATATGATTGTTAAGATTTATACGATTCATCGTTCTCTTAAAGAATATCGCTGAATAAGTAACTGATAAAATCACCTTTTATTACCATTCATAAGTCATATTTAGTTAGTATGTTTGCACTTTATCTCAAAATCTAATTGAATTATGCTAAAAATCGGGGTGCTTGGTGTTGGTCATCTGGGAAAAATACACGTAAAGTGTATCAAGCAGGTACCAGAACTAGAGCTGATCGGGTTTTATGACCCCAATGAAACCAATGCTGCTAAAGCAATCACTGATTATGAGACAAAACGCTGGGAAACAGCCGAAGAACTAATAGAGCAAGTAGATATCATTGACATCGTTACGCCGACTATCACACATTTTGAACTAGCAGCTAAAGCCATAATAGCAGGAAAACATGTGTTTATTGAAAAACCAGTAACGCATACGCTTCAAGAAGCAAAACAGCTCACTGAGCTCCTGAATCAACATCCAGTTAAAGTACAGGTCGGCCATGTGGAACGGTTTAACCCTGCCTATTTAGCCTTGAAAAACACTCCGCTCAATCCAAAATTTATAGAAGCGCACCGCTTAGCCACCTTCAACCCAAGGGGAACAGATGTTTCTGTGGTATTAGACCTCATGATTCACGATTTAGATTTACTACTAGATATGGTAAAATCTGAAGTCAAAAGTATAAGTGCAAACGGAGTTGCTATTGTTAGTGACCAACCAGATATCGCCAATGCACGTATTGAGTTTGAAAATGGCACTGTCGCAAACCTAACCGCAAGCCGAATGTCCTTCAAGCAAATGCGAAAATTTCGCCTGTTTCAACAAAATGCCTATATCAGCATTGACTTCCTAGAAAAGAAAACAGATGTCATTCGGTTATACGATGAAGGTGATCCAAGTATTCCAGATGATGCGTTTTTAATGGAACTAGAGACCAAAGCAGGCACAAAAAAAATACATTTAATGCAGCCAGAAGTCACTCCAGTAAACTCCATTAAGATGGAATTAGAAACTTTTGCCGAATGTATTGTAAAAGATGTAGAACCAAAAGTATCTTTACAGGATGGTTACAAAGCACTTGATATAGCACACCAGATAATAGAACAAATTAAAAAACGAAATTTATTATGAAGTTAAACCCAATAACAATACTGCTGATCCCATGTATCGCTTTGTTGTTTACAGTTACTTCCTGCGAAATCATTAATCCTGAAGAGGATATTCCAGCCTATATTCAAATTGATACCGTTCTTGTCAATTCGGACAATCTATTTTCAGGCTCTCCCACACATAGAATTACTGATGTTTGGGTGTCTGTCGGCGAAACCTTCCTAGGCGCTTTCCCATTGCCTGCTAGGATTCCAGTATTAAAAGATGGGAATAACCCTTTGATTGTTGATGCTGGAATTATTGTAGATGGCAGAACTGAAAAACGACTAATTTATCCCTTCTATAGACGTCTTTTATCGGATATTGACTTGACCAGAGGGGAAGTCACAACAATCATCCCCGAAGTTTCTTACTTGCCAAGTGATGAAATGGAAGTGTTGTTATTAGAAGATTTTGATTTTGGAGGAGGTACAATACTAGGAGAAGACCTTGATAATAATCCAGCAACAGTGTTTGTCACTACGACTAATTCAGCCGATGTGTTTGAAGGACAAGCAAGTGGATCAATTGAGCTAAACACTGTAGATAATGTAGGCATCGTCGGATCTAACTTGCCCTACATGGCCTTGGATCAAGGAATATTGCCCGTTTTCTTAGAAATGCACTATAAATCAGACAGCCAAATACAACTTGGGGTGTTCGCCTATGATGGTGATTTCGGTCTGCTACAAACTAATTTCTTTTTGGCCTTTGTACCTAGAGATGATTGGACAAAAGTGTATGTGGATCTCAAGGAACCAATTGCTACATTAAGAAGCAGTTTGGGCATTAAATACTTTCAATTGGTTCTAAGAGTGGATAAAACCAATACAGATTCAAGGTCCGTTTCTTATTTTGATAACCTAAAAATCTTCCGACTCAAATAATGAAGCCTAAGAGTTGGTTCGGTATTTTCCTTTATATGTTAGGTGATCTGGCAGCTGCCTTGATTGCCTGGACAGCTTTCTTCCTAGGAAGAAAAGTTCTCATGGAAAAAGTCCCCTTTGATTGGGCATTACTAAATGACTCCAATTTCTATTATGGTATTATCCTAATTCCTGCTGGTTGGATGGTTCTCTATATCATATTTGACAGCTATAAAGACATCTACAGGATTTCAAGGCTAAGTATGCTATACCAAACCTTTGGCATCAGTGTTCTTGGGGTACTTATCCTATTTTTTGGATTAATGCTGAATGATTGGATTCCTCGATATCAGGCATACTATTGGTTGTTAATCAGTATTTTCGCGTTACATTATGGAATAACCGCCATCATTCGAATGATTATTCTAACCATTGCCAAACAACAGCTAAAAACTGGAAAGGTAGGCTACAATACGCTCATCATTGGAGGCAATAAACTTGCTGTTGATCTCTATACAAGCATCACTTCTAGACGAAACAGGATTGGCTATAAGTTCATTGGATTCATGGATGCGAATGGCAACTCGACGAATGACCTAGAAGTCCATATTCCAAAATTAGGTAAACTAGACGAACTGGCTACTGTTATCGAAAGAGAACAAATCGAAGAAGTTGTTATTGCAATTGAAACTTCAGAACACGCAAAACTTAGAAGCATCTTGAGCACGCTGTTTGACTATCCAGTTGTCATCAAGCTCATTCCTGACATGTATGATATCTTACTAGGTTCTGTAAAAATGAGTAGTGTGCACGGCGCCATCCTGATTGAAATTTATCCCGAGATCATGCCACTCTGGCAACGACTGGTCAAGCGAATCATTGATATTGTTGTGAGTTTCTCGGCTCTAGTCGCCTTACTTCCTGTTTACTGTGTCATTATGCTCCTAGTAAGACTTTCTTCTGAGGGTCCCATTTTTTATCGACAAGAGCGGATTGGAAAAGGCGGAATACCGTTTGACATCATAAAATTCCGATCCATGTTCGTCAACTCAGAGCAAGGAACACCCAAATTGTCTCAAGACAATGACAGCCGAATCACCAAATGGGGAGGAATCATGCGTAAACTACGTCTTGATGAGTTACCTCAATTCTGGAATGTCCTTAAGGGCGAGATGTCACTCGTTGGTCCACGTCCAGAGCGCCGTTTTTTCATAGACCAGATCGTAGAACACGCACCACATTACAAGCAGCTTCTTAAAGTTCGACCAGGAATTACTTCATGGGGACAAGTCAAATACGGATATGCTTCCAATCTTGACGAAATGCTTCAACGTCTAAAATTCGACATTCTCTATATCGAAAATATGTCTCTAGGTCTCGATATGCGAATTTTGCTTGCTACTGTTATCACAGTGATTCAGGGAAGAGGTAAGTAATTGTTATCCATCATTATTCTATTAAAAACAATCTTTTATTCCAATTTTATAAAAGGTCATACTTAAGGAATAGCGTTCATAAAATTAATCAAATTGCAAGAACAATTAACGAATTAGGTAATTATAGGAAGAATAGAACGAATTATATGAATATGAATAAAGAAAAGAATGCCTACAATAAGAATTGAGACGAAAATCAAGGGTGACAAACGTGTGATTTTTGACTTAGCTAGAAGCATTGATCTTCATAAAATCTCAACAGAACAAACAAACGAAGAAGCAATATCTGGCGTTACCTCAGGATTAATTGGAATGGGAGAATCAGTCACTTGGAGAGCAAAACATTTTGGAGTCTACCAAAATCTAACCTCAAAAACCACTGAATATGATCGCCCCAATTACTTCGTAGACGAAATGGAGAAAGGGGCGTTCAAACGATTTAGACATGAACATATTTTTCAAGAGCAAGAAGCTCAAATCTTGATGATTGATGTGTTTGATTATGAATCCCCACTTGGAATTTTAGGCAAATTTGCGGACAACCTATTCCTTGAACGATACATGAAAACACTTTTGCAAAAGAGAAATAAAACAATAAAAGAGTTTGCTGAATCTGAAAGATGGAGAGAAGTTTTAGAAAGAGAATGAGCAAACGCTTCAATTAATAAAATCTATAATCTTTAACGCCTGCTAAAAGGCTGGAAAATGTTGACCAGCATTCAAACTCGATACGAATAGTTTGAATACTGGTTAATTTATAAATCACCTTTTAATAAAAAAACAAGATATTGGAACTAAGAATAGTCTTCTTGTGTTAACTTTGGATAAGTAAGATCTCTAAGTGAATAACTCAACCCAATTTCCAATACATAATTCGGGTGTAATATAAAAACAAAAAAATGAATAAAATCAATCGAATGATGCCGAATATTTGTTCGGATAACTTACAAGAAAGTAAAGCATTCTATACAAAACTATTCGACTTTAACATTGGATATGATAGTGATTGGTTTGTGCACCTTGCCTCTCCAGATGGGAAACTAGAATTGGGTATAATTGATCGAACCAATAATATCGTTCCTAAGGCTGTTCAAAACAATCCTCAAGGGTTTTATCTAACGTTTGTAGTGGATGATGCAGATAAACTATTTGAGATCGCAAAAGCCGAACAATTTGAAGTTGTGGAACCACCCACAGACACTTCCTACGGGCAAAGGCGATTACTGCTAAAGGATCCTAATGGAACAATGGTCGATATTTCGTCGCTGATCAAAGATTCCTGATCTTAAAAATAAAAGAAATCTGAAACAAAAGTTTAAGAGCACAGGTACAATCAATTTATTTAAAGTAATAATCCCTCATCTTGGATAACGCCCTAAACATAAATTCTAAGGAAAATCCGTTCTATAGAATGATTGAGTGCCTAGTCAACACCAATGAGGTCGTCCTATACGGAAGGATTGACCAAGTCGATGAGCACGATGAGCAACCAGTCGTTGATCTACTAAAGCGGACCTATGAAGAAGAGTCAATTGGCTATCCGTTTCAACCACCTCCATTTGACGAGGCAGCAGCAAACTGGTCGTCTAAGATTTTGTTTTATACCGCACAGTTAGTCATGTATAGGGAACATGACGCAGAGACCTTGACAGAGATCATTACCCCGTTTGAACAGAAAAAAACCGCCTCCACTATATTAACAGCTGATTTGGCCCTTAGATTTATGCCTAGCCTCCTAAGTTACTTGAAAAAAATCGATGTGGACGATGAGTTGATACCACTTCTAGATGCCGTGCTCAAGGAATGGCACTACAGTGGTTTACTGAGCAACATAGAATTAGAGGAATCTCAATTTACAACGGCCTATGACAATCCTTGTCTACTACAACTTTATGTGGATAGAGTGATTGAGCAGCAGCAACAAAAAATTGGGCAAATGCCTAAAATAAAGCCATTGGTCATGAGCGCCATTGGAAATTATGAACAATTATTTTGGAAAGATTTTAATGCAATCATATGAACAGTGTTGAGCAACTAAACAACGTACTCTCCTACATCAAAGAAACCTTTGTTGGCAAAGACAACATCGTCGATTTACTAGGGATTTGTCTCGTGGCAAATGAGAATGCCTTTTTATTAGGCCCTCCAGGAACAGCAAAAAGTGCCATTGTACGCATGCTATCTTCTTGTATCAAGGATGGAAAGAACTTTGAATATCTGTTGACTCGATTTACAGAACCAAGTGAAATATTCGGACCATTTGACATTCGAAAACTGAAGGAAGGAGATCTAGTCACCAACGTAGAAGGAATGCTGCCTGAAGCTTCTATGGTATTCTTGGATGAAATCTTCAATGCCAACAGCGCAATTCTTAATAGTTTGCTGATGGCATTGAACGAGAAGGAATTCAGAAGAGGGAAACAAGTTATGAAGCTACCAGCCTTGACATTCGTTGGTGCTAGTAACTTGCTACCAGAAGAAGAGACACTAGAAGCTCTACTTGATCGATTTTTGATCCGAGTCAAATGTGATAACGTAGATCCTGAATTACTAGAGCAGGTGTTACTTGCAGGATGGAATCTGAATAAACGAAACACTGCCGAGAAGCCACAGATCACCCCTAACACGATTAAGGAAATGCAGAAGGCATCGAAGTCAGTAGACCTCAGCCCCATTCAAAAAGAATATCTGAACCTTGTCCACAGCATGCGGAATGCTGGGGTAAAAGTGTCAGACCGTCGAGCAGTAAAATTCCAGAACCTGGTCGCTTCAAGCGCCTACATTTCAGGGAGAGACACCGCCATCATTTCAGATTTATGGGTACTGAAGTACACTTGGGATACAGAGGAGCAAATTGATATCCTTTCAGGAATGGTCAACACCATCATTGAAAAAGATTCAGAAGATAAGAAACATCCGCAAGCACAATTACAGCAAAAACCAGATGCCGAGCAATTGCTAAAAGAGATCGAA
Source organism: uncultured Saprospiraceae bacterium (assembly GCA_937959115.1). Lineage (GTDB taxonomy): Bacteria > Bacteroidota > Bacteroidia > Chitinophagales > Saprospiraceae > JAHDHB01. Next base: position 112,080 of record CALGAW010000007.1, read on the forward strand.
GGATTAGCAGCAAAGTGGAATAACGAAGCAACCTCGATGGAAGAGCGAAATGTGATCAAAGATAAATTGAGATATGTGCAAGCCCGCAGTAAATGGGTGCAGCAGACAGAACACAAAGAAGTATTGCAAAAAAAAGTAGATGAACTATGGAAGTTGATGCTAGAAATGGTTTAGAATACTGGTTATCGATTGATCAAAGCCTACGAGACTCCTTGTTTAACTTACGAACCTGGAACCACCTAAAAGTAGCAACAGAGAACGATCTTGTTTGGATTAGAGGATGCTCTCTAGCAGAAATAGAGTCGACTAAAGTGCTTAGTCTGCCTTCAGTTGAGCGGTATTATTTGAAGGAGGCGAAACTATATTTGTATGGATGTCGGCTACCTGCAAGAGTGGAACCTAGTTTGCTTTGGACACCGATACAAAGAGGATTAAAGCTGAACTTGCCCAAACAGAATTTCAACTACTTTGGCGTCAACCAAGCACATACAATTGAAATCATCCCCTCAGAGAAGGAGTATGCAATTGATGCAACTATGGTTGACCTAAAGGCGTTGCAATCCTATGTTTACTCGGCACCAAGAATAAGACTTAAGCCGTTACATTGGACAATACTGAACAACAAGGAGGCATTAATCGTTGGGACACCACTACTGCCATTACAAGGTGCAGACTATTATCGCATTGGCTGCTTTCTAATTTCAGGCGGATGGAAACTCAAGTTTGAGAACATGGTCAACTTATACGAAGCAGCAATGCCTGATCCGGCTAATTTCTGGTACTTGATCAAAACTGATAATAAAATTTCAAAACTAAACAAGGGAGATTTTTCTCCATTAAACAAAGGATCGGTGCAACAATCGCTGGCATCAATTAATGATATCTTAGAATTACTAGAACTGGATGAGTGAAGTCGTTAAATATCTACAATCCTACGAAGAGAACTTCTGGCATTATGAAGATGCAGGGAAAGTGATTGCAATACCGAATGGAAAAACCATTGGGTATAGCAAACTCATTTTGTCTGAAATCATTCCTCTCCTAGCTCCGCAGGGATTACCTAGATTCGGGTCCTTGCTCCTTGCGATGATTGCGACTAATCCACATGGGGAAAAGACGCTAGACCATGTTCTTGAGATCTTAAATATTGAATCAAAATCCTTACTAGATGTCTTAGAAGCGAATGCCGAAAATAGCGGTGAGTATGATGAAGGAATTCGGTTTGCAAAACTATTGACAAAACTACCGAAACAGTATAAGAAAGGTAATTTACGAATAGAATTGCTTAGAGGAATCTTTCAAAACAGTCATAATTCAACGGGAAAGATAAGATCTGAGTTGATTCAACTCGAGTTGGAAAAGAATCATGACATTCATCACTATCCAACAATCCTAACAAAAAAGTTATTGCCAAGTAAATCTCCTTACTACGACTTTAAAACGCTTGGATTGATTGGTAGAGAACTGAGAAGTGTTCAAGCAATCATAACAAGATTGAGCAATCTACCTGCATTTGAAGAAGTATTTGAAACCCTTGACTTTGAAAAGCAACAGGATTCTTCTAATGAAGATGGGCTGATTGAAAATTTGATCAAGGATCAAAGTACCTTTCATGTCGGATCCTTAGTATCGAGATTAATGAGCGGGTTGAATATTCCATTTCACTCAAGTCTTCCTAGTGCACAGCCTTTAGGCGGAGTTGCTGATATCACGAATAAAGGGAATTTTGATAAGCTGCTCATTTCCGAATTTGCTTTTGATGATGTGATCCTAATGTCTCGATTGGCCAATAACGAATCATTGTATAAGCATCGGGAAGTGCCACCCTCTGATAATGAGTACAACCGTGTTGTTTTGATTGATATCACCCTTAAAAACTGGGGTGCGGTTCGGACGATCTCTTTTGCCTCTATGTTAGCCATTACGCAGCACCCAAAGAGTACGAATCCTTGTCGGGTATTCCTAATCGGTAAATCTTACCTGGAAATTCCTTTTGAAACGACTAGTGATATTGCTGAAGCAATGCTTGTGATGGATAGCTCCTTGGACCCAGGAGTTGGTTTAATGAAGCTGTTTACAGAAGAGCAGATAGAAGTAAGCGAGATCTTCTTTATCGGCAATCAGGAAGCTCTAAATCAGCCGACCATGCAATTGTTCAGTGCCGAGTACGGTAAGCGGATTGATCATTGGATTCACCCAACAGCAGAAGGTGCGATCACAGTGTACAAAAATCCGAAGCGAGGGAAGCGTTTTATCCAAGAACTTAAAGTGCCATTGGACGAGGCTTGGAAAAATTCAAGTCGGCCTCCTAGAGAGCGTAACACAGAGCATGTCTACCCTATTTTGTTTCCGAATGGGAATAAGAGAAATTCAATCTGGTGTGGAAAAGATTTTAGTTATGTTTCAACTAAATCAAGAGCGCTGTTTCGATATTATGGATCTAAAGGGGTGAATCTTCACTCTGGGTTGGAAATGATCGACTCAAACTTCCCTAATACGCACCTGCTAAAAGCTGTGATGACACATGATGATTTGTCAGTGACATTGCTTGTTGCCGAACCGGGTAAAATGTATTCTTTAATCTGGCTGGATACTGGAAAGAAAGTACCTATAGAAAGTGAGTTTAAAATGGATAATTATTGGAATTATTTTGTGAAGAACGGTTGTTTCATCGGAGGAGCCCCACTCTTTTCTTATGTAATTCGTCTGGACGGTTCAGTATCTAAAAAGAAATCTGGGATTAATGTAAAGAACCGTAATCCTCCAATTTCGTATGAGAAACAGATCTATCGAAACCTTAAGCAGGTGGTCATCTCTCAAAATGGAAGGCTGCGTTTTGGAAAGCATGAACTCTCTTGTCTCAATGGATATTTTAGAATTCAAATGTCAACAGATACACCAAACTCTAGTAAAATTACAGCTAATTCTTCGTCACCAGAGCTGTTCACTTTTAACGATGGAAGTTATATACAGCACAATCGAAATGGGATGTTGACCTTGGTTTCTTCAAACAATGAGCTTCCTAAGATTTTTATTCCTTGTGTTTTGAATAGTGCGCTTGGTGTGGCTACAGATTCTATCTTTTCGGGAGAGCGGTATTACAGAATAGAACCGAGAGAAGAATTGGTATTTACCGAGGCACGATTCACATCAAAAGAAACGGTACAGCTAACCATGGAGTTGCTGAATATAAATTTGTATGAAGATAAATTTAGTCTTTCAACTAATGGAGTTGTCTCAGCGGATAATTCGAACAAACTTTATAGTCTAAAGAAAAAACTAGCGAATATTGATGTAGAATCTACTATTAGAAGTAGAGGCTTAACGCAAGTAACAATGGCGCCTAGCGAGTTTTATCAAAAATATATACAAGCATTTATTGACCAAATTCTTTCTCATGGAAATTAAACTGAAAAGCGTATCAAATGAACGCTATCCACTTTGCGGTTTCTTCATTGAAGGACCAGATCTAGAGTCTTGGTTGACGATATTAAATGACATGGGGCTCAATCCTTCTGCCCTAGAACTGTATGCCTTGCCTTCTAGTGTTCCCAATGTTATTTGGGGCTGTTTAGTCCTCACGAATGTCAATAATCTTCCAGAAACGCTTGGGCGCTTCATCGGTGCGCATCATATTTCGAACAAACTTATTATTCCTGAGAGAACTGCCATTGGTCCTACCTTGACGACTTATGACTTTGAGCATCTTTTGGGGGCGGATCGGTATGTCTTCCACATGGATTTTGGTTTGTTTAAACTAGAGGAACCAATTTCTTTAAGCGGTCATATCCTTGTTGAGGACTTCTCTACAGCACATACAACGAAACCAATTCCTTATACAGCAGTTGATCCGCTAGTAAACTCATTTAGAATAGAGGCAACACCAATTGAGGAGTTAAAGGCAGAAATGGAAGCGCGCCCAAAACGGGAAAAGCTGGAAAACAAACCGCTAAACTTTAGAGAGAAGGCGAGGCTAAAGCTATATGAACAGTTTCTAAAAGTAGAGGAAGGAGAAGATGGGAAAGCCGTTTTAGAAAAGACAACCGAATCTGCCTTGGACAAACTAGCAAAATTCCTAGGTTTGGATGGTCCGGACGTCAAAGATAACTTAATGAATGATTTTGAGCAGCTGAGTGACCGCAATAAAAAAGAGGTCGACAAGTTGATGGATCTGCTTGAAAAAAATCCTGAAGACGCCTTACGCTATGCGATCCCATTAGATGAGCATGGTTATTCAAGAGGAGAACGTTCTGCAGATTTCAAGATGCAGGATAGAGGACTCGATTTTTCCTTGTTTGGTAAATTGACAGGCGGAGGCGGTGGTACCGTTGACCTTGGAGACGAGTATTTTAGATTGCAACAGCAATACCGACGATCAGCAGAAGCCTTGGAAGAAAAAGGTGATTATGAGAAGGCTGCCTTCGTGTATTTAAAATTACTAAAAGAGTACTTTAACGCTGCCGAGACGTTGCGCAGAGGTCGAATGTACGAGAAGGCTGCTTACGTGTATACTAAGTATCTAAACAATGAGATAAAAGCCGCTGAATGCTATGAACAAGGGTTGATTTATGATAAAGCGATTGCCCTGTACAAGAAGCATAATAACTTAGAAAAAGTGGGCGATCTTTATGCCATTCAAGGAAAACAACAATTGGCGAATACGACTTATCAGCAGGTGGTGGATGGGTTTTTAAACCAATCGAAGTATTTAAAAGCGTCTTTGCTCTGCAGAAATAAGCTAATGGACATGAATCAAACCCAAGAGATTCTACTAAATGGTTGGAAAAATCGTAGTGATGCTCGCTCCTGTCTTTCAATGTATTTTTCGAATATCACTGATGCAGATGAGGCTTGGGAACAGGTTAATTTTATCCAACGTCACCACTTAAATCCGCAAAACGATGTAGCCTTTTTACACGTGATAAAACAGGAATTTAAGGCCAGGTCAAGTCACACCGAAAAGCTAAGAGATCTAGGCTATTCTATGATTTCTAAATTGCTTGAACGAGGTGCCATTTCCAGTGATGAGTTGCTCGCTTTTAGTAAAAAGGATAAGCGATTGGTTGCAGATACAATGCGTTATACCATCAATAAAAATAAGCGGATGAAGTAAGGTTTAATGATCCTGTTTGATCGTTAAGATTAGAGGTTAGAAAACAGGGAAAGGGTTGATTGGATTGTGTGTTAAAAATAAAACATTATTTATTTATTTACATCGCCATCTCGCGAAACTTGATACCCAGTGTTTTTTGAGCATCCATTATTTTTTGCATTTCACCTGGGATGATTAATGCGATGGATTGTCCGGTTTTGCCTGCTCTGGCTGTGCGGCCGCTTCTGTGCGTATAATAATCTAGGTGATCTGGCAATTGATGATGTATGACAAATTGGAGATTATTGACATCGATGCCTCTTGCCGAAACGTCTGTTGATACTAGGACTTGCAGGCGTTCTTTTTTGAAGGCGCGCATGACTTTATCCCGTTCCTTTTGGCGCATGTCTCCTTCTAGAGCATCAACGGAAAACCCCTTATTTTGTAGTTGTTGGGTTAGTGTTTTTGTTCCGGCTTTGGTTCTACAAAAGATGATCCCGCGCTCGTTTTTTCTTCGACTAAGAATCCGAATGATTAGATCTGTTTTATTGTGAATTTTGGTATTGATAAAATGATGCGAAATGTTTGCATTGACTAAAGCGTTCTTGTTGACTGCAATTCTAATGGAATCTTCTGACATGTATGTCTCTACAATCTTTTTGATTTCTCCAGGCATAGTAGCCGAAAACAACCAAGTATTTCGAGTCGCGGTATTGTATTTTAAAATTTTGTTTAGATCTTCTTTAAACCCCATGCTCAACATTTCATCTGCTTCATCTAGTACCAGTGTTTTGACATTGGTGATGTCTACGGCCTTGCGCTCAATTAGGTCGAGTAAGCGACCTGGGGTAGCGACTACGATGTGTGTTGGTCTTGTTAAAGATCTAATTTGTCGTTCTATTTTCTCTCCGCCGTATACGCCTTCTACAAAAATCTTTTCCTCAATGTACTTCGTAAATTTGAAGAGCTGTTTTTTTATCTGTTGAACAAGTTCTCGTGTTGGCGCAATGATCAGTCCCTGTACTTCTGGTTTGCTGGAATCTATCGTGTTTAGCATCGGTAATCCGAAGGCGGCTGTTTTTCCTGTTCCTGTTTGCGCTAGGCCAATTAAATCGGTCTTATTTCCTAGGAGTGTTGGGATAACTGCTGATTGAATTTCAGTTGGATGTACAATATTGAGTTCTTTCAATGCTTTGATGTATCCTTTACTTATTCCTAGTTCTGAAAATGTTGTCATAATCTACTTTTGTGGCACAAAGGTAATTTGTCCATTCGACAATTAATGGATTTAATGATGAATTTATAATAATAGTCAAAAACGGTTACAGATTGAACGCTTGATTGGATATGCAAATTCACCTTGAGTAACGTTTATCTAATGTGCTTATCCGACTTGTTTTTTTCACAGACCCATATTCTTCTTTCAAAATTTGTCTTCCCTCTTTTGCGAACGCTACAATTATCTGAAATGTTGAATCCCGTGTTTTGAATTTGGGTTGTAATATCTGTTGTAGATACGATCACGAGTCGATTGGTGATCTGGGCTGTTGACTCAATGATATGAGCGACATCTTGTTCAGTTGCTCTGCTCAATAAATTGTAGGGTAAGTCGATGATAGCAGCATCATATTTTCTATTTATGTCTTTAATGTCGGTGCAATATACGGTTGCTGAATAGTTAAAGTGAGCAAGATTTTTTCGGGATTTATTACAGACTTTCCAGTTGATATCACATCCTTCGATCTTGTTTCCTGCAAAACAGGCTTCTAAAAGGATGGTTCCTACGCCACAACAGGCGTCTAATAGCATTTTTTCTTTGCTTCCTTGTGCTGCTATATTAACAAGTGCTTTCGCGATATTCATACCGATGGAATTACTATAAGACCATGGTTTTTGCTTGTGTTTATTCCAATTAAAATTGTTTTTGATTGTTTTACCGAAACACCAAACGCCTTTGTAACAGCATAACGCATACATTACTGTTGGGCTATGGTAATCTGGATTGCCTTCGATGCAATAACCAATGTCTTTTAACTTTTCAAGGCGGTTGGGGTATTCGGTTGAATCTCCTTCGAAAACGAAGTATTCTACCTTGAAGCCTTCCATCTGGATATTCTCTTTTTTGACCTTCTTAATCAGTGTTGTGTAATCCTCGGAGGCGGAACTAATATCGATTCTCTTCTTGATGAATGCACTGCTAGATGGTTCTACTTTTATATCAGAGATTAGTAGTTTATCCTTTTCTTTCTGGTTAAAAATAGCATTCGATTCTAACTTGCACAATTCGTCTTCAAAAACCTCATAACCAAAGATATACAAATGCTTCTTTGTGCTCATTAAATTTGTCCTTACTATTTCGCTTTCCGCGTTAATAAAATGAAGATAGTTAAATACTATCAAATAAGGACATTAATAATTGATCATTAACCAATACCAATTACTTTATTGCACCTCTACGTCATCAAATACATCAATGATCACATCTTGCTCAGCGGCAGTTAAATTAGTTACAGACATGGTAAGTGAGTTATATGCCCAAGGAGAAGCAATCTTGTCGCTTTTTTTGTACAAATGAATGCTTGTTCTATTATCCTTAGCGTTTAGTGGTCTAACTATTTGTCTGTAATATCCTTTGATGTCATCTTCAGTCACAACATAGTCTGTAGACGATAAATTTTCGGCAGGAGATGTATACCAACCGTAATCAAAAGAAAGTGAGATTGCATCACCGTTTACGCGACCAACATAAGAGTCAATACCTTGCAACTCTTCGAGTACAAACGTGGTTTTAAAGTTAAACGTATACTCACCAATTTCTATAGTACTCGGATCCGTTTTAACTTCTGGGATGCTTGGGTCATCGACTTTGTCACAGCTCAAAAATAGACTGACAAGCGTAACTAAGATGAAGGGTTTTAAAAATTTCATATTGTATTTTTTAAGGTTGTAGAATTATTCTTAATTTAAGAAGATTTATCTATAAATGCAAAGTAGAAAATTTAAACGATCAGAACTTTGTTTTCATAAATACCTCTTAATAAATGATTATCTGAGCATTACCTTACTATTAAATCAAGTAACACTATCCTAATTAATCGCTTAATTTTATAAATAAACCTGAATTCGGTTTATCGAGCCTTCTTTCTAACAATGATCTAACTAGAAAGTAGTATTTAGCCTAACACTTAACGCCTTAAAAAGATTACACAAGAAATTTCAAATTTCACTATTTTACCTTTGTTTAAGTAAGTTATTCTAACAAGAACAAGCGCCTATTTTAGCAACAGCCTGAACCAGGGCCACAGCTATTCCCATTCGCAACTTCCAATTGTATGGTATTCTCTTTTGCTGGAATCCCGCAATTACTTTTTGCTAGGCAATCCGTTTGCTTTGTCATTAGCTTAAAATTCGTACCATCGAACTCTAATCCGTATTTACCGATGGTTTCTCCTTGGTATTCTACTTCGATTCGTTCATTCTCTATTCCTAGCACTTTTTGAGAAAGTTCAATGATGTGTACTAGCTTTTCTGGATGCAATCTATGGTCGTAATCATCTGCTTCCCACAATTGAAAATTGGCGACTGTTTCCTGTCTTCTGGTACCACCGCAGTCGATGAAATCTTTGGTTACTTTGCCTACTTCAGTTACGTGGAAGTGATTGGGTACTAATTCACCGTTTGGAAGTTCAAAGGCAATTGTTTTTAATGTACCGAGTGCTTCTTTAATTTCGTTTATCGTCATCATTATTATTTTTTTTGTGCTTAGCAGCAATCATTGTTTGGTAACGGTTGGCTAAACAATGTATTAAAAAGTGATTTAATAGTTGCATACATTTCTGGGTTCACACAATAACAAATACTAGTGCCTTCAATGTTTCCAACAATCAGCCCAATCTTCTTCAATTCTTTAAGATGCTGAGATATCGTTGGTTGTGATAAGCCGACAACTTTAACTATTTCTCCACAGATACAAGTATCTACCTTAATTAGGTGTTGAAGGATCGCAACCCGTGCTGGATGGCCGAGCACCTTTGCTATTGATGCGATCCTATTCTGTTCTTCCGTAAATAATTCTTTCTTTGTTAATCCCATTTCTATATAACTATATTGCAATATTACGATAAAGTAATGAAAGATGCAAATTGGAGGTTTATTTTAGTTGAAATTTATTCAATTAGTCCTCGTTTCCTTCGTCTAAAAATATGCTTATCGTTACTTTTTTCAATTTGAAACAACATTAAAACGTATAAAACAAAACGAGTAGAAGAAAGGGATCTTCTTCACTTCATCTAGTTTTTGTCTATAATAATCCGCAACATTAGATTAGGACGGGACGGGACACTTAATAATTAATTGTAACTTTGAATGAGGACTTCAAAAAGTCGTTGATTTTTTCAAAGCTAAATTTGGTAAGTTTTTCTCTAAAGTTCAGAGTCTATTGATTTGTTGTTACTGTTAATCTCCTAATATGGCTTCGTTTTTCAATTCATATTTTAATGATACCCAAATATTTTTGATACTCTTTAGTAGTGTTTTTTTTCTTTTCAGTATTATTTCTCATTTAAAAAACAAAGAATTATTTTTTTATGTATTCTTAGGTCTTACCTCAATCTGTATTTTTAGTTTTTCTGCCCTGTTAGATCCTTTTTTAAACCTATGGGATGAACGGTTTCATGCATTAGTCGCCAAAAATCTAATGAATGAGCCACTTATGCCTATGTTATATAACGACCCGATTGTTGAAATGGCTTATGATCGATGGGATCGGTATCACATTTGGCTACACAAACAACCATTATTTTTATGGCAAATAGCGTTTAGCTTCAAAATATTTGGAATTTCAGAGTTTAGTCTAAGATTGCCTAATGTTATTCTTAGCACTATATTCGTATTAATAATATATCGTTCAGGAACACTACTGACCAACAAGAATGTCGGTTTCATTGCAAGTCTGCTGGCTCTGTCAACCATATACCTGATAGAGTTGATTGCAGGTAGGCAAACATTGGAACATAACGACATTTCCTTTTTGGCCTATGTTTCATTAAGTATTTGGTCGTTTATAGAATACTATTATTCAAAGAAAAGAATATGGATTTATCTTATTGGCTTGTTTTCAGGAATGGCGATTTTATGTAAATGGTTAGTTGGACTACTTGTTTATTTTGGATGGTTTGTTCTAAGGATTCTTGAAAAGAAGTTCAAATTTAGTGAAAATAAAGATATTGCAGTTTCAATATTAATTACTTTAGCAATTGCATTGCCATGGCAAATCCTTACTTTTCTGTGGTATCCCGAAGAAGCAATAAGTGCTTATAACTTTAACCACCTTCACTTTACGGTTCCAATTGAGGGACATGTAGGAGATTCTTGGTATCATTTTGACAAATTTGACTTTCTTTACGGAAAATTAGCTTCCTTTCTGATTGTTCCTGCCTTCTTCATTTTATTAAGCAACAGTCGTGAAAAAAAACTAATCTACGCTTTATTGGGTATGGTAGCTGTTGTATATCTATTTTTTTGTTTTGCGGCTACCAAAATGCCCTCTTTCCCTATAGTTGTTGCATTGATTATTTTTATTGCCTTTGCGTGTTTCGTTGAGCATATTATTAATATGATCAATCACTTTTTTAAACTAACCAATTTACAACCTGCGATTTTTACTTTAATTATCATTGGTATAGTACTGTTTCGGTTTGATATAGAATTCCTTCAGGAAAAACATACAATTTGGAATAAAAAGAATCGCTATACAACGATGTTAATACACAACAAAGCAGTATTTCAGTCCCTTGATCTTCCAAAAGACGCTGTATTGTTTAATATTAAGGGGCGTCACTATATTGAGGCTATGTTTCATACTGGTTTACCAGCATATAACTTTATTCCAACTGAAGAGCAGTATCGGGATATTAAGAATAAGGGAAGAACGATTGCGGTTTTTACAGGCAACAACGTTAAAATACCATCCTACCTAAAAAATGACACAACAGTAATTTCCCTAAATATGGAAATCCAAGGGTATAAGTAATTCTTTTTCAATTAGTGATTACGCTAGGACCAGTAAGTGGTGAGCTTGGCGGCGAAGTTCTTTGAGTTCTTTTGTTCTTAATGAATTGCGCTTACCATAAATTACTTATTGGAAATTGAATTCCGAAAACGATACTAAAATAATTTCCATTTGAAAATACCATAGCCGCTTGCTCTGGTTCATCGTCAATTCTGTAGCTGATATCAGTTTCAATCACTCTTTTAAATCCTGCCAAGTGATTCACACCAGTATATAATTTCAAGGCATTTTTAAATTTATATTCATAACCAATTCCCGTCTCTACCATCCCATACGTTTTAGCTAAGTTGTAATTCGACATATGACTTACTCGTATGCTATCACTAATAGTCCCTGGACCTGATCTAGACAGAAATATGGAGCTGCTTGAAGACGATCCAAAATCGTTATTGATTCCAATCGTATATCCAATGGTGGTGACAATACTTAATTTATCTTTGTATAAATTGAGTCGAGCTTTTAATCGCAGTGGGATTTGAAAAGCAACCATCCCGTCTGGTTTACTAAATCGAAAGTTTTCACCTATTGAATAGCTTAATCCGTAATGATTCACATAAAAACCAACTTCTCCCGTAAATGTTTTATTAATTTCTTGTCCTACTGTTATCCCATAAATAGGACTATTAACAGTCGTGTTTGTTGTAATTGAATTTTCATTATCCATCAAATCATAAAGTTCGAATTTAGGACCAATTTCCACGCCCAGATAGGTTTTATTCTGACCAAAGGCAATGTAAGACAAGCAAATTAATAACAAGTTCAAGGCAACTTTCATATGGATAACTTTAGTGGTCATGTAAAATAGCGGGCGATACTAAATAGTAAAGAACGCTCAACTTCATATGAACGTAAAAAAATATAAATTCAGTACATCATCGAGAAATAATTTAGAAAATAACACCCAATGACATGATAATGTTTTCGGACTTACACATTACAAAAAAAAGAACAATGTTTCATCAAGTAGCTTCATTTAGCAAGAAACATTGTTCTTTTTCATTTTTTGATTCGAATCTTATCTACTAAAAAGTGTATTGTACATTAATTGAATTTCCAGTTGTTCCTAGGGATAGTCCGCTCGCTTTCCTTTCTTTTGAAGCCGCCTCCAGCAGAAGTACACCAGTCAGCAAGGAGGCAGCACCACCGACAATCAGAGTAGTACCAATACCTGTTATTTCTTTAGAAAAGTCAAAATAACCTGGCTGCCCGTCACTCTGGGCTACTCCTACAAGTACACCACCTAAGACGGCAGAACCAGTCCCCATACCTAAAGCAAAGTATCCAAACCTTCTTTTCTGTTTCCATTCCACAGTTCTTGTTTGCTTTAAGGGTTGATATGCATTCTTATTAGATTCTGGAAACAAATAATCAACAGATGCTTTATCAGAGCCTAAGTAGGCGGGGATTTGTGCACTACTGATTTGCGGAATCAAGACCACCGTAAACACACAACAAAGAATAAGTAAAATGCATTTAACTTTTTGATTTAAATCGTTCATAATTTTCTAATTAAGTGATTAAGTAATTAATAACCACAATTTAGAATAGCTGTCCACCCTAAGCAAGCAATTTTTAACAATTTCTATAATTTAGGAAATATTTTCTTAAAATTTTCCACTATTTCATTTTATTGAGTTGCATTTAAAAAATCACCATTAACAATTACACATAGGCAAGTTGTTCTCAATAAAGAAGTCACCCATTAAATTGTACTTTTGTTCAATTAAATTTTTCAAATGAATAACAAATGGACACAGATTTCAAGGACTATTTCCTAAAGGCTACTGGGGCTGACGCATGCAGAGAGATTGAAGTCATTCAGTCTTTGTGGAGTGGTTATGGTAAAATTTCTCGTTATCAGTTAGAAGGCTCAGCGCAGAAGTCTGTTGTTGTTAAGTTTATTTCTTTAAATCAATCTAACGAACATCCAAGGGGTTGGAATACGGACAACTCTCATAATCGAAAGGTAAAATCTTACAAAATTGAAACACATTGGTATGAAAAGTGGAATATACACTGCTCTGAAAATTGTAGGACGCCAAAATTTCTCGGTTCCTTTTCTAAAGGGGAAGAGCAATGGATTATTTTAGAAGATTTGAACGAACGTTTTCCACTACGAAAATATCAACTCGCACTTTCTCAGGTTAAGGTATGTTTGAAATGGCTAGCAAATTTCCATGCCACCTTTCTAGGAAAAACACCTTCTGGTTTGTGGGAAGTTGGTACTTATTGGCATTTGGGTACTCGCCCTGATGAATTTAAAAAAATTGAACATTCTGTACTAAAATCAAAGGCTCACATTATTGATAACCTCTTAAACCAGTGTACCTATCAAACGATTGTGCATGGAGATGCTAAGTTGGCTAATTTTTGTTTTTCAGCTGATGGGACCGAAGTTGCTGCAGTAGATTTTCAATATGTTGGCGGTGGTTGTGGGATGAAAGATGTTGCTTACTTCCTAGGTAGTTGCCTTTCTAGTAATGCATGCAAACAAAATCAAGAAGAACTATTGGATTTCTATTTTTCGGAACTTCAAAAGGCCATTCCTCCTTCTAAGGATGAATCTACTCCGTTTGATTTTGCGCCGTTGGAAGAGGAATGGAGGTACCTATATCCTATTGCTTGTACAGATTTTACTAGATTTATGTTGGGCTGGATGCCTTCTCATCAAAAAGTAAATAGCTACCACCTTGATTTAATGAATTTTGTTTTATCTAGCTTATAAAATGACGCTTGGTTAAAGCTACTAGATGTTGCTCACTGTTTAACTGCCGTTGTTGATCTAATGGAGTGTTTTTATCAAAATATTGTTCCCAAAGATCATTCATATTTATGAGCTCTTCCTTTAATTCTTGGAGTAACACCTTACAATCTATCAATCGCTGAAATATAACGCCAGATGACTCGATTTGTATTGTTTCCTTCCGTTGATCATAAATTTGAAGCCTCCGTTCAACTTTTTCTGCAATTAATTTTAGATCGTTCGTCAACGAATTATCCTTTATACATTCCTTTAGTTTGGAGAGGAGCACTAGGATATATTCTCTTTCAAATCGGACCAACAAATCAGACATCAACCTCAAGTTTATCGGACTTACAGTGTCATTTGTATCTACATCAGGAATTAGATCTTTGTTTCGGGTTGATATATCAAGTGTAAAAGCATTCAACATCTCCGTGCAAAGCGAAAGTGTCATTGACCATTTAATATACCTACTTTGATCTTCTTTATTGGCAAACTCAGGTATTACAAATTCGCCTATTCTATACCGTTTCATCATCAAAAGAACGGTTTTATCTAAGTCATGTCCTACTTTTAGAAACTCTTTCGTTGCATCCATACCAACATGCATTTCTAGAATCACATTGCCTCCTGGGTGTCTTGACATAAATTTTGTTAGGTCATAAACTTGATGGTCTATTGCCATCCAATAACCATTTTCTATGTTTGTATACCGTGCTACTTGAGATAAAAAGTAGGTTTGAGCTGCACCTTCTGTAGTATTCATTTTATGCTTTCGACTTATGACCTGAAAATGGGCAACCACTGATTTGTACGTTCCTGCGTTCTGACTTTGACTCGTCTAAGGCATCGTCTACCTCTTCCCATGTTCTGTCGTCAAATGCGCCTGAAAACCCGCCAATGGTAACATCTCGACCTACTTTAAAGGCGGTTTGTAAATAAGAGTAGACTTTCCTCTTGTGTACTTCTAAAAATCCACCGCTACCTGAATAAGCGGTTAGGACGTTAGCATATGCTTCTGTAAGGGACGGGTTTTGTGCCTTCTCAACATACTCCTTAAATGAGAATTTGCTAATGAGCGATAACAAACCTCTCCAATGTATGGGATACCATTTTCTAATAAGTAATGCCTCTTTGCCTAGCTCTGAGGAATACGCATGTCGCTCTAGAAAGGTATCTAGTAAATGGAACATAGGAGAAGAGGTTCCGCTTGGTCCCTGAACACCTTCTTCAATCGGCACTGCAAATGGGGCAACTGTTTTTGCCCAAACCACAGGATCTACATAGGTTTTGCTATTGACATTCGGGTTAATTTTCGGGAATATCCGATACGTAATTTCTGTTAGGCATTTAGTGATGTTGCCAAGACTTACTTCAATAGCAGTATGATCTTCAATCAGAATAGCATCGTGAATCTGAGTGATCGCTTGAAGAATAGCAGTTGCTTTGTGCAAAATTTCGGTTTGAACTAAGTAAAAAACACGTTCTTCCTGATTCCCGATGATTGGGATCAACAAATCAAGGTTTTCTACTTCAAACTTTTTGCTCGGTTCGAGTAATCTATAATTGTATACTATCAGATCTATGTAGGACATGAATGGCGCTGGTCGTCCAAGCCGATCACTAATTATTTTCCAGGAACGGGTAATGTTTTCCGGCACTTTTGCGTCATCAGATGCGCCCGATCTTACAAATGAATGTGCTAGGAAGCTTAGGATCAATGAGGCTCTCAACAAATATTTATCTTCAAGGAGTGCTGCCTCTGCGGACAAATCTGGCAGCTGGTTGATGGCTGTATGTATCTCTTGTTGCTTATATAGCAATGGGAGTTTAGCTGCAATTTCATCCCAAGGACTAAACGCTGGAGGTAGGGCATCTATTGGGGTATTTTGAGGCATAAATCCAGAAGAGCGCGAGAGAAATCCGAGATTCTCATGGCGTAATTTTGTATTTAACTCTTCAACATTCTTAAGAAATAAGGTGAGTTCGGATTCTTTTATGTTTATTAGTACTTCTTGTTTTTCCACATTCTAAGGTTTATATTTTTCATTTTGGGCGGCATAGTCCTGTAATTTGACAAAGTAGAAGCTATTATCAATAAGACTCATCTTTATATACAAAGGTATTAGTTTTGTCTCATATATTCTTCTTTTACAACAATTTAAATAGTATTTTTTTCAGCCGTCGAATTCATTCAGGTAAACTGAATGGTTTCATACTTAAGTTCTTATCCTGTTCATCTCATTTTTATATAATTTGTTACACAATTCTAAAATTACATAGTATTCATGGTCTGTATATAAGAATAGACATCATGTTTGGACTTTAGAAGGAAATAAAGAGAAACTATTTGTTTAATATAAAACGAATGTATAGATTTGATATGATTTTATTCACTGTCTGCATCAAGAAGCAATCATGAAGATTTTTTTACCGATCATTATTGGACTTTTTTCAATTGCTATTTCAAGTTGTAATTCATCAGAAAGGATAGACATAGATGGACAGAAAAAGAATGCAATTCAATGCGATCACAATGCAGCAATGTGCACGCATGGTCCAGGCGCTCATCATAAAACCACCAGTAAAATGTTAAACGATACCACCTCAAAAGTCAAATTAATTTATTATTACGATGCCCTTTGTGGATGGTGCTATGGCTTTAGTCCAGTGATGTCCCAAATTGAAAAGACGTACGGCGACCAAGTAGACATTGAGGTGATTAGTGGTGGTCTTTTTATTGGTAATCGGGCAGGCAGAGTGAATGATGTCGCTCCACACATTAAACAAGGCGCGTACAAGAGCGTGGAATCAAGGACAGGAGTCAAATTTGGAGATGTATTTTTGAAGGACGTTTTTGGTGAAGGGAACATGATACTAAACTCTCTACCGGCAACGATCGCGCTATGTATTGTCAAAGAAGAACAGCCCAAGGACGCCGTTAAATTTGCAGGAATGCTGTTAGCTGCGGTGTATTCAGATGGGCTAAATCCTATTGACTTGGATGGTTTAGCTGATTATGCTGCTAAGCTTGGGTTTGACAAAGCATCCTTTAAGCATAAACTAAGCGATGAGAAATACTTGAAGGTCGTCGAACAAGAACATCAATTATTTAGAAGTAGCCCGCATAGTGGAATGCCAGCAGTCGTTATTGAGAAGGATGGTCAACAATATCCTCTCGCAAAGGGATTTACAACGTTTGAACAGCTGAAGTCTAGATTGGAACCACATTTGGTAGGTGTTCGATAACTTGTTGATTTTGCAAGACACATAACTTTAAATTAACTAGGATCTATTTTTCAAAATCTGCCTTTTTCGGGATAAATTTAATCATTGCACATCAATAATTAATTAACCCTCTACGTTTGGTCGGTACTTCAATTGTAATCCATGCAAGAAATTCCGTAAAAACTGATCTTCGCAGTCCCTATATTGATTTTGGGTTGGTTTCCGAAAAATTGCACTGATTTCATGCTTACTGACCTTTCGACCAACCTGTTCAAGGGTTTCTATGATATCGGTGTCTTTATAATTGAGGGCGATTTTTAGTTTTCTGAAGACAATGTTGTTGTTCAGTCGCTTTTCAGGGGTGGGCTGTGGGCCTTCTCTCTTGCCTCTTTTTAGATTTATAAACCCATTCAAGAACGTGGCAAATTCGGAATCAGAAATCAACTCATAGTCTTCATGATCATCGTGCTTGAGCCAATCTGTGACTTCTGACCTTGTGACTTCTTTTTCTGCTTGAGCAAAGATATCAATCATTTGAGCATCATCTAGATCAAAAATATACCTGAGTTGACGCAAAATAACATTGTTTTTCATAAGGTACTTTTCTTTGAACTGTAAAGGTAGTAGAATTTAGTCATCTTACTAGTCAATTGCAGCTCTAGGAAGAAGAGTGATGAAATGTTACTACTTATTCAATATTTTATCCGCAATTTCTTGAGCGTCTGTAGAATATTTGCCATCTCCTTTTAGCTTCCATTCGCCCGTCTTTTCTATGTAATATCGTACAGTTTTCTCTACAACTTCTTCATAACCGCCATAGGACAACAACATACTTTCTACTTCTTCCATATAAGCTTCCTTGCTTAATTTATCCGCTTGAACCAAATCCCATTGCCGGTTAATCCGCTTAGCTTTCTCTTTATACATGGGGCTTTTTGTCTTATAAGCCATTAGGAAAAGCGAAAGCGCTTTAGCTTCTGGTGTAGGTTTTTCTGCGTTTTTTTTCATAGTGATTGATTGTCTATTGTTATGATAGGCTAATGTAATTTTAATAATGTTGTAAAAAAAATTTGATGGTGTTTTAATTGTGAATGTTCAATAATCAATTCAGCATCTAACAAGGTTTTCTATTTTTTATAATCTCTCCATCATAAGAAACAGTAATCACGAAATCGTCTTGCAATGCGATGTCTTGAACAAAGTTCTTATGCTTATGTGTGGTGATTAAATCAAAGGTCTCTTTATCCCAGATCTTCAATTTATTGTCTTCACCAGCAGAAAACAAAAACGCCTGGTCAATTGCTAGACGGCGGATGATGCCATCATGACACTTTTTCTTAGTCAACTCTATTATGCTTGCATCCATTTTGTTAAACCTCAACTGTATGATTGTGCCGTCTAACCTTCCTAGTAGGATAATATCGTCATTGACTACAATGGAGTTGATCGGAATAACACCTTTCCAGATCGTTGTTTCTTTGTCCTTATTGTGTTCCCAAATTTTCAGTGCACCATCTTCACCAATTGTTGCAAAATAGGTGGAATCGATCTTAGCAATGCCCCAAATCCATTCATCATGTGCATTGAATTTGCGAATCAAAGTTCCGTCAATTCTGATTTGATTCAAAACACCATCTGCACCTCCTGACAAGAAGGTATCATCATCAATCTTACATAAACATAAAACAGCACCTTCATGATAGTCCAAACTCTTTACAAATTGGAACTGGGTCCTTTCCGTCCTAGTCCAAATCTTTATTGACATGTCTCTTGAGGCACTTATGATTGTTTGTTCGTCAAAAGCAATCACGCTTATGATTGAGTTTGCATGTCCGGTAAGCTCAGCAACTTTACGTCCTTCCTTTGACCAGATCTTTATTTTCTTATCTCGTCCACTTGTAATCAGATTATCATTAAGCATTGTTGCCGTCCAGATATATCCAAGGTGCCCTTCACGGCAAAACCCATCCCTGCCCTTGCTTATTCCATCGATTTTCTCATAGACAATATCACTTCTTAGAATGTACTTTTCGCCGTTTAACACCAACTCTCCAGAATGCCATAGATTGTGATCAAAAATCATTAGATCTCCTTTTTCTGGGACATAGTTTGCAATAACAGAATCATCTTCTTTTGAATTGAAAAAGAGTGTTCGTCCTCCGTCAAAATCCTCACTCCCATTTAGATAAATCATAAACGTAAGCTTTGATTGTTTTACCTCAGAATCGTAGTGAACACCATCTAAATGCTTGTTAAAGTATTGGTTAGGCAAGTATCTGCAGATTCTCATTCTTGCATTAATACCAAACAACTTCCATGTACCAGATTCACGCTTACTAATTCCTTCAATCTTAATTTTTTCGGGAATATAATTGCGGATTTCTTCAAACAACTGAGTTGAGAGGCTGTTACTTTCCAATAATTGTCTTTCGTTGTTCCTGTATGACGTTGGATAATGCGTCTTCGCTTTCTTAAATGTTGCTTTTTTCTGGGCAATCAATTCATCACAAAAGTCTATACCAAATGCTCCCTTTATCAAGAGACAACACGCCTGGCTACTAGGCAATAGATTAATGACTTCTTTCATTTTTAGTGTAAGGTCAATTTTGGATGATAAAATACAAAATAAATCTATTAGGTAAAAGTCCCATTCTGTTGTGTATAAAGAGTTAGTATGTATCTAGCGAAGTCTTGTAATTACGAGTAAACAATACCATAAATCCAAGGGCAGGCAAGAAATAAACTAAAAAAATATTTAATGAAGCGTTATCAAACTATTAAAGTTGAGATTAGGCAATAGAGTGGGTTGTTTTTGTTGTAGATTTAGACATCGCTAAATGGTTACCAAAATTTCTAGGAGAAAAAATTGATATCCAGTAAAAATCGATTTAATTTAGAATATGGGTAAAGGAGAAAAACCATACTACGCACATCAAGATTTGAATAATCTCCAACATTTAATTGAAACAGACCGATTTAACGAGGTTAAAGACATTGTTAACCATCATGGTATCAATGCAGTTGATGGTGATAAACGAACTGCCTTATTTTGGGCCTCCTGCCTAGGAAAAATTGAACTTTTAGATTGGTTACTATTAAACGGTGCCGATGTGAACCTTCAAGATAGATTAGGGCTCACTTGTCTTCACTTTTGTGCACAAGAACATCAACAAGAAGCCGCCAAGCTATTGCTAAAGAATAATGCGGATACGAACATATTAAACAATCAAGGAAATTCTCCCTTATGGACTGCAATACTTCATTCAAAAAACAATTTTGACCTAGTACATCTCCTTGTCATTCACGATTCAAACATGCACTATAAAAATAATCAAGGAAAAAGTCCCAATGATTTGGCTATTTCAATGTACAAAAAGACTATTATTGAGTTGTTAATACAATAGGTCAAATCTTATCTATAACCTCCATCTTATCCTTCGATTTAGTTCTGCACTGAAAAATATTCAATCTTAACACAAGGATTTTCTATATTTAACAGAACTTAGAAAAAGTCAAAATTAGTTAAGTAGACTTAGAATAAACAAACTATGGAAATTGTAATTTATATATACAATGGAATGACAATGCTTGACGCCATTGGCCCTTATGAGGTATTGAGGAATATCAAAGGAGCAAACATAAAATTTGTAGCAAAAAAGAAAGGAGAAATAGTAGCCGACAGCCAGTTTATTCATATAAATTCGAAATTTAGTATTTATGACATCAAAAAAGCCGATATCCTGTTAATCCCTGGTTCTACCATTGCGTTTATTCGGGAAATGAAAGACAAAGAATTACTAAATTGGTTAAAAGAGATCAATGAAACAACACAAAAAACGGTAACCGTTTGCACAGGCTCTATCATTCTAGCAGCAACTGGCTTATTAGAAGGAAAGAAAGCAACATCGCACTGGAAACCAATAAATCTGCTTTCTGACTTTGGAGCAATACCAACTAGAGCTCGAATTGTAGAAGAAGGGAAATTCATATCAGGAGCAGGCGTATCAGCGGGAATAGACATGGCACTCTATTTAGTGAATCAACTAGAAGGAGAATTAGTGGCAAAAGCAGCTCAGCTAACCATAGAATATGATCCAACTCCAATGTTTCAATCTGGGAACTACTTAAATGCTGAAAAAGAGGTGATTAAATTGTCAGAGAAAACAATGGAACGTGATGCAAAAAAAGATTTTTCCCTCTGGGAAATCCTTAAAAATGCTAGGACATTAATCAAGTTAAAGAAAAACGATTGAAGTTGAAAAAATTGATTCCCCTTCCTTTTAAAGAACTGTTTACACTGCAATTCAAACCAATAGAGAAGAATAAACTCACCTGAACATATAACTGGGAATTTCAATTTATTTTTATTAAGTTTGATCCTATCATTCTTCCCCTTCCTATGCTTTTGTTTTAACGCAATATTGGTTGCGTTCAGTATTGAATTGACTAAACTATACGTTGTGAAAAAGATTTTACTACTCCTGTTATCTCTCCTCCTATTGTTGAATTGCTTATGGGCACAAAACGAAAACAATCATTGGTTTTTTGGCGCTGGTTGCGGATTGACGTTTAGTCCCACTACAACAGCAATACCAGGAAATCTAAATACCCTTGAAGGGTGCGCTACCATCTCTGACAAATCAGGGAATCTTTTGTTCTACACGGATGGGATTACCGTCTACAATCGAAATGGAGTAATCATGACGAATGGGACAGGACTCCTAGGACACCCATCCTCCACCTCTTCTGCCCTTATTGTCCCAAAACCTGAGTCAAAAACTGACTATTTCATTTTTACAGTTGACTACAACCTTGGAACGGACGGCATAAACTATAGCATTGTAGACATGGATGATGATGGGGATTGTGAAATTACCGCAACAGACTTAGGGGAAGTTAAACTAACCACTAAAAATATCTCGTTGCCAGGACCAACCGGGGAAAGAATATGTGTGGTAAAAAAGAAAAACGACATTGACTATTGGATAATTACGCTAGAAGGAGGCACCAATAATTTTTATGTCTATGAACTCACAAATCAAGGCTTAAATCATACGCCAAACATCCAAGCAATTGGCTCACCGTTATCCATTGGATTTTATATGAAGGCAAGCCCAAATAGAACAAAAATTGGATTAACCAACCTTAGTACGAAGGAAGTTTTCTTGTATGACTTCAACAATTCAACTGGGCAAATTAGCAACCAAAGACTAGTCGGTGTAACACCAGTCGTACCCTACGGTGTAGAGTTTTCCCCTGACAATAAGAAAATGTACTATTCTGATTTTGCTAGTGGTAATGGTACAGGAACAGGAATCATCTTCGAAGTTGATATTTTTCCAACACTAGGCACTCCGATTCAAATTGCAACAATCCCGAATGTCGGAGGTCGATATGCTTGCGGAGCATTGCAGCTAACCCCTGAGGATCCTCCTAGAATTCTAATTGCCAAAGATGGTGAAAACTTTTTGGCTGCAATTAACAATCCGAATGTAGGAGGTGCTGCCAATTTTGAAGCCAATGCTGTCGCCTTAACTGGTACTTGTAAACTAGGTTTACCGACGTTCATTTCTGGAAAATTAGAAATAAGCCCAGCCTGCGAGCCTTGCTATGAGGCCGAAATCAACAACATTGAAATCTGCCTTGAGATCAACGGAGACTCGGACCACCCACTGGCCTCCTTGGACTGCGATGAAGGCGGTGTCATCAATATTATTGAATGCACAGCCCTTGGCAATCCAATGGAACCATCAGATGACTGTGCCAATGCGCTAAGTGCTTCAGTAGATGTGTGTGCACTGATCAATGGCAACCCAGATCATCCATTGGCTTACCAAGATTGTGACAACGGTGGCGTCCCCAACTGGTATGAGTGCCTGCACTCGGGCAACCTAGGAGATCCGTCTGATGATTGCACAGTAGCAGAAAATGGAGCACTCAATATATGCGCCTTTATTGCCTATAAAGCAGATCATGCCCTAGCAACACTAGACTGTGACAATGGTGGAGTGAACAACTATCAAGAATGTATGAATGGGATGAACCCAAGCGTACCAACAGATGACTGCACCTCAGCCTTACGGGGTAAGCTTGATCTTTGCGCTATTATAAACGGTGATCCCAACCATCCATTGGCATCCTTGGACTGCGACAACGGTGGCGTTAGTAATATTGATGAATGTACTGCACAAGGCAACCCTTCAGACGCTGAAGATGACTGTGCAAATGCCCTAATTGCTGGTAGTAACTTGTGTGCACTCATCAACAATAATCCTGATCACCCATTGGCCAACTTAGATTGTGATGCTGGTGGTGTCCCCAATTGGTACGAATGCCTAAACGCAGGCGATCCAACAGATTCTATCGATGACTGCACAGTTGCTAAAAACGGTAGCCTCAACATCTGTGAATTTATTGCTTACAAATCTGCACATGTATTAGCCACTCTTGACTGTGATAATGGAGGAATTGACAACTTTACAGAATGTATGACTGGAATGGATGCCAACGTCCCTTCAGATGACTGCACAGCAGCTGTGCGGGCAAAGGTTGACATCTGTGCAATGATCAATGGTGACCCAAATCATCCTTGGGCAAGTCTGGATTGTGATCGGGGTGGTATTCTTAACATTATGGAATGTAACAATGGTGCCGATCCAACCGAGCCTAGCGATGACCTATTCTGCCCTCCTAACCTATGCGCTGAAGCAATCGTTGGTAACATAGATATTTGCGATGAGTTAAGCACCGATCCCAATCATCCCATTGGCACCTTGGACTGTGACGGTGATGGAGTTACGAATGCTGATGAGTGCGCAGACAGTACAGACCCGCTAGACCCTTGTGATTTTGAGGACACGAGCATCACACTACCTGTTACGGCAGACCAAAGTGACTGTCCGTTCCCTTGTCCTGATTTGACACCAATTGTGACGATCATCCCTGGAAATCTAGCAGGCTATTCTCCTTTGGAAGTGGCTGTTAAGATAAATGAAATTGATAGTGTTGACACCAATGGCTCCATTATAATCGTACGAATGCCTTCTGACCCAAGACTGGTGTTTGTATGGGACATTGGGCTAACATTGGCAGCGCTAGTTCCAGTTCAAAATGCAGATTGGAATTATCTTGGTGACAACGGAATTGTACATACCTGGACTTACAATGGTCCTGGCCTGATTATTAATGCGAAGTCATCGTCGGCTTTTGGTTTCCAATCCTTCTACAACCCGCAGTCGACGAATGGTCAGACAACACTAACGGCTACAATTATACCGTTTGGAGGTGGTGAATGTAATATTTTAAACAATACAGATTCTGAACGCATGGTGTACTTTGAATAAAAAGTAAATAATTATAATTAGAAACAACAATAAGTTCTTCAACCTTTAATTAAAAATTAATCATTAATCATTATTTTACATAATACCTTATCCTTTTGTATCGACTAAACTACAACAAAATGAAGAAGATTTTAATACTTCAAATATTCCTTTTGCTATTGCTAAATATAGCAACTGGTCAAAAAGAAAACAATCATTGGTTTTTTGGAGAAAATTGTGGTTTGGTGTTCAACCCGACTACAACGGCGATTGGAGGTAACCTGAATACATTTGAAGGATGTGCCACCATATCAAATAATGCTGGAGATTTATTGTTTTACACAGACGGAAGCGTTGTTTATAATCGTAACATGGCAATAATGACAAATGGAACTGGGCTGCTTGGACACTCGTCCTCCGCCTCTTCCGCAGTCATTGTGCCACAACCAGGATCGAAAACTGATTTTTTCATTTTTACTGTGGATCAACAGAATGGGACAGATGGGCTTAACTATAGTGTTGTCGATATGGATGATGACGGGAATGGTCAAATTTCTCCAACTGAAGTGGGCCAGGTGAAACTATCAGAAAAGAATGTTCCGCTACCTGGACCAGATTCAGAAAGAATTTCTGTCGTTAAAAAGAGCAATGATATTGATTATTGGATAATTACGACACTTAAGAATACGAATAGATTTTATGTTCATGAACTAACAAACCAAGGTGTAAACCCGATTCCTAGTGTCCAACCTATTGGGACTGCTTTAGCCTTTGGTTATTACATGAAAGCAAGCCCAGATGGAACAAAAATAGCACTAGGTGTCTACGCTACTAGAAGTGTCTATCTTTTTGACTTTAATAAAACGACTGGGCAGGTCAGTAATCGACGACTCGTTGGCTCCACTCCAAATAGACCGTATGGTATTGAGTTTTCTCCCAATAGTGAAAAAATGTATTATTCAGACTTTGGAAATGGGAATGGAACAGGAACCGGGTACTTATATCAAGTTGATGTATCTCCTACACTAGGAACACCATTTCAACTCGCTGCTGTTCCAAATCTAGGCGGACGATATGCCCTTGGAGCGCTGCAATTAACACCTGAAAATCCACAAAGGATTCTTGTTGCCAAAGATGGTGAAAGTTTTTTGGCTGCAATTAATAATCCCAACGTAGGGGGAGCTGCCAACTTTGAAGCCAATGCCATTGCCTTAACAGGGATCTGTAAATTAGGATTTCCGACATTCATCTCTGGCAATTTAGAAACCGACCCCGTCTGTGAGCCTTGTTATGAGGCAAAAATCAACGAGCTTGATATCTGTGTTGAGATTAATAGTGATGCGAATCATCCGTTGGCTTCTTTAGACTGTGACGATGGTGGAGTCATTAATCTTATTGAATGTAGTGTTAATGGCAATCCTTCAGAAGCTTCAGATGATTGTGCAAACGCACTTACTGCAAACGTGGATCTGTGTGCACTTATAAATAACAATCCGGAACATCCACTGGCCTACCAAGACTGTGACAATGGTGGTGTCCCCAATTGGTTTGAATGCCTGCACTCAGGCAATGTAGCAAATCCTTCAGACGATTGCACAGTAGCAGATAATGGAGGGCTTAATATTTGTAAATTTATTTCCTACGAAGCAGGTCATCCCCTAGCTTCTCTTGACTGTGATAATGGAGGTGTTGACAATTATACTGAATGTATGAATGCAATGGACCCAAATACCCCTTCAGACGATTGTACAGCGGCTGTGCGAGCCAAACTAGACATATGTGCAATGATTAACGGGAATCCAAATCATCCTTGGGCAAATCTAGACTGTGATCGAGGTGGGATCCCTAACATTACTGAATGCAATAACGGTGCGGACCCAACTGAGCCTATTGATGATCTAAATTGCCCACCAAACTTATGTGCGGAGGCGATTGTAGGTAATTTAGACATTTGCGTTGAATTAAGCACAAATCCAAGTCATCCTGTTGGCCCATTAGACTGTGATGGTGATGGTGTGACAAATGCTGATGAGTGCATTGACAATACAGATCCGCTTGATCCTTGTGATTTTGTAGATACTAGTATCACCTTGCCCGTTACTGCGGACCAAAGTGGTTGCCCATTTCCGTGCCCTGACTTGACGCCTATCGTTACGGTTATTCCTGGTAATATTTCAGGTTATTCACCGCTAGAAGTCGCCGTAGAAGTAGCTGAAATTGAAAATGTAGACACGGATGGTTCTGTAATCACAGTGCGTATGCCTTCTGATCCACGTTTGGTGTTTGTGTGGGATATTGGACTGACCTTGGCAGCCCTGGTTCCTGTGCAGAACGCAGATTGGAACTATCTTGGTAGTAACGGAGTAGTACATACTTGGACGTATAACGGGCCTGGCTTGATCATCGATGCGATGACGAATTCTGCTTTTGGTTTCCAATCCTTTTACAACCCACAGTCAACAGATGGTCAGACCACAATCACGGCTACAATTATACCGTTTGGTGGAGGCGAATGCAATGTATTAAACAATTCAGATTCTGAACGAATGGTGTATTTTGAATAAGTTGTTAATGAATAACTTTCAAGAATTCATTTCGAATTGAACCTCATTGAATACCTTAGTAATAATAATCAACCACAATGAACACAAAAAACATCGTCTTCATAGCCACAAGCCTAGATGGGTTCATAGCCGGAAAGCAAGGAGAACTAGACTGGTTAGAAATGATACCCAATCCCAACAAAGAAGACATGGGCTATCGTGATTTGATGCAAGAGATAGATGCCATTGTCATGGGAAGAAACACCTACGAAACAGTCTGTGGTTTTGGAGGAGATTGGCCGTATACAAAGCAAGTCTTCGTCCTGAGTCATTCCATCAAAGCTATTCCACAAAAACTAGCAGACAAGGTAACTCTATTAGCAGGAAGTCCTAGTGAAGTCCTTGATAAAATTCATAATAAAGGATACTCTAAGCTATATATTGATGGAGGCAAAACCGTTCAAAATTTCCTAGAAAAAGATTTAATTGATGAATTAAGAATTACAACCATACCAATATTACTAGGTGGCGGGTTCTCACTATTTGGAGACCTAGCAAACCGGTTAGAATTCGAACACATTACTTCTAAATTATTCTTGAATCAAGTTGTTCAGAACCACTACAAAAGAAAACGATAAGCGTCACTTTTTTCAACAAGTATATAAACGAACAATCACGAGCCTACTTCTACACTCTTATGGAGCAGAAATTTTCACAATCCACCAATCTGGTTCGCAACAACAAACGTACCTCTAAGGACCAAGCAGATATACAAAACTTTTGCTAGACTGGCCTTCTTCATACATCAATACCGTGAAGGGATTAGTGAAAAATCGAACGTTCAATTACAAGAGATGTTTGCCGAAGTGAAGCAAATAAGCCTTAACGATGGTTGCTTAAAAATTGGAGGAGTTGAAGTGAATCCTCAAATTAAAATTCAATGTTTAGTTCAGCTTTTAATCAAATTGACAAACGAAAGCGACTTAGTAGCATGTTTGTAACATGGCAATACTTGCTCTTTGGGCCTAGTAGTTCTAATATTATACTTTCTAATGTAGACTACAATATTTTGTTTCCTAAAAGGTCCATTTCTTTAATCAGTTATCAAACGAACTGAATCTACTTCTTGCAAACGGAAATTTTTCGTAAAACACGGACAATTAGAGATATAGTACTTTTATTTATGTGAGCGTGTTTGCAACGCATTCATGAAGCTATACGTCTTGATTATAGTGACATTTTACATGATTATTTTTTTTTACAAAGTTTCAATCATTTCATGTCGATTATAACAACCAAATGCCTTTTAAAAACTAACCTATGCTTAGCTAATAGCATGGTGTTCTCGTTTTTAATACCTGAACGTTTTAATTTTTCTTCAATAATCAAATCTTAGAATTAGTACTATGAAAAACATTTACTTGACTTTTATTATTATCATTGTAGCCTCCTTATCGTGTTTTGCGGAAGGTACTTTACAATTAATTACATGTGGTACATGTCAAGCAGGGATGTCGATAAATGACAAAGCTCAGTTTGCATACCCAGGACTTACAGAAGAACGCCGTCTGCATATTCGTATTGGGGATTTCACTCAAGAAGACATCTATGTTGCTCTCGGCCAGACTGAAGTTGCTGGCGCATGGTTTTGCCGTTTAGTAAGTCCCAGCGGTGTTCAATACACCTATGATGGAACTGGTTTTGTAAATGGAGGTACTGCAGCCACAATGCCTGCTTCTATTTTAACTGCAGCTCAAAACAGTGCCGGTCCAAACGGAGTTACTCAAGAATCCGCCGCTGTTCCTACAGTTGGTAGTTATGACTCAGAAACGTTTTCACCAAATGAAAATGGAGATTGGCATATTGAATTCACAGACACTCCTGGATTTTTAACACCGACGGTAAGTGCACGTGTAGGTTATTGGGACATCAGTGTAGTGAATACAAGTACTGCAGACAATGATGTGATCAATGGACGTATTTGGTCAAAGCAGTGGGGATTCCGCTCAGGTCCTGGTAGCCAAACTGATCCAGGTGATTTTTTAGCGTCTACTTTTTACGTTTACACAGAGCCAGATCAAGTCGTAACAGCAATCGAAGTTGGAGATGAAAATGATCCAGGTTGGGGTGGTGATTGGCTAATTGCTTGTAATCGCTATGGAATTGATCTAGCAGCTTACGATAATGGAGATCCTGCTTCTGCACGTCAATCCTACAATGGAGATGCTGCTGATGATTTTGGGCAACTAGATGAATACAAAATCTTTCTTAATGATCCTGAAATCTTGGAATTTCCAAGTGGCGTTCAGACCATTGATTTTTCAACGATCTCAATTGATCAGTGTAACCCAACAAGCATGTTCATAACGTTTGTCTCAAATGTAGAATCTGTTGCTGACGTTACACTAGATTTTCCACCGCTCAACAACAACGGTCCTGAAGATATCGTTTATGCAGCTCAAGTGGTTGATGCTGGACCAAACAATTTACAATGGGATGGTTTAGATAATCAAGGAAATGCAATAATGGCTGGAACCTCATTTTTCATCCGATTATTTGCTGGAGCGAGTACCGTACATTTCCCGATGTATGACGTAGAAGGTGCAACAGGTATGAAGGCTCGTTTGGTTCGTCCTGGCACACCAGGTTACATTGGATTGTACTGGGATAACTCTACAATCCCTGCAGGAAATGCAGCCAACCCTATTACTGAAATAGTTAGTCCTGGTTGTGTCTCTTCGCCCGCAGTAGCGTGTAATGCTTATGGAAATTCAAACAACATGACCCTTAACATGTGGTGGAACGGTTTGGAAACTAACCTAGCATCTGAGATTGTTATGCCAGCTGCTTCACAAGCCACTTTAGACGCTGGTACTCCTACTGCTATATGTGACAACAATGATGTCATTGTCATTCCACTTAGCGCTACATCTACTGACGTTAATGTTGTGCAATGGACTACAAACGGTACAGGTACATTTGATGATGCTAATATAGAGAATGCAATTTATACACCTTCTGCTGCTGACATCGCTGCGGGATCCGTTGAATTAACAATTTCTAGTTTCGCTTGCTCAAACGTTTCCGACATTGCAACGATCACCATACCAAACCTTAACTGTGTTTTACCAATTGGGTTATCTAGTTTCGATGCGAAGATCCTTAATAGAAATGACCACTGTGACGGTATCAAGATTGGTTGGACAACTCAAGTGGAAGAAAACACAAGTCACTTCGTACTAGAAAGAAGTTGGAACGGTATCGACTACGAAATGGTTGGAAGATTAGATGCAAGTGGAAATTCAACGTCATCTACTAGTTACACGTTGACGGATACAAACATCAGCACAGATAACTTTTATCGCTTGATCGCAGTTGATTTAGATGGAACTTCAGCAACTTACGTCCTAAACAAATCAGTTCAGCTAGACTGTTACGAAGGGATCGGTTCTGGCAGTCTTTCCGAGTTGTTTCCAAATCCGGTGTATGGTGATGATAAATTGGTTTCCATTAAACTAAACATGAGTACAGCATCCAATGCGACCATTAAAGTTAAAGATATTTATGGAAGAACAGTTAAGAGTATACCGACGGAACTAGCTAGCGGAGAGCAAATTGTTACCTTCAGTTTAGAAGACTTGAATTCTGCTATTTACTTCATTAATTTGGAAGCTGATAACTGGTCAACTCATTCTAAGAAACTAGTTAAAATTTCACAGTAATAAGCATATGATGATACTAGGAATTTGTTCATAATGAATTCCTAATCGAAGAAAAATTGTTCAAAGGCAAGCTATCCAAGCGGACAGCTTGCCTTTTTAGTTAAAGGATGAAGGGCAAGTTGAAGTATAGGATGCCTAAAACACAGTAGAAAAAGTACTCATTGCTGGAAGTTACTTTAATGCGAAAGCTAAAACTATTTACTCCGTTTCGAACAAAGCTGAAATAGAAGTGGTGTTCTATGTATAAACCAAGGGTTGGGAAGGCAATTGTACGAATGAACGATTAGCTTCTCCTTAAAAATCCAATGTTTCACTATCAATCATATCGATGTATCGCTTCATTTTCTTAAGGATGACTTTGAGATGATGCGTCTCCTCTCTATTAACAAAGCTGATTGCCAGCCCTTCTGATTTGGCTCTTCCGGTGCGCCCTACTCTATGTACAAAGTCTTTAGGTGATCTTGGCAACTCATAATTTATAACGTATGGCAGTGCATCGATATCAATCCCTCTAGAGATTAAATCTGTAGCCACTAGGACTTGCAATTTTCCAGATTTGAATTTATCTAATGCGGCTAGCCTTGCAGATTGACTTTTCTTGCCGTGTATAGGTAAAGCAGGAATACCATTTTTAATCAATTTTGCTGCTACCTTGTTTGCCTTGATTCCTGAAGAGGTAAAGACGAGGACTTGTTTCATCTTCTTTGCTCGGATCAAGTGTCTTAGCAGCGGGCCTTTACGCTCATCGCTTACAAAGTAGCCGGACAGGTTTATCAATTCAACATCTGCTACTTTTTCTTCTATCTTAATGACAACTGGATTTGATAATACAACACTGTTTAATCCTGCCAACTGATCGCTTAATGTAGCTGAGAACAGCAGATTTTGTCTTTTCTTAGGAAGAAGCGCTATGATTTCCTGCATTTCTTTTTTAAACCCTAGATTTAACATTTTATCCGCTTCATCGATAACTAGTCTTTTTACTTTAGATAGATCAACAGCATTTGAACGTTGTAGATCAAGTAACCGACCGGGCGTAGCAATTAGAATATCCACTCCAAAAATCGCCTTCATCTGAGGATTAATAGAGACTCCACCAAAAACAGCCATGGATTTGACTGGATGCTTAAGGTTACGTGAAAATACTTTAAACACATCAGCAACTTGAACAGCAAGCTCTCGAGTGGGCACTAGAACGAGTACATTGGGTTGCCTATTGCGCTCGCTAACGGCCTTGGACACGAGTTCATTCAATAGTGGTAGTACAAAGCTTGCTGTCTTCCCTGAGCCTGTTTTAGCGATGCCTAGCAGATCCTTTCCTTGTATTGCAACTGGAATGGCTTGTGCTTGAATTGGTGTAGGAGACTGATATCCCTGATCAGCAAGGTTTGAAAGTATTGAAGGGTGAAGGTTTAGTTCTAAAAAAGACATAAAACGGCTTGTTTTGAAATTCATAGTAAATGACTCATTGCATCATTACACCACAATAGTACAAATAAAATAGAAAAGCTAAGGTGAAGGAAATTCCATAGACATCAAATAGGGTAAAATTTATACCAAATTTAATGATGAACAGGGGTTTTATTAGCTATTTATTATAATTCCTCAATCGACCATCCCATTCTTCACTATTTTTTGTAATTCTTAAACGAAACAAGATCAGAAATCTAGGTAAAATAACTATATTTAAATAATTAAGATATTCTGTTCGGATTAGGTATAAGATTAGAAGACATCATAGAAAAAAGCATATTCTATATTCATGATATCACCGATTATAAAAGAAAGTACAGATTTATCCGAAAACGAGTTAAGAGAGCTTAATGCATTAAGTAGAATAGTCAATCCTAAAAACCCAGAAAATCACGTTCAAATAAACCATATTAACAAGACGAATCCAACCTTTTATTTATTCAAAAACGAAGAAAAGTTACTTGCCTATCAAGCGTTTACATTGTTCAAGAGATTAACTCCGTTTGAAAAGAAAGAAATTTCAATTATCTATATAAATGCTTCATACAAAAACACAAATTCTGATACTCTTGTAAAAGATTACGCTAAGAAAAGCAATTTACATTTTATTAAGCAAAACCTAGGTTATTTTTGGTTCTTCAAGAAATTCTTAGTCATATTCATAACGGATAACCCCAAATTATTGAATAGAGTATCTAAAGCATTCTACGTTCACGCCCCTTCTTATAAAGCGAAAACGACAAGAACTTTACAAACGTTCTGTGAGCAGTTCATCTCTGAAAACTTAAGAATGGAAGACGCTTCAGTTAGCGAAAATTTAGTCATTAGCCAACCATATCATTCACAATGCAGGATCAATAATTATTGGGATTCAATGTATAAAGCATCGGATAAAGCTCAAAACGATTTTTTTTACCGTGAAAAAATAATTCTCAAAAAAGAAAACGATATCCTTTTGTCGGGAAAGGGGATCCTTTTTATCGGATTCTATTCATTTAGTAATCTAATTAAAACGATATACAAACAAATAATAAAGCCTAAACAAAACTGAGTAGATTACGTATAATTTATTTTAAATAATAATTAAATTACTGGTAGTTAATTACTTGCATAAACAAAGTAGATTTTTTACCGAAAAACTCGAGATTCAATTGATCACTCTTAGGTAATTGTCCTTTAAATAAATATGACCTAATCGAACAAACCTCCATTCAAAAACGTTACATTGTATACCTTTTATGTTCACTAACTACCTAATTAGCATTGACTTATGAAGAATGCATATATATCACTAGCCTTAATTTTATTCTTGACTGCAAACCTGCAAGCGCAAATAGAGTTCTCGATTAACAAGAATGACAGAGAGACTTCGTCCTTTGATCCTGTAAATTCTGTTCAAGCTCCGTTCTATCATGGAGTTGCCTCTGGTGACCCACTGACAGATAGAGTGATTATCTGGACACGGGTAACACCACCCACTGATCAAACTGTGATCGTAGATTATGAGGTAGCAGACGACGTAGACTTTACTACAATTGTTTCTAGCGGACAAGTAACCACCGATACCTTAAAAGATTATACTGTAAAAGTGGATGCGACTGGACTCTCAGCTGGAACAACTTACTATTACCGATTTTCAGCCCTTGGAGCAACTTCAATAATAGGAAGAACGAAGACACTAGAAACAACCAACGTGGATCATATAAAACTGGCAATGGTTTCTTGCAACAACTACCAATCTGGCTATTTTACTGTATTCCAGGAATTGTCCAAGCGAAATGACCTCGATGCAGTTGTTCACCTAGGTGATTTCATTTACGAATACCAAACGGGTGGATACGGTTACTTTGGAGACACCAACCGTGTGCATGTTCCTTCTTACGAGATACTAGACATCAGCGACTACCGAACACGCTACTCACATTACCGACTAGATGCTAATTTGCAGGAAGCAATGCGTCAACATCCGTTCATCCATATTTGGGATGACCATGAAGTTGCCAATGATGCGTGGAAAGATGGTGCTGGTAACCACAATGCTGGAGAAGGGTTATACCAAGATCGAAAAGCATGGGCCATCCAAGCTTATTTCGAATGGGTTCCAGTAAGAGATAATGCAACAAATGATGTGTATAGGGGCTTGCGATTTGGTGATTTGTTAGACCTAGTTTTGCTGGATACTCGACACCTGGCGCGATCAATCCAAGTAGATAGTTTTCTAGATCCAGATCGTCTTGATCCAAACAGAGAATTACTAGGTCCAGCTCAAATGGCATGGTTTAAAGATCAATTACAAGACAATACGACAACTTGGAAAGTGGTTGGGAATCAAGTTGTGTTTTCTCAGTTACTATTAGAGAATGTTGAAACAATACAACCAGGTGTCCGCGATTTGTTTTTGGATGTTTGGAACGGTTATCCGACTCGTCGTGATACTGTTATCCATTTTATACGAGATAACAATATCAATAATGTGGTGTTCGCTACGGGTGATGTCCATATTTCCTTAGGGTTTGATGTCAGTGCTGATCCGACAGACTCACTAGGCTACGACCCAGCAACAGGCGCGGGATCTTTAGCTGTGGAGATAGTGACACCAAGTATAAGTTCTGACAACTTTGATGAGATTGTTGGTCCGCTCAACACAGCTGTCCTAGAAGGGCTTTTTCCTGCGGGGAATCCGCACAACAAATATCTAAATTTTACGAAGCATGGCTATTATGTCCTAGATGTTACGCCTACCCGTGCACAAGGAGATTTTTACCATGTAACACAAGTACGTGTTCCCAATGAGACGGAAAGCTTTAGTGCAGGTGTGTACACGGATGTAAATACAAATCATCTCAATGTTACGAATACACCAGCAGCACCAAAGGCGGTTCAGGAGGTTCCTGCTCCTCCGATTGCAGTATCAACAGAGGACTTGCCTCCTAGTGTCTTATTGCTGTCTACTTACCCGAATCCAACGGAAGGCCATGTAACTATTAACTACGCGCTTTTGGAAAGTGGTCCGATAAATATTCAACTAACCGACTTACAAGGCAGAACTGTCAGCCAATTGTTTGACCATATGATATCCAAGGGTAACTACGTGTTGCGGTTTAATCTAGATGATTTGCCATCTGGTGTTTACTTTGTTCAGTTTAAAACGAAGGATGGAATTTCCGCTAAAAAGTTGCTAAAGCATTAATTTGATTGATTGAGCACGACATTTATCTAAAATTGTCTCTGCAAACCAATACGCTTATTGGACGTATGCTTAATTAATTAAGGAATGCTTATCGTTGAACATTAAACATTATTTTAAAGCTCCAGTCGATCTATTATTTTTTGATTTTCGATGTGAATTTTCTGCTCTTTTATAACAAGGAGATCTTCCATTTTACCGCTGTCTAGGATTCGTTTTTGTTCTTTTACAAAGGGGGTGATGTCCTCGATGGAGATGATCCAATCTGTGGCAAAGTTCGTTAGGGTGTCTCCTCTAAGTCCTAGTTGGATGGCTCTTCGTTCTAGTTTGGCACCGTGTGCGTCGTGATCGGGATCCCATTGCAGACGGACGCTAGAATCGGTGAGCTGCTGTTTCCAGTTTTCATGTGTTTTGAAGAGGTGTTCTTTGTAGGACGAATGCACTGCTACTTCTAGAAGGCTGAGGAAGTTGGAAAGGCTGATTTCTATGGCCAATATTTGTTGTTGGTGCTCTTTGTTTGCCCAACCTGCTCGGTACATCATCCACAAAAAGTTAGGTTTTATCCATGACATTCTGGTAAACTTGTAATGTGCGCCACCGAATTGATGGTGTTCTACTGCATAGGAGGAAATACGTGGATTAAACGCCTGATAAACGATAATATTATCTTCTCGAAGTTGACCGATGATGTGCCGTCCTTTCTGTGGAATTTCCTTCTCGTAATCTTTATATTTTATAGTGGATAATTTCATTGTAACTGTATTCCTTTAATTTTTTAATATTTCCTCTAAGAACAGTAGAAGGAGATGAAAAGTTCCAACGGTATAATTCAATATAAAAAGCAGAATAGAATGTATTTTTTTGTATGTTTAATATCAACAATATACTTGTTTGGTTAACAAAGAAATCTACGATTTAGTGTATGTATTGAAACGGTTTATAACCACTTAACATCAATTAAGGAACGAACCAAAAAATATACAAGATTCGAAATTTTGTATAAGACGATGATACTGTTTCAAACTACCTTTGTATTATTCTTTTCAATCACAGTAAACAATAAAAAATGAAAGAGAATAAATTTGGTAAACAAGGATGGACACCCGAAAGAATCGGGGATTTAAGTGGCAAAACATACGTCATAACAGGAACGACAAGTGGAACTGGATTTGAAGCTACTCAGATACTACTATCAAAAGGAGCAAAAGTGGTGATGCTAAATCGTAATCCGAAAAAAGCAGAACATACCATTAACACCTTAAAGCAAGAGCTGGGCAATGCTATTGACGTCTTGAATATAAGAATGGATTTGGCAGAACAGACTTCAGTAAAAAAAGCAGCAGCGGAAGTACTTGAAAAAGTGGAAAGTATAGAGGCCTTGATTTGCAATGCTGCAATTGCCCAAGTACCAAGCCGAAAACTTACTGTCGACAACTTTGAAAGTCAGCTTGGTGTAAATCATTATGGTCATTTTTCATTACAAGCAATGCTCTTTCCGCTAATTGAAAAATCCAAAGGACGAATTGTGACTGTAGGTAGTATGGGATATAATATGGGACTAAAAACGATCAAATTCGATGATATGAACTGGGACAAAGATTATGGTCCCAACGATGCTTACAGCCAAAGTAAACTTGCACAGATTATGTGTATTTATGAATTACAGGATAGATTGAAAAAAGCTGGAAAAACTGAAGTTAAAGCCTATGCTTGTCACCCAGGTTCATCAAATACAAACCTTATTAATACAAGTGGAAGTTTTTTAATGAAGGTCATTTTTAACATGATGAAAATATCACCATTAGTACAATCTGCTGAGAAGGGCGCTTATCCAATGCTCATGTGCGCTATCGAGGAGGACTTAGACCAACAATGTTTCTATGGTCCTACGGGGTTTAGCAATTTTATAGGGCCAGTCGGAGCACACAAATTAGAACCACATGCAAAGGATAAAGCCGTTGCAGAGCGATTGTGGGAAGTATCAGAAGGAGTAACTGGTTTAAAGTGGAATATTTAAAAGTAAGAACATGGAACTATTAAAAGCAGCAACTGATTGGGCAAAATCTGAAGTTTTTTCAACCCCATTTTTCATTCTTTTCGGACTTGCATTTATAGCAGCAAGTTTAGGGTTCTGGCAATTAGGAAAAACAGAAATAGCAAGAGCTTACATCATCCCTACTTTGGTGGCAGGAGCATTACTTACAACCATAGGTCTTGGATTGTTTTTTACTAATAAATCAAGAATTACACAATTTAAAACAGCTTACAATAAAGATGCCTCAGCTTTTGTAGAATCAGAGCTTGCCCGCGCAGAAAGTACGTTAAAGGAATATCAAACAATTGTTTTTAAAGTCATTCCGTTTATTATTATTATCTGTGCACTTACTATTGTATTCATTGACAAACCTATTTGGCGAGCTATTAGCATCACAACGATTGCCATGATGGTCGTTATTTTATTGATTGATGGTACCGCCCACGCTAGAATAAATGCTTATAATCAGCAATTACTAACGGTAGAAAAAGAAGTGAAAAATTAAAAGTAGAATGAAACATTTCAAAACATTATCAGCCTTTTTCGAATATATGCAATTACCTCGGCCTGAGCATCCTATGCTGAGTGTCTTGTCTGCAACAGGAGATCAGTTTCTTCCTTGTCCTAGAGCAAGTTCCCCGCCTATTTCAACTGATTGTTATTCGATTAGTCTGAAAAAGACAATCAAAGGAAATCTAAACTATGGTCGGACAAAATATGACTTTACAAATGGAGCACTAATTTTACTTGCTCCAAGACAAATGCTACAATGGGATAGCAGTGTCGTTTTTGACCAAAAAGGCTTTTCGATTAACTTTCACGAAGATTTTCTCAAAGGAACTGAACTAGCTCAGCAGATTAAGAAATATGGGTTCTTTTCCTACACTGTTAATGAAGCGTTACACCTTTCACCAAAAGAAGAAAAGCAGATAGAATCCCTAGTAGACAATATAGAAGTAGAATATCACAACAACCAAGATGCATTTAGCAAAGACATCATCATTTCTCAATTAAGTACGCTTTTAAAATATGCCAATCGTTTTTATGAACGACAGTTTTTGAATCGAAAAGAACTATCAAATAACTTCTTACAGCAATTTAAACAACAACTAGACGACTATTTTGAATCTGGGCAACTGCAAGAAAAAGGTATTCCCAGTATAGAAGAAGTGGCAGAAAAGATGTCGATTTCACAACGTTACCTAAGCGATACCCTAAAAAAAGAAACGGGTAAAACCACAACAGAACACTTGCAACTATACTTGATAGATGAAGCCAAGAATATTTTGTTGAAACCGAATAAAAGTATTGCTGAAGTAGCGTATGAATTGGGATTTGAATATCCACAATATTTTTCAAGATTATTCAAAAAGAAAGAAGGTCTTAGTCCAACGAAATATAGAGAAAAATATAAAATGAATTAAGAACGAACAAACGAAAGGAAAATAGAGGTCAACATCTAGAATTAAATGTAATTACGCCTAGAAAAATAAATCGCTATCCTGCGCTCGAGTGTAGATCTTCATTTTAGAAAGTTCACGATCTCAACATCGCTTTAATCTTGATTACTTACAATTCTAACAAATTATTAATGTATTATTGTAACAGAATAATCAACGAATCCCTATTGTAAAAGCTTCTGAAAATTAAACGAATCACTGTTTAGTGAAACTCAAAAAACAGAAAGAATTAGCTAATGAAACAGATTTTATTTATCGCTTTGTTTGCATTTAGTTGTAGTAAACTATTTAGCCAAAACTTAACTCCCCCATCAACTTTTGATGTCGACTGTTCTACTGATTTCTGGACAATTGGTCAATATGGTAATATCCAACAATGGAGTCTAAGTGGCGGGACCATCACTGGAGGAGACACCATTTTAACTGGAGGAGGTGCGAGCTTAAGCTATTGCGGCCCAATCAATTCTCCTACGTTCTATACCAATAATTGGGCTCAACTTGGAATCGATCATTACGACCATGGATCTGGTTGGATCAACACATCAACGGGCTATGCGGTTCAAGATAATGGCGGGCATCTCAATGATCAATACTTTACTATAGCTGGAGCAGTGATTCAATATTTAAGTTATTGGGATGGAAATAACTTAACAGTTATTGATTCCTTACCTGGTAAATTCTTTGCTGGCATATTTGATATCGCAGTCGATACTTCAGGTCATGCATGGATCTTTACAGGGTCCTCTCCCGGCATTGTTATCGATAGTTTGATGGTCTATGATCAAGATGGTCAAATCAATTCCTATTCTTTTCCTTATGAGATCCATGGTGACGGATCATTCTTTCTAAACGATACGCTATACATTGGAACGCTTTTGGACTCCATCTTCCCAGTTATTATCAGTGGTAACCAAGCAATTCTTGGGGCTGGAATTCCCTTTTCAAATGATAACTATTTCACCGATATGGCAAGTTGTCAATACACAAAATTCACAAATTCGGTCATTGATAATCCCAGTCGAGATATCAAATTATTTCCAAACCCAACAGATCGTTATCTTACGTTACCTAATGATCTTGACTTCTCTGATATTTTGGTTTGTAATGCCTTAGGGCAAGTCATGGAGGTGGCACTTGATGGAAACCTCCTAGATCTTAAGGGTTTGGAACCTGGGCTATACTATCTCAGGATGTTAAACAAGGGAAGGTCGATGCAACAAACGATAATGAAGTATTAAATCTGGATCATAATAATGTCACACTTACAGTGCTGAACCCATTTGTACTTGAAATACCTACCAAGTACACTGTACTTTCTTGGCCGATCAGTCTTTCACAAATAGGGTTTGAGTAATAGCGATCTTCCTTCGCTGTTCTTTACTTCGGTACACTAGAATTAATCCCTGAGTTATTATTCCATATAATACGGTCGGCACCAGTAACTTCACCATTCATGTTATAATCTGCTTCTGTATACCGATTAAACAAGCCGTTTTTAAGGTTCCATAAAATACGATCTGCGCCATTGATGTCGAAACTTACGGGATCAGAAATCTGATCTCCGTCTCCAGCATATAGTCCCCAAAAACCAGGAGCCAACTCTTTTTGACCAAATCCGTTAGTCTGAGGCACCCAGCTATTCTGCGCTGTAAAATCATAAACAAGCACTCCGTTTTGAGGTACCAAAGCCTGAGCAGACAATGCTCCCATATGATTCCGATGTTCGATCAACACAAAATAGGGTCCAGGAACCCCGCCTTGGTATGCGCTACCAGGTAAAAACTCAATCGTTCCATCACGTTTCAGTATTCCTGCAGCTTGGTGAATTTCAGTAGCAGCGTCTACCCCAGTCCTTAGTGACATCAACACCCAATCTACACTTAAGGGATCATAGTCACTATTGCTAAACGTCAGCCCTTCTGTTCCTTGATAATTCCATGGCGCAAGATTGTAAGGTTGCCCAGGTGGAGTTTGCAAACCAGTGTTACTCGGATTCAGGAACAACATGCCCGGTAAGAGTTCCTGCGAATACAAATTATTCCTCATATTACCCGATATTGGGTAATAAGCTCCTTCCAAAAAAACTTTTAGGTCATAGGTCAACGAAGGTATAGAAGAATACTCAATGCACAACTCTGCTGCTTTCCCATCATCTCCATTGTAAGATTCCGCTGTTCGCTTTCCTGTTCCAGTAATTAGTAGGACGACAGAGTTATCCTGACTGAAGCTTGGACGATCCACGATTTCCTGAATGATTGCAGACAGATCTGGAGTCTGTTGATTTGGGCCTGCCTCTCCTTCTGTATTCCAGTCTGGAGGGCTCCAATTCACTGAAGCTGAGGTGGTGATCCTGCTGCTCAAGTCGCTTGTAGTTGTAGTGAAGGCTGAAGCATTGTCAATATCCTCTCCATGGATGATTAAATTCGATGTTCCAGTGCTGACTTCATCTACAGTAAATTGAAGGTGTGCATTGGTAATGGTCGCTCCTTGTGGAATACTAATGTTATTGAAACGTAATGCAGCAATTTGATCATTCCCATCAAAAACTAATTCGATATCACTACTTCCAAGATTTACAAAGCCATTGGTAGAGTTTTCTTCTGCATCATCTGCTCCAACACCAATTCGGCGGCACACTGAATTACCACCAATTGTACCTTCACAAATACAATCAGTCGTATATACATCACCGCTTGTATTTGAGTTCCCATCATCACAGGAAGTGCCGATCAGGTTATCATCAAAATTTGGACATTGGTCTTCGGCATCGCAAACACTGTCATTATCACTATCTTGAAAGGTTCCAATGCAATTGCAATCATTATCAATAACATCATTAATCGTGCATGGGTTATTGTCGTTACAAGTCTGTCCGGTTGTTGGACATGCTATAGAAAACTCAATACACAACAACGCTGCTGCTGCACCATCCCCGTTGAAGGACTCAGCGGTTCGCTTTCCCGTCCCTGTTACCAACAAAACAATTGAGTTGTCTTGTCTAAAGCCAGGTCGATCCACAATTTCTTGAATGATTGCTGAAAGATCTGGCGTCTGTTGATCTGGGCCTGCTTCTCCTTCTGTATTCCAGTCAGGCGGACTCCAGTTTACCGTAGCTGTTGTACTGATCCTGCTGCTCAAATTGTTAGTTGATGAGGTGAACATGGAAGCATCATCTGCCGCCTCTCCGTGAATCGTTAAATTAGCTGTACCAGTGGTCGTTTCATCTACTGCAAACTGGATGGATGCATTGGTTATGAAAGCTCCTTGAGGAATACTAATATTGCTAAATCGAAACCCTGCTACTTGATTACTCCAATCAAAAACCAATTCAATATCAGAGCTTCCTAGATCCACATTGCCGTTATCCGTGCTTTCTTCTGCATCGTCTGCTCCTACACTAATTCGGCGACACACAGAATTTCCAGTTATGAAAAAGCCTTCACAAATACAATTGTTCGTGTATACATCATTTATTGTAGTAGAGTCGCCATCATCACAAGTTGTTCCAATCAAGGCATCATCAAAGTTGGGACATTGGTCTTCTGCGTCACAGAAACCATCATTATCACCGTCTTGAAAGGTACCTGAGCACTTACAATTGTTATCAATGACATCATTAACTGTACACGCTAGTCCGTCATCACAAGGCAAGCCCATCGTTGGGCAACCTGCTGCAGTAGTATAGTTAATACATAGTTGTGGGGCAGCTGAAGAGGATCCATTATAGGATTCTGCAGTGCGCTCTCCAGTGCCTGATACAAACAAGGCAATAGAGTTATTTTGACTGTATCCTGGCCGGTCTACAATTTCCTGAAGGATACTAGAGAGATCTGGGGTTCGCTGATCAAGGCCCGACGCACCTTCGGTTGTCCAAGCAGGGGGCGACCAATTGACTGTAGCGGATGTCTTTGTTTTGTTTGTTAATTCAAAATTTGTTGTTGCAAATGGAACAGCGTTGTTTGTGTCTTCACCACTAACAACTAGGTTGGTCACGTCCGAATTCGGTTCATCTACTGTAAACTGTAGATAGGCTTGGGTAATATTAGCTCCTTGGGGTACATCTATCAAATTAAAGCGTAATCCAACTTTTTGTTTCATTCCAGCATCCTCAACCAATTCAAGGTCTGTACTAGTAGCATCTACCACCCCAGCGCTATTTTCCTCAACATCATCTGCTCCATTGGTTATTTTAACGCATGCAGATCCTCCAATCACGGTGCCAACACAAAAACAATCATTGGTATAAACATCATTTGTAGTGTATGGATCTTCATCGTCACAAGGTGCTCCAAGTGTACAATTAATCGCTTCCTTTCGAATGGTAAAATAGTCTTCAATAACGCCATTGTCTCTAAGGAATTTTACATTCATTTCATTGCCATCAACTTCCAGGACACACGAGCCTAGTTCACTAACAGAATAAAACATAGCTGGATGATCTAACGTCCCACTCCCTGTTTTACCTGAGCTACCAGCAGTAATATAAACCGCCCCATCGTTTTGCGCATTGCCGTTTGTTGTTCGAAGATAAGCGCCATCACCATCTAACTGACCATCCCCATTTCCATTTGCACCTACGGTATGAGTGTTCGCATTAAATGAGGTTGACATACCGTAATGACCCTTTAAAAAATAAGATCGCTCGTAGGTATGGCTATGGCCCGAAAGTATCAGATCGACACCGTTATTCTCTAGCATTGGAGCTAAATTTTCCCGCATATCTATTAACTTGCTTTCTGTGTCAGAATCATGCGTTCCTTTGGTGTAAGTCGGATGATGCCAAAATGCCACAATCCAATCTTGTGTGGTGTTTTGGATATCGTTTTCCGCCCAGACATACATTGGACCGCCAACATTTCGGTCAGAAGCATCGGAATCTAAGCAGATAAAGTGGATGTTTCCGTAGTCAAAGGAATAATAAGATTCAGTCCCAGAAGCTAAACCTCCAGATTCACCAGATGTCGGGAGCGTAAAAATATCAAAATAGGCGCCAGATTGATTAACTCGTTCATGATTTCCAATGCATGACCAAAGAATTGTATTTTTTAGTTTGTCC
This sequence comes from uncultured Saprospiraceae bacterium, assembly GCA_937959115.1. Classification (GTDB taxonomy): domain Bacteria; phylum Bacteroidota; class Bacteroidia; order Chitinophagales; family Saprospiraceae; genus JAHDHB01. The sequence goes on from CALGAW010000007.1 coordinate 156,011, forward strand.
TCATACATGTTCTCAAAAACACCAATTTGGTATTCAGCATCCGTTCCATCAGTGTATGCATTATCCCCAAGCATTAAAATGGCATCCGTGTGTCCGTTTCCTGCATAATTGTAATAGGCATCCCTAACACTTCTAGCATTGCTGTTGCCTGTACCACAATCTCCGAGTACCCATACGTTAATCGGTTGAACTGTGCCTATTGTGGGGTGTGTTTTAAAGTAAAGATCACTGGAGGCTGGCATTAGGATACCTGCTGTATTGGCCACTCTATAAAAGTATTTTGTATCTTGAGACAGCCCATTAATTTCTAGCTCATGATCTACTTTAGCTGTGTTATCATTCACCGTTTGATTTAGATTGTTAAGATTTGTCCCATAATCTATCTTTGATTCTGTGGCAACGCTGGTTCTCCATTTAACAGTGATGCTTGTTTCGCTTCCTTTTTGGAGATAGGGTCCTCTTACAATCGTTTGAGCCTTTAACTGAAATAAAAACAAGGCAAGAAATAGGTGGATTAATACTGCTATTTTCATTGTGAAAGCTGTCATTTAGTTCGTTCATTATTTTAATAACTTATCACCATTCTTGAAGCACTTTATGGAAACTGAGACGTTACATTGAATTTGATAAGGAATTAGAAACCAGCTATTTCTGGTCATATGCTTGGGTAGTACATTGTCTAGAAGGGATGATATAAATATAGGGCTTTCAAAGCGGAATTGAAACTAAATAGTGGAAAATTGAGACATAAACATTGCCTCTCACAACTATAGCACTGAACTACTTAGACTTATCCTTGTACAATAAAAATATAAAATCTATTTATCTTCTATTTCATTCATCCAACAGAGATACATCTGCATCAGTTGTCATCTAACAAGTAGAAACTTTGCAAAAACAAATTGCATATTGATGCAAAAATTAAAAAAAATAAACTACATTTCTCCCATGAAGTTTAATCTAAAGAAACAATTCCAAATATATAATGCGCTTTTTCTCAATCTAAACTATGAAGGAGCAAATCAGATTGGTGATCTAATACCAATACTAGGAAAAGCTGCTAAGATCCTTTTAAAAAGAGGAAAAGAACCGATTACAATAGTCGATGAGTTTTTTGAGGATTATAAAGACCTGATTGCAGTAGACAAAATGGATTTCATGTTCAAAGTGATTCAATATGTTGAACGGCAAATCGTATTGTTTGATAGTATTGAAGATTGTATATCTCCTTATGATCTAGAGGATCAAGATTCTGTATTAGTGGACACACTAGTCAGTAATAGCAAGACAAGTGAAGAACGTCAAAAGGTGATGCAAATGCTCAATGACTTTTCAGTGAGAATTGTGTTTACAGCTCATCCAACACAGTTTTATAGGCCTCCAGTCCTAGACATTATTTCAAGACTAAGGAAACAATTACAGAATAACGAAGTGCATAAGGTAGATGCCCTACTCCATCAACTAGGTTTGACAAGTCTTGTCAACACAGATTCCCCAACCCCACTTGAAGAAGCCAAAAACATCATTCATATCTGTAGATACGAATTCTATAAGGCGATTGGAGACCTCATGTTTAGACTCAATACAACGTATCCAGAATTGGATAACGAAGAATTAGTGATGCTTGGGTTTTGGCCTTGTGGTGATCGAGATGGGAATCCGTATGTCACACATGAGACCACCAAACAGGTTTTGGATGAGTTGAGAATGACTTTAATGAAGTGTTATTACCATGATGTGAAGTCACTTGCGTCTATGCTAACCTTTAGAGAAATCGAGCATGAATTAGTCAGTATCCAAGGAGCGCTTTACAAAGCAATGTTTAATGCAGTGGTGCTTATAGACTATAAGACATTGCTGACTACTTTTGAACAGGTTAAGGCTCTGTTGACCGATAAATACAAGGGGCTTTATTTGGAAGAACTAGAGAAGGTCATCACCAAAGTAAAGGTATTCAAAAACCACTTTGCCTCTTTAGATATTCGACAAGATAGTAGCGTGCATACTGAATGCATTACTCAAATTCTGATTGCAAATGGGCTGATCACGGATTCATTAGACGAATTAGAAGAAGCCAACCTGATTGAGCTGCTAACCAAGGAGATGGTCGAAATGCCTGATTACAAGAATTTTGATGGCTTGGTACTAGATACGTTCCTTAACATCCAACAGTTACCAGCGTTGCAAGAACTAAATGGCGAGCTAGGATGCCATCGATATATTGTCAGTAATTCTGAAAACATATTCGACATACTCAATATTTATGGTTTGTTTAGATGGATCCACAAAACCGAGGTATTTAACTTTGATTTCATCCCTCTTTTTGAGACAATGTATGGAATGGATGCCAGTGAATCTGTGATGCAGCAACTTTATGAGATAAAACCCTACTTCACGCATCTAGAAACCAGAAAGAAGAAACAAACCATCATGCTCGGCTTTTCTGATGGAACAAAAGATGGTGGCTATCTAAAAGCAAATTGGTCGATTTACAAATGTAAACAACGACTCTCTGTGCTAAGCAATAAATATGATCTAACTGCAACTTTCTTTGATGGAAGAGGCGGACCGCCTGCTCGCGGTGGTGGAAAAACGTTTAACTTTTATGCCGCAAGGAGCCCTGAGATGGCGAATAGTGATATCCAATTAACCATCCAAGGGCAAACAATTACGAGCACTTATGGGACAAGTGAGAAATTCGCCTTTAATGCGGAGCAAATGATCTCTTCTGGGCTCAGTAGCCTCTCAGCAGATGGCAAAACAAAAATTTCTGACACCAACTATGCGCTCTTCGAAGAATTAAGTGAATTGAGCTTCAAAAAATACATCAGCTTAAAAGAACATCCTAAGTTTCTACCCTACTTAGAAAATATGACAACGCTAAAATTTTATGGCAAAACAAAAATCGGTAGTCGTCCTGGAAAAAGAAACAAATCCAGCAAGCTGACATTAAGTGATTTAAGAGCCATTTCTTATGTCGGATCTTGGTCTCAACTGAAACAGAACATCCCAGGATATTTCGGAGTAGGTACAGCTCTTAAAACACTCAACGATGCAGGAAGAGCTGAAGAACTTCAACAGCTTTACAAAACGGTGCCTTTATTTAAAACCTTGATAGACAACTGCATGATGTCTCTTACAAAGTGTTTTTTCGAATTGACTTCCTACATGAAATCAAATGCAGACTATGGCGAATTTTGGCAGTTGCTATATGACGAATATGCGCTTAGTATTAAAATGATTTTATCCATCACCAACCTTTCTGAGTTAATGGAAACAGAATCAAGATCTAAAGAGTCAATAGAGATCCGAGAAGAGATTGTAAGACCATTGCTTCTGATTCAACATTACGCGTTACAGATGTTAAACTTGAATGTCGATGAAAAGAACAATGCCCTTTATGAAAAATTAGTCGTTCGGTCACTGTATGGAAATATAAACGCTAGTCGAAACTCTGCTTAATGAATAACTCAAACTGGATCCTCAAAAACCTACACCTTCTTGTTTCTCTTTCAATTGTAGTACCAGTTGCCTTTATTTACGGTTCCCCTACCATCCTAGAGCAACGAGTAGACATCCAAGTCAACACCATTGATCTTTCTAATATGCTGAAGGCAGTCATGGGGTTATATCTAGCAATTTCATTCGTATGGGCGCTAGGTGTTTGGAAAACTGATTATTGGAAAATCGCTACTCAATTAACTATATTGTTTATGCTAGGGCTTGCTGTCGGGCGAATTTTGAGCATTCTCATAGATGGTGTGCCAACTGGTGGATTTATTTTTGGACTCGTAGCTGAATGTGTAATTGGACTCTATTCAATTTATCAATTGAAAAAATATTCTGAAACTTGAAAGATCAAGCATTGAAGATGCGACGTGTACGCATAAGCAGAAAAGCAATTCAGTTAAACACCTAAAATTCAAAAATGGAACCAAGAATTGAACGATTGAAAGAAAAAAGACTAACTGGATACAAGCTAAAAATGAGTCTGACCAACAATAAAACAGGTGAACTTTGGGGAAATTTTGGTCCTAAAATTAAACACATTAAAAATAGAGTATCTGTGGACAGGATTTCTATGCAAATTTATCCTCCTTTGTACTATAACAATTTCAATCCTGATATTGAATTTGAAAAATGGGCTACTGTTGAAGTAAAAGATTTTGAAAACCTTCCTAATGGGCTGGATGCTTTTACCTTAAAAGAAGGACTTTATGCGGTTTTCGACTATAAAGGTTTGAGTTCAGACCCTTCTATTTTTCAGTATATTTTTTGGAAGTGGTTACCAAACTCATCCTATCAAATTGACAACAGACCACATTTTGAGGTGCTAGGAGAAAATTATCTAAATAACGACCCAAATTCAGAAGAAGAAATCTGGATACCGATTCTTGAACAATAATATTCTTTAGGTCTAGAAAACAAGTGATTTGATCGAAGATGTCGCCAGAGAACATAGGTAAACTGACCAGTAATGTTGTAGGTGTTGCGGCGTTGAAGCGTAAAAAAGGCTCACACATTTCTGAGTGAGCCCTTCCTATATAAATCAATGTTTTAACTCTTAACGAGCAACAATAAACTTCTTAACAACTCTTGTTTTTCCGCTTACTAAATATACAAAGTAAGCTCCTGGAACCAAATTATAAGTATCAAATTGAACCTGTTGTTTATCGTCAATAATTGCAACTGCCTCCTGATGTACAACTTTCCCGATAAAATCAACAATCATCAGCTGAACTTCATCTAGTTCTACTGCTTCAAATTGAATGGTCAAATCTTCACTTACTGGATTTGGGAACACCTTTACATTAGCAACAGGAGTGATTTCCGGATTGACTCTTATCGATTTATTTTCCATTTCAACTGCATCAAGGTAATCGGATTGAGTCATACACGCAGTAATGCTTACATCGTCGATATAAACGAGATCAGCATTATTAGATGCATCATTTCGTAATCTAAATCGTGTAGCGTTCGTGAAATTACCTATAACTGTAACCGTTCCAGCATAACGTTGATCATTAACAAAATCTACTCCACTAACCCAGTTTTTAAGTTGAATCCATGTGGAACCTCCGTCTACCGAAGCATCGAACCAGAAGTCTTCGCCTGGCTCCATAGAACGAGGATAATAAGAGAAATCTACTGTGACTTCCTGTATTCCTCCAAGGGAAAGAACATCTGTAAACATGGAACTGTTAAAACCAGAATTATCTCTAAGTCTGATTGCATATGTACCATTAGCAAAAGGAGCATCTGCTGCGTTTCTTCTTACATCAGATCCACCATCATTCCAAATTCCAAACCCTGCTTCAAAATCATTGCTGTCAACAAGAGAACAATCTGAGTTCGAGCAATCTTCCCGAACAACATCAATTGGATTACTGAGATCAAAACACTCATCGCTGGAAATATCCGATACGTTATTCCCTTGAATTGCACCCATAAGATTTCCATCCCATGAGATCACCCAAATTTGACAAGTGCCCTCAGGTGCGCCCTCTAAATCAGGAGAAAATGTAGGCGAATTTAGAGCAACAACTCCAGGAGATAAGATCGTCCCTGTTGCCGCATCCGTAATTAGCCAACCATAGTCGTCTCCAGACTGATCATTTCCAGTTACAGCATCAACTACATCCGGAATTCCATCAAGTGCACAAACGGTTACAGAGGTTGAAGTAGATGGCCCTTTTTCTTCTACTAGAATATTGGTAACATTATAGGTTTCATCGAACCAACTATTTCTTCCATCCACAATAAGGACTAAACTGCTACCAGAAACAGTTGCTGAAACAGTTTTTAATGCAAACCCATCGTTGTTTTCAGAAATAGGGACTTGAGCTCCACCATCTAATTGATAATAGATATTTAAAAAATCTGCAGCTTCCATTGCTTGAGGTGAGATTCCCTCAATATCCATCGAAATTATTGTATTCGCAGCACATGAAATATCTATTGGATTAGAAACCCAATTAAAACTTTGACGAGTAAAACTGATATCAGGTGCTGTCCAAGGCAGATCACAAGTACCAACTGAAGTAGATATGGTCCCTCCATCAGCCATACATGAACAAGTTTCACGTATAACATCAATTGGATTACTCAATTCAAAACATTGATCACTTGAAATTCCACTTACATTTGTGCCTTGAGCACCACCCGTAAGCGTACCATTCCAGGAAATTACCCAGATTTGACATGTACCAGCAGGAGCTCCTTCTAGATC
>CALGAW010000008.1 GCA_937959115.1 uncultured Saprospiraceae bacterium
AAGTAGAAAACATTTTCTTACCATGCAACTGTTTTTAACAAAAAATTGAAATAATTTAATAGTCTTGCTCGGAACCACTGGTGACGCAGCTTGTATCCGTAATATTTTGCTGTAAAAAGCAAGAGGTAGGACTTAATTTATACCGTGAATGTTGGTGTTGCCCCCTTCTGTTTCCCCTAAGGTTTAAGCCGAGGAAGGAAGTCAGTCTATTATAATGTCGTGCTTTCAACACTTTAGATGGATGAGGTCTCCATTTTCCTATGTTTACACCTTAGTATATGAATGTTTACACCTTAGCATATGAAACGGATGTTGTTCGCAGTGGTATAGGATTTTGTCTTTTTATAGAAATCATCACACGAATGCAATAGTAAATCATTTCTTATCATTAAATATTGACAATTATTTTTTTTGTAGTTTTAACGTGTTTAAATTGAAAAGACCATGTCAATTATTGAAGAGGGTAATATTGTCATTGAGCAACGATTGTTGTCTGATATTGAGTCAGAGGTGGAAGAGGTATTGGATTTTCTAGACAAGCATCAAGAAATTGTACCTCAGTTTATTTTACAACTTACTATAGTAAATGCGCTACACCCTACGATTACTATTCGTAAAAAAGTGTCAAAATTACTAGAAAATGTTCTTTCTAAGGGAGAGATTAAAATGAACAAAAAGAATCTTGATTTTCTTCGATTAATATTGGAAGGAGATCAAGAAATTGATGAAGAGGTCTTGATGAATGCCTATGAGAAATATGAGCCATTTAGGGAATTATATGAACCAATTATCCTTAAAAGCGATTTGTATTCGAGGACTTATCTTGAAATATCTAACTTATTTGTTGATCGTAAGATAAATCATAAGATTGCTCAATCGCTACTTGAAGTTTTTATAGCTGTAAATAAAGAAGATGAAAATGCGAATATACTTCTCTCGAGAATTTTCCAACATAAAAAACAGTACGACAAGTCATTAGTGCTTTTAAATAAAATACTGGAGCTAAACCCAAACTCATTTCAAGGACAATTGGAAATAGGTTTTGTGAATGAAGAATTTATACTTAACCATGATGAAGCAATAAAGCACTATAAACTAGCTGCTGCGATTAATCCAGACGAAATTATTGTTTTAGTGCGACTTGCCTATGTCTATTACTTTTTCCTTGACAACGTTGAAGAAAGTAAGTACTATATCGATTGTATTTTGAATATTGATCCGTTTAATCAATACGCTCTTACTATACTTGGTCGGATTTGCTGGGAGGATCAGGGCAAACATACGCTTGCACTTAATACATTTCTAAAAGGCTTGAATGGTAGTAAATTTCATCATTCATTTTTACTCGGCACATTGGCTGAATTTTACATGGAGGCACTTGGGAACCACGAATTAGGAAAAGCCTTCTATGAGCAAGCGCTTGATAGTGAGCCAGAAAACAAAAGCTACCTAATCAATTATATGCAGCTGGCAACAAAATTTTATAATGATTACGGTAAGATGAAGCATTATTATGAACAATATCTGAAACATAACGATACTGATATCGATATTTTGATGGAATATTGTCTATTCATCCTAAACTATATTCACGATATAAAACTTGCAAGGAAAAATTTAAAGAAAGTACTAGCCATAGATTCAGTGCATCTTATCGCCAAAGCATTGTATGAAGAGATCACTGATTAATGTAATTTAAACACATTTAAGTTACACTGCTTACTATCTAATCATATCTTCTATCAATATCAGAAAATTAGTTATTTTTGCGGCAATGAAAGTAGGAATCTTTTTTGGGGGCTCTTCTAGAGAACGAGAAATCTCATTTGCAGGTGGCAGAACAGTGTATGACAATCTGAACAAATCACTGTTTGAAGTGGTACCTCTATTTGTTGATAGTAAGCTAAATATTATTCAGTTAGATTGGCAGTATATCTACAAAGGAACGATACGGGATTTTTATCCCCCAATAACGAGTTTACCTGAATCACCAAACAATTTTCAGATCTATCTGGAAAGTATTCAGAACCTTTCCAGTGAACAACAGCAAACACTTATCAGTCAAGTTGGTAAACCGGTTCAACTTACAGCACTTCCTAGCTTAATAGACTTTGCGTTTTTAGCATTGCACGGTGAATTTGGTGAAGATGGTCAGATTCAAGGCTTACTGGAAATGCTCAAGGTTCCCTACTCTGGTTCTGGCATAAAGGCTTCTTCTATTGGAATGGATAAAGCATTTCAGAAAAAACTTATGGAGCAAGCAAATTTCAATTGCCCAATCGTAAAAGAGATTTCAAGAACTCAGTGGACTTCCTCTGCTTTTAATCGGAACCAGCTTTATAAAGAGATGAGTGGCTTGATTGGATTTCCGCTTGTAATAAGACCGGCCAACCAGGGCTCTTCTATAGGCGTAGCTATTATTAACCAACAAGAAGGATTTGAGCGATTTGAACAAGTGATTGATGAGGCATTCTTCATAGAAAAAGTTAAGGCGCTCGATTGGAAAACTAAATCTGATGAAGATAAAGTTGCTTACATAAAATCCGTAGCAGACATTCGTGAAGGGGTTGGATTTCCTTTAGATGTAGCAGATAAAACGATTTATCACCCTGAGGAATTACTAACGTTTTTAAATGATTCTTTTTCTCAGAATGATCAACATATTATACTGGAAGGACATCAGACAGAAACAACAGTTATCCTTGAAGAATTTATTGATGGGCAGGAGTTTTCTTGCATTGTAATGAAAAATGAAGATCATACAGCAGTTGCCCTTCCTCCCACTGAAATCATCAAAGGAAAAGAAGTGTTTGATTACCGTTCTAAATATCTGGCTGGATTGTCAAGAAAGGAAACTCCGATTCGATTACCCAAGGAGAAAATCAATGCCATTAGACAGGAATGTGAACGCTTATTCGATTATCTGGAATTCAACACTTATGCAAGAATAGACGGGTTTATCAAGGCTGATGGACGAATTTATCTAAATGATCCCAATACGACTTCAGGAATGTTGCCTTCTTCATTTTTCTTTCATCAAGCGGCTGAAATTGGCTTAAACCCTTCACAATTCCTTACTTATATCATACGAACTTCTTTAAAAGAACGGATGATCACCTCAAGGGAAAAGAATCATTATAATAAACTACTGGAAACACTCGACAAGCAAATTGTATCACTTAAAACAGCAGGTAAAAGCAAGCGGAAAATAGCCGTAGTGCTAGGTGGTTATTCATCTGAACGCCATATCAGTGTAGAGAGTGGGCGGAATATTTTTGAGAAACTTGCTAGTTCAGATAAGTATGAGCCAATCCCCGTTTTTTTGACTGGATCTTCCTCTGATTATCAGTTTTTTCAGTTACCTATAAATCTGTTGTTAAAAGATAATGCGGATGATATTCGAGATAAAGTTTTTAATTACAAGAAGCATGAAGTTATAGAAGAAATTAAGGGAATTTGTAAGCCCTTAACCGATAAATATGCCTCTTCTTTTGTAGTGTTTGAACCCAATAGTTGGCAATTAGAAGATTTTAAAGATAAGGTAGAGGGCGTCTTTCTTGCTTTGCATGGTAGACCTGGTGAGGACGGAACGTTGCAACAGCGTCTAGAGTCCATCGGTGTTCCTTACAACGGCTCTCCACCAGACTCAGCTTCAGTAACAATAAATAAGTATGAGACACTCCAAAGGCTAAAGAAGCACGGATTTACCGTAACGGATCAGGCACTTGTTCAAAAAACTGATTATCAGAGTAACGCTTCGAAAGCAATAAAGGATATTGAAGCTCAATTCAGTTATCCGCTAATTGCTAAGCCGCTTGATGACGGTTGTAGCTCTGCAGTTAAACTGATTAAGTCTAAAGCAGAATTGTCGGCTTATTTTAGCGCGATATTTCGAGATACAGAAGATTTATCACAGGAAGATGCAGCGATATTAGGGCTGTTGCCAAAGGAAGAGTTCCCGAACAAGACTGTTGCATTGATAGAAGCGTTAATCCAAGCAGAAGGTGCTGAGCGCTTTCTAGAAATTACTGGAGGTCTGTTAACGCATTATGATGGAAATGAAGTTCGATATGAGGTATTTGAGCCTTCAGAAGCACTTTCCAACTCTGCAATTCTATCCTTGGAAGAAAAATTTCTTGCAGGAGAAGGTCAGAATATAACACCTGCTCGATTCTCTAGTAATGAAAAAGAATATACGTATATTGCAACTCAGGTAAAAGGTACGCTGGAAAAGGCAGCGAAAATATTGAATGTAAAGGGATATGCACGTATCGATGCTTTTGTTCGAATATTCGACGACAATATAGCTGAAACCATTATCATTGAGGTCAATTCGCTACCTGGAATGACACCTGCTACTTGTATATTCCACCAATCAGCAATTAATAATTATAAACCTTACGGGTTTATTGATAAAATTTTAGAATTCGGACTTAATGAAAAATCTATTGCCCAAGATTCTTAATTTCTTTAAAGAAACGGTGTACTTCATAACAAGTAGACTTTTTCTTAAAAATTTTGCAATCGCCATGCTTATCACCTTTGCACTGGGTTTCTTGTCCTTGAAATCATTAAGCATTTATACTAGGAACGGACAAGCAATCGAGTTGCCCGATTATAGAGAAAAATCTCTTGCTGATGCTGAGGAGCTCCTAAAAAATGATGGTTTTAGATACCAATTGATAGATTCAATGTATCATCCAAATAAAGATCCCTTAACTGTTTTGGATCAGGATCCTCCACCGAAGTCAAAAGTAAAACGTAATCGACAGGTATACCTTACGGTGAATGCTTCCACCCCACCTTTGATCAACTTACCTGATATTTGGGGAAAAGACATCGGCTTTGTAAAGCGAATTTGTAAGGTTCGAGGTTTTAAAATCGCTAAGAAGGTGGAATACCAACCAGATCGAGCAAAGAATACGGTGCTGAAAGTGAAGCATAAAGGAGAGGAGTTAAAACAGCCCAACAAAAGTAAAAAAGATCCACCAGTTCGTTTACCGAAGGGGAGTGAAATCTCCTTAGTTGTAGCTAGAGCTAGTGGGTTTTATGTAGCAATTCCCAATGTAAAGTGCCAAACACTTGATGAAGCACAATTCACTATTAGAAATTATGGATTGAAGGTCGGGAAGCTTGTCATAGAAGGAGAATTGCAAGATACTACCGCTGCATTTATCACCCGTCAATCTCCTAGTTTTAAAGAAAAAGGGACAATGCTTTCGGGCCAACCTCTACGATTGTGGTTGAGCAAGGAGCGTAAAGAAGAATGTTTATAAAAAATAGGGCAAATGGCAGATATAACTGTAGAAGAATTAAAAGAAAAATTGGATAACAAGGACAAATTTCTCTTCATAGATGTCCGTGAACCAGCTGAATTTCAAGAATACAACTTGGCTGCAGAACTAGTACCACTTGGTGTGTTTGAAGCTCGTTTAAACGAATTTGAAGACCAGAAAGATGTTGAAGTTGTTGTGCATTGCAGATCAGGTGCTCGTTCAGCAAGTGCTAAAGCTATTATGCTACAACATGGTTTCAAAAATGTCAGAAATCTACTTGGTGGAGCCCTTGCATTTAAAGAAAAATACGGATAGATGATTGTTGTAACAGGAGCGGCTGGATTCATCGGAAGTTGCTTGGTCTCTTGGCTACTCAAAGCTGGATATAAGGATATTATTGCGGTTGACGACTTTACTAGAGCGGATAAACTATATAATCTTGAAGGAAAAAAAGTCCTAGATCGGGTCAACCGTCAAGTGTTTATCAATGAATGGTTTAATCGCCATGCGACCAATGTGCAAGCGGTGTTTCATCTCGGTGCAAGAACCGATACAACAGAACAAAGCACTGCGATTTTCGATACGCTCAATCTCAATTATACGAAGGCAGTTTGGCAAGTGTGTACGGAACATCAGATTCCTATGATTTATGCTTCAAGTGCTGCTACATACGGAGATGGGAAGCTCGGTTATCTAGATAGCCATGAATTGCCTTCTAAGCTCAAACCGCTGAATCCTTATGGTGTGAGTAAAAATGACTTTGATCAATGGGCATTGCTACAAACTGACACGCCCCCTAACTGGTACGGCATGAAGTTTTTTAATGTTTATGGTCCCAACGAATATCACAAAGGAAGGATGGCATCTGTTGTGTTTCAATGTTACAACCAAATTCTAGATACAGGAGGAATGAAGTTGTTTCGTTCGCATCGCCCTGATTTTGCTGATGGAGAACAACAACGAGATTTCATTTATGTAAAAGATGTTCTACGTGTTTGCCAGCATTTATTCGAAACCCTACCAGAGAGTGGCTTGTATAATGTAGGTAATGGCATGTCCGTTACTTTTTATCATTTGGTAGAAACTACGTTCAGAGCCATGGGCCGTGGACCAAACATTTCCTTTATCGACACGCCTGAAGACATTCGAGATACCTATCAATATTTCACAGAGGCTGACATGGTGAAATTCTACGACACTGGATATTCAAGGGGGATGCTCAACATTGAGAGTGCTGTACCTGAGTATGTTCAGGAGTATCTAATGAAAGGTCGGTTTTTCTAGGCTTTTAAATAAATAAATATTCCCAATTAAAAAAAACAGCTTATAACTCCTACAAGTCATAAGCTGTATAACTATTTTCAAAGTGAGTTTATCTGACAAGTGTTACATCACCTGTAAACTCTTCAACTAAGCCATCAAGGAATTCTATCTCAATATAGTATACAAACACACCTGCATCCATATCCAATCCTTTGAATGTACCATCCCAACCATTTGTTGGTGAATCTGGACTAAAATTCTCATTTTGGAACATTAATTCACCCCATCGATCATAAACAAGCATTTTTCGAACATTCGATATAGAAGGACTTCCGAATGGATAGAAAATATCATTGATATTATCTCCATTAGGTGTAAATACATTAGGCACAAAGAAATGTCTTTGTTTATCCACCGTTATCGTAATTTCATTTGTTGCAGAACAAGCAGTTGTATCTTCTACTGTAAGCGTATAAGTAGTTGTTTCAAAAGGAGAAGCAACTGGATTTAAACAGTCTGTGCAGGACAAATCATTGGGCGGCGTCCAAGTAAATACCAAGGTAGAGTCCATTAAATCGATATTCGATTGCGGATTAAGCGTTGTTGAATCTCCCATAATAATGACATTATCAACTGCGGTAGAAAAGATTTCTAACAAAATCTCAGGAGGACCATAAAGGTATTCACTTAACATAAATTGACACCCATTGGCATCTTCAACGTAAATCGTATAATTCCCAGATTCGAGACCACTAAATAATGTATCAGGATAGAAATTAATTCCGTCAATCGAATATAAGTAAGGTGGCACTCCTCCTTGTGTTGTTGGTATTGCAATTGAGCCACTAGCATCTCCAAAGCAAACCGTAGAATCAGATACTGCAGTCGCTTGTAATGCTGAAGGCTGGTTCACTGTTGCAGACTCTATAATGGAACAACCATTTGCATCCGTGATCGTAACAGCATAAGTTCCATTGGAAAGATTTAGTGCAGTTTGTGTTGTTTGGCCGTTTGCATTTCCATCCCATTGATAAGTATAACTTGGAGTTCCTCCAGCAGGAACCACCGTAATGGTTCCATCATTAGACAAATAGCAGCTTGCATCTGAGACAGCAATTGTATCAGTTGTCAATGCTTGGATTGGCTCATTCAAGGTAATAGGGAACGGTGCAATTGTACAATTGTTTACATCTGTGATTATTACTGTATAAACTCCTGCTGACAAATTGGTTACCGTAGAGGATGGGCCAGAATTTGTCATAATTAATAATCCAACTGGATCATACCAATTAAAATTATATGGCGGCGTTCCTCCAACAGGTTCGACCAGAATAAATCCATCATTTCCTCCATAACAGTTTACAGGAGTAGCCACGACGTTTCCAGGCAATAATGCTGGTGCTGCGTTTATACTGAAGGAGACAATTTCAGTACACCCATTACCGTCTGTTATTGTTGCAAAGTGAGGTCCTTGACATAAGAATTGAGCATTCAGTCCAACAGATCCATTGTCCCATACAATAGTATATCCGCCCACGCCACCACTGACAGTAAGGGTTGCTTGTGCGTCACAGGAGCTAGCATCGGAGCAACTGGTTTCTGTGGTTGTAATATTGTACGTAATTGGTGTTGGATCTACTAAGGATACCCCTCCAACAGAAGTACATCCATTTCCATCTATCACAGTAACCGTATAGCTATTTGCATCTAGGTTATACGCGGTTTGAGTGACCTGGGCGTTACTCCATAAGTAAGTAATTGGTGGGGTTCCTCCTTGGTGTATAACTGTGGCAGAACCATTTGACTCACCAGTACAAAGCGGATCTATACCATTGATACTAATAATCTGCAATTCAGATGGCTGTCCAAGTGTTAAAGATGCAGAAGTTTGACACCCATTAGCATCTGAGACAAATACCACATGTGTTCCTGATATTAAGGCTGATGCAGTTTGTGTTGTTTCTCCGCTCACTGACCAGAAATAATTGTATGGTTGAGTTCCACCTACTGGTAGAGCAGTAGCAGAACCAGTAGCATCACCAAAACAAAGCGGATCATTTGTATTCGTCAATGAAACGGTTAACGGTAATGGTTGTGTAATTGTTATCGTTTCTACGATCGAGCATCCTAGAGCATCTGTAATCGTCACATTGTACAAACCTGCTGGGAGGTTAATCGCTGTTGGTGTAATCTGACTATTGGCATTGGCACTCCACTCATATCCATAGACACTACCGGGGAATGGTGTACCACCTGTTGCAGTTGCTGTTGCCTGACCGTCAGCACCGCCATTACAACTAACATTATTGTCTAATGAAACGGAACCAATTAATTGAGGAGAACTGTTTAACACAACACTTCCAGTAATTGTACAACCACCTTGGTCTGTAACCGTTACTGAGTAGGTTCCGGAGGTTAAATTGGAAGCAGTTTGACTCGTTTGTCCATTCGCATTTGTACTCCATTGGTAATTATAGATTCCACCAGGGAATGGTGTTCCTCCAGAAGGGTTGGCTTGGATTGTGCCATCATTGCCTCCAAAACAGGTTACACCATTGACTATCGTTACGATCAAGTTAAGTTGTGGGGGTGAGTTTAAGCTTGTCGAAGCAGTCTCTGTGCATCCATTCGCATCAGTTACTGTAACAGTATGCAGACCTGCAGGAAGATTAATTGCAGTTTGAGTGATTTGATTATTTGCAGAATTACTCCACAGATAAGTATATCCAGGAACTCCACCAACAGCATTTGCGGTAGCGGAGCCATCACTTAATCCAAAGCAAGAAATGTTATTATTGATAGATATAGAAGGGTTTAATGCTGTTGGTTCTGTGATAATCACAGAAGTCGATATGCTACAACCGTTCATATCTGTTACCGTAACGTCATGTGGTCCTGCAGCAAGGCCCGTTGCAGTTGCTGTTGTCTGATTACCTGCAGTCAAGTCCCATTGATAACTATAGATTGGGCTTCCTCCATTCGGAGTAATTGTTGCACTTCCATTTTCTAATCCATTGCACAATACATTATTGTTAACGCTAGAAGTTAAACTAATTGGTGTAGGGTCTGCCAAAACTGTTCCAGCAGATAGTGAACAACCATTAGCATCAGTTATAGTTACTGTATGTATCCCAGAAGGAAGGTTGTTAGCAAGTTGTGTTGTTTGATTTCCTGAATTTGCACCCCATTGGTATGAGTAGGGTGCACTACCACCAGTTGGATTTACCAATAAAGACCCATCACTTGAGCCAGCACAGCTAATATTTAAGTTCACTGTAAATGTAGCTGAAATCTGTATAGGTTGATTGACATTATAAGCTGCCGTCGTAAAGCAACCATTTCCATCAGTTACAGTTACCTCATAAGTTCCAGCAGTTAGACCCGTAGCTGTACTTGCTGTGGATACATTAGGATTCCAATTATAGACATAAGGAGTTGCAGGACTTCCAGTAGGCATAAGAATAACACTACCTGAAGATTCACCAAAACAATTGGCATCATTTGCAAATCCATTTGTAGCAATGGTAATAGAAGCGTTTATAGTGGCAGTGGCAGTTTGAATACAACCATTCGCATCAGAAACCGTTAAATTGTAGGTGCCTGGATTAAGATTTGAGGCTATTGGTCCATTAAGAGTCGGATTATGGTTCCAAACAAAAGTATAAGGTGTAGTTCCTCCTCCAACATTAGCCGAAATCGAACCATCTGTACTTCCATTACAACTAGCATTACCTGTCACTGTTAAGGTATTCGTTAAAACAGGTGGATTTGTTAGTGTGTTACAAGCAACTGCGCTACAATTATTGTTATCTGTTACGGTAACACAGTATAGACCAGCGGTTAAATTGGAGATCCCTGGGGTAGTTGCGCCATTGCTCCATAAGTAAGAATACGGCATTGTTCCTCCATTCCCTAATGCTGTATATGAACCATCATTTGAGCCAAAACAACTTGGATCTGAAGAGTTGGTAGTGACACCTAATCCGCTTGGTTCGGTAACCAAGACAAGCGCTGTAGCATTGCATCCACTAGCATCTGTCACTGTTACGTTGTGTGTACCAGCAGAAAGTCCGGTAGCAGTAGCGATAGTTTGTCCTG
Source organism: uncultured Saprospiraceae bacterium (assembly GCA_937959115.1). GTDB lineage: Bacteria > Bacteroidota > Bacteroidia > Chitinophagales > Saprospiraceae > JAHDHB01. Next base: position 10,638 of record CALGAW010000008.1, read on the forward strand.
ATGGTTGCCAGTTATAACCAAACGGTGGTGTTCCTCCAGTTATTGCAACGGTTGCTGTTCCAGAAGATCCTCCATTACATAAGACTGGAGTAAAGGCAGCCGAAGCGTTTAATGGAGGTGCAGTTGAGATAACAACTGAGCCTGTCGAAGAACATCCATTTACGTCAGAGACCGTAACATTATAAGTATTTGGCGCTAAACCAGTGATTGTAGGGGTCGTTTCGTTGTTACTCCAAACAATTGTATAAGGTGTTACTCCACCAGTTGTAGAGACAGTTGCAGTCCCATCATTGGTTCCTCCACAGGTTATATTCGTGCTTGTAACAGTTGCCATAGGCACGGGTAGGCTCATTCCTCCAAAGGTTGCCACACAAGCGTTCGCATCTGTAACAGTAATCGAAAATGCGGTATTTGCAGGGTGATTTGGTATTGTGTACATTCCATTATTGAACACCATACCTCCAGGACCATCACCTGTTATTGTAAATTGCTCTGTAGGATCAAATGCAGGCAATCCACCGGCTATAGTATAAACAATACTTACTGTTCCGTTTAAATTACATGACTGTGTAAATGTAGCGGTAATTGTATCAAGAAAAACAACAGGTACAGCACTACCAATACTTACGTCGGCACAATCCACAACTCCGTCATTATCAGTATCAACACCTAAAATCCCATTATCATTATCAAAACTATAAACTGTTGTAAAATAATATGTTGTATTTGTCAGTAATCCAGCACCTGCTAGAACTGCGCTTGTATTTGTTATGGTATAAGGTGTTACAGGCCCACCTGGAGTAGCTGGAATCGCGGGCGTTGTTGTAAACAATAAATTGGGGTCTGCAGTGGCAAATTCCAATGTGGGTGGCGCCGAGTAAACGCCAACTACAAATCCATTAAAGAAGTCGCCATCACCAATAGGAGCTTGATCATTTGCACCACCATCTTCAAAAGAACCTGAGTAACTTCCATCTCCTAGTAATGAGAATGCGTCGCCATTGCAAATTGTAGTACCTAATGGCGTTGAAAACAGCCCAGCATTCGCCATACAATTACAGCCATAGAAACTTAACGTATCAAAATTTGGTAAATCGCATTGACTAAGTGCTAACCCATCATTAACAATGGAAACGATATGATCACCATCTTCCATAGAATTGTATATGATTGGGGTTCCCATTCCAGTGGTAATTGTTCCTGAAGGAGCAACAACTTCCCAAGTATAATCGACGGCAGTATTAATTGTTGGATAACCACCTAAAAGATCAATTGTTGCATTACAATTAGTAATAGCAGTATTAAAGCTTAAAGGCGGATTCATATAAATTGTATAACCAGGAGCTAAACCAGTACATAATGGGTCATACGTTTGAGAAGCTAAATCAGCTACCATTGGTGCAAAATAAAGTATTGCGCCATCGAAAAACAGCGTAGATGTAACTGGGCTACCCGCTGTAGGAAGGAACCCTAGAAAGTTGGGATCACCGTTTAAAGGGTCTTGATCAGGAGGTATTGGTCCTGCAGGAACTCCAGTTAATCCATTAGGATCACTTAACACCCAGACAGCCCATACCACATCAGGTGTAGCAGGACTAGTAACAGGGTTTGTAGAGGTTAGTGTGTAGGGAAGATCTTCAAAACAAAGGTCAAAGGTGGAAGGTGTTCCTACATTCCCCCCAAACAAGGTACAAGTAGGAGTAAAAGGATGAGCAAGGATACAGACATCCGTAATGTCTTCAGTTGCGCAGTCTACTGTATCGCCTGTAATCTCTAGGCACAATTCATAAGTTGTTCCTTGCGTGGCTGCATATACGCCCCACCCATCAGAGGTTACGTTTACAATAGAAAGTGGTGTCCCACATGCTCCTAGGTCATATGCCGCTGCAAGCGTTGTTGTACTGGGGTTTGCAACACAATTAGTAGAATTTGGGCCAGTAAAAAAGCTAGTTCCTGAAAATGCAAAGAACGGTTCAGTACTGGCATGTGTATAGAGATAACAGAATTGATAAGTATTACCATCTCCTCCTGGTATTGTTTGGGTAGTTAAGTCGTAACAAAAAGAAGAAGTTGCAGTTACGGTATTCAGGGCAGTGACTGCTGTATTTTGATCTGGGAAGGTTGCTCCATCGCAGCTGACACCACTTAGGCAATCACAAGGAGATGTTGGTGCGATAATCGAGCAATCTGTTGCCCCAGTTCCTCCGGTTTGAGATAGAGAGATATCAGTAGGCCCGTTCGAAAAATTAGTAATAAGGAAGATATAAACTTCTCCCACTTGGCCATTCGGTATTGTTGCGATTTCAACTGTTTGTGGATCATAGCTACAATCAATTCCATTGCCAGTAACACAAGCATTACCAACGTTAGAGCATGCTGCGGGGTTCTGAGGACAACCACTTCCCAAAATGGGCACACAGGCCAATATATCTTCAGTAGAATTCAGGTTGCCACAAGTTCCTATTGCTGTTGTTAAATCAGGAAACGGTCCATAGACAATAAAGTCAATATCTAAATTATTGGAATTTGTGAGTGTTATTTCAATTAGTCCAGGTGTTCCAATTTCTAAATAATACCATGCGGGATTAGGCTGAGTTGCTAAACATCCGTATGTATTATTTGGATCAGCTGTTGTATTAATACTAGCGGGAAATGTGGTTCCTGAATCTGTACAGAACGGTTCTGCATCAGAACAAGTTGCTCCTTGTCCATTTACACGAAAAATGCAAAATATAAGAGCGATTACAATTAGTGGCAGGTTCTTTTTCATAAGAATATAGTATCCAAATTCAGGAAATATTACTTCAAGGCAGACAACTTAGTGTTCAATTTTTTCAATAACACTTTTAATTCTTTTATCTCTAGATTAGAGTCATGGTTGACTTCACTCTTTTCAATATGCAGTTCTATTTTTCGAATGTACGTTTGAATTTTCTCAATTTCCGCTTTCTTACTATACAGCGGTTTTTTCTCTGTACTAACTTTTGAAAGTGTTTTAGTTTCAAACTTATTGCTTGGGACTGCCTTAATAGGAGACAGGGACTTTATCAGATTGTTTGAATTTGACTGGTCAGCGCTCGCATTGGATATTGTCAGATTACTATTTGAATCAGAGTTGCTTGAAGAGCCAAGCTGAGCAAAAATTGGGGGATAAAAAAAACAGAGTATAATAAAGGAGATTAGATATTTCATAATACATTTTTAATACGATACTTGTACATATAGCAAAAGCCGTGCAAAAATATCAATTTAATTGCAGAGCATATACGAATTGTAGTAAAAAATGGAAAATTAGCCCTAGTTATTTAACGAAATAAGAATTTAAAACGCTGCTAGAATGATGTATCTAATGCTAATATTGGCTTTTCTAATTAAGTTTACTTAATTTTTTTACGAATCCAGAATATCCTTTGACTTTCATTTCTTGAGAATGAAAATTTTCAGCCTGTGGTATCGTAGGAAAATTACCAACTATTACTCTGTAAACTACTTTATTATTTAATCTAGCGATATGGACAAAAACTGGAACGTTCATTTTAGATTCAAGTTTTGCGACCTCTTGAAGTACATTTGCATAATCCTGAAAAACACCAATTTGTAATCCGTAACCAGAAGAGTTGGTTTTCTTAACGGAGAACTCAAACAGTCCTTCTCCAATCGCACTATTATTTTCTTCAGGCAATATTTCCGCTTGTTTTGGAGGACTAGAAGGTGTATTGATTACTTCTATTTTATCAGATTGATATTGAGGCTTCTGGACGGATCTATTTTCGGATATATTGTGTTTTTTAAGAATTTCTAACATCCTAGCACTACCGAGCGATTCTTCATATCGACCAACAACGTCTCCTCTTGAATTAAAAATAAGTATAGTAGGCAATACTTTTACTTTGTATTTTTGTTTCCAAGCAAATCCATCAAAATCATCCACGTTGACTTTTAGTGATACATAGTTTTTGTCAGTATACGATACTACATTTTCATTTCTAAAAGTAGTTTCGTCCATCATTTTACACATGTAGCAATAATTCGCCACAAAATCTACCATAAACAGTTTTCCTTCTGTCATTGCTTTTTGCTTAGCAGAGGTTAGACTTCCTTCGAAAAAATTTACGTATTTAGCAGATTCAGCAAACAACGCGATTGGTAATATTAATAAAGTGATGAAGAATACTTTTTTCATTTAACTATGTTTTTCACAAATGTACATCAAAATTAACTTTTTACCGAGTTGGTTAATTAATAGTTATTCACACTATGTTGACACTTTTCAGATTAGTTGAGGTTGCTCTCACTCAATTTCTATCAAATATGAGCTCTGGTTGCATGTTCTACGTAAATACTTCATCATATGATGGGATTGTTCATAAAGAAAGAATAATCTGTTACTCACATCACACCAAGATTATGGTCTCACATTCCTATTCACAACCCTAAAGTGGAAATCTTGCGTTCTATAAATAAGATTCATACTATGGATAGGATTGGGAGCGTAATACTTTACTTATAGTATGTTATTGGAGTTGTGCCTTGATACAAAGCCTTTAGTGCATGGTACACAAAAAAAAAGAGGCTGTCTCAAAAGGCAGTCTCTTTTTTTTGTCGAATGCTGAACATTTATTATTTTTAGATATGAATAAGCGACGACGAAAACCAACATTTAAGGATTACGATCCAGATCAGATGAGTCTTCTCCCGCCAAGTCT
>CALGAW010000009.1 GCA_937959115.1 uncultured Saprospiraceae bacterium
CTCGTTGAGCGGTCGCTTATAGATGATTCGCACATCATAGTCACTATCTGTTGAGGCACAACCCCAAGCGCGGCTGCCGCTTTCTACCGCAAGCAGTATGCTGATGTCTTTTTCTTTAGCGAGGTGGTCTAGGTAGTCTAATATTTCTGTCTTCACGGTTGTTTTTAGTGTGATTTAACAGTAAAGTTAGGGAAAAAGTTCCGCTAGGATGGATGATTAAAGTTGGTTTTTACTGAATGTTAGATAGACTGTTTTTTGTATTTTTGATTGTAATGGAATATTTTGGCGTGTTTAGGACGTAATGATACTGTAGGCGTTTGGTAACAAGTTGAATGCTATTGCATAATGCGGGTTTAAAATTAATATTGTAAATGTAAGGTGGATTACGAAACCGTTGTATGAAACAATTTCAATCAACTAAAAAGCTAATTAAGCAAAATAAAGTTTTTTAATTGAGCTAATTAACGTAAATTAGCTCAAAAACAAGAATGTTGTATTTAGGAAGGATAATTAAGCCACTTATACTCGAATATTTGTTACCTAATAAAGTATTAGTACTGCTTGGACCAAGAAGAGTTGGAAAAACGGTACTAATCAATCAAATTTTAGAGGAAATCACTGAGCCTTATTTATTGTTAAATGGAGAGGATTTGTCAACAAGAGAATTGTTTTCAAGAAGAAGTGTTGAAAATTTTCGTCAACTATTGGACGGTAAATTGTTTCTTATCATAGATGAAGCTCAGAAAATAGTAGATATAGGGAATTCATTGAAATTAATGGTCGATGAAATAAGAGATATCAGGATTTTAGTAACTGGATCATCAGCATTTGATGTTGAAAATTATACCGGAGAACCCTTGACGGGAAGAAAGTATACATTCAATCTTTATGCTTTGGCAGAACAAGAATATGACCAAATTCATCCAATATTAATAAGGAAAGATAAACTAAGGGAGCGTTTAGTGTTTGGGAATTATCCTGAACTATTGCAATTGGAAACCAAGGCAAAAAAGAATAGATACTTAAATGACTTGGTAACCTCCTATTTATTGAAAGATATTCTTGCCTTTGAAAACATTAAGAACTCAGATAAAATTATATCCTTACTAAGGTTGTTAGCATTTCAGGTAGGAAAAATGGTGTCTACATCAGAATTAGGTAGTCAACTAGGAATGAGTGGGAACACAGTGATAAAATATCTTGATTTGTTATCAAAAGTATTTATAATCCATCGAATAGGAGGCTTTAGTAGAAATCTTCGGAAGGAAATAGCAAAAAGTAATAAGTGGTATTTTTATGACAACGGAATAAGAAATATTCTAATTGCTAATTTGAACCAAATTGAATTAAGAAATGATATCGGTGAATTGTGGGAGAACTATATAATAAGCGAGCGGATTAAATATCAACAGTATACAGGAATGCTTGTAAACAATTACTTTTGGAGGACTTACGACCGACAGGAAATAGATTGGATAGAAGATAGAGGCGGAAAATTATATGGTTATGAATTTAAATGGAATCCTAAGAAAAAAGTAAGAATTCCCAAAGGCTGGGAAAGTAATTATCCTAATGCTGAATTTGAAGTGATAAATTCTGAAAATTACAAAAACTGGATACGGAATTAATCAATTATGTATCGTAAAAAATAGTGAGAAATCATGCAATAAAAGCAACGGGATTTATATAGTGGCTAAACACTTCGCCGCTGCTTGCGAATGTTGCCTTCAAACCAAAAAAACATAAAAATAACCAACTGAAAGTAAAGGAATGGTAGAAGCCGATATGGTCAAAATACGATAGATCTGACTTGAAACTTTACAAAACGATATTTTATAGTTAAATTTAGATGTAAGGATTATAGTTTTTATTGACTAAATGTGTTGAAAATGAGTAATTTAGAAATAAAAGGTGGGATTTTAGAATTGATTGCATCAATAGATGATAAGGAAACACTATTTGAATTGAGAAAACTAATTAATGAATTTGTAGGAAATCGATTGAAAGATTCAGATTACTGGGAGGAATTGACTCATCAAGAACAATCCGAATTAACAGCTGCGATAAAAGAAAGTGAGGATGAATCAAATCATATTGATCATGAGGAAGTAATGAAAAAATATAAAAAATGGCTCGGCAAGTAGTTTGGAATAAGAGAGCAGTTGCAAAATTTGAGGAAATTGTCGAGTATCTAGAAAATGAAGTTTCTGAAAAAGCCGCTTCGAAATTTGTCACTAAGCTTGATGATTTAATTGAAAAGCTATTCAAGCATCCAGAAATAGGAAGGAAAACTAAAAAGTGGAAAACTGTAAGACAGTATCGAATTGATAAGTATAAGAAATTGTATTATCGAATTCATGGTCAAAAACTCATTGTAGTCTTTCTATCTGATGATAGACAAAACCCTAAGTTTAACCCCTACCGATAATTCAGATTTAAAGTCGAAAAATAGATCAGCAGGCAACATATGCATAAGCTTTCGCCAGATTTAGTGTTTAGAGATCCATACTTTCTAGATTTCTTGGGATTGAAAGATCGCTATAGTGAAAAGTAATAAGTGGTATTTTTATGACAACGGAATAAGAAATATTCTAATTGCTAATTTGAACCAAATTGAATCAAGAAATGATATCGGTGAATTGTGGGAGAACTATATTCCCAAAGGCTGGGAAAGTAATTATCCTAATGCTGAATTTGAAGTGATAAATTCTGAAAATTACAAAAACTGGATACGGAATTAATCAATTATGGATCGTAAAAAATAGTGAGAAATCATGCAATAAAAGCATAAACAAACGACTAATAAATGGAAAGATATCCAAAAAAAGCAATTGAAAGTTTCAAAACAAAAATTGAAATATATCTATTCTCAAAAGTGATAAAAGAAGAAGGAGAAAAGATAACTAACGAAGATTTTTTAAGTTTTAGCGTTCAAGATAATGTGCACATGTACGAACAATATTGGCAACTTGAGAAAAGTGAAAAGATAAAAAATAAGACAGTCGCTGAAATTGAAAAACTTCTAGAAGACTTAAAATCTAAAAATTCTGATTTAATAAATTCCTTGAAAAAAAAATATAGAGACGAATTTGAAAAAGTATTTCCAAGGAAAGAATTCGAAAAATTAATAAATCAAAAGAAATGTGGCTACTGTAAATTAGGCATTGATGATTTTAATAATTTTCGAAAAAAAGAATTAATTCGTAAGAAACAACTTACAAGAGGATGGGACAAATTGGAAATTGACCGAAAATACCCAAATTTAGAGTATACAAAAGAGAATACAGTAATGAGTTGTTATTGGTGTAACAACGCAAAAACAGATGAGTTCACCGCTGAGGAGTTTGAAAAAATTGCTATGAGTATTAAAAATGTATGGTTGGAAAGATTAAAGAAATAAACTATTCAGAATAAAAGCATACATACGCCCATTGCTGCTAAACGCAGTATCGATCACGGCTTGCGAAATTTCCTAGATCATCATATCTGAAAGTTTATAAACCTACGATTTATTTTGGATGCGTATACTACCGATTAAATAATTTTGTTAATTTCAACATGTTATAAGTTTATATTTGACAAAATAATAAATCGTTAGTGTAGAAATTTAAGACAAAATCCAATAAATTAAACTCAGATGAAACTAGAAAAGCTATTAGATAAGCTTAACACCATAGAAAAGACCTCTTTTTCTAAGATAATAGATCGAATTATTAGTGACCGGCCTAAAAATGTTAGGGAAGTTGACAAAATCCTATCTTCTTATTCAGATGTAAACAATTTAAGAAGTCTTGATAGTCATCTATTTGCAAAGGTATTTGGTTTAGTTGAAGAAGAGTATTTTGACTTTCTTAATTATCAAATAAACAATTCAGTAAGCCAGTTAGATATTTTAATTGATATACTTATCAGAGATGGCAATTGTATAATGTCTCGCGAATGGCTTGGAAGTTTATATCAAAAAGAACTCAAAAAAATTAAATCGAAAATTAAATCACTTCAATCAGAAATTGCTGGGAAAGATTTGTTAGAGGTTTCTCCTAGAATAAGAGATTTTCTTATTTATAAGAATTGTGTAGAAACTGCCTACAATAATGACATTTCTGCAAATCATGATTCAAAGATTACATCTGACGAAAAAAGTATTTTAAATACTCTTGCAAGTAATTTTGATTTATCGCAGGAAGAAATCAAACTGCTAAACTACTCAGTGCTACCATTAAAAACTCTTGATTTAGATAAAATAATAGACCTTTTAAAGAGTACAGGAATTATTCTCTACTCGAAAAAACATTTAAAAATTTTTACACCAGATGAGTTTATCAGATTACTACGAAAATATAGAGGAAAAGAAGTAGCAGATAAATATTCAAGACGGATTTTACGTTTATTGAAGGATTCAGAAGTAAATAGTATTGCGAAGAGACATGGAATAGACAGGAAGCTGGAGAAACGGCAGAAGATCAAGGAGATTATTAATCAAGGAGTTGGAATCAGAAATATTCTTAAATATGACATTTACAAGGATGGGACTAAATTAACTCAGAAAAAGGCTAGGTTAAATGAACTTGTTGAAAAGGGTTTAATGATTGATCACTTAAAAGGTTCTACACTAGATACCAAAATTGATAATTTGGTTGATTTCTTCAATACGATTGAAAGAGACGAAAAGGTTGGAATTTCAATTGAGGGATACAATACTTTGCTTGATGATCTTGGGAAATCAGTTAAAAAAGTGAACAAGTATTTAAAGGAAGAGTTTGAACTGCAAGCTGAAGATGTTTTAAGCTCAAATTTATTACTTGACTATAACTTGAAACCGAGGGATATACTTGAGATTTTAAGTGAGTCGGAACTTAAAACATTTTGTGAGAAAAATGACATTTCGACAAGAGGAAACGAAGTATTAAATATCTTACAAAATTATAAAGACTCCAAGAACCTTGAATTGGAAAACTATGTAGATATTGCTTCTAGAGATTTAATAAAGTTAAAAGAAAATGGGATTAAGATAAAAGAAGCGAATCTTGGGCTAAAATTTGAAGAATTGACCAGACAAATATTATCTGAACTTGGCCTTAATGTAAATGAAGAACTAAGGAAAGAGATAAGTACTTCTAAAGATAAAATTGATATTGTTGTTACCATAGGCGAAAAGGAAGTATTTCTAATCGAATGTAAATCAGTAAAAGATAGTGGGTACAATAAATTTAGTTCAGTTTCAAGACAGATAAAATCTTATATCACCCTTTTAGAAAAAAAAGAATATCACGTCACAAAGTCATTATTAGTAGCACCTGAGTTCACAGATGATTTTATAAATGACGTCGAATTGGATTATAGTCTTAATTTATCGCTCCTAAGTGCTGGATCATTAGTTGAAATATTAAATGCCTTTAAAGGGAATAATAAGCTAAAGGAATTTCCTTACATGTTGTTAATGAAAGATGTATTGATTCAGGAAGATCGAATAATCAAAGCTATAAACAAATAAGAAATAGTACAAAAGCTATAACAATTTCTATATGTACATGCCGGCTAGACGCCGCTGCATCAATATAGACAAACCATTAGCATTAATTCAAAAAACTTAAATGAACCAAATGAACCAAATTGGAGATTGTAGAAAAATATAAAAAACAACTATCTAATTACAACTGATAAAAAGAAATTGTATATTGAGTTAATATACAACCTTTTAATCAATGAATCAGGCTAGAGGAATGGAGTTCCAATTGAAAAAGTCGAAAAGCTAATTCATAATCTCCAATGCGTAATCAGTGTTAAATCTAAACGTATACCATGACAAAAAAAGCGATAGTTGAAATTGTTAATGATAAACATCAAGAATTATACGATTGGTTAAAAGGCCACCCTGACGAACTATGGGTAAAAGGCCCTCAAAATAAATGGAATACTGGTGAGCATATCGTTCATTTGGTTCAGAGTGGCAATGCTTTAAATAAAGGGTTGATGTTGCCTAAGTTTTACTTGAAATATAAGTTTGGAACCAATAATAGAGAAAATCGTACCTATCCTCAAATCGTTAAAAAGTATCAGGACAAACTTGCTGCGAATCCTAATGCAGTATCTCCTATATCAAAGGAAATGCCTGAAATTACCCTAGCGAATAAAGAAGCTTTTATATTAAAATTGGAAAAGGAAAAATTGAAATTGATTAAGAAGTTTCAAAAATTTAGTGATACCGATTTAGATACTTATTTACTTCCACATCCTCTTTTAGGCAGAATGACAATTAGAGAAATCGTAATGTGGACTGCTTATCATACTGAACATCATCACAACATCTTAAGCACAAAGTATTGATAGGAAGACTCAACATCTATAGAGTAGTAATGCGGATCAACTTAAAAATATGTTGGAATGGAAAATAACCTAGTTCAAAAGATTACGATCACAATTGCCGTTATCCTGTATGCATTTGTGGTGCCTTATCTTGAAATAAATGATACACATGTCTTCAATCCAGATTGGACCCCACATGTGAGAATTCACGAAGTTTGGCAACTCCTCACTAACTCCAGTATTGGGTTGTTTTGTCTCTACCTTACGTGGTATAAAAATGAGTTAAAACTAAGTGCCATCTTAAGTTTGCTAGTAATGGGCGGGTTCCTGCTTGCATTTATGATAAAGGACAGTTACGGAGGATCAATGCAGTTCTTAGATGGAAGTGAAAAAACGATATTGGGAATTAATATAGGCGTCGTCGGATTTGGCCTAGCATTTATATTAATTCTATTGTCATTTGCAATAAAAAGAAGAACTTGATTACAAGCACACCAGTCTACTTCACGGTTCGTCCCTTCCACTCGTATTTTGCTTTGACACTTCCCAATAACCCAACAGTCACAACATACCAGATTTCCCAGAATACAGCAGCACCAAACACCCCAATGCGCATTAGGTCACCACGACCAAAGAAACGAGCAACTTCCCCTAAAAACAAATAATCAGTAATCGCCTTGATAGAAAACTGCAATAAGAACAGCCACAATAAAAACGGATAGAAAACACTTGCCAGTCCCGTCAATACAATGCTTACAGAAAACAGCCAAACAAGCCCCCAGATAATCGTCACTTGTTTTTCTTGATAGCTGGTGGTTTTTGTCGCCCAGCGTAAACGTTGGTTGAGAAACGCTTGGATACTCCGTTTTGGGGTCGTCGTGACCACCGCACCTGCTTGTTTTAGATAAGCGACTTGATCAGGGTAGCGTTGAACAACTTTGTGCATGAGTAGCATATCATCACCAGAAGCAAGGTGGTCAACACCTTCAAAACCGTTGACCTCATTGAAGACAGCCTTTTCGTATGCGAGATTTGCACCGTTGCACATGTGTAGGAACTTCTTGTGGATGCCAGCTCCTGTAACACCCATCATACCAATAAAGTCAAGGCTTTGGAATTGCTGGAATAGTGTGTGCTCATCTGTAAACACAACTGGTGCCGCAATGATTTTAGGTCGGTGAATTTCATAATAAGAAACGATGTAGCGCAACCAATGAGGCATTGCTAGACAATCGGCATCTGTTGTAACAATTAAGGAGCCTTTGGCCTGACCGATGGCAACCTCTATCGCCTTCTTTTTAAAGGATTGGGTGCTTCCAGGAGCAACGTGCTTAGCAAGATCAATTAAACTGATATTCGTTGCAGGGAAGTCCTTTACAAGGGCTGCGGTGCGATCGGTAGAGTGGTCATCAATGACTATGATCTCAAAAAGTTCTGCAGGGTAGTCCTGATTGGTGATGGATCGTAGTGTGGCTTCAATATTTTTTTCTTCATTGCGCGCTGCGATCAGTACACTGACTTTTGTGTTGACTGTTTTTTTTAACGTATCCCATTCAGGGAGTGCTTTCCATCCTTTCGTAATACTTGAAATGATGATCAAATAGGCAGCAGTAAGAAGGGAGACAAATACAGCGATAATCACCCACATATTTTATCCAGTGTAGTTTTTTTCATCAAAATCGAGATCTTCAAATAGCTCATCGTAGTCGTCTTTTTTCGTTGACTTGTCAAGGGGATTATCTTCTGGATCATTATGGTAGTCAAGAATGTCTTTATCCTTTTTAGTTGCCATCCGATCTTCAAAGTTTTGATCAAGCTCAAAGTCTATTTCCTCTTCTTCATTATTGACTTCCTCATATTTTACATAGTCGCCGTTAGAGCCAATTTCAGCTTCTCTTCCAGCATCTCTTGCTTTTTTATTAAACATGGCTTTGCCAAATAAACCAGCAATCAAAAACGGATGAAGGAAGATGGTAAACAAGACACCTAAAACGCCCATGATCGGACTTTTCTTAAACGTAGCTGTTAAGAATTTTCCATAGTTAAAAATGACATTTTTGTCAATAAAGAACGTGGCAATAAGTAAAGGGATGGCAAGCACTCCAAGAAGCCAGCTGGCCACAGTGAAAGCATAGTAAATGCCAACAATGACAATGACAATAGTCAATATACTAACAATCGTGTTGCTTCCACTAGAACGTTGTTGAGACATGTGTAAAGTTTTATTTTTCTTAATATCGAACTTATCAGGTAAAATCGAAATTAATTTGGATAAAAGTAAGTGAAACGTAGATAAAATGAAAATTGTTTTATGATTTATGCTTAATTATAGCGTTTTGAGGCAATTCAATTTTAGTTTAAGGAAAATTTCGCGGAACGAATAGACGATTCTATTCATCGTTTTTTTGCACTATTTTGTAGTCTTTTCTTATCTGAACGTAGATTTTTTTATAATTTGGGAACTGATTGATCTAGAATAGATGTTGGTTATCGTGTATCATATCCAATAATCTATTTCTACTGATGTTGCTTTATAGCGCATTAGGATAAACGTTCACCTATGTTCAAAATCATTTACAACCTTCTAAAAATTGTCCTTTTACTGATCATGCCTTTCGTAATTTTAGTGCGCGGAGCGGTTTTTCTGCACACGAACTACGAGCTAATGCCGTGGTTAGCGATCTTAGGAGCTATGGGTGCTACCTTTGTACTGATTTTCTTGTACATGACGTTCTTCTACGGCAAGCTCACAGGGAAAATTGGAAAGTCAGGTGTGTTGTACCGCCGGACATTTTTGGCGGCTGTTTTGGTCGCTGGCTATGCTGGTTATGGGCTTATCTTTTTGTCTGGTGCCAATGCCAAGCACGAAGAAGTGAGATCTGAGTACACAGAACTGCATCCTATCTTGCGATTGGGCGTTAGTACACTAGTCTTCCTCGATGGTGATTTAATCGTGACTGATGCCAGTAGAGTGACGGAAGACTATGCGAAAATGGGATTGCCCGCCTTGAAAAACTCCTTGCATTACAAGCAGAAAAACGGATACGTGCATGCCGTAGACATTCGGACCAACGGTCGTTCTGACAATAGGAATTTGGCGATACAGTCGTATTTTAAGTTGATGGGATTTAACACCCTACGCCATGTCGGTACTGGTGATCACCTGCATATTTCCTTGAAGAGCTTCGATGTGCCTGGGGCTATTTGAAACGACTATTATAAATAATTTTCTGCTCATTCTATTGACATTACTACTGTTTAGCTGTTTTTACATATCCCTTCTTTAGTTTTTGTGCGATTAGTTTCTTGCCTTCCCTGAAGCATTCTTCCGTTGTCTCAAATTTTTTCTCTGACTCCTTGCCGTTAGAACCTACTTTACCATATTTTACAATAAAGGCTTCTTCATAAAATGAGATTTCCCAAAATTTATGTGATTTTTCATCTTTAAATTCTAAATACGCATTGTATTTTTCAGATTCAATAAACTCCAGAGCGCTTTCAAAAGCATCTTTTAGTTCTTCGTTTAATGGATCATAATGGGTAGAAATGTGGGCAAATTTTTTCAACCATTTTTTATCGTTCATGTGTTCCTTTATCCAATCTTCTGCTAATGGATTAGCGCAATAATAGATGGAACGATAGCCTTCTGAATGATAACTATAGTTTAAAAACCAGTCACAAATTGTAGTGAGCATCGTTTCTATTTGCTCTTTTGAAAATTTTAAAACTGGATTGATCTTACTATCATATTCCTGAGAGAATAAGGTGGTATAAATAGCATCAATGATGTACCGGTTTTCTTTAGTTGGTGCTTGTTTTACGGTTTTAATTAAGAAGTTGAATATTTTTGGATAATGCGCAGAAGATAAAAAGAACTTTGTGGCGGCTTGTTTAGAGTTTTTCCACATACTATCGTTCCGAAAGTCGGCTTCTGGAATTGCAAGGAATGCTTTTGCGATTTCTAGGTTAGGATCATCATCATTTTTTACCAATGTTGAAAATCTATCTCCGAATAGCTCCTTACTTACATTATGGCCAGATAGTTCTATATAAATGAATAGTCGGACTAAAGCATCTTTTTTATTTTGAATAGCAGCATGCCATAGGTAGACAAAGTAGCGTTTTGCGAGTTCACGATTTTGAATATTATGTGCTGTTTCAATTAAAATTTCAGGTGCCAATTCATCTAGAATTGATCGCACCTTTTGATGGTATCTCGGTTTCTCATCACTAGGCGTATCAAATCTATCATAACCAGCAAAAGCGTTCGTTAATTTTTCTAAAGCTGCTTTTACCTCCGCTAGGTTTTCATTTTGAATCCCTAGAACAGTTTGAATGTCTTGGAATTCTTGACTTGTTTCATTGCCTTTGAAATGAAATTTGGCGGTTTCTTGTAGTTTTTCCTTGGTACTTACAAACGCTCGAATATCCCAAAGAATAATTTCAGCAAATTGTTTTTTGTGTGGTGTTTTAAAGTGGTTTCTATGTTCAAACAATTCACGAACTAGCGTGTCTGCGTATTGGGTTTTATCCTTGTCAGAAGTGCTTGGGTTACAACAGAGCACGTAAGAGAGTAAAGGAATGTTTTGGTCTTCCTTTTTTATTAACTGATCAAAATCTGTCCAATTATTGCATTTTTTTAGGTTGTTTCTTAGCCAACGCATCCGGACGATTAAATTTTCCTCCACTTTTGGATAAATTGTGATTGATTTCCACCACAAGTCTAAATTTTCAGGGTTATAGTTTTTATAGACCTGTTCATAATAGACCAAATAGGATCGACGTTTTAAAAACAATTCTTCAAACTCTTTTTTATCACCATAGCTATTATCTATTTTCAGATCATAAAACACATCGGTTTTTTTGAAGAAGGCAAGCGGTTCTTTTAAAATATCTAATTGTTCTACTAGGTTGTGTTTTTCAATCAGTTGTACCACTTCAAAATAACGTTGATCTAATGTTGCTCCAAAATGGTTTAACCAATACAATGCTAGGTGCGGATCTTCCTTAAATACTGCTTTCTCCTTTTGGAAAGTAGCGTCTGTGTTCTCAATGTTAAAGGCAACTGTTTTTCGGTGCGCCCAGTTCATGTACAACATTGAAATTTGTATGTATCTATTCATTAATTCCTCAACAGATACAATTCGTTTAACTGGCTTTTGCTTGTAATCAATTCCAAATTCGGCAGGTTTCTTTACTTTTAGCTTACAGATGGAATAATCCTCATGATTTACGCCATAGGTACCACTTTTTCCTCTTAGATCATTGACAACCCAATCACCACTTCCAGGATAAATGCTATTTCCTTTTATTTCATTGTCTTCTGATATACCTAACGCTTCACAGCCAGCATATTCAGGGTAAAACTGCCCCCAATCTTTCATTCTTCGTTCAAATTGGAGTTTGTAATATTCATCTAAATCGACTTTAGATTCTTCGATATTGTCAGCCAGTATTTGTTTTCCTTCTTTTAAAAGATCAAAAATAACTTGATGTTCAATTCTCATTGATCCATACGTATCCTTTCTAAAAATAGTTGGCTCTAAAATAGCATCACTAAAAGGGTTTACTTCCTTCGTAAAGTCAAAATAGGGTTGAAACATCGAAACACTCATTTGTTGATGCAGCAAGATATCTGTCTTTGCCAATCCCTCAATGTGAAGAGCTGTGTGTTTCTTTGAATAGGAGCAGGCAGCCATGTTCTCCACTATAAAGTCTCCGTTCACTGCAAGGTATTCAAAACCGCCGTTCATCAACATGTTTTGAGTAGTGACATTGCCTTCAATAATGAGAAATGGGTAGTTCGAATACGATGCATTTGGCAATGCAGTGAACAGCAATGTGCCATTGACCTTTAAGTTTCCCTTTACCACTAAAGATTGATGTCTGGAAATCACTAGATCTCCATCCACTTCCCAATCTCCTTCCATCACTTCGAATTCTGATTTAAAGAATTTTTTGCGAGCAGTTTCACTCCGTAGTTTTGCCTTAAGGGCTGCGTTATAGTTTGACAAGGCAAATTTCAAAGGAAAACTTTTTTCTTCCTTTTGAACATACTGAACAAAATTATCAATGTAGTTCACCTCCTTAGGGTAAAACGCTACCTGTTCCCCCGTTCGTTTATTTTTAAGCCAAGCGGTTCTTGCTGCTTTATCAGGGAAAAATTGAAGATAATGCCGTTTGTCGTTTCCTGCAATCCAAACGTTTGCATAATTTTCATAGCATTCCACCAACTCTTTAAAGTAATCACCTTGTAAGCTAAATTCTTCTAGGGGTTTTTGGTGGTTTAAATCCGAAAGGCTTGTTTTGCTTAGAAGCGCTATGATTTTCTCAGTGGGGTAGGGCGTGAGTTTTGCCTTCTTGTAGGATTTTGCAACCGCGTTAAAAAACGCTTCTAAATCGCTAGAGTATTTAAGTGGTTCTGATTCATCTGTCGACGCATAAATTTTATTAAAATCTTTTAGCTTAAAGACCTTTGTTGCCAGATAGATCATCCTTGCCAAATCTTTGACCACAATAAACCCAGCCTTCCACTCCAGTGGATTATCTCCTTCTTCTTTGACATAAAAATAGAGCCGATTAACATCCACAAGTCCGGCATAAAATCCCTTAATTGGAATGTCAATCGCTCCTTGTGGCACCTTTATCTGAAACTTAGGGGCAGTAATTTTTATTTTTTCTGGTTGTTCAAAATATTTGATCGGAGTTATTTCTAGAGGATATCTATCAAAGAGCTCCGCTTCAGGTATAAAAATTAGTTTAGGATCTTCCTTTTGAACGTATTCTTCATAACTCTTTTGGTTCTGTTGAAATTCTTTTAATGTCCTGAATACATTATAACCCTTAGTGACAGAAACAATCTTCTCATTAGTTATAACGTATGAAGTAGCTATTAGCAGTAGGTCCTTCTCGAAAAAATTATCTTTTCTAGCAAATTTTCCAAAACTGTACTCGGAAAGTTGAAATTTTGCTGGGTATTCTTGCTCAAGGTTAAGTGGCTTTCCAGCCATCTTTTCTAAAATAGTTTGCTCTTCTATTGGTTCAAAACCTAACGTAAAATACATCCAGAGGATTGGTTTTAAGGTGTCTAATACCTCATGGTCTTCCGTTTTTTCGTTTGCCATTAAGATTGCACCAGCCGAATAGTCAATTATTGTTGGGAACGAGGCATCATCTTCTGATATAAATTTATAGACTCTACCTCCTTCTACCTTTACTACGGTCAACTTTTCCTTCATCAGTGGTTTACCTTCTTCTAAATGGAAGTAGTACACTTTTCCCAATTCGATTTTTTCGCAAAAGGCATTTGCTTTATCGATTGCTTGTTGTGGGATTGCCAGTTCCTCAAATCCCTTTTTCTTATATTTTTCGATATAGACGTCTAACTTCTTAGCGACTTCTTTTTTGTCATCTTTCTCCGAAAATTCGTAATCCGATTTTATCTTATTATGCTTCAAATTAAATTCGAAGGTTTCAAACCAAACTAGTCTACTGTCGATGAATAGATGTTTATTGTTTTCTTGGTGCTTGAGGTATCTCATTGTTACTGTAGCGTTTAAAGTAAAGGAATACAGAATTGGGTTCAATAGTGTCTACAACCTAAGAAATCTATTTGCTATTTTCTTTTTAAAATGCCTATGATATGATCAATAAATACGTTCTTTTAAAACACCTTTATTGCCAAATTTTGCAAGAGTTCCATTGAGGTCGAACCATATTTTTGTAACGAATTTGTCATCCACTTTTTTTCTAACCCAAGAGTATATGCCTCTAAGTTCTTCTGTTCTGCGTCCTTGAATAACGTTTAGTTTAAATTCAAAGGCTACTCCAATTCGAATGACTATAATTTTGCCTTTGTCGTATTGGTCTGGTTTACCTTCAGATAGCCATTGAGGATTGCTTGTAGCTTCGAAATAGGTTAGTTTACTGTCTTCTACTTGTTGCTTTAGAATGTGTTCAATGCTGTTCACCATTTTTTCAAATGGCTGTTCAGCTAATGTTTCAAACAGGTGTTTGGTTGAATGTAATCGTGAAATTTTGATTGATTTACTCATTCCTTCTTGTATTTTAACTGTGTAAGCAAACATTCTTGTTCATCAATATCTGTTCGTAGGCCTAAGAAAGTGGGTTGGTAAAGACTTCCTCCTTTGTATGCATATAGATATCGGACTTCAATGATATCTCTTTCTTTAGGAATCTCCTTGTTTACTGAAATCGTTACATTTCCTACAAATATTTCTTTACCATTTTCTAGTAAAGACATCCCAACACTTCGCTTATCATTGACTTTAGAAACGATAACAGATGCGGTGTCATAAAACTTAAATTTCATCTGGTTGCCACCACTGTTAGGCCTTCCTGCATGGTAGTGGGAGTTGTGCTTTTTAAAAACAACACCCTCTGAACCTTCAGATTTCAATTTGTTGGTCAATGCTTCTTTTTCAGATGTAGAGGTAGAAGTGGGCACTACTTTTATGGCATCCGTCAAGCCCAATTGGTTTAGCAATTCGAAGCGTTCTTTATACTGTTTACTTTTCAGGTCTTCACCGTTCAAATGCAATAGGTCGAACACAAATAGGTCATCACCAATTGCTTCACCATCAATGATAAATGTACTATCAGATTTGGCTGCACTGTCTAGAATAGATTGTGGTGCGCCAACAGATAACCCTTTCCTATTGATGGCGATCAATTCTGTGGTTTTCTGAATAAGCATTCGTTTGCCATCCATTTTCTCTTGTGCCCACCAATCTTCGTTGTCTATGAATTCTTGTAGTGCTTCTTCCTCAATAGGGTTGAGCAATTGGCAATGAATGCCTGTTTTTACCTGATTGCTTTCGTAAACATAATCAGAACTGTCCTCATCAGGGACGTAGCCTTTTGCTGCTTTAGCGTTTACAAGCTTATCATAGATCTTTTTTGCTTTCTCATAGTCAACAGGTGCCTGAGTCTTCGTTCCTGTCTTGAGGGTTGCCCCTCGTCTGCCGTAGGCAAAATTGACGGTAAACAATCCATCAATTTTTTCTAATGCTGCCTTATAAACCTTATCGCTCTTCTCCTGCCTATAAAACAAAGTGATCTGTTCAGATTTCATTTTTTCATTTTTCGTCTTTACAATATATTTGGTAAGCGTGAATTGCAATTCGCCCCTACACGAGTCACAATCTCTTTAACCATTCATTTAAAAATGGATTTTCCGGCTCGGAGGGTTTCCAAGATCAATTCAAGTTTCAACTCATAAATACCATCCTCTTTATTTTTGCTATAAAACGCTTCTAACAGAAGCTCAGAAACATCACCTTTTTCACCTAACTCTGATGCTGGGCAGCATTCTACCTGTTCTAAACTATTGACTTCTATTGATTCTGACCAAGAGAATATTAACGGTCCTTTTGGATGATTAAATATTTGGTAGGGGCCAGAATCCATTATGAATAAGCAATCCTTAAATTCTATTCCTCCTAAGAACAATACATCATTCGGTTCATTAAGATATAAGGTATTCAGTTGAGTCTTTCCTAGTACAATTAGTTCATGCGGTACTTCTACAACAGGTTCCTTGATTGTCAAATTCCCAGTCACGATAAGATTCACTTTAAGATCAAACTTTTCAATCGTTAAATCACCTTCATGCAAATACCAATCATTATAGTAGCCTAATATATCTGCGTATTCTTTGTTTGCATGTTTCCCCAAAGCATTTCGTAATATCTTTTTATCCTTGACTAGAGGGTAGGGTGTGTTCTCTTCGTTTATTTCATCCCTATAACTTTCATACATCCGAACTGAGAAAAGATTGTTTATTTTAATTTTTCCATTAATAAAGAGTGCATCGTCTATTTGAAAACCTACTTGATAAAAAACACCATCAATAAGCCGTTCTTTCATCGAAATCGAAATCGTTTTTATAAAACAAGCAGGGTGTTCCTTCGGGATCTCAAAGTCGTAGGTGTTTATTTTTAGGTAATTTTCGTATGAAATAGCACTTGTCTGATCTGCATTCATTTTATCTATAAATTTGCGCTGTTCTTTCAGGAAGTTTTTACTTTGAGTCATCAATTTTTTTCGATAGACTTTATCTGAAAAGCCGTAATCAATTTCTAGCGTCTTGTTGTCCTCGGCATTTAGCACTAAATCTGCGCATGCTTCTACGGATTTTGAGGAGATCGCTTCAATAAATGATTTGGCAAATTCTTCTTTGATTGCTTCTATGTCATGGTTCTGTTGTTTCATCGCTGATTCTATGTTGTTAGCTAAAAGTAAAAAAGGGGTAAAGCAGATGATTGCTACAAGTAGGAGAGTAGCTAATTGTTGACTAGGAGGATTGGAATTTAGTACCGACGTTAAACGCTGGGGTAATGTTTTGTTTGTCATAAAAATGTTCTCCTCTAAATTTATATCTTTCAACAATTTATTGGCTTCGATGTTCTGAGAAGTTCTTTATGTTGATCTATAAATCTCAAACATTGAAATTATGAATAATAAGAATGCGACCGTAATTTCCGATCGCTCTATTGTTAAACCCGCATCAGGCATTAAGTTGATTCTTAATGCATGATGCGGGTTTAACTTAACAACGTTTTTTGTTTATACGGGTGGAGCGGTAAAAAGATTAGAACAAATGCTTTCTCATTTTTCATTCTTAGTTCCTGACCTATCTTCCATGACTGATACCAATCACTCGAATTTCAGTCCTTCTATTTTTGGAATGTTGAGCCTCTGTACATTTGATACCATCAACACATTGATTGATCAACTGAGATTCACCATATCCCTTGTAGGTAATCCTGCTTCGATCAATCCCTTGACTTACGAAGTATTCCTGCACTGATTTAGATCGTTTATCAGATAAATAGGTGTTGTATTCCGCATCGCCTCTGGAGTCAGTATGTGCTCCAATTTCAATAACGACATTGGTGTTATCTCTCATCACTGTAACAACGCGGCTGAGGATGGTACGATCCATTTCCTTGATATTCGCTTTGTCGAAATCATGATAGATTATGGGTAAGTTATTGAAGTAATCGCTTGTATATGTCGCAATAGTAACATCATCAGTCGATACTGTTCCCGTGTAGGTTGTACCTGTTGTACTAGGATAGGTTCCAGTAGGGTATGTTGTCACCGTTGAGTGTGTTCCTGTTGTGGTATATGTTGTTCCGGGAGTAGTGTATGTTCCTGTGGTGTTAATTGTTGAAGTTCCAACAGAAACAATTCCAGTTGCTGGATCATATTGTAATCCTCTTGGATTTCCAGGATAATCGTAAATACCACTATTAGAATTGTAATTGCCTGGCACGATTGAGATGTTTGGTATTGTCGTTATTGGTCGAGTAGGCGTTACTGTAGGTTGTAAGATTACTGGGCCTGTCGTTGTCGTTGTTGTCGTCGTTGTCGTTGTCGTCGTTGAAGGTGTTGTAACTACTGGAGTACTAGATGGTCTTGACTTCCTTGGGATCGCTGCCAAAAGTAAGTCTTCTGTAAGATTTTTGGAGCTTGTTTCGCCTCGAGTACATACATTTTGTGCTAAGTCTAAATAGCCTCTTCTTTCAACAAAAACCTTGTAACAACAATCTTGTTCTAGTTCAAATGAATATGCTCCCGTTTTATCTGATTTCAAGTTTTGATCCACATCTTTACAATCATTTGATAGCACAACTCTTGCTCCTTTCAATGGCTTACCCGTTTTTTCGTCTTTTACGACACCAGCTAATTGGAATTTTAGTGGTGGAGATAATGGGATTTGTACTAAAATTCGACCACCAGCTTCATATCCTTCTGTTGAAATTTCAACCTTATTTGCAAAAAATCCTTCAGCTGCAGCTGAAAAACTACATTCGTTTTGGATAGGAAATTCATAGAGTACTTTACCATCTTCTCCTGTCTCAGTAGGTAAGCTTTCTTTACAAGTTTGAGTGACAACTGCTCCTTCTATTGGTTCCCCTGATTCTTTGTCAAATACAAATACCTCAACGTCTAGGAGTAATCTGTAAAATCCGTAGATATCATCGTTACCAGCTCCACCAGAACGGTTAGAAGAGAAAAAGCCATACTGTTTGGTCTTATCAACAAACATAGCGAAATCATCTGATTCTGAGTTGATCGGTGCACCTACATTGGTCACCTGCCCCCAAGCATTGTCAAACTTCTTCACAAATAAGTTGTCGAGGCCACCCAACCCAGTATGCCCATCGGAACTAAAGTACAGTGTACCGTCTTTGTGTAATGATGGAAACAGCTCGTGCCCTTCAGTGTTAATACCTGGAATATAAGAGTTAAGGTTGATCGCCGGAGACCATCTGCCATTTTCTAAATTAGATTGGTATAAATCCATTCCTCCAAAGCCACCAGGCATGTCTGATGCAAAAATCATCATCTTCCCAGAAGCAGATACTGCAGGATGAGCGACAGAATACTCGTCACTGTTAAACGGCATACTTTTAATGTTTGCCCAGTCACCTCCTGATGCATTTGCTGAGTATATCTTTAGTCTCACAATTCCAGCATCATCTTTACCGACTCTTCCTTTCAAAATGTTGTTTCTGGTGAAGTAGACTGTTTGTTGATCCGAAGAAAAGCACACTGGCCCGTCATGGAATTTGGTGTTCAGCGTTCGGTTATACTTTGTTGCTTCTGAGTAGGTGAAGTCCAAGTCACCATCTTCTCCTGAAGTGGAAACCTGAGCAAAAAATAATTCAAGAAACGGGTTACCTGTCCACGTGTGGACTCTCTTGATGGCTCCTCCTTGATCTCTTTCAGAGGCGAAGACGATTCCGTTTTCAAAAATAGCAGCACCAAAGTCATCTAACTCCGTATTGAGGTCTTTCAGATTTTTAACTTTATAGGCAGGTTTTGCCTTATCTCCTGAGAGGGCAGTAAGGACAGTTGTATTACATGATTCTTTTAGTAATTGACCTCTAAAGTCATCTGGATTTTCTTGATTGTATTCATCAAACCACTTGATAGCAAGATCACATTTCCCATTACTTTGCAAAGCCATGGCGTAAAATAGCTTATTGACTGGTTTAGAATTTGGAAGCCTGACAGATTGCCCATACCAGTATTCTGCTTCACTTAAGTTTCCAATTTTTCGATAACTTTCAGCAAGATTAACCTTTGCTTGGTCTACATCTCGTTTGTCTAATACTTCAAGATATAATTGAATCGCATCATTATAACTTAGCGCTTCAAAATAAGCATTAGCACGCTTTACTTTTGCCCGTTGTCCAAAAACAGAAACAGTAGAAAAGGAAAGAATAATTCCCAAAATTATAAGGCTTCTTAAATTCATTTTGGATGTATTTGTTGAATGGTGATCTTTAAGTTAGAAATAACGTGGTGTAACGATTTTGCTCTTTTCATAATTGAACTCATAGCCTACCATGGCTTCAATAGAGCCGCTTGAGACCTTGCTTACGTTACTTATTATGTAATCATAGGCAAATCCTATTCGAAACCCATTTTTAAGATGTAACTGTGTCCAAAAATCTATAGAATCATAGGAAGCTGGTACGTCTCCTCCATCAAAAGCTGAGCGGAGAGCAATTCCTACCCAAAGTAGATCATTGAATAAAAAAGCAGCATCAATATCGAACACAGTAGGAGCTGTTGTTCCTAGTCCTTGTTCTTTAAACTCACCAAATAAGCCTACATTTTTAACTAAAATAGAAGGCCTGAAGATCACATTGTTTGAAAATTCTATGGCAATACCTCCTGTTAAGTAATAATGACGATATTCCCTTGCAAACTTTATGGTGTCAGATGTGATTTGTGTTCGTCGAAGATCTGGATCTAATAAATGAGGCGCAGACACTCCAAAGAAAATACTTGGCGTTGAAAAATAAACTCCAGCTCCAAAATTAGGCAACCACAAGGATTCTACACCAGTTTCTGAAAATGCAGGATCGTTTGGATCTTTCTGCTCTAATTCATTGTGGTTTAATCGCCAATTTTTAACACCTCCTTGCAATCCAAGAGCCAAATGGCCAAATGCCCCAACTGGAAATCGATAGGCATAGCTTGCTTGTGTGTTAATCTGATCGGTTGGTCCAATCGCATCTTTAAACACGCTCAATCCTAAACCGATACGCTCATTCCTTAAAGGAGTATGAATGCTGAATGCTTGAGTACTTGGGGTCCCTTGGTCAAATCCTAGCCATTGGCTTCGATGAATTAGGCCAATACTCATAAAGTCTCGGCTTCCTGCATAAGCGGGATTAAAAATCAAGCTGTTGAACATATATTGAGTAAACATATGATCTTGTTGCGCTTTTACCTGATCAGCAGCAATCAATAAAAGGAAAAATGCAATAATTAAATGTTTCATTTAGTATAATATTATAATATTATCGCTTTTATTTAAATTACCTATGGAGTTGGATGTAACCATGTTTTAATGTCTGTTCTTTTTCAGGGACATTTTCATTCCCATCAAAAACATAAAAATAAGTACCGTCTGGTAAATCTTCTCCATTCCATCTGCCATCCCATTCATTTCTATAGGGTGAAGCAGTATAAATCAATATTCCCCATCTGTTGTAAATGAACACTTTATTGTCAGGGAATAGTTCTAATCCATCAATAACAAAAGTGTCGTTTCTTCCATCATTATTCGGAGAAAAACTGTTATAGGCTTTAAATTCTGGATCGTCAACACAGATCACATTAATCGAAACCTCTGCAGAATCACAGGTGTTTTGACATACAATGTAGGAAAAGACATCTGGACCACAGTAGTCTGGATCGGGTATATAGGTCAATTCATTTGTAGTCAAATCTACCGTAGCACTCCCATTTGAAGGATTCGATAAAATTCCAACCAAAGGATTATTAAATACCGTGTCGTTCCCCAAGACATCAAAGGTAACTGACATGTCCTGATCCAAAGAAATGTTATCATCAACTGCAACAGGAGCAGGGACTACCTGTATCGTTACAATATACACTGTTGTGTCACAGTTTGGCGGAGTATTGGTGTCACAAGTTTCTACACATATTGTGTCTGTTCCTGTTTGACCGCCTACCTGATAGGTGATACAAGCATCTGCGGAGTTTGCCGATGCGTTTCCTAATTGATTGAAACTACAGTTAAAAACGGTAGATGATCCAACCGGAGTTACTGCTGTAGTATCCGGACAAAGAACAATGACCGAATTTGAATAGATGGTCTGGTATATCGTATCAATAGCTGTCAGATGAAATTCATCCTGAACATCAGAATTGCCAAAGCCATTAGCCTTCACCTCTGTTTGCATGATTAACGTAACCAGTAATAACCAACATAAAAGTCTTTTCATGACCGTCTGTTTTCAATTTTGAATTCTTTCCGACCTTCTAACAAAGATTAATCTTCTTGACTTATCTTACTGGATCATTTAAAAAGAATACCGTTTTTTCATAAAAAAACAAAGGTAAACTTATATTTAAAAAGCGCCTAATTTCGCCACAAAAAAATACGATAATGAGTATATACCAATTTTTAATTACATATTAACCATATGATTCGAGTGATGTACTGCTTCAATATATTTGTACTGCTTTTTCTTTTATTTTGTTTCGGTTGCCAGCAATCTTCTGATAATCAAAATGATACGAATAAGGAGTATTCCGTTTCTAGTGATTCCGCATCTTTTTCAGAGGTTAGTGATTCATTGGTCATTGTTCTTCTGAAGAAAGAGCGCTCTCTTGAATTTTGGAATCTATCAAGGGATAATTCGATTCAACTGATTTCTAGGCAACAAATAGCTGGAAGGCCCCTTGCTACTGGTCCTCGCTTATCTGATCATTCTCTAAAATTGCCTGAAGGGGTTTACCAGTTTGATTCCGCTCACCGGCTGATCTTTCCAAACACTTTTGATCAGAACAAGGCGATTGCAGATAAGCGAACACTCAAAAACAAGCGGTATGAATTGACTGATTTAACGCTATTTCAACCGATTTTTGAGGCTGTTAAGAGGGTAGGGAGTTCAAAATCCTCAATAATCATCGTTCCCACAGATTTGAGAACACAAAATAATGTGCCTGCATGTGTTTTTTGTCCAGTCTGGACAAATGAACTCTATAACAACCTTCGCTTCGTCCTAGAAGATTATCAAATCGATTAATACTTTTCCTTCTATCAATAACGACCATAATTATCAATTAAAAAACTACCTTTACGACTGATTTTAAACTCAAATCTTAAGTACTCCTTGGACATTGTTATCTACTGTTCAATTAATAATTAAAGTTGTCTATGCTTAATGATGCACCGTTAGAATTAAATGAACAATTTGAAGAAATACTTCAGATTCTAGAATCAACGAATGCTTGTGCTTTTATCACAGGTCGTGCAGGAACAGGCAAGAGTACACTGTTACAGCTGTTTAGGAAAACGACCAACAAAAAGACTGTTGTACTGGCTCCTACTGGATTGGCGGCCTTGCACGTAAAGGGACAAACCATTCACTCATTTTTTGGTTTTCCGCCAAGAGCCATTTCAAAAAAAGACATCAATCCTAGAAAATACAAGAAACTGTACAAGGAACTCGATACCATCATCATCGATGAAATTTCAATGGTAAGAGCTGATATGCTTGATAATATTGATTATTTCCTTAGAATAAATGGTGGGGATGCTTCCTTGCCATTTGGAGGAAAGCAAATGATTTTTTTTGGTGATATGTTTCAGTTACCGCCTGTTGTGAGCCGTGAAGAGATGATGTTCTTTAGATCACAGTACGAAAGTCCCTACTTTTTTGCTTCTGAAGTATTTCAAGAGGTGCCTTTTGAGATGCATGAACTTACAACTGTATACCGCCAAGAGAGCCGACGGTTTATCCGATTGCTGGATGCTATTCGTACGCATC
Source organism: uncultured Saprospiraceae bacterium (assembly GCA_937959115.1). Classification (GTDB taxonomy): domain Bacteria; phylum Bacteroidota; class Bacteroidia; order Chitinophagales; family Saprospiraceae; genus JAHDHB01. The sequence continues at coordinate 23,154 of CALGAW010000009.1, forward strand.
GGTTCGATATGGATGATCTAGACACCTTGAATGAACGGTTCAGTTCGCTGCCAGATTCTGCATTTACTGGATACGTTACACTAACGACTAGAAATGCGATTGTTGATCAGATCAATCAGGAACGACTTAGAAAACTGCAGGTCCCGGAGATTGCCTTCATGGGCGTCTTAACAGGTAATTTCAAGAATAAGGTGTTCCCTACTGATACAATTCTGAAACTTAAGGAAGGAGCACAAGTAATGTTTGTAAAAAACGACCCACAGAAACGCTTTGTGAATGGAACAATCGGTCAAATCAAGTATTTAAGAGAAGATCGAATCATTGTAAGTGTTGAAGAAGATGGAGAAACAAAGGACATCCCTGTTAAACAAGTCGAATGGGAGATTCTCCGGTATAAAGTGAACAGTGATAATATAATCGAAAGCGAAGTCATGGGCACATTCAAGCAATACCCACTAAGACTTGCCTGGGCCATGACCATTCACAAGAGTCAAGGCAAAACGTTTGATAAAATCATTATTCATCTTGGTAAAGGTGCGTTCACTCATGGACAAACCTATGTAGCACTAAGCAGATGTACAACATTTGAGGGTATTATTCTGAAACAGAAAATTAGACCCAATGATGTATTGATTGATGAGCGAATCTCCGAGTTTTACGAACATTATTTTGTGTGAATTATCTGCTTAATCAATCATTTTATTCAAAAAAGAGGTAGATTAAGACAACAAACCTAGTAAGAAGTCGTATAACACATAAAATGATAGAACCCAAATACCTATACCACTATTTTGAATTAAACAATGGCCCTTTTAGAAATATAACGGAACATGGTGTAAAGAAAGCAACTGATGTTCAAAGCAAAATTTTGAAAGGATTTATAAGCAAAAGACTTCCGAGTTACATTGAGTGGAGATTCTCTCTTGAGGAAAGGTTAAAAAAGCAATTTATGGCGAAGGGTAGAAAACCAAATCGGAACGATCCTTTTTATTTCACGCTAGAACCATGTGATTTGTTAAAAACTTGGTACGAAAATCCTGGCATCATAAAACTACCGTTGTCTGACTTTCATCCAGATCAAATTAGTTTTACCTACCCCGATAGCATGATTTCTTTTCAATTTTACGATGATCCGAAATTTGCAGAATATCGCAAAGATTGTAATGGAAAAGTGTTCATGCTAACCGAGATAGATGAGGTGATAAATAAGTTTGGTATGCCAAGTGAAGACAAATGGAAGTCTGAGAAATTATTGCAATATGATCGATATGTGGAAGTCCAAGTTTGGGATGATGAAGTGATTAACAACTATAAATGAATAAGTATCGCTGGTCTATCCTTACAGATTTCAATTGACTTTATTGGAAGGAAAAATTATCCTTTATTTCGGTCTTTTAGCTTTCTAGATGCGCTGAAAAGTGCGTATTAGCTATTAATTACCCATTATTTAACTCTATTATTTTGAATTTTGAAAAAAACGTATTTATTTAACGAAAATTGTTCTGCAATATGATTCGAATTATAGTAATAACATTGATCTCTTTCTGTTTTTCATGCTCAGAAAACGCTGAGTTAGCTACCTCAAAACAAGTGAATGAGAATAAAAAATATGAGGATCTGAAAATGGTTCGAGGTAGAATGTATTCAGAGATTAAGCTTTATGATCGAAACACCTCTGTAACACCAAAAGAGCGTATTGTAAAACTGGAAAGAGCAACAAATGACCCTGTTTCTTCAGCAATGCACGAATTAGTCAATAGTGGCTTGAGGTATTCGGGGAAAAATATAAAAGTGGACAAGATCGAAAGAGATGGTGATCAATGGCAAATCTATTTTTCTTCAAATAAAAATCCTCCAAGAAATCTAGGGAAGCAAGGTAATTATATGGTGCTCAAAACGCTGAAATACTACATTGATCACTATGATGTGTATCTTGATGAAGAAATTCTGTTTACTTCGAAACAAAAAACAGCTTCGAAAAGTGAAGTTGATTCATTAGTAAGAGCTGAACATCTTCAAGCGGATAGGGAGCTAGAAAATACAGCAAAACTCGATATAAATTAATCTGAATCTCTAATTATTAAACCTATTATTATGAATAAAGAAGAAGCAAAACAAAAACGGAAAGAATACCAAAAGAAAAAGCGAGCAAACGCTAGTGCTGAAGGAAAAAGAATAACGATGATCGTGCTAGGTATCACTTTTCTTATGCTAGCATTAATGTTCATGATATTCTGGGGGAACAATTAAAGAAAGGAGATCAGTCAACTTGATCATAATTGGAAATTAGCCAGTATTGTGTTGAATCTGAGCTGGTTAGCGTATTGAATTTTATTTGTTTGGAAAACTTAATTTCCTTTCCTTGGTTATTCCATTCTTTAGTCCACCTTTGATACCAGTAATCTCCCATAATATAAAGTTGGTGATTATTGCTTTTTAGATAGGTTGCTTGGGCATCCTCTAGCATATTTTCATGAGACACCTCCTTGAACTGTTGAGATAGATAGAACGGCACACCAGGCATCTGTTTTACGCCCTCACCTAGTATAATCTCTGTGTCCACAGACCAATCACGCAATTCATAAGCGATCTGCTTACCAGTCGACAGTCGAGGGCTAATCGCAGGCCCCAATAAACTCCAAACGAGCCCAGAGAAAATCATCCCATACAATACCATCGCAGGAACACCGAATTTCAGCCGACCAGAAAATAGCCCAACCGTTCCCATCAAGGCCAACGGCCAGCCCAAAACAGCAATCACTACCCCTCGCATCAATCCAGCACGTCCGCCAAACTGATGACCAGCAACCACCACTCCAGCCACTAGGAAAAAGGAAATTAGCAACGTAAAAACCGCTCCTGTCTTTACCCAATTGTCTTGCTGTGCTTCAGAGTAAGAAGCCATTGCCGCCTTTGCACTCAATAGGGCGACACAAGGCATTGCAGCTATACTGTAAGACGGTAGTTTACTTGACATAAATTCAAAAAAGAACCAGCCAAAGATAAGCCAACCCATAAAAAATAAGGCTTCAGTACTTCGCTCCTTGACTTGCTTAAAAAGTAGGAACAAGCCTTTAGGCATAAAAGCCAGCCAAGGCAAAAACGCAACCAGATAAACGGCCAAGTGATAGCCAGGTGGACCCGTTTGTCCAAACACATGTCCCTCACCCGTAAAGCGCTTAAGAATATACCAATCTAGCAGAAAGTTAACGGTTGCCCCTTGATCACGTTGCCAAGAAAAATACCCCCAAGCCAACAATGGAATAAGCGCAAGTGGTAAGGCTATCCAAGGATGCATTCTGATCAACGGCATCCGATCTTTGGAAAACAGGAATAAAAATCCCCAAGTACCACAAACCAATACAATAATGGGTGGACCTTTGATTAAAATACCTAGGGCGACACAGCCCCAAACAAGTAGATTCCACTTCAGCTCAGGCGTTTTCAAGTATTGATAAAAGGCCAACATCGCAACAGTAGACACAAGCAGTAAACTATTGTCTGTCATACCAATTTTAGCAAGGTTTGGCACTAGAAAGGAACTTGCTAAAAACAAAACACTGAGTGTTGCAATAGATGGATCGAATAGTCTGCGCGTAAAGCGATACATTAGGAAAAGTAACAGCAGATAGGCTAGGGCGCTTGGAAGACGAGTAGCGAACTCATTGACACCAAATACCTTATAGCTCATGAGGATTGTCCAGAAGTGGAGGGGCGGTTTTCTATGATACTCACACCAAGTAAAGTTTGGGTTGACCCAATCTCCCGTGGCTGACATCTGGTAGCTGATTCCAGCGTAAGCGGCTTCATCCTCTTCCCATAATGCCATTGTAGCAGCACCTGTAAATAGGTTGAACAGGATAATAGCAAAAAATCCATACCACCACAATCTATGTTTGAAAATCGCATCCATGATGGCGCAAAGTTAACCAGAATTAGGATAAAATCTGGATCTAATTCGTAATATTCCTAGTTATCTAAATAGCGCATGTATTTGTTTCTTTCAACTGATGAGAACACTAGGAAATTTGCTTAACGGATGATTTAAATCCCTCATAAAATAAAAAAAGCTTAACCAACGTTATGGTCAAGCCTTTTATCAAACCAAATGAAACCCATATACTTCTTGAATTCGAAAATCTACCCACGTAAAGTAAATTTTCAGAATGTTAATTTCTCTAATAGTTACAATTCTAAGTCGTTTGTATTTTAAATTTGGTTGCGTTAAGATTTTAATTTTTTATTAATATATTTTAAGAAGTCATTATTTGTTAATTGTCTGTTTAGAAGAGAATTCATGAGTTCTCCCTGCAAAAAAAACCATTTCAATCGCCTTTTTAAACAAAAAAAACTACCTTTGGCGCTCTTAAAAATATATCATCATGAAAGCTGCAGCGAACAAAATCGTTTCTTTACTCTATACACTCAAAGAAAATAATGAACAAGGACCAGTTATACAGGTCACTCCAGAAGACAAACCCCTAGTGTTTATTTTTGGTGTAGGACAACTTCTTCCTGAATTTGAGCGGAACATTAATGGCCTTGGTAAAGGAGAAAAATATGCGTTCAGTCTTAAATCTTCAGATGGGTACGGTGAAAAAGATCCTGAAGCAATCGTAGACGTCGACAAAAACATTTTTGTAATTGACGGCAAACTAGCAGAAGACATCCTAATCGTTGGTAAATCAATCGGAATGCGCAACGATCAAGGACAACCAATGACCGCTGTAGTTCTTGAAATCAAAGAAGATACGGTGAAGCTAGATTTCAATCACCCAATGGCAGGCAAAGACCTACATTTCAGTGGAGAAATCCTTGATGTAAGAGACGCTACTCCAGAGGAATTAGATCATGGACATGTGCACGGCCCAGGCGGTCATCAGCATTAACCCGCATTTTGCAATAGAAACATCATTATGAGCTGAAAAGACCGATGTTACTCGGACCCTTCAAAACTGGGGATTCGTGTATTTTCGTCTTTTTCACGTAGGTTACAAGAACGTCCAGCAATTTTGATGAAGACGCATTGACTCGAACACCGTAACGATGGCTACGCTTGCGAGTCAAAATTACTGTGGAGTACTTTTGGATCGATATGTCCCGAATATTAGGTTTTCAACTCCTAACGATATTCCTATTGCGCGGGATTAACAATTACTTAGAAGATTCCCCTTTAAACTGTTGACTCTTCAACTTAAACAGAACATTGAAGGTAGTTAGCGAACCGTAAATCCTTGTTAGGTATTGCTGAAGGTTTATTTTTTCTTCACCACTAAGGCTTTTACTGCTATTGATCCGTTGTTCCATGACTCGTAATCGGTCTCGAGTCATTACTATTTTATGGAAGAACGTTTCCATTGGGATTTCTTTAGACTTTAGATCTGGATCTTGCGGTTTTAAGATCATTTTCCCACCTTTCCAGTTATCACCAAGCGGCACAACTTCTGTAACATCTGACCACTTTTTAAGTATAGAAATCAATGATTTCTCTGCTTCAGAAAAGGAAATGCTTTCCTCTGCATCTACTTTTTCGATGATCTCCCAATCTGTATATTCTTTTCCAACATCCTTTACTCCATAAAGCATAAAGCATACAGCATAAGAATTATAGTTTAACTTTAGCACACAGCCGTCGCCGTATGCGGGATGTTTTACACGAGAGCCAGGTCCTAATAGTTCGGATATGTCCATAGTTGTTGTTTTAGATTCTGCTTACAAAAGTAATATTCTATTTTACATCATGTAACGAATTTTTAAATTTTCTGTTTTGATTTGACTGATATTTTTTTGATAATTCTTGAAATTTAGCGATAAAATTCTATCTGAAGAGTAGGATTAGATTGGTTAGTCAAAGATTCTCCCTGGATTTAAAATTCCATTCGGATCAAGTACTGACTTAAATCGTCGCATGACCTCTATTTCAGCTGGTGTGCGGCACAATGACAAATAGCTTTTCTTGTCAATCCCAATCCCATGCTCCGCACTAACAGAACCACCTAATGACTGAATTGGCCCATAAACAATAGCATTGACCTGATCGGCCAATTCCGTGCTGTTATTGGATTTTCCAATGATTAGATGCACATTTCCATCTGCTAAATGACTAAATCGGTATACCACTTCTACCTCTGGCAATAGGTTTAATGCTTTAGTGATCGCCTCCAGTGTTTCTTCAATGACAGGAACGGGCAAACTAATGTCGAAGTGCTGGTCGTTGTTCGCTTGTGCTGACAACACCCGAACATCCTCTCGAATATGCCAAAACCAAGTTAAATCGGCTTCAGAATGTGCAATTGCAGCATCCTCAATTCCTTCTTTTTCTAATAGTTGCGCTAGTGTATCCTCTAGTAAAGTACGATCCGCTTCAGCGTCATTTCCCATTGCCTCAACTAGCACATAATACTTGTAATCAGTAGAAATCGGTGCTTTCATAGCTGCAGGCGGCGTTGTCATTGTTTTAAAGGTATCTCCCCATACCAATTCAAAGCCACTTAGTTTTCCAGCAAACGACTTGTCTAATTGTTTTAAAAGAGCCACTACTTGCTCAAACGAGTCGACCCCAATCCACGCACTAACTCGACTGGTTGGACGCTCTACTAAGCGGAAAACAGCCTTTGTGATCACACCAAGCGTGCCTTCCGAGCCAATAAAGAGTTGTTTTAGGTCATAACCTGAATTGTCTTTGATCACTTTCTTCAGATTACTGAGAATTGTACCATCTGCAAGAACCACTTCCAAGCCAAGCACTAGATTTCTTGTCATTCCATACTTGATAACGCGCAATCCACCAGCATTTGTAGCGAGAATACCACCAATTTGAGCAGAGCCCTTTGCTCCAAAATTCAAAGGAAACAGCAAGTCCTGCTCTGCAGTTTGTTCAATGGCTTGTTGTAGGATAACACCCGCCTCAGTAGTAATCGTCCGGCTACTTGGATCAATTTCTAGGATATGGTTCATGCGTTCCAGCGACATCGTGATCTGTGAGCTCGTGGACTGTGTTGCTCCTACGAGATTAGTGAGTCCTCCATGCAGAATGACAGGTTGTTTGTGTTCGTTGCAAATTTTAAGGATGGCTGCGACCTGTTCAGTGGTTTCTGGCAGCAATAACGCTTTTGTTTGAAGCCCTTTATCCATTTTCCAGATGTGCGTGTATCGATCATTTAATTGATCTCCTGTTAAGATTTGGCTATCTGCTAGTATGTTTTTGAGTGCACTGATCAACTGCGTTGCTGTTTTTAAACGAAAGAAATTTTTTAACTATTGCTTGATTAATGTGTTTGAACAAGTTAAGAATTATCTTTAAATAGATAAAAAAAGTGTTTGTGCTTAATTTTCCATTATTAATTATCTTCACGGTTCAAAACGATTCCATGAGATTAATCATCCTCCTTCTGTTTCCATTTCTTGCTATTGCACAACAAGATCGTATCATCGCTGGTCCATTCCAAGGACATTCTACGAATGAATTTGCAAGATATTGGGTAATGTTAGAAGATTATTCTAATGGAAATCAACGTATTCCTGATGCTTTAAGCAGTTACATCCTTGCTGAAAAAGAGAAACTAGGGTTTAAGCATCATCAAATCATCAAAGAAGAATCTGTTCGGTTTGGCAAGCAATATACCTTGAAAATTAGTCTGGAAGACCCAGTCGGAAAGGAAAAAGATGGATCAAAAGATCTTCATTTTTTGGTAGGTTCCTGCTATTATCCGCACAAGGAAAAAACAGCCAACAAACGAAATGTCATTTTTAACAGCATGAAGGAAAAATCAGGAGAATTCATGATTTGGATGGGAGATAATACTTACTATCAGTTTGGAGAATGGGAAAATGATCAAGCAATGTTCAATAAATGGCGTCATTCGCGTATTACAGAGCCTGTCAATTCCTTCCTGAAATCTACTCAGCATTATGCAATATGGGATGACCACGATTTCGGGCCAAACGATTCGCACGGTGATTTCAAGCGGAAAAGTAATGCCTTAGCCATGTTTAAAGCAATGTGGCCCAATCCTTCCTTCGGTAATGACCAAGCGAAAGGCGTTTTTACGAAATTTACCAAAGGAGATGCCGAGTTCTTCTTATTGGACGGGCGTTACAATTCCATTGCCAATCTGCAAATGTTTGGGCCAGAGCAAATCGCTTGGTTGAAAGCTGGGTTACTGGAATCAAAAGCCAACTTTAAGTTTATCATAACCGGCACACAACTCTTACCTAACAACGCTTTTGGAGAAGATTGGCTCAGTTGTCCAGATGAACGTACTGACTTTCTTAATTTTTTAGAACAATCAAACATCCCTGGAGTCATCCTATTTTCTGGTGATCGTCATTATACAGAACTCAATAAAATGGATCGCGCAAACTCTTACCCGCTCTACGAATATAGCTGTTCTCCGTTGACAAGTTATCTCTACTTGGCTAAAAAATGGAATAGCAAAGTCCTTCAGAAAAAAACCTTTGTCCGCACCCATAATTTTGGAGAAATTAAGCTATCTGGCGAAGGGGGAAATCGAAAATGCACCATCAATACATATAATAGGAAAGGGCAATTGATCTGGACACAGGATCTGTTTTTAAATACATTGTCGCACTAGGACTCCTAACCAATAAAATCGATCATTTGTGCATAACTTAACGACCAAATTACATGAGGTTGTTGGATAACTTACTATTTTTATAGAAACAATGCTAAAATGAAGACAACTGAGCCACCAATCATACTAACAGAATATTATGATGCGCCTATTGCTCGACTCTGGAATTCACTCACTGTGCTAGAAGAAATGCAGCAATGGTATTTCAAAGAAATTGAGCAATTTAAACCCATTGAAGGTTTTGCTACACAATTTACCTTCGGCACAGAAGGAAAACTGTTTACGACCAATTGGAAAATCACACAACTCATTCCAAATGAGCTAATCCGATACACTTGGAATTATGTGCATTATAAAGGGGACTCCGAAGTTTGTTTTACGCTATCCGAGGAAGAAGGGAAAACCAAACTACTGTTTGAAGTAACCATAATCGAGGATTTTCCTTGTGACAAACAGGTATTTACTCGAGAAAGTGCTCTTGTTGGATGGAAGTATGTACTAGGAGAAGCATTGCGGAATTACCTAGATGGAGAATTAATTACTTAGATTCATTCCGAAACTGGACAAACGAAACATTGTTTTTGCCTACTCTAACCTTTGCAAGATCACTCTTATGTCTTGAAAGACGCAAGAAATCAACGATTCTACGAACAAGGCCGCTAGGCAACTGACCACCGCTCACCGACAAGCCATAATGATGAATCGTACCATCCGAATCCTCTGAACAAGTCAGGTGTAATCCCTTGGATGTTGTAAACACAGCCATTTGTTCCTTAGTGCCCCGCCACCTATTCAATGATTCTAGGACTTCCCGCTTGTGCTTTGGGAGTAACACTGCAGCATTTTTGCCCAAACTCAGTAATCTCCAAATGTGTACCGCGATCATTAAAACACCATAAATCAATAAGGTTAGAATCAACAGCCATCCAGAAAACAGAAAAACACCTGAACGTCCGAGCAGATTCAAGCCGACCAGCAAACAGAACCCTGTCCATTGCGCTTCTGAAAAATTAAATAGGTAAGGGCGATCCGCATCACCTCTAAACAACTCCAAGATAAACCGACCAACAGCATAAAGGCACACGTTTAAACAGAAGACTGCACCAGGAGTCGGAGCAGTGATCAAATAAACTGTACACAAAACCGCGAGCAAAACATTCACACCAAAAGCCACCAACTGTAATGGGAATAGCGGAATACCTACCAAATACTTTGGGAAACCGTGGTCCGCATGTGCCTTAGAATAACAAACTCCCTTGGAATGCATTGCACCATGACAGCAGCCAACATTGTAACAGCCAATACGACCAAAGGCAAGATTTATGGTAATCCCAATGCACATCAAATCAAGATAATGCAACAAATCATTCCCTGAAACAAAAATAGAAATAGAGAGAAAAATTAAGATGATTAGGTAATATTGATAAAACACTAGATTCTCCTTGCCAGTAAAGATTTTTTTAATAATTGCAACTACAAAAATAGCGGAGAACCCCGTCCAACAAAATACAGCAGCAAGCAATGGAGATCTGCCTGTACACCAAGCAAGAAACGCGCAGCAAATCATAGCTACGATAAGTCCTGACACCACCCAAAAGTGAAACGCAGGCAACTGTTTATTCAATAGGTTTACATGTAACTGTGGCATGAGTAGTTGTTTTATTGGTCTAAAGAAATAACCGTAAGAACTCCGTCTAAGTCTCTCGTAACGATTGTGTTATCGTTGGAGCAGGTGAAATCTGCCCACACTTTTCCTTCTAGGTCGATGGTCTGTTGAATCTCAAAAGTGGTTCTGTTGATAATAGTAAGCTGCGAGTCCGATCTTCCATGCAATATGACAATTGCTTCCTTATACAAGAAATGGGTCGAAAGCATCGAAATATTGTGCTTTTTGTACAAAGCGCTTGTAGCAACTGATTTGACTAATTCGCCAGTAGAAGGATCAATTTCATAGTAGTTTAAATAACCAGTAATATGAAGCCTGTCCTCCTGAATGCTTAGATTGTCGGCACAATTAACGTCTTCAATCTTGAGTTTCCAAGCAATTTTTCCTGAAATCGAATGAATTGCTACAAGGTGATGTCCTAGGATATTAAAGATGCAAAGTTCGCCATAGGCAAGCGGACGTCCTACAACTTGTCCTTCCATCCACTCGTCTTTTAGTTGTTCGAATTTACCGATTTCACTGACGTAGTTGACCCAATTTGTTTGGTTGGTCTGATAGCTAGCACCTGTGATCTGTGTGCCTTCCCATTGTAAATATTGTGCACCATTCACACCCATAAAATTGAATAATTCCTGATTAGCGACAGGAATGACGGTCATCTCAAAAGATTCCGTGTTCAATTTCAAGACATTGAAGTTCTCCCCATCATCAAAATATAATCCATAAACGAGGTTGCCCTGAACAGTAATGTTGGCATCCAATTGTCCGCCTGACTTATGAAACAGGGTATTCCCGTCTTTTTTATTGATGATCGAAAAACTGTTTTCTCCTAGGACGATTAGTCGGTTTTCACCTAGGAGCTTTACGGCGGGAAGATCTGCTCCAATCGGTTGTTTTTCATTGATTTCGGTTGACCAAATCAATTCATTTTCTGAAATAGTGCTACATACTAGATTGCTCTGCTCCCAAATAAAGAAGAGATGGTGGTCATCGCAAGCAGGAATACCGACTACATTTTCTATAAAATATTTTTCAGTTAACATGATCATCAAATTTATATATTATTCGGGATAAAATTTCAGCATTTCAGATAAAGCTTTTTCAAATTGTTTCTGCTTGACCCTTGACTTGAGTTTATCTGATTCTTTTGCGTAGCGCATTATCTTTTCCATCAAGGCTTTTCTGTTTGGCCCAGCAATCTTCTTTCCATCAAAAATCCATTGAACACGCTTGCTAATGATACCGTCAATATCATATTCCATTTGTCCCCATTTGGATTTATCAAAGCTGGAGAGTTTCATTGATTTAAATTCATACAATCCACTTCCTACTTCCAAGTCATATCGTCTTACTCCACTAGGATCAAGACTAATTTCAAACCCCGTTGGCTGAATGCTTTTTGCCTGTATAAAATCAAGCATAAAGTGGACCCCTTCAAAGTTATTTCCTCCAGAAGCTAGATCGCCAAGTACCTGTTTTACACCTTTTACATCCTTTATAGCGAGTGCATTAAGCATCTTTATATGCTTTAGTGTGTTAGAAGGTGTTGGAGCGTTTTTCAAGGCTCTTACTAGGTTAAATCGATCAAGTTTTCCTGTACTTGCAATTGTCTCAAGCACGGTTTTGTCAAGCCCAGGCACATCTTTCATCAATCCTCTGATAAATGTGTCATTGTCCATGCCCTTGTATTTGGACCGCATGTATTTTTTCCAAGAGTTTCGATCAACACCATCAGGTATATCATGGAAAAAAGCAGCCTTTTGATTTGCTGGAATATGCGTGTCTGGATCAAATTCTACTCCTTTAGGCTTGGCAGTCCCTTTCTTGATGAATCTACCTGATTCTGGGTTAAACTCAAGTTCGGTATTCCGGATGTTTTCAATGACCTTTTCAATCTTTAGTTTAGAGCCAGCGTTTACTCGATTGTATTCTCTCAACTGATCTGACTCTGCCTGATCGATTTTACCATCTTTCAGTTGTTTCGCTATTTTGTTTTCAAACGTGATTTGGCGTTTTGAGGGAAGCTTGCTGGCTGCACTCTTTATTTTAGCATTGTACTGTTTAATGCCTTCTACACCATAAACCTTTAGTAAATTTTTGAATCCATCCTTGGTATAATGCGCACTCAGCCAATGTAATTCGGTTCCACCCAATACTGGTGCGAGTTGTTTGAGTGCTTTGATATCACCGATCCAATCCACAATTTGTTTTACCTTAATTGCAGGTACATCTTGTAAATGATTTAGATGCTCAGTGCTTAGTTTTCCTAGCAAGTCTTTTATCTGATTGGGTTTGAGTGTTTCCTTAAGCCAACTGAGTTGCGCATGTCGTTCTACAAGCTCCTTATCGGAATATCCTGGTGTGGTATCCGCCTTTGGCGGTGTATTTTCTGGAGTTTTTGTGCCGTTTTCGGTGGATGTTTTTGAAGGGCGGAGGTTTTCTATTGGCTCACCCGCTAGTTTCAATTCTAATTCCATGTCTAGGCGCGTCCCCGTTTCCAGTTTGATATCTCCGCCATTGGCCATTGCACTTTTTGCAGCACTTAATTTTCCTTTGGATTTAAAGAAATCAGAACCTTTTAATCCACCTTTGAAGAGATCTTTGTTCGATGCGATCATCATTGCACCTGAGAGCAACAAATGACTTGAAATCCTTAGGATTTGATTCATTTTTTGCGTGTCATCCATTGTTGGATTTGTCTCAATCACTTGGATTTGCTCATAAGCGTCGTTGGTCATCACCACTAGGGTTCCAGCATCTCCTGCGAGGGAAGTCATAATAACGGCATTGCCCATTCTGTAGACAGCAGGGCGAACCGCTTTTATCCCTATGCTTTTCAGAGCGGAGCCACCCATCCCGAATGCTGCTGTCAAAATACCAATTGCTTCTAGTACATTCCGTTTGTCAGAAGCAGTGATACCAAGATCCATATTTTTGGCAATCGCATACCCACCACGAGCAACGGCTGCAGCTGTCATTACCATACCAATACCAGTTAAGGTAGTGCCTGGTTCTGGGATTAGGATTAGCAAACCTGCTACTACAAGTCCACCGATCATTAGAATGCCATCTACAAAGCTCAAAAGTGATTTCTTCGTACTAGAAGTACTAAAACTGTCATTGCTTTTAAAATCGCCGGCTTTAAAACGATAAACAACGGTATTGCCTGAGGGATATTCGTTATCAGAATCCCAATCATTAAAGGCATTGACGTAGGCGGTTATTGGATCTGCACCATAGCCATCGTATTTGTAAACATCCGCTGTTGTGATGTCCAGTAATTTTGCATGCCACTGTTTACCATTGTGTTTTAAGGTAATGTACATGTTTAATGGTTGAACTGCAGCATTTTGCTGAACAACTAATACGGCATTCACTGGTCCGGAGTAAATTTTGGATTGATCGGATTCACTAATGTTTTCTGGGAGTTTGTCCTCTATATCTCCCTCTGGTAATAATTCCTTGATTCGTTGCTGGCGATCGCGTTGGGCCTTAAGTTGATGTTTGTAATACGGACTGTTTTCACCTGCTTTTGACACTTTTTTCTCTAAGGCAGTAATCGATTTGCCAATGCTTGATTGGACTTTAGCCATAGAAGGCATATCTCTTTTCTCCATAGCATCTAGCGTTGAGTCCGCATAATGTTCTGGCTCAGAAACTGTTACTTTTTTGTCAAGCGTGAAAATTGGTTTTGGAGGATAGGATTTACTTTTGTTTTCATAAATTTTTAAGGTGATGTCAAACGTTCCCTTTTTCTTTGGATTAAAGAATTGAAATCCCCAAGATCCGGAAATATATTGACCATCCTGTTCCCATCTACAGGTATATTCTCGTCGGTTTGGAGCCCAATCTTTTACGACTGCTTTTACTTGAGTTCCGACTACGATGTTCTCTCTAGGCGTTACTTCCAATTCAGGTTTGTTAGGCAACTCGTCTTTAAAATTTATAGTTGGTGTAGAAATAGTCACCTCTTGAAATCCGTGCGCTCCGAGGGATACATAGGCTTTGACACTAAACCCATGTTTAACTACTTTCTTTTTGTTAACATTTGTCCAGAATCGTTCATCGAGTTCTAGAGAATTTTTCGTTTTTTCAAATGAAAGCGGCTCTATCTCATCGCCATTGATGACATACTTCCAATCGATTTCATGGATTTTTGAAGGAGATAGAAAATCAAGTTTTGTATTAAACTTCATTTTTTCACCAAAAATTAAATCTGAGGTTGGTTGATAAACAATTTTTCCTCCTAGTTTCCTAAGGTTACTGTCTTGTTCAGCAGCTTCCATGATATCCTGCTCTGAAACTGCAATTCCTAATTCTCGAAGTTTAGTAAGTTGTTTATCAATCTTCTGTTGAAGTTCTTTTACGTCCTTTTGAGAAGGATTTCCAGTTACTAGCGCTTTTTTTTGGCTATAGAGCAATTTTAGCGCTGTCATTGATGTTTGGTACTCAGCGCTTTCTTTGGCCTCAAGAGCGGCTAGTTCTGCAGCAGATGGCCCATCATTTCCGCAACGTTGAAGAGAGAGGCCTGACTGCAATCTCGGCATCGCCTCTTTTCCTAGGGATTTTATCCAGTCTTTCCCCTTACCAAGAATACGTGCCATTACACCAATAGCTGCTTGATCTGCGTCTTTCTCCAGTGCACCATAATTGTTCTTGACTTGAGCTGAACTTGTTGCATTTCGTTGTTGTATGAAATGGGCAAGCTCATGTGCTAGTAAGGCATCTCCTTTTAATGTTCCAGGCTGGTACTCTCCTTGATTGAATGCAATGTTTTTTCCTACAGCAAATGCCCTAGCCCCCATCTTCTGTGAAATATCCGTTGCTTTGCTGTCCGTGTGGATTCTTACATCAGCGAAGCTAGTACCAAAGGCCGATTCCATTTTAGATTTTGTACTACCATCCAAGGAATTTCCTTCTCCTAATTCCTCCTGAACTTGTTCTGGATCGTTATAGTCTGTTTGATGGGAACCTGTTTCTGATTTTTGTTGAATAACGCCCTTCTTCTTAGCATCCTCAATCTCCTTAACCGCAGGCGGCTCTAGTGCTGTCATAGGCACACCTGTTAGTTTTCCGGTTTGAACCCAAGTGGTGATAGCCTGAGCGCATTTTGCAGCTATTTTTCGGATCAACTGTTCTGCAGAAGTTATTGTTGCTAGGTTGATGTTAAATTTCTTAATCTCTTGTTCTAGTTCAGCGACTGGTTTTTGCGCATACCAAGCGATCCATTTATTGATATACGGGCAGGCCATTGCAGTCCAACCCGTACTAGATAATGCCGCTTCTGCTTGATTCGTTATTGCTTGTTTCAATTGCTTGAAAAAGACTGATTTTCCGATTTGTCCTTTGACCATCGGCAGTTGTCCATCTTCGATTATCCAGTTGATGGTGATCTGTTGAGCTGGCTGCTGATTTTCTACTTCTTTTTTCTGAAGGGTGAATGGGGAAGCTGATTTTTTACTTTTTTGCTGAATGCTTCCTTTAGGTTTAAATGGCTCGCTTCTACCTGATTTCTTGTTTCCAGCAGCTCCATTTAATTGAAATGTGCTTGCTTGGATATCTGTTGATACCTTCGGTTGTTTTTGCTTTTTTTGATTTACTGAAAAGGGTAGAGTAGGTTGGCTATTTTCCTTTTGTTTTCGTTGCACAGAAATCGGTAAAGCAAATTGTGGTGTGCTGTTTGGCTTTGAAGAATTGCCTGTGCTCTCATCACTGTCATCGTCATCGGCTGATTGTAGAGAGAATGGTTGTGGTTCTTTTTCCTGTTTGGGAATTTCTGTTGGCTCTTCTTCAGGTTGTTTTGTTTGGGAAGCGTGTAAGCTGAACGCAGGTGGCACCAACTGTTTTTCAGTGGTCGGTTCTGCTTCTTTCTCTTCTGTTCTAGAAGAGACTCTGTGCTCATGCTTATTTTCTTTAATTTTCACATTCCTGTCTTTGGAGACGACAGTTTATCTGATGATAATTTGAATGTGTTACAGAGCGCTGGGTTTATTTCTTATGTTGCACTATCTTTTTTGGCATCTGAATTACGAAAAGCAATATCTGCTCCTCCAATATTAATGAGTCTATCTTTATGTAATATAAAACCTAACCCATGTTCTTCATCCCAAGTACAACCACACTCTAGGCCGATATAGGAAATGCCTTCTTTTTCAGGTGTTAGTACAAAGACATTTCCTACCCCAAAAACTTTACTAAAGTCTTCTAATGATTCAATGTCAGGAAATGAACTTCTAGAATATTCATTCTCATTATGGTAATTATGAATTTTCTTCAATCTCGGATATTCCTTTTTCAGCGCAGTAAATAGTGATTTCCTTAGGTTTTCAGAATTTTCTATTAGGTAATTTATTGCCCTTATTTGGGCTGGGGCTGGGGTTGTTTGATGATTTGATTCTTCCAAAATAGAGACCTTCACGGTTCCATCACTTATTGACTTGTTATCTAGGGATGTATAAGCTCCTCTTCTACTTTGAAGTCCTTTGAACGCATTAAATTTAAAGTCGAATTCCCAATTACCTTTAAACTCAAATGCCATTATCTTATTTTGTGGAAATATTCTACTTTAAATGATATTCTTACTTTTCTTCGTTATTAGCGAATTCATAAAAGTTATACGCTAATCCTGTTTGAATTGAAAAACTTCGAAAACGGATGGGCAGATTTTCCGTCACAGGCTGAATATGACCTAGGCCGATGTTGGCATCAAAGTAAAGGTGCAATCCCTTGATTAAATGAATCTGACCGCCTAGCAAATACTGTATGTCGAATTTGCGGATGGAGGCGCCTTCATCAAACTCCATAAAGGAACGAGTAAACAAGGCATCGACGTATTCTTCTTCTGTAGCAAATTCAGCTTGTAAGCCAGCCTTTTCACCAATATCGATTTGTTGGGTACCTATATTTTCGCCATTCACCAAGAAATTGAAACTGAAACCAGTACTCATGGTAATTCGATCACTTAAATGGTATTGGAATTTTAAAGGAATCCGCAAAGATTGAAGTTGATATTCACCTTGGACATAAGCAGTATAAACAGTTGGCAAAAAGAAGGTATCTGTAAAGACTACAAAGGGTTGAGTTGTATCTGTTCTGGGACGATCTTCAACATATCCAAGGCCAAATCTGCTATACTGGAGTTCTGGACGGAATGAAAATTTTTCTGAAATCGGAATCTCTGCAAAAAGTCCACCATGATACCCAATTTTGAGTGTTCCAGAGCTAGTCGTTCTATCCACCTTTCCAATTAGTGCACCAATCGTTGGACCAGCTTTTACGCCTAGCTTTACTTGGGCGGAAAGCACTTGACAAACAACCAATAGAACAAAAAACAACAACCTTATTTTCATGATTACTTATTTTCCTAGAATTTCAAATTTGCCTGCTACATCGACATGATCGTAGGTATTCACTTGATAAAAATAATGACCAGGTGCTAGGGTTGTGACATCTAACCTTGTTGTTTCCTGATCTAGAGCAGCGGTCTTGATAATCCTTCCTTCACTATTAAATATAGTAATCAAAGAATTCGGTTGATACTGAGGGAATTCAATGTTTAGGACTTCTGTTGCTGGATTTGGATAGAGATTTATTTTGACCTCTGGCATAAGCGGCATCGTTATACCTGTTGGATATTCAAATGAAACTTCATCTACTAGCAAAGTACTTCCGTTTGCTGCTTGAAAGTCTTGCCCACCAGCACTAGAGGTTAGAATTACCGTCATAGAATCAGCAGCAGCAGTGCTCAACCACATTACTGGAATATTGAAGGCCGTCCAAGAATTTACTGTGTTATACTCAATGAATGGAGCTATACCGATTAATTCCTGTGCGCCATTAACATATCGATGAAACTGGGCGACGATGGCTGCAGAATCTCCACTAACAGAGGTGTATTTGTAATAGCCTTTGAAAAAGGCTGGACGATCAGTAAACGGGACGCCTAGTTGGGCAGCTTCTGATGGATTTGTTACTTGTGAGTCATCAAAATAGCCAGTAAACAATAAACCAGCCACAGGAAGTGCCACAAAAACATCTGATACCATCTTTGCAGCGTATAGACCGCTATAGACATCCACTTCTTCGCGAAA
This sequence comes from uncultured Saprospiraceae bacterium, assembly GCA_937959115.1. GTDB lineage: Bacteria > Bacteroidota > Bacteroidia > Chitinophagales > Saprospiraceae > JAHDHB01. Next base: position 41,504 of record CALGAW010000009.1, read on the forward strand.
CACTGTAACAGGAGCGAAGATGCTTAGTTTTGATACTGGATTAGTTGAAGCCCAGTAACCAGATAGTTCGTGATATTGTCCACCCGAGTCATAATCCCAGTTTTCCATATCTCCTGAGAGAAGTGGAGCCTGGGCGTTCATAAGAAATGGAACGGAGAATAGAAGCAATAAAATAGTGAAGGAGATAGTGGATTTAATCATGATAATATATTTTGTTATTTCAAGATAACAATTAATCAATGTTATTGTTTTGAATATTATTTGGGATCATACTTCCCTGCAGCTACTTCAATCATTCTGTCTTCTACCTCATGCACGAGTTCAACAAATCGAGCTTCCCGTTTAATTGCACGGGACCGCTCAAACGGTAGATCAATATGCACGTGTTCTACAAATCTAGAAGGAGCGTACTTCATTATATAAATATCATCAGCTAGATAAACAGCTTCCTGGATGTCGTGCGTCACAAAGACAATGGTAGAATGAAACTTCATCCAAATATCAAGTAGCAAATCCTGCATTTGAATTCGAGTATTGATATCCAAGGCACCAAACGGCTCATCCATCAATAGGATTTCAGGATTGGCAAGCAAACTCCTCGCAATGGCAACACGCTGTAACTGACCTCCTGATAAAGAAGGATATTGGGCAAACTTGTCTTGATGCCCATCAAGGCCGACCATTTGAATCATCTCCATGGCTTTGTCATGGCGTTCTTTCTTAGCCATACCTTTAAACTCAAGTCCGAGCGAGACATTCTCGAGCACCGTCATCCAAGGAAGAGAGCTGTATTGCTGGAAGACCATGCTCACTCTGTTTTGAGTGCCAACTGGATTCCCATTTACCAATACAGCGCCAGCTGTTGGCTCCTGAAGACCTGCAATGTAACGAAGAAGCGTAGACTTTCCGCAGCCTGACATTCCTAGTATGACAATGAATTGGCCTTGTGCAGGTTTATCTTCTACAATAAAATCAAGATCCTGAATAATTTTCGTTTTCCCTCCATCATACGACTGGTCAATACCAGATAGCTGTATTATATTTTTAAGATCGGGATTATCTTTGAATAAGGACATACTTAAGCCGTTTTAGGAGTTGAATTGTTAATTGTTCGGTTAGACATTGAGTTATAATACTTTCGTCCTTCCAAAAACAGCTCAATCACTGCTAAAGAAAGAAAAATGTAGATGCCATCTCCTATTAATTGATCCAAGGCAAATTTGACTTCTGGCATAAATAGAGATGCAATTGCAATGAGCACAAAAATGCCAGCTAAAACGGTGACGATGTATCGAATAATGTTATCAGAAATCCCAGGAGACTCTTCTTCTTGTTTATGCTTAAAAGGAAACAGTTTACGATCCAAGTATTTGAAATATCTATCCTGCAACAAACCAATTAAGATAATCACCAATAGAATGGCAAATACCTTGTCCTTATTGGCAAATCTTGAGTTTTTATAGATCATCGCACCAATACCTCCATTCGTACTATTGACAAGCTCTGCTACGATGATGTACGTCCAAGAAATGGCGGTCAGAACACGTATATCGTCCGAAATCTTCGACAATACTGATGGAATGTAAACCGTTTTGATCGTTTGCCAACTGTTGGCTCCTAGGGTGAACACTGTTTTCAGATAGACTTCTTTCACTTCATTTATCCGCTGGGCAACAATGGGTAACAAGTAAACAATTATACCAAACGCAAGGAAGGCAACCTTCATCGTATCTTCTGTTCCAAACCATGCCATAAACAATCCAGTCAAGGCAGTCAGTGGCAAATAACGCAAGGCGTCTACTGGCTTATTAAACATCCCATTGAAAATAGGTAGCAGCCCAACCAGAAAGCCGAGTGGAACAGCAAGCAAGATCGCCCAGAAATACCCTTTAAAATTTAACCAAAGGGATTTAAAGGTTTGAACAATCAACCCATTCTTTCTAATCAGATCTGGGAACGCAGCTATCACGTTTTGAGGAGGCGAAATCACAGGATAAATCCGCTCAAATTCTGTGGCATTCGCCATGGCTACAGAATCAGCACGATCTCTTACCAGCGTCAATGAGTCATACACATGACTCGGCAAATCATTGGATAATGGATTGACGTTTACCCGTTCATAGACTGGATTAATGGTGGATTTGCTGTAGGCCAAAAACGTCCACAATCCCAATAAGACAAGAATACCTAGGATACTAAGCATTACCTTCTGATTGGGGGCTAACTCCCCACGCAGTTTAAAAAGATTTGAAAACATGGTATTTGTATTAACAACCGGATCCCCTGAACATACACCCGGTTGTTTGTTTGATATTTTGATTAACCTCCGACTAACTCGAAGTCAGTTCTTCTGTTCTTTGATCGACAGGAACTAGATTTGTCTCTACATACTGGCTTGTTAGGTCCGTTTCCTACAACAATGAATCGATTTGGATCCATACCATATTCTGATTTCAGATAGTCAGCAACTGAATTTGCTCGTTTTCTTGACAAAATAACATTGGAGCTCAATTGTCCTACATCATCTGTATTTCCTTCAATTCTAACACGGGTGTTGGAGAAGGATTTTGCAATGTCAGCAAACTCTTTGTCAATGATATATTTTGCGTTTTCATCCAGCTTATATTCTCCAGATCTGAAACTTATGGAAACTGCTTTGGTCGCGATCGCCGTTGCTGTTTCTTGTTGTTTTGTTGCTTTCGTAAATTTGATCGTTTCAGATCTATGCTGTGCGCCAGTTAAGCCTTGAGCAGAACGGACTGCAGATGGGTTAGAAACAATTCTCCAACTAGGAGCAGAAGCTGTTGCTTCTTTAAACTCTCCACCTAAAGAAGAATACTTTAGTTTCATTTTGTTGTATAGACTTTCAGCTGTTTGGTTTTTGTAGTTTGTGTTAAAACCAAAGAAGTCCATGTTATCACCATGTGTTGCAAGTCTTACGTTATCAATAGCGCCTAGTGCATCTTCAACAGGGATATTTAGACCAGCACCGACTATCTGTGCGGCTTTTTTCTTTGCTGTGCTGCTCTGATTAATTTCAGAAGCACCAATCATCCAACCTTCGTACAATTTTCTAAGATCTTCTCTATTGTTTTCTATCCAAGCTTTCTTTGCCATAAATCCATCAGCGATAATGTGTGAAGCGTTTTTCGTGTTTTGAAGAATTTTGGACCCTTTAATTTCACGAACACAAGATTCATCATCTGGACTCCATACTACAGCAGCATCTACTTCACCGTTTTTAAACAGTTCTGCAGCTTTCACTGCATCCGCAACGTAGTTTGGCTTTATGTCTCTAATAGACATACCTGCTGCTTCTAATAGCCAGATCAAGAAGGAATGTGAAGGTGTCATCATTGCAACAGAAACCTTTTTACCTTTTAGGTCTTTGATGCTACTGATTCCTCGACGAACTACGATGGCATCTCCACCTCTAGACCAGTCTGCCTGGAAAACGATTTGCGGATCACCTGATAGTCCTCCAGATTCTGTAGGGAAGGCGTCGATTGTGCACCATAATAGGTGAACTTCATCATTTTCAAACGCTTTTCTAGAAGCAACAAAATCATCGAGTACTTTAAAGTTTACTTTAAGACCATAGTCTTTGTAGTATCTTGATTTCGTATTTGCTTGGAAGCCTTCATTGAAGTATTGGCCTCCAGCATAGCCACCCCAGGTTACGACACCTACGTTGATGGTTCCATCATCTGAACCGCCTTTCAAGGGTTTTCCGTTTGTTATTGGTTTTGAATTCGTTGAACCATCAGTACTTGCAAAATCGTTTAGCAAACCTGATTGTTTAATAAACCATCCGCCTAGTACAACCGCGCCTACAATAAGCATGGTGATAATTAGTTTAGCGAATGTGGTGAGTCTCGTTGCCATTTTTAGTTATTTTATTGATTAAAACAAAAGCCAAACTATAGACAATGTATAGTTTGGCTGAGTGTATTATTTTATTTTATCGGAATAAGAAATTGTTCTCATTAAAATTTAAATAAGTCATCGTATTGGTTATCGCCTCTTTTCATTGGTTCTGCGCGTTTAACCGGCTCATTTAAATCTAAAACATCTGCATCGCTGTTTGCTTGAAGAACGATCTCTTGCTTGGATTCTCCAAGAAGTAAAGAAACCCCATCCTTTTCCCATTTTTCAAGCATTTTCATGCCTTCTTCTTCAAAAATACCGTTTTGAAGATCGACAGAATCCATGAAATTACTAGACAGGTCCATGAATCGCTCCATTTCACCAATCTTATTTCCAACATCATCAGCAATAGCTTCTAGAGCCATGTCAAACATGTATCGTTTATCGCTGTTACCAGCAATGATATTCATTGCAGATTTCATTGCAGAGTGACTAGCACGGATTGCTTTACGTTCTTGCTTTTTTACTTCTACTTGATCAACGATGTCCTCAAGAAGGATTTCTGAATTTTCGTGCATTTTGGTTAGTACACGATACAGCACTTCCATTTTTTTGTAGAGATCCTCTAACTTTACGTTAGATTCTTGCAAACGGCCTGCTTTTCTTGATTTAAGCACCATTACTGCTTGCTTATCTCGCTCTTTGGCTTTGCTAGCCATGGCAAGGTTGCTGCTGATTTGACGTTTGTTATTCTTGATGGTTTCTGCTAGTTTGTGCATCTGACCACGAAGGTTACCAATCTGTTTGTTCATTTTTCTCAGATTGCCTTTCAAGTCATCAACATAACTTTGTAGAACACCGATAGGATCTAGTTGAACAAAAACACCAGTAATTGCACGCATGATACTTTTATAACCATATGATACTAGATTTCTCATTTTAGGATCTAAGACTAGGTAGATCATAGCTGCGAGGACCATAATCAATCCTGTAAGCTTAATAATTCCTAGTGTTCCAGCAATTAATGCAGGAAGAATTAGCATAAGTAGGTAACCAACTCCAATAACTCCCGCACCTAGAAAAATCATTCCAGTAACGCCTTCAGGTCTTTTCCAAAATGATTTAGGTTTAAAATCTTTCATTTCCATATTCGAAATATACTTTATCTATTAACTATATTTATTTTAAGTGAATTTTCATTTTATCAATATCGGATAACATCTTTGTTTTTAAGTTGTTATACGATGCAGCAAAGTTGGCTTGAGTTTCCTCAATTTTTGTTGCGACTTTAGAAATAGCGGCTTCACTGTCGGCCATTTTCTTTTTATCCGCTTCAATTTCCTTCTGTAACTGTTTGATTTGCGCTTCTTTATTCTTAATCGCAACTCCCATGTCTTTCAATTGCTGTTTCTTTCCAACAATATTTTTATCTTTTTGGTTCTGCACAGCGGCAGTAAATTTCTTTTCTTCGTTTGCAAGTATGGTTAGATAAGCCTGAGCAGAATCGACTAATTTTGCTGGAGTTACTCCCATTGTTTGAGCAGCAGCGTATGCAGACTTAAACTGGGTCGCTTCATCCATATTCATCTTGCTCATTCCTTGCAACGTCTTCTTAAATTCAAGGTAATCAAATCCCGGTTGATTATTGGCTTCTATTACTTTGAGCAGTTTGTCTGTAAATTCAGGACTAGCACTACCTTTTACGGCTGGTTTGCTAGTTGAAGGAGTGGGACTAGCAGCTTTGGTCGCTGGTGCTTCCTTAGGCTGTTTTTCCTCTTTAGTTACCTTCCCTTTTTTTCCCGAATCGACCTCTTCTACAAAAAGAGATTTTATGTTTTTAAAAACAGACATTCTATTGTTATTTAAATAAAATCGATAAATGTTGGCGCAAAAGAGAAGATTTTACGACTAAATTCTTCTATTTATCTACTAAACTTATAATTTGCAAAAATACAATTATTATTATAATTTTCATGCTTGTTCCTATGTTATTATTGTCGAGCCGAATAGTTTTAGCGATTTATTCTTCATCAACACGGAAAAATTGAATAATTGAATCGCATTATTATGCATAAAATCTCTAACAGCCATTGAATTTTCTTTCCTTTTCATTACGATTTGTCAATTCGATAGTTTCAGATTGGAACGAATGTTTTTAAATGGTTAATAATTTTTATTCGGCATGATAGTTTCTATAAAAACAATTATCTTGTTAATCATTAACATCCGTCCATAAATTCATTATTTAATGAGAACTATATTATTTTTATCAATATTCATTTTTTTAAGCATCAATTTAATTGCCCAAGAAATTCAATGGGCATATGAAGTTGTAAGCGTTTCCAGCCAATATAGTAAGGATGGGTTCTCTGCCAAACAGGTACTTGGACCACCTAATAAATATCCAGCTTGGGGTAAATCAGAATTAGCATGGGCGCCGCAAGGAGAGTATGCAGGTAAACAGTATGTCCGCGTGCGGTTTAGAACGCCCATGAATGTTCGACAGGTGTTGGTGGCCGAAACGCTCAATCCAGGCGCTATTGCACAAATATACTTATACGATTTGCAAGGGAAAGGACATAAGGTGTATGAAAACAACATGGGGCAATCTACTTTTGGTGATGCAAGAATGTTTGGTCAAAAAATCGCGCAAACGCCTTATAAAGTATCGCAGCTCAAACTTGTTCTGAATACAGATATGATTAAAGGAATGCAGCAAATAGATGCGATTGGGATTTCTGGAAGCACAAAAAAGGTGGACGTCAAAGTCAACAATCGGAGATATGATAACCGAGTAATGCCTCCAGAACGCTTAAGCTATAACGTTAACTCTAGATACGCTGAACGATTACCAATCATCTCACCTGATGGACAAACACTTTATTATGCAAGAAAATGGCATCCGGACAATGTCGGAAAGAATGATGAAGATGACATTTGGATCAGCAAAAGACAAGGAAATGACTGGTCTAAATCAGTAAATCCTGGATCACCGCTGAACAATGAAACACATAACTTTGTAGTGGCCGTAAGCCCAGACGGACAAACGCTCTACCTAGGAAATGACTATAAAAGCAATAAGAAAGATGGTGTGTCCATATCAAAATTCAAAAATGGTAAATGGTCATCACCTAAAACACTACGGATCATTAATCATTACAATAGAAATAAGTTCGTTTGTTACCATGTGGGAGTAGACGGCAACGTCATGCTTATGACGGTAGAACGGGATAACGGACTTGGTGATCGAGACATCTACGTTTCTTTCCGATACAGCGATGGCGATTGGAGCGAACCCAAAAGTCTAGGGCCTACCATCAATACAACCGGAATGGAAGCAAGTGTATTTCTTGCTGCTGATATGAAAACCATTTACTTCTCTTCTGATGGACATAATGGACATGGAGGTTTAGATGTGTTTATGAGTAGACGAACAGATTTTACTTGGCAAAGTTGGACAGAACCAGTCAATCTTGGCCCTGTAATCAACACGAGAGGAAATGATTTGAATTTCTCGATTCCAGCTTCTGGGGACTACGCCTATTTTTCATCAGATATAGACAGCCCAGATTTGATGTCTAACTTATATCGAATTCCATTGCCTGAGGAGGTGAGACCAGAGCCAGTTACTGTTATGAAAGGGCGGTTTATAGATGTAGAGACGAATGAGCCTGTGGTGGCTTCTCTTGAGATCAATCCACGAGAAAGTAAAGAGGTAAAAGAAGAAAAAAAGAAAGAAGCAGTTGACAAAATACCTAGTAGAGAGGCGGATGTGAATGAAAAAGACAAAGAGTTTCAAATCGTATTGCAATCTGGTAGTAACTATGAGGTATTGCCGAAAATAGAGGGATACTTCCCTGTAAGTGAAAACATTGATCTAGGGACAATAACACTTGAAGAGACGGATTATGATGGGAATGATCCAGCTATTATTAAAGAAATTGAAAAAGAAAAGTCAAAGCCAGATCCAATGACCAGTTATGAGGTGGATGAGTTGCAAAAGCAACTTCAGGAAATGGAGACTGATCTAGAAGAAGCTGAACGCAGGAGAGATGAAGCTAGGGATCGTGTAAACGATGTAAGTAACACCGATTACTTTTACGAGCCTTATGTTTATAAACCATCTTATGAGGAACTGGAGAAACCAGCCAAGCGGGATCCAGTTAAACTAAATCAAGAAGAAATGCCTTTTGGGTCTGTAGAAGATGTGCCATGGCGACCAGAAACAAAACAGAATCGTGTGGACGATGATCCTGAGTTGACCGAATTAGAGAAACGGTACATGACTTTGTACCAAGAACCAGAAATAGAGCCTAGAAGAAGAGCACCTGAACCAACGGTGAGTCAAACTCGACCTGCTCCAAGAAAAGAGCCAAGATATTCCGAAAAAGAACCAAAAGAAACACCACGTCAAAAGGAACCATCTGGCTACGTGGTAGGCGATGACCCATATGAGCAGGAGACGGCCCAGAACGAGGAACCACGTAAAGAAACACCACAGAAGAAGAAACCTGTTGAAACGAAAACAACACCGGTCGTTAAGGATTCAAATCCGAGTTCATTAGAAGATAAATATGCAGCATTGTTTGAAGATGAAGAAGAGAACCCTGTAACAACGACTGAAACAGAGGTGCAAAAAACGCCAACTGTTTCTCGAAAGAAAAGAAATAAAAAGACAACAGATCAACCACTTGCTTCTAATGATCCTGAAAAAAGGAAGGACAAATCATCCGATTCTGAATCTCCTGAGGAAACAGCTTCCTCTAAACCGAAGGATCGGGAAAAGCAAAATCCGTCTAGCCTTGAAGATAAATATGCAGCATTGTTTGATGATGAGGAAGATGGAACAACCTACCAGCCAGGAGATAATAAGGCGGAAGGCGGCGATTACACGCCAGGGCAAGCGCCGACAGCAGAAGGTGGCGGTTATCAACCAGGGAAAGCGCCTAAAGCGGAAGGAGGAACTTACAAGCCAGGTCAAGCCCCAACCGCAGAGGGAGGAGGCTACCGACCAGGAGAAGCACCAATCGCAGAAGGCGGGGTAGGGAGAAACAAGGCACCCGAGTATGATCAACCTGTTGTAACAACGAAGTCATGGGAAAAAGAACCGCATGAAGGCAGTGAATACAAGCCACCAGCACCAAGCTTTGATGAGCTAAAAGAACAAGTGCGTAGAGATATGGAAAATGAGTTGAAAGCAGAGGTGAAAAAAGACCTGCAAGAAGAATTGCTAGCAGATGTGAAGTCAGAATTGGAAAAAGACTTGGAATCAGATATTCGTGACCAGTTGAAAGATGACTTAAAGAAGGATGTGGAAGATCAGCTGAAGGAGGACATGCAAAAAGATATTGAAGATCAATTAAGAACTGACTTGAAATCTGGTGTAGAAGACAAGCTTAGAACTGACTTGAAGGGAGATGTTGAGGAAGAATTACGAAATAAAATGCGAGATGAGATTGAGCAAGAATTGAGGAATAAGATGAAGGATGAAATTGAAAGCCAATTACGTAATGAGTTGAAAGATCCAATCAAAGAAGAGTTGAAAAAGGAACTAGAATACAGATATAAGAAAGAGCTTGAACAGAAATTGCGAAGAGAATTAGAGCAAAAACTGCGCAAACAAATGCAAGAAAGACAACGGGATTTAGAACTGGCTAACTCAGGAGGAACGCCTGCAGCAAGTGGTACCAATCCTGGCGCTTATATAGAATTGAAAAAGGATATCATGATGTATCCGATCAAGGTAGGACAGATTATTCCGTTGAACAATATTTATTTTGAAGCTAATAAATCAACACTTAAAGAAGAATCGACCAATGAGCTAATTCGAGTGTTTGAGTTCCTAGACTCCAACCCTAACTTAATTGTGGAAATCAGTGGCCACACCAACGGTTTGTGTAGTGATGCTTTTGCTGATGAACTGTCTACAGATCGTTCGAACGCAGTAATGGATTACATTACAGAACGTGGCATTAATAGAGATCGAGTTGAGTATAAAGGCTATGGCAAAACTCGTCCTATTGCTACTAATGATTCAGTCGAAGGAAGAAAGAAAAACCAACGAGTTGAAATGAAAATTCTCGAAATTAAATAAATTAAAAACGAAGCATTATCATAGGTACATTTCCTTCCATTTGTTGGCACTAAGTGCTGTTTTAGAAACTAGTGTGATAAATTCAGGAAATTTATATTTGCAGGGTCAAGCAACATTTTAAACATTTTTCTCGTCTTAAGATAAAAGGTAACTCAAATTACTTTTCGTCTATTTAGATAGGCAATTGAAACAACAATTTTTACTCCACCCATTATCATATATAAAATTATATTTTTTATATTAGAGTAGAAATGCAGATGAAGAAGAAAATAATAGGTTATTTAATGACTGCCTTGGTAGTGATTTCAGTGCATGCGCAATCATTAAACATCGTATCCGGTCCGATCGTTACACATCTGACTGATAAAAGTGCTATGTTACTAGTTGTGGTATCTGATAAAGCCAATGCTAGTGACTATATTGAAAATCAAACCATCCGTTCTTTCAAGGAACTCGACGACTATCTTTTTAATCTGGCAGTAGAAAATAAGCTGGATGAGTTTCATTACAACAAGGAAGAAGTAGAACTTATTGATGGCTACGGTACAATCAAGATAAGGCTTAGTAAATCAAGTAAAGATGTGAAGCAAGTTGCCCAGACATCTTCTGATGTTAAAATTGTAGTGAATTCAGGGTTTGTGTATCCAATGAATAGGAGCTCAAAAAAAGCTTCTAATCAGATTGTCCAACAAATGCAAGGCCATCAACCAAGTGCAGTTATATGGATGGGAAATACGCTTTATTACCCAATTGAATCACTAGACGACTATCCAAAACAATATTCAACTAATATTAATTTTAGGTTGGAACCCTCTGTGAGCCGATTGTTACAAAACAGCAATCACTTTGCAATTTGGAACGACCGTGATTTCGCGCCCGAAAATTGGGATAACTCACCACCTGATAAAGAAGCAGCAGCAGAACTGTTCAAGACCTTTTGGCCAACGCCGGAATCAGAAACTCCCAAGAAAGGAATTTACAAACAAAGTCGGATTGGAGATGCGGACTTCTTCTTTTTAGATCACTTATATTTCAAGGAAGGAGCAACCTCAAAACTAGGGGCTCATCAACTGTTTTGGCTGAAGGAGAAGCTATATAAGTCTACTGCCAACTTCAAATTTATAGTCAGTGGAACCAGTTTTCTGAACTCCGATGTTAGTATCGCTCAACTTGAAGAAAAGGAGGAAGTTTTAGCGTTTATCCGCAACAACAAAATTCCGGGTGTTATCTTTCTGAGCAGCGCGTTGCCTCATACCGAGCTGAGTGTGCTGCAAACGGATGATTTTTATCCGCTGCACGAGTTCTCTTGTGCTGCATTGACCAGTTTAGGGTTACCAATAGATGTTCAAAAGAACAGTTTGCGCGTCAATAAAACGGTTGTGAAAAAAGCAAATTTTGGTCTTATCACTTTAAAAGAAGAAAGTGGACAACGGTTTTGCTGGCTTGAATCATTTGATCAAAATGGTGGCTTACTTTGGACCTATCCAATTAATTTGAAAAGCCTTGAGAAATAACGTATTTTGCCCGCATGAAAGTAGAATGTTGGGTGATTGGGAAAACTGCCTTCTCGTATCTCGAGGAAGGAGTCGACACGTACATCAAGAGACTGCACCACTATCTTCCGTTTGAATTCAAACAACTACCTGATGTAAAAAATGCGAAGAATCTAAGCAAGCAGCAACTAAAGCAAAAGGAAGGAGACATCATCTTAAACGCCTTGCTACCAACTGATCAGTTGATACTATTAGATGAAAATGGCAAGCAGTTTAGCTCCGTTGCCTTTTCTAAACTTCTTGAACAATTGCTAATGAGTTCTCAAAAGCGAGCCATCTTTTTGATTGGAGGTGCTTATGGGTTTTCGAAGGCGGTCTATGAGCGAAGCAATCGCAAAATCTCTCTATCTCAAATGACATTTTCGCATCAGATGGTTCGGCTGATTTTCTTAGAACAACTGTATCGAGGTATGACGATCTTGAAGAATGAACCTTATCATCACGAATAATTATGAAAGGACTAATTATTAATGATGGGAAGAATGATTTACTTTTTTTATAAACTATTGACATGGAATTTTTAACGGTAACGAATTGTATAGTTGCATTGACGTGTTTGATTTCTTATCAGGCATTTAACAATCCTGAAATTAAGCGAAAATTGTTGTTTCATCCCTACAAGATCAAGCGGGAGAAGACGTTTCTTGATTTCTTTTTGCCAGGTTTTATTCATGCAGATTTTATGCACTTGGCCTTTAACATGTTTACCTTATTTTCTTTTGGTAATGTGATTGAGCAATACTTTGCTATTCTGTTTCCTGGATATGGAGTTTACGTTTATATACTGCTGTATGCATTGGGCTTACTGTTTTCTCATTTGCCGGTTTATGCCAAGGAGCAAGATAATCCAGGATACTTTGCACTAGGAGCATCTGGAGCTGTTTCGGCGGTGCTGTTTGCTAGTATATTGTTAGACCCATGGTCTAATTTGCTCATCATGGGGATCATTCCTTGCCCGCAGATTGTAGCAGGTATCGCCTTTCTTTTTTATTCATCACACATGGATAAGCATGGCAACGACAACATTGGTCACAGTGCTCACTTTTTTGGAGCGGTATTCGGGTTTCTCTTTACTGGGCTTATGCAGCCTGCTTTGTTTGTCAATTTTGCTGAATGCGCTTTTTCTTACAATACCAATTGTATTATTGACTACATTAGGCAGTTAAGAGGCCTGTAAAAATGTATTTAAATTCTTGTGTTTAGTTTGGCGATCTACTTGCCTGCTTTGATCTGTGAATTAAGAATGACAGATGATTATGCTAAACAACACTCTTATAAAGCCATAATTTTTTGTTTTACTGTGTACTTAGCTCCTTTTGCAAGGCAGTATTGATGGAATATTTAGGAGTTTTAAATGTTAAAATTATAGAAATATAGTTATCGCATACGACATATTATGAATAATAGTTATTTGTATATTATAAAGTATATTGTATATTTGAATACCATCTTAGTGAAACCAGTCTAACTTTAACAACAACTATGAAAGGTAATTCAACGTTTGATTCCAAAAAAGCAAATGCGTATTATGATTCATTTGGAAGGAAGTATCATGATATTAGAGTAAAAGAAGGAAAGCTATTTAATGAATACATAGAAATTCCCGCTGTACTTGAGTTAATTACAAGTTTCCCAACAGTTAAATCAATATTGGATGTGGGTTGTGGCTCAGGAATTTATGCAAAAAAACTCTATGAATTAGGTTATGCCGTTGAAGGCTTAGATACAAATGAAGAAATGATCGCCATTGCCAAGGAATACTGTGAAGGCCTTGATATCAAGTTTACACATAGTCCGTTTGAGAAGTATGAATCTTCTTCTAAATTTGATCTAGCACTTGGCTCATTTCTATTGGGCTACTTTGAAGATCCATCTGTTCTATTTTCAAGAATGAAAGACTTTCTAACACCGAATGGCAGAATTATCGTTTCGGGTGTTCATCCGATTAGAACCAGTTCTACAAGTAAGGTGAATGAAGGATATTTCGTAAAAGATTATTTCATTAATCCAACCTACGAAACGGTATTGCTCCCTGGAGAAGAGCCAGTTGATATTATTAATCATACCTTTCAAGACATTAGTAATGCTGCTTACACAAGTGGTTTATCGATTGAACGAATTTTAGAACCTGTGCCACAAATCAAATCAGAGGAATACAAAGGATACAGAGACTTTACGTTCCATATGCGTAATCCTTCAGTTGTTATATTTATGATGAAGATAAACAATTAAACCTGTTGATCAATGTTGGCATTTTGGCAGAGAGTGGATCAGCTAAGATCAATCGTAAATAGAAGATTATTGAATCAGAATTACTGTAAAATATTACCGACGATCTGATCGTAAATGAATTTTGCACTACGAATTGCTCCTTCCATATATCCAGGAAAAGCGTTTGCGGTTTCTGAACCTGCAATAAACAACTGTCCATCCATAAGTGACTGCTGGTAAACAGCATGTCCATTATTTTGATGAGGGAGAACATGTTGCTCATAGCCAGTGTAGGTGTATTTCTCCTTGATCCATACCGTTTCTTGGTAATCCGAATATTTGTCAATGGCATCTCCATAATATTTTCTTAATTGAGTTAGGATCATTGATAACCGTTGCTCCTTACTAAGGGTGTAGTATGAGCCATTTAGAAATCCCTTAAGTGCAAATTGATCATCGGCAACATTGGAGTGGTCATACAGCTCAGGTATTGGGCCAACATTGCTAAACACAGTTCCACTTGAATTTGTACTGCGCCAGAAAGGATCTGGGAAAACAAGTGCGAACTTAATAGATTCTCCCATCCAAGTGTGTGTCTTGCGCATGATTTCGCTGGTAGAAAGTACTAACTCTGGTTGGAAACTGACGGTTTGCTTCAATAAATTAGGTGGAAGCGTAGAGATCACAACCCTTGACTGAAAAGTATTGTTTTGAGTCGTGATTTCAAGCAGATCTCCTTTTTTATGAATGGATTGAACAGTTTGATTCAGGTGTAATTGATGTTCAGGCATGTCTTTCGTGAGTGCTTCGATCAGGGTAGAGGAACCATTTTTAATCCGATAACTAGGTTGATCATTTGGAGGAAGGGTAACGAATTGCCATGGGCTAGTAGAAATTGGCTCATAGATGGCTTTTTTGCCAAGTTGTTGATAGAATGTTTCCAAGCCTAGTTCCTCCAGTAATGCCAGAAGACTGGTATGTTGGTTTCCTAGCCAGGTGGCACCCATTTCAATTGATGGACCTGCTGGCTTTCTTGTGGTGTGAATTCTTCCACCGATTCGATTTCTAGCTTCGATGATTGCGATAGTGATCGTGTGATCGCGGAGTAAATATTGAAGGGTAAGTCCTGTGAGTCCCGCGCCTATGATCGTAACATCGGTTTGTTTCATTTTAAATGCGTTTATTAAAGCGGTAGAAAAGACGGAAGATAGGAGACCGAAGACGGAAGAAACGTTGGTCTTTGATTTCCTGTCTTATTGCGCTAATTTAAGCAATTAAAAGAGATGTGGAAAGAAGTCTCTAACCTATTGGTCTAGAATAGCCCATATTCCTCCGTATCCTGCAACCTCCTTGCAAAGTTGGGGTGAAATTTGCATTACTGATTTTAAATTTCTAATATTGAACGGAACAACGTTGAACATGAAAGACAATTACGAAAGAGCGAAAGAAAAAGTAAAAAAGAAAAAGGAGTTTTTGGAACATCTCAACTCTTATATTGGTGTGATGGTGTTATTGTTTGTGATCAACGTGTTTGTTGCGCGCGGCGCAGGGTTTTGGATGATATACCCGATGATGGGGTGGGGTGTTGGTCTCTTTATCCATTATTTTAGTGTATTTGGCTTGCCAGGAATGACTCCGATAGATGATGATTGGGAAGAAGAAGAAATCCGCAGAGAGATGGAACGTCAAAATAGAAATGGAAAGTATGATGATTATGAGGAGAAGGATCTAGAGCAACGTCGGCTGCCTGACTTAGATGATAGACCGAAAAACGAGCGTGAAATGCCAAAACAAAAGGATAAACTAGAAGATTTAATTGATCGTGATACGTTTGATGATTAATGTTGGGCCTACTCCGAAAAGTTTGATTGAGAATACAATTTAATAAGCTACATTGGCGGACGGATGGAGCATATTCGGTAGAGAAATCCCTCTTAAGCATCAAATCCGAGGGGTTGGCAAGCCTATGATCCTTCGGAGTTGCCTAATTGAAACAAACCTTTTCTAACAATAATAAATTAAGCTCCTTTTTATACCTTTTGTCAGATCAAGTCTTGACTATTACAATTTATGCCTAATTGATTTTTTCCAACGTGACTTCCACTCTTCTGCTTTGTCTTCGCATTTCTTCGGTAAGATTTTGACCGCTGGTATTGACTTCTCCAATCGCTTCAATGTTGATTTCTGATGCTTTGACTCCGATAAATGTGAGATAATCTGCTACATTATTTGCTCGCTTTTGAGAAAGCAGTTTGTTTGAAGCACTGCTACCAATATCATCTGCATATCCGATAATGGTAACGGTGTATCCATCGTTTCGTTTGTAAGCACTTACGAGGTCGTTTAAAGCGACTTTTCCACGTGTGGTTATACTAGATTCTCCAGATTTGAAGAAGAGCTGAGATTGACCGAAAATCTTTCGTTGTTGGCTAACAACCCCTTGATCTATTTTTTCTATTTCTAGTGAAGGTGCATTCTTAGGGAGGTCTAGTGCATAACCATCTGGTTGTAATTTGATTTCTACCTCTACGATTGGTTTTGCATTATTGTCTCCGACAAACACCGCTTCAACGTATTGTTCATAACCGGGTTCATCTACGATGAATGCGTAGGTAGGTGCTTTTGGCAAGCACATGAAAAAAGTGCCATCTGGACGTGTATACATCTTGTAACGCATTTCATCATGAACAGCTAAAACTTGAGCGGGAACTGGCTTCGTCGTATTGTAGTTGGTTATTTTTCCATAGACGAGCGCCGTTGCGTCTGGCCTTAGATTTTCAGGCATATCGATCTGATAGATATCAAGCCCACCGTTTCCACCAAACCGATTAGAAGAAACGTAGGCTGTTTTGCCATCAGGGGTGATAGAAAATCCAATTTCTTTAAACTGAGTGTTGATTGGGTATCCAAGATTGACGGGCTCTGACCAACCGTTTGGACCAATTTTGCTCATATAGATATCTCCTTCACCGAGTCCGTTTTTACCATTGGACGTAAAGTAAAGTGTTGTCCCATCTGCGGAGATAAATGGGGCTTCCTCATCGTATTTAGTGTTGACGGTACTTCCTAGGTTTTCGGGAGGTGTCCAAGAATCATTTTTCCGGTAGCTGACCCAAATATCTGCACCACCTAGCGAACCTTCCCGTGTACTACTAAAGAAGATGGATTGCTGATCACAGGTAATGCTTGGCTGTGAGTCCCAGCTTTGATTTAAGTTGACGTATCCTCTTATTTTTACTGAATCGAGTGCTCTAAATTCGTCAATGCTCGCTGTAAACAGATCACAGCCACCATTGTATCCTCTACCACATCCAGCGTAATAGATCTGTTGACCATCGTAGGTGAATTTAGCCATTCCTTCATTAAGCGTGGTGTTTAGATTCCCTTTTATTTTCTTAGGCTCAGTCCACTTATTTTCTTCTAGATTTGTAATAAAGATGTTTTCGTCAGCGCTTTTTTTGTCCTCCCTTGTTTCTCGGGTAAAGATCATCACATCTCCATAGCTGTGTAGGCTGGGCATGTACTCGTCTGCTGCGGTGTTGATCAGTTTACTTAGGAGAATTGGGTCTGATCCCGTTGGGTTTTTAATGGCTTCTTGGGCTTTATCGCAGCTTAGCAGTCTTCTGTATAGGAGGTCGTTGTAATAGGTTTCGATACCGTCTTCATTTCCTGAGTTGACATAGGAGGTCCCAAACATACCGTCATAGAGGTTAAAGTATCCGTATGCTTCTTCAAATCTACCGAGTTTAAAGTAAATTTCTGCACATTCGAAGTAGGCGGCTCTGGAGAGTTTAGAGTTTAGTTCGAAGGATTTTTCGTAGTGTTTGATGGCGTCTTCCCAGTTCTGCAGTTCGGTTTCCACCATACCGAGGAGTCTGTAAACAACTGACTTTTTTTTCTGTTTTCTGAGCGCAGCGTTTAGTTCAGCTTTTGCGAGTAGATATCTACCATTGCCGATGTACTCCTGTGCGAGTTTTATGTCACCGATGGCATTTTGAGTTTTAGAATAATTAAATTCCTTTTTAATTTTTTTCTGTTCTTTTTCTTCTAATTTCTTTTCTTCTTTTTGGCTTAATGGTTGAGCATTAGCGCATAAAACGAAAAGTAATAGGAAGAAAAAACAGAGTAACGATGTTTTCTTCACAACTATACTATTTGTTTCTCCACTTGGATCTATTTTCCATTTGGGATTGCATGATTACAATTTGATCTATGCAATTTTAGATCCAAAGTTTCAAAAATAATAAATTCGAATATACTTTTTGTAAAAATCGAGGTAAAATGCTCTTTTTCTGAGAAATAGGATGAGTTGTTGGTAAGTATTTATGCGAATATAATATGAGATAATCACTTAACTAAATCCAGTTGCACTTAAGGCGTAATAGATAGCCATCAGTCCCGAGAAAATGGAGCTTGCTACAAACCGCCAATTGATTTTTATTAAGTTCTGAATAATGTAGTTCGCAGGTATTCCTATGGCAATTGCTCCTAGAAAAGAAACCCATGCAATGTTTAATAATCCTAAATTGATTTGATCAAATTGAAGTGAGAATAACTTAATAAACAAGAGATGACGTGCGATCCAAATTGGATTAAAGAATAATACGGCTAGTACTGTTTTTTGTATTTTAGGTAAAAGACCTCCTTTTGCAGTTACCGTTTTATCTATCCACCGAAAGTAGGTTGGAATTTCGATGGCGTATAGGGTGGACCCAATTAGTGTCATTCCTATAAGTCTTGTCCAAGCAAACTCTCCAAGTAAAATTGCAGCGATTGTATCACCTAAGAAATAAATTAATCCGCCATACATTGCATCTCTGCGTTGGAGTGAAATCTTCAATTAATGCTAGTTTTTGTATTAAAGTACATGTTTCAAATTCAAATTATTCCTCCAAATCGTGTTCTAATTGTCGTTTTCGAGGATATTCTGAATGGGTCAAAATAAACCAATTTTTGATCATTCCAAAATATTTCATGATTACGCTTTCTTAGTCAATTGGTTTGGAATATTAAGATAGTTCAATGTTTAAATAAATTTAGTGTTTGATTACATTCTTGGTAGTGAATTCTTCCTAAAAACATTGTACCTTTGCATCTTTAATGAGCAAATCGATTCGAGATGATTCAGTTTTACAAAAAGGAGGGGAAAAAGCTCAGGCAATTAGATGAAATTGAAACTGATTGCTGGATTAATATTGCTGCACCGTTCACCCAAGAAGAGCTCGAGAAGTTATCCGTTAAATTGGACATCCCGCTTGACTTCCTTATTGATTCTTTAGATATAGACGAACGTTCTCGCTACGAAACAGAGGACGGGGTGCGCCTTATCGTTGTAAATACGCCAATTCTCAATACTTTTGGAGGGGTCAATGAAAGTGTATACATAACGGTACCGATTGGTATTATTTTAACCGTCGATCATATCATCACAATTACTTCTTACGAGAATTATGTACTTCAGAAATTTCTTAATAATAAAATAAGGAACTTCAATCCTGCTGACAAGGAACAATTTACCCTACAAATTTTCGAGCAAAATGTGTATTATTTTTTGAATTGCTTAAAAGATGTAAACGGTAAGCGTAATGTCATTGAAAAGGAACTTTACAATTCTAGTAAAAATAAGGAATTACGACAGCTATTAAGCCTTGAAAAGAGTTTGGTTTATTTTGTAACATCTCTTAGCTCGAATGAATTGTTGATGATGAAGATGAAGCGAACGGATTATCTTAAAATTAGAGGAAACGAGGAATTGCTTGATCTGCTTGATGACATCGTTATTGATAATAGTCAGGCGCAAGAAATGGCCAATGTTTACTCCTCCATTCTAAGCGGTACAATGAATGCTTTTGCTTCTATTATTTCCAATAATCTTAGCATGGTAATTCAACGATTGACTTTGATTACAATTATTTTAATGGTGCCAACACTTGTTGCAAGTTTTTTCGGAATGAATGTTAAACACCATATGGAAGATTCGAATACTGCCTTTTATTTTATTGTTGTGGCATCGCTTGTTCTGTCCCTTGTGGTCGCGTGGGTATTCAGACGTCAGAAATTGCTGTAAGATCTCCTAAAATTAGCTGCAAGCGATAATGAAAACCAATTGTGTTCATAATTTGATGATAAATCGTAGTGAAAACCCAAACAAAACTTCCAACATTATGGAAATTAAAATTTTGAATTCAATTCAAAGGTTATCAGGAAGTTACATATTTTACTAACAGGTTGTTGGTAAATTTCAAATGTCAAAATACACTTTTTAAGGCCCACGTATTACCTTTACAGTTACAAATTTGAATAGAAGAGAACGAATAATAATCTATCAAGTTTACAGCCAAAACAAACAGCATAAATTTTCAAGAAATTGCAATTTAAATTCTGATTTTTTGAAAAATAAAGAACCAACTCATTAAACCTCTTCCTTAAAGAAGGATCAGGGATAATGGATATTTGAAATTATATTGTTAACGGTAAATAAGAGTTTAAGAATGCAAATGGTGGAACCAATCCTTAAAGAGAATACTAAACGATTTGTACTATTCCCGATTGAACATGATGAGATCTGGAAAATGTATAAACAAGCAGAGGCATCCTTCTGGACAACAGAGGAGATTGACCTTGCACAAGACATGACCGACTGGGAAGGCATGAATGAAAATGAGCAGCACTTTATAAAACATGTGCTTGCGTTTTTTGCGGCCAGCGATGGAATTGTCAATGAAAACTTAGTATTGCATTTCATGAAGGATGTACAATTACCTGAAGCCCGTTGCTTTTATGGATTTCAGATTGCTGTAGAAAACATTCACGCAGAAACTTACAGTTTACTTATTGATACCTATATAAAAGATGCAAAAGAGAAGACATTTCTTTTCAATGCATTAGACAATCTTGAATGTGTAAAGAAAAAAGCAAATTGGGCTTTGAAATGGATCGAAGAATCTCCAAGCTTTGCACATCGACTAATTGCCTTTGCAGCAGTTGAAGGGATTTTCTTCTCAGGAAGCTTCTGCTCTATCTTTTGGTTAAAGAAAAGAGGCCTCATGCCAGGACTTACGTTCTCTAATGAGTTAATTAGCCGAGACGAAGGATTGCATTGTGACTTCGCTTGTTTGTTGTATTCTATGTTGAATAATAAGTTAGACAAGAAAGAAGTTCAGGATATCATAACTGAAGCTGTAACGTTTGAAAAAGAATTTGTAACAGATGCATTACCTGTTTCATTGATTGGAATGAATTCTGATCTAATGAATGAGTACATTGAATTTGTTGCAGACCGTTTACTTGTTTCGCTGGGTAATGATAAATTTTATGGAACAGCGAACCCTTTTCCATGGATGGATCTAATCTCTTTACAAGGGAAAACCAACTTTTTTGAAAAACGAGTTGGGGATTACCAAAAGTCTGGCGTAATGGCAGATAAAGATAAGCAGATCTTCTCTTTGGATGAAGACTTCTAGTGTCTCTTCTTTTTTTACTCTTCTATATAACTGGCTCTGATTAAGTTGCGGCGTACCGTCCTTTGGTACGCCAATGCTTAATCGCTTTTTCCAATCAGTTACCAGAATTCTATAAAAAGAAACCCACACACACAATCAAGATACCATAGACAATATTATGAGAATGTTTCCAACTCAGTAAAGAACAATGCTTTTAGGAAACAAATTTTTAACACCTTAACACCAGAACGAATGCAAGTCGTAAAAAGAAGTGGTAAGAAAGAAGATGTCAGTTTTGACAAAGTAACAGCCAGAGTTAAAAAGTTATGCTACGGGCTGAACCCAAAATATGTAAAATCAATCGAGATTGCTAAGAAGGTTATTCTAGGTTTGTTTGATGGAGTAACTACCTCAGATCTAGATAATCTTGCTGCAGAAACAGCAGCGTCTATGGCTACTGACCATCCAGACTATGCGCTGTTGGCCGCTAGAATTGCCGTCTCAAACCTACACAAGAACACAAAGAAATCGTTCTCCGAAACAATGGAGGACCTATACAACTACATTGACCCTAAAACAGGTCAGAGTGCAATGTTGATTAGTGAAGAGACAAATAAAATTATCCAAACGAATAAAGATGCACTGGATTCTGCAATCATCTACGATAGAGATTACAGCTTTGACTTTTTTGGATTCAAGACATTAGAACGGTCCTATCTATTGAGAATGGATGGCAATGTAGTTGAACGCCCTCAGCACATGCTTATGCGTGCGTCTATCGGTATTCACGGTGAAGATATAGCAAGTGCTATTGAAACGTACAACTACATGTCTGAAAAGTGGTTCATCCATGCAACACCAACACTGTTTAATGCGGGCACACCTAGACCACAACTTTCTTCTTGCTTTTTGCTTTCCATGACTGAAGATAGTATCCCTGGAATCTTTGAAACACTAGGACGCTGCGCTAAAATTTCTCAGTCAGCTGGTGGTATTGGACTAAGCATTCACAATGTACGTTCAAAAGGGAGTTACATCAAAGGAACAGGAGGTGCTTCTAATGGAATCGTCCCTATGCTAAGAGTATTTAACGATACTGCTCGCTACGTTGATCAAGGTGGAGGAAAAAGAAAAGGGGCTTTCGCCATCTATCTTGAACCTTGGCACGCTGATGTGTTTGATTTCCTTGATTTGAAGAAAAATCACGGTAAAGAAGAAAATCGTGCACGTGATTTGTTCTACGCAATGTGGATCTCAGATCTATTCATGGAGCGCGTGAAAAACAACGGTGATTGGTCACTATTCTGTCCAAATGAATGTCCTGGTTTGTATGATTCTTATGGTGGAGAATTTGAAGCGCTGTACCATAAATATGAGAAGGAAGGAAAAGCATCAAAAACAATAAAAGCACAAGAACTTTGGTTTGCAATTCTTGAATCACAGATCGAAACAGGTACACCATACATGTTGTACAAAGACGCTGCAAACAAGAAATCAAATCAAAAGAATCTAGGAACAATTCGCTCTAGTAATCTCTGCACTGAGATCATGGAATATACCGATAAAGATGAAGTAGCTGTGTGTAACTTGGCTTCTATCTCCCTAGGTAAATTTGTCGAAGATGGCAAATACAACTTCCAGAAATTATTCGATATTTCGAGAGTCGTTACTCGTAACCTGAACAAGGTAATTGACATCAACTATTACCCGATTAAAGAGGCGGAAAACTCCAATATGAGACATCGCCCAATCGGCATCGGTGTACAAGGACTTGCTGATGCTTTTATCATGATGGGTTACCCATTTGAAAGTAAAGAAGCACGAAAACTGAATAAGGAAATCTTCGAAACGATTTACTATGCAGCTTTAACAGAATCAAACGCCCTCGCTGAAAAAGACGGAGCCTACAAGACTTATAAAGGATCTCCTGCTAGTAAAGGTGAGCTGCAATATGACATGTGGGGTGTAACACCTTCCGACAAATGGGACTGGGCAGGATTGAAGAAGAAGATTAAGAAAAACGGATTGCGTAATAGCTTATTATTAGCACCAATGCCAACGGCTTCTACTTCTCAAATCCTTGGTAACAATGAGTGTTTTGAGCCTTATACTTCAAACATTTATTCAAGAAGAACACTAAGTGGAGAATACGTTGTTGTCAACAAGCATTTACTGAATGATTTGATTCGTTTGAACCTTTGGGATGATGATATGAAGCAACGTCTTATGGCTGCAAACGGTTCTGTTCAGGAAATCGATGAGATTCCTGATGATTTGAAATTGTTGTACAAAACAGCATACGAAATTAAGCAAAAAGTAATACTAGATATGTCTGCAGATAGAGGAGCATTTGTCTGTCAAAGTCAAAGTATGAATCTTTTTGTTGAAAGTCCAAACTTTGCAAAGCTATCATCTATGCATTTTTATGCATGGCAACTAGGGCTGAAAACAGGTATGTATTACCTGAGATCGAAAGCAGCTGTGGATCCAATTAAGTTCACGCTAAACGAAAAACATCAGCGAAAATTTGCCGATAAAGGGCAAGCTGGACCAGCAGAGGAATTACCTCAAGATGAGGGTGCTTCCTGTAGACTGGATGATCCAGACTGCCTGATGTGTGGAAGTTAATTTTTTTAGATTCGCGTTAATAGTCGGGGGTGATTCGTAATGCGAATTACCCCTTTTTTAATGTTTAATTATTAATGATTGACGTTGCAATGGTGAACAACAAAAGAGTTAGCATTGAAGGAGCAACATATCTCAGCCTAGTTTCGGAAATAATGTTGTTTTGAGCCCTAGGAAAACCAGTTCCCCGCGTCAAGCCCTGTAGGTGCGACACTAACGTTCCCTGCTTAAAACACGATTATCAAATACCACATCATTTGAAAATGGATAAAATAAACATCAATACAGCCACCTCAAAAGAATTGATAACACTAGATGGAGTAGGGGAAGCGCTGGCCAAGAAGATCATAAAACATCGTAGAAAGAACGGTAGATTTAAAAAAGTGGATGGATTATCAAAGGTGTCTGGCTTTTCTACAAGACTGGTGAAGAAAAATAAAAAACGACTCTTTCTCATCAATAAGGGGGCAAAATCCAAATCCTCCAAAGCAACTGAAACAACAAGAACGGTGGTCACTAACACCAAAAAGTTCAAAGTCACCCGCTCAAAGAAATCAGCAAAAGACAAAGAGAAAAAGAGCAAACCCAAAACAGACTCCGCAGATCAGATCATAGATTGGATTGGCAGCAAGCTCAACAGTTATCTCAAGAAGGAAGAACCGGCACCAAAGAAGAAAAAGTTTAAAGTCACTCGTGGTAAGAAACAAGTAGTTATCAAAAGGGGAAAACCGAAAATTGCTTCGAGTAAACAGAAGGCTAAACTACCAGAAGTAAGCAAAAAAGTAGTGGGTAAACTGTTGACAGCAGACCAGATTAACAAAGCAGCAAAATCGATTGATGTGCACCCCGCAGCAATCAGAGCCGTAGTAGAAGTGGAGTCTTCAGGTGGCGGATTTCTAAAAAACGGAAAACCGAAGATCTTATTTGAAGGACACATTTTCTGGACACAGTTACAAGCAAAAGGAATCAGCCCTTCGAAGTACAAAAAGGGAAATGAGGATATCCTTTATCCGAACTGGACACGCAAGCATTACAAGGGAGGAAATGCTGAATACAAAAGACTAAACAAGGCATTGCAGATCAATCGGCAGGCGGCGCTCGCTTCCGCTTCCTGGGGGATGTTCCAAGTGATGGGATTCAACTATTTCGTTACCGAATACAAGGACGTAGAAGCCTTTGTAAAGGCACAGTATAAGTCTGAATACGAACATCTCAAGGCTTTCCTAGGCTATGTAGAGCGCAATCGATTGACAGGTCATCTGAAGGCGCGTAACTGGGCTAAGTTTGCCTCTGGGTATAACGGGAAGGATTATAAGAAGAATCGGTATGACGAGAAGCTGAAGGCGGCTTATAAGCGTTGGTGCTAGGGTTCAATCGCACTAGAATACCTCATCTATTGGATATAGATAGATAAATACTTTTTACTGTTTGTGTAGGTGAAAAATATGTTTTATATTGATTAACAGTGATTTTAGGGCAAGAAGGGTGCAGTTTATTCCAATTAATAAAATTCTATGAATTGGTTATCTCGTAACACTTTTTGCTTTGTTATTTGTAGTATTAATGAACTAACTATGAAAAGAAATATCCAATTTTTCATTGCCTTACTGATTTTAGGATGGTCTGGTAATTCTTTTGCTCAGAATGTAGGTATCGGCACACAAACGCCAGACCAAAGCGCTATTCTAGAACTACAAAGTACCAACCAAGGGCTGCTTGTCCCTAGAATGAACTTCAGTCAAATTACTGCTATTCCAAACCCATTAGACGGACTAATGGTCTATGACACAGATAATCATTGCCTTAGAATTTTCATTCTTGGTATCTGGGAATGTCTTTATTCTACGACTGGACAACCACCATCCACCAAGCCGAATCACTATGCAATAGATCCGAATTTTGACGTACTAAATCTACCGACTACCACGATGCAACAGGCACATGCAGACTGGTGGGCTGGCTACCAATCTCCAAACAATCTATTTGAGGTGTCGCCTGCTGAATTGTTCGCACCCGCAGACATCAATAACTGGAAGTCAAATGGCTCTTATTCTTTGGCAAGACATGGCGGTAATTTTCTATACTGTTTGACTGAGTTAATACGAACAACGTGTGATCCAAATGCTTTGACGGAACTTATTTCATGGTCTCAACAGATTCGCTCGAACTTACAAGATCATGATGGTCGTGGATATGAGTATTTTGAGTACACAGCTGTAGTCGCTTCTAATCCAGCAGACAACCAACACAACCTCGACGATACCCAATGGCTAGATGAAGGGATGGCAGCTGCGGTGTTATCTCACATTGCCTATGTAATGCACCTTAATCGGGATTTGTCTACTGCCGCAGGTTCTGAAGCAGATTTTTGGTTTCAATACCTAGATGAGAACTGGATTCCTAAATGGAATTATAGAACGACTTATGGTACTTCGAATCAAATAACTCCTGCCCCTGCCTTAGGTTTGCAAAATGCTGTTAATTGGAATGGAGGCGTTGGAGGTAGTGGTGGAAATGCTGGTGACATCGTCCTTTGGGGAGGAGCGGATTACTATGATTCCCAAAAACAAGGACCTCGATTCAATGATATTCCTGGTATTGTACATGAATTTCCTGCAAATAATCATGCGCACCCTTACATGATGTCTATGTATATGTACTACGTTTTGGGCCAATACTTTACCGATACTGGGCTTACTCCCAAGGGGGCTTACCTGACTGGTACTGTTCAAGACTACATAAACGAAGCGCAAACAAGACATGATTGGTGGTATCAAAAAATCATAGCACAATCGGATGGTTCATTAGAATGGCAACACTGGCTTCATATGCCTTCTGGCGGTACTAGAACTTCATGGTACACTCATCCTACCGTTGCTTATCTGACATTGTTGCATTGGGAGTCATTTGGCAACTTCGCATCAGATACAGACATGGCTGCCTACTCAAAAGTGTTTTATAGTGGTAATCCCAATGATGGTACCGATGTTTATGATCCAGGAAACATAAGCACTATGAAAAGAGATACAGATGGTGGTGGTGGTAATGTTAATTTTGCGATGTTGCACAATGGCCTACTAAGTTGTTGGGATAATTCAGGGACCCTACTTTCGTTGAATAACCAAGCAATAATTTCCCCAACAAGTCACCACATCAATCAGAATACCGTTTATCATCATCTTATTCACTACAATACCATTTTGTCCTGTGAATTAAAGAGCCAATAGATTTGCTGTATTGATAGAGATAATGCATCTTATTTGCGGTGATGTAAGTAGTATAGGACGTAAAAATCAACAGTGGGAGAGTAAAACGTTTTAATTTGACTGACAATCAATACCTGATTTTGACTCTTGTTATTTAGAAAAAATTCCTATATTTCATTATGCTTTTAGGAATATTGCTTTGGATCATTGGTGTTTATCTAGGACTTTGTATTCTATTGTTCTTCTTCCAGCATTATTTTTTCTTCAGACCAGAGGTACTGCCATCTAGCTTTAAGTATGATTATCCATTTGAATTTGAAGAACATGATTTTGAGATGGAAGATGGAGGACATGTGAATAGCATCCTTTTTAAAGTACCTAATAGTCGTGGATTGATATATTTTTTTAAAGGTAACTCGCGTAGTATCAAAGGGTGGGGAAAATTTGCGAAAGATTTTATTTCCAATGGCTATGACTTCTTCATCATGGATTATCGTGGATTTGGCAAGAGCAGAGGGAAGCGAACAGAAATGCGACTTTATAATGACTCGCAACAAATCTATAAGTGGCTAGCAAATAAGTATACGGAAGAAAAAATAATAATCTATGGACGCTCTTATGGTTCTGGAATATCTGCACGAGTAGCCTCCTGGAACAATCCAGCATTGTTGATCTTAGATTCCCCATATTATAGTTTTCGATTTATTGCGGATAGATTTGGGTGGTTTTTACCACTTAAGTATCTGTTGAGATATAAGATTCCTACGAATAAATTCCTTACTAAGATGTCTACACATACACATATCATTCACGGGACTAAGGACATGTTAATCCCGTTTAATCATAGCGAAAAGCTTAAAGAGGACATCGGTGAAAACCTAACAGTACATCCTGTGGTAGGAGCGGGCCATAACAACTTACCTGTTTTCCCCATTTATCATCAGATTCTTTATAAACTGTTGAATACAGCTACGAATAAAAAGAAGGAAGTCGTATGATGCTTGAAAGAATATTCGATATTATAGATTTCCAGATTAAACGCCATCCTAATCAGGAAGCATTGAGTATTAAGACGGACAATGTTTGGGTACGTTATTCTTCTCAAGAGATAAAAACCAAAATATTACAAACAGCCCAAGGATTACTAAATTGGGGATTGAAGAAAAATGACACCATCGTCATCATTCCACAAGCAGCCACACCACATACTTTATTCCTCGACTTGGCTGCTCAGATGATTGGTCTACTGCCTCTAATTGCACATTCTACGTTTACAAAAAAGCAGGTCAATCATATCGTTAAAGAAGCTTCGCCTAAAGTAATATTTTATGCTAGTGAGAAACTCAAGGATAGATTAGATTCCAATGAAGTAGAAGCCTATGCTATTTCAGAATCAACTAATTCTGATTATCAGCAGTGTTTTGTCAAGGACAAATTCGATCAAGCCGCC
Source organism: uncultured Saprospiraceae bacterium (assembly GCA_937959115.1). Classification (GTDB taxonomy): domain Bacteria; phylum Bacteroidota; class Bacteroidia; order Chitinophagales; family Saprospiraceae; genus JAHDHB01. The sequence goes on from CALGAW010000009.1 coordinate 69,952, forward strand.
ATCAAATTAATAGCAGATCAGATCACGCCGCAGGATCTTGCCATGGTTATCTATACTTCTGGTTCTACTGGTCTTCCTAAAGGTGTAATGCTTAGTCATCTTAACATCATGAGTAACCTTAGTGCAGTCATGTCGTTACTGCCGGTTGGCCCTAGTGCAAAGACGATTACGTTCTTACCGATCAGCCATATCCTTGAGCGTTCATCCGTATACATGTCTCTGTGTATGGGGTTCAAAATACACACCTTAGAAGACCCGCATAAATTGCATGAAACCATGGTAGAAGTAAGACCAGCCTTCATGTCTGCAGTTCCCAGAATCATTGAGAAAATGCTAGAAGGCCTTACGAGTTATAGAGCAGACCAGGGATTCTTTACCAAGAAACTATTGAAATGGGCGATTGAAGTCGGTCTAAACTACGAACCACATAAAGGGTTTAAACCGCACTATGCCTTTAATAATATAATAGCTAGATATCTAGTCTTAAGTAAACTCAGGAAAGCGACAGGAGGAAAACTAAAGGGTATCGCTGTAGGAGGTGCACACCTAAGACCTGACTTAGCTCATTTGTTAGAAGTAGCAGGCATTAAGATTCGAGAAGGATATGGAATGACAGAAACCTCCCCAATTATCACATTCAACAGATTTGAACCAGGTATGCATAAGATTGGAACGGTAGGCCTACCGCTGTCAAACGTACAAATAAAACTAGATAAAGAGGAAGGAGATTTAGGCGGTGAGATATTGGTACAAGGACCAAATGTAACCCTTGGATATTATAAGCATACCGAACTTAGTCAAGAATTGTTTGACCCTCAAGGGTGGCTTAAAACAGGAGATATAGGAACCATCGATGAAAAAGGATTTTTAACCATTACTGATCGCAAAAAGAATATTTTTAAAACTTCAGCAGGTAAGTATGTGGCTCCTCAACTTTTAGAAAATCTATTCCAGACTTCGACATACATAAATCAGATATTGATCATTGGTTTTCATAAACCGTATATCACAGCGCTTGTAGTGCCTAATTACGTTAAGTTAGAAAAATGGGCTAATGATAATGATATTCATTGGACTAGCCCTACCTACATGGCGCATAATTTTAAGGTCAAAGAAAGGATACAAGAAGACTTGGAAAAAGTAAATAAGACCTTACCAAATTTTAAACGTATTGTCAAATTTGAATTGCTTGATAACGAATGGACCGTTGACAATGACCTACTATCTGCATCCTTAAAACCTAGAAGGAAAGAAATAGAATCTCGATTTAAAAAGCAGATTGAAGAGATGTATAAAGAGCAGATGATTTAATCTACCAAAACAACCAATAATTTAGATGATTAACAAAAGCATTGCTGCATGCAAGATGACTCATATGCATTAGCATTGAACAGAAGTTTATATAGAGCGAACTTGGTGTTCTTTTCTAATAGTTTACGAACACTGTTTCTCCAGATTTGCAATTAAGACATGAGGAAGGAGGCAATCGTTCCTAGATAAGCATGTTGTTTACCTCAACTAATGAAATGACGTAAGTAAATCAGGTATTATGATTAAATAATACATTTAAAATTTAAACAATACGTGAAGGTTTACTAAATTTAAAAAAAAATGAAATGAATATATTTAAAAGACTTTTTAGAATTGGTAAGGCAGAATCTCATTCATCATTAGATAAATTGGACGATCCAATAAAATCGATTGATTCAAAAGAATTAAATGGCATGTTTCAAGAGGCTGAAGTGGAATTAGACAATTACAGAGAAAGGCTAGCTGGAATGAAAAAAGGTTCTGAAGAAGCCACTGCTCTTTCAAAGGAAATAACAAAATATGAAACGGAGCTAAAAACCTTAAAGGCAAGAGCAAAAGTTTCAAAGGCTACCAGGAATATCAAGAAATAACATCAAAGCCACTGAAAAGCGAAAAGCAGCTATTAATCAATTGCTTAAACAACCGAACTAAATCAACTAGTTCAAAAAAAACAATTGTTAAATCTCGCCAAAACCAGCTTTATTTTTCATTTTGCCGAATTACAACGTAACTTTGCTGTAAGTAAGATGCTACAAGAAAACCAGTATTCAAGTTCTTGGAAGCCATTCTATTTACAAGAAGTGAAACCAGACAAGTGTTCCTCAAATACTCGATGATCTGTTCTTCAGTCCACTAGCAAGTCTGAAGCGAAAATTTTCTAATTTGTTTATGGTCTGGTTCAAAACAAATAATGATTCACACCATGAAAAATAAAACAGTATTCATCACAGGAGCCAGTCGTGGCATCGGAAAAGCAATCGGCCTGCGTCTAGCGAAGGAAGGAGCCAATATCATCATTGCCGCAAAAACAGCCACCCCACACCCAAAGCTCCCTGGAACCATCTACACCGCTGCTGAGGAAATGGAAGCCGCAGGTGGCAAAGCCTTACCAATCATTACCGATATCAGGAGCGAGGAAGCTGTTCAGAACGCCGTACAACAAGCTTTAGAGAGATTTGGGGCCATCGACATCCTAATCAACAATGCGAGCGCCATCTCATTGACAGATACGACCAATACGACCATGAAACGATACGACTTGATGCACGCGGTCAACGTACGTGGCACGTATATGACTTCAAAATACTGTATCCCGCACTTGAAAAAAGCGGATAATCCACATATCCTAAATCTTTCGCCACCCTTGTCTATGGATGCAAAGTGGTTCCAGAATCATGTGGCTTATACCATGGCAAAATATGGAATGAGTATGTGTGTCCTTGGCATGGCAGAAGAACTGAGACCACACAAAATAGCTGTAAATGCCTTATGGCCAAGAACGACAATCGCCACCGCTGCAGTACGCAATTTGCTAGGAGGTGAAGACATGTGCAACCGCTCCAGAAAACCAGAGATCATGGGAGAAGCTGCTTTTCATATTCTCAGCAAAAACGCTTCCGAAACTGGTAATTTCTATATAGATGATACCATACTCTTTGAAGCAGGATATAAGGATCTAGATGAGTTTGCAGTCAATTTAAACTATAAGAATGAGTTAATGCCCGACTTCTTTGTATAGAATGCATTGCTTAATACCGTTTACTACAAAAGATTCTAAGGTCGGCAACACCGTCATTTGTTTCGATTAAATCAGGCAACGATTCGATTGGGACGTTTCCTCTTGGTCACTAATCGTTACTTATCTGTTTACTTTTAGAATACAATGTCCCAACTATAACCTTTGCAGATTTCACCTCTAGCATTCTAAGTGTTTCTAAAGTCAATAATAATTTTCATTTTGAATGGAATATCAATGGTTGTAATGCGTCAATTTGAACTGGGAGCTTACAGGATCCAATGTAGGTAGACCACTGGACAAAAAACGTTGGGATGTTACTGTGTAATGTTGTAATTTGGTGCTTATATTTGTAATATATGCGCCATTGACGTGCCTAGTTGCGTTTATACGGATGTTAGCAACAACCAATGAAACAATACAACTACATATATATAGCTCTATTATTGATTTTATACTCTTGTGTAGAAGCTGTAAATGTGGATATTGTTATCAATAAGGAATTTTTGGGATCACACTATTGGATGATTGATACAA
>CALGAW010000010.1 GCA_937959115.1 uncultured Saprospiraceae bacterium
TCCAATAGTAGTTTCAACAGTAGTTGATAATCAAGTGTCTTGTAATGGTGGAGCAGATGGTTCTGTAACTGCAACAGCTTCAAATGGAACACCAGGATATACTTATGAATGGAGTGCTAATGCGAATGGTCAAATGACCGCTACAGCAACTGGTCTTGGAGCAGGAACCTACACTGTTACTGCTACAGATTCAAATGGGTGTTTTGCTACAGGGTCTGCTACAATCACAGAGCCAACATTGTTATCTGCCGCTGCTACTGTTGACAGTCAAGTGTCTTGTAATGGTGGAGCAGATGGTTCTGCCACTGCTACTGCTACAGGTGGAACTCCAGGATATTCTTATAATTGGAATGATGGTCAAACTAACCCTACGGCTACTGGCTTAAGTGCTGGAACTTATACGGTTACGGTTACCGATACTAACGGCTGTATGGATATTGCTACAGCTACGATTACTGAACCAACGCTTCTTTCTGCTTCAACTACAATTGACAGTCAAGTATCTTGTAATGGTGGTGCAACTGGTTCTGCAACAGTAACTGCGACAGGTGGTACTCCAGGATATTCTTATAATTGGAATGATGGTCAAACAAATCCTACGGCTACTGGTTTAGGTGCTGGAACTTATACAGTGACAGTTACTGATACTAATGGTTGTACTGATATAGCAACTGCAACGATTACAGAGCCAACCCTATTATCTGTTGTAACAAACGTTGATAATCAAGCTTCTTGTAGTGGTGGAGCGGATGGTTCGGCTACTGCTAGTGCAACTGGAGGTACGCCAGGATACACTTACAATTGGAATAATGGTCAAACGACTCCAACCGCAACTGGTCTAAATGCAGGGTCACATCAAGTAACTGTTACCGATTCAAATGGATGCACGGCAACTGCTAATGTAGTGATCACTCAACCGACTCCTGTAACAGCAACTGCCACTGTGGATGCACAACCAGCTTGTAATGGTAGTTCTGACGGTTCTGCTACTGCAGCAGGCGGTGGTGGTACACCAACTTATACATTTAACTGGAATGATGGACAAACTACTGCTACAGCAACTGGTCTTGGAGCAGGGTCTTATATTGTAACAGTTTCAGATAGTAATGGATGTTCTGCAACAGCTTCAGTTTCTATTTCTGATCCGGCAGCACTTACAGCAAGTGCACAAGCAAATGGTTCTATAAATTGTAATGGTGATTCCAATGGTACAGCAACAGCTAGCGCCACTGGTGGAACACCTGGTTATACTTACAACTGGAATAATGGACAGAATACAGCTATCGCAATTAACTTAGGAGCGGGCGCCTATACTGTTACAGTAACCGACAATAACGGATGTACTGATATTGCAAGTGTTACAATATCAGAACCAACACTTGTTGTTGCAACTATTTCAGCTTCAACAGATGTTTCCTGTAATGCAGGAGCCGATGGAACCGCAACAGCACAAGGAACAGGTGGTACGCCTGGATATACATATACTTGGAATGATGGGCAAACCAATCCTACAGCTACTGGTCTTATGGCAGGAACCTACACAGTTACTGTGTCTGATACAAATGGATGTCAAGCAGTAACTACTGCAACGATAACTGAACCAACAGCTATTTCTGCAACTGCAACTGAGGACAATGCGGCTTCCTGTAATGGTGGCGCAGATGGTTCTGCAACGGCAACAGGAAATGGAGGAACACCTGCTTATACATTCAATTGGGATGCAGGTGCTAACAATCAGACAACCGCAACAGCTACTGGCTTATCAGCTGGAACTTATACCGTAACGGTTTCAGATGCTAATGGTTGTCCAGTAACTGCTCAAGTGGTAATAGGTGAACCTTCAGTCGTAACTGCAAGCGTAGTATCAAATAATGACGTAACCTGTAATGCAGGAAATGATGGTTCGGCTACTGTAACACCGGGAGGAGGAACACCAGGATATACAGTTATTTGGACAAATGGTACGACTACAACTACTGCAACGAATTTAGATGCAGGAACACATGTTGTGACAGTAACTGATACAAATGGATGTTCCGCAACTGCAAGTGTTTCAATAAATCAACCAACTCCAATTGTACTATCTGCAACTCAAGATAGTGGTGTCACCTGCAATGGTTTATCGGATGGTGTAGCCACTGTTACAGCTAGTGGTGGAACACCTGGATATAGTTACAACTGGGATAATGGTGGTACGACTTCTACTGTCAACAATCTCCCTGCTGGCACACATTCAATCACAGTAACAGATACAAATGGTTGTACAGCGGTAACGACTGTTACAATTACACAACCCAATGCACTTCAAGCAACTGCTGTTCAAGATAGCCCAGTAAGCTGTTTTGGTGGTGCTGATGGTACAGCTACTGTAACGGTATCAGGTGGTACAAACCCATTTACTTATCAATGGGATAATGGTGGAACAACTCCTACAGTTACTAACCTTCCTGCAGGTCCACATACAGTGACTGTTACAGATGATAACAACTGTAGTACCATAGCAAATGTGATGATTACTCAACCTCCTAGTTTCTCTGCAACGATCCCAACAAGCACCGATGCGAGTTGTACATCTTGTATCGGAACTGCAACTCTAACAGTATCTGGAGGAACACCAGCATTTACTTACGAATGGAGTAATGGAAGTATTCTTCAGAATCCAACAAACCTATGTGCAGGGTTAAACCTTGTGACAGTTACAGATAATAATGGTTGTACAACGACAGCTTCAGTAAGTATTGGAAACTCAACGAGTTTCGCAATTAGTGCTATTGCTACAAATCAATCGATCAGTTGTAATAGTGTTTGTGATGGAATAGCCACCGTTACAGCAACTGGAGGAGCGACACCGTACACTTACAATTGGAGTAATGGAGATGCAACGCCAGGCACATCAAATCTATGTGCAGGAACCTTTACGGTCACTGTAACTGATGACAATGGATGTACAGACATAACACAAATAGTTCTTTCAGAACCTAGTATACTAGGAGGAACAACCACAGTTAATAGCAATTCGTCCTGTTTTGGAACGAGTGATGGGTCTGCTACTGTTAATGGAACAGGAGGAACTTCACCTTATGTTTATACTTGGTCTAATGGAAACGGAACAGCAACAGCTACTGGCCTAGGAGCTGGCACTTATACGATAACAATTACGGATACGAATTCTTGTTCAAATACAACTTCTGTTTCAATTACGCAACCTACTGAACTTGTGTTTACTGCTGTACAGAATAATGGAGTATCCTGCTTTGGAGACTCTGATGGTTCTGCAACAGTTAGTGGAGCAGGCGGTGTCCCGGGATATAGTTACCTATGGGATAACGGTGCTACTGTTTCGACTGTCAACAATCTTGATGGCGGACCACATTCCGTAACCGTAACTGATGCTACTGGCTGTTTCACAGTTGCTACTGTAACCATCAGCGAACCGAGCTTACTAAGTTCTTCTGCTACACTAGATACTGGCGTGAGTTGTTTCGGACAATCAGATGGATCTGCAACTGTAACAACTACTGGAGGAACAAACCCATACACGATTATTTGGGATAATAATGAAATGACTGCAACTGCCACAGGCTTAAATGGTGGCGTTCATACCGTAACTGTTACAGATAATAATGGATGTGCAAGCACAGCCTCTGTGAATGTTACAGAACCACCAGTATTTGCAGTATCTGTACCAAGCAATACACCTGCTAATTGTAGTTCGTGTGATGGAACGGCAACGATTGCAGTTTCAGGTGGTACAGCACCATTTACTTATCAATGGAGTAATGGAACTGTCACTACAACAGCAACGAATCTTTGTACAGGTATTAATACAGTTACTGTAACTGATTCAAACAATTGTACCGCAGTAACTTCAGTTAATATCGGAAACAACTCTACCTTAGGAATATCAGGTATTACAATTGATGCAACGAATGCTTGTAATGGTGATTGCGATGGTGCATCAACTGTTTCAGTATCTGGTGGAACAACACCTTACTCCTACAATTGGAGTAATGGACAAACAGTTGCAACTGCAACAGGATTGTGTGCTGGATCTTATACGGTCACAGTAAGTGACGTTAACGGTTGTGCTTCTGTAGATATTGTTAACATTACAGAACCTACGCTATTAACAGGAACGGCAATCGAGTTGATGCCAGTCTCTTGTTTTGGAGGAAGTGATGGAATTATACAAGTCACTCCAAATGGAGGAACACCAACTTATACTTACAACTGGAATACAGGTGAAATGACTTCAACAGTAACTGGCTTGACTGCTGGCAACTATACAGTGACCATAACAGATACAAATGGATGTACAGCCACTGCTGGTACTACAGTTAATCAGCCACCAACAGGTGTTACAATTGCAATTACTGGTCAAACACCGTCTAATTGTACTGCTTGTGATGGTACTGTAGATATTACACCAACAGGAGGAAGTTTACCATACATTTACATCTGGTCAAACGGTAGTGTAATTGAAGATCCTTCAAACTTATGTCAAGGAACAAATACAGTGACGGTAACGGATGCAAATGGTTGTTCCGCTACAGCGGCCGTATTAATTGGAAACACCTCAACCTTAGTTGTATTCTCTGAAAATGTTGATGCGAATGTTACTTGCTTCGGAGGATGTGATGGTGCTGCTACTGTAACGGTTACTGGTGGACAAACACCTTACTTATATCAATGGGATATAGCGGCTGGTGGCCAAACGACTCCATCTGCAACTGGATTGTGTGCAGGAACATACTTTGTAACAATTTCAGATGCCAATGGCTGCCTAGTAGCTGAAGACATAACAATCACAGAACCCGCTCAATTGCTTCCTGGACTTTCATCTAGTACAAGCGTAAGCTGTAATGGTGATTCAGATGGAACAGCAAGTGTCACGCCTTCAGGAGGAACTCCAGGTTATACTTATAATTGGAATACAGGAGCATCAACTGCTGGCTTATCTAATCTACCCGCTGGAACATACTCTGTAACCGTAACTGATACGAACGGATGTACTGCAACAGCCTCTGCTACGATAACAGAGCCAGGACCAATTTCGGCCTCAGCAACTGGAGAAGCCTTAAATTGCTTCGGGAATACAGATGGTGATATCAACCTAACAGTAAGTGGAGGAACACTCCCCTATTCATTTAACTGGAGTGGTGGTTTACCTGCTGTAGAAGATCCCGCTGGATTACCTGCAGGAACGTACACCGTAACAGTGACTGACGATGGAGGTTGCAGCGTTACGGCTTCAGCAAGCATTACAGAACCTACACAAATTATAGCAAGTACGACTCAAAGTTCTACCTCATGTGGCGGCTGTAACGGAGTTGGAACGATCAGCGCAAGTGGTGGAACGCCAGGATATACCTACAATTGGAGTAACGGTCAAACTGGTACCTCAGCAACAGGCTTATGTCCAGGTAATTATACTATAACAGTAACAGATAATAACAATTGTGAACTTCTAGAAACAATTACGATATCACAACCAACGACGATACTAGTAACAACTACCTTTATTAGTAATGTTAGTTGTAATGGAGGATCGGATGGATCTGCTTCTGCAACTGGTTCTGCTGGTACACCACCATATGGCTATCAGTGGACAAGTGGTGAAGTAACGAGTACTGCCACTGGATTATCTGCAGGTGTGAATTTTGTAACCGTGACGGATGCAAATGGATGTTTCAGCACAGGTTCTGTAATGATAACTGAACCAGCAGCAATTCAAGCTGGACTAATGGGAACAAATGTAAGTTGCAATGGGTTATCGGATGGAAATGTAATTTCAATATTGTCTGGAGGAACACCAGGATACTTCTACGATTGGAGCACAGGTGGTACAGCACCAGGTATCAATAATGTAGGTGCAGGAACGTATACTGTAACAATTACAGACGCAAATGGCTGTATAGCGATAGACTCAATCACATTAACTGAACCTGGCGCAATCACCGCTTCTGCACAAGGAGAAGCCTTAAACTGCTTTGGGAACACAGATGGTGATATCAACCTAACAGTAAGTGGAGGAACACTCCCCTATTCATTTAACTGGAGTGGTGGTTTACCTGCTGTAGAAGATCCTACTGGATTACCTGCAGGAACGTACACCGTAACAGTTACTGACGATGGAGGTTGCAGCGTTACGGCTTCAGCAAGCATTACAGAACCTACACCAATTATAGCAAGTACGACTCAAAGTTCTACCTCATGTGGCGGCTGTAATGGAGTTGGAACGATCAGCGCAAGTGGTGGAACGCCAGGATATACCTACAATTGGAGTAACGGTCAAACTGGTACTTCAGCAACAGGCTTATGTCCAGGTAATTACACAATAACAGTAACAGATAATAACAATTGTGAACTTCTAGAAACAATTACGATATCACAACCAACGACGATTCTAGTAACAACTACCTTTATTAGTAATGTTAGTTGTAATGGAGGATCGGATGGATCTGCTTCTGCAACTGGTTCAAATGGTACACTACCATATGGCTATCAGTGGACAAGTGGTGAAGTCACGAGTACTGCGACTGGATTATCTGCAGGTATGAACTTCGTAACCGTAACGGATGCAAATGGATGTTTCAGCACTGGTTCCGTAATGATTACAGAACCGGCGGCCATCCAATCAGGTATCACCGCAACAAATGTGAGTTGTAATGGCTTATCAGATGGTTCTGTTAGTGTTGCAGTAACTGGAGGAACTCCAACCTATACCTATAGCTGGAATACTGGAGGAACTGGTACAAGCATTAACAATTTACCTGCTGGAACATACACGGTAACCATTACAGATGCGAACGGTTGTAGTGTAACGGACGCTGCTACCTTAACTCAACCTGGCGCAATGACTGCCTCCGCAATTGGAGAACTGTTAAGCTGCTTTGGTGATACAGATGGTGATATCAATTTAACTGTATTAGGAGGAACGCCACCGTTCGCTTATAACTGGAGTGGTGGTGCCCCGGCAGTTGAAGATCCTTTTGGATTAACAGCAGGGACATATACTGTAACCGTTACTGATGGAGGTGGATGTACTGTGACAGCTTCAGCTTCAATTACACAGCCAACACAAATGACTTCAAGCACATCACAGAGTTCTGCGACATGTGGCGGATGTAATGGTGTGGCTTCAATAAGCCTTACTGGAGGAACTCCTGGATACACTTACATTTGGAACAATGGTCAAACTGGTGGTTCAGCAACAGGTTTATGTCCTGGGAACTACGATGTTACGGCTACTGACAACAATGGATGTACTTTAATTGAGACGGTTACCATTTCTCAACCAACTGTCATCAATGTTTCAGCTACTGTAACGAGCAATGTTTCTTGTAATAGTGGCTCAGATGGTAGTGCAACAGCAACAATGAATGGCGGTAATGCACCATTTAGTTTCCTATGGGATAATGGTGAAACTGTTAATCCTGCAGTTAATCTAACAGCGGGCACGCACACTGTAACAGTTACAGATGCAAGTGGATGTTTCAATACCGCTTCTGTCAATATAACCGAACCTACTGCAATTCTTGTAACAACAATCTCTACGAATATTACTTGTAATGGAAATATTGATGGTACTGCTGGAGCGAATGCAACCGGAGGTGTAGCACCATACACTTATGCGTGGACTGGAGGACTTACTGGACCAGCTATTGTAAGTTTACCTGATGGAACATATGATGTAACCGCTACTGACTCTAATGGATGTACTGCAGTAGCAAGTGTAATCATCACTCAACCAGCCGTAATCGTAACATCTATTACAGGAACAGATGAACTGTGTAGTGGTGGAGCGGATGGAACTGGTACGGTAACTGCACAAGGTGGTGTGGCTCCATTTACATATGTATGGGACAATGGTGAAACATCTAACCCTGCTACTGGCTTGGATGCAGGTACGCATATGGTATCTATCACCGATGCTAATGGATGTACTGCGGTTGAATCTATACTTATCGGTTCTGGGGCAATACTTATACCGAGTGTTGTATCTTCAGCACCTACTTGTGCTGGATTAACGAATGGAACGGCAACAGCTTCAGCAAATGGAGGAGCAGCACCTTACACGTATACATGGAATACGAACCCAGTTCAAACTGGAGCAACAATAAACAATTTACCTTCTGGACCAGTTGTATTAGACATCGTTGATGCAAATGGCTGCTCCGTATCGGTTAATGTTAATATTGATAATGCGCCAACACAAATTGGATTGACTATTACTGGAACTGACGTTACTTGCTTTGGAAGTGGTGATGGAACTGCTACCGTGGTTGCCACTGGTGGAACTCCTAGCTATACTTACATATGGAGTAACGGAAGCACTGGATCTTCAGCATTCAATCTGACTGCTGGCAACTATACAGTGAGTGTGACAGACGCAAATGGCTGTAGTGAAGTAATCACTGTTGGCATTGCTGCTGCTACACAGATCAGTGCAGCGGTTAATAGTAGTGGATTGAGCTGCTTTGGAGAGACGAATGGTGTGATTACAGTTGATACTGCAACAATAAGTGGTGGTTCTGGCCCATACCTTTATTCTCTAAATGGAGTTGACTATGTATTGAATCATCTATTTGTAGGGCTTCCTGGAGGCACTTACACGCTTTATATCAAAGATGTGGAAGGATGTGTAGTTAGCTACCCAGTAACGGTCTCAGAACCTGCAGAATTGATGGTAGACCTTGGTCCAGATATCGAATTAGAATTGGGAGACAGCGTGACCTTGTCACCAATGATTGCACCGCTTGGTACTCCAGTATTGTATGAGTGGACCCCTAATCAGTACATCAACTGCACTGATTGTCCTAATCCGACTTCAACACCACTAGAAAACATTACTTATACCTTGATGGTAGTAGATACCTTCTCTGGCTGTACTGCTGAGGACGAAGTTTCGATTACAGTGGATAAGACGAGAGATATCTATATTCCGAATGCATTTACACCGAATGGAGATGGAACGAATGATGTATTTATGATCTATTCAGGATCTGGAGTACAATCAATCCGTACATTTAAAGTGTTTGACCGTTGGGGTGAATTAGTCTTCGAGGCTGCTAACTTCCAACCGAATGACGCTGTATTTGGATGGGATGGTCGATTTAAAGGAAAACTCTTGAACCCAGCCGTCTATGTATATTATACAGAGGTTGAGTTTATCGATGGAGCTGTTGAGTTTTATAAAGGAGATGTTACCTTAATCAAATAGGAATCTAACGATTTTAATTACAGAGGGATGCCGATTATCGGTGTCCCTTTTTTGTTGGGAAATTCTAGTAGTTAATCAGATAAACTATTGATACAAGAATATTCTAAAATAGGGATTTGTTGTTCAAATGAAGCTAGATCTACCGACTGGTGTTTATCTTATAGTAGTTGAGCATGGTAATGGTAACAAACTTGTGAGACGACTAGTAAAAGAAATGAGTGACCAGTTACTTTTTCAAAAAGCGAAAGGTCTTCCGTTATATCAAAATCAACTTAACCTACTATTAAACAGTTTTTTACGTTACCAAAAACCTTTCACTTCTTAAAGAAGTAACAGGTTGCTCGTTCATTACTTTTAACCAAATGTAGTTTGTTAGTTATACGTTCAAATTTCACTAATTTGCCTTTTCGTTCAGGCAGTACCTGATTGATTTTTTACGACAGCTAGTTTGTTTTGGTTGATTTAATCTTCAAACTTCGTAAACGCTCCTATATTTTTTCCGTTTTATTGAAGGAGGAAGGTAGAATTGGGCAACTAAAGAAGATGTCTAATCTTCAACCTTTTTGGCCCGAGCATCAATCTCTTTGGCTTTCTCGGATTTGAATTCAAGTTCTTCTTTTACGAAATTGGTCAGCTGGGGAAAAATGGTTTCCTTGTATTTTAGATTTCTCTGATTACTGAAATGAATGATTTTCGGGATGTTATTTTGTTTCACACGAATACTAAAAACACCTATTCTGATGTATCGATCTCTTTTGACTTGTTCTAGATAACTCTTTGTATTAAAGTTGATTATGTTTTGATAACTTTCTAGTGTTTGAATGTTTTTTTCAACATCTCTAAAGTCTAATTCAACAAAATCAAATTCATTTACGTTGAATCGTTTCATGGCTTCCCAAAACCGAGGATCAAGCAGGTGTGGATTAATTCTTTGTCCCTTTGCTCGCACTTTTAGCCTTGAATACTGAGACATCTCTTGTAGGATACTAAAGTCATTCAACTGATTATCAATAAGGTCTGGCAAATAAATAAAACTGGAATAATTTAAAAATGCAGGCGCTAGATGCTTTTTAATTGTTTCTTTATTATTGTTGTCTTCATCTCTAATAAATACGTACTCGTCGCCTTGTTTAACAACTGGACTAAAATCATTGACCACTGCAATTGAGTTATTTTCTAGACTAGATCTTAGTGTTCCATTTAACATTTGCTTAGCGAAATCTCGGAAACGAATGTTTTCAAAATTAAGATATTCCTTTAACAACGGCTTATACTTTTCAGGATCAAATGACATGCTCAAGGCGTTGGAAAAGGTACACTCTGGTTCTTTTAGCAATTCTCCCACCTTTGCAAAAAATTCGAACGCTTGTTCATTGGTAATAAATTTTGGATCGCCTTCCCAGTAGAATTTTGCGGGTAGATCTTTGAATTTAGATTGATTGATCAGTAAAATATCGGGAAAGAAGTCTTCAAAAATGTGTTTACCAATTTTCACCTTTTTCTCTTTATCTCCAGTAACAATGTAATACTGATGAGTAATAAACTTCTTGCTCCAATGGTTGTTATCCATCATTCCAGCTCTCCGTATCGCTTCCATCAGGTAATAAAGGTAGGTGGTGTTTTCAACGTCTTCAAGATGAAACCTAAAGGCAGATTCTATGCAATCAGCATACTGAAAACTGTGTAAAAGGTGTTTCACAATTTCAGTTTTTGCCTCTTTTCTCAACTGATTAAACGCGTCTTCACCTACGATATAGTTAGGTAATGCCTTAGAAGCCATTTGTTTGGCATATTCTTGCAATTTAGCCACTCTTTTCTTCCCTCTGGGGTGTGTACTTTTTGTGATTTCCCAGACGTCCTTTTGTTTCATGATCTGGTTTTCTTCTATTTTTTTAAGGACTTCCATGGTTTTAATTGCTCCTTTAAAGTTATAGCCTGCTTTCTGCAACCAGATAAGAGAAAGCGAGTCACAGTCTAATTCATTGTTAACAGAAAACTTGAGATAGTCGACTTTTCGAGAAGCGACTCTCAATTCAAATTCTCTGTTCTGCGCCTTCACGAACGTCTCAAATCCATGTCTCAGATAATAATGGCCGATCTCATGCGCCATGATTCCAGCAAGAGTAGCCTCATCTTCTACTAATTCAAAGATGCCGACATTGATGAACATGTGTCCAGTTGCCCTCATGTATGCATTGAAATTGCCGTCTTTTACCAGATATGCTTTGATCATTTTCTCTTCCTTCAATTCGTCTGGAATGACACGTTGCAGCACGTTGTTTAGGTAAGTGTCCATTGCCGGCCAATCACTGTAGATATCTCCGCTTTCCATGAGTGCAGCAATCGATACGGCATTAATATCTGAAAATCGAAGAATCTGTCGATGGAAATTCTCCATACATTCTTCCTTAGGCAAACCATTGTGAATGTGTGTCCTTAGTGCTTCAATGCTCAATTTGAAATTTGGTGGGAGTTGATCCTGGTATGTCCTTCCTAAGTTAGTCGTTTGCGCTTGCAGACTAACTGTGAGGAGCAGACCTATCAATAGATTGCCAAGTGTTTGGGGGTTGAGCATTATTGAACATTTGATTTTAAAATGATTCTCCCAGCATAAAGTGGGTTAAAACACGCTTAGGAAGTAATTCAGTTTCTAAGCAAATATATACATTTCCTTAAGAAACTAAAAAAGGAATTTAGGGCTGTTGATCTTTAAACAAAGCGCGGAGTTCTCTCGTTCCGAGTAGTCCTCCAGTTGTTGAATTGGATAGAACGATGATGGTTTTTTTTGAATGCAGTTCACGAATGTAGTAGGTTCGGAATCCTTTCCACCAGCCTCCGTGATAGACTGTCCGTCTGTTATCTTTATCTGTGTTGACTCTCCAACCCAGTCCGTAGTTGTCCGTAGCCCAGAGACGGCGGTGTGCGGAGGAATACATCATGTTTTGTGATTCCTGGGAGATCAATTCGTTTGTATAAAGTGCTTGATCGAGTTTAAACAAGTCATCAACGCTTGCATAAATCCCTTTATCCCCAAGGACGCCATTGAGGTAAGTGTTCCTTGCTCGAGTTCGTTTTCCAATATAACCATAAACAGGTTTTGGCAAATCGTATTTCTCGTTTCTGTTAAAGACGAAAGCATCTTTCATTCCAGCACGGTCAAAAATGTTTCGTTGGATATATGCTTCGTAGGTTTTTCCAGAAACTTTTTCGATGAGTGAGGCTAGGAGTGCGTAATTCGTATTACTATAGTTGTATTTTCTGTTTGGTCTGAAATAGCGCATCGGTTTATGCTGTTCCATCAAGCACAAAACATCATTATTACTGATGGGAGTGCGACGATTGGGCCATAACTTATCAGAGAAATACATGTAATTGGGCATTCCTGATTTGTGCGTCAGCATTTGTCTAATCGTCACGCCTTCATAAGGAACCTGAGGTAGGTATTTTTGAATCGGGTCATCTAATTCGATTAATCCTTCTTCCAGTAACAACATGACTGCTATTGCTGTAATTGGCTTGCTCACAGAAGCTAACTGGAATGGATCTGAGGTCTCAAGCGGCTCCTTGGTCTTCATATCTCGATAACCAAAGGCTTTTTTATACACTACTTCTCCATGATCCGCATATAAGACAGTACCATTAAAATTCCCCCATTTGTGTCTTCGGTTGAAGTACTTATCTATTTTGGCAACTACTTTTTGATTTACTCGAACATTTATTTCATCAAACGGACTTGTTACAATTGGATCTATAGGTAATTCTCTATTAAGTAGCCACCACCCAGAATAGGAAGATCCTACTGAGAATAACAATAAAAAAGGAATGTAAAACAAGTATGACTTCAAGATAAAATCGTTTATCAATTTATCATCGGAAAAAAGCAGATCCAGTTAACTGGGGAATAAAAACTGGGAAAATTACAACTTGATTGTTTGAATTTATTGCTTAATTCTGATATTTATCTGGGTTGATAGAACAGAGATCAAATATCGTGAAAAAAAGTGGATTTTCAAATTAAGTATTGATTTAAGAATAGTTTAACTTAAACTATTTTTTGCTCTAGCTGTTCTACCGCTTTTCTAACAGATTCTGGCAATGGTACTTTTTCATTCAACTTATAATTAAAAGAAACCACAACACCTTCTCCATAGGCAGCAACGCCAACCTTTGGACTAAAGATGGCATATTCCATTACCATACTGGTTGTGCCCAGTTTCGTAGCTCTAGCGCAAATCTTTATTTTATCTGGATAGGTTAATGGTTTTTGAAAGCGGCATTTAGTTTCTGCGAGGATTGGTCCCACTCCTTCATTGCTACTAAATCCAAGTGCTTCAAAATATTTGATTCGAGCACATTCAAAGTATCTAAAATAGACCACATTATTCACATGATTAAAGGCATCCATATCGCCCCATCGTACATTTTCTTCATAAACTATGGGAAAGTCTTTTATATCTAACATGTATTCTATTTTTAGTTAAGTGCTTACTTGAATTTGATAATGTTTGCAAAATTTGTCTCTGGATTGTTCAAATTGCTCAAATAACGGTTCTTCCAAATCTTCAATTTTATCGTAGATTAGTTCTAATTGTTCTGTCTGTTCTTCATTCAGGTCTCCTCTACTAGTAAGATCAATAATTTTTGGATACCTACCCTTGAGGTTATCCTCCAAAACTTGAAGCTGCTTTATTGCTAAAGCTTTATATTCAAAATCGTTCGAGATCGTTTTCAACTCCTTTAACTGATCGCTTGCTTTTATTACAAGAACGTTTAGCTTTTTCAATTGGGCTTCAATTGCTGGTTTGTCTCTCGAGCCTAATAACTCTGAAAGTCTTAAATACTCAGCCTTTACCATTTGTATTTCAGTTTGAATAACTTGATGGTATTGCAATGCAGTTTTAAGTGAATCTGTGCACCCTAAGAAGAAGCTAATCGCTATTACAAGGAAAATGGGTATCCTGAAATGTGAAGATTGATGATTGTACATTAATGTTAAAAGTATTGATTTTTAGCTAAAATATTCATATCTTTCAGAATAAATTGAAAGTTCAAAACTTAAGCAAATTTGAATAAGCTTAGCAAAACTAATTTTTTATACTAACTTTGAGAAAATTTTTTAAAATGAAATCAAAAGAAAGTACGGGAATTTGTGTGTACAGATTTGGAGATCAAGGTCTTGAGGTATTTCTGGTCAAACCAGATAATGAGATCAACCAGAATTGGGAAATTCCTGATGGTTTTCTCTCCGAGGCTATTGAAAAAGATTTCGATTTTATCCGTCTAGATGATGTGACAAACACGAAAGACGAGACGACTAGTGCTTGTGCATTCGAAGATGAAAGCGAAGTAGAAACGTTCGACTTACCACTTAAACGGATTTTAGGTAAAACAGAATCTCCGTTTCAACTTAGAAGAAAACATAAATATATTTCAGATAATGGTTGCTATTTTGTTATCAAAGAAGCAATTAAAAAGGTATTCCCTGAACAAGTGGTCTTGCTTAAGGAACTACAAGAGGTGCTTCGCGATCGGAATATGATCCGTCACATTTAGTTAATTGTTAATGACCTTCTTTTGGTTCGGATAAATTGCAGGTTAAAGGTCTACTTAGTTTATGTTCCTTCGAATCTGTTCTTAGTTTTGGTGTAACGCTGCATATCTACAACTAAATCTAAGAAATATACAATACCAAACCTTTCAAATAAGAGACTTCTGGGTGAAAGAGATTGACTGGATGATCCGTTGGTTGTCCTAGTCTTTTGATGACCTGAATTTTTCGGCCTGCTTCAATTGCTGCAGCGCGCACTGTGTTTTCAAACAAACCGAGATCGATGGGCTGTGAGCATGAAAATGTAAACAGAATACTGCCCGGCTGCATCTTCTTCAATGCTTGTTTATTCAATTTCTTATAACCGATTGTTGCTCTGTGCTTGGATCGGATGTTTTTAGCGAACGCAGGTGGATCTAGGATCACTATATCGTAATCCATTGGGCTATTCTTGATAAACGTTGAAACATCAGCTACCTCAGCTTTGTGTGTACCGTTACCTGAATTGAGTTCTTCGTTTTTTAGTGTCCAGTCTATTGCTTTCTGGGAAGCATCAACTGAATGTACGAGCGCTGCGCCTTCCTTCAATGCATACATCGAGAATCCGCCTGAATAGCAAAAGGCATTCAGAATCCGCTTTCCTTTTGCCATTGAGCCTAGTAGTTGTCTGTTGAGGCGTTGATCTAGGAAGAATCCAGTTTTTTGTCCTTCTTTCCAGTTGACATAAAACTGTAATTCGTTTTCTAAAATGATGGTATCTGTTGCATCACCAACCAAAAAAGTCTCCACTTCATCAGAAATAAGTGATTTCGGGAGCGTATTCCCGCTTTTATAGTAGATTGATTTTAACTCATCTCCAAAACAAGTTTGCAGTGCTTCTGCTATCTGATGTCGACTATGGTGCATGCCAGTACTGTGCGCCTGCAGCACAAAATGGCCATTGTAGTTGTCGATGACCAAACCGGGTAGTCGATCTCCTTCTCCGTGAATAAGCCTGTAAGCATTTGTTGCAGGGTTCTCTGTCAATCCCATTGCTGTGCGCAGCGCTTTTGCTTGCTGAATTCTAGACAACCAGAATGTCGTATTGATGTTTTCCTTTTGAAAAGAAAGCATTCTTACACAAATATTACCATCATTGTAATGCCCTATACCTAAATACTCCTTTTTGTAGGAATAGACTTCTACGATCGATCCGTCTGCAGGTTTTTCATTTTGATGTTGTAAGGCACCAGAAAAAATCCAATGATGAAAACGTTTCAATGGCGCTTCCTTATTCTTTTTAAGTAGTAACTTGTTGATTGAATTAAAATTTAAATGTAAATAATTGGTTACTTCATTATAAATTAGCGTCAAATATACGATTTCAAATCTACCCTTTTTCAAACACCGACACATTTTTAAACTAATATATTCACTATGAAAAAAGCAACAATTACATTATTTACGGTATTATTTTGCAGTTTACTCCTTCTATTTTCCTGTGGAAGTGATACAAAGTCAACCATTTCAGCTGAAGAAGAGAAACAAGTAATTCAAAAGATTGATTCCATTTCTGTTGAACTAGATAAAAAGTCAACAAAAGTAGAGGAGAAAACATTGAAAATGAAAGATGAAGTTGATAAACTATTGGATGGAATTTAAAAGTTGGCACTCAAATTGAAATATACCTATCAAATCATTCTATTAATTTAAAATAATAAGCTATGAAATTAATTAAAATTTTAATACCGATTGCAATCCTTGCATTTTCGACAACAGGATTTGCGCAAGGACAAGGAAAAGTAAAGTCTGAAGTAAAAGAGATGAAAGCTAAACATCTTGATAAGAAAGAAAAGAAGCCTAAAAAAGTCAAAGGAGCTGTAAAAGGAAGCGATGTTCAAAATGTTCCAGACAGACCACAACCAAGACCACGCGGCAATGTACAAGGCAAACCAAGAACAGGTGGCGTTATGCCAGCACCAAAGGGTGATCGCGCGGAAGACCAACCAAGAGTTATTCCAGGAAAACCTAAAAAAGGCCTGAGTAATGGCACGGTAAAACCTGGATTAAACGATGGTACTGTAAAACCTACTCTTAATAATGGAACCGTAAAACCCAGACCAAAAAATGGAACAGTGAAACCTGGGCTTAACAATGGAACCGTAAAGCCAAAACCAAATAAAGGTACCGTAAAGCCTGGGAATGGATATGGTGATAAGAATCATGAGCACACTGGAGTAGGTCGTGGACATGATAAACACCCAAAGGGACATGACCGACCTGATGCGCCTAAACTTGGAAAGGGCAATACTAACGCTGGAAAGCCAACAGTCGGCAAAACATCGATTGGTATGGCAGCATCTCCTGCAATTAGCAAGGCGACCGTAAAGGGTAATACCTCAGCAGATAAAGCAACAGGTGTAATTTCTAAAGCGGAGAAAGATGTAGAACTTTATAGAGGGAAAGTAAAAGCTGCTAAAGACAAAGTATTGGCTGAATTGAAGAAAAATCCAAATTCCAAAGAGCTTAAAGATAAGTTAACTAGAGTTCAACAAGCTGAGGCAAAAGTAAAAGCGATGGAAAATGAATTGATTCAAGAAAAGAAAGCCGTTCAAGCATCTAAAAGAATACTGTCTGCTGAATAAGTAAAAATATTACCAAGACGAGATTTAAGGGCAATCGGTAAAACGGTTGCCCTTTTTAATGTTTAAAGTTAATGAAAAAGGGTTCGTTAGTGATCGTAAAATCATGATTTTTACCGTTTTTAGTGGTTGTTAGATAGGCCAAAATTTGATGTAAATCTTATCTAGTGGGATTGTTTGATATTGTGTTGTGGTTTCACTTTGATCGTTGTGTCCTACCTACTGCACTTGAGATACGTGTCTATCCCACGGTTGATACCCTAAGCTGATAACTTTCCCCTTACAGCGCTAGGCGTTCCTATATTATTGTACAGATTGACTTAAAGTAGTAGATGCAATCACTTAGTAATTAAAAAACCTGTTACTTCCGTAAGAAATAACAGGTTTTTAGGTAGGTGATATTTTTCATTAAACATTAACAGAATAAATTCCTGATTAATCTCTACTCTATCTTAATAAACTGCTTCGTCATCGCTCCATCATCTACACGAACATGTATTGAGTATACACCAATCGGGAATGCCTGAATATCAACAGGGACACTGAGCAAGGTTCCTGTGTTGTTGTATACTCGTAATACTTGACCAAGCGCACTGATGACCTGTAATTCGATGTTTTCGCTTTGGTTAAATTCTAGGTTAACGTTGAACAATCCATTGTTTGGATTTGGATATATCTCAAACAGGGTTAGGCTTTCAAGTGATTCCACAGCCGTATTCATTGGGACTACAACCGTTCCTTGCACAGTGCAACCGTTTGCATCAACGACAATGACAGAGTAGGTTCCAGCCGCTAAGTTATTCGCCACTTGACTCGTTTGTCCATCACTCCATTGATAGGTAAACGGTGGCACCCCGCCATTCACGTTTACAGCCGCTGTGCCGTTCGTTCCGTTAGAAGGTGTTGCGAAGGGAGTCAGCACCATTTGAGCTGGCTCAGATACTTGTACAGAGGTTACGGCAAGGCAACCATTGGCATCTGTCACTAGAACGGAGTAAAGCCCTGGTGGCAATCCTTGTCTATCCTCAGAGGTGATTCCCCCACCCCAGTCATATGTATAGGGTGCAGTACCACTATTCACGGTAATGTCAATTGCGCCATCATTGTTTCCTGCACAAGAGATATTCGTGTGTGTCGCTCCCAATTGAGGTCCATTTGCATTACTTGTTACAGAAATGGATTGTACTTCATCGCATCCATTGATATCCGTCACGGTAACGTTATAAGTACCAGTAGAAAGACCACCGACAGTTTGCATTGTTGCTCCATTGCTCCAGACATAAGTAAATGGTGGTGTCCCTCCAGCAACAAGCGCTGAAGCTGAAGCCCCGTTTGCAGAACACTGATTGTCTGTTGCTTGCATTGTAACGGTTAGGCCTTGTGCTGCCCCAACCGTTTCAGAGCCAAAGGCATAACATCCATTATTATCTGTAATCGTATAGGAATAGGTACCTGATGGTAATCCAACTGCAGTAGCAGTTGTTTGTGCAGGTATTGAATTCCAGTTGTACATGTAAGGACCAACTCCTTGAGTGATCGTTGCTGTCACTGTACCATTGTTAACACCACACGAAGCGTCTGTACTATTGGTTTGAGCAGTCAGTAATCCGACAATTCCTAAGTTTACCGCTTCTGTTGTGACACACCCGTTTGCATCTGTAACCAATACAGTATAGATTCCTGGTGTTAAGTTAATTATTGTTTGTCCAGTTTGACCGTTTGCGTTAGCACTCCAGCTATAAGTATAAGGTGGTGTTCCACCTGCTGGTGTTGCAGTAATGGAGCCGTCATTTCCTACAGTACAAGTTGCCTCTGTTTCGTTTAATGTGGCACTAATGTTACCTGTTGCTCCTACGGAAACCGTTTCAACGACAAAGCAACCATTGGTATCTGTTGCGGTTACGGAATACGTTCCACTTGCTAAATTAATTGCTGTTGAAGTTGTTTGAGCTGGTATTGTATTCCAAACAAACGTGATTCCCCCTGTTCCTCCTGTTGGATTCACAGTTGCTGTTCCATTATTAGCGCCACAGGTAGCAGGTGTTGTTGTTGTAGTTGCGACAAGTGTTCCAGAATTATTACCTACAGTAACGGTTTCAACAATTGAGCAACCTGTTCCATCAATGACAGATACATCATAACTACCAGCACTAAGGTTGATCGCAGTTGGAGTCGTTTGATTTGCTGCAGCTGCATTCCAAAGGTAGGTAATCGGCATCATTCCCCCTTGTACGGATACGGTGGCAGAACCATTGTTTGAACCGCAGACTGCATCCACAGAACTATTGGTCAGATTAAAACTAGCACTAGCATTTACGACTACTGTAACCGTCTCACTACAAGCTGCTCCATCAGAAACAGTAACCTCGTATGTGCCTGCTGCCAGGCCAGAAGCTGTGGCGGTTGTTTGGCCACCAGCGGCTGTGCTCCATTGGAAATTGTAAGGCGGCAGTCCACCATTTGCTGTTGCGGTTGCGGTTCCATTCGAGGCGCCACAAATATCGTCAGTAGATGTAGCAGCTGAGCCTAGCGGCGGACAACCGTTATTGACTAGGAATTTTGCAATTATGGTATCGGTAGAACTATGATTGAATGTCACCGACAATGCGGTATTGTTCGGATTGAGTGTTGCGTTGTTTGGTGTCCAGTCTACAAACGTATTTCCAGTGGCGGGAATCGCTGTTAATGTTAATGGCACTCCGCTAAAGTAATTTCCTACATACGGATAGCCTCCTGGTACTACTGTATTTACTTGCACATCACCAGCACCTGGTGGGTCAACGACTATCGTTAAGGAGTGTGGGCCATCAACGGAATAGCAGGTATCTATTCCACCATTGATAACGGTACAGCGTGTTTGGATAAACGCCTTCAAGTCATTTACATTATTTTGCCAAGTGGCCATGTTACCGCCCCATCTTGCAATTTGCCTTGGCATTTCTGGAGCAATTTCAGCCAACATAGTATCAAGAAGGGCGATCATTGAATCACAAGAGAAATAAGTATTGTTAAGATCCGCGTATCGGTTGATGTATAGTGCATAGAAATCAGGATTATCTAGCAGTGACACAAGCATGTCGGTGTGTCCTTCAGGATCATCAATCGATGGTGACGTATTATCACAAGGGTCTGCGGCTGGATCGTCATTTGGTATTCCTGTATAGTTGATATAGTGTCCAAATGTTGCATCCATGTCCCATAAGGTATAGCGCCATTTCTGTCCAGTACCAGCAGGGTTCATACCTCGCCACCAAGCAGTATTGTAGTTTAGCCAGTCTTTACAAACAACGTGGGTGTTGATAATCATGTAATCGATCAAACTAAGGATATTCATTTGATTGTCAACTGAAGTATAGTTAGCGGGGATTGCCATGTTGTTGTTTACGATAAATGTTTGAAGTGTATTCCAGTCATTTAATGCTTGATTTCCACCATATTCAGCATATGTATTTCCCCATGTTTTTATAAACTGTAAATCATCTCTTTCTTGGTTGTAGTAGAATTTAGTGAAGTCATGATCGTCTACTTTTTCTCTGATTTCATAAAGCCCCCAATATGCACCATTTACGTACATAACGGCAGGAATATGGGTACGTTCATCCAAATCAAGTCCTGCACGTTGGGATAACTCATGAATGTAACCATCCCTAATATGTGCGCCACCTGTTTCAAACGGATAATTATCATTAGCAGCAGCCTTAATTATTACTCTTTGAAATTTTGTTCTGTTTTTACCATTATACAATTTATTCTTAACAGCAAAGTCATATCCATACTGGTCCCTAGTGATAAAATCAATGCCACGTTGATCGTAAGCCCAAGAGTCATTTCCATGTTTATTAAAATCGCCATAAGAATCTGAAACCCGAACACCGTTTTCATTGAACAGTTCAAAGTGGCCACGGGGCTCAATTTGGTTACCACTCATTAGGGTGTTTATGTTGCTTCCTACAATTGAAATCACATGTAAGGTGTGATTTTCATTAACAAAATAAGTCTTCGTTTTGCTAAAGCTTCTTGGTGTATTTGGATCACTACTATAGGCAACTGCCCGCAATGCTGTCGTTGTAGTAAATGTTAAGGGTGCGGTATAGAGTGGATCTCCTGTATCTGGGAATGATCCATCGGTCGTATAGTGTACGCTTAAATTCGGGTCAGTTACGGAAACGGTAACGGTTACAGAATTGTTGTAGAACCCAGCTTGCATATCAAAACCTGGTGTTTCTGCATAGGTGTTCATTACATTTGTATTCGTTGTTCCGGGTGTTGGATTCGTAAGTACGCCCCATGTTGCAGCACCATCTGTTGTTCTACCTGTAGAATGATTTCTTTGATTGGGTATATCGATTGGATTACTATCAATAATGTTACCGCCTGGATCGGAGAAGACGATTGCTTCACTTGGCCGGGTTTGAGTCAGCTTAAAATTTGCATGCACATTTCCGCCTGCTACTAGGTTTTTACTTGAAAGCCAAACGACTAAGTGCCCATTCGCTCCTATGAAAGTCCCTGCAGGAATTTGATACTTCAATGGTAATGCTAAATCATCACTCAGATAATAACCTCCTAAATTGATGCCTCCATTTGTGGTATTGTACAGTTCAACCCAATCTTCATATTCTCCAAAATTGTCTTGATCTTCGGTGGAATTTGCTGCTGAGAATTCATTTATGACTACTTGAGAATTTAAAGAACAGCAAATTAATAAAAGAGAGAATAGGGAAATAATAATTTTCATGACTTTTCTGGATTTATTCAAATAAAATTAGGATTTATTTCGGTTAAAGCCTATTATTTTTCGACATTTATCATGTTTCGGAAATAAATGTCTTCAACAGGACAAAGCAGGTTATTAGTAGGACAATTTAGAAATAGAAAACTCGTACTCAATTAGAAGATTTGTCATATTTTTTTTTTCCAATAAGCAAAAGTGATTTTCCAAATTGATGGAATAACATTTTATCCAAAATTTTTGACACAGGCACAACAGCTTTATCCCAGAATAATATTTGCTTTAATGTTGGATATTTTTGCTTAGCAATTAAACGATTGCCTGCTGAAAGAAACAGACCAAGTGAATCAAGATACTTCAAGTGAACGACCTCTAAATTTTCAGGTAACACTTCTAGAAGCATTTTCTTATTGTATCTTCTATAATGTCCGATGGCCCTATCAAAAGGACTAAATAGGAAATTATGAGCTGGAACCAGTATAATCAAATGCCCACCATTGATTAATCGATCTACCGCCAAATGAACTTCATCCTTATCTTGCTCAATATGTTCTATGACATCAATATAAAGTAAAGAATCGTATTGTTTAGATGGCTGATAATCTTTAAGATACTTTTCAGTAATTGTTAGCTTTTCTACTCCTAGACCACTTTTTTCTAGGTTCTTAGGAATTTGGCTCGACAAGGCTTCGTCAGGTTCAAGTGCCGTCCATCGATCTAAGTTATTTACTTTTGGCATTAGCAATTGGGTGCTTCCTCCTAGGCCTGCACCGACTTCCATAATGTTGGTGCCTAGGTATGGCGCAACAAGCTCTGACCAATAGGATTTCCAATTTTTAGCATTTGCAAACAATTCCAATTCATTACCGATGTATTTATTTTGATCTTCCATTGTGCTGAATTGATTCTATAAAGTCATTGTAAAAAGAAGAGACACTTCTGTATGCTTGTTTTCGTTGATTTAATTGGATTAATAACAAAATCAAGATGATAGAAAACAAGGAAACGGTAAGGTTGATAATGGAGGCAATTATATTTGATGTCCATCCTGGAATAGCCAATTCTGTTAGAAATTTTATGAGTAGGATCGTAATACCAGTTATGAAAATCATAAAAATCAACTGTGTAATAAAGATTAAAAGCCTAGCAATTACTTTATCGGTATAGATTGCAATAGAACTCAATCCATGTATTACTAGCCCTTCTGTATTCATTTTTGATTGGCCTCTGTACCTCTTCCCTCGTTTTGTTGGTACCGAGGTATAGGCATGATTCGCCTTCAATATAGAAGCAGAATAGTGATTCCATAAGTCTGGGTTTCGAATAATCGGACTGATTTTGCTGGAAGGTATCGCACTAAAATTCCCAAACTTTATGGTTTGACCTGTTAACACTCTAAATAAAATTTTATATAACTGATATCCAATTTGAAATGAAAGAGATTCGCTTCTTTTTCTTCGTTCTGCAAACACAATTTGCACTTCCTTGTGCGCTTTAGATGCTAGTTCTGGGATATTACTTGGCAAATCTTCTCCATCACTATCCATAACTACGACCACATCGATCTCTGGGAAGTGTTCATTGATGTAACATAACCCTATTGCAATGGCTCTTTGATGACCAACATTTGTTCCTAAATTTACGATGTCAACGGGTAAATTTTTCACTTTCCCCTCCATCATACTTTCATTGGAATGATCATTTACTACGATAATTCTTCTCAGATTAATCCCCTCACCTTCAATCGCTTTTGTGATATCACTTGATAAGAAATCAAGGCAATCCCAATCGTTGTAAACAGGAGTCAGTATTACTAAATTTATCGGGTGTTTCATTTAAGAGGCTCTGTTTTGAGAACGCTAAGTTATGATTTGTTTGTGTCCTGTCCAATTTACAGATTTCGCCCATTGCAATGCGCCTTCATAAATTAAACCCATTGCAGGCTCCTTGAAATAAAGGTATCCCTCCATACTTTCAGAATATACTTCTGCCAAGCGCAATTTAAGCAGTTGGTAGCCAGCACATACCGCAGGAACAGCCCGCAGATAATCACGAAACAGGAGCGGGAATTCCTGATTTTTAAAGCCGAGTTGCCGGATATGTATGTTCGCCTTCCGATCACCTTCCTTTTCTTGCACCAACCGTTTCTCAAGTTGAGGATTTTCTGGAAACTGCTTTCCTAGATAGTTATCACTCACAATTTGAGAAAGGTGTTGGTAACCAGCGTCTTTCAACGAATGAACAATAGACTCATCCCTTAAATAGGCGACTGTGATCTGGATATCAATGACGTCTTTTGCCGCTAGATCAGGAACTGACGTTGATCCTATATGGTCAATTCTGACCGCTCGAGTTCCTAATGTTTGTTTGAGTTGTTCTGCAATTTGATTAAACTCCTTCGGCCATTCATTTTTATAGGGAACAATTAGGATTTGACGGCTTTTTGAAAACTTTTTCATTCTTTCTGATTAACCAAAAAAGGCAATTCTCGGATGTGTGTTTTTCTAAGTGATCCAATTATGATCAATCGCCTTTTTAGAATGTGTTACTAAAAACACGGCAAATGCAATGACCAATAACAATAAAGACAATCCACTTCCACCAACAACTTCCATAGCATTAGTCATGCTAAAATTAGCTATATTTTGTACCGCAACACCGATTAGAGAAACGATAAATACAGGCAAAGCTATTTTCTTACGCAATAATAGCAATACACACCCGAGCGTTCCGCAGATAGTCGCTATTCCATACCCTATTTTAGAGATGATTGGTGTTGTTGCGTACATTTCCTGCATTGCAGGGTCCAATGCAGCAATTGCTTCATCAGATATCGTCATGTCGTAGAAAAAAGCACCTAGGCCCATTAAATTCCAAAGTAGACCAAGAATTCCGATCACCCAAAATGCTTTGGGCAATTTGTTTACTGATTTTTCAAAGGATGAATCCATATTATCTATAAATTTTAATTATTACATGCCTGATTTGTTTCTGTTATTCCAGACTATACTTCGATCAGCGGCATCACAAATACCAGATAAATTAACATCTGAACCAAGATATCCAACACGATTACGATCATTCCAAGTAACACTTCTATCTGCAGCATTAATAAGGTTATCCTGATTTGAATCCCCAGACCACATTGCCCATACACCATTTAAATTTTGCTGAGCAGAGGCAGGCGTTGAACTTCCGCTTGTAAAATCAATAGTTGGGAAGTTGATCATATCCAAGTAACTCGTCGTTGTAGTTCGAATTCTTAAATGATTGCGATGGCTGACTGCGACATGATACTGATCTGGTATTAAGTTATAAAATTTGATATCAGTGCCACCGTCTGCATTGATCACCTGACCATCTCTCCTTAACAAGCCTGAACGAGTTGCTAGGACATTTGCTGGATTGTTTTTATCGATTGCTTCTAGGAATACCCAATCCACGATTGCAGTAGCCCCCGTCGCATTAAAAACGGCTGGATCAACGGATTCGCCTCCTATACTGTTGACATGAGTAAATCCTAGGGCGGTATGCGGTTCCGTATTGGGAATAAAAGATTGCTGTCTTAGGTTATCATCCATTAATCCTGAGGTTGGATTGTAAGGCCCTGAAAGGTTGATCTTTACTTCTGCACTAACAAACTTGTCAGGATCAAGTAATACTTCAAACCAAAGACTGTCTCCTCCATTCAACACAACTCCAGGGATGGTTTTCGGTAAGTAGCCTGGTTTAGACACTTGAAGGTCAAACGATGTTGGAACATCTCCAAACTTAAACGTCCCTGAAAGGTCTGTGGTGTAGGTTTTAGATGGGCCGATGACATCAACAGCTGCTTGAAAAATTGCTTGTCCGTTACTTGCATCTTTGACTACTCCATAGACTCTACCCGCATACGTATTATTGAATTCCCAAACCATAAGTCCGCGAACTCTGTCTCCTCCTATTATTTTACCAGATGGGAAATAAGGACAAGCAGACCAAAGGCCTGAAAAGCCGCCACTTGAGCCTGAATAAGTATCATAAAAACCGACTTCAATTGGTAAATCTGGCTTGACAATGTCCAGTACACGTAACCCTTCTGTGTTATGTGCAATAAATGCGAAATCACCTCTTACGTATGGATTGTGCACAAGACTTAGCGAGTTGGCAGTCCAGTTGGATACTTGATAAATATTATTTTCATCCTCAATATTCCAAGTCCGCATAGGCAATCCATCTACCTCATCAGTGACTAGTAAGTGCGTATTATCCTGGGAAGTGGATGCACTATGTGTAAACCCTCCAGAATAACTGATTTGAGTAACAAACGTTGGGTTTGTTTTATCCGTGATGTCGATTACATCAATAGCACTTTCGTAAATCGCGGAAGCATATATTCGATTTCCTCTAACGTGAATATCATGAAGATAATAAGGTCCGTAATATCCAACTCTAACAGGGTTTGCAGGATTGGAAACATCAATAATCTGCACTCCAGATTGTCCAGAAGCTCCTGCCACATAAACATAAGGGGAATTCGGATTGTAGAAATCGGATTGTATCATATGCCCCCTAGTCATCGTTGCTGTATAAGTAGTCACCAATGAAATACCATTTGGTAAATTGCTAAGATCAATCACCTGCATTCCCGAACCTGTTCCTGATCCTTCAGTGACGACATATGCATGTGAACCGACTACAGTGATCTCTCTCCAATTGGAGGCAGGGCCTGGTACAAATCCAACTTCGTTAACGGCATTACTGTTGTCAATTGTATAAACTGCGAGTCCTGTTCTAGCACCGACTAGTGCGTATTCACTGCCATTCGGAGCGATATAGCTCCAACTACCTGAATACCGAGTATCACCTCTATTTTCTTCTGCAAAAAGTGTAACATTCTGACTGGGTTGTGCTAGTAATTGAATACTAAACAAAAGAAAAGTAATTAGCAGAACAGGTTGGATTTTAATCATGATCGAGTCAATTTTTATCCTACTAAGGTAATAAAAAAGACAATCATTTGATTAAAATCATTATCTAATCAAAGAGATGTCCCCTTTTAGTTCTTTTTTACTTCCATCAATAAATAAAATTTCAGTGTAGTAGACAAACACTCCAGGGTTCATTGGTTCTCCCTTAAATCTTCCATCCCAGCCTTGGTTTAATTTATTGGCTTCAATTCCTACTGCATTAAACACTAATGATCCCCATCGATCATAGACTCTAAAAGTAAGAATGTTGTCCACACTATTATCTCCAAAAACGGTTACATTATCATTGATACCATCTGCGTTCGGTGTAAATATATTGGGTACCCATACTCTTCGTTTGGGATCTACTTCTATCGTTATATTTGCTGTAGAAGTACATCCATTTTCATCCGTTACAGTAACTGTGTAAGTGGTTGTTGCTAAGGGTAAGGCTACTGGATCTTTACAATCAAAACAACTCAATGTACCTGAAGGACTCCATTCATAAGTAAACAAACCAAAGCTATTTGTAAATACTTCAAACTCAGTTGTCTCTCCTAGACACACTTCGGTTAGTGTTGCATTGATAAATGATACTAGTTCTGGTCGTTGATCTACAAATTGAGTTGCTGTACCTGTGCATCCAACTTGGTCGAGAACCGTAACCGTATGTGTAGCACTTGGCAAGCCAGTAAAAAAGGAATCCACTTGAAAGTTTACACCATCCAACGAATAAGTAAATGGAGGATTCCCGCTTAAAACAGTATCTACAGCAACTACGCCATCACTAGAACCATAACAAATCAAATAGGGAGACACAAGTAATGGGATGATTGGAGGTGGAGAAAACAAGGAATCTCCTGCAACAATTTGACATCCGTTAGCATCGGATACCGTCACCTCAAAATAACCACCTGGTAATTGACTAGATGTAGCAGTGGTCTGTCCATCAGTCCAACTATATTGATAAGGAACCGTACCACCTGTAACAGTCGCGACGATCTGGCCATCCGCATTTTGAAAGCAATTCGGATCTTGAGCAACCAAAGACAAACCTAGTGTATCCGGCTCAGTAATCAAAGCGGATGAAGGCATAATAAATTCACAGCCGTTTGCATCTACAATGGAGACGTCAAATGAACCAGGGCATAAACCTGAAATCATTTGAGTTTGCTGACCATTGGACCACGTATAAATGTAAGGTGGTGTGCCGTTTGAAACGGTCAAGGAAATTGATCCATCACAGAAGCTATAACAGCTGACTGTCGAGATATCGTAGGAGCCAGTGAGCCCTGGCAAGTTTGGAACGAACACAGAAACCGTATCCTGACATCCATTTCCATCCGTAATTGTAACCATACTTTGCCCTGCACACAGTCCTGTTGCTATTGCACTTGTTTGTCCATCAGACCACTCAAAAGAGTAAGGAGGAATTGTTCCTGATCCAGTAGCACTGGCACTTGCTGAGCAACTACCCGGACAGCTTAATCCCATAATAAGATTTGCCGAGCCTAAAGGTGTTGGATGAATTGTGATAATATTTGAAAAGGTTTGTGTCGAGACACAACCTATCGGCGAAGTAATCGTAATCACAACAGTGTACACACCAGCGGAGTCATAGACATGAGTCGGACTAGGATCTGTTGAAGTAGAGCCGTCTCCGAGGTCCCAATCTGTGGTGTATCCTGTTATAGGAAATGAATTATTGGTAAAGATCACTGTCAACGGTTCACAACCTTGATTATTCGATAGCGATACGTTGATAGCAGATTCAGGAAACCAATTAATTAATTCCGTGTGTGTATCCAGGCAACCTGTTACATCTGTTACCACGAGTGTTACAGTATAAACTCCAGCGTTGGCGTATTGATGAGATGGATTTTGAATGATAGACGTATCTCCATCCCCAAAGTCCCAATGCCAAGCGAGAATTGGACCATTTGCACTCATTGATTGGTCGGTAAAAAAGACAGGAGTAAACTTGCAAGAGTCGTAAACGAACGTGAAATCCTCAGCGATTAAATCAGGTGGATCAGTGATCGTAATTGAAGTATTATCCGTACAGCCATTTGCATCAAGAAGTGTTACATTATACGTTCCAGAACAAAGCCCTGTAGCCAATGCAGTAGTTTGTCCACTTGGCCATTCGTAAGAATAAGGAGCCTGCCCTAGTGTTCCTGATCCAATAGCCGTGGCAACACAATATCCAGCACAGGGAAGCGTATCGACTATCATTGTTGTAACTATTGGAACTTCATACACGGTAATCAAATTCGGGAATACCTGTTGTGAGACGCAGCCAATTGGGGAGGTAATGGTTATCGTAACCGAGTACGTTCCTGGATTAGGATAGGTATGGGTAGGACTAGGAGCGGTAGACGTGTTACCGTCTCCTAAGTCCCAGAGAACGGTGTAACCCGCAATCGGAAATGAGTTATTGGTAAAAACCGCAGTAAATGGAGCACAACCAGACGAATCTGCTAATGCAACGTTGATCGCTGATTCGGGATACCATGTGACAGTTTGGGTGAACATATCCTCACAGCCAGTGGAGTCTCTTACGGTAAGCGTGACTTGGTAGGTCCCAGCGTTTGTATATTGATGTACTGGATGTTGAGTCGTGGATGAATTCCCGTCCCCAAAGTCCCAATTCCAGTTGGTGATCGCGCCGCTTCCTGTGTAGGAAGAATCGACAAAGGTAACTGGACCAAGGATGCAGGTATCATATGAAAACGAGTAATTGGCAACAATTTCAGGAAAGATATCGATATAAATGAACGCAGTATCGGAGCAACTAGGAGCTCCTGGATTAACGACTAGTGTACCAATGTAACTACCCACCCCAGGGAAGGTAACAGTCGGATTGGTAGCCGTAGAGGTAAATACTGGAACACTAGGGCCTAGATCAAACTCCCAGAAATAACCAAAAATATTAGCCGGTTGTCCGCTTTGATTGATAAATGTGACCGTTTCTTCTCCGCAGGAAACAATCAAGTATTCATTTTGTGAGATGATTGAATCTTCTAGGACATCAGCGAATACGTTTAGAATACAATTGGTGACATTAAACTGAAAATCTCTTCTAGTCGTGGCGATTAAATTTCCTTGGGCATCAAACTCTTCCACACAAACGCCAACTACAAATTGTCCGACGGAGGTTGGGGTTCCAGTAATGACCCCTGTGGTTGGGTCGATTGACACGACAGGGACACCTGCCATTGGAGTCGTAGTGGTATAACCTCCAATAAAGACGACAGGAGGATAATGGGGATAATTTGCTGTAGGGTTTGAAGCGACTTGAGGAGCAGGATTATTGTTAGATGCTCCAACCGTAGGATCACAGAAGCTGTAAACCAAGGTATTTCCGTCTGGATCTGAGGCTGAATGATCAAAATTAATTGGTTCATTGGCACAAATGACTATTGGAGGAAAGTCATTAAAAACAGGGCTAGAATTACAGGTGGTTTGAACTACATTCGAGATTGTTGCGGTATAGGTTCCTCCAACTGCATCAGGTGTTGCAATATTATTTATCGTTGAATTTCTGCAACACCTCTGATAAGCGATTACGTAACCATCTGGATTTAAAGGCAAGTTTGAGATCCAAGAATAAGATCCCTTTTCTACACAAAGATTAGAAGGAGGAGTCAAGCAAGGATTACTAACAATCGGTGGAATACTTACAACAGAATCAAGCACTATCTGATCAGTTGCAATAACTGAAGGACTACCCCCATTAAATTGAAAAGTGGTTATGCTTGCTGGGTTATCCAATTGTGCACCATTACCACTACAATCTCTATACACTGTCATGTTAAACAGGTACTGGTTGTTTCCAAGACATTCATAAGTGATTTCTCCACCAATTATATGCAAGGAAGAAGCAACATTGGAAAGAAGCAGTAGGCTACAGAATAAAATGAATTTTTCTTTGAGGTTTAACATAGTGTACTACATTTTTCATTCTTACTGGTAACAAAAGGGTTCAAACTTTTGTGTACTTAAATAACGTTTAAAATTTGATTTGTGTTGTACAAACGGTAAAGTATATATTAAACCCGAATTATACATTAAGTATTAAAATTTGTGTTCAATCTGCTGCAAACTCTAGGACGTCCGTATATTTCTAATTTTACTGTAGGTTCGGAAATAATAATCCTCTTTTATACCGAACGCATCCGAATGATTTCAATGAAAAAACAAGACCGAGGTTACTAGAATGTGGCGCCCTTCTTTAAGACCGAACTGACACGAATATTGCATTTTAAACTCAAAATTAATTCCCAATGCATGACATGGGTTAAAAACGATAGTTCAATATTCAATCAATATTAGTAGTATGGTATTCGCAAGAAGTTAGCAGGAAGGGTATATTGTTTTTCAGTTTATGCCGTAAAATAGCGTAATTTAAGAACTAAATCAACTTTTATGTGATATTAATATGTGCCAGTTGTTGATAATTGATAGTGGACAATTGAATCAAACAAGTTAAAAAGATACAATCGTATCGAACGCTACGGTTGTTGCTATTTTATTGTCAATATTAAGTCCTGGAACTTGAGAATTATTTTTTTGTACTATATCTAATCTTAGTACTGGTCATTGAAACTTGCATTTGTTTGAACTCAGGAACAGATACCTTTGTGGAATTTATATTAAGACTTTTCAAGTTTTTTAAACCATCAATTTGTTTATAAATGCTTGTAATTTTGTTTGCATCTAGGGCTAGTGTTTTCAAGGCCGAAAGTTCGTTTAAAGAGGGTATCTTTGTCAACTTGTTCCTACCTAGATTAAGGCTAATCATACTTTTTAGAGTCAACAATTCTTCTGGGAACACCTTTATTTGATTGCCTTTAAGGTAGACTGATTCTAGTAAACTGAGGTTGGCAAAGCTTTCTGGCAGATCGGTTAATTTGTTGTACCCAAGCCAGATCCATTGTAAATCAGCTAGCTCACCGATTTCAGCTGGCAATTCTTTTAGGAGATTATCTGAGCAACCTAAATTCTTAAGTTTTATGAGTTTGCCTATCGATTTTGGAAGAGCTTCAATCTGATTGCTACTCATAAAAAGGGCTTCCAAATTGATCAGATTTCCAAGTTCTTCAGGTAACGTGGTGAGTTGCATTTGAGACAGATCCAGTTCTCTAAGTTCTGTTAGATTGAATAGTGACTTTGGTAACTCCTTGAGTTTATTTGCTACACGATACTGCTTAACTTCTCGATCACCATTCCCTATATAGAGTGCTTTCAGATTCGTAAGTTCACCGATCGCTTCTGGTAATTCATTGATGTTGTTGTTTCTAAGATCTAAGTAGACTAGACGCTTCAGTTTTGCAATATCGGGTGTGATCGTATCGATTTGATTATCCTTGAGGCTAATAAACCTAAGATTAGGTAGATTATACACTTCTGCAGGTATCACTTTAAGCTTCTGCCCTTGCAGACTCAACTTTATCACCTGATTTTCATTCCCTTTAGTTTCTTCAAGGGATTTGTAGGTTTTATATTGTCCAAAAAGCGAAATTGTAGACAAAATAAACAGTACGGTAAGAAGTTGAATTTTATAAACCTTCATAGATTTTTAATTATTCACAATTATAAAAAATAAATTCAATAATACGTGTATCTAGGTAAATACGAATTTTATGCCAAGAGATTTAGGGGAATTGAGAATGGACAGCAAGCGCCTAATGGATCATTGATAAATATTAACTTTTGGGAACTATACCGACTTCGTAAATTCGGCTTAAATGCACTGTCTCCCTATTGATTATGACAATATTATGCTTATACTAGGATCAGATCGATCCATTTTAAGGTGTTCATTGGTTAACGAAAGTTTAACATCGAGAAGAATATAATTTTGATGCCTAAACAGCACATTTTACTGATTACAATAAAACATAGGAATCAAGCTTGAACGCAGACAGTCCCAAAAAAAGGAGCAAAGTTCATATAATTATTTCACTTAATACAAGTGTTCATTTAGAGGAAAGATATTTTAGTTTTTAAAAAAAGGGCTAGCCAAAACCATAAAAAGCCTTATCTTTGCGCCATGAAAAAATTAGCAATACTTCTGCCGATCCTTTATCTTTTTGTTTCTTCCTGCTCTAATGACTTTGAGTTAACGGATGATTGGAAGGACATCGCTGTTGTATATGGTCTGATAAATCCAAGCGATACAGCACAGTATGTGAAAGTTGGGAAAGCCTTTTTAGATCCTTCAACTAGTTCGTTGGTGATTGCTCAGATTCCTGATTCACTTTATTATCAAGACGTAACCGTTGAGTTGAAAGAATTAAGTGCGACGGGTGAGGTTGATAATACGATTCAAATGTTCTTGGTAGATGCTAATTTAGAAGGGTTTCCAAAACCAGAAGGTGTATTTGCTTCTTCACCGAATTACGTTTTTAAAACGAAAGATATTCTAAATACTGCTAAGACGTATCGCATTGAAATTAAAAATAGTGAAACGAGTAGCTCTGTAACTGCAGAGACTGGAATAATTGGTGATTTTGAAGTGACACGTCCAAGATCGAGGCTAGTAAATCCCAATTCTCGACTGAACTGGGTGGTTGGTTCTACAACTACATTCCGCTGGCAAATACCAGAAAATGCAGCATTTTATGATCTTACCCTAGAAATTCTATTCGATGAAATTTATGATGATGGATCAACCATTCTTCGTAAACTCGTCTGGGAATTGGAAAAGAGCGTAGTTTCCGATCAATCAAATTCGAATGGACAGAGTTTCAGCCTTGGTTACGATGGTGAGGATTTTTATCAATTCATGAATAACTCACTTGATCCTAATCCAGATTTTTGCAGGAAAATGCGCCATTTTAACGTAAGAGTAAATGCTGGAGGTGAAGAATTGTATAAATATATCAACGCTGGCGAGGCAAATTCAGGAATTACTTCTACCCTTCCCTTACCAGATTACACCAATCTATCTAATGAAGGAAGAGGTATTTTCTCTACGAGAAACAGTTCATTTGAGGAATTTGTAAACGTAGACGGTTCAATTAACACAGAGCTTATCACAAATCCTTTGACTTCTGATTTAGGATTTATCACTCAAATTTCAAACTGTAACTAAGGTTAGTGAGGCAAGACCGCTCATTTGTTGAAGAAATAATAGGCCGCTTAGATCTCAGTTTCCGAGGCTACTTTTAACTGATTTTCTCAAATTAAGTCTGCAATAGGTTTACACCTCAGCCCAAATCATTTCGCACCTTCTATGCTAAGATTCAATGATTTACCCCTTAGATATTCGAATTGTCTTCTATTAGTGCTTACTCTTCTACTCTTCTAGAAATTCAGTAACCTCTAATTACCCATTGATAGTTTCTGAATGCTTTCTATGATGTAATCTAGATCCCGAGGATAGTTGACATACTGTATTTTCTGATCATCTAGTCCCCAAATTACAACTGTAACCACTTTTCGGCGGTTGCCATACGTGAAAGAGATTCTTAGTGGGATAGGAGTTGGCTTCTTGGTTTTACGCTTGTTACAGTCCCCCGTTTGGCAGTCATAAAGATTAGAAAATTCAAAGAATCCCTTATTCGTCATAAACTCTGCTAACTGTTCGACTTGTTCTCTGCCAATATCTAGGCGCACTTTTCGAAGTCCTTGGTTGACCGTTTCAAATTCTTTGACGAGTCGGCCATCAGACTTGATGACTGTAAAGTCCTTAATAACAGGATCGAGTCCACCGTAAAACCCACCGCCTGTCAAAGCGATTTCGATGGTAGTTTCATTGTTTTCTAGCTCCTTAATTCTCCTATCTTTTCTGTCTTCTCGTGACTGTTTTTTGTTTTTCCGTTTTTCTTGACGCTTCTCTTTACGGGTCATCTCTTCTCTAGCGTCCTGTACTAGCTCTTCTGTGGTGATATCAGCCTCAACCT
Source organism: uncultured Saprospiraceae bacterium (assembly GCA_937959115.1). Lineage (GTDB taxonomy): Bacteria > Bacteroidota > Bacteroidia > Chitinophagales > Saprospiraceae > JAHDHB01. The sequence goes on from CALGAW010000010.1 coordinate 34,984, forward strand.
CTACGTCAGGTAGTTCATTGTTTTTCTTTTTAAAAGGAGAGCTTTGATTACCAATCCGGACGAAGTGATATCTGTAAGGTACTTTATCAACAACAAACTCAAGCATTAGGGTTGTTTTAGACAACTCAGCAATTTTCCACCATCTAATTTGACGAAAATTGTAAAACAATTCATTCTTATCTTCATTAAGCAACCAATCACCGTCTGATGTATTACCATTAAGGTAATGCTCATAGGTGTTATCAAACTTTAAATAGAGGTAATACTCGTAGGATTCATCTGCTTTGTGAATGACTGAGTTAGTAGGTGCATGAGAAGTATAAGTATACAGCCATTTCGATTCAATGAGTAGGTTCTCATCGATAGGTGAATAACCAGTTTGGGCTGATACAACAAGGTGGAAATTCATCATTACCATCAAAAAAAAACTCAATCCAATTATCCTGCTGTGAATCATTCTTTTTGCGAATTAAATGCAATGTGCAAATTTAGTGTTATAAAACAAATATTTACATGAAATAAGAAGATATTATTTATTTAGTCTAACATTCCGCGCAATTCGTTGCTTTTCAGGTGCGTTTTATTTAAAATTGGAGGTTTTTGAGCGCTTAATCCTTAGTACTTAGTGATTAGTGACGTTTTTGATCGTATAAACAATTAGCAATTATTCTTGTGGCTCTGGATTGATCTCTTTGATTAGTGCATCAAGCTCCCAGACATCCGTCGCACCGAACGCACCGATCCGATCACGGTGAAGCGCTGTTAGATAGCCACCACTGTTAAGCGCCTTGCCTAGATCAAATGCTAGAGAACGGATATATGTTCCTTTGCTGCACGTCACCGTGAAATCTACCTCAGGCAGTTCGGTTCTGGTAAGCTCGAATTCAGTGATCTCAACAGTTCTAGACTTCATTTCAACGGTCTTCCCCTTTCTAGCACTCTTGTATGCTCGAACACCGTCTATCTTAATTGCTGAGAATATTGGGGGCATTTGTTCAATGGTACCAAGAAAACGCTGCCTTGCTGTTTCAAGCAGTTCTGCAGTGATGTGTTCTGTAGGAAAGGTAGCATCTACTTCAGATTCAGCATCGTAGGAAGGTGTGGTTGCCCCTAGTTTTATTGTACCAGTATATCGTTTCGGTAATCCTTGAAAGTCATTTAATTTTTTCGTGAATTTTCCTGTGCAGATAATCAGTAACCCTGTTGCCATTGGGTCTAGTGTTCCAGCGTGCCCCACCTTTATTTTTTTCACATTTAATCGACTTCGTAACGCATATCGTATTTTGTTGACAACATCGAAGGACGTCCAAGTTTTTGGCTTATTAACGAGTAGTACTTCGCCTGCTAGAAAATCATATTTTGAGTCTTTTTCCATTAGGCGATTGTTATTTAAGTTAGAATTGAATATAGTATTGCAATTGCACCTACGATAAAGCAATAGAAGGCAAAGTAAATCAGCTTACCACGTTTTACGAGATCAATCATCCAAAGACAAGCAACCAGTCCAGAGATGAATGCAGCAATAAACCCTGCGGTTAGCGGAATGATGTCTATTGTTGCTTGTGGTGCTTCCATAAAATCTTTTAGCTTCAAGAGCGTTGCTCCAAGGATGGGTGGTAATACCATTAAGAATGAAAACCGGGCAATCCGTTCTCTGTCTACTCCTAGCAGCAGTCCAGTTGCTATGGTGCTTCCTGATCTCGATATCCCTGGTAGCACGGCGACCGCTTGCATAAATCCGATGATCAGTGCATCTGAAAATCGGATTTTGCCATCTCGTTTTGAGGCGGTGGATTGAGCAGCTAGTTTTGCGGTTTGTTTTTGTTCTACATAACCGGTGAGATAAAGGAGGCAACCCGTAAACCATAGCATGAGTCCAACCAATAAAATGTTTTCATTAAAAAAGGCTTCTACTTGCGATTCAAACAAGACTCCTACGATTCCTACAGGGATCATTGAAAGTAGAATCTTAGCTGCAAACTGTGTTTCTTCGTTCCATTTGAAGGAAAATAAGCCTTTGATGATTTCTAATATGTCATTGCGGAACACTACAATGGTACTTAAGACAGTTGCACAATGCAAGACCACTGTAAACAGTAAACTTTCGCTTGGGTTGTAGTTTAGAATCACTTTTCCCAATTCAATGTGCCCACTGCTTGAAACAGGTAAAAACTCTGTTAGTCCCTGGATAAGTCCAAGGATAATTGCTTTAATTACCTCCATATACCGACTTGTTATTTCTTGAAAATTGCAACGATAAACAGGATTAATCCTGAAAGCACAACAACTGGTGCCAGTGTGATTCTTCTAAAACTGTAGATAATCCCTTCGTCCCAGACATCTGGGTTTGGCATACTTCCTCCCGACATTAGCATAAAACCAACTAAGATTAGGAGCAAGCTTAATCCCATTAGCATATAGTTTTGCTTTTCAAAAAGCATTTCCTGATCTTGGTGTCGGACCCCTACTTTCCCTTTCGAGAATCTAGACTGAGTAGGCTTTACGGTTCTTTTTTCCGCATTCGGTGTACTCACTACTTTTTTCTTAGTCGTTTTTACCGTTTTCTTCTTGTTTGATGTTTCTTTCTTACTCATAATATCATAGTCGAATAACGCGAAAATACAACAATTATTGTTACAGAAGTAAGATCAAAAGATAAATAATTGTTAATTCTTAATAGATAACCTATTTTGAGGATTGGCGAATCTTACTATCGTTTTAATTACGTTAAAAGATAGACCTTTTTACTAATTATTTGATGCGTGTTAATCATTGTTTTTTACGAGGTAACCTGAGTCTTTATTTAGAATAAAGACCCAAGTATTCGATAAAATTCAAACGCTGTTCTGCTTAATCTTCCAACATAAACGGATATCGGAAATCAGTAGCGGGAACAAATGTCTCCTTGATTGTTCTAGGAGATATCCAGCGATACAGATTCAATACAGATCCCGCTTTGTCATTGGTTCCAGAGGCTCTAGCTCCACCAAACGGTTGCTGACCAACCACGGCGCCTGTTGGCTTATCATTGATATAGAAGTTACCAGCAGAGTTTCGAAGTCTGTGGGCCGCTGCAACAATGACATCTCTGTCTTTTGCAAATAAGGCTCCTGTCAACGCATAAGGCGATGTCGTGTCTAATAGATCAAGCGTTTCATCGAACTTCTTATCTTCATAAACGTAAATCGTAAGGACTGGACCAAAAATCTCTTCACACATAGAAGCATAATTCGGTTTCTTAGCAAGTATGACTGTCGGTTCTATGAAATAGCCCTTCGACTTATCGTAGGTACCACCGATTACTACTTGAGCGTCCTTCGACTTCTTAGCACTAGCAATGTAGGAGCTAATCTTATCAAAGGCCCGTTCATCGATGACTGCATTCACGAAATTGGTAAAATCTTCTGGTGTACCTGTTGAGATAGATCCAAGATCTGCCTTCAAGCCTTTTTCGACCTCTTTCCACATTGATTTTGGGATATATGCTCTAGAGGCAGCAGAACACTTTTGCCCTTGAAATTCAAAGGCTCCACGAGTCAATGCAGTGATAACTTCTTCTGCGTTAGCGGAAGGATGCACCATCACGAAATCTTTACCACCTGTTTCCCCAACGATTCTTGGATAGGTCTTGTATTTATGAATGTTATTGCCAATTGTCTTCCACATGTACTGGAAGGTTTGCGTACTTCCAGTAAAGTGTAGCCCTGCAAAATCGGGATGTTCGAAAACAATGTCACCAGCCACTGGGCCATCTGTATAAATCAGATTGATCACACCCGCTGGTAAACCCGCTTCACGGAACAAATCCATGATCACATGTGCTGAGTAGATTTGCGTCTCTGCTGGCTTCCAGACTACTGTATTCCCCATGATTGCAGGTGCAACACACAAGTTTGCAGCAATTGAAGTAAAGTTGAACGGAGAAACTGCAAACACAAATCCTTCTAGAGGTCGGTAGTCCATGCGGTTCCAAAGACCAGGATTACTATCTGGTTGATCCGTATAAATATCAGTCATGAATTGCGCATTAAACCGAAAGAAGTCAATCATTTCGCAAGCGGCATCGATTTCTGCTTGGTACACATTTTTTGATTGTCCAAGCATAGTAGCAGCATTCATTCTTGCTCGGAAGGGACCTGCTAGCAAGTCTGCAGCTTTCAAAAAGATAGCTGCTCTATCATTCCAAGGCATGTTTGCCCAGCTGTCTTTAGCTTTAAGAGCAGCATTAATCGCATCTTTCACGTGTTTGGAAGTTCCTTTTGAATACGTACCAAGCAAATGATCCTTCTCGTGCGGAGGATAGATTTTGATTTGCTCTTTCGTATTGACCTCCTTACCACCAATAAACATAGGGATTTTAATCTTTTCTCCCTTCATTTCCTTTAGTTTAGCTTTGATCTCAGCCCTTTCCGAACTTCCGGGAGCATAGCTTTGTACGGGTTCGTTAAATGCGATTGGTGTTTGAAAGTATGCGTTTGCCATGTGTTTCTTTTTTTTGCAAATATAGTGATTTCTAAATATTCTTTTGTTTATTCCTTAAAACTGTAATCCAGATTGATCCCTTCTGGGATAAAGGGAGTTGCATCTCCCCCACCCTTGATGATTTCTCTAACAATGGTAGAGCTGATATGTGAGTAAGCAGGTTCACTAATCAGAAAGACAGTTTCAATGCCTTCTCCTACAATATTGTTTAGCTGAGAGATGGTTTTCTCATAATCAAAATCAGAGGCGTTTCTTAGTCCTCGTATCAGATAGTTGGCGTTTACTCTTTTGCAAAAGTGGGCGGTCAGTTTTTCAAAGTGCTGAACTTCTATTTTTGGTTCGTCTTTGAAGGTGTCTCTAATCCAGTCAAGTCGTTGCTCAAGAGGAAAGAGGTATTTCTTTTGAGAATTGACTCCAATACCAATAATGATCTTATCAAACAATGGGATAAAGCGTTCTATCAATTTTTGATGTCCTATTGTGAATGGGTCAAAGGAGCCTGGGAATACTGCAATCTTTTCCATGTCTTCTTAATTTTCTAGCGTAAAAATACTAAAAATGGTTTGCCCATAATTCCTTGAAAAATTGAAATTTGGGTGCTTTTCATAATTATGATTTGGATTGTGTTCCATCACAAACCAGCCATCTTCGTTGAGGAGGTTATTTTTTATAATTAGATCGGGAATTAAATCCATCGTTTTCAAACCATACGGAGGACCAGCAAAGATATAATCGTATGTTTTATTTGTTTGTTCAATGAATTTAAAAACATCCGTTTTAACTATTTTAATGCAATCTTCAATGTCTAATTCTTTAGCAGTTTTCTTTACAAACTGGATACATCCATAAAATTTATCTACACAAGTTACATCAGTAACACCTCTTGAGATGAATTCATAGGAATGGTTTCCTGTTCCGCAAAACAAATCTAAGACTTTGAGTTCTTCAAAATCAAAGTTATTGTTTATGATATTGAATAATGCTTCTTTGGATACATCTGTAGTTGGACGAGTCGGCCAGTTTTTTGCTGGTGGTTTAAATCGTCTTCCTCCAAATTTTCCACTTATTATTCGCATAATGTTAAACTAAAAAGATCGATGAAGTAGTGATCTGGAGTATTTAAGAATTGATTTGGCCATTTCATATACACTGGTCTGTCCATAAATTCTATCTTAGAATAGTACTTGCCTAGTAAACTTACAATTTGAGAGCTTTTTGCCATTTCACCTCCAAGGTGGATTGTGGTAGTTGATTTTTCTAACCCCAACTGATTGAAGATTAACATGACAAAATATAGATAATCTTTTGTTGATTTAAACTCATAGCTGTTCACCATGATTAATTCACCATCTGTGAATACAAAAACAGACATGGTGTAGGCAATCGTGTTAATGAAGATATTGGTTCCACCCTTAGAACCATTTAGCTGACTTAGATAATTAAGCAGTGCAGTATTGAGATGAATCAACGTTGCTTGAGGATAATAAGTAAGCAAATGATTAACAATCTCTTTGTTCAATTCATATACGTGATGGGTTTTTAATTCTGGAATTGAATCTGCTTGAATAAGGCTAGGATTGTTTCCATACAATACTGTTCTGAAGTAACCTTCTAAATTCTTTTCATCAAAATAGTCGGTGGGAACAAGCGTTGTATTTTTGTCAAATTGAGCGACAACAACTTTAGCATAAATCAAGGTTAAACGCTCATCCTCCTCAATTGTTTGTTTGATATTTTTCTTTTGTTCTATGTAGTTATCTTTGCTTTCAAACAGCTTTGATTTTAGAACAAGTAGATTATTTTCAGCATCTGTAATAGAATAAATAAACCTGTCTAATCCAACTAGAATAGACAGGTTGTAGGACGATGAATTCGCATTAGAATACGAACGATCGATAATATCATATTTTTCTATTCCCAATTTCCAGCCGTTGAGGGTTTTGCTAGATCTCCGAATTTTCTTACGTTATCAGGATTGTACCGAGTATCGTATCTCGTGTATTTCGCATCTGCAAATTGCCCCATATATTCTCTGATTGGAATTTTAACTTCTACTACAGGAACTGTAGTACTCTGGTATTCGATCATTTGAGCAGTCACCTTAAATTCTTTTCCTGACGCAGAATAAGGTACATATCTAAGTGAATCCAAGTTCAGTCCTAACTTCCCAACAGAATCAATTGCAGGAACATAAAACGTTTCTCTTTTAATTTCTGATTTTTCTTCATCAGGATTACCAAAAACTCGAACGATTTTAAAGGAATCTGTTTTCAATACTTGAAGTAAGGTATCGAAAGAATGGGCATATTGTCCAGTTATTCCTCTATAAGCTAATTGAGCCTTTCGTATATCTTCCAATTTCGAAATGACAGCTGATTCTCTTTTATCCTGTTCAGCCTTGAAGTTAATGGGTTCGTAAATACTGGAAAATAATAGGTAAAGTAGTCCCAGAATAATTAAACCTAAAACAGTATTGATTATTAATCTCATAGTAACACATTTCTTTAATTATCCGCAATTATAAGATATTTATCTCAATTGTGATAATAAAAAACTAACGATTATGTATAAAATAGCAGCAGGCAAATCCTTTCATCAACATTTTTGATGTGGATAAAACAGGTTTAACAGATTGTTTTGCCGTAACATTACAAACGTAAATATCAAGCATTTATTATATCAATTCATAAATTTTCCCTGGTAAACTTTTAACAATCCCCTTAAATTCCAAACCTAATAGCAAGGAAGAAATCTGTCCAACCGTCATCCGCGTCTCATAACTCAATGCGTCTACCGATTTCTGAACCCCTTCTCTCAATTCACCAGCAATTAGTTGTTCCTCTTCTGACAACTCAACAAACAATTGCTTCTGAACACCCACATTCGCCGTCTGCTGGCCCCAATTTAAAATATAAGCTACGTCCTCAGCAGACTCAATTACAGCCGCCTGGTGCGTCTTAATCAAGTAATTGCAACCGACAGACATCTTATCCGTCAATCGACCAGGAAACGCAAAGACATCCTTATGATAATCATTGGCCAACTTAGCACTAATAATTGAGCCACCCTGTTTTTTAGTTTCAGCAACGACCAGGGCATCACACATTCCAGCAATGATTTTATTCCGCATTGGAAAATGTTCACGATTGGGCTCCGTGGTAAAATGAAACTGCGTTAAAATTCCTCCATGTTCCATCATTTTCATTGCTGAGGCTCTGTGTTGTGCCGGATAGATCCGCTGCATCCCATGTCCAAGGACGCCAACCGTTTCTAGTCCCAGTTCCAAGCATTTGCGATGGGCAGTAATGTCAATCCCGTACGCCAGTCCACTTACAATTAATGGTTGGTATGGCTGTAGTCCATGAACTAATAGTTCACACATCTTTTTCCCGTAAGAAGTCGGTTTTCGGGTACCCACGACTGAAATACTACGTGCCTGATTTAAATCAGCCGTTCCCTTGTAAAACAGTAAGACTGGGCTATCCTCAAAGTGCCTCAAGCGTTGTGGGTAGTCTGCCTCCAAATAAAACAGTGGTTGGATCTCAAATTTTTCTAGGAATCTGATTTCCTCTTCCGCTTTACTGAGTACGCTTTGTTTTAAGATCGCACTAGCGGCTGCGGGACCGATTCCTGGTATTCTGAGTAGTTCTTTTTTGGATGCGCTGAATACTGCTTTTGCACTTCCGCAATAGCCAATCAGGGTTTTAGCAAGGACGTTGCCGATATTCGGAATTAGTGTTATCCCAATCCGGTATAATAAGTTATCATTCATTTTAGTTCAATTCAAGTAAATTACAAATCATTCTCTATAGAGTAGAGACATATTTTCAAATATTCCACACAAAATTGACCACGAATTTCAAATATTTATTTTTTTAATTAATCTTGATTCGACCAAAATACCACAGAACTATTTAGTAATAAGAACTTTAGAAAATCAATTCAAATATTGATCTGTAAGGAAGTAATTCTCCGAGATTGTCTGAACGCTTTTAATCAACGAATTATCATTTATTCAAGCAATTTTTTCATGATTGGGATTACCATGTCTTTCCAACCGTTTTTAGATTCATTGTACCGCTTTTCACCGTCTTCCACACCAGCAAAATCTCCTTGGATAATTGTTAGAAGGGTTCCTTGGTCTGTTTCACTAATTTCGTAGGAGAGATTAACATGATTTTCTGGCACATCTGCCATTTCGGCGTTTGGATCAAAGGTAGTAGAGACCACTTTTCGGTTTTCCTCATATTCTAGTACTTTACCTTTTACGAAAACGACCGTTTCCCCATTTTCTGTTTTCCCTTTCCACTCGACGGGGCTACCAACTTTCCAATCGGACAATACCTCACATCCGAACATGTATTGCTTGGTCATTTCAGGATTAATTAATAAATCCCAAACCTGTTCTGCCTTTGCATCTAAGAGAACTTCTTCTTTAATAATCATAGATTCATTCATTTTTTAAAGATTTTAATACCGATTAATCTTTCAAATTTGAGGTATTTCAATTTCTTTTCGTTGCAGAATCAGGATTATTCCTAACACTTTTGGGAGTGACTCCAAATCTCTTCTTAAAGGCATTAGAAAAATGTTGAGGAGAACTATAACCCGTATCATATGCGATTTCTTTAGCCGTTTTATCTGTTCCAAGTAAAAGGTGTTTAGCTAAGCTCATTCTAGTTTCGTGGATGTATCCAAATATCGTTGTACCAAACAATTCCTTGAATCCTTTCTTCAATTTATACTCGTTGATTCCGATCAGTTTTGACAACTCCAGAATCGTTGGAGGTTGATCCATTCGAGTTGCTAATAATTCTTTTGCCTCGATTAATTTTCGTTTATCGTGTTCGGATTTAATATATTGATTAACAGATTGATTTTCATAAAGTTCTGCTTGTAATACAAGTAATTCAATGCTCTTGGATAATAAAAATAAATTCCTTAGTGCATCATTAAAAGAACAGTTAAGAATATCATTGATTACTTGTTGAATCTTAAAACTGTTTGTTTTCCAATTAGAGGATAAAATTGAGTTCTCCTTATTGATTACTTTTTCGGTGAATCGCTTGAGAAGATCATTTCCATTCTGACCAATTTCAATAAATGAATCGGTTGTAAAATTGATCCCGAACGTTTCTATTCGTTTACTTTTGTTTTCTACTTCAATTTCAAGACCATCAGAATACATTATATTATTGTGTGATCCTGCAAGTGAAAAAGAGCTTTTTAATTGTGAAAATGTAAAATCATAACTTCCTTGTAATCCAAAATGAAGTCTTACAAAATCTGAATCGTTTATTGTTTTTCTCTTGCCAAAGGAATCATATTCTACTACATTATGAGTAATGAAAATTTTATCTAATTCCCAAGACTTTGAAACCTGGTTTGTTATAATCGTTCTATCCATTTTAAGATCGTCTACAAAACTTAACTAAGGCGAATTAAGGCTGCAATTTAAACTATTGCAAGTAGAATGTAAACCTACACTTTAGAAATTGCAAGCTCATTGAAAGTAAAAAAGGCCGTCTTCGAAAAGACGGCCAGTAAATCTATAATTCGATATTAGAAAAACCTATTCAAAATAAACAAGTCGTTCAGAATCAGTATCATTTAAAATATTACATTCTCCACCACCAAACGGCACGATAGATGCGGTAATTGTCGTCTGTCCATCCGTAAACTGAGGATCATAAATTGCTTGAAAACCGAAAGCAGATGTTGCGCCAGCACCAATCACAAGGCTAGGACCTTGATAAATCCAAGTTCTCACAATTCCGTTATCTCCTTGATAATTCCAATCACTATTTTGAACAGGTGTCAATGCTGCCATCATCAATCCTGGATCCCAAGAAAATGCAAGTCTTGGATCTGATGGCACCCGAACAACGATAATGCTTCCATCTGTATCAATATTATTCAATTCTGTTATTTCAACGGCAACCTCCACTGCAGATATTCCGGCAATATTACCGGGCAAAATCGTAGTAACAGGTGTTAAGTCAGGACATAAATTATCACAACCAGACTGATCCGCAGTTATAGGTCCAGAAATACTTGCCTCCTCAAAGTCACAAGGATCAAGTGGATCTGTTCCATCAGTACATTCATCTTCATTTGTTACACCGTCTCCATCACAATCCAACGTACTTAATGGATGTGAAGGATCGACACTCAAGGTATCACAGATATCTACAATTCCTAAAACCGCTTCAACGCAGAATTCAGGAGCATAGATTTCATCATCTATTGGATCAGCAGGATCAGCTCCATTGACACACTCCTCTAGGTTGGGAATACCGCCATTATCACAGTCTAAAGATGCCCAAGGATGTGCTGGATCTCCATCAATAATTGCGCAAAGATCAACATCAGCAATTACTGCTGAGTAACAGTCATCAATCGGATCAGAGGGGTCTCCCGCTCCTTCTACACATTCAATATAATTTGAAATACCACCATTGTCACAGTCTAATGTTGCCAATGGGTGATTCATATCGTAATTGATGAGTTCACAAAGATTCAATTCAGCATCTAGAGCTGACTGACAATCGTCTTGCGGGTCGAATGGGTCTGCACCAGTAGCACATTCTACCTCGTTTGTTACGCCACCCTCATCACAATCAAGCGTAGCAAACGGTGAATCAGGATTGCTGGTAATCTCAGCACAAATATCCATTGAAGTACTCTCTGCAATAGAGCAGTCATCTGAAGGATCAAGTGGATCACCACCATTTGCGCATTCTGTTGCATTGATCACACCACCATTATCACAATCTAACATTCCGATTGGATGGGAAGGATCTGTTGCTAAAATAGTACAAATATCAATCACACCATTCTCCGCTTCCGTGCATAGATCACAATCATCTAAACCAACGATAACACTAAGGAGAATACAGCAACCTTTACTATCAAGTACAGTTACTGAATATTCTCCCGCAGCCAAGCCAGTTGCTGTCGATGAAGTTTGTCCGTCACTCCAAACATACATGTATCCACTGGTCCCATTTGAAGCAGTAACGGTTGCTTCACCAAGTGTTACTCCACACCATTCGTCTGTGATAGCTACAGTGGCAGAAAGCTTATTGGGTTCCCCAATCGTTCCAGAGGCAGTTCCAGTGCAGCCCTGCGCATCAGTCACAGTTACAGTATAGGTACCAGGAGAGAGTCCTGTTGCTGTTTGACTATTCTGTCCATCACTCCATGTATAGGTCACAGGGTTGTTTGGATTTGTAGCAGTCGCCGTCAATTCTCCATCCTCATTTCCATTACAGGTAACATCGTTACTAGTTACATTCGTCATGAGCACTGGACCATCAATGATCATCATAGCGTTTGTTGCTGTGCAGCCTTGTGCATCAGTTATAGTCAATACATAGGTGCCGGCGGGTAGGCCCGTAACAATTTGGTCGGTGGTGCCATTACTCCAATTATAGCTATATGGTGGCACACCTCCTACTCCTGTCCCAACAGCAGAACCGTCGCTTGAACCTGCACATACGTTACTGACAATATTACCGATTACATTTATTAGTACTGGAGGCTCAGTTATCGTAATGGTACATTCTGTTGGACAGCATTCCACTGAAGAGACGGTGAGCGTATATGTGCCAGCCATTAATCCTGTTATGGTTAAGGTGGTGTCTCCTGTACTCCATATGTATGCTAGGGAATCGCAACCTGTACCAGGAACGATTACAGAAGCTGTAATACTACCATCGGCTCCTCCATTACAACTTACATTGGTCGGAGTTAAGGAACAAACTAGAGCAGCATTAGGAGGATTAATAAAGGTAAACGTTTCTTTCGTACATCCAGCAGCATCGGTCACCGTTACATAGTGCGTACCACTTTGCAAGCCTGTGGCTGTAGGGCTGGTGCTACCATTACTCCATACATAGCTGTAAGGCATTACGCCCCCAGAAGCTGAAACAGTTGCAAAACCAGGACCACCATCACACGTCTCAGGCTCTCTTTCAATCGTACATTCTAACAAAGGATTGCATGGGGCTCCCAATATTGTAAATTCTTCTCTTTCAATTGCGCAGGTAGTTCCAGTTTGATTGTATTCACCAAAAACGCCATCGTTATCACTATCCAGATCACGATCCCAAGGAATAAGGAAAAAAGTGACATCATTTCCACTACAAGCCATGCTATTCACAAAACTATGGGTAAAAAAGTAGCCTGAAGCACAAAGATCTGGGGCATTAATGGATCCGAGATAAGTTAAAAGAGAGTTAGGCAATGGGGTTGTCGTCTCAAAAGGTACTCCTTGCAACGGATCATAGATAGAAGGAGCTTGTGCTGGTCCTGGATTAATAAAATAATAAACATGAAGGTCCATATTCCCATTTCCTGGGTTGCAGGGTACTGCAGTATTTTCAAACAAGATAGTTGTAGAACCATTATTAGGATCTCCGCAAATGTCTTGTTTTTTCACCCATTGGTAGTTCTCAGTACATTGAGCGGATAAATCAGCCGTAAAATTTATTATACTGATAAATAAAAATAATAAGAATAATGTAAAATTGTTGACGCTAGTCATAAGTATGGATTATTAAATTTATGATTAAAATAATTACAATAGGTATAAAGGTCGGAATGTCATCAAAGAGAAGAGTACATTTTTTATAAAGTAGTAAAATGTATATAAATGGTTGCCTTCAAAAATAAATTAACATATTTGAGACGTGGTGTTTTGAAAAAGTGCACACTTTCAAGTAAAATTAAATATAAATTTATTGTATTAATATAAAACAATCATCATAAACAATTATTTCAACTAAAAAACGAATTGTTCTAAACCAGAATTAAGGTTAATTGGAAATTCAAATTGTATTTACCTATATTTGCGACCAGTAAAAATCACTCAAAAAATTACATACTATGAGCTACGATATTATTGTTGTAGGAAGCGGACCGGGAGGCTATGTTGCAGCCATCAGAGCATCACAATTAGGCTTAAAAACAGCAGTTGTTGAAAAAGAATCGCTAGGCGGAATTTGTCTAAACTGGGGTTGTATTCCCACCAAAGCATTATTGAAAAGTGCACAGGTATTCGATTACATCAAACATGCAGACAAATATGGAATATCAGTAAAAGGTGCTGAAGCTGACTTCTCAGGCATGGTCAACAGAAGCCGTGATGTGGCCAACGGTATGAGTAAAGGAGTGAATTTTCTTCTGAAGAAAAACAAAGTAGATGTGCTAATGGGCTTTGGAAAACTAGTCAAAGGCAAGCAGGTAGAAGTTACTGGAGCGGATGGCAAAAAAGCACTCCACAGTGCTAAACACATCATCCTTGCAACTGGCGGAAGAGCAAAACAGCTCCCTAACCTGCCAATCGATGGCAAAAGAATCATTGGCTATAGAAAAGCAATGTCCCTAGAAAAACAACCTGCCAAAATAGTAATCGTTGGTGCTGGAGCAATTGGTGTAGAATTCGCTTATTTCTATAATACCATTGGGACAGAAGTGACCATCGTTGAATACGCAAACAGACTAGTACCCAATGAAGATGTGGACGTCTCCAAAGAGCTTAACCGCAGTTTCAAGAAAGCAAAAATGAAAGTGATGACTAGTTCTTCGGTAGATAAAGTAGAGGTCACTGGAAAAAAATGCAAAGTAACGGTCACTGATCTTAAAAAGAAAACTCAATCAACAATTGAAGCAGATGTTGTGCTTTCAGCTGTTGGAGTAGCAACAAATATTGAAAACATCGGACTAGAAGATCTTGGTATTAAAACCGACAGAGGTCAAGTCCTAGTCGATGATTTTTACAAAACAAATGTTGATGGCATCTATGCAATCGGCGATATCGTAAAAGGACCAGCACTCGCGCATGTTGCAAGCGCAGAAGGGATTTTATGTGTCGAGAAAATCGCAGGGCATTCTCCAGAACCTCTGGACTATAATAACATACCAGGCTGCACCTACTGCATTCCTGAAATCGCATCTGTTGGCTATACCGAAGAAAAAGCCAAGGAAGCGGGTTATGAGATTAAGGTTGGGAAATTTCCATTCTCAGCTTCAGGAAAGGCGAGTGCTGCTGGTGACAAAACTGGCTTCGTAAAAGTCATTTTCGATGCGAAATATGGTGAGTTCCTAGGAGCACACATGATAGGAAGCAATGTTACTGAAATGATTGCAGAAATAGTTGCCGTCAGAAAACTGGAAACGACTGGCCATGAAATCATTAAAACGGTTCATCCACACCCAACAATGAGTGAAGCGGTAATGGAGGCTGCAGCAGCTGCCTACGATGAAGTAATACATTTATAGGTTAAAGGCGAAACTTATTCTGGTTCTTTTATGTTACTACTAGTTGTAAGTAATTCATTCAGTTTAATTTCAGAAAATGGAAAACCCTATTGACAAAGATAAAATTACTGAGAACCCCAGTACATTGCCCTATGCGCATACCGTTGGCGGTGCAGTAATTAAACCGACCAAAACCGCAGTGATCAAAAGTCGGTCCTTGTCGGCCATGGAAGATCAGACAAATCGACAACTAAACCAGATAAAAAAGCAAATTGAATTATTAGCACACCAAGCACAAGAAATTCAAAGCAGAATAGAAATTTCTAAAAAAATATATCTAGCAGAAATCAACTTCAAACCATTGATGGGACACATCTATCACCTATATGAAAAAGATACCGGAGATTGGGTATTATCCATGGTTGCGCCGAATGAATGGGGTAACAAATTACCGTTCGCAGCCTTTGTCTCTACCGTCAAATTGTTATCTGATCATACTTGGGAGGTAATTGACGCTTTATGAGACAACTAGGCATCATTCTTCTATCTATAAAAACAGGTCTGATATTTGATAATTATGCCTTAGTTTATAAAAATATCCTTCTACAAGTTAATTGGTGATGATCGAAAAGGGCGCAGCTGTAATTAATCCAACATATGGACAAATCTGGAAGATTTCAGTGCCTATCATGCTAGGCGGTGCAGCTCAGAATATTATCACTTTGATGGATGGTATTTTCCTAGGCAGAGTAGGTGAAGTAGAGCTAGGAGCGATTGGTTTTGTTGGCGTCTTCTATCTCATCATCGCTTCAATTGGCTACGGATTTTCGAAGGGCGGACAAATCATGATTGCTAGGCGGTTTGGTGAAGGAGATGCTGATGCTATTGGCCGTACAACTTACAGTATGCTGTATTTTGAGTTTGGGTTGGCTGTCATGATGTTTCTCTTTATGCAGTATGGCGCTTACTATTTCTTTTCTGCTACTATTAATTCAGATGCGATCTTCTATAAAAGTCTAGAATATCTTGAAACCCGCTCCTATGGCGTGTTCTTCAGTTATATTGGTGTAGCGATTATCGCTTTGTATACTGGCATAGCAAGGACAAATTTTATCATCGTCACAACAGTCATCCTTGGAGTCACTAATCTGATATTAAATTACGGTTTAATCTTTGGAAATTTTGGCTTACCAGAGATGGGGATTGCTGGAGCAGGACTCGCTAGTACTATTGCAGAGATTGTCGCTTTCCTTGTGTTTTTAGTGTATATGGCATTTGACAAGCAGATCAAACCTTACAACCTTTTCCGCCTGCCTAAAATCAATTTTGAAGAAATAAAAACGATGTTGCGTATTTCTTCGCCCATCGTACTACAATTTGTAGTGTCTCTGGGTAGCTGGTATCTGTTCTTTGGTATCATTGAAAACCTAGGAGAACGTGAGCTAGCAGCAAGTAATGTACTTCGTATGGTTTATCTAGTCTTATCCATCCCTTGTTGGGGCTTCTCTTCTGGGATCAATACACTGGTCTCTAATATGATTGGTCAAAACCGAGTCGATATGGTATTCCCAGTGATTCGAAAAACAGTTTTCCTGTGTTTGACCACCACCATGCTAATCTCTTTACCTGTTATGCTCTTTCCCGATTGGGCGATGGCGGTGTTTACACCTGAAATGGCAATTCTCAACATGGCGCGGCCTGTATTGCCTTTGTTGATGGTTATCTTGGTACTGTTTTCAATCGGTACGATTATGTTCAATGGCTTAGTCGGCACGGGTGCTACCTTTGCAAGTTTAAAAATTCAAGTCGTGAGTGCTGTTGTCTACATCTCCTCGATCTATCTCATTATTGAGTATATTGGTGGCGAACTACAAATGGCCTGGTCTTCTGAGATTCTTTATTGGCTGGTTTATATCTGCTATACGTATTATCTATTGTATCGAAAAGGATGGCAAGGGGTTAAGGTTTAAGAACAAGAGGAATTCCTTTATCGTCATCACAAGACTTATTATCGGTTAAACCATTATTCAATTAGAATAGAATGGCAATTAATAATAAATCAGGAACAATTTCCTTTATAAAATAAATTAACTTCCAACTTTCAATTAAATACATTAATTTTGTCCTCATTCAAACACATCTCTTTACTAATTTGCAATTTAAGGGCCTTAAGAATCAAGTAGAATGACCACTATTTCAACAAAATATGATGTTGTAATCATAGGGAGTGGCTTAGGTAGTTTACTCTGCGCCAGACTACTCGGCATGGAAGGATACAAGGTTTGTGTGCTTGAAAAAAACAGGCAATTTGGTGGCAATCTTCAGACATTTGCAAGAGACAAACGGATTTTTGATACTGGTGTTCATTACCTTGGCGGACTTGGTAAGGGACAGAACCTATATCGAATTTTCAACTACGTTGGTCTCATGGACAAACTGAAGCTGGAGCCCATGAATCTAGAAGCATTTGACATCATTTCGTTTGATGGTGATCCCAATCGTTATAAACTTGCCCAAGGATACGACCGGTTTACCAATACACTTATAAGTCATTTTCCTGATGAAGAGGATGCCATTCATACATTTGTATCTAAAATCAAGGAAATAGCTGACTACTTTTCTGTATACAATATTCGCCCTGGCACTGAAAACTCAGTAGAAACCGACTTCTTCAACATAAGTGCTAAGGACTATATCGCTTCACTAACATCTAATAAAGCACTTCAAGGGGTATTGGCAGGCAACAGCTTTCTTTATGCCGGTAGAGCCGATAAAACGCCGCTTTACGTATTGGCAATGTCAATCGATCCCTATATCAAGAGTGCTTGGAGATGTATTGACGGCGGTTCGCAAATAGCGAAAGAACTGATTAAACTGATAAAAGCGGATGGTGGACAGGTCATAAAATACAAGGAAGTCAAGCGTTTTGTCTTCAAAGATGATCTCATCCAGTTTGCTGAAACACAAGATGGTGATCGGTTTGAAGCGGATCAGTTTATCTCTGGCATTCACCCGAAGGTGACATTGGATATGGTGGAACCAGGAAAAATCAGAAAAGTATTCATTAAACGAATCAACCGACTGAAAAATACAATGGCGGGGTTTGGTGTACACCTTGTTTTTCATGAGAATACATTTCCTTATAAAAAGAACAACCACTACCATTTCAGATCTTATGATGCTTGGAGAGGTGTGGATTATGAAGAAGGCAATTGGCCAGACAGTATTGTAATTACCTTCTCCGCAAGCTCCAGATCACAAGAATGGGCAGAAACGCTTACGGTTATGGGATACATGAAGTTTGAAGAAGTAGAACAATGGGCAAACACCTTCAACACGACTTCCAAACAACAAGATAGAGGAGAAGATTATGCGGCATTCAAAGAAGAGAAAGCAGAGTTATTGATTGCAGAGGCGGAAAAAGTTTTTCCTTCAATCAGATCTTGTATTAAATCTGTCCATACTTCAAGTCCATTGAGCTATAGAGATTACATTGGAGGAGATGATGGCACAATGTATGGAATTGAACGAGATTACAAGAATCCGTTAGTAAGTTACCTTTCACCTAGAACAAGAGTGAAGAATTTATTGCTTACCGGACAAAATCTAAATTTACATGGTATAATGGGCGTTTCTATCAGTGCAATTGTTACTTGTACTGAATTATTAGGTCCTAATTATATTATTAATAAAATTCATGAACAAGAAAGCAAAGCGGCGAAAGTTACGTAGAACCAAAAGCAGAAAAGGTGCTGGTCTACTCCTAAGAATTCTAAAACGTTTGGGTATATTATTATTCATTCTGTTTCTAGTACTAGGCTTGCTAAGCATTTTGTTTAACTGGGCAACCAAAGTCAATCCTCCAGAACCAACAGATGAGTCTGCCTTAGCGTTAAAACGTAGTCAAGTTGCAGAAAATCATTACCAAATCGGAAAAAACTGGCTTAGAAAAAATGACGCTGGCCTTTGGGAAATGTATACCGAAGGAAAACCGTTTGAAAGAGGAGTGATTAATGGTAAGTTATCAAAAGAGTTGGTTCAAGAACAGGAGAAGCACTTTGTCAGTCAACTAAACGAAATCGTCCCATCTCCATTTTATATCCGTTTTCTAAAATATTTAATTGGCTGGTTTAATCGTGATTTAGATGAATTTATTCCAGAGGAGTTTCAGCTAGAAATTTTTGGTGTTTCCAAATCAGCTTCTGAGGAATACGACTTCATCGCTCCTAATTATCAACGGATGTTAAACTACCATGCTGCACATGATATTGGCCACGCACTCCAAAACATGGCAATGGTTGGTTGTACCTCTTTTGCAACTTGGGAAGGAAAATCAGAAGACAGCACACTGATCATCGCTCGTAATTTTGACTTTTATGTTGGGGAAGAGTTTGCAGAAAACAAGATGGTCAGCTTTATAGCGCCCGATCAAGGACATAAGTTCATGATGGTCACATGGGGCGGGATGATTGGAGTGGTTTCTGGAATGAATGAACATGGATTGACAATCACCCTTAATGCTGCCAAATCAGAAGTGCCAGACAAAGCAGCAACACCGATCTCTATCCTAGGAAGACAAATTCTGCAGTACGCTTCTACAATTGAAGAAGCCTACTCAATTGCAGAAGAGCACAAAACCTTTGTTAGTGAGTCCTTGATGATCGGATCTGCTAAGGACAAAGAAGTCGCAATTATTGAAAAAACGCCAACGCAAATCGGTATTTATAAGACAAAACGTAACTATATTTCCTGTTCTAATCACTTTCAGAGTGAGACGTTTAAGTCTGATGATCTGAATCTCCAGAATATCGCTGAGTCAGATTCTCCTTATCGGTTTAAGCGTGTTACTGAATTGATTCGGCGGGAGCGACAAATTGATGTAAGAGATGCAGCAGATATCCTAAGAAACCAAAAAGGCATTGGCGGAGCAGAGCTAGGAATGGGCAACGAAAAAGCCATTAATCAGTTAATCGCACATCACTCAGTGATTTTTAAGCCAGAGCAACGCTTGGTTTGGGTTTCGACTGCCCCTTATCAACTTGGTAAGTTCATTGCCTATGACTTGAATAAGATCTTTGCAGACACTTTTCAACTTAAAAGCGAGCAACCGATAACGATTGACAGCCTTACCATCCCTGTTGACAACTTTCTGCTATCGACTGATTATAGAAATTTCAAGCAGTACCAATTGCTTAAAAAGGAGCTTAAACAGTTAACCAAGGACAAGGAAGACTTACCGACAGATTTTGAGAAGAACTTCCTAATGCTGAACCCCGAAATGTACTTAACACATGCAATGTTAGGCGATTATCACAAGACAAAAAACGATTGCTCTACGGCTAAAAAGCATTACGAGGTTGCACTAACAAAAGAAATTCCTAAGAAAGCGGAGACCGATCGATTGAAAAAGGAAATTGAAGCATGCGAACCATAAGAGATGACGAATAAACCGCATAGTATTCCGCTTTGGAAAAAGTACCTTAGCCACTTGATTCCCTTTACGATTGAGGTTACAGAAGGCACACACAACCATTACCTTGAAGTCTTGTATTCAAGAGGTCGATATCAACTCAATACAGAAAATGCCATCTATAGTTTCGAGGATTTATATGTCAATTATTACGATGCGTTCGAACAACTTAACATTACTGAACGATCTATTAACAATGTTCTGATCCTTGGGTTTGGTCTTGGCAGCATTCCAGTTATGCTGGAGCGAAACTTCAAGCAAAACTACCATTTTACAGGAGTCGAAATTGATGAAGAAGTGCTGATTTTAGCCAATAAATACGCCACCCACCAACTGTCTTCTCCAATCGAGCTTGTCTGTGCGGATGCTTTTCAATATGTTAATCAATGCACCAACAAATTCGATCTTGTTTGTATGGATGTTTTCAAAGACGCCACTGTTCCAAAAACCTTTGAAACCTTGGATTTTCTAAACAGTCTAAACGCCTTGATTGCCAAGGACGGTTTACTCCTGTACAATCGACTAGCGCACAATGCGGTTCAAAAGGAAGAAAATCAAGTATTTTTCGAAGGAAAATTCAAACCTATTTTTAAGGACGGCCAATGCCTAGAGCTTGGAAGTAATAGTATGTTTGTGAATCTGTGAGCCAATAACTTAAGAAGCCATACCCATTTTATAATAATTCATGAACAACCGATCTATATAAATGTTCTGTATAAAGATCACATTCCTATTTATTACATTTGTTTCGATTATTCATATAAAATATAGGTACTTCTTCATGAAAAAAACGCACACTCGCACAGAAAATCTGGAAGCAAACTTACTCCAATTGGTCAATCAAGAACGTCAAAAGAAAAATTGTTCTCCACTCCAAGGCATGTCAAAATTGAGTGAAGTCGCTGTTTTTCATTCAATCGAAATGCTTCAATTCAATAAAATCTATCATGATAGTCAAAAGACGGGTTCTGTTGGAGATCGGGTGAAGCGGGCTAAGCTTCCCTATTTGGCCTGTGCTGAGAATGTAGCAATGGGAGGCGATTTAAAGCAATGTCATATCGGATTAATGAATTCACCAGGACATCGGAAGAATATTCTCAACAAAACTTATACACATGCAGGAATGGGAATTGTGCGGAATGAGAAAGGGATGCTCTTTGTTACACAAGTATTTCTAGAACAACTAGCCGCACTTGATTTGGAGCAGGAAAAGAAGAAGGTAATATCCGAAATCCATGCATTACGTTCCAAGAGAAAACGAACGCCATTACAACATATTTCTCTAGACATTACCAACAAACTAGTCACTAAAATCAGTACCAGTAGTGCAGGACAACTAAAACAATTTGATATCAACCCCTCATTTCCAACAATAAGCAAGGAACTACAAACTAAGAAGGTCGCCTTTCGACAGCTATCCGCTACTTGGTTTACAGGTAAATCTGTTGCTTTAAAAAGTGTTCAGAAGCAACTCCTAAATCCTAAGTTGAAAGGGTTCTCGCTAGGCATTTCTGTGAATGAAGGGATGGGGTGTTTGTGCGCGGTTTTTGTTTTCTGGGAAGGATGATCTGAGTTTACTACTGTTGCACTCGAGAACAATCAAGTTAACCGAAGCGTAAGCCTAGCAAAAATTATAAAATCTTACCACTGGAAACCGAACTGTTTTTTGAAATCATTAAGACGATCCGACGTTTCGGTTGCGAACAGGGATTAGTACCTAAGAACGCTACCAAATCAAATCTCCTTCTCCACTAAATAATCATTGCGATTAGGCGAATTCAAGGAAATCAACTCGGCGAGGAAACCAGTCAGAAACAACTGAACACCAATGATAACAGCTAATATTCCAAGATAAAACAATGGACGAGTTGCGATGTAATACTCATTGTACATCAGTTTATTAAAGCTTAGAATTAACAAGATCAAAAATCCGATGAAAAAGGAGATCGAGCCCATCGTTCCAAAAAGGTGCATGGGGCTTCTGCCAAATTTCCCGACAAACATGATTGACGCAAGGTCCAATGGTCCTTTTATAAATCTAGAAAGGCCAAACTTAGTAACGCCAAACTTTCGTGCTTGGTGCTGCACTACCTTTTCACCAATTTTAGTAAACCCAGCCCATTTAGCAATGACGGGAATGTATCGGTGCATTTCTCCATATACTTCTATGCTTTTGACAACATTGGAAGAATAAGCCTTGAGCCCACAATTCATATCATTTAGCTTGATGCCAGACATTTTGCGAGTGACCCAGTTGTATAACTTTGTGGGGATCGTTTTCGAGATAGGATCAAACCGCTTTTTCTTCCAGCCAGAGACAAGATCAAACTTGTCCTCCACAACCATTTTATAAAGCTCAGGGATCTCATCTGGGCTGTCCTGCAGATCAGCATCCATCGTAATGACTACATCGCCCTTGGTTTGCTCAAAGCCTTTATTGAGTGCGGCCGATTTACCATAATTTCTTCTAAACTTTATTCCCTTGACATTGGAGTTTTTAGCCGCTAACCCTTCAATGATTGACCATGATTTGTCCGTACTTCCATCATCAATAAAGAGGATTTCGTAGGAAAAATTATTTGCTTCCATTACTTTTCTGATCCATGCCTCTAATTCTGGCAAAGACTCTTCTTCGTTTAATAGTGGAATGACAACGGATATATTCATAAGTC
The DNA here is from genome assembly GCA_937959115.1 of uncultured Saprospiraceae bacterium. Classification (GTDB taxonomy): domain Bacteria; phylum Bacteroidota; class Bacteroidia; order Chitinophagales; family Saprospiraceae; genus JAHDHB01. Next base: position 57,871 of record CALGAW010000010.1, read on the forward strand.
TATGGTATCTTCTGCGTGCGCTTTATTATAGGCTTCTTCTGGATCTTTCTTTTTCATAATACTACTTGTAATTGCTCCAACGATTGCTCCGAAGAGAATAAACTGGACAATGTTTCCTAGCGTACTCAATGGACTGATTAAATCTCTATCTTCTAGATCGTCAATAACCTCATCAAGCATTTCTTCTGGTGCACCTTCCATCATAGAAGCAGTCATATTAATAGTAAACTCTTTTAATTGGGCCTCCAAGGAAGGGTCTATTACAGCATAAAGGAAGTAGTTGAATAGATTTAGCAAGACACTGATTACGACTGCTGCGATAAAGGCTTCGGTAAATCCTTGTTTAAACTTAATAAAACCGCCTAGACCTTTCCGTTTTGTAAGTATTGCATAGTAGCTACAAACTGCAAAAATCACAATTAAAAGAACAAGAAAAGAAACAATCGATCCCCAATTAAATAGCAAGGTGGGATCAATCATATAGACAGCCATTTGAAGGATAATGTATATTAAACCACCTATTAATCCATATTTAACACTTGTATTCATAATTGCAATATAAAACGATCGGTTAAAATTATCTAGTAAATACAGTACTATTGTTATTCATTTTATACAAACGTGTCTTTTATTTCGATAGAAACAATCCCTCCAACCTTTAAGACAAATGGAAAATTCGCCCAATTAGCTGCTTGGTATTATTTTATTTTCAAGAAAAGTCAGTATTTTATTATTCAACACACCAAGTACTTTTCCAATAAGTGCCTGTCCAACAAATGGCGAGTTATTCGATTTCGAGTAAATATCCGATTGTTCGAATGTCCAGCATAAATCATCTGAAAAGAACGTTAGATTAGCCCTTTGGCCAGCTTTCAGTAAAGGCACTTCCATATCCAATAGCTCATAGGGCCGCCTACCGAGCTTCTCCACCATCGTCTCTACACCAAACAGTTCTGAGAGTACCGTATTCGAGGCAGCAAAAGCAGTTTCTAAACCGATTGCACCAAAACTAGCATAGGAAAATTCCAACTCTTTGTCTTCTTGGTTTTGTGGTAAGTGATTGGAGCAGATCACATCAATCGTGTTATCTCCTACTCCTTCAATCAGTGCTTCCCGATCTTCCTTGGAGCGTATCGGCGGCATCACTTTTAAGTTATTGACAAACGGTGCCACATCTTCCTCAGAAAAATACATGTTGACTGGATTGACTGAGGCAGTTACTTGAATGCCGCGTGCCTTGGCGGTGCGAATCAAATCAATAGAGCGAGCACTGGACACATTGGCAATGTGAAGACGTGAATCGGTGTACTCACACAACAAAATATCCCGTTGTACTGTCAACTCTTCTGAGATGGCTGGTATTCCTTTCAACCCAAGCATGGTGCTCACTGGTCCTTCGTGCACTTGTCCTTTCGCACTGATTTGTTTGTTGTAGGGACGGTTGATAATGACTCCATTAAACGATTTAACGTATTGTAAAGCGCGCATCATCATCCCACTGTCCTGAATCGACTTGAGACCATCAGAAAACGCTACTGCGCCAGACTGATGCATATCAATCATTTCAGAAATCTCTTTACCTTCACAGTCCCTTGAAATGGCCCCAATCGGATAAATTGTTACTGGATTATCCTGTAATTTGCTTTTGAGATAGCGTACTTCCGACTTGGAATGCACTGCTGGTACTGTATTTGGCAAACAAGCCACTCCAGTAAACCCTCCGGCGATTGCTGCTTTGGCAAGTGTGTCCAGATCTTCATGATGCTCTAGTCCAGGATCACCAGAGAACGCGCCAATATCTAGCCATCCTGGTGAGGTATAAGCGCCTTGTAAATCAACCTCTTGATCAGCAGTTTCAGTAATTTCTTTGCTTATTTGTGTGATGATTCCGTTTTGGATAAACAAACAAACGGTTTGTCCATGGTGTGGTGAAGCAGGATCAGCAATTCGTGTATTTTTGATTAGTACACTGTTCATGGGCTAAGTTCTCCAGAATTTAATTAGAAGAATTTCGATCAGTAAGAATATCAGAGCTGCGATAAGGCACCATTTCCAATAGATCTTTCCCATGCTCCGTTCCCCGATTAATTCGGTAAAGTTGGTTTCTTCGTTTGACTTAATCACAACTGCATTTTCGCCTGTTTTTTCTTCCAACTCTTTTTCAGAAAAGTAATCTAATTTCGATTCTTTTCGATCATAGTTAAACGCGTATTTGTTCAGTGTTGTTCCTTGTTCTAAATACAGATTATAGTAGCCCGCCTGCTTTATTTGATTATTAATGGATAGAATCGTTTTGGGCCCAACGCTCTTCTGCTCGGGGATAAATTCCTCTTCGCCTTTCAATTTATACACCATTTCAGCGTCTGTTGACTTATTAGCCGTTTCTAGTAAATTGTCCTTTCCGATCACATAGGCGATTCGCACATCTTTACCTGTAGAAATCGACATTTTATAAAGTAATGGAACGAAGATCTCTCCACTTTTAGCAAGGTTATTGACGTTCACATCTAGAGGCGCGCTACAGACATATAAACTACCTTGTCCAGCCTTGTATTTCCCCATGTAAGAACTTCCATCTCGGTACCTGAAAATCACTTCTTCTCCTCGACTACCGTACTGAGTCATTTTAAAATTCCCTTTTGTTTCTGGCAGTTTTATATTTTCGGTGATTCGTTCAAAAACATCATTAAAAATGAACTCATCCGTATTCATGTAGGAGACACTTCTATCCTTTGTTTCATAACGTTCAAATTCATTTGCTTTGAAGCTGCTTAGGAAGGAAGTATAGGATGGAATTGAGCTATTCTTTGAAGGAAAAACGAGGACGTTCCCCCCATTATTGGCAAATTGAAGCAATTCGTCTCCTAATCCACTCGAGATATTCTTTAACTCATTAAGAATGATAAGTTGATAGTCCGTAAACTTAGAATAGTCAAGCTTACCGCTATTTTGGTTAGTTACTTGAAAATACGGATTCGACTTGAACACAGCATCTAAGTATTTATTTGAATAGGCGCCATTTACCGTAAGAATATTGATTTTAGATAATACTTCAAATGTAAAGTAGTAACTATCATCAAATTGTACTGGGAAATCCGTTATTGTTATTTTTGCTTCATGCCAGCCAGTTTTAAGGATGGTTACGTTTACAGTATCGTATGCAAATGAGTTTGCTTTTACAGACAAATTCCCAAGCGGTTTTACTTGATTATCAAGCGTTAAGTTAATTCTAACATCCTCAGCATCATCATCGCTTCGATTACTCACTTTAATAATCAAAGGATTCGTTTGATTTAGCATTCTAACAGGCGCTTCGAACCAACAGGAGTCGACACTGATGTTTCTTTTTTGAACGCTTTGTAGCGGAACAAGTGTAACCTCGACCATAGTATCCAACAATTCTTTTTCTGAAATATCCGTCACATTCTTTTGAAAATCTGAGATCAGATAGCTGTAATTGTGTTCAGCATCAGACGAGTTGAGTGCTTGCTTTTGTCGCAAGAGCGTTTTAGACATTTCCTTTACAGAAGGTGTGATTTTTACTTCTTCAATCAAGCTCAGTGCATCCTCTTTAGACACCATTCGTTGATGTCTTCCTTCAAAGTCATTGGTTAAAATCTGAAAACGATCCTCTACGGAATAAGCTTTGACAATCTCAGTAGCACGTTGCTTGGCTTTTTGAAGGAGGGGAACATCTTGGCTCATACTACTCATACTCCAAGAATTATCAATAAAGAGGCTCACGGCTTTCTTTCCTTGCTTAATTGCTGATTCCTCCAAAGGTATGAAAGGCTGCGCAAATGCAAGCACCAATGCTGCTACAGCGGCAAGCCTAGACAATAAAACCATCAAATGTTTCAGTTTAGACTTGGAACTCGTTTCCTCTTTGATTTCTTTAAGAAATTTCACATTTGTGAAATATACTTTTTTAAATCGTCTAAAGTAAAACAAATGGATGATGATCGGAATGGCTAAAGCCAACAAACCCCATAAAAATGACGGATATACAAAATTCATAAGAGCACAAAAATAGAGAACAATTCGAATTGTACAAACACTTATACGGTTTCAAGTAGAATAAAGTTGGAATTAATTTAGTGCTTAGTGCTTGGAAATTAGTAATTAGGGCTTCGCGCTTAGTCCTTAAGCCTAATAACTAAGACATTATAAGTAACTCCAATTACTCATGAATGGTTTCTTTTTTAACGTGCAAATAACATACAGATCTCCTAATCACTAAGTCCTAATCACTAAGTACGCTTTCCATCATCAAAAGTTGGTATAAAATTTAGTTACTATTCTATTGAAAACCTTCAGATTGTCACAAAATAGTCTGTTTTTAGGTTTTACGTTGCAGAAAGATAATGTAATCTAACCATTATTAATTCTAATTCGTATATTGTTCCAGAATGCAAAAGCTAATAACATGAAACAAATTTTTGTCCTTATTTTAATGTTTGGAATTTCTTTAACTGCTTTTTCTCAGCTTAAAGATCCCAAGAACATTGAGCAACAAAATCCATCTGCCAGTATCAGTCCTACTGAAGAAGGAAGAAACTGTGGAACAACAATATACGAGGAGCATCTTCGTAGTCTAGATCCTGATTATGATACAAAAAAGGATAAGGCCTTTAGAGAGGCTCAACAAATTGGAGCCAATTTCAGAGGAGCTGTGGTTACAATTCCAGTCGTTGTACATGTAGTCTACAATACTTCAGCAGAGAATATATCTCTTACTCAAATTCAATCTCAAATAGCGGTATTAAATAGAGATTTTAGACGCACCAATACCGATGCAAATCAAACTCCTTCTACTTTTCAAGGAGTAGCAGTTGATTCTGAAATCGAATTTTGTCTTGCAAGTGTAGATCCTAACGGTAATTCGACAAATGGAGTCACTAGAACACAAACAAACATTACAAGTTTTTCAGCCCCCTACAATTCCAGCTCTCCTGAACCTTTAAAGTTTACGAATCAAGGAGGAAAAGATGCATGGGATTCAGATCGATACTTAAACATTTGGGTAGCAGACATCAGTGGTGGAGTTCTAGGATATGCCACGTTCCCAGGTACAGTAAGTGCTGCAAAAGATGGAGTCGTTCTAGGATACAAATACATTGGCACTTCTGGAACGGTAGTCAGCCCATATAATCGTGGTAGAACTGGAACCCATGAAGTAGGTCATTACCTTGGTCTCCGTCATATCTGGGGAGACGGCAACTGCTCTTTCGATGATAACATTTCTGATACACCAACTTCATCTGCAAGCTATGGAGGCTGCCCTTCACATCCTCAAACTTCTTGTGGATCAACCGATATGTTTATGAATTACATGGACTATGTAAATGATAACTGCATGAACATGTTCTCTCAAGGACAGAAAAATGTAATGGTTGGTGTCTTACAAAGCACTGGTCAAGGTGGCCGTAAAAATCTTATCTCTAATGCTGCAACTGCTTGTGGCGTGTCACCGAATCCTTGTAATGACCTATCTGGTGGACCAAGTTCTATGGGCTTTGAAGCAAACGAAAACACAGGACCTTGGGGTATTGAAGATACAAATGCTGATGGATATACTTGGCGATTTGCAGATCAACTAGCAACAAACGAGTTTGGACCACGAACGGGAACTAGGTACGCTCTATACTTTTATAACGATTACAATACGACTACTCCAGCAAATGACTGGTTTTGGTCGCATTGCATCGGTTTCAAATCAGGACATCAGTATGAAGTTTCATTCTGGTATGCTGCAGGTTTTGATAATACGGGGACTTTCCCTGAAAAATTGGAAGTTGTATTATCTAATACTCAAAATGGTAATGCTGTAGCAGGCGTAATTGTACCAGAATTTACTATTTCTAATCCATATCCAAATTACTTACAAAAGACCATCACCTTTGGCATCAATGTAGGTGGTGACGGTTATGTTGGTTTTCATGCAACCAGTGATGCTGATCAATATGCTTTGCAACTTGATGATATTCTGATTAAAGACATTACTCCGGTAGCAAACGAAGAAGTAGTTGAAAATACATTGTTCCAATTGTATCCAAATCCTGCATCTGATTTGCTTCATTTAGAACTAAATAGTGACAATTTAATTGAAGATGCAGAAGTTAGAATTTATGACATGACCGGTAAGTCAATCATTAATAGACAATTAAACAGGATTCAAAAAGAAAATATTACGTTTGACGTATCTAATGTTCCAAATGGAATTTACATCGTAAACTTTATTGCAGATGGAAAAATCAGTACAGAAAAAGTAGTGATTTCTAGATAGTTAACTATCGTAAATAAAAGAAACCTGCTGTACATAAATTTGTAAAGCAGGTTTCTTTTTTAGCGGTCTCAGACAACTTATTCATATAGAATTACGTTACATTATAGAATTGTCGATTCTAATTTAATATCTTGTGAATTAATCACTTTCTTCAAGAAGAATGAATTTTTTTTATAAAATAATACTCGGAAGCCTACTTTTCATTTCCTTCGATTGTATGGCAACACACAATCGAGCAGGTGAAATCACGTACAAGCAATTGGATGAACTCACCTTTGAGGTCACGATCACAACGTATACTAAAACCAGTAGTGCCCAAGCAGACAGAGACAGCCTAAACCTTTGTTGGGGTGACGGTTTCTGCGAATGGGTACCTAGAAACAATGGACCAATCATAGGCGGAAACCACACAGGAGAACCACTGCCAAATGACATTAAGCGAAATACTTACGTTAGCACTCACACTTATCCAGGGCGCTATACCTATATCGTTTCTATGACAGATCCAAATAGAAATGGGGATATCCTAAATGTAAATTTCCCAAACTCTATTCAAATTCCATTTCACCTGTCTACAAAAATAGTCATCCTTAATACTCAGTTCCAAGGAACGAATGACTCGCCGATTCTTTTAGAACCACCGATTGACAATGGAAATGTTGGACAACCGTTTATTCATAACCCAAACGCATTTGATGTAGAAGGAGATAGTCTTAATTTTGAGTTTATAGTTCCTAGAAAAGATACTTTCACAGATGTAGACGACTATAAGTGGCCAGATGAGATAATCCCTGGACCGATGAATCAAATCTTCCTTGACGAACGAACAGGGCAATTCAGTTGGCTTAATCCTCAGAAAAAAGGAGAATATAATATTGCATTTCTAATTACTGAATACAGATCGGGCATTCCGATTAGCTGCATCATCAGAGATATGCAGATCACGATATTAGAAGAAGACAATCGCCCACCAGAAATTGAGACCATCGAAGAAATCTGCGTAGTGGCAGGAGACACCATTGAGTTTGAAGTCATTGCTAGTGATCCAGATACTGGGCAACTCGTTCGCTTGACAACAACAGGTGGCCCTTATCAGGTAACACCTAGCCCAGCAATCTTTACTGTAGCTCAAGGATATCAACCCTCGCCACTAACAGGAAATTTCTTTTGGGCTACAACTTGCGAACACATTCAAGATCAATACTACCAAGTCGTTTTCAAAGCAGAAGACAACTATTTAAACGGTAATGGTGATTCTGCAATATTATCGACTCAGAAAACGGTCAGAATAAAAGTAGTTGGCCCACCACCAGAAAATCCGATTGCCTCAGGAGGAAATGGAAGCATCTCGGTTTGTTGGGACAAACCATACGCCTGCGAATATCTAGGACTTGAGTTTCGCGGATTTTCTGTTTGGAGAAAAGAATGTGGCTCTACCTTTACACCCGATACTTGTGAGACTGGACTTGCTGGACGAGGATTTATTAAAATCGCTGATACGCTTACCGTCGGTCAAGGATCAAGTTATTGTTTTGAAGACAATGAGGTAGAACGCGGAAGGTGTTATTGTTATAGGATTCTAGGTAACTTTGCTGAGATTAATCCTGCTGGCTTTCCCTATAACTTCTCAGAAAGTATCACGTCTGAAGAAACCTGTGTACAGTTGGCCCGTGACCTTCCAATTTTAACAAATGTAAGCGTAGACGAAACAGACTTTAGCAATGGAGAAATGTTTGTGCAATGGTCGAAACCAAAAGGAGAAGATCTAGATACCACCCTCAACCCAGGACCTTACACCTATGAAGTATGGCGTTCTCAAGGCTTTAATTTTAATAATCCTGTGAAGGTATTTTCGGCAACTGCACCAGCATTCTGGCAAGCAAATGACACCTCGTTTGTTGATACGGGGTTAAACACAGAAACAAATCCTTACACCTATGCTGTCGCCTTCTTTGTAAATGGGAATGATTCTCTAGGCATCTCACTTCCTGGGTCATCAATCTTCCTTGAGGTTGCCTCAAGCGATGAAATCAATATGCTTACTTGGAGTGAGAATGTGCGTTGGACCAATACCGACTATGTAATTTGGAAGCGTGATAACGCTACTACAATCTACAACCCTATAGACACCGTTCAAGTACAGTCTTATGACGATGATGGGCTTATAAACGGCGTTGAGTACTGTTATTTTATCGAAAGCATTGGTTCCCTAGGAATTCCTGGTGTCATCGATCCTATTTTAAATTTATCACAAAGAGCTTGTGGGACGCCTTTAGACACGATTCCTCCTTGTCCTCCTACCCTAGAAGTAACCAATGACTGCCCTACGGCTGATGACAGTGCTGTGGAATCTTCTTTTGCAAATTATCTTGTATGGACCAATCCAAATAACACCTGTGCGGATGATGTGGTATCCTACAATATTTATTATGCCGAAAATGCTGCAAGTCCCTATCAAATAATAGAAACGATTACGGTTCCGTCTGATACGACTTACACACATACCATTGGTTTTACTGTAGCGGGTTGCTATGTGGTGACAGCCATTGATTCTGTAGGGAACGAAAGTGACTATAGTAATGCAGTATGCATTGACAACTGCCCAGTCTACACCTTGCCAAATGTGTTTACACCGAATGGCGATGGGGCAAACGATCTTTACATTCCGTTCCCATACCGTTTTATTGATCGAATCGACTTGCGCATCTTTAATCGGCATGGCCAACTGGTGCATGAGACTTCTGACCCAGATATCAATTGGGATGGAACTAATCTTAATGGAAAAGCGTTAGCAGAGGGTGTTTATTATTATCATTGTTATGTATACGAAGACCGACTGTCTGGAATTATAAAACGACCAGATCAACTATCGGGTTTTATTCACATTATTCACGGAAATAGATAGAATGTTTACTGGAATTATAGAAGGGCTTGGAACAGTTGAAGCAATAGAGAAAGAAGGAGAAAATTACCACTTCACGATTGCCTCAGCAATATCTGACGAGCTAAAAATTGATCAAAGTATATCCCATAACGGTGCTTGCCTAACAGTGGTCAAACAACAGCCTGGAAGGCACATAGTTACTGCGATCAAAGAAACCATGGTCAAAACCAATCTGGGCGCGGTGTCCGTTGGCGATTTTGTCAACTTGGAACGCGCAATGCAAGCAGACGCAAGGCTTGATGGCCATTGGGTACAGGGTCATGTAGACACCACTGGCACCTGTGTATCTGTTGAATCGGCAGATGGTAGCTGGTATTACACCTTTAAGTATGACGTTTCACCCGAACACTTATTGGTTGATAAAGGATCCGTTTGTGTGAATGGGGTTAGCCTAACGGTCTGTGAGCCGGTAGAAGATCGCTTTTCAGTTGCCATCATTCCGTACACACAGGAGCATACAACATTCAAGTCTATTCAAGTAGGCACCAAGATCAATTTAGAGTTTGATATCCTTGGCAAGTACATTTCTCGCTATTTGAAGCTGTATATGGATAAGGTGAAGTAATGCTTAATTATTAATTGTTAATGCTAATTAAAAATCCATCAAAACAACAGTCTGTCAAGTTGTTATAAGATTTTAACTTGCATTAATCCACCCACTGAAAATCACGTTCTGTATTTGACTCTGTTTTTAATTAAACATTAATAATTAACAACTATATTTGCAATAAAATAAAAAGAAATCATGGGTATTGATGTTTCAAAGTTTGAAAATTGGCTAAAGGAAGGTATTGGAAAAGTGAGTGACTCTCCTATCGGCAATGTGGTTGAGTCCGCAGTTGGTAAGGCCTACGATAAAATCAAAAAGGTACAAGATCCGCATGGCGTCAATAATACAGTCAAACGAAATGAGTTTGAAGTCAGCCTTCTTGTATTGGCTGCAGCTGTGATCAAGGCGGATGGTGATGTCTCTAAGTTTCAGATTGATTATGTTCGTGAATTTTTCACAAAGAATTTTGACAATCAATTTATAGAATCAAGAATGTTCTTATTGGAGCAAATCATTGATCGAAAGTATAGTCTTAAAGAAGTTTCTCTACAAATAAAAAGGATAAAAAGTCATTCTGTTCGGTTACAACTTGTGCAGTTTCTGTTTCATGTAGCAGACGCAGATCTTGAAATTCATGCAGAAGAATTGAAAGTCATTCGTAAAATATCCGCTTATCTTGGAATCAGTGAAAAGGACTTTTATTCGCTTCGTAGCATGTTTTTGAAAGGAAAAGCTCCGATGAGCGATAAAAAAGAGGAAGAAACGAATTACACCATTTTGGAGGTGGAAAATAATGCAACAGTCGATGATATTAAGAAAGCCTACCGCAGACTTGCAAAAAAGTTCCATCCTGATAAAATACAACACCTAGGAGAAGACATTAAAGAAGCAGCAAGGGAGAAATTTGATCAACTGACTAAAGCATACGATCAAATCATGAAAAGCAGAGGAGAAGACTAACAATGGCAGCACCAACGTACGATAGCATAATAAAGGAACTAAAAGCAAAGAACTACCAGCCAGTATATGCCTTGCATGGAGAAGAATCGTTCTTTATAGACAAGATCACCAAACACATAGAAAATAAAGTGCTTTCAGAAGCTGAGAAATCCTTCAACTTCACTGTTCTTTATGGTCGTGATGTAACGGCTCAAGCGGTGACAGATGCCGCAAGACGCTATCCGATGATGGCTGAGCGACAAGTCATCATTATCAAGGAAGCTCAAGAGATGAAAGAGTTTAATAAGCTAGAAGCTTACTTCCAGAACCCGACTCCGACTACCTTGCTACTGATCTGTCATAAGCATAAAAAAATAAGAGGCAACACAAAGGTCGGAAAGCTACTTTCTAAAAATGCTGTGTTGTTTGAATCAAAGAAACTGTATGACAATAAAGTCCCTGATTGGATTAGTAAACAGTTAAAAAGCAAGGGGTATTCTATTCTTCCACAGGCCAGCCTCCTGATTAGTGAATATCTAGGAACTAATTTATCTAAAGTCTCAAATGAGCTAGATAAACTGATCGTAAATATTCCAAAGGAAACCACGATTACAATTGAACATGTGCAACAAAACATTGGAATTAGTAAAGACTATAATGTTTTCGAATTGCAAAATGCACTAGGTTCAAAATCAGTGGAGAAAGCATCGAGAATAACCAATTACTTTGTTGCGAATCCAAAAAGCGGTCCTTTGCCTATGGTGGTTGGCACCTTGTTTAATTATTTTAGTAAAGTCTATGTTCTGTCAAGCATAATACACAGCCCTGAAAGTGATCAACTCCAAGCACTTGGTCTTCGATCTAACTGGTTTTTAAAGGATTATAAAAGAGCGGTTAAAAACTATGGTCGACCTAAGTTAGAAGAAGTTATTCACTTATTGAAGGAATATGATTTAAAATCGAAAGGAGTAAATCGTGATAATACTACGGATGGTGAATTATTGAAAGAATTAACTTACAAAATATTACATTAACAGGCAACGAATATGATAACGTTATCGTTATATATGCAGTTTGATTAATGGAAAATGGTGAATAAGAGGTTGTTCAATAAGATTGTTCAACCTCTTTTCTATTTGTACTAGGATCAATTTGCAAATTTTACCTAAATTCGTTACAAATTTTTGATTTGTGAAAAAAGGAACGCTGAGAACAATTGCTGTTTTAATTCTTTTGCTAGGTATTGCAGGTGCTGCGATTGGTTGGTATGTGTATGGGAAGATATTTAAACCCAACGTCGAAATAGCCTCTAATCAAACAGTTGATCTATACATTCCTAAGGGAGCAACGATGCAAGAAGTCTATGATTCACTTGCCCTATTAAATGTGATTAAGGATTTCGATTTTTTTAAGCGTGTTGCTGAAAAGAAGAATTTAGGAAACAACATCTATCCTGGCCGTTATAAACTGACCGATGGCATGAGCAATAATAGCTTAGTCAATAAACTGCGCTCTGGCAAACACCAACCTGTGAATCTAACCTTCAATTATATTAGAACATTGAATCAACTCGCAGGCAGAGTATCACAATACATCAATGTAGATTCGATCACCCTTTCTGAGCAACTCAACAATCCCGAAATACAAGAAAAATACGGATTTACCAAGGAGACGTTTAGTGGTATGTTTTTACCAAATACCTATCGGTTTAATTGGAGTAGCAATGAGCAAGATTTTCTTGAGCGCATGTCAAAAGAATACAAGAAATTCTGGAAAACCAGATCAGACAAAGCAGTAAACATCAAACTTACTGAAAATGAGGTAACCACGCTTGCCTCAATTGTACAAAGTGAAACAGCAAAAGCGGAAGAGCGAAAACGGATTGCTGGAGTTTATATGAATCGACTCGAAAAAGGCATTCCCCTTGAGGCAGACCCAACCCTTATCTTCGCAATGGGTGATTTCTCGATTCGTCGGGTACTCAACAAACACAAGGAAATAGATTCACCCTACAACACCTATAAAAACCAAGGCTTGCCACCAGGCCCCATCAATATGCCAGAGGTCGCCTATATTGACGCTGTGCTCGATTACGAGCGGCACGACTACATCTTCTTTTGTGCAAAGGAGGACTTTTCAGGCTATTCTAATTTCGCTAAGACCTACAATCAACACTTGAAGAATGCGAAGCGGTATCATCAGGCAATGAATGAGCGGAAGATTTTTAAATAGATGTTTAATCTGAGTTCAGAAACGCAAGAACGGAATTGATAAACATGAATAATTCACACTAATCACAGCCATCAATAAAAGCATCAAGCACACTCCCCATCTTAGCATCAAAACCGGGCTTTAATTCAATCACCTGACCAGCATCAAAGTCAACCGTAGTGCCTGACTGTATCTGTCCATTGGAGATAATCAGCTGTCCAGTTTCAAAGTAACCAGATAGATCAGGATTGCTTAAAAACAAGTTAAACCCTTCACAGTCACAAGCTACCGTTGCTTTCGCACAAGGAGAGCTGCCAAACGGCGCAACATAGCGCACATAGTAGTCCGCATCCCCATCAATCATAACCGAATTTGGGTTTGAGAGCGCGATTCCTCCACATTTCCCTTTATAATATTTAAGCACGCCCACCCCATGGCCATTTCCACCAATTCCAGATAAGGAAACCGAAGTACCAGCGCATGCACCAGGATCGGAAATCACTAATTCAGTTGGCGCTTTAAGTAATTCTTCGAAAATCCAATGAGAATGTGCACCTCCATTGTAGGGCCAAATAATGATGTTTGCACCGTTGTTGGTACTTTCTCCACTTACATTTATGTATTTAGAAGGAACATGCTTGGGTGCCATTCGGAAGGCACCACCACCAACAGATTCCAGCTTAAACTGCTGGTTGGCTGCGGACAATCCTGTATATTGTACAATTGAGGCACCATTCGCCGTACTAGCACCGCTAACATCCAATTGAAAATCATTGTAAACTGGACTGATCGTATAAAAGCCGGTAAGATTTTGCTCCACCTGGAATTTCATATTCCCTTGATTAGCATATTGCCATTGTTCAATATTTCCTCCACTAGCGTTGGAAGATCCGTTTACAGACATATACTTATTGGAATGAACAGCTTTGATTTGGTACACTCCATCTGCGATTTGAACGGTTGGTGTCACTGGCTCAAACAGCCATTTAAAGTTGTCGGTATCTTCATCAGGACGCTGTTTTACAATTGCTCCATTTGAGTTGGAAGCTGGATAGATCGCCATAGTCTTATCACTATGTTTGGCAATGATCTTGAAGGAACCGTCTTCCATTGGCTGTAGCAGAAACCGTTGACTGTCGTCTCCATAATCTGAATATTGCTTTAAATAGGCACCATTTGCAGTCGATTGTCCTGAAATGGACCAAGCTAACCCATTAAACTTTGGGCTGATCATATAGTCAAACCCTCTTTTCTTTACTTCAAAAACAAAGTTATCTCCTCCATTATCTAACCACTGAACAATGTTCGTATTATTTGCTTGAGATAAGCCTGAAACTGCAATATGCTTCTGGCTTTGTTTGTTACGAATTTTATACATTCCATCTGCTAGTACAGTCTTAGGAGGATTGGCAACTACATTAATAACCAAGGTTGAAATTGTATTCGAAGGTGCATTATAATTTAACGCTCCATTCGTACCTAACTTTGTATACGTATTGTGATTATTGTTTGCATTCGTCCTCACCACCGTAACTGGATCCCCTTCATAACAAAACTGAGTCAAATCAAAGTCAAGCGTTTTTTGAGCACTTGTACGATTCACATGTACGATTACTAACTCTTTATTATCCGGACTAAGAGCAGCAACTGCTTTATCATCACTCGTATAAATAATTTGATATCCTGGTTTTATAAACTTCGAAAAGTGTTTTCTTACATGATAGCTTTTCCTTTTTGTTAAGGATGTTCCATTTTGCGTAAGCGTATAAAACCCCCAAACAGAAGACGTGCTTGCTGCTTGCCAGTCAATCCAAGCATTGACATTGGCAATTCGTAAATCGGTAATGACTCGTTCTGCCATAAACAAATGGTTATCGAGCCCAGTAATTGGACCAATATACAATGGACCAGATTCTGACTGATACAATTTCAACCCTCTTTCTTGCACAAATCCTGATATTCCGGCCTTGTGTTCTCCTTCGTAGCTATGTGTACTGATTTGCTTAATTTTGTCAAATATCCGATCTCCATATTGATATTGGTTAATGTCATCCCAAGTATGAGTGTAGCTAGTTTCATCTGGGCCACTAAGCCCACAATATCCAAGCATTCCCTTTGTCTGTAATTGGGTATAAACCTCTTCAATGATTGCCATTTGCTGATTTGCAAGGATACCACATCCTTCTTGGTTTCCACCAAACCCCCAATAGCCTGAGCTGGGTTCATTTGTAGGAGTGATGGTATTAAATGTGATTCCTAGATGATCATGATAATGTTTCACGATATCAGTAAGGAAATCTGCAAAATCATCTTCAAATCCTGATTTTAGATTGGGTGCAGCATTATGGTTTCCACTTGTACATCCACTTATTGTCATCCAATGAGGTGGGCTGTTGGATTGGGCGTCTAGAATCAGATTTGGATTTCGTTGTAACAGTTCCTGTAAAATCTTACGTTGGCTCGCATTCGCATTCCAATTATATCCGGATGAAGCACTTGACTTATACGAATCAATATCTCCAGAGTCCCATCTAAAGTGATTTGCTGTTGTTCCACTATGCACTGCAGGGTTATCACCACCATGAATGTTATATCGAAAAATATTAAAATTCAGCTCATTAGGATCAGTCAAATCATCACAAATCTTGTCAATTTCAGATTGTGGGTAGTCACCGACCAGATTGGCCCACCAAGATAAAGAGGCACCCCATCCATCAAACTTCTGCATTCGGATGTTAGGATCTACGGTGATCGTTTGAGCAGAAATTGTGCAGCACCAAAAAACGATCACAGTTAATACAACTGACTTGTGATACATAACTAGGGATTTAAGGATGATTTACACTAAATTTAACGATGTTTCCAGACAATAAAAAATTTAAACGCTCCTAACACTAGGATTCCAACTACTTCAAATCTAAAGGAAAAAGAAGCGTTTTAAAAAGAAAATAATTGCATTTTTTACACTCAAAGGAATCAGTAAACGATCTAACACAAACCTAATCAATCGATAAGAAGATTTAAACGCTTGCTTTTTTAATCATTCTTCTTTTCATTTGGAAATCGAATAAAGTCTTTTAGATAGATTTGAACAACGACGAACGTGTCAAATTCTATTTTTTCACTCAAGTTGTTCTAGTAATTTCATATTTTCGCACCATGAAAATCGGAATCATTAGAGAAGAGAAGAATCCACCAGATTCAAGAGTACCCTTGACGCCTTCCCAGTGCGCCTACCTAATAGACAAATATAGTATTGACATCTCTGTCCAATGCTCCTCGGGACGCTGTTATTCTGATGAAGAATATCAAGAAATGGGCATTCGACTGGTAGATGATGTTCAAGACAATGATATCTTAATGGGTGTGAAGGAAGTTCCTATTGAGAAATTGATAGCGAATAAGATGTATTTTTTCTTCTCACACACCATCAAAAAACAAGCATACAATAGAAAACTGCTCCAAGCAATTATCAAAAACAACATCTCACTAGTAGATTATGAGACACTCACCAACGAGAACGGTGCTCGGTTGATTGCTTTTGGACGGTTTGCTGGTATAGTAGGAGCACACAATGCTATTATGACCTACGGTTGGAGATCCAAGAAGTACGACCTCAAGAGAATGAAGGATTGTAAGGATTATGCTGAAGCGAAAGCACACTATCAACGCCTAGCGTTACCTCCTATTAAAATCGTGGTAACTGGAAATGGAAGAGTCGCTAATGGTGCAGCAGAAGTCCTTGATTTCATGAACATCAGAAAAGTGTCTCCTCAAGATTTCATATCTGAAACCTTCAACGAAGCAGTATACACTCAGTTAGCGCCTGAAGACTATGTAGCAAAGAAGGACAATACGCCTTTTGAACTCAATCATTTCTTCGAAAACCCTGCTCAGTACAAGTCTATTTTTGAGCCATTCACCAAACAAGCAAACGTGTTGATTAATGGGATATACTGGGACAATGCAGCTCCTGTGTTCTTTACTAAGCAGGACATGAAGCAATCTGATTTCAAGATTGAAGTGATTGGCGATGTTACTTGTGACATTGCACCTGTTTCTTCTATTCCTAGCACCTTGCACGCGAGTACGATTGCAGACCCCATATTTGGGTATGACGTCACCAAGGAGACCGTAACAGAGCCACACGGCGCTGGAACAGTCGATATGATGACGATTGACAACCTTCCCAATGAAATGCCAAGGGACGCCTCAGAAGCGTTTGGAGAGCAGTTTATCAACAATGTTTTGTCTGAACTAATTAGTCCTACTGAAGGAGGAGTTTTGGAACGGGCCCGGATGACTAAAGACGGTAATCTGTGCACACGGTTTGAGTATTTGAGGGATTATCTAGAAGGAAGATAAGATTGAATAGAGCTATCTAATTGACAATAATCCAAATGGTAAGAACAAACCGCCATTTTTTTTGTTTAATAAATGTTGATTGTCAATAATAGTATAAGTAAATTGTAAAAAAAATCTTATGATCGGTCAGGATATTTTAGAAATGGGAGAAGTAATGACAAGCACTGGTAATACCTTAGCAGAGTTATCAAAAGAAAGTGCGGTCATGCTAATATTTCTTAGGCATTTCGGTTGCACATTTTGTAGAGAAGCCCTTGCGGATATTTCTGAGAAACAAGGCAAACTGAGAGAAATGGGTGTTAAAATCGTCTATGTACACATGGCTACAAATGCTGAAGCAGATGAATATTTCCCAAAATTTAAACTAGAAAACGTTGTACATATTTCTGATGAAGAATGTGAATTGTATGAACGATTTGGGCTAGTAAAAGGCAATTTCAAGCAGCTGTTTGGCTTAAATACATGGATAAGAGGTTTCGAGGCAGGTGTTGTTCGAAAGCTAGGCATTGGTAAAATCATTGGAGATGGGTTTCAAATGCCAGGCGTTTTTATCATTCGAGATGGTATTGTTCGTGAACAGTTTATCCATCAATCCGTCTCAGATCGTCCTGATTATGAACAGATATCTCAATGCTGTATCGCTTAGAGGTGGTAAGCGATCAAACTAATTACTAAGAACTCAAACATGATAGGATGGCAATTTAAAGAATATGTTCCTGATGAAGAAGAAGGTTCTATTTTTGAGCAACTACTCAAACTCTTTAAGGATATCCTCATCTACACAAGTGGTGATGTCAATGAAGCACTTTCTTGGCTTAACCAAATAGATAACGAGCATAACATCACCAACGATGAGTACGGAATGGCAGACTTCATTCAAGACTTAATCGACAAAGGATACATCGACAATCCCGATCCTCAGAACCCAGGTTTTAGACCAACCAAGAAAATAGAAATCGCGCTCCGTCAACAAGCCTTAGAGGATATTTTTGGATTGCTTAAAAAGTCAAAACGAGGCAATCATAATACTAACTTTACAGGTAACGGTGATGAAAACACCTCGGATAGGCGCCCTTATCAATTTGGTGATCGGTTAGACAACATTGCGATGTCTGATTCTCTCAAAAATGCTTATATCAATCACGGCCTAGACGAATTTAGACTTACGCAAGATGATTTGGAAGTACGGGAAACCTACTACCAAAGTCAAATGAGCACAGTCTTAATGATTGATATTTCTCATAGTATGATATTGTACGGCGAAGATCGGATTACGCCAGCAAAGAAAGTAGCAATGGCATTAGCTCAGCTAATCCAGACTAGGTATCCGAAAGACACGCTTGACATTTTGGTTTTTGGCAACGATGCTTGGCAAATTGAGGTAAAGGATCTCCCCTATTTACAAGTTGGGCCTTATCACACTAATACTGTTGCTGGCCTTGAGCTTGCAATGGATCTGCTACGCCGTCGTCGAAATCCTAACAAGCAGATTTTTATGATTACAGATGGTAAACCTACTTGTATCAAGAAAGGTAAGAAGTATTATAAAAACAGTTGGGGACTAGATCGGCAAATCATTCGACGAACACTCAATCTTGCTACTCGATGTCGAAAAATTGATATCCCTATCACCACATTCATGATCGCAAAAGATCCATATCTAGTCGATTTTGTAGAGCAATTTACCCAAGCAAATAACGGTAAAGCCTTTTACAGTAGCCTCCAAGGTTTAGGAGAATTCATTTTTATGGATTATAAGAAAAACAAGAACAGACGGCGATAATTATTAATGTTTAGTATTAGAATGTCCTTAATCGTCTAGGTGCAACAGTTATCTATTTCAACTCCCCAGATCGACTTATTTACTTAATTTGAACGACAGACGTCGGAAGCGTTTTATAACTCAGCCTGCCTTTAGTCGTGTAGCAGGCAGGCCAATGGAGGAACCCTGTGGTAAGGAAAGCACAAACGCTGAACACTGGAAACGTTTTATCAAGCTACAAGCATTATTATCTTTAAAGCCGTAAGGATTCTTAGATTATTGATTATGAGGTATGAATTCTTTTCTTTAAATTTAAGATATTATTCGAATCCTCTAGAATAATAGAATGTATTCTACCAGAATATTTTCAGTAAAACTCCTCTGTTCAATCAAGATTATTAAACCAAATTGTCTATGAAAACTAAACTATTTTTCTTGACAGTAATGTGCTATTTAAGCACTTACTCAACAATATCTGCACAAGTGTGTGATTGTAACGTTTCACAAGTAAAAAACAACACTGTCCAACCCTGCACAACCACAATTGGAACAGTGGTCAATGTTTCTACTGCAAGTCAATTCAGGCAAGCCATCAATCAAGCAAATGGCAGTGGTGGAAACATGACAATACTAATGGCAGATGGCGTGTACCAGGTCGCAAACCTTAGTTCTTACCCCTACATTACAGCAAGTAACATTGTGATCCGTAGCCAAAGTGGGAACAGAGATGCCGTCATTCTAGAAGGAACTGGGATGTTAGATGTCGATCCAGCTACAGTGATCGGATTGAGCTTCCAAGGAAATAATAGCGTAGTTGCGGACTTGACCATTCGTAATATGGGCAACCATGCTATTTCAGTTAATGGTGATGAATTGTATGTGCACAACGTCCGATTTGTAGACATCTATCAACAAATGATAAAAGGAACAAGTTCGGGAGATGGATCTGATAATGGAAGAATTCAGTGTTCTTTGTTTGAATATACGGGAGGAATCGGCCCCAATTGGTACATTGGAGGAATTGATGTCCACAAAGGCGATGACTGGATTATCAGAGACAACGTGTTCAGAGATATAGCGTCTCCATCTATCTCAACAGCTGAACATGCAGTACACTTTTGGCGATCAGGGTCCAACATCACCGTTGAACGAAATGAAATTGTAAACTGTGACCGAGGCATTGGTTTTGGACTTGGAGATGGCCCAGCAAATGGACAAAATGGTGGCATTATCCGAAACAACACTATTTATAACAATGGAAACGATCAATTCCACGATGTTGGTATTGGTTTAGAATCTTGTCCGAATACCAAAGTGTATAACAACACAATTCACATTGAACATCAAAATGCAATTGAATATAGATGGACAACTACGACAAATGTTGATATTGCAAACAATCTTACGAATAAACCAATCACTTCTCGAAATGGAGGAGCTGCAACTGTTTATTCAAATTATGTACAAGCAACTGCTAGCTGGTTTGTCAATCCCGCAATTGGCGATCTAAGGCTTTCTGGAAGCCCTGGTGCAGTGATAGACCAAGGAACAACACTAGCAGACGTAACGGTTGATTTAGACCAAACAGCACGCCCTAGTGGCGCAGGATATGACCTAGGAGCTTATGAGGTAGGCAACCAGCCACCTCCACCTTCAACTCCTAATTGTAACTGTACAGTGCAACAAGTAAAAACGAACACAGTACAACCCTGCAACTATACCATCGGCACTGTAGTAAATGTTTCTAATGCTGCTCAGTTTAGACAAGCGATCAACCAAGCAAATAGTACTGGAGGAAACATGACGATCCTAATTGCTGATGGGGTGCATCGAATTGCTGATGTCAATTCCTATCCTTATGTTACGGCAAGCAACATTGTCATTAGAAGTGCTAGCGGTAATAGAAATGCATGTATCTTAGAAGGCGATGGCATGGTGGACAACAATCCAACCACTGTGAACGGGTTTTACTTTGTAGGCGACAACAATGTCGTCGCTGACTTGACCATTCGAAATGTAGGGAATCATGGCATTCAAACTGATGGTGACTACCTCTATGTCCATAATGTCAGATTTGTTGACCTATATGAGCAAATGATTAAGGGATCAAGTGGTGGCGATGGTTCTGATAATGGTCAAGTGCAATGTTCTTTGTTTGAATATACGGCTGGAATTGGCCCGAATTGGTACATTGGAGGAATTGATGTCCATGAAGGAGATAACTGGCTTATTCGCGACAATGTATTTAGAGATATTGCTTCTCCTTCCTTTGCAATCGCAGAACACGCTGTTCACTTCTGGCGGACAGGCTCAAACATTACGGTAGAACGAAATGAAATTGTAAACTGTGATAGAGGGATTGGCTTTGGACTAGGAAACGATCCTGCAAATGGAATTGTTGGAGGAATTATTCGAAACAATACAATTTACAATGAGGGTGTTGATCCTTTCAATGATGTAGGGATCGGTTTAGAGCATTGCCCAGATACAAAAATCTATAACAATACGGTCTTCGTACAAAGTTTCAGAGCGATCGAGTACCGATTTCCAGCGACAACGAATGTAGACATTGCAAACAACTTGACAAATAAGGTAATTGGACCTAGAGATGGCGGTACCGCAAATGTATATTCCAATAATCAACAAGCACAAGGAAGTTGGTTTGTCGATCTTGCAAATGGCGATTTAAGGCTTTCAGGAAGCCCTACAGCGGTTGTAGACCAAGGCGTAACACTAGCAGACGTAACGGTTGATTTAGATCAAACACCACGCCCCAATGGTGGCGGGTATGATTTGGGTGCACATGAGACAGGGCAAACAGCAGGACCAACTGAAGTTGTATTAAAGGTAGAATTGGAAGGAGCGCTTTTTGCAAACAATCAGTATTTGTTTGAAATGCGAAATGATCTCTTTCTAGCTGGATTACTGCCTGGACAAGCCCCAGTCTCTCCTACTGTTCCTCCAACACCTCAAGGACATCCATATCAAGGACCACCTTGGAACTATAGCGGTACTGAAGGCGGAAACTGGACAGATACAGATTATTTATCTATTGCCAACCAGACAGGACAGCAACCAATAGACTGGATTCTGGTTAGTTTTAGAAGTGGCATAGCGAACTCAACAGAAATTACTAGAGTAGCGGCTTTACTTTTACAGAATGGAACCGTTTATTTTCCTAGTAAAAGTGTATTTAATCAGCCTTTTTCCGTTCCTGTCTATATCGTAGTGGAGCATAGAAATCATTTAGCGGTGATGTCTGCTTCAGCAGTTCCTACAGTAAATGGTGTACTAACGCATGATTTCAGCTTAGGCAATAGTTACACGGGCGGTGGTTTTGGCCAAAAGGAAATCACCCCTGGCCGTTGGGTAATGTATGGTGGAGATGGTGATCAAGAAACAGATGGGCCTGGCTATGAAATTACTGGGAAAGACAGGATTCTTTGGAGTCAGGAAAATGGGAATTTTGCCTTGTATAACAATAGTGATTTTACAATGGATTTAGACATTACTGGATTCGATAAAGTCTTTTGGTCATTAAACAATGGTATTTTCTCCAATATTCAACGATAATAGTTTTCATTAATAATGATAGACAATATTAAATTAACGACTAACTTTATGGACGATTTCATTTTCAAAAGGGTTCAAAAACAATTAAACAATAATGAAATGAATTCCTGCTTGAACATTAATTTACAGACTATTATGAAAAAAACATTCTTTGTTTTTATACTAATTGGATTCCTACTCTCAAACGTACTAGGAAATACGGTTACTTATAACGGTACAAATACAATAGTTCCAAATCCAGAAAAAGGATTGTACCAATATACCGCTGTTTACACTTCTAACTATACGCCATTAACGGTAGCCGAAGTGCAAAGTGCGCGGACGAATAAAGACATTACACTCATCTTTCGATACTTTATTCTTGATAATTTCAAAACTGGCCCTATTGACAATGCAACACTCAATAAAATTGAGCAGGATTTGCTTGCAATGCGCAATGGTGGAGCAAAAGGGATCATTCGATTTTCATACATCAATACTTGGAATGGAAGTTCACAAGGACCATTTGGCGATGCAAGTAAAGCAGTCGTTTTGCAACACATTGACCAGTTGACTCCAATTCTACAGAATTATAGTGATGTGATTGCTACGTTACAAGCAGGTTTTATCGGTATTTGGGGTGAATGGTTTTATTCTGATTATTTCCAACCAGCTTCGACAACACAAGGCAGAATTGACCGAAAAGAGGTATTAGATAAGTTGCTAGATGTGATGCCAACAAACAGAATGGTGTCTCACCGATATCCAGAAGGAAAAGCGCAAATGTATGGGGTTTCAGTTCCTGGAGGTGCTATTGGACTCAGTGATGCTTATAGTGGAAGTGCTCTGAGCAGAATCGCCTTCCATAACGATTGTTTTCTGGTCTCAGCAAATGACTATACTTACGATAACAATACAAACGGACGAGCATATGCTGCTCAGGAATCAGACTTTTATGTGATGGGAGGCGAGTCGTGTGGTACGAGTAGCTTCTCCAATTGTACAAACGCGATTAGTGATTTGGAAACTTATAACTGGTCTTATCTCAATGATTATTACCATCCCGCAGTTATGTCACAATGGCAAAATGAAGGCTGTTATGATGAAGTGGTTCGTAGATTAGGCTACCGATTTCGCCTAATCAACTCAACCGTTTCACCTTCTGTAGAAACAAGTCAGAATGTTGACATCACGATTGAAATGGCGAACGATGGCTTTGCACGACCATACAATCCTAGGAATGTGGAGGTCGTTTTCCGAAGCCAAGCTGATCAAAGTGAGTATACGTTTTCTATTGTCCCCCAAGGACAAGACGCTCGCCTTTTGTTACCAGCACATGGTCTTACAAAGACGTTGACTGCTTCCATTCCCGCTTCAGGATTACCAGTTGGAGATTATGATCTATTCTTGAATCTTTCAGATCCTGAATCAACCTTAAGCAACAATCCAAACTATAGCATTCGGACTGCAAATACTGGACTGTGGGAAGGAACTACGGGTTACAATGCTTTGCAAAACCCAGTAACAATAACGCAAGGAGGAAATCCTCAAAACCCAACGGTAACCTACAATGGATCAAATGCTATCGTACAAAATCCGGAGAAGGGACTGTATCGATATACGGATACGTATGCTTCCAATTACAACCCGCTAACACTTGCTGAAGTACAGTCTATTAGAAACGAGGATATTACATTAGTATTTAGATACTTTATCCTCGATAACTTTAAAACTGGGCCTATTGACAATGCGACTTTAACTAAGATCGAACAAGATTTTACAAACATGAGAAATGGTGGGGTAAAAGGCATCATTCGATTTTCATACATTAATACTTGGAATGGAAGCTCTCAAGGCCCGTTTGGTGATGCTAGTAAAGCAATCGTCTTACAGCATATCGACCAACTGACTCCAATTCTTCAAGCAAACAGTGATGTAATTGCTACATTACAAGCAGGTTTTATTGGTATTTGGGGAGAATGGTTTTATTCTGATTATTTCCAACCAGCCTCTACTACACAAGGAAGAATCGATCGAAAAGAGGTTTTAGATAAGTTACTAGACATCATGCCGACCAACAGAATGGTTTCACACCGTTATCCAGAAGGGAAAGCTCAAATGTATCAATTAACGATTCCTGATGATTCAATCACAATCAATGATGCATATAGTGGTAGTAATTTGAGTAGAATCGCATTTCATAGTGATTGTTTTCTTGTGTCTGCGAATGACTATACCTTTAGCGACAACGTAAAGGGACGTCAGTACGCAGCTGGAGAAAGTCAATACTACGTAATGGGTGGTGAGTCTTGCGGAACGAGTAGCTTTTCAAATTGTACAAATGCACTAAGTGATCTGGAAGATTATCATTGGTCTTATATCAATGATGGCTACCACCCGGCTGTATTGGCTCAATGGCAAACTGAAGGCTGTTTTGATGAAGTGGTGAGACGATTGGGCTATCGGTTTAGGCTAATCAACTCTACCATTACGCAAACCGTATCTGGAAATCAGAACATTGATGTCTCCATAGAAATGGCAAATGATGGCTTTTCTCGCCCTTACAATCCTAGGAACGTCAATCTAGTGTTTAGAAGTCAAGCTGACCAGAGTGAGTACTCTTTTTCAATTGTTCCTCAAGGTCAGGACGCTCGGCTATGGTTGCCCGCACATGGTGTAACAAAGACATTGAGTGCTGCTATTCCTGCTTCTGGATTACCGAATGGAGATTATGATGTATTTTTAAACTTAAACGATCCAGAAACAAGCCTATCCAACAACCCTAACTTCAGTATACGTACTGCGAACACTGGGCTTTGGGAGGCATCGACTGGCTACAATGATTTGCAAACAGTTGTGACCGTTTCTGGAGGAGATAATCTTGCCGTATCTGCTTGGTTGGAAGGCGCGCTATACGTTAGTAACAATCAGTATGCTACCACAATGCGTACGGACCTTTTTGACGCAGGTCTATTGCCCGGTCAAACGCCTGCTGGTGGCACGGCAACTCCTGCAGGCCAACCGTACTCAATTGCTCCTTGGAATTATAATGGGACAGAAGGCGCTAACTGGACGGATACCGATTATCAAGCTGTCGTTTCACAAACGGGACAAAAGCCCGTAGACTGGGTGCTAATTAGCTTTAGAACGTCTATTACCAAGGCATCACAGGTTGCAAAGACCGCAGCACTGCTTATGGAGGATGGAACGGTGTACTTTCCATCACCAGTTACCTTAAATCCACAGACTCCAGTTTACGCACTTATTGAACACCGAAATCATTTAGGCGCCTTGAGTGCGACTGCAAATTCACCAGTAAACAATCTGTTGACGTTTGACTTTAGAACTGAAAATGGTTATATGAATGGAGGTTTTAGCCAAAAGGAGGTATCTACTGGCAGATATGCGCTTTATGGAGGTGACGGTGATCAGTTAACAGACAGTCCTGGCTATGAAATTACAGGGAAGGACCGAATACTTTGGAGTCAGAACAATGGGCTGTTTTCTTTGTATGATGCGAGCGACTTTACTATGGACAAAGATATTAGTGGGTTTGATCGGGTTTTCTGGTCCGCGAATAACGGTATTTTTTCTAATGTGGAGCGGTAACACAAGAGTTAATTGACAGTTGATAATTGATAATTTTGAGGCGAGCAGCTTAAAAAGTAATTAAGCCAGTTGCATTGTGTTCAACGATGAACCTTTTTCCAACTTTGTAGTTCGATTAAATTTCCTTCTGGATCCCTTGCATAGACAAAGGTAATTTCACCGACACCGTGGATTTCTCTTTTGGTTGTTTCACCGAACAAGCTTCCTCCATTTTGTAATAGGTCTTTTACAACTTCTTCAACACTTTCGACTTCAAAGGCGATGTGTCCGAATCCTCTTTTGTTCGGTGGTATAAAATCTTGTTGTTCGATGTTCCCATATTGGTATATTTCAAGTGTGGGTCCATTTTCTCCGTGTCCGGGAAGTAATAAGTGTGCGCCTTCTAGTGAAGCATTTTCTACTCCTGTTCCTCTATCAAGCCATTTTCCTGATTGTTTTCTTAAAGGAGGAACAATTTGACAGTCAAACGTCTTTACATAGAAATCTACGAGTTCTTTCCAGTTGGTGCTTACAATATTTGTATGTGCAAACCTCATTTTACCAGTATTCTTTTCACTCAAGATATGCAATCAATCATCAAAATTCAATTGATTGAAATAAGAAAGTTTCAAAAGAACTTTACTCCTCAATAAAGATCTTCCTAACAAATTACTATATATTTGCAGAGATGAACAATACTATATTTAGTCGATAAATGAAATTAACGAAGCTTCAATCTATTTTCATTCTTCTTGTATTTGTAATGACAAGCTACGTGCAACATGCAAAATACATTGATCTAGATATTCAGGGAATTCATGCCTGGCGACAGTCCCAGACGATGTGGAATATCAGAAACTTTGTAAGGCATGACAACAACATTTTAAATCCACGTTCAAATAGACTAAGATCGGGAAAAACGTTAATGTTAAGATATGAGTTCCCTATTATGCAATGGGGCATTGCGCAGTTTCAAAGAGTCTTTGGTGAGGGCATTTCTGTGACGAGAAATCTGATTTTCATCATTGGTATTTTTTCAATATTCTGCCTGTTTGGGATTGTCCAAATCTTATTTGAAAACTGGTTGACCTCATTAGTCACTGCGATTTTGTTCATGTACACGCCTTTGTTTTTTTCTTATACGATAAATCCACTTCCTGACAACTTAGCCTTATGCGGTGGTTTATTCTACATTTATTTTATATTAAAACACAGGGATTCAGAGAAGTTCAGTCATCTCATCTTAGCGGGATTGTTTTTACTTCTTGCGACACTAAGTAAGCTTCCTTACCTGATGTTCTCGATTTTGAGTATCACCTTCTTCTTTCATGACATTATTAAGAACAAAAAAGTAGATCAATCATTGATCAAATATGCTCTTATACAACTGTTGCTTATTGTTCCAGCCTTTGCTTGGTATCTATGGGTCATGCCCAATTGGACCAATAATCCTGTATTGATGGGGTTTGGTGACAACTTTGTTTTGGATGAATATTTAAAAATTGCTACCTATCATGTGAATGTTATGTTTCCTTATATTATCCTTTCACAACCGACTTGGATATTGGTTGTGTTGGGCTTGCTAAGCTTTCTTAACAATTGGAGGTCCTATGCTTGGATATTCAGCTTGATCGTCATTACTTTTGTCTATCTGTTATTGGAATTTAAACCAATTGGAGTTGGTCATGATTATTACATGATGCCGTTCCTCCCTTGGCTATTTTTTGTCATTGGATTTGGTGTTCATTTAATAAATAGATTCAAATATGGAATAATCCTCCTAGGAATTCTTTGTAATTGGAGCATCAATCATACGCCAAAAGTAACAAAACGAATGTGGCAAGTAGAAACCTCCTACCTGAGTGCTGATCTCTTTAAATATTCTGAGGAACTAAAAAATGCGGTACCTAATCACGAGCCCTGTATTATTTTCAATGACAAATCAAGATGTGTGTTTTCCTATCGAATAGACAAAATTGGATACATCTATGGAGACGACAGCTTTAAGCCGATGTGGATAAAAGATTTGTTGCCCAAACATAATGTGAAATACTTGTATTCCAATTCAAGAAAAATAGATGAATCCGCTGCGTTCCAACCATATATTGACTCTACTCTGCTAATTAGAGGTGATATAAGAGTGTTTAAACTCAAATTACCAGAGGAGTAATGTTTAATTTTCAATGTGTTTTACGTTGTGCGTCTTGGGGCTTCTTGTTGTTAGTTATTAATGAGCCTTAGCGCTTCTCTTTTGCTTAGATTACTTAATGGGTATTTTTCTGTAATCTGAATTACCCAATCGGGGTCTCGTCTACTGTAATCTCTTAATGCCCAGCCGATGGCTTTATTGATGAAAAACTCCTTGCTACCCAATGATTGACTGATCGCGTGTTCCAATAATCGGAGATCCGTTTTTTCCTTGTATTTTAATTGATAAATGATGGCGGTGCGTTGTAGCCAGATGTTTCCAGAACCTAGCCATTTCTGTACAAATGTTTGCTGTTTATCTGGGTAGTTTGAAAAATAGTTGCTCACCAGCTTCGTGGCAATCATGTCAACTGTATCCCACCAAGAATTGTTTGTTATGAGAAATTCAAACAATTCGATATCAGAAGGGTCAGGTTGCTTTTTATACTTGAATGCAAGCTCCTGGGCGAAATAATGGTATTCTCGTTGTGGTTTTCCCCATAGGGTTTTTACCATTTTAAATGCTTGGTCTTTGGATGGGAGAAAGTCCTTTGCTAAAAACGGTTTTTGAAGGGCTCTTCGATCTGGCGTCTTCATTCCGTAAAAAGAAAATTTGTGCTTCAGGTAAGCGGATTGCTGCTTGGCAAGTGCTGGGTTAGCTGATTGACTAAATTCGGTGGTCAGTGCGCTGATATATTCCTTTTCCATTATTTATTCTTCAAATTAAACAGACAGTCAATTTCCATAGTAGTAGAGCTGTTATCAAGGGATAACTGTGCCTTCCTGCGATCAGCTAGCAAGGCTCAAAAATGGTTGAAAGACTCTTTGGGATTGATTTCATCTTCAAAAATATTCTTACGTAAACGTTCTTGTAACTTACTCATGATTTTTAATTATGAATATTTTCACATATATGCAAAGCGCCATCTCTGGGAGGTAAGAAGCAGATATGGTCGTCTTATATAATGTTAGCTGTAGGTACTCGTTCATTGTATTAAGCTCTTACAGTATTTCAAGGCAGTATCTTCATTTTTCAATATGTCTGAGATACTAGGCTTTATTTCGTAATCAGGACTGATTCCTTTGTTTTTTGGTAAATACTCAACGTTGGATTCAAATGTTCTCGTTGCTACAAAAGGAGTTATACTTGTATTTGCCAGTGTATGTGATTTAACGGTGGCATTACATCTGTAGGTCGCTCCAGTTTCTTGACCAACGAATATTCCGAATTTACCCTCTTTAATTAGGGCACAAAGTTGTCCAGTTGTTGATGCACATTTTCCATTAATCAAAATATATGGTTTTCCTTTGAATCGATTAGGGTTAAGTCCTATTTCTTTTTGCAAATCCAGATAGTTGAATGTGCCGGTTTTATAATATTGAAAAGGTTTGTCAGCAATGTGTTGTAACAAATAGGCACCGCAGTATGGATCACCTCCACCATTATTTCTTAAATCTATAATTAGATTTTCAATTTGTTTTTTGTTGATATCGACAAAACAACTGTCAATAAACTCCTTAAACGTTTCAAAATTTTCTCTGTAGTAATAGAAACTTCTTATAGTAACTATAGCAACATTATTTTCGGTTTCATAACACAAATTATTTACGCATGTTTCTTGATTATTTGCTTCTTCATAGCTATCAAGTTGCTTTAAAACAGTTGAATTTGACTTACCATCTTTTAAATATTCAATTTCATATTTGTTGGTAAATTTGAATACAAATGCTGCGTATTCCATAAAACTCTGATTGATATATTCTTCTTTAAAACTCAAATTATTTGCATCTGAGGAAATATGTTTAAACATTTCGGTTTTTAATTCCTTAACACCCATCCCGTTTATTTTCAAAATCTCACTACCTTTTGAAAGGCTAGCCGCATTTTCCAATGGGTCGGTTACAAATAACTGATTGTCGATATAATTTACTGTCAATGGGAATAGAAGAAAATCGGGTAAAAAATAAGTTAACCCAAGTGTAGGAACGACAGTATGTCCGCAACCAACTTCGGCTACTAGAGAACGGCATAACCAAATAAATTCTCCAATTTTGAGTTTATCTTCAATTTGGTTCTTTTTCTTTTCTATTAATACAGCGAAGTCTTTTTTCGAAATGTACTCATTCAATTGAGGGTGGTTGTCTTTGAGGATGTTGACAAATTGATTGAAATCTTGAATGTATTTTTCTTTTGAAAATGTTGTTAAGATGCTTAGTCTTTCAATGTCTTCGTTTATGATTTGTGAGTTTGATTCTGAACTGTTTTGGTTGCAACTTAGAAATGTGAGTAGAATTATTATATATATTATTTTGTTAATCATCTCTTTTTTTGTCCTAGTTACATGCGGCGTGCTGACGAAGGAAGCATGATCGTCATGTCACATGTAATGTGCTGCCCCTGTTACACTCTGTGGGCTTTATATGATTTTCAATAAATGCCTTACAGAATGTTTCAATATTTAATCAATCGTTTCTTAGAAATAGCGCTTCATCTGAATCTTTAATTAATTTAGAAAATTTTAATCTGATTTTTTGGATTAGAGAAAGCTTTTTAGAATCGGATTCTTGGTTATTTCTAACATCTTTTATTTCCTTTTCTCTTTGTTCCTTTAGTGCTCTGATATATTCGTTTTTACCTCCGCTATGTAATTGCATATTGATTAATGTTTATACGTAATTTTTAGTATTTGTAAAATAGTCTTTTTTCAGAAAATAAACAATTTCACTCTTATGTCTACCTGTTTTCGAATTTCTTTGCAAGTTTCAATTTATCCAAATTGTTTGATTAAGGAAAAGACTCATATTCCCTTTTTTCTGATGCGCTCATTCAATGTAGTTTCCAGATTTTGATTGATGTTCTTTTCATATTAAATCCTAAGTGAAGTTTGTGATTGATTTCAACTTGTGGCCTTTTTGGCTTTATTTAACGGCCAACTTTCTTAACGTTTCTATCATTCGTTTTTCTTTCCATTTCGTCTGATATTAGTTGTGTAATGTAAATCATTCTGTAGTATTTTTATTCAGAGTAGTTTACGATTGCTTTAACAACCTTTTTGTTGTCATTAAATATCATTAATTCAGCAGATTTTTTATTTGTTGCTGTATTTATATAATAGATAGTAATACTATTAACTCCGATTAATACATTAATAATTTCAAAGTGTAAATTAGGGTTTGATTCGAGTCCAATATTCCAATATTTTCTGACATTATCTTTTCCAATTACGATTCCATTAGTTTCAGGAAGTCTTTTTAAAGCAAGTGGACTCTCAATCGTAAAATCATCAGTATAATGAGATAATATTTTTTCGAGATTATGAGAATTCCAATCTTTTGTCCAATTTTCGGAGAACTGTTTAGCGAAATCTATGGTTATCATATTTTGTTGTTTTGAGCTTGTAGAGAACGTTTCGCATATGCGACGGCATAACCGAATGGGAAGGCTGGACGTCATATGCTTTTGTTCGCTTTAGTCTTCTTTCCTATCCTTATCACTAATCACATAAATTGTTGCCCTTGCTTTTCCAATTCTTTTTACTACTCCTTCATCCGACAAATACTTCATATCCTTTTTTATAGTAGCTGAAGTGTAGTCTGTTATTGATGTCGTTATATCGCTAATTTTCACCGGTTCATTTTCTTCAATAAATTTCACCAATTCCTTTTGCCTTTCATTCAAGTAACTTTTCTTTTTCTTTATCTTAGCGTATCTATCCTCCAATTTATTTATCGTTGCTTCCAGTGTTTCTAAAAAAAACAGAATCCATTGATTAATAATTTCTTTCTTCGTTCCCCGATTTTTCTGAGCACTCATTAGTGCTTTATAGTATTCCTTTTTTTTCTTTTCTATTTCAATTTCCATTGAGGCATATCGCATAAAATCATACCCTTGTTTCAATAGCAATAAGGTTGTTAATAACCTTGAAAGCCTTCCATTTCCATCTTGATATGGATGGATTGATAAAAATTCATACACGAAAGTTGCAATAATTATTAATGGGTGTAATTCTTCATTTTCTAAATTCTTGTTTGCCCAACCAATCAAACTTTCCATTTCTCCTTTTACCAAAAAGGGATCAGTTGTATTGAAAATTATTTTTTGACGCCCACCAGGATAATTTGCTACTACTTTATTTGATAATTTCTTGTAATTACCTCTATGACTTTCATCTTTTGAACTTACCTGCAATAATGACTTATGAAGATGATGGATATGATTTTCCTTTAGGTCTATTGCATCATAAGAATCCAAAATTATATTTAGTACCTCATAATATCCAAATACTTCTTGCTCATCTCTTGTTTTAAATGAAGTAATTTTTACGGCGTTGATCAGATTTTTTACTTCCTCATCAGTTAATGTTGAACCCTCAATTCTTGTTGACGATCCAATGCTTTCAATTGTGGCTATTTGCTTTAATTCTTTAAGATAAATCGATTCTTTAACTTCTAGTCCCGTCCATTTCCCTCTAAATGAATCTATAAAGGCTATCTTCCTTATTATTTGCTGATTGGTTTTAAAATCGAATGTTAACTTGGATTCCATTACAAAATATTTGATATTTATCTGATTTTTATCCAAAAATAAACTTAATTATTGAATTATCTGATTCTTATCCGATTTTTATCCGATTATTTTTCTTATAGATTGAAGGCAACGGTTCGCATATGCGCCTGCCTGACCGAATGGGAGGGTTGGACGTCATATGCTTTTGTTAGGTGGAGTTTTTCTCATGTTTAAAAATAGGTGATAAACTTCTATTGGCATCTGGTTGTAAAGAAAAGTTCCTATTGCAATTTTAATGTTAGTGAATATTGGAAAATTTGCCGTACTATCGATAATGAGCTTTTCTTGAAATTCTGAAGAATAGTCAAACTCTTGTATGAACGTTAAATATCTTTGCCAAATGTCATTGAAATTTGAATTGTTTACATATACTACTGCATAGTTTCTTGATAGACCATTTGGGTCATAGTTGAGAGTCAATTTATTTAAGTGCTTAGATATATATTCTGTTTTAATAGATGATATTACAAAAGCTTCGATTATCGAAAGAGGATATTTTTCTTCTTTTGTAAATACTTTTAAATCCAATTCACCAAAAGTATTACCTGTACCAGAAACTCCTCTTTGACTTTGATTCTCTACAGTAAAATTCATTGACAGCATTGAGTGTAAAACACTATTGTATTGATCTTCATTATTATTAAATAGTCTGTGTTTACTTTGAATTTCTCTTGTTGAAAAAAGGACTGCTTCTAATAATTCTTTCTTATCTTTTTCATATTGAAGAACTTGATTATTCTTGAATTCAAGAAGCAACAGTAAGTGTATAATGTCATCTAAATCAAAATTGGCAGGGTATTGCAAGTCATTATAGCTATCCTTTAAGAATCTCTTTTTTAGAAGTTTGGTTTCGAAGTTCTCTTTGTTGTTGCCAGAAAGATCCTGAATAAATTGACTTTCATATTCGGAAAATATTTTCGAAATGAGAAATTTTACTCTTATTGATTTATGTTCAAACCATTCATTGATTAACGACTGATATCTAAAATCATTTTCATTTTTGAACAATAGAGATATACCTATGATATGGAAAACAGAAATTGACTTTTTAATGATAGGGTTACTCAGTTGGCTATATATTTCATCAAACTTAATTTCAGGAGAATTAATGCTTAAAAAACCATAAGCGGCTGACTTTTCCAAAAAGCCTTCAAAAGAATCGATAATTGACTCAATTTGAGAATTGTCAATTATTTGTGAAATATATTGAAAGCATAAACCTCCTAAGTCAAAGTGGTTACTATACCGTGCTTGAAGTTCTGATATTTTGGAAGCCAAATTCATAGAAACCATGGTGAATTGTCGGGCATTGAAATTTGGGACATGTAAAAGCCATCGACTAGTTTTAGTTTACTACTCATTCGAGCCATTAATTTTGAATACTTTATACTTATTGGCGAAGCCTGCTTATTAAAACTCGAATGAGACAAGTTTGAAAAATCATAAACTTGTTTTGCTAGGTATTCCATATTTATAACATTAGATCTTCTATCAATTTCTATTTTGCAACAAGTTGAACTGTTCTTTCTTAGTGCTATAAAGGACAATACCTCATTCACATTTATATATGTACCTCTTGGTAAATCAACTAATATGGTCGATTCTTGATCAGTATTTTTTTTATATTTATTAAATCTAAAATTATGTCCGTCGCCCACATAGACAAAAGAATATTTAAATTCAATTCCCTTAAAACCTTCGATCACACTATTCAATGCTTCTATTTCATTACTGTAACCTGGTTTCTTGAATAAATGAAAGACTAAATAGACCGCCTTAGAAGAATCTAAAATTTTAGCTTCTAGGCAATTGTTTATATTTTTTGTTAAAACAGTGTATAAATGCTTGTTATAATCTTCAACACTAGTTACAGCAGCTACATCTCCTACAAGATATTTTCCATCACCCCTAAATACGGAAGTCATTCCTATTTGAGGAATGCCTTCTTTGTCTGTTGTCGCCCCAACTCCAATGACAAGTTCATTTCGATGTTCTCCTTTTGGCTTTACAGTCCAAGCAGCCCCGCCTAATTTGGCATAAATATTTAGAGATATAGTGTGATCAGCATAATTAGTAAAACCAGATTTGTGATCTGCAATGAACTTGTTAATTTGTTGGATTTGGACTTCTTGACTATTAATACCTCTTTTGATGAATTCAGCTTTACAAAAGTAATATGGTGATTCGTGTATAGGTAGTAATTCATGTATCTCATCAACTACAACAATCGCAAGATCTATATCTTTCGCATTTTGAAGAATTTCTTGATAGGATTTTAAATTAGAATCTTCAATTGGAAAAGTTTCGTATTTAAAGTTTTCTTTTGGGATTCTGTAAATAGTGCAGAGTTCTTCCTGTATAGCCTTAGTGAAAGTCGCTATTTTTAGATGGTGCTCTTTAGGGAAAACCACTCCAATGGTAATATCTTTGTTTTCAAAATTATCATAAGTTGTAGGCTTGTTATATTTTATTTTACTTCGCATTGCATACTTTACAGTATTTGCAGGTGGGGTTGCATTGCGATAAAAATAATATTTGGGATCTTCCAATTTTTCAAAACAACTTTTGTGAATTACGCTGGATTTTTTTTGAAAATCGGATTTTACAATTTTTTCAATTTTACAGCTTCCTGGTAGTTTGAAATCTGCTTTATTGGGATTGAAAAATTCTTTCACAAAAGCTTTGCAGCAAGTTATTTGAATACTTTCTTCAGTTAGCTTCTCAATTGATTTTTTTAATTTGCTAGAGTCCCCATATAAGTTGCTTATTTTATAAATGGCAGTTGAGTCAGCTCTAACTTTTCCGTTATCTAGGATTGTTAGGTTGTCAGTAGATAGATCATTGTCATTAAATTCCTCAAGTCCCCAAGTTATCTGATGGCTGATTCCAGAGGTAATATTGAAGCCATACTTTAGTTCGTTATTAATTATTAACGAACTGAATGTTAGGTTGTAGCTTCTGTATGTGTTCAGATATGGAAAATCATTGTTTGAGATATCTACGCGATAATCAGTGATTCTAATTAGTCCAAACGATTTTGTTATGAATAATTTTGGTTCAGAATAAAACTGATTCAACATTGATTCTGAAATGATTTTAGAAATTAGAAAGTCGTCAACACCTTTTTTAATATTTTGAGTAACTACTCTGTCAAAAGCTATGTTGCCCCATATGTAAACTTTATCTCTAAATCTCAAAAAGGTTGAGTTGTTATATTTATCTCTGAATGATTTTAGATTTTCAGGATTTCTATATTCGATTGACTGGATATCAAATGCTGAATGAGATAACTCAATTTCATGCCAGTTACTTCTTATCAATTCCTTAATCATTCTTTTATTTTAATACTGACTAACGTAAGAAAATTATATTGATTTTCAATAAATTATACAATGAAAATTATCACAAATTTCGATTCGTTAGCGTTGTAGGTTTACTTCCAAAATACTATCTGCTCAAATTTACTAGCATTTTAAAAGTGAATTTGAGGGATTGGATTTGGGAAGGCCGTTGAATTCCACCTAACATCTATATAAACGCGACTTTCATACCTCAAT
Source organism: uncultured Saprospiraceae bacterium (assembly GCA_937959115.1). Lineage (GTDB taxonomy): Bacteria > Bacteroidota > Bacteroidia > Chitinophagales > Saprospiraceae > JAHDHB01. The sequence goes on from CALGAW010000010.1 coordinate 94,379, forward strand.
CACGTATATATTACTAATGTTCGCACCAAATTACAACTTTTTATCATTACCTCCTAAGAACGTTCTGCACGATAAGCCATGCACAACAAATGAATTTAACGCATGATAGTTCTCTAACTTTTGGTAAAATTACTGCAATGCTACCTTTTCATTCAGTAACAAAAAAGTCCACAGCAGTATAAGCAACTGTGGACTCGTATGTTTTAAACCTAGGACGGATCAGAGCAATTCTTCGTTAAAAAACGCGCTGGCACGAATCCTTACGCTGGTTCTTCATTTTCATTCTTAGAAGTTTTGCCATTCGTCTGTTGATTACCATTTAGTTTCAACTGGTCTTCAGCTCGTTTTACTAAACTGTTTGGCAGATTCATACCACTTTGATTTAAGAAGTCATTGAGTTGTGGCATCATCCCGTACAACCCTTGCACGAAGTTACCCACGCCTTGTCCGTTCCCACTGTCGTAGACGACTACTTTGTCGATTTCAAGGTCTTTGATCGCGCCGGTTTGGATTTTAGCCATTTCGGTCAGCTTATCAATCATTAGGAATCCGATTGCACTTTGCGCATCACCGCCAGCAGCACGAACTAATTTGTCAAAACCTTCTGCCTGTCTAGTCAAGAGTTCTTCACGTCCTTTTGCTTGAGCCATTAGTTTGGAAAGGATGGCATCTGCTTCCCCTTTTGCAATTTCTCTTTGTCTTTCTGCTTCTGCTTGCGCGGCAATGACTGCTTTCTGTTTTTCGATGTCGGCAGTGACAACGATATCGGCTTCCATTTTTGCTTTTTCCATGGCAGCTCTTGCCTCTTCAGAAGACTTCTCTGCTAGGTAAGCCTCTTCTAACGCTTTTGCTGCGGCTACTTTCTGCGCAGCAGTTGCGCGTCTTGTGGCTTCTGCCATTTCGATATCTCTTTGGGCATCAGAGTTGGCAATTTTAATCGCAGAGGTGTTTTTTCCTTCTGTTGCTGCTGCTTCAGCAACGGCTTCACCGATTTCGGCTCTACTGTTTGCGTCAGAAACCTTAATTCGTTGTTCTTGTTTTGCTTCTGCTTGTCCAACAGCACCATATCGTTCTTCACCTGCTACCTTCACTCGAGCATCGTTGATCGCTTTCGCAGCAGCTTCTTTACCAAGTGCTTGGATATAGCCAGATTCATCGTGAATATCAGTCACGTTTACGTTGATTAACTCTAGACCGATTTTGTGTAATTCTTCTCCTACATTCTCATAAACTGACTTTACAAACTTATCTCTGTCCGTGTTAAGCTCCTCAATGTCCATATTAGCGATTACGAGACGCATTTGTCCCATTATGATGTCATGTGCTAGAGAACTGATATCTGGTCGCTGAAGGCCTAGTAAACGCTCTGCAGCGGCAACCATAAACTTAGAGTCATTGGAAATACCGACTGTAAACTGAGCGGGTACAGAAACCCGGATGTTTTGCTTTGATAGAGCGTCCTGCAGGTTTACGTCAATAGATAGCGGTGTCAAATCTAGGTAACGATAGTCTTGGATCACAGGCCATACAAACGCAGCACCACCGGCGTAACACTTAGCAGAACTGCCGCCTCCTGTTTTACCGTAGACCACTAGAATTTGATCTGAGGGACATCTTCGATATCTACTAATGAAGAACATGAGCATTAGCAAAACGACAAGGACAATTGCTCCAATAAGGATAAGAATTGAATTCATAATGTTAAGTTTTATTATTGTTAAATTTAATTTTTAAGTTTTGAAACAGTAGCCATTCCATCTACTACATCATCAATCACCACAAGCATCCCAGTAGGAATTTCTTCCTGATTTGTTGTTATCGCCTTTATTTCTCTATACACTCCGTTGATATCCACCTTTATAACACCATAGCCAGCATCCGCAGGAATTTTCAAATAAACTTTCGCTTCTTTAGCGATCGCATCTTCTGCTTGCCAATTGACATTCTCTTGATTTTTCAACAACAATTTCAGCATTAGATTGAGCAAAAAGACGGCAATTATACCCGCTACAATCCCAATACTAAATGCGTATACTGGGTTTTTATCAAATTCTAAGATGATTTTTATCACCCAAGATCCAACGGAAATAAAAGTCAGTATTCCTTTGATAATGCCTGCGTCACCCCCTCCATCTACATCCACATCGGCTCCAATATCAATATCGAGATCAAGTCCTCCAAGAATGGATAGCAACAAAAGAAAAACGAGTATTCCTCCACAAATAATGGAGATCCAGGTGAGTATAGCAATCATAGTATTTTATTTATTAACATCAACACAACAAGGCGCGTGTATAGTTCCAGCTTTTATTTAAAATCGACCAGCGTAAGGAAATGATAGATTAGTGACTCAAATATAATGTTTAATGATCAATGTTTAATTATTAATGATAAATTAATGTAATGTTTAATGATTACTATAGTTTGTACAAAAAAAGCCGACAGTTTTGCTGTCAGCTCTATTTCTTTAGTACGAGAACGATATCATTTTAGTAAGAATTATGTTAGAAATCCTTCTTACACTAATCTCAACTACTATCTTAGTAAGCTTTGTAATTTCATTGCTAGTCCCATATCTCCTTTGATTTTCACCTTACCGCTCATTACAGCAGACATAGGATTCAAATCTCCAGATTGTAACTGAGAAAGTACATCCATACTAGTAATGACTGTGCAGTTTGCTTCTTTATCATCTTGAGAAATTTCATTCGCTTCGCCTGTTCCGTCAATGAAAATTGGCTGCTCATCTAGCAAAAACTTAAGGGTTCCACCAATTGGAGATACTCCATCTGCCTTTTCTTTGAATGTTGCTACTACTGTGTCTAGACTCATTGTATTTAAATTAATTGATTTTTCTAAAACGTTTGTCGGTGCGAAGATAAGCTTCTTCACTGTGAATTGTCAATGATTAATTGTTATTTTTTTTGTAATATCCTTAAAGATCAGCTACCATTTAATAAACTTACCTGAATATTGCGTTTCATCAAACATTAAAGAATAAAAATAGACACCTTTCTGTAAGTCACTAACCAATAGCTTATTATTGGTCAACAACTCAACCTTAACCAACCGTCCGATTTCGTCATAAACAAGTACATTTACACTGGAACGCTCAGATTCTAATCCAAATGACAAGTAATCGACTACAGGATTTGGGAAGATCAACAGGGAAGGATCTCGAATTTCAGATGTCTTAAAATAAGGCGAATAAACATATGTACTTTGCTCTACAACATTCATTGACTCCATCTCCAACCGTTCCACTGTTTCTGTTGCGATCTTATTTCTATAAGGTGAGATTAAATCAGCAGTATTTACTTCATCATAGGTCCATGTTGTTCGATCTGTTGTTTCCCAAACATCGTAAGTAGAATTAGAAAAAGCACTACTTAGCAGCCTGTTTTCTTCATCATATTCATACACACGTCTATTCCCATTTATAAACTCATTGGTTCCTTCTGCCCATACAAAATAGGAAGAAACAGAAGTTTGATATCCGTCCGCATTGTAGGTGAATTCAATTTTATGACTTGGATTCCAAATTAGCTTTGCATGATCATAATGATACCACATTGAAAGAAGTTGATTTCCATCTAGATCAAAGGTATAAATTTGTCTGGTGTTAAACTCCCAGTTTGAATCTAGTTCATTCCATCTATAGGAGAGCAATTGTATAATATTTCCAGCAGAATCTAGATTGTACATTTTTTTCTCTGCCTTCAACCACTCATCAGTTTGCCTGTCCCAATTGTAGTTAACAGATTCAGTTAATTTTCCATCATTATTATAGGAATACTCATCCTTCCATTTATTGTAAAATTGCAGATCGTAAGCATCCTGAGCCTTCGTTACCAGTTTAATCAATTTATCCTCTGAAGAATAATAATGTTGTATCTTGTTAATATAATTCCAACTCCGCGAAAGTGTATCAAACGAGCTATAATATACTAGCTCATCAAGTAAATCGTTGGTGGTATAGTTTTTTGTCGTTTTAACGATTGGATCGTATCTTCCATTACTATATTTTCCGCTTTCATAAAGCGTTTGCCTATCCTTTAGATCATATTGATAAATACTTTCTTGCTCTGGGAAAAAACGATCTGTCCAATCATTGTAAAACCCAATCGTTTTCTTTGTTAGTTTGTGGTTTGAATTATAATCATAAAGTATTTTCTCTCTACTTAACGAATTATTGTACTTTTCAATCACCATTCCTTCTGAGTTATAAGTATAGGTGATCGTTGCTTCAGAGCAAAACCCATCTACAAAACATTCCTTACCAGCCGGTTGTCCATAAGAATATATCGTTTCTATTTGATCCAATCGTTGTTGAAACGAAGTATGAAATTGTGCTAGAACGAATTCTGGAAGAAAAATGAGAATGGTAATGACCACTAGGATTAGCCTTTTCATTGAAATTGCTTTATTCAGGTTTATAAATCTTACTAAATGGTCTTCGATAAGATACAAATCTTCAAATAATAAGCCAAAAATCTTAACCAATTTAACAAGTATCGGAAAATCTCATTTGATTTTTCTAACTTCATTCCATGCAAATTCAGCCAATCCTACTTGCAGGAGGTGCCTCCACCCGAATGTCTTCACCGAAGCAGCTGCTATCGCTTAAACAGTCTACACTAATTAGGCTCACAGCAGAAAAGCTGATCCCCTGCTCCACCCTACCAGTCATCTGTATCACTGGCTTCCTGCACACAGCACTTCAACAAGCCCTCACCGGGCTCCCAATACAGTTCATCAGAAATCAGAATTTTAGTCAAGGGATCCATACTAGTATTCAAACCGCAATGCATCATATAATCACTGAAATTGAGAGTGATGCTGTATTAATCGCCCTAACAGACCAACCGCTTATTCCGAATGAGCATTACCTAGCCTTGACGCGTGCAGCTTCTAGCAACCCAGATCAAGAGATCATCGCTACTCAATACAATGGTATTGCCGGTGTCCCAGCACTGTTTAAACGTTCGCACTTTTCTGATTTAGTAGACCTTCAGTCGAACAGTGGAGCAAAGCAATTGATTGCAAACAACCTTGAAAACACAATACTCATTACTTGTGAGATGGCTGGATTCGATATTGACACGGATGCCGACTATCAGCTGCTACTAAAACGGTTGGATGAGCGCTTTTGATTAGTTGGTCAGAAAATGGTAATTATTCACCTTCATTGCATCAATATCAACAGTCTATTATGAATTCAATCGTTTTTCACCAACCGACTTCCTTTTCCAATCGGCTTACCATCCACCAGCACTCTTAAAAAATAAATACCTGCTGCCAACCCATCACCTGATACTGGCACTTCTTGCTTTCCAATCATCAGCTCACCGCTATAAACTGTTTTCAGCAATCGCCCATTTACATCAACCAGTTGCACCGTATAGCGCCCAGCCTTCTCAATGGCTAATGCTAGTGTAGTGGCATCAATAAACGGATTAGGAAAAACCGATGACATCAATTTCGTATTGTCGGACTCAGTAATTGGAGTACTAACATCTAGAGAGATACTGTACATCCCTCGTCCATAGGTCGCAGCAACTAGCTTATTTTCTCCTGCATGATAATCAAGATCCATAACAATCAAATTTGGTAAATCCGTTCCTAGGATATTCCAAGTCGCGCCTTCATTTTCAGAATAAAAAACACCCACATCATTTGCTAAATACAAATTGCCATTTGGCGTTTTAAGCAAGTCACTTACTGGCAAAACGATTAAATTGTTTGTGATGTCTGTCCAAGTAGCCCCTTGATCAGTGGTCTTATATATGCTACCCGTATTTGAAGAATATCGGTAACCTGAAAGCGTAACATAAGCTGTATTTATATTAGCAGGATCTGCTAGGACGGTACTCACCCATCGCGTTGGCAAGTTTCCAGAAATCAGATTCCAATTAGAACCGCCATCCGTAGTGATTTGTACATTTCCATCGTCCGTTCCAACATAAATCACATTGTCATCAATTGGAGAAACACTTATCGTAGTAATCGTTCCAAACGTAAGCGTTGTGCCCTGTGGGTTGGTCGTCAAATCACCACTAATTGCATTCCAGAAATTTGCTCGATTTGTGGATTTATATAATCTATTAGAACCATAAAACAAGATGGTTGGATCGCTCGGGTGAAAAATTACGGGTGTATTCCAGTTTTTCCGATCACCATTTGAGATACCAGAAGTCGCTCCATTGAATGAAAATGGCGAACCGTAATCAATTGATTTTGCGAAATTGCCATTTTGATATTCCGTATAGACATACTTGTTATCACTTGGATCCACCATACAAACAAACCCATCACCATAGTAGATAATTTCCCAGTCGTTTACATTCCCTGTGGTTGTTCGCATACTACTATTATCTTGCGTTCCACCATACAATCGCTCCGGAAATTGTTCATCAATTTCACAAGTATAGAATTGAGTAATCGGTAGATTATCTGATTTAACATAGGAGTTTCCACCATTACTACTAAAATAAATTCCACCATCATTTCCAAGAATCACAAAATTTGGATTTTGAGGATCGATATAAATGGCATGTTGATCGACATGTGCTCCAGCAAAGACATCATTCCAGCTGTTTCCACCATTGGTTGATTTATGTGTTTCGAACGCTGGAAGATATACGGTATTTGCATCAGTCGGATCGACTTCTATTTTTCCAAACCACCACATGTAGGGCACTGAGTTGACCCCATTCGTAGAAATGGTATTCCAACTTACTCCACCATCCGTTGTTTTATACAATCCTTTCAATCCCTTGGTAACCTCATCTTCGATTGTCGCGTACAAAATCTGGGGATTAGTAGGAGCAATCGACAACCCAATTCTACCAGCACTAGATGGTAATCCATTCGTCTGACGTGTCCAAGTAATTCCTCCATCTGTAGATTTAAAAACACCACTAGACGGGCCTCCAAAATGCCGCTTGTAATAATAACGAATTCGCTCCCACGTTGCCATGTATAAGGTATTGGGATCAGTAGGGTCAATCACCATATCAATCACACCAGTAGAATCGTTCATAAAAAACACTTGCTGCCAAGTAGATCCGCCATCTGTTGTTTTATAGACTCCCCTTGCCGTATTTTTTTCGAATAAGTACCCCGTTGCGCTAATCCAACAGGTATTTGGGTTGGTTGGATGAACAATGACTTTCCCTACACTTCCTACGCTATCTAGTCCAAGATGGTTCCAAGTTGCACCAGCATCATCTGATCGGTAAACTCCGTTGCTGGTGTATGTGATAGAATTGCCGCTCCCATTTGCTTCTCCCGTTCCTACATAAATGATGTTTTGATTAGAAGGAGCCAATGCCAAGTCACCAATGGTCAGACTTCCCTGTTGGTCGAATATCGGCAACCAATTGGTTCCCATATCATCTGATTTAAAAATCCCTCCTGAAGCAGCACCAACATAGATTGTTTTCGGATTTGTAGTAGTCATTTCAATTGCTGTGACCCTTCCGCCGATATTTGTTGGTCCTGAGAATTGCCAAGCATTGTTTTTAAAGCTAGCATTCTGAGAAGTGGTTTGCTGTTTTAACATCTTCTTGCGGTACTGTGCTGCTTTTGGGTACATACTCACCTCTATTTTGCCCGTTGGGTAGGCACGTTGACGGTACAACCAATCATTCGGCTTGCGCTTGTCTTCTTCAATTTCTGGATGATCAGTGGTGCGTCTCTCTTCGTGATCACAGGAGAATTGAAATATGGCAAGGAATAAACCAATAAAAAGCAAATAAAACGTAAGTCGATTTTTCATTAAATGAAAGTTGAAAGCGTTTTGGAATGTTGAACTATAAAAATACAAAATCTCTTATTGTTAAATAAATTAATTCGTTATGATAACCATTTCTAACAATGGTCAATCGAATCAACGGCAGTTGAGCCTACACAACTTTCGGTAACGAAGTTTATTATAGCGCTATCCCCGCTATCTGCTATTCCTAGTATTATCCATCTAATCAGCAATTCTTCTAATAGCCAATAGTTTCCTACTCTGTTCTACTCAAGTAAAACAAAAAAGGCTTCCAGTAAACCGGAAGCCCCAATATTTATTGTTCGATTACTTTTTAATCAAAGTAAATCATAATCTCTGCATCTGTATTGTTTGTTGCATCACACTCTCCACCTGAGAATGGGAAAACAGTTGCTGTAATTGTAGTTAAACCTTCCGTTCCTTGTGGATTATAAATTCCATTGAACCCAAATGCTTTTCTACCATTAGCAGGAATAGTAAGGTTATATTGGAATTCATATACAATTCCGTTATTTCCTAAGAAAGACCATTCTCCATTTTGAACAGGTTTGAATGCTACATTTGAAAGTGTTGGATCCCAAGAGAAATTTAGTCTAGGGTCATAAGGCATTCTAACTTTTAAAGGAGAGGTTGGATCAGAAGCATTCCCTGACAACTCAGTAATCTCTACTGCGACACCAATTGCAGAAATACCAACAATGTTACTTGGTACAACTGTAAGAATAGGAGAAAGATCACAACATGTTGGAGGAGGAGTTCCTGCGATTTCGACACACACCGCACCTACATCCGTACTAGTACCTAAAGTAGCTGAAGCGGAGTTTATAACCATAGGAGCTGCATTTACTTCAACGTTATCTACATACCAGCCATCAGGAATATTGTTTACTGTACCAACAGCTAAAGGATCATAGTAGAAGTTAAATCGAATAATAGCAGACTCGCAATTCGAGAAAGATGCTAAATCGACTTCAGTTGTCAGACAACTAGGAGCTAAACCTGCAAAACCAGGAATTGTGCTATTTGCGATTGAACTATTATAACCATTTGAAGTCATGAAATTACCAAGATCAGTCCAAGAAGTACCACCATTTGTTGAAATCTCAACTGTACCACCGTCCCAGAGATCTTCTGTATCGTAGAAGTGATCAAAAGTTAATATTGCATCAGCAGTTAAACCTACTGGTACATCAAGGTATTGATTTACATAATAATTTGCGCCACCACCTGGGCTTGCTTCCAATTCTTCCGCATAAAAAGAAGATGAACCACAAGGCGTACCTGCTTGTATTCTCCAATTAGAAGTAGACCCTGCAGGGTTCGTCGCTTCATTCGAAATCATCCACTCTGGAGCACCACCTGATTCCATATCATCTTCAAATACAATTGAAGGAGGCACTGAGTTAACCGTTGCTTGGTAGGTTAAATTTGTTGGGCTAGTACTCGCTGGAATAGTCCAAGTGATTACGCCATTACTATGAGATCCTCCGTTACTTGCTGAACCAGCAACATATGTTAATTCTGCAGGTAGATTATCGACAACATTTACGTTACCCGCTGGGCCACCGCCAGAACATGCGCTTGCAGTACCAGTAGCTCCAAGTGTATAAGTAATCACCTCGTTTACAGCAGCAGTAGTCTTATCAGCAGTCTTAGTGATCGTAGCTGATCCAGGACCGCCACCAGGAGGCGTATCAAATGCTTCTGTTCCATCAGTTTTACTAGCAGTAGAACCTTGATTTGCACTGTATCCCAGACCTCTTCTTGCGAATGCTGCCCATATAGTACAATTATTAGCACCGCCGTACAACGCTTGGTCTGCTGCGATGATCGCATCTCTACCAGATACAAACCCAGGAGAACAACCTTGCAGTTTACAACCTTCAATGACCAAATTCATGGCAATATTATTTCCGCCTGTTCCAGTATACATATCTGCGTCAAAACCATGAACATCAATTAAATCCCAGTATAAATCCCAAATCATAGTACACCAAACATATCCAACTCCGTGAGGAGCAGGGATGTTACTTTGCTTAATTGTGTTATACGTAGAAGGGTTAATGCTCATATCATGCGTATATCTCGTTGGTCGTATACCAGCACCTGAGGTTGGTTGAGCGAGTGCATAAGTACCAATTCCTCTTGGTGTATTTTTAGTATGTGCAAGCTCTTGTGTCATCACAAGACCGAACCAGTCACTCCATCCTTCTCCCATTTGCTCAGTGTTACTTAGGCATGAAGAGTTAGGACCACCAGTCAAACGAATTGAGATACCATGTCCATATTCATGAACAATAATTCCATTATCTAAGTCACCATCTCTATCAGGATTTGGAGCAGTCCACAAAAACATCTGCATTCTTGGATCCGATCCATCACTCGGTGTAAAGAAGTTTGCATTGTTCGAACCACTTCCATCTTGGCATTGTGCGTCAACAGGGTCACCTGCTGCACCACCATTCCCATAGTTATTCTGTTGAAAGTTACCACTTGGCTCATCAAAACCATAGTGATGCCATACATCATGTGTGAAGTTGTTCCAAACGAATAAGTTAGTCGTATTATTATCAAGATTACTTGCAGGAGGTAGATTTAGGTTTAATGGAAAATCAAACACCAAAGCAGCTCCACCACTAGGAGAAGCTCCAATTCCATTATTTCCGTTTTGATCTTCATGAGCTAAAACGTTATTTCCTCTAGTAATTGTATATTCAGCACCATTAGCACCATTCGTATCATGCCAGCCAAAGGGAGAAGTTGCTGGATCGTCTGGATTCGTTAGAAGTACTCTAGAACCATGTGTTGGGCTTTCAACTCTTAATGGCAATGCCCTGTAAGTTCCTGCCATTCCATTACCGAATTGTTGCGCATCTAGATCTTCTTCCATAACGTCATATTTATGAGCGTGATTCGCACAATCATCTCCAACGTCTGGAGTTCCAAAGTTACAATGAATGACTGCATCTCTCTGTTCTACGATAGATCCGTCATTTACATTTACATAAGTTTCCCAGTAGTGTTGAGTATCTTCTGTATAGATACCTACTTTCCATGTAGGAACGATTTTTCCATCTTGATGTAAGTACATTTTCTCAGCCTTAATTGGCTCAAAAGCAATACCTGCTTCAGAAAAAGTTGATAAATTTCCTTTGTTTGAAAGGATGGAAAGATTAATTGGAACTAGTTGTAAGTCTCCTGCAGCAATTTGCACTGCACTTGACGCAGAAATTCCTTTTGCTTTTCCTACAACTAGACTTTTCGCATCCTTTATAAATTGTGATCTTGAGTATAAAACAGAATTGTCCGGCATGATGTGGATGTTCATCGTCGCATTTTCAATTGCAATTCCGTCAATTTGTTGTTTGTAGTAGAAATGTGTCACCCCACTTTTCTTACTCGTGTAAGAATCTGTTAGGATAGGATTTTTTATATCAGCAGGTGTCAAACCATCAGACTGTTGAATAGAATGAAAATGTTTGTTTGCAGAGGTTTCTTTGATATCTCGAGCAAGAAGAGCCCCAGATATAAATAAGATTAAGAGCGTAATTTGAATAGAATTTTTCATAAGCAAGTGGATAATAAATCGTGAAAATTAGGTTATGTAAAAATGAGTGAGGAAAGATGTTTTAGATTATTTTCCGTGTTATACTCCTCATAAAATTAAATTATATTTTAGAGGCAAAAGACCATATTAATTATTGTTAACATAAGTTTAACGTAATGAAAATTCAATATTGACTTCCTATTTTGACCTCATCATCTAACATTTTTTTAAAATATGTCAATTTACTTATGTAACTAATTTTTAACGCCCTCTTTAAGATTTAGATTTATTCGTTTTTTTGAAAGCAGGATTGAAGTTTCTTAATTATTGTAAATCAGTAATTTAATAGATAAACTGTTTATAGACTTAGAAAAATCCACCTATCTAACTTGCCTAATCTTTTTCCTATTGACAGGAGTATACATGATCTTTTGAGTTATTTGATCTAATTTTTTTTCGGCAAAAATTCTCCGTGAACTTTAAATTGTATCGTTTTCTATCGTTAACAAATAATTAACAATGCTAGTAGCCTAAATCACTCAGATCTTTGGGAGAATCGATACTTTGAGATTCAAAACGTGTTTGACATACACCAATTGAGTGCCCTGCTTGCATCCATCTTAGTTGTTCTAGACGTTCAGCTTTTTCAAGTTTTCCCATAGGAAGTATGGTGAGCTTAGGCAATAAATCAGCTCTGAAAATGTATAATCCAATATGTTTGAAAAATTGATGCTTCTCCAAGCTACTTTCGATTTCAATTCCTCGAAGAAAAGGAATTGGGTGCCGGCTAAAATACATTGCTTTTCCTTCTTGATCAAAAACTAACTTAACGCAATTTGAATCCTTCAGTTGTTCAACATTATCAATTTGCTTTGCTAGCGTACCAATTCCAAATTGACTATAATTATCTTTGAAGAACTGTATTAATAAATCGATTTGTTCTGGTTGAATAAATGGTTCATCTCCTTGAATATTCATTACAATTTCGCTTCCTGCCTTAAGTAGATTGATTGCCTCCGCACATCGATCCGTCCCTGTTTCATGTAGCGTAGATGTAAGAACCACCTCGCCTCCAAAATCAGTAACATGATTAAAGATCCGTTGGTCATCCGTGGCAACCACTACCCGATCCAGTAGCTTCGATTGCTTCGCTTGCTGATATACTCGCTGAATCATTGATATGCCTCCAATGTCAACAAGTGGCTTCCCTGGAAATCTGGTAGAAGCATAGCGAGCTGGTATTATTGCAATTGTTTTCAAACGTAAAATTTTTGAAAATATATTGATTTCCAGTTCAATTCTGAATTAAATCACTGTTTTTTTATGTAAATAACTCATACTGCTGTAATTTGCAGTCGAATTATTTGATTCGTGCACTTAATTATATTCCCAATGTATAGAATAGCAAGCTTCTTTAGTTTTCTACTCATCTTACCACATTTTCTCCTTTGTCAAGACAGTAGTTCAACAACTACAACGTATAAAATCGACCAGAATATATTAATCGTTTCTGTAGGACAAAATGCACAAAAAACCTTTAACCATATTCTTAAGGAAAATCAAACTTTGTATAGCTTATCTAAGTTTTATGGTGTCAACTTAGAGGATATCTACTACCATAATCCCAACCTTAAAACCAAAACGCTAACAATAAACCAACCAATCAGTATTCCTGTTACCAACAAAGCAATTGTTAGAAAATACGACGAATCACTAGACAGATCAATGCACGTCCCACTAGTCTATATTGTTAGACAAGGCGAAACCATTTACACCATTTCTAGAACCTACTTCAGAATGGCGCCAGAACTGTTCCTAAGAAATAACGAAATGGAATCCGCAGATCTAACTGTTGGAGATTCTTTGCTTGTCGGTTGGTTGCCCATCGATGGTATTTCAAATAATCAGAGCAAACAAAGTAGTATTCAGGCTTATTACTCGAAGGAAAATGAACCGCTCCGTCTTAAATATAACAAACAAGCAAAAATTCAGTCGCCAGCAAAAGAAGATGGAATTGCTTACTGGCAAATGACTGGTACCGCAAAAGGAAAAACGAACTTCTATGTCTTGCATCGAACTGCAAAACAAGGATCCGTTATCAGATTAACCAACCCAATGTCAGGAAGAACACTATATGCTAAAGTGACAGGTAGTATTCCCGATTCTTCTTACGATCCAGCAATTAAGGTAGTAATAACGCCCTCATTGGCAAAAGCACTAGGCGCCCTTGATAAAAAGTTCCACGTCAAAATCGCATATTTTAATTAGATAGTGCTAAATTTATAGTCTAATTTTACGAAATGAAAAAAGATCAGGTTCCTCAAGACGATGAAAATCTATTAGAAGGTAAGTTCAAAGTCCTTAAGTACGCCATGGATGATGAAGGAAAATACATCGGAGTTGGAAGCAAAGGATGGGAACCTGAAAACGTAGCACTCAAGCAAGCCTGGGAGGTCATTAATGAAAAAGTGGAGGAAGCAAGGCAACTTGTATTGCAAGGCAAAGCTAGCCCAATTTTATACTTCATGGAAAAGAACCTAATGGATGCAAAATTACTAGCAAGCCATTCTGGTTATTTCACTTGGACAGTTAAAAGACATTTGAAACCTGATGTATTCAAAAAATTATCCGAAAAACGCTTAGAAAATTATGCTCGAGTATTTAATATCTCGGTTCAAGAATTAATCACCCTAAAAGAGAAGAATGAGCATTGATTTTCAGCATTTTCAGTCAGCACATTGTGAAAATGGAGCAGTCGTTAACTTATTAAACCATCAAGGACTCAAACTAAGCGAACCAATGGTCTTTGGCGTTGGTTCAGGGCTATTTTTCGCCTACCTACCATTCTTTAAATTGAATGGGATACCCGTTATCAGCTATCGGTCATTACCAGGGTGGATCTTTAAATGTGCTTCAAAGCGACTCGGAATAAAGTTTAAAACCAAGATGTTCTTTAGCGAAAACAATGCAATGGACGAATTGGATAAATGCCTAGACAAAGGAATTCCCGTAGGAATGCTATCAAGCGTTTTCTATCTCCCCTATCTCCCTAAAGCCTTCAGATTCCACTTCAATGCACACAACATCGTTGTCTATGGAAAAGAAGGGAACGAATACCTGGTCAGCGATTCCGTTATGGAAACAACGACAAGGATTGACAGAAAAGACTTGATTCGAGCACGCTTTGCCAAAGGAACTTCTCCTCCAAGAGGGAGAATGTACTATCCAGTTAGCATGCCAGATGATATCCCTTGGGAAAAAGCCATCCGACATGGCATCCGACGGACAGCCTACGAACTAACAAGCATTCCAGTCCCACTGTTTGGACTAAAGGGCATTCACACCTTCGCAAAACAAGTCCGCAAATGGCCCAACAAACTAAGTGCAAGGAAAGCTTCCCAGTATGCCGGCAACGTGATTCGGATGCAAGAAGAAATAGGTACAGGTGGTGCTGGATTCAGATTTGTTTATGCCGCCTTCCTGCAAGAAGTAGCTCCGATCATCGGTGAAGAATGGCTCACTGAAAAAGCAACTGAACTGACGAGTATCGGAGACCGATGGAGAGACATGGCATACATTGCTGGTAGAATTTGCAAAGGTAGAAATGATGAAAATGAAAGCTACGATGCTATGGCTGACATCATGGTAGAATGTGCCGAACGAGAACACGCCTTGTTCACTGAATTATCTCAAAAGGTAAAACGATAAGTTCCACCAATGATTGAAATAAAAGACCTTATAAAACAATACCCAAAAGCCATAAGCCCAGCTGTTAACTCCATTTCTATTCATATAAAAGAAGGTGCGTTTTTTGGCCTGTTTGGACCCAATGGCGCTGGTAAAACCACCACCATCTCAATACTCTGCGGACTGATACGCGCGAATGCTGGATCCGCAAAAATCAATGGGTTAGATGTTCAGAATGACAGTGAACAACTAAAACACTTTATAGGCGTTGTCCCACAAGAGATCGCCTTGTTCCCTAGCCTCACCGCAAGAGAAAACCTTCGCTACTTTGGTAAAATGTATGGCATCCCAGAACCCGAACTTACTCAAAGAATTACACAATATTTAGACATGTTTGGCTTGCTACAAAATGCAAATCGATTGCTTGAAACCTTTTCAGGCGGGATGAAGCGCCGTACCAATCTGATTGCTGGTATTTTACATCACCCAAAGCTATTATTTTTAGATGAGCCGACTGTTGGAATTGATGTGCAATCAAAGGCAGTGATCAATCAGTTCTTAAGAGAATTGAACCAAAGCGGAACCACCATCGTCTACACGTCTCATCACTTAAAAGAAGCAGAGTCATTGTGCAATGCTATCGCAATAATAGACCAAGGAAAAATTGTAACCACTGGCCAGCCTCAACAGCTTATCGCCTCTTGTGAAGGGGCCAAGCACTTAGAAGACGTATTTTTAGCATTAACCGGAGAAGCCTTAAGAGATTGATGGAAAAACTGATTGCATCCATAAAGAAAGAGTATTTAGTGCTGATTAGAGATCGAGCAGGTCTTGCTATATTGTTTCTGATGCCGGTTACATTGGTCTTTATCATGTCAGTCATTCAAGACGCGCCGTTCCGAGATTTTCAGGAAGCAAGCATTCCACTTCTTATCATCAATCAAGACCAAGATTCCCTAGGCGTTGCTATTGAACGAGGCTTGCGAAATTCAGATATTTTCAAACTAGAGTCTTCCGCCCTTTCAAACCCAACTGAGATCAGCAAAAAGATCAGAGATGACGGGTATGCATTAGGTATTCTTATACCGAAAGGTGCAACAACCGCCTTGCGCAAAAAAGCAGATATTCGCGTCTCCAAAACATTGGAAGGCCTTGGCTTGTCAGAAGGGATTGATGAGGAAGCCATAGACAAGGTCAACGTTCAGCTTTTCCTTGACCCTGCCACCAAAAAATCCTTTAAAAGCTCCTTGTTATCTGCTATCCGTCAATTCACTACAGCCATTGAAAACAAGATACTACTCGAATCATTTGCCAAGTCGCTCACCGAAGTGATACCAGGCGCTTCCGAAGGCGAACCACTCGTTTTTGAGCAGAAAGAACTCATTCACTTCGAAGAGCATTATACTGGACAAAATGAACAAATCATCTCCGCTTCGATGAACTCTGTCCAGCACAATGTACCTGCTTGGACCATGTTTGCCATGTTCTTCATCGTTATTCCCTTAGCTGGTCATATGATCAAGGAGCGCGATCAAGGAAGCACACTACGATTACACCTAATGCCTGGCTCAGATTTAATTGTCCCCGCAGGCAAGCTCCTTTTGTACGTTGGTGTCTGTATGCTTCAGTTTTTAATGATGTTATTGGTCGGTTTACTGATTTTACCGTCGTTTGGTTTGCCAATGCTTGTGCTAGGGAGCAGTCCATTCGCTTTATTGCTCGTTGCACTAGCGTCTTCTTTTGCAGCTACTGGATACGGCATCATGATTGGCACCGTTTTCAGAACCCACCAACAGGCAATGTCCTTTGGTGCGGTATCCATTATCATCCTAGCAGCCATCGGCGGTATTTGGGTGCCTCTTTACATTATGCCTCAGGCCATGCAGACACTCGGCAGCTTATCACCATTAAACTGGGGGCTGAGTGGATTTAATGATATCTTTCTTCGCGGTGGTGGGTTACCAGCTGTCGTTCCTGAAGTGACGAGATTGATGCTATTTGCCGCCTGCACTGCGGGAATATCTTGGTGGGTAGGCAGGAAGGGATTAAATATCTAACATCATTTCTTCACTGCGGATGTTTTTTTGCATCAAAATCGTATCTTTGAATACACCAGTATATTTCAACCTCACAATTATGAAAAAAGTCCTTGTAATCCTTTTCGTTTTAGCTGCATCTATCTCCTTCATTCATGCGCAAACTTGCTCCAACAACCCCTTTCTT
This sequence comes from uncultured Saprospiraceae bacterium, assembly GCA_937959115.1. Lineage (GTDB taxonomy): Bacteria > Bacteroidota > Bacteroidia > Chitinophagales > Saprospiraceae > JAHDHB01. The sequence continues at coordinate 111,613 of CALGAW010000010.1, forward strand.
GCAAATGGCAGCATCAGTCCATCACCTTTGGCTCCAGGGGGCACAGGCATTGCTTCTTTTACGTTTAACGACAATATGGGTAGTTATGATGGTTGGCAAAATGATCCAATCACCGTTACCATGTGTTTTCTAAATATTGCTCCAACAAATGGAGTAAGTGCGATTTCTGGAAACGGTGCGGGCTGGTTTACTTGGATTTACAACTCGAGTATCAACTGCCTTCAGGGAACTCAAAACCAAACTACAAACGCAAATACACCTGGCAATATTTCTGTTAACATTTACCAAACCGTTCCTAAAGTTTGTGGCAGTAGTGCAAACAGTATGGGTTACAACATAAATCTTCAACCTGCAGCATGCATGAATGGTACAAATAGTGCTTCAGATGATGCAACGAGCAGCTATACCTGCGTTGCGCCTACATCTGTCGAACAAATCAACAAGCAACTCCAGCTAGATGTTGCAATTTACCCAAACCCAACAGCTTCACAATTAAATATCAATATTACCAATGGCTCAGCACCGAAAACTGTGTTTTTCTCCATCACCAACTTACTAGGAAGCGTCATCAAAAAAATGGAAGCACAAGAAATAACAACTGGCGAACAGCTGATTACCTTCAATGTCAGCGATCTTGCAGATGGAGCTTACTTCCTAGGCGTTCAAGATGCCAATGGCAAGGGAGGCGTAGTCAGATTTACAGTTGTACAATAGACCATCGTTAAGAAGTTACCTTTACTGAAAATTACGATCAGAAAAATAAGATTTCTTTGGGCGTATCCCTCCACATTCCTAAGGTCATGTTTCGGGTCGCGTCATCCGCTCTTATGTGCTCCTTACAGTCCGCGCATACCGCTTCTACCGCTTACGCGCGGTTGAAATCTATTCGTCTTTCGAACCCTGTAAAAATGATGTTGGAAGTTAAACCAAACAACAAAGCTTCTAGCGCTTGAAGAAAATCACTGAAGATCATCGCTCTAATCTAACTTCCGTCTTCGGTCTTCTGTCTCCAGTTTTCTGGCTTCCCCCACAAAATTTGCTAACAAATAATCACGTTCAACGAATAATAAAAAAGTATAAAGTAGTCAAACCATTAATTTCTACAAGTTTTTTTGGGATAACTTATAAATTCAACCTACATTTATAGCTTGTTGAAACGATTCGTAATCGCACGAATATCCATTGATAACAACGAAATTCGAAGAATAATATGAGCTCAAGAAAGCTGTTGGAAGTTAGAAACCTGAAAACTCAATTTAATACAGAAGGCGGTCTTGTCAAAGCAGTAGACGACGTCTCGTTTGATATTGCCCGTGGTGAAACGGTTGGTATTGTTGGTGAATCAGGATCTGGAAAATCTGTTACCTCGCTTTCTATCATGAGGCTAATACCTAATCCACCTGGTAAAATAGCCGGTGGAGAAATCATTTTTCATGACCCTAACACAGGGAAACCAGTCGATCTTGTACAAGTAGACGAAGATGATATGCGGAAATATCGCGGCAACGAAATCTCGATGATTTTTCAAGAGCCAATGACTTCCCTAAATCCTGTATTCACCTGTGGAAATCAAGTAACTGAAGCGATTATTCTTCACCAAAAAGTTTCGGACGAAAAAGCAAAAGAGCTGACACTCGATCTATTTGAAAAAGTACAGTTACCTGATCCTGAACGTGTGTTCAACGCTTATCCCCATCAGTTATCTGGTGGACAAAAGCAACGGGTAATGATCGCCATGGCAATGTCCTGCAATCCTAGTATTCTAATTGCGGATGAACCAACTACAGCATTGGATGTAACCGTTCAAAAAACCATCCTTCAATTGATGAATGATCTGCGTAAACAGATTGACGCATCCATTATTTTCATTACACATGATTTAGGAGTAATCGCTGAGATCGCAGATCGTGTAATCGTTATGTACAAAGGAAAAATTGTAGAACAAGGGAATGTATATGATATCTTTTCAAACCCAAGACACCCCTATACAAAAGGCTTACTCGCCTGTCGCCCACCCTTAGACTACAGAATGCACAAACTTCCAATCGTAAGCGATTTTATGGACGTCACCTTCGATGCAAACGGCGACCGTATCATCGAAGAGAAGGAAGCTTCTATGGAAAAGGTGATTGAAGCAGCCAAGATTAAGCCAGATGAACACGCAGCAAGAAAAAAACGACTATACGATCAAAAACCGATTCTAGAAGTTGAAAATCTTCAGACCTGGTTCTCAACAAAAAAGAACTTCTTTGGTAAAACGACCTCGTGGGTCAAAGCAGTAGACGATATTTCCTTTAAAGTATATCCAGGAGAAACACTTGGGCTTGTAGGAGAATCAGGATGCGGTAAAACGACCCTAGGACGAACTATTTTACGTTTAGCGCCTGCAAGAGGTGGAAAAGTACTATTTGAAGGCAAAAGCGTATTAGAACTGAACCAGCGAGATCTCAAGGAAATAAGACGCGATATGCAGATTATCTTCCAAGATCCTTACTCATCACTCAACCCACGTATGACCATCGGGAATGCCATAATGGAGCCGATGCAAGTCCACAAAGTACTGGCCAATGATGTAGAAAGAAAAGAAAAGGTGATCGAATTACTCGAAACAGTAAGTCTAGAAGCTGATCACTTCAATCGTTACCCTCACGAGTTCTCAGGCGGTCAGCGTCAACGGATCTGTGTTGCACGTGCCTTGGCTCTTGAGCCGAAGTTTATTATCTGCGATGAGTCGGTTTCCGCATTAGACGTATCTGTTCAGGCGCAAGTGTTGAACCTGTTAATCGAATTGAGAGAGAAGTTCAACTTCACCTACATTTTCATTTCACATGATTTGTCCGTTGTTAAATTCATGAGCGATCGAATGATTGTTATGAATAAAGGAAAAATTGAGGAAATGGGAGATGCAGATGAGATCTACGCCAATCCTAAACGTGAGTATACTCAAAAGTTGATTCAAGCCATTCCAAAAGGAAGAATAGAAGACATTTCAAAAAGAATGACAGATACATTACCTAAATAGGTTCCTGTTAGAGATATATCGGGTATGTTAATGAGCTAAACGGATTAGAATTCTATCCGTTTTAGTAATAGTAGTTCCGATTTTTAAACTACAATTTATATTAGTTTTCCGATTTAACAGAATTACCTTATCAAATTGCCTAATATTTTATAATTTTGTGCACTTAATTGAGCACACCTATGGCCACAAAGAAAAAAAAGGTTTCCGACTTAGAGTTTAACCAAAACGAAGATGCAATGAAACTGTCCCTCTCAAAGTTGGACAGAATTTTACGAAAAGTGCATCTTGGTGGTGGACAAAAACGGATTGACAAGCATAAAGCAAAAGGAAAGCTAACAGCTCGTGAGCGTGTGGATTATCTGCTAGACAAAAACTCGGATTTTATTGAAGTTGGCGCGTTAGCCGGTTATGAGATGTATGAGGAGTACGGAGGATGCCCTTCAGGTGGCGTGGTCACAGGCATGGGATATGTGTCAGGTCGACTTTGTATGATTGTAGCAAATGATGCTACAGTGAAAGCAGGAGCTTGGTTTCCTATCACTGGAAAAAAGAACCTGCGTGCTCAGGAAATTGCAATGGAAAACCGCTTGCCAATCATATACCTTGTAGACAGTGCGGGCGTATTCTTACCAATGCAAGATGAGATCTTTCCTGACAAGGAACACTTTGGTCGAATGTTTCGAAATAACGCAAAAATGTCAAGCATGGGCATCCCTCAAGTTGCCGCTATTATGGGACCTTGTGTCGCTGGTGGTGCTTACTTACCCATTATGTCCGACGAAGCGCTAATCGTTGATAAAACAGGGAGCATTTTCCTAGCAGGGCCATACCTTGTGAAGGCAGCAATTGGTGAAGAGGTGGACAAGGAAACACTTGGCGGAGCAACAACTCAATGTGAAATTTCTGGAGTGACAGATTATAAATTGCCAGATGATAAGTCATGCCTTGAAACAATCCGTGACTTGATCGATAAAATGGGCACGTTTGAATCTGCTGGTTTTGATCGTGCAAAAGCCAAATTACCGAAAAAGGACATGGCTGAGATCTATGGTCTTTATCCTGAAAAAAGCTCAAAACCTTACAACTCATACGAAATTTTGGAACGTCTGGTGGATGATTCTAAATACACAGAATACAAAGCTGGATATGGAAAAACAATCATCTGTGCTTATGCTCGCATTGACGGCTGGTCTGTAGGGATTGTGTCCAATAATCGCCAAGTAGTTAAAAATAAGAAAGGAGAAATGCAGTTTGGTGGTGTCATCTATTCTGATTCAGCAGATAAGGCGGCGCGATTTATAATGAATTGCAACCAAAAGAAAATCCCTTTAGTTTTCCTTCATGACGTGACTGGTTTTATGGTCGGTAAGCGTTCAGAACATGGTGGAATAATCAAGGATGGTGCAAAAATGGTGAATGCAGTTTCTAATTCTACTGTACCTAAATTCAGTATTGTAATTGGTAACTCTTATGGAGCTGGAAATTATGCAATGTGTGGTAAAGCCTATGACCCACGCCTTATTTATGCTTGGCCTACAGCAAAAATAGCAGTAATGGGTGGAGCACAAGCCGCAAAAGTTCTCGTTCAAATTCAAATGGCTTCAAAGAAGGCAAAAGGTGAAGCACCTAATGAAACGGAAGAAAAAGAACTCTACGAAAAGATCAAAGCAAGGTACGACAAGCAGACTACTCCTTATTACGCTGCTGCCCGTTTGTGGGTAGATGGTATTATTGACCCACTTGATACTCGTAAAGTGATTTCTAGTGGAATAGAGGCTGCAAATAATGCTCCTGTAGAAAAATTCAACCCTGGAGTTATTCAAACTTAAACTTTATACTAAAACCCTTGTTTTACTAAAAAAAAGAACATGAATATCGCGTTTAGTCCCATTATCGTTGTCATTTTGCTTGTCGTGGCTATCCTAATGAGCCTAGTTGGAAGAGCCCGTAAGAAACAATTAGCCTCAGAAGACACCCTTGATACTGCAATAGAGGAAAATACAGAGGGTCAGAGTAAGGCGAAGTTATGGTTTAAGCGGTTAGGCTTTGCTGGCTTCATGTTTTTTTTAATCAAAGGTATTGTCTGGTTATTTATCTTTTACTACGCAGGAAAGTCACTTTAACGAATTCTGTTCGCAACCTGAAGGATTTTCAACACTAAAAACTAGTAGGTTCTAAGTTTCTAGATATACAGAATTTTATCCGCTCAATTCAATAATTAAATTAACTTTGTGGATGCCTAAACCACACCGTAGACCAAAGCGCCCCGATAGTTTCATAGCAAAAACACTCTTTGGACTAGAAGAGCTGTTAGCTGAAGAATTACGAGCGATCGGCGCGCTAAATGTAACTGTCATCCGAAGAGCTGTAGCCTTTGATGGGGATGATGAGATTATGTACAAGGCCAATCTGTATTGTAGAACGGCCCTTCGAATCTTAAAAATAGTATTCCGATTTCGAGCAGAGAATGAAAAGGAATTGTATGAAGGAATGTTATCGATTTACTGGGATAAATACATGCTTCTAGAAGATACATTTGCGATCGACGCCGTAACGTCTTCTGAAGTGTTTCGACATTCGAAGTATGCAGCACTCAAAACAAAGGATGCAATTGCAGATCAGTTTAAAAGACGCAAAGGCCGTAGGCCATCGGTGGATACGAAATACCCGAATGTCCGGATAAACGTTCATATTTTTGACACCAGAGTTACTGTCACCCTAGATAGCTCAGGTTCTTCTTTACATATGCGAAATTACCGTCAATCGCAACCGCCCGCACCAATCAACGAGGTATTGGCAGCAGGACTACTTAAGCTAGCAGGTTGGAATGGTGACACCGATTTTGTGGATCCCATGTGTGGGAGTGGTACGTTCTTGGCTGAAGCAGCAATGGTTGCTCAAAACATAGCACCAGGCGCTCTGCGCAGACATTTTGGATTTGAAAGCTGGAAAGAGTTTGACCGTCCTCTCTGGGAACGAATTAAGAAAGAAGAGCGGGCTGGACGCAAGGAAGCCACCTGTAAGATATTTGGATACGACCAGTCTCACATGGCCATCCGACATTCCAAGGATAATTTGTTTGGTAAAGAGTTCTCAATGATCCGACTAAAGAAATGCGCATTTGAAGATCTAGAATCCCCTTTTCCAGAAGGAGGCACGATGATGTTTAACCCACCTTACGGAGAACGTATGGACATGGAGGAGACATTCTATACCATGATCGGCGATACTTTAAAACAAAAGTTTACAGGGTATGATGTTTGGATGATTTCTTCTAATCTTGAAGCGCTTAAAAAGGTAGGCCTGAAGGCCACAAATCGACACTCACTATACAATGGGCCATTAGAGTGTAAATTCTTGTGCTATCAGATGTATAAAGGGTCGAGAAGAGAACAACCAATTGACCGCGAAAGTAAAAACGATGCTGAGAGTGAAACTGAAACAACTGATTAATTGAGTTTTGTTTAAGAAAGCGAGTTCTAAAAAATTGAAAGTGATGGCAAGAAGCTATATTCAATTACGAAATTTACGATTGCTTTTCGGAGTCTTATCTCTTTGCGGCTGTTTAGAGATCAGTGCTCAAAAACTTTCCACAGACCTATTACAACAGTACATAAACCAGGTGATAACGCAACCGCTGATATCAACCTTTGAGCCAGTCGATGTTTTGATCTTGACAACTAGAAGTAATAAGTCAATGCTAAAAGTGGCCGAAGTTCCTAAAGTTTTCTGCTACGAATCTCTTGGATTTTTCTGCAAACTGGAGCATAATACAATGAAGCGCGGAAACTTCCCGTTACGGTTTAGGCTCGGTGAGTATTGGAGTACTGTGAATGCAGAATATGGAAGACTCTATTAAAATTACGAGATGTCTAAAAATGAAAAAGCCGAACTATGAGTAGAATCAAGTTCGGCTTTTTCTTCCTATATAATCTATTAATTAATATCTAACTGCTGATGAACAGTGTGTTTGTATGTATGAATTTGAAAAGAATAACTTCCTTTCTCAAGGTTGTTTAAATCAAACTCATAAATAGAATCTTCAGGTAAGTCTAATAAATTTTCTGAAAAAACCACTTCCCTTTGATCATTCAATACTTTAAAATTGGTTGGAAGATGTTCAAGGTTTTCAAAATCAATAAATAAACTCTTTGAATTGTTGAAGATTCCAGAGTGCTCCGACACATCTGATTCTTCAACGGAAATATCCATTCCATTGAGTTCACTTACTTCTTGAGCCAACATTGTATTACAGCTTAAAAAAACCAAGGTAAAGAATGCAATAAGGTATGTTCTCATGATCAAGTTTGTAGATCGTTTGTTAGTTGATAACACTAAATTACGGAAATCAAATTGCTCAAGCAAGGATTTTACTTGGACCATCGACTGAGCTATTCAAAAATAGCCAAATTATATTCTGAATTTCAAAAAACGAATTTCTTAAGTAGATATAAACCAATCAGTTACCTCAATTTTAACCCCATCTACTTCTTCGAGTTAAAGATATGTTAACAAAATTAAATGAAGTGTTAAGCTAATATGTTATTAAAATTATTTACTACTTTCTACTTTAGAGTAGAATAAACATTTAATTTATTTAAAACAGTAATCAATGACAGATGGGACATTAAAAATTGGAATGGCACAAATTTCTCCAATTTGGTTGAATAAAGAATTAACTGTGGCAAAAATCACTTCTTATATGTCAGATGCAAAAGACAAAGGATGTGAGTTATTGGTTTTTGGTGAAGGACTATTGCCAGGCTATCCATTTTGGCTGTCTTTGACGGACGGAGCTTCTTTCAACTCAGCCGTCCAGAAAGAAATTCACGCTCATTATATTCAGAATTCAATTCAAATCGAGGCTGGTGATTTAGATGCGATAACAACTCTGGCAGCTTCCTATGGCATTGCTGTTTACCTAGGAATCATAGAACGTGCTCAAAACAGAGGTGGGCACAGCCTTTACTGTTCATTGGTTTACATCAATGCCTTCGGGCAAGTCAAATCCGTCCACAGAAAACTGCAACCGACTTATGAGGAGCGACTCACTTGGGCGCCAGGAGATGGCAATGGCCTTCAAGTACACCCGCTTAAAAAATTTAAAGTTGGCGGTTTAAACTGTTGGGAAAACTGGATGCCTTTGAGCCGAACAGCGTTGTACGGCTTAGGAGAAAACCTTCATATCGCGGTTTGGCCTGGATCTGAATACAACACACATGACATTACTAAGTTTATCGCCAAAGAAGGCCGATCTTTCGTGGTTTCAGTTAGTGGCTATATGCAGGTTGATGATTTTCCAAAACAAACCCCACATTATGACAAAATAATAGAAAATGCATCCCAAATTCTTGCTAATGGAGGCTCTTGTATTGCAGGACCTGATGGCGAATGGGTAGTGCCTCCAATCATTGGCAAAGAAGGATTGTTTACTGGAGTCATAGATTACAATAAAGTACTTGAAGAACGACAAAACTTTGACCCAACAGGTCATTACTCTAGACCTGACGTGACTAAGTTATCTGTGAACAGGGAACGACAATCTGTTGTGCATTATTTTTAAGTCTGGAGACTGGAGAAAAAGGAAGGAAGAATAGGTGATTGGTTAGACCTTTCACTTCTTGGAGAAGTAACAGGTCTTTGGGGGACGAGTCTTTGGGGGATGGACAGTTAGAGCCTCACTAAATTCGAGCAATAAGGAACGGGCTGACCTGTTACTTTTTAAAAAAGTGATAGGTCTTTTGAGACCGAAATAATATAGCGCGTGATCTTCGGTCTTTCCGCTTCATAAAAAAGACCATCACAAATGAATGGATGGTCTCATTACTAGTAGTTTATGGGAAAACTCCTAATTATCTCTTTTCCAGGACTTTAATCAATGTTCCTTGTTTTATAGTTTGCGTAAGTTCCATACTATTAAGGATCGCAATTTCTTCTAGTCGTTTAGTTTCAACACCATTTTGCTTTAAAATGTTGGAAAGTGTTGTATTACTTTGAGCAGAAACTACATTAACCCGTTCTGGCTTAACATTTAACTTTGTTGGGTCAGTCAATTTTCCAAACTTATCAAGTGTATTACTGAATAATCCTTGGTAAGCTGTCCACTGATCCTGTGAAGTTACACCCAAATATATGTAAATCTTCCCACCATGTTCAATAAAGTAGGACATAATCCTAATTGGTTCTTGCTGTTGTTGTTGAGTTTGCTGTTGAGTTTGTTGCTGTGGTACTTGTTCAGCAACGATTCCAATTGCATTTAGCCCATCTAATTTAGGTGTTGGTTGGCTAACAATTTTTAACTGATAATTTTTAACAAAATTGTCTCTTGCAGCTTGAACGGTAGTTTCCTTAGCCATTGTGAGCATCATCATGGCCTTTCCATCTTTAGGGCCCATCTGAAATTGAGTCGGACTATTGACATGCTGCCAACCTGAAGGAACATTCATTTTAAACTTTAAAGTGGGGTGATAAAACACATTACTTTCAACGTAGCCTTGCCTTGGATCTTCGCCGTACACAATTCCATCAATCAATCGGAGGTACTCATCGCGGTTCACTTTAAACTGTTGGCCTTGTGTTTGCCTTCCTTGATAAGCTTCTGCCATTGTTTTTACATTATTATATCGATCACCTGGATCAGGATGAGTAGACATAAAGGTTGGAATGGTTTGACCAGACTTGACACGCATTCTCTTAAGTGTTTTAAAAAAATTAGCCATATGCACTGCGTCATAGCCAATTCTTGAAGAATACTCAACGCCCAATTTGTCAGATTCAGTTTCCGCATCTCTACCAAACTTAAGGAAAAGCAATTGCATTGCAGTAGAAGCCTCTTGCGCATACTGTCTAAAGTAAGGTGAAGCAATCATACCAGCAATGAAGCCAACCTGAGCAACCATGTTCTTACTATACTGCCTAGCAGAGTGCCTAGCAGTAACGTGACCGATTTCATGTCCGAGAACACCTGCAAACTCTGCTTCATTGTTAAAGTGTGCTAGGATACCTCTAGTGAAGTAAACATAGCCACCAGGAACGGCAAAAGCATTGATAACAGGGGAATCTAATACCTTAAATTCATACTTCAAGTCTCTTCTGTGTGAGATTCTGGCCATCTGTTGACCTTTGTCATTAATAAACTTCTGAATCTTGCTATCAGGATACACTCCAAAAGATTGGAGAATTTGGGGGTCAGATTGTTTACCGAGTGCCAATTCCTGATTAAGTGACATCAACATAAATTCTTTTTTCCCAGAAACTGGATTCCTAGAACAGGAGTAAAGAATCATACTAGCTGCAATAAATAAGAGGGTGTAGATTAATTTGTTTACAACAGGCGTTTTCATAAATTATATCTGTTTAATTAAATATACTATAGTTAATTAGACGCAAATTTATCAAAATGGTTTTAAATTTTATTTGAATTCGTTTTTATTTAATTTCCTTGATCCCTTAAAAAACTTATCTTTGGCAATTATTTAAACTAAAAAATAACCAATGTTTGATAACTTGTCAGACAGGCTGGATTCTGCTTTTAAGAATTTAAAGGGAGAAGGAAAGCTAACCGAAATCAATGTCGCCACTTCAATTAAAGAGATTAGACGTGCTCTTGTTAGTGCCGATGTGAACTATAAAATTGCAAAAGAGTTTACGGATAAAGTACGGGATGAAGCCTTAGGCTCAAAAAATGTACTTTCTTCTGTTTCTCCAGGACAGTTAATGGTAAAAATCGTTCAAGATGAGCTGATTGAGCTTATGGGCGGTCAAAGTGTAGGGATTAATATCAAAGCTAAACCTGGTATTGTCCTAGTTTCTGGACTTCAAGGCTCTGGGAAAACTACATTCTCAGCAAAATTGGCACATTTTCTCAAAACAAAGAAGCAGAAACGTCCTTTGCTTGTTGCTTGTGATGTCTACCGTCCAGCAGCTATTGACCAGCTTACTGTTTTAGCTGAGCAGATTGGAGTGGGTATCTACAGTGAAATTGAAAATAAAAGCCCTGTTTCAATTGCTCAAAATGCAATTGATCACGCAAAGAAAAATAGTTTTGATGTTGTCATTGTGGATACAGCTGGTCGATTGGCCGTTGACGAAGAAATGATGACTGAAATCGAAAACATCAAAACTGGGATTCAACCAACAGAAACTCTTTTCGTTGTTGATTCCATGACTGGTCAGGATGCAGTCAATACAGCAAAGGCATTTAACGACCAAATCAACTTTGATGGCGTGGTACTCACTAAACTCGATGGTGATACCAGAGGTGGAGCTGCATTATCCATTAAGTATACCGTAGGCAAACCAATTAAGTTTGTCAGTATGGGTGAAAAAATGGATACACTAGATGTCTTCTACCCAGAAAGAATGTCTCAACGGATTCTTGGTATGGGAGATATTACTTCCCTTGTTGAAAAAGCACAAGAACAGTTTGATGAAAAAGAGGCTGAACGTTTACACAAAAAAATCAAGAAGAATAAATTCGATTTCAATGATTTCCTCAGTCAATTAAACCACATCAAAAAGATGGGAAATATCAAGGACTTAATTGGTATGATCCCTGGAATGGGAAAGATGACCAAAAATCTTGACATTGATAATGATTCTTTTAAGAAAGTAGAAGCAATTATTCTTTCCATGACCCCTAAAGAACGGACAAGTCCTGAACTATTAAATGGTAGTCGAAAGAAAAGAATCGCTCTAGGAAGTGGCAACACAATCATGGAAGTCAATCAGTTCATCAGACAATTCGACCAAATGAAAAAGATGATGCACACCATGTCAAAAGGTGGAGGAATGATGCCCCCAAACATGAAAGGAAGACGGTAATTAATAAATAATTGGGAGTTTATTCCGTTAATGTTTAATTATTAATAGACTTGTTAAGGCCTACTAGCTGATGAACTGTGAATATGTTTTTTGAAAACGACAAAGTGAAAAATTGATCGTTTATAATTGAACATTCATACAAAACAAACTGTTCATCGCGTAGAACCTCTATTAGCTACTTAGGGTTAAGTAAACATTAAATAATAATTATCAATTAAAAAATGGATTCAATTCATCAATTTTCAGTTAAAAAAGCGGATGGGAGTATTGTGCCACTTAAAAGTTATGAGGGTAAAGTATTACTCATCATTAACACAGCTTCAAAATGTGGCTTTACGCCGCAATTAGATAAGATGGAAGAATTATACAAGGAATATAAGGATAAAGGCCTTGAAATCCTTGCATTTCCATCCAATGATTTTGCCAATCAAGAACCACTAGAAGGCAAAGCACTTGAAGAATTTTGTGTATTGAAATACAATGCCAATTATCCTATTTTTGATAAAATCCACGTAAAAGGAGCTAAAGCACATGAGCTGTTTCAATTTTTATCCGATAAAAAGAAAAATGGGAACGTATCCTCTATCCCAAAATGGAATTTCCATAAGTATTTGGTAAACAAGAAAGGTGAAGTGGTTGACTACTATTATTCGATCACGAGTCCAACTGCAAAAAAAGTTAAAAAGTCAATTGAACAGCTGTTAACCGAATAAATCACAATGAAAAATACGAAGCTAGACATATTAGCCATTGGCGTACATCCAGATGATATCGAATTAGCTTGCGCGGGAACACTACTAAAGAGTATTGCTGCTGGTAAAAAGGTGGGATTGCTAGATCTAACACGTGGAGAACTAGGAAGTAGAGGCTCTGCCGAAATAAGAGATGAGGAAGCTTCGAATTCAGCTAAGATCATGGGTGCAACAGTAAGGGAAAACTGTAAAATGAAAGATGGCTTTTTTCAGCACACAGAAGCCAACCTTCTAAAAATAATTGAGGTCATCAGAGCTTACCAACCAGATATTGTGCTAGCGAATGCAATTCGTGACCGACATCCCGATCACGGTAGAGCGGCAAAATTGATTGCTGATGCCTGTTTCTTATCAGGTTTGCTCCGAATTGAAACAACAAGAAATGATGAGATTCAAGAAAAATGGAGACCTAGGGTCGTTTATCATTATATTCAAGATTATCACATAAAGCCTGATTTTGTCGTAGATGTATCAGATTTTATGGAAAAAAAGTTGGAACTCATTCTTACATTTAAATCTCAATTCTTTAATCCTCAATCAAAGGAACCAGAGACACCGATCTCAAGTAAAGCGTTTATTGATTTTTTATATGCCCGTGCCCAAGACTTCGGCAGACCTGCAGGAATAAAGTATGCTGAAGGGTATACGGTGACACGAACACCTTCTATAGATCAAATATTTAATTTAGGATAAGCAACTTTTATCGAATGGTTTTCGTAGTTAAAGTGGAAGATTCGTCTAAAAATGAATATAAATTGTCTTTAAATCATCTAATTATCGGGGATCAATTGTGTTTTAGAAAAATTCGTTGTTAATTTTTTTTACATTTGCAATCCGTTTGAATTAATTGAACTATACTAGGTATGACTAAGAACTTACTCATTGTTGAGTCTCCTGCGAAGGCAAAGACTATTGAAAAATATCTCGGAAAGAACTTTTTTGTTAAATCCAGCTACGGCCATATTAGGGATTTATCAAAGGAAAAAATGGGAGTAGAAATTGATAATAATTTCTTGCCCAACTATGTTATTTCTAAAGATAAATCAAAAGTTGTTAAAGAATTAAAGGAATCCGTAAAGAAAGCTACAGAAGTCTGGCTCGCAACGGATGAAGACCGCGAAGGAGAAGCTATATCTTGGCACTTGTGCAAAGTTCTTGGCCTAGATGAAAATTCTACGAAGCGGATCGTCTTTAGAGAAATCACAAAACCAGCACTCGAATCAGCCATTAACAATCCAAGAACAGTTGACATTAACCTAGTCAATGCACAACAAGCAAGAAGAGTGCTTGACCGATTAGTAGGTTTTGAGCTTTCTGGATTGCTTTGGAAAAAAGTAAAAGGAAAACTCTCTGCAGGTCGTGTGCAATCAGTCGCCGTAAAACTAATTGTAGATCGGGAACGAGCAATCAACAAATTCGAACCAGAAATCTTTTATAAGGTAATTGCATTATTTAATGTTGAAAACCGAGCTGGTAAAATGGTGGAGCTTAAAGCTGATTTGAAAGAACGCTTTAAGTCACAAAAAGAAGCCACCGATTTCCTCAACAATTGTATTGGCGGAACATTCTCTATCAATAATATCCAGGTAAAACCGTTGAAACGGAACCCTGCCCCACCGTTCACGACATCAACGTTACAACAAGAAGCAAGTAGAAAGCTTGGTTTTTCAGTAAAACGAACAATGTCAAACGCTCAACGCTTATATGAGCAAGGACATATCTCTTATATGAGAACGGATTCAGTCAATCTTAGTGAAACATCCAGAGCCGCTATTGGTAAGACCATCGTAGGCAACTACGGTGAAAACTACTTACACCCTAGAACATTTAAAGGAAAATCACAGAATGCCCAAGAGGCGCACGAAGCCATTCGCCCTACTGATCCTGCAAAGTTTAATGTAACACAAGACAGAGACCAGCAAAGACTATATGAGTTGATCTGGAAACGGACAGTCGCTACACAGATGGCCCAAGCTCAATTGGAAAAAACAACCGTAAGCATCGGTGTATCTACAATTGATACCGCAAATTTTGTTGCCATTGGTGAGGTATTGAAATTCGACGGGTTCCTTAAGGTTTATATGGAATCTATTGATGATGAAGACACAGAAGGAGAAGCAAAGGGGATCTTACCTCCGTTATCTGTAGGACAGAAACTACAGGAAAAAGTAGTTACAGCCACTGAGCGGTTTACCAAGGCATCACCAAGATATTCAGAAGCAAGTCTTGTAAAGAAAATGGAAGAGTTAGGGATTGGACGACCATCAACTTATGCCCCTACCATCAGTAAGATTACGGAAGAGACTAGAGGTTATATCACAAAAGAAAGCAAAGAAGGTGTAGAACGTGAATATAATGTAATCAATCTCATTGATGGCGTAGTAGAGACATCAAAAGCAACAGAAAAAACTGGAGCAGAAAAGAGTAAACTATTCCCGAATGATATTGGTATCTTAGTCAGTGATTTTCTTTCTGACAACTTCGAAAACATAATGGATTATAAGTTCACTGCTGAAATCGAAGCTGAGTTTGATCAGATTGCAGAAGGTAAAGTGAAATGGGAAGAAATGCTAGAGCGGTTCTACTCTCCGTTTCATGATACAGTGGAGCAAACACTAGAAACAGCAGAACGTGTAACAGGAGAGCGTAAACTAGGGAAAGATCCTGAAACTGGATTGACACTCCTAGTAAGAATGTCTCGGTTTGGCCCTGTGGCTCAAATTGGTGCATCTGATGAATTGAAAGAAGATGAAAAACCCAAATACGCTAACCTCAAACCTGGGATGTCTTTAGAACACGTCACTTACGAGGAAGCTATTGAACTGTTTAAATTACCCAGGGAGCTAGGTGCTTATGAGAACCATCCCGTTACGATTGGAGCTGGACGTTGGGGTCCGTACATCAAGTACAATGAAAAATTTATCTCAATCCCTAGAACACAAGATCCACTTGAAATCACCAAAGAGGAAGCTATTGAGTTGATTGAAGAAAAGAAAAGAGCGGATGCACCGTTTGGACAATTTGAAGGTCATGACATGGTAAGAGGTAAAGGTAGATTTGGCCCTTTTATTAAATGGAATGGCATCTTTATTAATATTCCTAGAAAATACGATCCTGAAAATCTTTCTATTGACGATGCTTATGAGTTAATTAAGATCAAAAAAGAGAAATTAGCCAACCAATATATACATAGATGGGACGATCTTAAGTTATCCGTTCAAAATGGAAGATGGGGTCCATTCATCAAGTACCTAAAAAAGAACGTTAAACTACCTAAGACTAAAGAGGGAAATAGAATGACTTCTGAGGAAGCCAAGGAACTAGACTTAGAAACAGTTAAAAAATTGGTTCTAGTGGAATATCCAGATGCTTTCAAAGCCAAGAAGAAAAAAGCTGCAGCTAAGAAGAAAAAGAAGGCACCAGCAAAGAAAAAGAAAGCGCCTGCAAAAAAGAAGTAGTTATAATTAAGCCGGTTATTGAAGCCGGCTTTCTTATTACAAACAATTGACAAGAATAAATTTTGTCACACTACCCTCTTGCAAATATTATAAATAGCGATTCTAATTGGTATATTTCTCCTCTGAAAAAACCTATGCATCTACAATTAGCCTTTCTCCCCATAAATAGCGAACTATTACCCCGTCACTATTCTAGCTATTCAGAAGCAAAATTTGAATAGAAAAATTGGACATTAGTAAAAAACATTAGAGCACATCGAGATCAGATACCAAATGAAACTTTTATTAAGATCATCTGATTACATTTATTACACGTAAATGTTGGGGAAGAGAATTCATAAATTCTTTTCCCTTTTTTAGTTTAGATTATGTCGGTTTTAGGCAGATTAATCAATATATCAGTTGACCATCTAGTTAACTTGCAATGGATTTTTTCAAAATTTTAACTAAAAATTCGGCAACAATAGGTTAAGCTTATCCTAAATTTTTCATTTCTACAGTATCCTTTCTTAATGTTTTGTTAAAGTGGATTATTTAGAATTATGTACGTTCTTAATATTAAGTTAATTCACTATCTTAACTATCGAATCAATAGTATAGTAATTATTTCAATTTCAAAACACGCATTGGATTTACGCTAATAATCATGCATTTCTATTATTCCTTGCGATATACTAATGTTGCTACATATATACTATTTAATATAAAACATAAGTCATTTACTAATTCAAATTATCAACTCATGAAAAAAATTCTTTTCTTGTTGACATTCTTAATGTTATGCTCAGCAATTGGATTTAGCCAAGCAAGACTAAACCAAGCAATTTCACAATTTTCAATTACCAACCCCAGTCTTACCCAAGATGATTTAAATGGGTTGAAAGAAAAGGATGGACATGTTAGTTCTACAAGTAACATCCACCATTCTTATTACAGTCAATCCCTAAATGGTATTGAAATTTATGGTTCAACTGCGAGTTTACACACCGCTCAAAACGGAAATGTAATTCGTGCAAACAATGATCTAATTGCTAATGTTAGCAGTAAGATCAACACAACCACTCCAACGCTAACTGCAATACAAGCAGTGCAATCTATGGCTACGGAAATGGGTTATAGTAACATCGGAAACCTTAAAGAAATTTCAGGTTCTGCAAAATCTCAAGATCAAAAAGTAGTATTAAGTTCAGGAAATATTTCACTAGAAAAAATTCCTGTGAAATTAATGTATTATCCACTCACTTCCAATGCGCTTCAACTCGTTTGGGAAATGACTATCCATGAAGCTAACCAAGATCATGTATGGCATTTATTTGTTGATGCAAATACTGGAAAAGTGGTAGACAAGTTTAACCTAGTTATTCACTGTAACTTCGGCGATCATCACAGTGCTCATGATCATTCAGATCACAAGCACTCAGTGGAAGTTAAAGAAGCTGTAAAATCTAGAATTGATTTTGACGGAATCCTATCCTATGCTCCTGAAAAAGAGAACTTTGTTGGAGGTTATATGGTATTTGCAATGCCAATTGAAAGCCCTTATTTTGGCTCTAGAACAATGGAAATCGATCCTGACGATCCAGTTGCTTCTCCTTATGGCTGGCATGATACAAACGGTCAACCAGGATCTGAATTTACAGACACTAGAGGAAACAATGTAGATGCATATGAAGATGGTGACAACCAAGGTCATAGAGCGAGTGGTGGTGCTAGTTTACAGTTCAACTTCCCGTTCAACATAAACTACAGTAATGGAAATCAATCAGAAGATGCTGCAATTACAAACTTATTTTACTGGAACAATATCATTCACGATGTCTTGAACTATCAAGGGTTTGATGCTCCTGCTGGAAACTTCCAGAAAAACAACTATGGACAAGGTGGTTCTGCAAATGATGATGTAAGAGCGGAAGCTCAAGATGGTGGCGGTACGTGCAATGCGAATATGCTTACACTTCCTGATGGTCAGCGTCCAAGAATGCAGATGTATACTTGTAATTCTAAAGATGGTGATTTTGATAATCTAGTAATTGTTCATGAATATGGGCATGGTATTTCCAAGAGACTTACCGGTGGTAGAACGAACACTAGCTGCCTTACTTCTCAAGAACAACAAGGTGAAGGAATTAGTGACTTCTACGGTCTATTATTAACAATGGATGCTTCTAACACACCTACTGCAGGAAGAACTGTTGGTACGTTCTTATTTGGACAAGGCGCAAATGGTGCTGGTATCCGTCCAAAGCCGTATTCAACGAGTATGTCTGTAAACAACGCAACATACAATACAATTAAGACGCAAGCTGTTCCTCACGGAGTAGGTTATGTTTGGTGTACAATGCTTTGGGAGATGACATGGGAGATCATGGCCATTACCCCGTTTGATGCCGACTTCTATAATGGAACAGGTGGTAACAACGTCGCTATGAAACTTGTAACTGAAGGTTTGAAACTACAGCCTTGTCAACCAGGTTTCGTTGATGCAAGAGATGCCATCTTACAAGCAGATCAAGCATTATACAATGGGGCATACAAATGTGCAATTTGGACTGCTTTTGCAAAAAGAGGATTGGGACAAAACGCCAATCAAGGAAGCGTAAACAGCAAAACAGACGGTACTCAAGACTTCACAGTACCTAGTACTGCTTGTACTGGTGGACCAGCATGTACAGTGTCTGTTTCTCCTACAACTGTTTCTGAAACTGCAGCTGGTGGTAACAATACTGTTCAAGTAACTGCAACGAGTGGTCAAGCGTGGACTGCTTCTACTACAGCTTCATGGATTACTTTAAATACTACTTCAGGTACAGGAAGTGGATCACTTAGTTTTTCTGTTGCTGCAAATGGTGGCGCAGCTAGATCTGGAACTATTTCAATTACATGTGGAACTTCTACTGCCACAGTTACTGTTAACCAAGCAGGTACAAGCGGTGGATGTCAGGTTTCTGTTTCCCCTACAACTGTTTCAGTCGTAGCAGGTGGAGGAACAAACAGTGTTCAAGTAGCTGCTACTGCAGGACAATCATGGACAACTTCTACTCCTGTTTCTTGGATTACCATCAATGGTGGTACTGGAACTGGTAGTGGTGTCTTTTCATTTGTAACTGCAGCGAATTCAGGCGGAGCAAGAACAGCTACAATCACTGTAACTTGTGGTAGTTCTTCAGCAACAGTAACAGTAAATCAGGCGGGGACGGTTAACAATTGTTCGATTACAGTTAGTCCCTCTGCGATTAATGTTCCTGCAACCCAAGGCACAGGTATTTTCCAAGTAGCAGCTAACCAACAATGGACAGCAAATACATTGGCAAACTGGGTACAAATTTCTCCTGCTAGTGGATCAGGAAATGGTACGATTACATATAATTATGCAGCAAACACTGGAGCTGCAAGAACTGCAATAGTAAACATCTTCTGTGCAGGAGTCATCTCACCAACGGCTACATTTACGATTAATCAAGCAGGTGGTGTTATTCAAACGTGTGCACAACAATACACAACCCTTCCATATAACACAGGCTTTGAGCCAGGGCAATTAGATCAATTCTGGTGTAGACATACAGAAAATGCTTCAGGTAGGGTTCAAGTGTCAAATTTAAATGGACCAAACTCTGGAACGTTTCACTTAACACTTGATTGTTCAACTACTTCTACATTTAGTACAAATGATGCGACTTTAGGATTGGATCTTACAGGTCAGTCTGATGTGCGTCTACGATTTGCTTGGAGAGAGTATGCAGAAGAAGATCATATAGAAGATGGCGTATTTTTCTCTGATGATGGAGGAGCATCCTATAGAAAAGCATATGATTTCCAATTGGGTCCACAAACCTACACAAAGGTCGATATTAATGTAGATTCAATGGCAACGGCTCTTGGACTGAATTTAACCAATAGATTTATTGTTAAATTCCAACAAAGAGATAACTTCCCAATGACTACTGATGGCATTGCGATTGATGATGTATCCGTTATTTCTGTCCCTGTAAGTTGTAACATCTCTGTTAACCCGACTAGTGCCTCGGTACCAGCAGGAGGAGTTATCAACTCACAAGTCACCGTAACTGGAACAGGAAGTTGGACCGCAGTCTCTGCAGCAGCATGGGTCACCGTAACGAATGGTTCTGGAACAGGAAGTGGTTCATTTAACTACACTGTAGCTGCCAATACTGGTGCAGCAAGAACAGGAACAATCAACGTATCTTGTGGATCTCAGAACCTTCAAGTAACGATCACTCAAGCTGGAGCTCCTCAAGTTTGTACACAACAGTATGCAGCAATTCCTTATACAACTGGATTTGAAAACGGTTTAGACCAATTCTGGTGTACTGCTAGTGAAAATAGTTTTGGTAGAATTCAAGTGACTGGTGCGAATACGCCAAACAATGGTACAAACCACCTCACAATGGATGTAACTACAAGTGGAAACTATAGTACAAATGAAGCGACACTTGGATTACGTCTAGCAGGACAAACGAATGTGAAACTTGATTTCTACTACAAAGAATTTTCAGATGAAAGTAATTTGGAAGATGGTATATTCTTCTCTGATGATGGAGGAGCAACGTATGTAAACGTTTACGCTCTTCACAACAATAATGGTGTTTATCAACTAATATCCCTTGATGTCACTGCACTTGCTGCAGCGAATGGGTTACAACTGAATAACACATTTGTTGTTAAGTTCCAACAAAGAGATAACTACACGATACCAACTGACGGTATGGCATTTGATGATATCAGTGTGACAACGACTCAAGCGAGCTGTAACCTTACTGTTTCGCCTACGATCCATAATGTCCCTGCAGCAGGCGCCACTGTTCAGTCAACAATTACTGGGAATGCTACTTGGGTAGCTGCGGCTAACAATACTTGGATTACAATATCTCCAGCAACTGGTAGTGGTACAACAACAATGTCGATCACTGTTGCTCCAAACGCATCACCATTAGGTAGAATTGGAGAAGTCATTGTTAAATGTCCAGTGAATGAAACTGATACAATTAGAATTTTCCAACAACCAGCTCCTGCAGGCTGTACGCAGCAATACGCGGCTCCTCCTTACTCCACAGGTTTTGAGAACGGTCTAGACGCTAACTGGTGTACTTATAGCTCATCTGCACAATTTGGAAGAGTTCAAATTACTAGCTTGTATACTCCTAACAATGGTACAAACCACTTGACAATGGACGTTACAACGAATGGAAACTTCAATACAAACGAAGCGCACTTAGGACTTGACCTTTCAGGCACAACGGATGCTGTACTTAGCTTCTGGTGGAAAGAGTTTGGTGATGAAAGCAACTACTTAGATGGTGTATTCTTCTCTGATGATGGAGGTGCTACATTTACGAAAGCGCTTGAATTGATCAACGGTTCAACCACTTATCGTAACATTGTAATGGATATTGACTCGATTGCTAATTACTTAGGTCTTAATCTCACAAGTACCTTTGTGATTAAGTTCCAACAGTATGATAACTTCTCAATACCAACTGACGGATTTGCATTTGATGACGTTGAGGTCATAGCAGGAAACTTCTGTAATCTGACTTATCCGAATCCAGTGTTTACTCCAAGCTATACAAGTAGTCTCTCCATTCCAATTACTGGTGGTAACTGGACTGCTTCTGAGACCTCGAGTACTCCATCATGGATGTGGTTGATTGACAGTACAGGTGGTTCAGGTGACTTAGTTAGAGTTGGAATGTTCTATAACAATAGTCTAAATCCAAGAACAGGAAGCGTAGAAATCGCTTGTGTCAGTGGAACTGGATCTAGTTCACTAGACATCACACAACTAGGTTATCCTAACTTCAACAAAGGTAATGGCCCAATTGCTGGAAGTAGTACTACGGATGGAATTATCATTGAATACTACGAAGAAGCGCCAGGGTTGACATTCCTAAGTAATAGACCAAATCCATTTGATCAGTCTACTACAATCGAATTCATCCTTGAAGATGAAGCTAATGTTTCATTGATGATTACAGATATTACTGGTAAAGTGATTGCTGAGCCAATTTCGAATGAAATGAAAGATGCTGGTTCATACGACGTTCTGTTTAGTGCAGAAGACTTAAGTCCAGGTATTTACATGTATACACTCATGACAAACGGCTTCCCAACGACTAAGCAGATGGTTATCGCAAGATAAATCTCACATCGTTTATAAATTTAGAAGGGTTGATTCTGTAATGGAATCAACCCTTTTTTAGTCTGTTGTTTGTAGGAAGTAAGTTGTCTGAATAAATTAATGGACAAGGGGATAAGTTTAACCATCAGTTCATGATTTGTAAGCATTTGAATTTTTATTCACAAAAAATAAAACCAACATTGACAAAATTATATATCTGATAGAACAAGCACTCCTAGTTAGAAATCCTATATTCCTACATCAGTAAAAAACATAACAAAATGTAAGAAGCTTTACAAAAAGGATTTAAGTTGAAGATGGTTATCGTTTTTTAGTTTAAAAATCCTTATTTTAGTAACGCATAGACGATTACCTTAAGAAGTTACTAGAGCGAAATCGCTCATTATTTCCTTTTACAATTACGATCAAAGAATTATGCTTAGATTCACTCTATTGTTCCTTTGTCTATGTCTTACCTGCCTTGCATTTTGCCAGGCAACCCTTAACAATGGCACAACAACCATTCTTATTGATTTCGACAATACTGTATCTGGTGTTAATAATGGAGCATTCACAGGCCAAGGCCTACAGCCGTCCCCTGCATTTGGTGAGCTGGATGCCGATGCGTGGAAAATTCTTGGAATGAGTGAAGGGGATCATTTGCTTGGGGAAACCCATCTCTCTGGTGATTTTGCAAGAGGTGTTATCTCTGAGGACGCTCTTTCAGGTGGGCTCTATTCCTTTACGACTTCACCGAATAACAGTACGCTAGGGTTGCAACCTGTTAGTGATGATCTTACACCAGGTAGCGTGACTTTAAGAATTGTAAACAATCAGTCAACGATGGTTGACCAGCTTAATATTAGCTACAATATTGTTTATAGAAATGATGAAGACAAAAGCAATAGTTTAAACTTTTCATTTTCATGGAATGATGTCACCTATTATTCAAAATCAAATCTTGACTTCTCAACTGCTGGGCCACTAGATCCTAATGCTTTGTGGACTACAGAACAAAAAACAACCGAACTTTATAACATTAATTTGTTTCCCGGAAATGATATCTTTTTAAGATGGGAAATTGATGAAGTAGGAGGAACAGGATTTAATGATGAATTTGCCCTTGATGACATTTCAATCAGTATTGCTGAAAATTGTATTCCACCATCAAACCAACCAACGAATCTTACATTAACTAGTAACACCATCAATAGTATTGAAGGAAATTTTTCTCCAGCAAACTCCTCGAACTATCTTGTCCTTCAGTCTACTGACAACTCCCTTACGGCACTTCCAGTAAATGGACAAACCTATGCCCTCAATAGTAGTTTAGGTAATTCTACAGTGATTGCTTACAGCAATAGCACCAACTTTGTTGCTAGTGGGCTTTTGAGCCAAACCACGTATTACTATTTTATTTTTAGTGCACAAGATGCTTGTATTGGGTCACCAGTATATTTAACTGCAAATCCGCTTACTGAATCAGGGCAAACGGATACAACTTACTATAATGGAATGGAAGGAAGAACCTGTAAAGATCTAAAGACAGCCTTGCACCAATTAATCAAAGGACATACCGTATTGACCTATGGAGATCTTTGGAACATCTACCCTACAACTGATCCTCACTTAAATGATATTGGAGATGCAACTATTCTCTGGGATATCTATACAGACAACCCAAGCGGATCAGAAACTGAATTACAATTTGGCACCAATCAATGTACCTCTTCTGGAAATGGAGGGCAGGAGGGATTTTGCTATAATAGAGAACACACCTTTCCAAAATCTTGGTGGGGAGGATTGACTGAGCACCCAGAATACACCGATGCATTTCATGTGTTACCTGTTGATGGCTTCATGAATACCCGTCGACTAAATTTTCCTTATGGCATTGTGAAATCAGGTACAGAAACCTTTATCTCAGGCAATGGAAGTAAGGTTGGATTATCTGATTTTCCAATTCTTGGATATACTGGTAGCGTATTTGAACCAATTGATTCGTATAAGGGTGATCTTGCGCGTATTTATTTTTACACAGCGACACGGTACGAAGATGTGCTTGGCCCTTGGCAGTATGCGAATGGTATTGGAGACATTGTGCTTGATGGAAGTACCTTTCAAGTGTTTGAAAATTGGAAGGTGGACTTGTTGCTAGATTGGCACAGGAATGATCCTGTATCACAAAAAGAGATCGACCGAAACAATGAAATCTTTGCGCATCAAGGCAATCGGAATCCCTTTGTAGATCATCCAGAATACATTCCGTTGATTTGGGGTAATCCTAACTGTATTGTTGAATCTCCTTCTGTTCCAGTGCACTTTGGTTATTTTGAGACTGGTTATGATGGTTGGACTTCTGGTGGCGTGGATTGCAATCGGTACAATGGTTTTAATTCCTATGAAAACGATTATTCTATCGAACTAAGAGATAATTCAGGCATTGCTTCTTCAATGACAAGTCCAGTTTTTGATTTTAGTGCTTTCACGGAAGTCGAATTTTCATTTTTCTATCGTCCTTCAAGTATGGAGATTGGTGAAAAAGTTCTTGTTCAATATAACGACGGAAGTGGCTGGGTCACAGTCAATGAGCTTGAAAGGGGAACTGACTTTGAAAACGGTGAGTTTTATCAATCCGTAACGTTGTTGAGTGATCAGTCATTTGTTTTGCCTGCAGTAGCCCAATTCAGAATTCAATGTGACGCAAGCAATGACTTTGATCAAGTTTATATTGATGAGGTTATTGTTGTGGGAAGAACTCTATCTTATCTTGAGCCTGAGATCAGTCTTTGGCTAGAGGGTAATTATACAAATGGTGGTTTATCTTCAGCCTTGCTTCAAAAAAATCTATTACCGATTGCGCATCCCTACTCTACTGCACCATGGAATTATACAGGAACTGCTGCTATGAATTGGCAATTAAGCGATTTCCCTAGTAATGCTGTGGACTGGGTGCTTGTTTCCTTTAGAACGGATATCACATCGGCTAGTACGGTTGGTTCAACCGTTGGGCTATTGCTTTCAGATGGTACGGTGCATTTTCCCAGTTCACGTGTTTCTATTGACACGCAAGCTGCTG
Organism: uncultured Saprospiraceae bacterium; assembly: GCA_937959115.1. GTDB lineage: Bacteria > Bacteroidota > Bacteroidia > Chitinophagales > Saprospiraceae > JAHDHB01. Next base: position 136,883 of record CALGAW010000010.1, read on the forward strand.
CTTACTATATTTTAGTCGAGCACCGTAATCACATGGCAGTCATGTCAGCCACGCCCGTTTCGACTATAGGAAATTCGATTTCCTATGATTTCCGATCGACAAATAGCTATACAGATTCAGTTGGCTCTGGTCAGAAGGAGCTGTCACCTGGTGTCTGGGGGCTGTTTGCAGGCGATAGCGACCAGTTATCTGACCTTGCGGGGTATGACATTAATGGCATTGATAATGCGCAGTGGAAGCGAACTAACGGCCAATTCAACATTTATGGATCCTCTGATTATAATTTTGATGGAGATATCAATGCGAATGACAAGGTGATTTGGCTATTGAATAATGGACTGTTTTCTGGAGTGAAGCGTTAAAGATTAGAATTTTTAGGATTTTTTGGCTCCATTTTCTGTGTTCAAGTCTTTTTTGTTTTTCTATAGCTTAGTTCTTGGTATCTAATAAACCAACTTCGATATTTATTCAGGGCGCGTAAGCGGTAGAAGCGGTATGCGCGGACTGTAAGGAGCACATAAGAGCGGATGACGCGACCCGAAACGAGACGTTAGGAACGTGTAGGGATACGCCCAAATTATTTCAACCTAAACCTAATTTAAGGCGACATCAAATAGCGTATAAAAAGTATTGAATAACCTGCTATTTATTACTTATCCCAATATTGTTCAGTTAAGAATTTAAATTGGTTTAACAATCGTACTATTTTGGAACGGATGAGTTAACCCCAGAATTCAAGCCCCATAAGATTCTATCTGCACCTGTTACTTCTCCGTTTAGATCGAAATCAGCTAACTTGTATTGTAAGAAAATACCGTTTGCAATGCTCCATAGTATGCGGTCAGACCCGTTGATGTCGTAACTTACAATGTCTGAAACTTGGTCTCCATCTGCAGCATACATTGCCCAGGAGCCACTAGTCAACTCTTTTTGACCGAAGCCACCATTAGGAGCGAGCCAACTGTTTTGAGCAGTAAAATCATAGGTTAGTACCCGATTTTGAGCGGACAACGGCTGAGCAGAGAGTGCACCGATGTGATTTCGGTGTTCAATGAGCACATAGTAAGGACCTGGAACATTGCCAGTGTAGCCGGTGTTAGGCAAAAACTCTATGGTGCCATCCGTCTTCAAAATCCCTGCGGTCTGATGAATCTCTGTGTTAGGGTCGGTTCCTGTTCTTAAGGACAACAGTACCCAGTCAACGCTAGTAGGATCATAGTCGCTGTTCGTATACATATCCCCTTCCGTTCCAGTATAATTCCAAGGAGCAATATTGTAGGGTTGCCCAGCAGGTGTTTGAATGCCAGCAGAAGGATTCGTGAACGTCATACCCGGTAGCAACTCTAGCTGATACAATGTATTATTCATACTAGAAGTTGTCTGATTGTAGGCTCCTTCCAATTGCACTTTTATGTCGAATGTCAATGCTAAATCTTCCTTCTTCAATTCATAGATAGTAATGGTAGAAGGAGATAACGTCAAGGAAAACGTATTTGTTGATGCGTTGTAAATATTAGAAGGATCAGGCGTTAAGGTTAGAGAATTAACTATTTCTTGCTGGTACTTCGAGTAATTCGAGTTGACCATGTTTTTGGCCGTTCCGAAATTGTTTGACATGGTGTTTAACTGTGCTAATAAGCCATTCCCAACATTATAACTTCCCTTAAGGTTACCATTGCTTTTCAAGTCGTTGTATAATGTTTTATACAAGCAAGCATTTTCTGAAATTGATGTGGATCGGATCATATAAGCAGGATCAAGATCTATCGTTCCAGGGACGGACAATTGGACGGACATCGAGTTGGTATTGTTTCTATCCTTGTTGAATGCACTTGCGACCAAGTATACCGTTTCGTCGTGTTCAAACAGGACAACTTTGGGCTCTAGGTTGCCAGCATGTGCGATCGGATAATTGTACACTTTTGCATCGATTTGGTGTTCTAGAAAGGAGAACAACCAAGCTTCTCCATTCATCAAATAGGATCCGTTAAAATACTCGCCTGCTGTCCAGTGCATGACCTCGGTCATTCCACTTTCCCAGAGGCTCATAAAAATATCGAAGGATCTACAGGCTCCTCTTGCTCCTGGCTCGTTGGTGCTCAGATTATATTCGTTTCGCAAAATTCCGTACTCGTGTATTTCTCTGGGGGCGGGCAAAATCGCATCAACCGAATTCCAGTAATTGTTCAATCGGTTGATGGTGACATCTGCTGCTGTGTTGTTTAGAGTGGATGTTGGAAGGGAATAATCGGACACTGCAGAAAATGCATAGGGCAGATTGTTGTTTTTAATGTATTGGGTGACATTTAGGATATTCACGGGTGCTCCAGAAGGATTACCTTTTGCCCCAGCGATATTATAGACCGATAGATTGACTGGGTTTCCTAGTGCATTCATTATTCCATTATGGGTTGCTTGGTACAGGTTGATGTAATCTGTTGTATTCCCCATGAATCTGGGGTTGGTTGACCATTCAGTTCCTAGTCGGAATTTCCAATTGTAGATAGAATTTCCGTACCAAGAATACAGTGCAGTCATGACGGTTTCTATGACAAACTCCCATTCATTCACATTATTTGGAAGGCTTGACTGTCCGTAGGTACTGTTTACGGGATTGGAGGTTAATGCGTAGGGGAAATTATCGAAAACGAGGGTAATCGAGTCTCCGTATCCTTGATTAACATAGGGATCAATTCGGCCTTTTAGCAAGTTTAATCTGAATTGCAATTGACCGCTAGCATTTCTATATACGACATCTGCTCCTTGCACATTTGGAAAATTATTGAGTTCGCCATTGCTCCAATTCGGGTTCCAGCCGCCTAGTGGTCGCACGATGTTCACTCTGTCTGCAAACAGAATTTCTTTTGAGAAGGGTCTTTTTTTGTAGTGGAAGTCGATGTTGGTATTTGTCAAGAAACTAGGTACAGTTTCTAGACCTGCACCATTGTAAGTCCAACGGTCTACCATGGTGAATGTATTCCAGAATTTCTTGTCTAGATCTCCAATGAAAGATGGTGAGATGATTTGTGCAGAGATCTTAGAGGCAAAGAGAATGAATAGAGGGAGAAATAGAATTCGTTTCATTTCAGAAATAAGTTAGTTAGAAAATCACAATACAGTAGAACTATTTTGTTTGGATGTTTAAGAACAATTTAAGGAATTTTCACTAGTAATTTGTTGATTTATATGGATTTAGTTTTGATGAATGCCTTGGAGATTTCTAACAGTTTATATTATCCGTTAAACTAAGCTTATTGAAATGGTCAATGTCTTTTATTCAGCAAGGATTGATACCTTGTTTATAAAACTGAAATCCCTCTTTTTTGAACAAGTTGTTCAAAAAAGAGGGATTCGTTTATAGTGAACTGTTTGGGAAACAAACTACGTATGTGCGAAACAGTATGCTACTTATTTACTAGGCGAAGTCTAAGTATCTGTCTAGAATCCAGCCTTGTTGTCCGTTAAATTCTACAAGGACGAATTTCGAATCTTTACCATCTAGATTGATTGATTTATCGGACCATTCCAGAATTCTGATTTGGGATTTAGGAGGGATTCGATTTACGTTGATTGCTGCACCGAATTCTGGATTGGCTCTCATTTCGAGGCTACCTGCACTTGCGATTCTTGCAGAGGTCTGTTTCATAGGATCGAATACTGGTTTAGCTTCATGGTGGTACTCGGCGGTGTTTTTGGCTTTTTCGGCGGCCAATTTTGCTTTTAGCTCATCGATCTGGCAGCTGAGATCGCTGTAGACGGAGGCGTCGGCTGTTTCCACGTTTGCGTCGAGCTCATTTTGGTGTTTGGAAGCTTCGATCTCGCGTTTGATTTCCTCATACAGCTCTTCTTCACTGCGGGATTCTGGCACATTACTGGTGGTCCTTTCAAGTCGGTCACCCAAATCAGCGAAGACGCTGGCGTCAGCTGTTTTTATATTTTCATCAGCTTCATTTTTAGACTGAACAGCTTTCACTGCTCCTCTAATTAATTGATACAATAAGGACATGATATTTTTGTTTTATTTAATGTGCAATTTACAAATTCTTAGAGAAAACTTAGTTATTTCTGCAAATTGTTCTTTGTTCTATCCAACTAGTTAAGAAAAATACAATTCAATATGGTGCAGAAAAGGGTGAATCATATTAATTTTAATCTTACGAGTAATAGATTATAGTGTATAATTTAGTCAAATTATTTTTAGATTGTATTCCCACTTTAAAGGAATTATAGCATTTACCGATCTAGATTTTGGAAGTAATCTATTCGATAATTAGATGTTGCATAGTTTGAAATTAATTAATAATTACTGCAAAATCAAATTAATTTTATTTCAATTTTTATTACGCAATATTACGTTTAACGTTTAAATTTCTTTTAGTAAAGCATTCCATAACAGTTCAAAACTATTTAAACAGGTAAAACTTCAGAACTAAATGATGCTATTTTTGATTAAAAAACAAATTTAGCTAACTTTAAAGTTTAATATATGAATGTGAATTTTTTGAAGCTTAGTTTCTTTATATTATCGATTGGAGTTCAGTTTGGACTTTTAGCTAACTGTAATACTCAAATTGATTCCTCATCCAACTTAATACTTGGTATCGAATTAATGAAAAATCGACAATTTGACAGTTCATTATATCATTTAAATCAAGCATTGATAGAAGAAAAAGTTTGTAACAATAAAAACGAACAAATATCTATTCTTACAAACATTCTCGATTGCAATTTAAAGAGCTTTAGATTTACAGGAATGGATTCAATTATACTTCAATTAGATAGTTTACTAGAACTAACTAATAATCCACAAGATCTAACGTTTAACTATATTTTATTGAAGGCTAGATATCTTTGGTATATATCCTTATATAAAGAGTCATTAGAAGAATTGAAAAAGATTAATCCCAATGATTTTTCACCTAGCTGTAATTCCAATTATCCTTCAAAATTTTATTACGAACGAGGTTTAATACATCAAGCAAATCGAGAATATAAACTTGCTCTATTCAATTTTGACACAGCTCATTCTAAATTTAAAGAGAATAATTTAAATGACACTATATTTATGGCTAGGATATTAAGTAGAAAAGGGGTTAGCTACTATTATCTTGATAGTCTTAAGCAAGCAATATTCTTCAATAATCAATCAATTTTAATGAGGAAAGGTTTTTTTAATTATGATAAGTTTACCCTAGCAAGTTGTTACATTAATAGTTCAAGCTATAATTTTGCGGCACTTGATTACAAAGAAGCATTAATAAATGCATTGAAAGCACAAAAATTAATCGAAGAGAAATTTGGTTTAAATCATCCTGAAATCGCAGGTATCTATAACCATTTAGGCAGTATCTATTACCGATTTGGAGACCTATATAAAAGTAAATTGTTTTATGAAAAATCACTAAACTTATATAGAACAAATTTATTACTAAATGAAAATCAATATAGTGAAACAAATATTAATCTAGCAGCATTAAATTATTATTTAGGTAATTTTAAAGAGGCAACAAAAATCTTAGATCGTACTTTATTACTTTTGCCTAAAAAAGATACCTTCTTAAGAAGTAAAATACTATTATATAAAGCAAGTTATTTACAATCTGCAGGAAAAGAAAAAGAAGTAAAGGATATAATTGACAACTTCACCTTTTATTATCAATTAGACAATAGTCTAAAATCTTTATATCACCTTCTCATTGGAAAGCAATTTATTAAAAAAAATTTAGCCCTATCTTATTCTCACATAGAAAAAAGCATAAACTTTTCAAAACGTTGTCAGATTGAAAAAAAAATGAGAATTAATGAATCATTTATAGGGCTTAGTGAGTATTACAATCAGATAGATTCTCTAGACTTAGCTAAAATGTATATTGATACTGCTCTATCATATCTTAGGAAAGAAAGAGCATGTCCAGAAGAAAACGAGTCTTATATATATCCATATTTAGCCGCAGATGGACTTTTCAAAAAAACACAAGTATTGGCTAAATTATTTGAAAGAGATACAAACTATAAATACTTGTTTGAGGCGTTTGATAACACATTAATTCTGAAAAATATTTATGATGGTTATAGAAAATCGTACAAATCAGATCATTCTAAACTGATATTAGCAGAGGAAACTTATAACCTGTATAAGGAGGGAGTACCGATTGCATACAAGTTGTATGAGCATACAAAAAATCACAAGTATTTAGAAACAATATTACTCTTTTCAGAGTCAAACAAATCAATGATCCTACTAGAAGCAGTAAATGACTTACATGCTAAAAAGTATTCCAACATCCCTGATTCTTTAGTCGAATATGAAAGACAAATTCGAGTGGATATCGCATACTACAATGAAAAACTGTTTTATGAACTAGAGAAACAAGAAGAGCACCAAGATTCAGCTTTTATTGCCAAAATGTACGATAAGATTTATTCACTCAACAATAAAAAGGATCGAACTAATGATTTTTTTCAAAAAAATTATTCCGAATATAGTGACTTAAAAAATGGTTTGAAAGTTCCCAAAATTGAGTTTATAAAATCTAATCTTAGAGAGGATATGGCTCTCATCGAGTATTTTGTAACCGACAATTCATTGTTTATACTGCTCTTCTATGATAATAGATTTGTCCTAGAGAAAGTTGAATATGATTTTGATTTAAACTCTAAAGTTAAGTACTTTAAACAAAGTATCATGAACAATGATTTCCTTGCGTTCGACTCTATTTCTTTTGAATTGTATCACTTTTTAATCGATCCAATTGCCTGTAGAATAAAAGACAAGCGCTTACTAATTGTCCCTGATGGACATCTGAATTATGTTCCTTTTGAATTACTTACAACAGAAAAAAGACACCAGAATTATGAAAATTATTATGAGTCTAAATACTTTTTTGTAGATTATCCTATTACATACAACTACTCAGCTGCACTCTATTTTAAAGGAAAACAAAAAAAGAATAGAAAAAGTGCCGCAAAGAATTTTCTTGGATTCGCCCCTACTTTCGGCTACAAATTCGATGATCAGTTTGAAGAGGCAATCCCTGATGGATCCTACAAACCTAAAAGGTTTATAGAATTACCTTGGGCGATAACAGAAGTCGAGTCAATTCATAAAACTGTAAATGGAAAAATCTATACAAAAGAGAAAGCCACAAAAGAAAAATTTCTAGAAGTCGCACACAACTATAATATTTTGCACCTTGCTACACATGCATTCACTCATGATAGATTTCCTGACTATTCCGGATTAGTATTCGCCTCACCTGATTCTACAATTAGTTTTGACACCTATCTGCACACAAATGAGCTATACAACTTAGTCTTAAATGCCGACATTACTGTACTAAGTGCTTGTGAAACGGGAATCGGTGCTGAACAATATGGAGAAGGACTTATGTGCCTTTCAAGGGGATTAGCTTACGCTGGTTGTCCTTCAATGATTGCTAGCAAATGGCCATTATCTGACCAATCAACGGCTAAGTTGATGAGTTATTTTTATAAATATGTGGACCAAGGTTATGAAAAAGATATCGCATTGCAAAAAGCCAGAATCGAATTCATGGAAACAATGCACCACTTCATCATTCCTCCTAGATTTTGGGGCGCATTAGCTGTTATTGGAAATGAAGAACAAATTGACATTACCCCAGATTATACGTTACTAGTCGCATCAATTTTTGGCCTAGCATTTTTAATCTTAAAATATACTAGAAGAAACAAAAAAAAATCCTCAGCAGCCTAGCTATTCGTTATTTTTCCTCTTTTTATAGCCATAATACCTTAATGAGAAACCAAAATTCTCTTTTCAATTAAAATGCTCAAGCAAAATGTAAAGCAAGAAACATAGTAATAAATAAGTAAACTATTGCTTCATCTCCAAACTCAAATCAAAATTCCTGCTACATTATCAGGGTTAAATCCCTATTTTAAGTTAAATTTGATATTACAACAGATAATATCTAATTCGCATGGACGAACAACAAGAAAAAGTGGTGTTAGAAAAAGTGCTAAATCTCCCCTGCAAAGGTTGTGGTGGGAAACTAGCCTATTCCGCAAAGGAAAAAAAGATCATCTGTGAACATTGTGGGCAAACAGAAGCAATAGATGCTGCCTCAGACCGCGTCATCGAACATGATTTGCACAAAGCTCTGAATGAACTCAACTACCACACGCCAGAATGCGAAGATCAAAAGGTATTCGACTGCCAAAGCTGCGGCTCCAAATTTATGGTCAATAGCAGCCAAGTAAAAGTAGATTGTGGGTTCTGCGGCTCCAACAACGTAAACCTTGAAGCGTTCGAACACAGCTACATCGAACCAATGGGCATCATTCCTTTCAAAATACCCAAGGAACAAGCAGATGAACTGTTTAAAAAATGGATCAAGAAAGGCTGGTTTCGACCAAACAAGCTCAAGCGCCTTGCAGAAATAGATGCACTTCATGGTATTTATATACCTTTTTGGACTTACGACGCTCAAACTGAATCAAACTACTCAGGAGAAGCTGGATATAGAGAACAGGTTTCTCAAAGAGTACTTGTCAATGGCCAACACCAAGTAAAAAAAGTAACCAAGACGCGCTGGGTTGCTCGTAGTGGACACCTCAGTTATTTCTTTGACGATGTACTAGTCGTCGCCTCCACCGGTGTCAAACAAAAGCTAATGGAATCCATTGAACCCTTTAATCAAAAAGAGGTAATCAATTATGACGCGCGATTAATGCTTGGTTGGGAGGCAGAAGTATATAGTCTCGAACTCGATGAAGGCTACAAAATTGCTGATAAAATAATGGATAAGAGATTGAGAGAATTGTGCAAAGCAGAAATTGGTGGAGACACTCAAAGGCATGTTGTTGTTCATTCCCAAAAATTTTATCAGACGTTTAAAATGATCATGCTTCCAATCTGGATTAGCTCCTATAAATATCAAGACAAAATTTATCAATTTGCCATTAATGGACAAACAGGAAAAGTGAACGGAAAGAAACCAACTTCATGGGTTAAAATTGTTATGCTAATTCTGTTTATTGTTCTTATCATTGCCACGATTGTTTTGATAAAAAAGTATAAATAATAGAAAAATATCAACATTGTTAGATCAATTGTTACCGATTAATTTTACACCGTTTAAATATTGAATCAATTATTACTTAAGCTAAACAGCATTTTATAGTATAAATTTAGTTCTATTTTTAAAGGATAGATCCACAGATTTTTCCTGTTGTTTTCCATTCAATTTAATACCAAAACCATTCAACTTCTCTTTACCAGACAAAGATAAAATTGACTGACTTCCTTGAACAGAAGCATTTAACACATTCATATTTGTAATTAATTATTTTATCCTTTCATTTGAAATCACTTTTTTATTTGGAAAAAATTGGCTATATTGGTTACACGTAGAAGTGTTAAATCCATATACACTTAACCCTGTAATTAGTCCTCCATACTACAGGAATTATTCAATATAATAAGATTTAAAATTTATGGCATCTTTGAACCCGCGGACCGGTGTTTTGGGAAAACGCCTGGCAGCTCATCTTCTTAGAAGAGCAACCTTCAATTTTTCCAAATCCCGTATCGACGATTTTAGCCTTAAAACGGCGCAACAGGCTGTTCTAGAACTAACTAACCTATCTCAGACTGTAATCCCTGAACCACTAGATCATGCATCTGGCACTACCTTTATTGGACAAGATCCTAGACCTGCCAACACATCTGCCGAGTTTTACCTAAGACAATGGGTTCAAGCTTGGTGGTTGAATGAGGCAAAAATGGACGAATCAATTGGTCACAAAATGCAATTCTTTTTGCACTCCATTTGGATTATTCACACAGATTCTGGAAAGTCTGATCACTTTTGGGACTACCTTAAATTGATCAAAATGCATGCGCTTGGAAGTTACAGGGAGCTAGCATATCACATGACATTAGACAACCTAATGTTAATCTATCTGGACAATACTTACAATCGTAAAAACAACCCGAATGAGAATTATGCTCGTGAGCTATTGGAGCTGTTCACTATGGGCGTTGGCAATTATGATGACGTAGATGACATTGCAGCAGCAGCTGAAGTTCTAACAGGTTTCTACGCAACTTGGGATCGGTCGAATGTGAACCCTAACACAGGAATTCCTGCAGGCAAAACCGCTTTCTGGGATCACACTACAACAGACAAAACCTTCAGTTCTCAATATTTTGGTGGCACAGTCATTACTGCCGCGACTAATGATACAGACATGTACAGAGAATTAAATGATTTTCTGGATATGATCTTTGCACAAAGCGCTACAGCAGAATACATCAGTAGAAAAATGTATCGTTTCTTTGTGAGCAACAAAATATCGACTGAAGTAGAAAATGATATTATCCAGCCATTAGCAACAATGCTAAGAGCGAACAACTATAATCTGCTACCTGTTGTCACTGCACTGCTTGAAAGTCAACACTTTTATGATGAAGATGATGCAGTAGCAGGTGATGAAATTATTGGTGCATTGATTCGTTCTCCGTTGGAGTTATCCCTACAATCCTTTAATTACTTTGATTTACAGGTTCCTGACTATCAAACCGATACCGTTAATCATTATGATACATTTTACAAGAATGGTGTCCTATATGATATGTTCTACAGATCAGGCTTTGAACCATTTAGAACGCACTCTCCTGCTGGATATGAGGCGTACTACCAAAGACCTGATTATGCCAGAAACTGGTTTAACTCTAGTACTTTACTAGCTAGATATAAAACACCAGAGATGCTTTTGACAGGTAAACGGTACAACAGCAATACGAACCCAATCGCTGCTCAATTTGATGTAGTTGACTACGTTCAGCAAAATGTATCCAACCCAGGATCAGTCTACGCACTAGTTACAGAGTTAACTGATTATCTGTTTTGCGAATTACCTGACAATGATCGGCTGAATTATTTCATGGATGATGTTTTCCTACAAGGTGGCGTCATTACTGCAGCTGACTGGACAACCGAATGGAACGATTACCTCAGCACAGGTGATAGAACTGGTGTAGAACCTGCTCTAAAACATTTGTTTGAAGGAATCATGTTCTCTCCGGAGTATCAATTATTTTAACTCAAAGAAAATTAATCATGGATAGGAGAAAATTCTTTAAAGTGTCCGCACCATTATCGCTGACACCTTTTATCATAAATGGAACCTCAATAAGTACTTTCGCCAACACCCGCTTATTAGAGGCAATGAACTGTGCTGGTATTAGCGAACGCGTGCTCGTTATTGTCCAACTTAAAGGTGGAAATGACGGATTAAATACGTTGATTCCAATGGACAGTTATGCTAGTTATAAGGCGATTCGACCAAACATCGCAATTCCAGATAGTGGAGCAGGCAGTTTCATCCCTTTAGATACTACATTACCAATTGCAAACCAAGTAGGATTACATCCATCAATGGTAGGCTTTAAGTCATTATATGACAGCGGACTGATGTCTGTCGTTCAAGGTGTTTCGTATACTTCACCAAACCGTTCGCATTTTAGATCTACTGATTTGATGCTCACTGGTTCAGACGGATCGGCAGGCTATAATGTGAATACAGGATGGATGGGGCGTTACCTCAACCATATGTTTCCAGGATATGCTGGCAACCCTGATGTAATAATGCCAGACCCCCTTGGCTTGCAGCTAGGAGATAACATCACTTCATTGGGTTTCAGCTCTAATGCAGAACACAATGTTGCGATCAATCTTTCCTACAATTCACCAGCGGGCTATCACAACATTGTAAATGAAGTGGGAGGCGCACCTCTTCCTAATGTTCCTTTATCGGAATACGGACAAGAGCTACAATACATTATGAATGTAGAGTCTAGTACCAACAAATACGCGCAGCGAATAACTGACGTGTACAATGCAGGAAACAATAGTCCTGGTGCAAATTATCCTTCACACTACTTTGCTAATCAGTTAAAAACGGTAGCTCGTCTTATTCAAGGTGGCTCTAAAACTAAAATCTTTTTGACGTCATTAGGAGGGTTTGATACACACACGAATCAAACAGATATGAGTGATCCTTCTGTAGGAGCACACACGAATCTAATGTACAATGTATCCGAAGCAATAAAGGCCTTCCAAGACGATATTACAGCACTTGGACTTGATAATAAAGTCTTGACGGTTTCCTTCTCTGAATTCGGAAGAAAAGCCATAGAAAATGACAACTACGGTACAGATCATGGTAACATTGCTCCAATGTTTGTTATTGGAAAAGGTGTTGAAGGTGGGGTACTTGGCACCACACCTGATTTTAATGAAGTAAATACACAAGGAATATTTAATAATAATCAAATACAACATGATTACCGACAGGTCTTGACTTCTGTGCTACAAGATTGGTTAGGTGGGAATGACACGGCTATTACTGAGACCAAGTTTGATCCATTTTTACCTCAAAAGTTGCCGTTAATTGCACCTTCACATTATGTGGATCCTACTTGTTATGTACCTCCACTCGTTCTGGTTCCTATTACGTTAACTTCTTTTGATGCAAGAGTAAATGAAGAAACTGATGTAGAATTAACTTGGGAGACTGAATCTGAATTGAATAACAGTCACTTCATTATTGAAAGAAGTAGAGACGGTATTGATTTTCAAGACATGGCCCAAGTGCTTGGTGGAGGGACTACACATGTTCCCAAAAGCTATCGGTTGATTGATCCAGAGCCCTATTTTGGTACTTCTTACTATCGACTAAAACAAGTAGATTTTGATGGTACAACAACAATAGCGGGAACTGAAGTTGTAAAAATTGATAAATCAAGTGAATTATCCTTCCAGCTTTATCCAAACCCAGCAGTAAATGAAACAAAGCTGAAGTTTGTTGCAAGCGAAACGACTGAGCTATTTATCAATATTGTGAATGCTTCTGGTCAACTTCTAAGAGATTTACGGTTACCTGCATATAAGGGAGAAAACAAAATTCCAATCAATCTGAGTGATTTCTCTTCAGGAACGTATTTTATTAATATTGTAACAGAAAATGGTCACCGATCCAACAAAAAATTGATCGTTACCAATTTATAAACAATATTAAACTAATTTATAGTATGAAAGGCTTCTTCTTAATCGGAGAAGCTTTTTTATTTGCATGGGTTATCTCTACTTGTTATACATAAACCATTAATAATTTAAATTACATCCCGTAAGGAAAATCCTTAAAGTTCAAGTCTGCATTGCGAATAGGTGCCATTGCTTTGCTGTATTCTGCCAGTAGCTTCAAACTAAAGTCAACTCTAGGCCTTAGGAATGTATCAAACTCACTCTCTGTGTTAGGTGTTTCATTAAGACACTCCTCTACTTTCCGAATCACTAAATGCTCAGGAATATAATTGATCTTGGTGTTCTTGTAACTACTTGTTCGAAGTTCATTGACGGGGTAGCTGCCGCTAAGACCAGAAGACACAGATACGATTAAGCCAGGTTTGTGCCCCATCATTTTTGAATTGGCCAATAAGAAGAAATTCTTCAGTTTTGCAGTCACCATGCCACCATATTCAGGTGTAATGACGATAAATGCATCTGAAGACTCAAGCACCTTTGCAATTGGCGTCCATACTTGTTTCCACTTTTCTTCTCCTCTCCATACACCTTCATCCCAGAATGGTAATTCTGCTTTAGCAAGATCAAGAATATAGGAGGAATCAAACAAGTTTAATGTTTTTATCCTGTCGTTAATAAAATGAGCGACTTTTGAAGATTGAGCCAATTGTCGGTGGCTACCCGCTATAATGGAAAGTTTCATGCGTTATTTTAATTAGTACTAAGATATTTTTTATTAAAGTGTAACAGCATAAATTAATTATAGTTTAAATTTAAATGAGCTTAACCATTCAAATATTTAAACTAGAATTTTAATATTAAAGAATATGAAATTGAATCTCTTTAATTTATTTATGATTAAATTGTACCATTCATTAAAATGAAACCTTTTACTACCTTTTACTGTTAATTTAGTAACCAATAATAAAAGATTATGAGTGAATCACAACTTCCCCCAAGGCCGCAAATGCCTAGACGCCCTAACCGTTCAAGGTCAGAATTCCCACAATTATCTCTCAAAAAACCGCTAATTATTCTAGGAGTTTTACTCTTGTTAGCTATGTTTTTAATGAAATCAGCTGTAACGATTGGCTCTGGAATGGCAGGTGTTAAATTCCAAACCTTTGGAGGTGGTGTGGTAACAGATGCTCCCCCATTAGGAGAAGGCTTTCACTTGATTGCTCCCTGGAATAAAGTTTTTGTCTACAATGTAAAACAGCAAGAAGTCTTTGAAGCAGAAATGCCAGTATTGTCCTCCAATGGTCTTGAGATTAAATTGGATGTATCCGTCTTGTATCAACCGATTTATAATGAACTCGGTAAACTCCACCAAACAAAAGGTGTCAATTATTTGAATACCGTATTAGTACCTGAGATTAGAGCTGTAGCAAGGAGTGTTATAGGTCGTTACACCCCTGAACAACTCTATTCTTCTAAACGAGATGTGATACAGAATGAGATATTTGAAGAAACGAAACGAAAAGTAAATCCACAGCATATTCAACTCAACTCTGTCCTAGTAAGAGATGTGACCTTACCCCCAACCATCAAAAGTGCGATTGAGCGTAAGCTGAGCCAAGAACAAGAGTCGCTAGAATACGAATTCCGTCTCGAGAAAGCCCGCAAAGAGGCAGAGCGCCAGCGAATCGATGCAGAAGGAAAGGCCGTAGCCAACCGGATACTGAACGCTTCCTTATCAGACAAAATTCTTCAAGAAAAAGGTATCGAGGCAACAGTAAAACTGTCTACGTCTCCAAACGCTAAAGTGATTGTAGTTGGAGGTGGTGGAGATGGATTACCATTGATTCTAGGTGGTCAATAGAAATTATAGTTCATAGGTAGATAGACGGCGAATACAATTTGCCTTTACCAATGCTTTGGGATAGCAATTGCTATCACTCTATATTTTAATGGATTCAGTGAAACCACCCAACAGAAATAGTCCGCCTCCAGTTTCGAGGAATTACCCAAACAGATGCCTTCTTACTAAACAAAGAGATCCCACTACCGTAGCGAAAAGAAAACCGACTCCCACAAACCATTGGTTTTCTGGCTATAAAGGTAAGGAGTTGTTCCTTGCTACCAGCATTCAGATCAACGCGGTGCAGATCCATAAGATTAGCACCTCCTTCCTGACAAAAGCCTGCTAGGTACAAGGCATTTTGATCGGCAACCAGATTTATGTTTTGATAGGCACCCCACTCTCCCCTCCGATTTGTAGGGATCAACGATTTCGCTTTTGTAAACGATCCCTCAGGAAACTTATCATTCGTATAAAAGTCAATCAACTTACTATCCCAGCCTCCAACCGCGAGTACGACAGTATTATTTTGCATTCTAGTGATCCCTATTGCCCCAGCTGTATCATGAGTTCTATCGATCTTGTGGAAAAGTGGTTTGGGATTCCTTGGATCATTTAGATCATAGAACACAACGCTAGACATGACAGGATCTTTACCGCCTTCAGTGCCAACCGCAAGCACATTTCCAAGAAGCTGAATGCCACCTGCATGCTTATGGAGCATAGAAGGAAAATCATCATTAATCTTCTTAAAACTTATAATCTTCCCTTGGTTCTTATCGGAGATTTTCTCTTCCCATTCTACAATAAAGAAATAAGCAAATGTCCTAGAACTTCCGCTTACAACTAAATGGCGATCGCTTAGTTGTTGTACACCTTGCAGATGCCCACCCCTTGGCTTTTGAAAGCTTTGCGTTGTAAACTGAACACTTCTAGTTATCTTGCTTTGTATCTCGATAAACTGTTGCTCAAATGATTGAGCAGACAAACAGATCGTTAGAAAACAAGAAGCAACTAGTACTAGGAAATACTCAATGGAAACACCAGACCTTGATTTCGAATGCTTTTGCTTAATAATACATTGACGATTTCTAAATATCTGCTTGATAATCATTTGGTTCCAGCTTTATAAATCCGTTTTGCATTTCGCTCAATTGTTGCACGATCAAGGGTCATTTCCTTGTATTTGTGTTGACTAAACAACTCCATTTGATCATCGTAATGCGGACTATTCGGATCGTCAGATGCACCATAAACATTAATTGTCATTAACTCAGGGCCGTCCTCCGTAAATCGTACCTTTTGTATATATCCGTCACCACTAACCACTTTGTATCTTGCTTTACTTGCGTTGACTAGTTTGGTATCTGTAGCTCTAGCAGTTTCCCGAAGGCCATCTGCAGGCATTCGCTTATCTCCTCGGATATAAAACTGTACACTGCCAAGCGGGACGTCAAGTGTTCCAAAAGCCTTAAGGAGCTGTCGTTGTGCATAACGCAAAGCACGCACTGCCTCTTCTTCTTTAATTAACTCATCCCGCGCCATCAGAAAGCCAAAGGTCATGTCTAGTTCCTCACATAAATAATCGTGCATAATCATTAATAAAGCAGCATCGATATTGTCGGTTGTTCCGAGCAGATTCCAACGTTTGATTTTCTCTATGGCATAGGTAAGTTCAGGATATTTCTTGCTATCCAATTGGTACAATGCCTTAAATTTCTTTCGATAACTACCTTCCTCAATATACCCAGTATAGAACTTTACGTCATCCAACAATTTTTCAGTAAACACACCTTTATGTGCTGTTAGCGTGTTTCGAAACTGTTCTCCCCTATTGTAATTAAAGCGTTGAAGTCCAATAAAATCTCCTTTCCAGTTACAAGCTTCACCCGTGCCTTCTAACGGAGTTTGATTGGCATTATAGACATAGCCGCATGAAGGATTTTTAACAGTCGGTAATTCATCATATCCTAGCAATTCATCCCATTTATAATCTGAAGTGTTCGCTTTAATGGGTTGCCGCCAGTCAAGTTGGGGGTTTCGTCTAGGTAGTTTCCCTCCAGAATGAAGCAAAATATTCCCTTTCACATCAGCATAAACTGTATTAAACAAGGGTACCGCTTCTTGTGACAATGCAGATTCAAACTCATTAATATTGGTAGCCTTGTTCATCTTGAACCATTGTTCTGCTGCTCGAATATCGGTATAACCTGGAAATCGAAAGGCATAATAAATTCCTTTTCTTGTTTTATAAACCGGCCCATATTCACAAAAATAGAGGGTTCGTTTAACGTTAAGCGGTTTCCCATATAGTTTTACAACAAGGTTCGCTTTTCCTGTTCGGAAGTTGCACCATTCCCCATCATACTTATATTGCAGCTTATTATTTGGATTGATTTCAAGCTGATAAACATCACCAAAATTGTGAAAATTGAACGTATGACACCAGCCTAAATGCTTATTGGTACCAATAAATGCAGTGACGCCACCAGGGAATAGAGCACCTAACACATTCCAGCCTTCCTTACTATTGATGTGTGCTTCGTACCAAGCCAACCTTCCATCAATCTGGAGATGCGTATTGACAAGTAAATAGCCTTTACCATCATCCATTTTCTGAGGCGCGACTGCAATCGCATTAGATCCGAGATCGTTGACACTTGAGTAGTCAGTGATCCGATCATCACGTACGGCCTTAAGGGAAAGCCCTAGGCCAGCCATCAGAGATGTATTAAGGGTGTACATCTTAATGATATCACGACCAGATATCGGAAATACCTTCTTTCTCAACACTTTCTTAGGATAATGTACAGCATATCGATTGACTGCTTGCGCGTAGCCATCTAACACTTTTCTAAATTCTGGAGAAAGATCCGACTCATACCTTGCATTTACGATAGAATCAATTTCTAAAAACTGCATTCCATAGTCAAAAATCACTCCTTTCGGACCAGTTTGTCTTCCTAGGAAATTCTTAGTTGCCATAAAGGTGAGTTGGATGTCACCAAAATCATCTTCGCAGTGTGCCCATGCTAGGCCATATGCAGCATCGGCGTCTGTATCTCCATAAATGTGCGGAACACCCCACTCATCGCGGATGATTGTTGCATCATACTGTTGTTGAGCCAAAAGAGCTTGACAAAACGTAAAAAGAAAAAGGATAAGTAGGTGCGGATTCAATGTACTAGCTTTATGTTGATTGTGGCGATTTCCTTAGGATCAAAATTAGGGTAATTAATTGAGATTTGATAATGTAGATTCATCACTTACACTGTTCAATGTCGTTTCTTCTCAAGACTCCATTTGTAAGATTGATTAATAGCAGTAAAAGAGTTTGATAAAAGTGCCGAAATCGAACTTAAAAATAAACAGACCATTGTTCTCACATTTAATGTTTGCCAGTGTCTCTTAGTTGAAAATAACCTTTTACGGTTAATTAGAATAGTATAACATTGAAAACTGTTTGTTACCTCCTCACAACTTTTTATATTGCCAACTGTTTTAAAAAAAAATTGACTGTATGAGCTTAAGAGCAAAGATTGCCCAATTTTATTTACTCCGGAAAAAAGTAAGAATGGTGAATCGACAAAAGAACAAACCATTTGACCCACTGTTGTTAAGGAAATGGATGGATCGGTTAACTTCAGACTTTAAGCCTCCAGCAAAAGTAAAATTTGAACCGATCACAATAAACGATTGCTACGCAGAATGGGTAATTCCTACCTCGATAAAAACGAATCAAGTGTTGCTTTATCTACATGGTGGTGCCTATGTTGGAGGAAGTTCAAAGAAATATAGAGGCCTTACAGGTAAATTAGCACAAGTATGCAACATAAAAACATTAGCGTTTGACTACAGCTTAGCACCTGAAAACCCATTCCCTAAGGGGTTAAATGATGTAGTGGCAGCTTACAAGTGGTTATTGAAAATAGGATATCAATCTTCTGAAATCATCGTAGCAGGTGATTCTGCAGGCGGTGGTTTGGCACTAAGTACCGTTTTAAACCTTAGGGATAAACTAAAAATGCAGCCAGGCGGCCTTATACTGTTATCACCTTGGACTGACGTAACAGCAACAAATCCATCAATTACCAAGAATGAACGTATTGACCCGATTCTTTCGGGCGACCCAATGGTGACAATAGGACAATTGTATGCTGGAGATTACGCATTGGATGATCCAGGGGTGTCCCCCATGTATGCTGATCACAAAGGCTTGTGTCCAGTCTTAGTGCATGTAGGAAGTGAAGAAATCTTATTAGACGACTCTGTCCTGCTCGTTGAACGACTCAAGAAAGTAGGAGTCGAAGTCAAGTTAAAAGTGTGGCAGGGATGCATGCATGTCTTTCACCTGTCCTGGAAATATGTACCAGAAGGACGTAAGGCTATCAAGGAAATCGATCAGTTCATCAAAGGACTTCAGCAACGATAAAAATACTTCCACCTATTAATATTAAGTCATTGGCATTTGCTTTTTTTCTAGCAGCGCTCAATGCTTTTTTGACGCTTTTATAAGCATTTCCGACTAGTCCATTTTCGTTCATAATAGTCGCTAGCTTTTCAGCTTCCATGCCTCTTGGTATGTTTGCTTTAGCAAAGTAATAGGTAGCTTCTTTGGGCAAATAGGCAATAATCTTGTCTGGGTGTTTATCATTGACCATTCCGAATACAAAATGCAATTTTCCGAATGACTGTTGATCCAATTGTTGTTTTAAAAGACTCAACCCTCCAGGGTTATGCGCACTTTCACAAATTGTCAATGGTTCAGTGTTTATCACTTGCCAGCGTCCTAGCATGTTGGTGTTTCTAGTAATCTGCCGAAGCCCAGTTTCTATGTCCTTTACAGTGATATTAAAATCCGAAATCCCTAACCACTCAATTGCTCTTAGCACACCTGCTAGATTCTTTGCTTGATAGTTACCAGTTAAACCAAGTTCCAATTGTTCAAACAATAGTCCTTTATCAGTATGGATATCGTAAGAAGAAAATTGGATAGAGGACTGCTTTGGTACAATGCGATATTTTGCATCTGCAAACCAAGCAACAGTATTTTTCGCTTCTGCAGTTTCCTTAAACACCTCCGCTACTTCTTCTTGATATTCACTTATAATGACAGGGGTTTCTTCCTTAATAATTCCAGCCTTTTCTCCTGCAATTTCTAATAAGGTGTCTCCAAGAAACTGTTGATGATCCAGACTGATGTTAGTAATAATAGAAAGAATAGGTTGAAGGATGTTAGTAGAATCAAGCCTTCCGCCTAGCCCTGTTTCTATAAAAGCAACATCTACCTTTTTATCAGCAAAATACTGAAAGGCTAGTGCAACGGTAATTTCAAAAAAGGAAGGTTTTAATGCTTCAAACAATGCTCTATGATTAGCAACAAAGTCTACCACGCGCTTTTTACTGATAAGCTGACCATTCAACTTGATTCGTTCTCTAAAATCTTTGTAATGGGGAGAGGTGTATAATCCAACTTTATAACCCGCTTCTTGCAATATAGAAGACAACATGTGAGCAGTCGATCCCTTTCCATTGGTGCCTGCAATGTGGACACTCTTAAACTGTAATTGCGGATTTTCAAGAGCCTCACACAGTTTAATAATATTGGTGAGATCTTTTTTAAAAGCTTGAGCACCTACGCGTTGAAACATAGGAAGCTGATGATATAAATAATCTAGGGTGTCTTTATAGTTGCCCACTGATTTCTATTGAAGAGAGAAGGTAATCAATACTTCTCCGCACTGTTCAGGATTAGCGCTTGGGCTAAAGATGTACTTTTTTGCGGATGTTTCAGCAAGCTGAATTAAATCAGTATCGATTGTAGTTGAACCAAGTTGAGAATATTCTGCTTTGATCACTTTACCACTTTTATTCACACAGATTTCAACCTTTACTTTTCCTTCTTTTTGACTGTTATCTTTAAGTTTAGGACGGTTGACGACTCCTCTTCCTGATAAACCACCTCCAACATCTTTGTCCCCTTTACCATAGCTTTTTGTTCCTTCTAGATTTTTAGCATCAGGATCTCCGTTTGCTACCCCAGCGTCACCTGGCTTACCAGAATTTCCTTGACTTCCAGACTGACCAAAAAGACTACCCATTTTATCTTTCGCTTCTTGGTATTTCTTTTCTTCTGCTGCTTTTCGCTCTGCCTCAGCAATGGCCTTGGCTTCTGCTGCCTTTCTTTTTGCCTCTTCTACCGCAAGCTTTTCTGCTTTTTCAGCGGCCTCTTTTGCCTGTTTATCTGCAATCTCTTTTGCTTTCTTGGCTTTAGCAGCTTGCTCTTTAGCCTTTTGTTGCTGTTTTTTCTTAATTTCTTCCTGCTGTTTTTTCTTTTTTGCTTGGGCGGCTGCGATCTCTTTACTGTTATCGGCAGTTACTACTTTTTTCTTTATTGGTGCTTCAACTTCCTTTTTTGCTGGTGTTGGTGGAGGTGTTGCTTCGGCAATCGGTTCAGCTGGTGATGGCTTGGCTGGCTCTGGTTTGGATTGAGTTGTGACTGGTGGCGTGGTTTCTGCTGGTTCAGCGGGCTGAGCGCTTGATTCTGACATTGGTTCGCCTTTAGGCTGGGCGGTGCCATCTCCTTGATCTGGTTGTCCAAAACTAATGCGTATACCTTCCTGCCCAGGAGCTGGGAACTCATAGCTCAAGAGTGGGAACAGTAACACAATGATCAGTATTATTGTATAAACGAAGGAGCCCATTAGGCCTTTCTTCTTTCTATTTTCTTCTTTTTTATCTCGAATATCCATTCTTCAATATCATTATACATCGTTGGTACATGATAAAATCAGGTGTACCAGCTGAAAACAAAATTGTCATTATTAGAAAAAAAGAGGATTGCACAGGTAGAATTTTTCAAATGAAAAAACCTGTTCTTAGATAGATGAACTATAAAATTATTCATTTATTGCATCAAAAACAAGCAATTAGGGAAATATTAACTTTTCAGACTGGTTTCTCTGGTAAAACATCACATAAGGATCGATTGCAATATGAATATTGATCAACAAACTTTCTCTAGAAAAACTTTGAGTTTTATTAAAAACCTTTATCTTTGCGTCATTATTTAACAATTTCAAATTAACAAAATGAAAAGATTTATTTTAGTTTGTAGCGTTGCGGCAATGATTGGATCAATGTCTTCTTGTGTAAAATCTTACACTTGTACTTGTACTTATAATGACGGAACTGAAGATCAAACAGTAACTACAGAATATACAACTAAGAAAAGTGCTGCAGAAGATGCATGTGCTTTATTAGAAACTAGCTGGAAAATTACAGATCCAAATGCATCTTGTTCTTTATAAGAACTTTTTGAATAAAGATTTTTTACCGGTTTTGCATTACGTAAAATCGGTATTTTTTTGTCCAATTTTAAATAGAAATCAATTCTGCCTCCCAATTTTTGGGATTTTTTTATTTATACGAGTGTTGCACAAAAGCTTTTAGGAAGAGATAAGAAAAATGAGATAATAAATTTTAAACTCCTGAATTACAGGCTATTAGTGTTTCAAAATTGCTTGATCTAAAATAAATGTGTATTTTGAAGCTAAATAAAGAGGATAAAAATGCAAAGTGCTCGAAAATTAAGTAATATTCAATTGGAACTTCTGAAAATGTTTAGCTTTGACTTGAGTGAAGAACAACTGATTGAAATTAAGGGTTTGCTTACGAATTATTTCGGAGAAAAGATTACCGATCAAATGGATAAGTTGTTCGAAGAAAATAATTGGGGTGACGAACAAATCGAAAAATGGTCAAAGGAACACATGAGGACAAAATATGAGGACTAATGAGGATAGTATTAGACACAAATGTATTACTAGTATCTCTTCTTAAAACTTCTAAATACCGACCAATCTTTGATAGCCTATTAACGAAAAAATTTGAACTGATTATCAGTCATGATATTTTTCAAGAATATATTGAGATAATTGGAAACAAAACAACACCTGAAATAGCAAAAAATGTTGGGGAACTTTTATTGAATCTTGAAAACGTAGAAAAAATTGAAGTCTTCTATAAATGGCTTTTAATCGAAAAGGATTTTGATGATAATAAGTTTGTAGATTGTGCTATTGCTGGAAATGTAAGGTTTGTTGTTTCAAATGATAAACATTTCAATATCCTAAAATCAATTGAGTTCCCGTCAGTTGAAGTAATTTCTGCCGATAAATTTCTTGATGAATTACAAGGGAAGTGAAAAGCTTATGTGCAACAATGTAGCCACGTCCATTTTAGCAAAGACTAGCTTAGGAAGTGAATTTTACTTGGGATTCTTCTGCGTTCGCTCATTAAAGACGCTCTATTAAAAATTTAGCAATTTTTAATGCGCTTAGAAAGACCGATGTTACCCGAACTGCTAAATCTTTTAGTTTATATATTTGCTCGTGCTACAACGGCGAGGCTACGAACCGTTATATCAACCCAATCCATTTGATACATTTTGCCCCTTAACATCTTCAATACGCTTTCCTGGAATCACTAAAAAGACTTGAAGTACTACTTAGAAATGATTTATAGTTAAAATCAAACGTTACATGATCTATCTTTGCCATTTGAATGTTGCCATTATCATTTTTATAAATCTAAGCAAGATCAACAATTCAAAACTTAATTTTTTCTTAAATTGTTTCTTAATAATAATGTTTGGCATACGAGTTGCAATAACAGGAAATAAGTTACGAACATAACTTGTTTTTTTCCTGACCACTATTTCTTTTCTAGCTCATTACTGAGCTATATATTCTTAAGAAAATACCGATTTTTTAATAATAGGTTTCGCATTAGTATGCTCAAATACTACTGGGAGCCACTTAAAAACTATGAATTATGAATAAGACAATTTTACACTTAATGCTACTGCTCTTCATACTTGGGGCAGGAACGACAGATGCTTTAGCTCAAAAGCGCAAGAAACGAAAAAAACAGAAATCAGTAGTTGAGGAAACACTTTGTAAGTGCCTTGACAAACCAGTAGAAGAGCGTCCGCGCATATCCGTGGCTCGATTTGAGGCTGCTACGGACGATTTGATCAGCCGACCTGGTCAAGTAGCTTGGAATGGGGAATACATAGAACCAATCTACAAACTAGGAGACGAGCTAGCTGCAATGCTAATGAACGCGCTCAATGAATCTGACTGTTTTCACATCTTAGAAAGTGGCAACAAGCTTGATGATGCTCTTTATGAAATTGAACTTGGTGAAGAGGGAATCACCAAGGCAGAGCATGCGCCTAAATCTGGTGAAATGTACGGCGCTCAGCTATTGATCACGGGAGAAATCACCGAGTATGAAAGTGATTTTGTGAATATCTTTGGATTTGGGATCATGCGCGCTCATATTGGCTATATCTTGAAGATTGTTGATCCTCAAACAAGAACAGTGGTTTGGTCAAAATCCATAGAACGAAAGTTCTCTAAGCCTGCTCCGATTCTTGGTGGCGACCAACCCATTGCAATATTTGGTTCTAGAGCAATGGAAGATGCTGTGGAATACTCAATCTTTGAATCTGTAGATCTGTTAACAAAGCAATCTGACATGATGGTTACTTATCAGGAGAAAATCAAAGAGAGAAAGGAAGAGGCGCAACTCTTCGCCCTTAACGCAAGAGATGTCAGTTTTGATGAATTGATGGAATTAGAAAACAGCCTAGCTACCATAAACGATATTCGTATTGTGAGTAAGTCATACAAGGAGGGTGACGGTACTATTAGCTTAAGATACCGTGGCTCAATGGATGATTTTGTAGCTGAACTTATGGCGATCCCTGGACTCCAAATGCAAGTAATCGAATTTAAATATGATGAACTTACCCTCGCATCAAGAAACTAATCGATTACCCAATATAATTTAGAACTATGTTATCAAGGGAATGGTGAAAGCCGTTCCTTTTTTTGTGGTGTATTTAGTTGTCTAAATTTATAAAATCACACCTCTGCTCATACTAAAAAAAAGGGATCACCCTAGTGGGCAATCCCTTATATAAGTTATGTTTGCTTTGCCTTATCGGGCGAAGGAAACAGCTCTTTTTTCTCTAATAACAGTCACTTTGATCTGACCAGGATACTGCATCTCTTCTTGTATTTTCTGAGAAATTTGGAAGGACAAGTCATCCGCTTTCTGATCACTGACTTTTTCACTTTCTACGATTACCCGTAGTTCGCGACCGGCTTGCATTGCGTGGACTTTCTGAACACCTTCGTAAGAAAGAGCAATGTCTTCCAACTCTTTAATTCGCTTAAGGTATCCTTCTAGTATCTCACGTCTTGCGCCTGGTCTAGCACCAGAAATTGCATCACAAGCTTGAACGATTGGTGAAATGATGTATTCCATCTCAATTTCATCGTGGTGTGCACCAACAGCATTAACAACTGCAGGGCGCTCTTTGAATTTTTCGCAGATTTTCATTCCAACAAGCGCGTGTGACAATTCTGTTTCTTCATCGGTTACTTTACCAATATCGTGCAGGAGTCCAGCTCTTTTTGCCAATTTAATGGTTTGCTTTGGTAAGCCAAGTTCTGAAGCCATCAAAGCACAGAGATTTGCTGTTTCGATGGAGTGTTTAAGTAAGTTCTGTCCATAAGAAGAGCGGAAACGCATTCGTCCGATCATTCTTACCATTCCTTGATGTAATCCGTGGATGTTAAGCTCTATTACTGTGCGTTCACCGATTTCCATGATTTGTTCTTCCAGCTGTTTTCTGGTTTTCTCAACTACTTCCTCGATTCTTGCGGGGTGAATTCTTCCATCTGCTACAAGACGTTGAAGAGAAAGACGGCAAATCTCTCTACGGATCGGATCGAAACTAGAAATGATAATTGCTTCAGGTGTGTCATCGACGATGATCTCAGCCCCTGTTGCAGCCTCAATTGCTCTAATGTTTCGTCCTTCACGGCCGATAATCTGTCCTTTTAGGTCGTCGCTAGTCAGGTTAAACACAGAAACT
The DNA here is from genome assembly GCA_937959115.1 of uncultured Saprospiraceae bacterium. Classification (GTDB taxonomy): domain Bacteria; phylum Bacteroidota; class Bacteroidia; order Chitinophagales; family Saprospiraceae; genus JAHDHB01. Next base: position 162,705 of record CALGAW010000010.1, read on the forward strand.
GTGTTCTCTATTGTTTGTTCAGCGGCCATTCGCTGAATAGACTGGATGATTATTTTTTTGGCTTCTTTGTTTGCAGTTGTCTTTGCCTCATCGATCCGGTCTTTGACATAAGCCATTGCCTGTGCATCAGCTTTGTCTTTAATCACCTTCATTAGCTCTTCTCTTGCTTCCTGCTCAGACAACTTGGCTACTTTTTCAAGTGCTACGATGTGTGTTTCGTTTGCTTTATCAAGGTTTTCTTTCTTTTTGGCTACAATTTCTAGTTGTTTACTCAGATTTTCTCTAATGGCTTCAATTTCTTCTGATTTTCGTTCAGCTGAAGCGAGTTTACTTGCCGCGCTATCCAATTTGGATTGTATTGCACCTTCTTTTTGTTTAAGTTTAAGTTCTTCCTCTTTAATTTCTTGACGACGTTTAGAAGTATCTGATTCAAACTTCGATTTCATTTTAACGTATCGCTCTTTCGCTTCTACGATTTTCGTTTTTTTGATTCTCTCATTCTCTACTTCCGCATTTTTCATCGTTCTTTTTGCAGATTCTTCAGCATCGCGTTTGATGCGTTCGGCGCTTTCTCTGCCTTGTTTGAGTAGTCTATCGGCTTCTTTGTCTAGTTCATCCCGTTGCGATTTTAATTGCCCTTCGGAACCTTTTTTGCCTACAAACCAACCACCACCAAGACCAGCTACCAAAGCGGTCACTGCTGCTACAATGATTTCCATAATTTATATTTATTTAAGATTAACACTAATGCCAGAAACATTTTTCTGACGTTTCTAAATCATGATTAAACAAGCTGTTTACTAAAAAACAGACTGTGACTAATCATTTGACGTGCTTGTAGAAATGAAGATTATGAGCTGGAGGAGAGGGCTAGATCAAGCAGGTTATTTAGGCTATCGAGTTGTTCATCGATGGCGCTATTTTGACCTGTTTGTTTGGCTTTTTGCAGTTCCACTGCATATGTAAGGATTCCCATTGCCAAACAATCTTGTTTATCCTTTTGCGGATAGGTATTCTGAAAGGTGTTTATCTTATCATTTATTCCCTTCACAAGGTTTTGAATAACCTGTTCGTCGCTTGCCTTTATTTTCAAGGGGTAAGGCCTTCCGGCGATTAATACAGTTATATTCAATGAACCATTATCCATTCCACACTAGCTATTTGTCAACTGTTCAATGCTTTTATCAATAAGATCGATGGCTTCGTCAATCTGCATTTTAAGCTGAGAATTGTTCTTTATTTCATTATCTACGAGCGTTTCCGGTATTATTCCGGAACTTGCGCTACCCGAATCTATCTGTTTGATTTGGGTACTAAGTGCATTATTTTGAGCTTTCAAATCACTGTTCTCTTGCTTCAACTGACTATTGTCTTTGATCAGCTGATGAATTTTCGCTTCGATTTCAGATAATTTTTCTGCATTTTTTTTCATAAAGCACTGTCTGGTAACTATTACCAATATGCAAATGTAATGATTTTTTAATTGTAATGAAATATCTTACTTATTGAAATTGAAAGAAGTCATTTCTTGTGGAGATTAAAAGCGTTTTCAATGTTTTCAAAAACTGAACAGAAATGATTCTTAATTCATTAATTTTCAACACTATACACTTTCTTTACACCTGATTCAGGTTAACGTATCTTCTAACTTCTTTTATTGTTTTATTCTAATAGTTTTATTTGAGGATGAATAAATTTTTCTATTGTTTGATCTTCGAATGGTCAACTCTAGACAACTTACATCTCCTTAACATTTATTAATAGTACGAAGGTTTCCTAAATTCAGTATCGTAATTTGCACTCATAAAAAATCGATGCGGCTTAGGTGACCGGAATGGGCGACGACAGGCGCAGTGCGTAGCGCAGCGAAGTACCGAAGCGAATGCTGAGCATGGAGGGGACCGACAGCAGGCGAAATGACAATGAAGACTGGTGGAAGCCCCAGAATAAAAATCTAATACCATCAGTTGGCTAGTTGTTGAGCCCTAAAAAGATTTTCTTTGTGGACTTCAGAATAGTATTATTCTTAAATTTGTTCTCTTTTTTCATAAACAAAGGCTATCTTTGTGCGCTAATTTTATTTTTTAACCTTTTAAACCTAATTTATCTCTTATGAGTGAGAAAAATTTGGAGAATCAAAACGAAGAAGTTGTCCCAACGGAAACTTCTGAAAACCAAGAAGCTAAAGCGGAAAAAACTGTAGAGCCTACAGAAACTCCCAAGGCCGAAGAGCCAACCGCAGCTAAAGAACCAGCAACTGAGAAACCTGCAACCGAGGAACCAGCAGCTGAAGAAACGAAAAAACCAGTCGCTAAGAAGCCAAAAATGAAGAAGGCACCTGTAGAGGAGCCAGCAGAGCAGGAAGAAGAGGAAGAAGCATTTGTGGAAGAGCCAGAAACTGCACATGACGACTATGACTGGGATCAAGCTTCTAAAAACACTAGTATTTATACCGAAGAAGAACGCATGCAGTTTGAGCAAATGTACTCAGCAACGCTTACGAAAGTAGCAGAGAGTGCGATTGTAGCTGCTACGGTATCTGCTATAAATGGTGGTGATGTTGTCCTTGACATTAATTCAAAATCTGACGGTCTTCTAGCCTTATCTGAGTTTAGAGACATTCCTGACATGAAAATTGGTGATAAAGTCGATGTATATGTTGAGGAGCAAGAAGACGAAAATGGTCAACTGAAGCTTTCTAGAAGAAAAGCAAAAATCCTTAGAGCTTGGGAAGCAATTAAAGATTCCTACGAGCAAGGAACTGTTATCCACGGTACAGTTATCAGTAAGACAAAAGGTGGTTTGATTGTAAATGCTGGTGGTTTAGAAACATTCTTACCAGGATCGCAAATTGATATTAAACCAATTATTGACTATGATTCCTATGTAGGAAAATCAATGGAATTCAAAGTAGTGAAAATCAACGAAGCGATTAAAAACGCAGTTGTATCACACAAAGCATTGATTGAAAGTGATCTTGAAGAACAACGTCAAGCAATTATGGCTGAACTTGAAAAAGGTCAGGTATTGGAAGGACTTGTTAAGAACATCACTGACTTTGGAGCATTCCTTGATCTTGGTGGTGTAGATGGATTGTTGTATATCACGGATATTTCATGGGGAAGAATCTCGCATCCTAGTGAATTGCTAGAGCTTAACCAGAAGATCAACGTTGTTGTACTTGATTTTGATGACAACAAGAAACGAATCTCTCTTGGTCTTAAGCAATTGCAACCACATCCATGGGAAGTACTTTCAGGCGAGCTTGAAGAAGGATCTGTGGTTAAAGGGAAAATTGTTAACATTGAAGATTATGGAGCATTCCTTGAAATTCAACCGGGCGTAGAAGGATTGATCCACGTATCTGAGATATCATGGAGCAACCAGCCTGTAAATGCAAGAGAATTCTTTAAACTAAATCAGGAATACGAAGCAAAAGTTGTTACAATCGACAGAGAAGAGCGTAAGATGTCATTAAGTCTTAAGCAATTGGCTGAAGATCCTTGGAGCAAAATTGGTACGAAATATCCTGAAGGAAGCAGACACACTGGTGATGTTAAAAACCTAACACCTTATGGTGTTTTTGTTGAGCTAGAAGAAGGAATTGGCGGCATGGTTCACATTTCCGATCTATCTTGGACAAAACGATTTGGACATCCGTCAGAATACACGAAAGTGGGTACTGAAATAGAAGTTGTCATTCTTCAAATAGACAAAGACAACAGAAAACTCTCACTAGGTCACAAGCAGATTGAAGAAAACCCTTGGGATACATTCGAAAACGTATTCCCAGTTGGTTCTTACCATGAAGCGACGATCCTTAGAAGAGACGACAGAGGAGCTATCGTTCAATTACCATATGGTTTAGAGGCTTACGCGCCACTTAAGCATGTAAAGAAAGAAGATGGCAAATTTGCTGAAGTTGAAGAAGTACTATATTTCAAAGTGATTGAGTTCAACAGAGATGATAAGCGAATTCTTGTTTCACATGCACGTTACCTAGAAGATCAGAAACGTGAAGTGAGAGATGGCGAAATCAAGAAAGTTGAAAAACAACACAAGGAAACTAGAAAAGCGATCAAAAAGCATCAAGGTACTGCAATGCAGAAAGATACGCTTGGATCACTTGCAGGTTTTTCTCAATTGAAAGAACAATTAGCTGAAAATGAAGCCGCTGAGGCCGAAAAGAAGGTTAAGAAGTCTACCAAAAAGACGAAAGCTGCAGAAGAGGAAGAGGAATAACTGATTTGATTTTATAAAAAAGCTCCTTCTTAATTTTTTTAAGAGGGAGCTTTTCATTTTTAAACAAAACTGAAATTCTCGTGTTTAGTTAGAAATGAAATTTTATGATAAAGGCCAAGTTTGAAGACTTAATCAACTCCGAGATTCCAGTACTAATTGATTTCCATGCGCATTGGTGCGGGCCATGCAAAACAATGACTCCCATTTTGGAAGATCTTAAAAAGAAAATGGGCAAGCAAATTAAAATCATCAAGGTTGACATTGAAAAGAACAGATCACTTACCGCAAAATATCAAGTTCAAGGCGTCCCGACCCTTATGATCTTTAATGAAGGTGAATTGAGATGGAGAAAATCAGGAGTACACACCGCAACACAGCTTGAAAAGATAATTCTTGAACATGCTTGATCTTAAACCCGCATTATGCAATAGGAATCAAGATTAAGAAATACCAGTTTATTTTTTTTACTTGATCGTTATAACGATAAAAAATTTATTGATATTATTACACCCAATAAATTAGTCTCATTATGACGAAAAGATATTTCAGTTACTTTTCTTTTGTTCTTATTGTCCTGTTTTCTGGTTGTACCGATTCTGTTTCAAAAAAATCGACATCAGAAAGGTCTATCTCCACCAATCAATTTCAAAAAATTAAGGTTGAAGCATTTGCAGCAAAAATTCAAGCGCTTCCAAATGAACAATTGGTTGACGTTAGAACACCTCAAGAATTTAAGGCTGGTGCGATACAGGATGCTGTAAATCTGAACTTCTACGATAAAGATTTCAAACAGCAACTCGATAAACTGGACAAATCAAAGCCAGTAATGGTTTATTGTAAGTCTGGTGGAAGGAGTGGTAAAACACTTGACATGCTTAAAGGAATGGGGTTTACGGAAGCTTACGACTTGATTGGTGGGTATACTCAGTGGTCTGCGGTTAGGTAAGGCGTACATGGTATTAAAAGTTGATTTTATCAATCTACTCAAGGCGTAATGAGCGAAATTAGTCCTCTTTTTTTGCCCCATTAAGTTTGTGTCAGAATATCTTAAAAAAGGCATTAAAGATGATCATCTTTTTAGGGTAATTTGCCTCTATTGACGCACTTTGCTTCCTATTCCTTGAATTTTCAGCAATAGACAGATGTCTCTACTTCGCTAAAAATGCCTCGAAGTCTTTCAGACTTAACGTGTTCAAACACATATCAGCTGTCAGCCCACCCTTTCGAGCGGCGCAAACACCAAAGTGTACGTGGTGAATGCCATCCATGCTGTGTGCATCCGGATTGATGGCGATTTTGACGCCGCGCTCCATGGCATAAGGAATCCACACCCAATCAATGTCCAGTCTGTGGGGATTTGCATTGAGCTCTATGATTACATTATTGGCAGCACAGGCATCAATGATTTGCTTGTGATCCAAAGGATAGCCCTTACGGGCCAAAAGCAATCGGCTGGTAGGATGGCCTAAAATAGTCGTGTACGGGTTCTCAATCGCCTTAATGAGCCTCTGAGTGGCCTTTTCTTCATCCATCTTGAGATTGGTGTGAACAGATGCAACGATAAAGTCAAATCTGGCGAGCATATCTTCTTCGTAATCTAGGCTTCCATCATTGAGGATGTCGGACTCAATTCCTTTAAATATTTTGAAAGGCGCGAGCTCTTTGTTGAGTTGATCGATCTCTTCCATTTGCTGGAGCACGCGATCGGGTTTGAGACCATTCGCATAAAAGGCAGCTTTGGAGTGATCGGTAATGCCAAGATACTCATAGCCGCTGTCTCTAGTGTATTCTGCCATTTCTCGTAGGGTATGGAGTCCATCACTGTATGTACTATGATTGTGGAGGATTCCTTTGATGTCGCTATCTACAATTAGTTGAGGCAGCGTTTGTTTTTTGGCTTGTTCAATCCAGGCATCATCATCTCTAAGTTCTGGATCGATGTAGTGGATGCTTGCCTTCTCGAAAACTGCTTGCTCTGTAGGTAATCCTTTAAACTCTTTTTCAGCTGCTGCAGCGACGAACGCTTCTAGGAAGTCACGTGGGCCAGTTGTTTTGAACAGTTTTGAACCAAATGCCTCTGCTGGACACAAGTGAACCGTGATCGGTACTTCGTTTTTGGTTTTCCCTGTGATCTTGGTATCTGTTTGCTCTGTGCAGTTAATCAATGTTTTTATTTGATCGGCCATGGTTTGGTCTGCTAGGAGTTCGATTTGTTTGATAATGGTAAGCTTTCGGCGCATTTCCCCAGTTAATACGACGAGTCCATTGTTTGTTGCTTTTTTGATTTCTTCGATTAAACCTAGCGCTTCTTGCTCAAAGGTAGCATAGTGAAACTTGTCTCTTGACTGCAGGAAATAAAGAAGTTTGCCTTGGATATCTGCTTGCGTTTTATCTCCGAATCCATTGAGAGCGATTAGTCGGTTTTCGTTACAAGCGTAGAGCAATTCTCCGACACTTTCGATTTCGAGTTCTTTCCAAAGTTGCGCAATCTTTTTAGGGCCTAATCCTTTGATTGAGATGAGATCCTGAATTCCTGGTGGAGTGATGGCAAGGTATTCCTCTAGTTTTTTCATGGTGCCCGTTCCCACAATTTCTTTGATTTTGGACACGGATGATTTGCCGACGCCTTTGATTTCTTCGAGCTCTTTTTCTGATAGTGATTCGAGGGGTGTGGTTTGTTTTCGTAGTTGAATATAGACGTTATTGTAGGTTTTACCACGGTATTTATCTTTTCCATGCACATCGATCAAATCGGCAAGGAATTTAAACTTTTGAGCGATTTCTTTATTAGTCATCGTTGGGATGTTAAGTATATTGACTAGAAACGAACCTACTGGTTACAATTCTCCTGATGTTGTTTAATTAAAAAATGCTCACCCCAAAGAAGGATGAGCATTGTATTTTTCATGAGAGAAATTTCGGTTACTTTTTGCGACCTCCGTCTAGCTCATCTTGAAGTTTTTTCAACTCTTCCCATTTCCCTTCAGCAGCAAGAGCTGACTGTTCAGGCCAAGTAGAAGGATTGTGCATTTTGTATCGTGATCCTGCTTTATCAAGAATTGCTTGGAGTGTTTCTTGGCTTGCTGCTGCAAGTTCAGAGAACAAGAAGATTCCATCTTCATTCAATTTTTCTTGAATTTTTGGTCCGATTCCTTCAATTTTTCTAAGGTCATCTTTGTCAGATTTCTTCTTAGGAGCTGCTTTAGGCTTTTTAGCTTTAGGCTCTTTCTTGGCTTTTGCACCAACACCACCATCAAGCTCATCTTGCCATTTCTTCAGCTCATCCCATTTACCATTAGCAGCCATTTTAGCTTGTGCTGGCCAAGTAGCTGGGTTGTGCATTTGGAATCTTGATCCAGCGTCTTCTAAAATTTTATTTAGTTTAGCTTCGTCAGAATCAGCTAACTGTTTGAATGTGTGGATACCACTTTCGTTTAGTTTTTCCTGAATCTTTGGTCCGATACCTTCTATCTTAGTTAAGTCGTCTTTTTTGGCTGGCTCTTCTGCTGCTGCACCTTTACCACCATCAAGTTCATCTTGCCATTTTTTCAGCTCGTCCCACTTACCATCTGCTGCCATTCTTGCTTGAGCTGGCCACGTAGTTGGATCGTGCATTTGATATCTAGAGCCTTCAGCTTCTAGAATCATTTTAAGACCTTTCGCTTTACAGTTTGCAAGATCTTCATATGTATCTAACCCGTTTTTAACAAGGATATCTTGAATCTTAGGACCGATTCCTTCGATTTTAGTAAGGTCATCTTTTGCTTTAGCGACTGGTTCTTCTTTTTTCGCTGCTGCGTCTGCGTCTGCATCGGCTTTTGCTTTTGCGTCTGCATCGGCTTTTGCTTTTGCGTCTGCATCAGCTTTTGCTTTTGCGTCTGCATCAGCTTTTGCTTTTGCGGCTGCATCTGCGTCAGCTTTTGCTGCAGCGTCTGCCTTAGAAGTATCTGCAGGAATGTCTGCAATTTTAGAAACTTCAGCTACTGGAGTTTCCTCTACTTTAGGTGCTTTTTCTGCTTTCGTATCTTCGAATTTCTTTTTCTTACCAGTTCCTTTTGCAAGAACTTGCTTTTCAGCTTTAAACGCTTTTTTAGCTTCTTTCTTAGCTGGTTTTTCTTTTTTAACTTTTGAACCACCTGCTGCAGCATTTCTAGCTAATTCTTCAAGTGCTGCTTCAGAAGGAGCAATTCCGACAAAGGTTCTGTTTTTAAATCCTTTATGGAAAACAACTTTACCTTCAACTTTTGCATGGATAGTATGATCTCTTCCCATGTAAACGTGCTCACCTAAGTGATATTTAGTTCCTCGCTGTCTGATAATGATATTACCAGCTTTAGCATACTGACCGCCAAAGAGTTTTACTCCAAGTCGTTTACTAATCGAGTCACGTCCGTTATCCGAACTACCTACACCTTTCTTATGTGCCATTTTATCTTAAAATTTAGAATTTTCGAATAATATCAGAATTAAGCTATGCTGTCAATTTTGATTTTAGTAAAGGATTGACGGTGACCATTTTTCACTTTATATCCTTTACGTCTTTTCTTTTTGAAGACAATTACTTTATCTCCTTTCTGGTGTCCGATAACTGTAGCATTAACAGTTGCAGACAACGTTGGTGTACCTAAAGCAACATCTCCGTCATTACTAGTTAGTAGGACATCTTCGAATGTAACTTTATCTCCCTCAGCAGCGTCTAATTGGTGAACGAAGATCTCTTGATTCTCCTCCACTTTAAACTGTTGCCCGGCAATTTTAACTATTGCAAACATTATTTTGATCTTTAAAAAGTTTTAAAAAGCGAGTGCAAAGATATTAATTTCTGGCTTAATTCCAATAGATAAATTGATTATTTTATTTCATCGAGATTCGAATCTAAACGTCTTCTAGTCCTTGAAATTATTATCATTCTGCATATTTCAAGTAAAGACTGTATAAAACACTGAACAAGAGACGATTTCTAACCTTTTTGGAAAATTTTCATTTCACATTCTAGAAATAGGTCAGTATCATTAAAGACTTTCGCCCTAATTAGAGAAACACTTAGTACCTCACGTTCTACAATTATTTCAGTGTAAATACGAGAGCCAACAGCAGGTAACTTTAGGATTGAACAGTTTTTAACTGAGGCGATATAACCAAGTACTGGTTCAAGAAGCGTGACGCCTTGTTTCTGTGCTTTCTGAATGCCAAGATAGCCTGCCCGAATAGCTGCTGTTTGTGCAACGTTTTCAATTAGCCCTGGTTCAGTAAATAGATTGTTGCTACAGAAAATATTGTCTGATAGGATATCGAAACTACTTAATGAGCGAACTTCGTCGTGCTCCAGGAGCTGATCAATCATCACCATTGGTGACTTCTGTGGAATCATTTGATGGACTTGATCACTAGCTAATATTGGGTTCGTTAGTTGAGACATCGTAAATTAGACAACGGTTAATAAGGAATAAGCATAACTAAATCTTGCACTTTCTGGTACACTGAGTAGAATTTTATCGCCCTTCTTGAGTTTTCCTGAGTAAAATAGTTCTTCCATCATAAGATAAATAGAAGCAGATCCAACATTACCTACTCTAGTAAGATTTGTAAACCATTTCTCCTGAGGAATTGGATGTCCGAAATGTTCTAGTGCTTCTGCTACCTTTTTTCTAAAGAATTCAGAAGATAGATGCGGTAAGAAATAGTCAATGTTAGACAATTCTAATCCTTTTTCTTGGCAGGTTTCAATCATGTGCTTTACACCAAAGTGTGCAATGTTTTTACCCAGCATTTTGACATCTTGCTTCATTGCAAATATGGACTGGTTGATCAGTTCGTTTGTGTTAAACTCTTTCCATCCTCGGAGTCTTCCATCTTCATCTTTATCTGCTGCCGCATACATACAAGTGTCGAGCTCATTGGCAAATGAAACGCTTGAGACCCATTCTACCTTAAGTGAGCATTCGCCACGAGGCTTATTTTCCATTAGGGCGATTCCTGCTCCATCAGAAAGCATCCATCTAAGGAAGTCTTTTTCAAATGCTATATAGGGGTTTTCGTTAAGATTATTGAGATTATTTGCTTCTGGTTCGAAGTTTTTGCCTTGAAGCATTGGAGAAATCATTTCACTTCCCCCGCAAACTGCATTGTTTGAATTACCTGACTTTATAGAAAGAAAGCCATATTTAAAGGCATGCATTCCTGAACAACAAGCACCAGAAGGCGAAATAATTTCCATGGGATGCGACTTTAGAAGTCCATGCACCATTGCCGTATGAGACGGTAACATTTGATCGATAAGAGATGTACCACAAGCGAGTACCTCAATATCTTTTAACTGAAAAGAATCATCTACTAACCCCTTGATTGCTTCGTGGACTAGTTCTGCATTGTTGTGTGTGATAGAACCGTCTTTTCTTAAAACATAGTATCTCGTCTTAATTCCATTATTTCGCAACACAATACGCCTTGCTCTGGACGGTTGATTATTAATCATGCCCAGGTATCCTTCCATATCATCACACCCAATTGGTTCATTTGGTAGGAACTTCGATAACTTTGTAATAAATACTTCTTGCAACATTACGTTTTTTTCCTCCTAGCAGCGATCAAATAATGTTGAATTTACTATTTGATTGTTACTTATCGTTCAAAATTTTGACAAAAGTAAAGCTAAAATTGATCTAAACAAAAAATACTTACTAATAATGCAATTTGCGTATGTTTTGTTCAAACATTATTGAGGTTTGAATTTTAATAGAATATAATTTCAAAACAAATACCAATAAAACATACTTAAAACTCTATGATTGTCCATTGTTTAAAATCATATCTGCTTTAAAATCATTACTCATTAAGTAGTTGACTTGTTTTTCAATTTTATTCTTAAAAATTATGCCGATCAACCAACTAATAATCGTGGTGATTGGAGAAAGAATGAAAATTCCAACAAAAAGATACGTTCGAAACAGCTTTACTCTAAAACTTCTTTCTTCTGACATAAACGCCCCTTTTTTATAAATGAATTCAGCCAAAGGGGCAAAAAGTTTATTCGCTCGTCTCTCTAACAAAATCAAATTAGGAAAGATGCTTACGGCCCCTAGCCTATTTAATTCTGACTGTTGTAAACTATTTATATCTTGATGTAATGATTTTCTGATTATTTCGCCAAACTGACTACTCCTCTTGATATCATGGTCTGAGACGCCTGGTTTAGGAAAAACTTTCCAAAATGGTTCTTTCTTTCCTGTTAGCATCCACCTTAAAATTGTGATCACACTTACTAGATTTGGTGATCGGTCGACAAGAGCGATATTCCCTACTAATTTAGCCTGCGCATTTAGTAATTTTGCCTTCATTTTTTCATGACCAACCACCCACATATTCCTTGCGCCGTTAATTGTGATAACAGGTTTGCTTTTAAGCAACTTAATCCCTTGTTCTGAAACCACGAATGAGTTGATCGGGATACTAGGTGATAAGTACCAAACCTGATAGCCAATTACAACAAGATCATAGTCAATGGAGTCATCAAACTTAAATGGCTTTAGCTCAAAAGGGATTTCTTTGTAGGTTTCAGGAAATGCTTGGAAAAACGCGTTGCTCGTCCAGGGAAATGGGAAGGGAGTCGCCAGCTCCAAGAATTCGTAATGCACTTTGACTGAAGGATCAGCTTCAAGCGCTTGCAAAACAGACTTAACTATTTCAGTAGTTTGCCCTGATTGAGAGTATGTAATCACGAGTACATTCTTCATGATTCTGCTTTATTCGATTCCCAAAAAGGATAGTAGTTAAACCACTGCAAGGGGTAAGCTTTGAGCTTTTCTTCTACAGATTTCACATACTCGTTTAGCAAGTCTTGTGGTTTTCCAGTATTGACTTTACCCGGAGTTGAAAAGAAGTGATAACCTTTGCCCGACACTTTAATAGAATAGACAAATACGTAAGGCACTTTAAATTTTGAGGCAAGTTGGAATGGACCAGCTGGAAACTTTGCTGGTTTTCCCATCAACTCAGCTGTTAATGTTTTGCTGCCTTCTAAATATCTATCCCCATGGATACAAATAAACTCATTATTTTTCAATGCCTTACTTATAGCAATGATATGAGAAAAGTCTTGCTTTACTGCGATTATTTTAAACGTTCGATCACCAATAGTTTCATTTAATGATTCCTTTATGTTTTCATGTTCCTCATCAAACATGACAATATTAATTGGTTTGCTTAAAGTTGTCAGTAAACTTCCGGCTATTTCCCAGCTTCCGATATGAGCGCTAATAAGGATGCCACCTTTATTCTCCTTATCCATTTTATGAAGATGTACCTCATCATCTATGTTAAAACTGAATCGATCTGCAAATCCTGCAAGAACAGCTACTTTATCAAGGATAACTTGTCCAAAAATGTAAAAATTTGCGTAGATACTTTTAATGGTCTTAAACCATCCGTATTGGTGGATTTCTCGAAAATAGAAATAATTGGCTTTAAATGCTTTAGGGCTAAAAAAGACAAAATATAAGGCAACAAAACGCAACACAAAATATGCTACACCAAGCCCTAGGTACTTTAAGATCCAAATGAAAATCCTATAACCTAATGAGCCGCCTCTAGATTTCCCTTGCCAGTTTTCTGCCATTTGATCGTTTAGGTTGTCGTTCTATGGTTACACATTTTGATGTACCTGTATGCTGGAATTAATAAAATCGTAAAAGTCGTTAAAAGAGTGGATGGATTTGAATTCTTCTCCTTTCATTTTAAAGCCGAAGGTGTGTTCTACCAATACCACTAAATCTACATAGTCTAGGCTATCCAGCTCAAGTGCTTCATGGAAGTTTGCTTCAAAAGAGACGCCCTCTAGTTCTGCTTCGAACTCTTCAATTAGAAATGAGTTAACTTTTTCAATGATTTCACTTCGTTTCATTTTATATTAGTTTCGTTAGGGGTAATATTTTCTTATAACCAAGGAGGAATTGGTGCCTCCGAATCCAAAGGAGTTCGATAAAAACGCATTGATTTCCGTCTCTTTAGGCTTCGTAGGAATATTCAATTTTCTGCTATCTTCATCTGGATTCTCCAAGTTGATGTTTGGGGCAACAAAAGAGTTTTTCATCATGATTAGAGAATATACAATTTCGCTTGCTCCTGCCATCCAACATTCGTGTCCAGTCATAGATTTAGTACTAGTAACGAATGGTTTAGAGCCAAAAACTTCATGAATTGCTCGGGCTTCATTTTGATCTCCGAGTGGAGTACTTGTTGCATGAGCGTTGATATAATCTACTTCGGAAGCTTGAATATTTGATTGTTCTAGGGCCATAGACAGTGAGCGAACTGGTCCATCCACATCTGGCTTAGAGATGTGTCCGCCATTGGAAGAAAATCCGTACCCGATGACTTCTCCATAAATCTTTGCGCCCCGTTTTTTAGCAGATTCAAGGCTTTCTAAAATCACAGTTGCTGCTCCACCACTTGGCACAAGTCCATCGCGGTCTCTGTCAAATGGACGAGATGCGAGTTGTGGTTCCATTTCACGTGTCGAGAATGCACCGATTGCATCAAAAGAACCCATTGCATAAAAATTGACTTCTTGAGCACCACCGCAGATCACTTGTTTCTGTAGGCCTTGTTTAATGAGTAGATAGCCCATTCCAATGGAGTGAGAGCCGCTTGCACAAGCCCCACTAATGGTAAAGTTGATTCCTTTTAGTTTGAAAATGGTGGATAAATTCATTGTAACGGTAGAATTCATGGATTGAAAGATAGATCCAGAACCGACCATTGCAGTATCCCTTTTTTCTCTTACGACATCATTTGCTTCAATGACTGCTTTGGCGCAGCTATCATTACCGTAGAGGATTCCAACTTCATTATTATCTAAAAAATCAAGATCGATTCTAGCATGCAGTAGTGCTTCTAGTGTTGCCATGTAGGCATATTCTCCTTGTTCTCCTAGACCAATCCGTTGTCGTCTTTTTAGCTGTTTTTTTAAGTCTGGACGATCTACCATTCCGGTAAGACCTGACCGATATCCGTATTCTTTTCTTTTTTTATCAAGTCCGATGCCTGATACTCCATCGTAGAGCGACTTGGTGACTTCGTCTGTATTTTTTCCGATACAAGAATAAACGCCAAAACCTGTAATGACTACTCTGTTCATAATTACGTATATAATCCTCCATTTACAGAAATCACTTCTCCAGTAATGTAAGTGGCTTTATCGGAAACTAAAAATCCGACAACCTCGCTTACTTCCTCTGGCTTTCCGAAGCGTTTCATTGGTATAATTGCTTTAAAATCTTTTTCTTCTAGGTCCTCTGTCATATCTGTGGAAATGAATCCTGGAGCCACTGCGTTTACTGTAATCTTTTTTCTAGCCACTTCTTGTCCAAGCGCTTTGGTTGCCCCGATGACTGCGGCTTTAGCAGCTGAATAATTAGTTTGTCCAGGTAGCCCTTTAATTCCTGAAAGCGATACGACATTAACAATTCTGCCGAATTTATTGGTCATCATATCTTTAATAAGATATCTTGTTGTGAAAAAGAAGCCGTTGAGGTTTGTGTTAAGCACATCGCTCCAATCTTCATCCGTCATAAAGACTAGCAATCCATCTTTTCTGATCCCTGCGTTATTGACTAGAGCTTCAATATACTCGCCTTCATTATTCTTTTTCCAAGCTTCTAATTTACTTTCGACATCAGTTTTACTGGCGACATCGAACTGCATTATTTCTGCAGTACTGCCGATCTCTTCAACTAATTTACGGGTATTTTCAGCTTCGAGCTTATTGCTCTTGTAATTTATTATGATGTGAAACCCTTGTCTTGCAAGCGTTAAACTGATTGCTCTTCCAATTCCTCTGGATCCACCTGTGACTAATGCGTTTCTCATATACGGATTAAGCTTTAAGCTTACTTCTTTTACTTATTTGGTTAAAAATATCAAACAAATATAAGGATGAAATTGTGCTTCTACAAGCCAAATGTAGTTTGTAGATATAACTTCCAAAGGCAGAAAAATTCAAGATAAAAATAAAACGGCCCTCCTTGAGTATTATCTGCTAATTCTCCTATATATAAACTACTTTAATTGAATGACTTTTGAATTGACAATTTGTCTAATTAAAAGAATCATCAAAACAAAATAAAACCGTTCCATTGCGATGATTTCTTTTTTTTTGAGTTAAAAAACAAAAAAACAATCTAAATCGGCAAAATTATTAGCTTATTTAGCCATTACATAACAAGTTTTGAAAATTCGGCCGTATTGTTTAAGATTAACAAATAATGTATTTTAAGCACTTTAGAAATCAGCTAAATGAAAATACTAGAAGAAGGTTTTTTTACGAATAAAAGGTTATTGGAATTGTTCTTAATTGAAGTAATCATTTATCTAGCTTTGTGGTTTTACTATCCATTTTTAGCTCAAATTCTTTCAATGATTGCAATTTCAATTTGTACTGGGATATTGTTAATCTCCTTGATTTCTGAGCTACTTGAACCTAGTAAGATTCCTAGTGCTTACTACAAGGCAATGTTCCTAGGAATTATTTCCCCAATCATAGCATGGGGTATTATGACGTTGATAGGCGGAGAGTCTTTTCTATCTCTTTAACGCTGATCATAAAAAAGCAATACGTTAGCTATTCTACCAACGAATCAGGCAAGATCCCCAAGTAAATCCGCTTCCGAACGCTGCAAGACAAACAAGATCTCCGTCTTTTACTTTTCCAGCTTCAACAGCTTCACAAAGTGCAATTGGAATTGAGGCAGCAGTTGTGTTCCCATACTTTTCAATGTTATTAAACACTTTATCACTGTCTAGACCTAGATTTAACTGAATCATTTGACTGATTCTTAGATTGGCTTGATGCGGTATTAACATATCGATGTCTTTTACCTCATAGTCAGTTGCAGCCAGTGCTTCACGAATAACTTCTGGAAACTTTTCGACGGCAAATTTAAAAACATAACGGCCATTCATATGTGGAAATGTTTGTCCCTTATCAATCATTTCGTGGGTAACTAACATCCCCCCATACTCAGGCTCATCACCATAATCTGGGTACAACTCTGTGTCTTTCAAGAATACACCTCCATGTCCCCCAGGATTGAAATAAGCCAAGTGTTCTGCATATTCGCCATCTGCATGCAGATGGGTCGTTAAAATACCTTTTCCTTCTTCTTCTGTTGGTTGAATGATGGCAGCGCCAGCACCATCTCCGAAGATTACTGTTACATTACGCCCTCTAGTAGAAAAATCTAAATTACTAGAATGAAACTCAGAACCTACAACTAAAATATTCTTGTACATTCCAGTTTTCACAAACTGGTCAGCTATTGATAGCGCATAAATAAATCCCGAACATTGATTTCTAATATCCAATGCACCAATTCCATTCATTCCCATTTCTCGTTGCAGTAAAACCCCACAACCAGGAAAATAATAGTCAGGACTTAATGTCGCAAATATGATAAAGTCAACATCTTTTTCTGTAATTCCAGCGTTCTCGATTGCCCGTTTAGAAGCATGAACGGCCATTGTAGTGGAGGATTCTTCATGTTTTACAGCATACCTTCGCTCCTTGATCCCAGTACGCTCTACAATCCACTCATCAGTTGTATCCATTAATTTGGATAATTCCTCATTTGTTACAATGCGTTCTGGAACATAATATCCAATTCCGCCTATTTTTGAATTTAACATATGGTTAGCTCTTTTGATTTTGGCAAAGGTAAATCTTTTTTTGGAAGTACAATAGAAGAAATATATGCAATAAAATAAATTTCACAAAGACGAGGTTCCAGAAAGTATTTTGTTAATTTTGCGGCATATGATAAAAGCTGAAAACATACATAAATCTTACGAACAGCTTCAGGTGTTGAAAGGCGTTTCTCTTACTGTGAAAAAAGGAGAGTTCGTAACAATCGTAGGTAAGTCAGGTGCTGGAAAAAGTACCTTGCTACATATCTTAGGAACACTTGACAAGCATGACAAGGGAAATCTAATTATCAAGGATACAGATATCAGTTCACTGTCAGAAGTAGAATTGTCAAAGTTCAGAAATCAGAATATTGGCTTCGTGTTTCAGTTTCATCACTTGTTACCAGAGTTTTCAGCGGTTGAAAATGTGTGTATTCCTGCATTTATTAACGGGACTAGTGAAGCTGTAGCTGAGAAACGAGCAAAAGAGTTATTAGACTACCTTGGCCTTTCTGCAAGATTTGAGCACAAACCAACACAGCTCTCGGGTGGAGAACAGCAGCGTGTTGCTGTCGCCAGAGCACTCATGAACCAACCAGAAATCATCTTTGCAGATGAGCCGTCGGGTAACTTAGACACAGCATCCTCTCAAGATCTGCATAACTTGTTGTTCGAACTACGGAAAGACTTTCAGCAAACCTTTATCATTGTAACACATAACGAAGAACTAGCAGGCATGAGTGATCGTAAACTAGTTATGCAAGATGGAGATATCATTCGTGATTGAGCAACATATCGAATATCCAATATAGAAGTAAGTACATTCTTCCTAAGGTTTATTGAAAATTCAGCTCTTTTGATCGAAATTTGAAATTCCCCAATTACTTAAACAATCAACATTTCATTCTTTTTTGTAAAAACAACTTGTTTAAAAAAGTTAATTTTTATGTTCAACAACTTGATTCAGCTTTTACGGAAATTCCTTAACTTTGACAACATATGATTAGTGCTAATAACATTTGGATTAAGTATGGAGATCGGGTTCTCCTAGACAACATCAACGTTGTCATTGGAGAAAGAGATCGGGTTGGTCTAGTAGGAAGAAACGGAGCGGGGAAATCTACCTTCTTAAAAGTGATTGCCAAGGAGATTTCTCCTGACAAGGGCACCATTGCAAGGCCTACTAATTCTACCATCGGATTTTTGCATCAAGAAATGAGCCTCCCAAAAGGCAAAACAGTGATGAATGAAGCGCTTTCTGCTTTCAGCAACGTCATTGAAATGGAAAAAAGAATTGAGGAGATGAATGTGGAAATGGGTGAACGAACAGACTATGAAAGTCAAGGCTACACTGATCTGCTCAACGAGTTTGCTGAAGTCAATGACATCTTTAATCTCCTAGGAGGTGCCACAATGGAAGCCGACTGTGAACGCGTTTTAACTGGTCTAGGCTTCAAATCAGAAGACATGGACCGTCTTACTGAAGAATTTAGTGGTGGCTGGCAAATGCGGATTGCCCTCGCAAAAATCCTTTTGACTCGCCCCGACTACATGCTACTAGATGAGCCTACCAACCATCTTGATATCGAATCGATTATCTGGTTAGAGGGCTTTCTGAAAACCTATGAAGGCGCTATCATTTTAATTTCTCACGACAAGACATTCCTTGATCGAGTCACCAACAGAACAGTCGAAATCGATCATGGAAAAGTTTATGATTACAAATCAAATTATTCAAAATACTTAATCTTAAGAAAAGAACGTCGAGAACAACTTCTAAACGCTTACAAGAACCAACAGAAGCATATAGAGCATACGGAGAAACTGATTGATAAATTTAGAGCGAAGGCCAGTAAAGCAAAATTGGCTCAAACGCTAATCAAACAACTGGAAAAAATAGATCGTGTGGAGTTGGATCAGGAAAACACTTCTGCACTCAAGCTATACTTCCCGCCTGCTCCGCGTTCGGGAGAGGTTGTGTTGGACATCAAGTCTGTTAAAAAGGAATATGGCGATTTATTGGTCCTTGATCAGATTGATTTCCAATTACTCCGTGGTGAGCAAGTTGCTTTTGTAGGCAAAAACGGTGAAGGAAAGACAACCCTTTCCAAAATCATAGTAGGAGCGGAAAATGCAACTGCTGGGGATGTCGTAGAAGGTCATAATGTAAAAATAGGCTATTACGCTCAAAACCAAGCAGATGAATTAGACGGAAAGCTTACTGTTCTGGAGACAATGGAGCAACGTTGCCCTGATGAATTGAGAACAAAGCTTCGTGGAATCCTTGGTGCATTTATGTTTAGTGGTGAGGATGCAGAGAAGAAGGTAAGTGTTTTATCTGGTGGAGAACGCGCTAGATTGGCCATTGCAAAGATGCTCCTTCATCCAATCAATCTGCTAATTCTTGATGAGCCGACGAACCATTTAGATATTATATCTAAGCAAGTATTAAAAGATGCCCTAGCAAAATATGATGGTTCCATGATCGTTGTCTCTCACGACAGGGATTTCCTTGATGGAATGACTCAAAGAACCATTGAATTCAATAATAAGAAGATTCATGAGCATCTTGGCGACATCAATTACTTCCTAGAAAGACGTGCTTTTGGTAATTTTAGAGAAGTAAGTCTTGGCGACCAGCCGAAGCAGTCCAAGCATAAATCTGCTGAAAAGAAAGAAGCTCCTGTCATTTTAAGCAAAGAGCAACGCAGAGAACTAGAAAAAGAGAAAAAACAGTTATTGCGGGCCGTGCAATCAAATGAAAAGAAGATTAGTCAGACGGAAGAGAAAATAGCGCAGTACGAAGCAGAAATGGCAAAACCTGATTTCTATAATGCTGCAAATGCAAACGACACCTTGAATGCTTACAACCAATCAAAGGCTAATTTGGACAAACATTATACTGAATGGGAAACGGCACAGAACGTCTTGGAAGCATGGACAGATAAACACAAGATCTAAGAAAAGTATTCGCCTATGCTATCTTACCTAGAATTCCAGTCTGAACGCTTATTGATCCGCCCAACAAACTTGGAGGATATTGATTTTATCATTGAATTAGTCAATACACCTAAATGGTTAAAATACATTGGGAATCGCTGTGTTTTAAACGAAAGTGATGCTACAGAATACATTCAAAACAAAGTGATTTCACAATTCAAGCGCTTAGGGTATGGCAATTACACCCTTATCAGGAAAGAGGATGGAGTCAAAGTGGGATCAGCAGGCTTATATGACAGAGAAGGATTAACTGGGGTTGATATTGGATTTGCGCTATTGCCACAGTATGAAAAATTGGGGTATGCTTTTGAATCCTCCTGCATTGTACGTGACGCTGCATTTGCCAACTTCAACTTAGACTATATTGGGGCGATCACCACCAAGGATAATAAAGATTCACAAGCACTCCTTGAACGATTGGGTCTTTCATTTTGGAAAAACATAAACTTACCGAATGATGATGAGGAGTTACAGTTTTTCAAACTAACAAAGGCTGATTGGGCCACTATACAAACGAAGTGATCATGAAACTGAAACGAATACTACCCTGCTTTATTACCCTTTTTATCCTCTTAAATTGCTTCAGCTCTTGCAGTCATACTAAGTCTATTGAGTATGTGAATGAAAAGTACACAACGCCTACTTCAAAATTTATGGAATTGGGCCAAATGAACGTGCATTACCGTGATGAAGGTGCTGGTAAGCCAATTGTAATGGTACATGGCCTCGGCGGATTCCTTCAGATGTGGGATGCATGGGCAGAAGATTTCAGCACCGATCATCGAGTGATACGAATGGATTTACCGATGTCTGGATTAACAGGTCCGCTGCCTGAGATTCCTGATGAAGCCTCTATTGACTTGTTTGTAGATTTCTTACACGGATTTCTGATGAAGCTTGACGTAAAAGAATTTGATCTCGTAGGAAATTCTCTCGGCGGTTGGGTGGCTTGGGCGTATGCAGCCAAGTACCCTGAACATGTTAACAGACTCGTATTGATAGATGCAGCGGGGCTATTTGAAGTGAAGGATGGGCCAATGGTTGTAAAGTTGATGCGTGGTCCTTTTGGCAAAATTTACTTAAAGTCAGGTGTACCGAAATGGGTCGTAGCCTTGTTTTATCGAGGTGCCTATGGAGACAACAAACAGCTCACAAAAGAACGAGTAACTCGATTTTATGAAATATTGAACCGTGAAGGAAACTTTCGAGCGATGTATGATCAAGCAAATCTCGATATTCATATTGAAAAGGATCAAGTCAATACGATTTCAGTACCTACGCTTATTTTATGGGGAGAAGCAGATAAATGGATTGATGTAAAATTTGGTTATGAATTTGAAGAACGAATCTCTGGTAGTCAACTTATTACCTATCCTGGACTAGGACACGCGCCTATGGAAGAAGATCCTGTTAAAACAGCAAAAATCACTAGAGAATTCCTAGAGCAATCGATCGAATAACTTTTCAAATGATTACCTTTAGATTTTATTTATTTATTATGAAACATTTATTTTCCTTTCTTCTTTTTACACTTTGTTCTATTTACTTAATAGCACAACCTTCAAACCAATTTGAACTAGCACAGCCAGCTCCTCTATTTGAAGTTACGGATCAGTTTGATCATCCAATCATTTTGGAAGACGTGCTAAAAGAATCGAAAGTACTCCTAGTTTTTTATCGTGGATCTTGGTGTCCTTATTGTAAAAAACATCTTTCAATGCTGAATGAGAATTTAGAAAAATTGAATAAGAAAGGGACAAAAGTAATTGTAGTAACACCAGAGAAACCTGAATATATTGCAGAGATGACAGAAAGAACAGCGGGTGGAATTTCAATTGTTCATGACCAAGATGGTTCGATCATGCGCAATTACCATGTAGGTTTTGAAGTAAATGAAGAGAATGTCACGAAGTTTTATAATTTAACAATGAAAAATGCTATTTCTTACAATAGTGAAGAGACAAGTGACATACTACCTGTTCCTGCGACCTTTATTATCAATCAAAAAGGAGCCTTTGATTATATTCAATTTGATCCGGATTATAAAAATCGATCAACATTTGAAGACATTATTAAACACCTTTAAATTAAAGAACATTGGAGAAAATTGATCCGTTAAACCAAGTAGCTGAATTTCATAGAACATTTCAGCATCCCATACTTGAAAAACCCACCATTCCAGCTGAGAACAGATGTGCCTTGCGTGTTTCATTGATCGCGGAAGAACTCAAGGAATTGCAAGAAGCGATTCAAGCCAATGACCTAATAGAAATTGCTGATGCATTGTGTGACATTCAGTATGTACTTTCTGGCGCTGTGTTAGAATTTGGATTAGGTGACAAATTCAAGGAACTGTTTGACGAAGTACAGCGGTCTAATATGAGTAAAGCCTGCAAAACACAAGCCGAAGCAGAAGCTACGATGGCACATTACAAGGCAAAAGATGGCACAGAAAGCTATTTCCGAGAAAAGGATGGACTGTTTTTAGTCTTTCGTACACCTGACAACAAAACTCTGAAGTCTGTAAACTATTCGCCTGCAAATCTAAAAGAGATACTAGAGTCCTAGATCATTATACACCATGAAATTTGGAAAGCTCACAGATATCAGCCAAGTCGATTTCAGCATGCCGCCAGATCATAAGCTAACCACTACCCTGCTCCAAGCCCTTCCCCCAAACCCCAACCCACTCCAAGTCTTTTTCGGGTGCACAGGATTTAGTATGAAAGAATGGGTCGGCACCGTTTATCCGCCCAAAACGAAATCAAAGGACTACCTAAAACACTACTCCAAGCAGTTTAACACCATTGAGTTCAATACCACACATTACAGGATACCTAAGCCTGAAACGATTGAGAAATGGAAGGGCAATGCAGCAAAGGGTTTTCTATTTTGCCCTAAGATTCTACAAACAATTAGCCACAGCGGTGATCTAGGTATGTCTAAGGAATCACTCAATTGGTTTTGCGATTCGATTTATCGATTGGACGAAAAACTAGGTTGCTGTTTTATGCAAATGCCGCCTTACTGGAAACCGGATAAACTTTCTATTTTAGAGAAATTCCTAAGTCAGTTCCCTGAAGAACTCAAGCTTGCTATCGAGATAAGGCATGAAGATTGGTTTACTAGTCCTGAAGCCTTTATACAATTGAGCGCTTTGCTTAAGGCGTATGACATATCTACTGTGATCACAGACGTTGCTGGGAGGCGAGATGCCTTACACCAATTACTGACGACTGATACCGCCATGATTCGATTTGTAGGCAACGGCTTGCACGAAACGGATTACCATCGTATTGATGATTGGGTGGCACGGCTTAAAGACTGGTCAGCACAAGGACTCAAGCGGGTATATTTCTTTATGCACCAACCTGACAATCTCAAATCTCCTGAACTAGTGGTTTATCTCATTCAACAGTTAAACAAGCAGCTTGGATTATCGCTTGAGGGGCCTGTGCTTGGATCTGGATTTACTCAGACCTCGTTGTTTTGATAGTTTTAATAAGCCACCTTCCCTGACAAGCACTTAAGTTAACTAACTAAGCAAAACGATTCCTTCTTTTTGATCCTGTAGAGCCAATTATTTATCAAACTTGTTATAAAGACTCCCGTTTTCCGTTTTCATGAATACGTCGAATGGAATTTCCTCTTGCTTGATAAAGCCTTTGCTAGGCAATGAT
Organism: uncultured Saprospiraceae bacterium; assembly: GCA_937959115.1. Lineage (GTDB taxonomy): Bacteria > Bacteroidota > Bacteroidia > Chitinophagales > Saprospiraceae > JAHDHB01. Next base: position 186,305 of record CALGAW010000010.1, read on the forward strand.
CCGTTGTCTACCATCTCTACAACGGCTGCGATCGCTGCTGCAGTCGTCCAGCTTATTGCTCGCCATTCTTGGCCGTTGATGGTGATTGGAGAGAACGCGTGGAAGTACTCATTTCTGAATATCTTTTCATTTTTCCAGCCTTCTACGACAGCATAAATGTACACCACGTCTTCTTTTACTGGTGGCTTTGCATTTTCTAAGATCTTTGTGATCATTGGCTTGTCGTGCTTGAGGATTAGCTCTTGCAACAAAAAGCGCATCAGCTTTCCGTGTCCGGGGTATCGGATGGTTTTGTAGTTTAGTGTATCGACTTTTCCCTCGTAGGTTTCGCACATTGTTCCTAGTCCACCAGAAGTAGTAAAGGCTTCAAATTCGCGACCACCAATGTTAATGTATTCGAATCCGTCAAGGGAGCTTACCATCTTGCGTTCTCCGTTGTGGATGGCTTCTGCATCATTGATATACTCATTGATAACGCCCGCTGGTGACCAGGTAAACGAATACGCTAGTTGACCATTTGGATACTTGGGTAATGCGCCAACGCGTAGTTCTATGTCTCTTACTTTGGTAAAGTCTTTTGTCAACTGTGCACCGATGATTCCAATAAAGCCTGGAGCTAGTCCGCATTGAGGAGCCATGACGCTTGTAGCTGTTTTGCTGAGTTCGCGGATGTAGTTGGTGGTATCTACGTCTTCTGTTAGGTCGAAGTAGTGAACACCGTTTTCGTGTGCGATCTTAGCAATTGGTTTGTTTAAGTAATAGGGTAAGGCTGAAACGACAGCATCATTTTCTTTGATCAGCTTCTCGATAAAGCTGTGATCAGTGACGTCACCTTCTACTACAGTAAAAGGAAGCTCAAAATCGTAATGCGGTTTTTGCCTATCAAGGCCAGTGACTTCGTACTTTTTGCTTAATAAAACGCCGACTAATGTACCGACTTTTCCAAGACCTAGAGTTAACACTTTTTTCATTGGTGTATGATTGTTTACTGTTATCAATAATTTGCGTCAAAGGTAATTTTTAAGAATGGAATATCCAACGACTATTTATACTTGATTTTTTTTATTTTGTTGTGCGTTCAGTTCATTGATTTTATAAGAGTGAATTGCAATTCGCCTTAACAATTAATATCTTCGCGTCATGAAACGGATTGGTTTACTTTCAGACACACATAGTTACTTGGACCCCAAGGTGTTTAAATACTTTGAAGATTGTGATGAACTCTGGCATGGAGGAGATATTGGAAAGATGGAAGTGATGACACAATTAGAAGCTTTTAAACCGACGATTGCGGTACATGGCAATATAGACCATGGTGCTGTGCGACGAGCCTACCCACGTGATCAGCGCTTTGACTGCGAAGGCTTGGATGTTTGGATCACTCATATCGGCGGTTATCCTGGAAAATATAACAAACGAGTGTACAAGGAATTGTCTGAAAATCCACCTGGGCTATTTATTTGCGGGCATTCTCATATCTTAAAAGTAATGCCTGACAAACAGTTTGGCTGCTTGCATATGAATCCAGGGGCATGCGGCAATACCGGATTTCACCAAATCAAAACGCTGTTGCGGTTTTCTGTCGAGGATGGTAGAGTAAAGGATTTGGAGGCGATTGAGTTGGGGATACGTGGGTTTATTGAAGGTTGAAGAATGAATACATGCGATTTTACCTAAGTTTATGTATAAATATTTTACAATAACATGCTTTTTATTCCTTAGCTATTTTGTTTTAAATAGTTGTAAATCAGACAATAAACTTATAATACCCGCATCGTGTTGGAAGATAGTTGATCGGCCTCAAAGTATCATTTACATTGAACCACTTGATAGTTTGTTTATTATTTATGGTTTTCGGAACTTAGGAAATTGTCGCTATTCGAATACTTCAAGACGCGAGGCACAGGTTCTAAACTCCGATAGAAATGAGTTAACCTTTCAGGCTGGATATAGTAAAAACAAACTGATTTATCATGTGGATTCAATCTTGATTTATGGAATCGAAGGAGGAGATTCCGATACGTTTGTATTAAAAAGAAATGATGATTGTGAATTTCTGAAGAAGCTACTATTTAAAACAAGTTTAACCATTTCAGATCACTTTTGGCAAAAATTAGATCAGCAATCCCAGATGATTGAAGATTATGAATCGCGCTGTACGTTGGACACTAATTTAAATTACAAAATTGATCGATTGGATGAAATAAGACAACGAATTCTAGAAAACACCCTTAGCATATTAGACTTAAGATACAGTTGTGAGTCTCGGAACATAGATTTAGGTATGCTTTGTTTTTCTAGCTTTACTGGGGATAGATGGAGTTATTGTACCTCTGATATTGGAGGAACAAGAGTATTAATAGAACAAGATGATTTAGATCAATTTCCACTCAAGTTTGTTTCTGATGAAAAACTCTATTCTTCAGATTTTACGATAGGTGAAGTCATGATATATTACAATCAATTGAAGTTATATCTTTATAAAAAACACTGTGACCAAAATGATTTATGAATTACTTTACCCTAGATTATCAATCATCACATCCCAGCTTTCCCTCTCATAGCAGCCTCGAATTCAGCAAGCGTCATCAGTTCAAAGTCAGTAGGAATGACAAATTTTGAGGGGTCTGGAACCTCATGACTGATTGCTGAGGCTTGAAAGGTGAGCGTCACACCATTTTGATCCATCACATACTCTAAGGGAAAACCCTTTAGGTCACCATAAGAATGTTTGAATTGATTTAGTGCAGAAATCTTATCCGTTACATACAGTTTAACCGTAGTGTCTTCAAGTTTGATGATGGCTTGATGACAGGAATAGCCTAGAATTTCCTTGGTCGCTTTTTTGTTGTAGGAGATTTCGTAAGGTGTACTAAAATCAGGTGTATCAAGTAAAACAGCAGTTTTGTCCCCCATCATCTGATTTAGCATATAACTGGTATCTGTTTTGTGATTTGTGATGCGTTGAGACTTTACCATCCCCTTCATCATATTGAGCTCCAAGTTGACCATATGATCTCGGATGTGCAGTCGTGCCCTTCCTCCCTTCATCATTGGCTTCAGATAATCAGGCCCATCTATTGTGATCACCTTGTAGGAAATACTCCCATTTGTAAACTCCTTTTGAGCAGTCATTTCGATAGTCATCATCAAACTGAACAGCACTAGAAGAAAACTGAAAACCGTAAATCTATTCATAATTGTTAATTATCTTATCCAACATAGGATGCTTGATTTAGAATAATGCAAAAATAAAGCCATTCAAGCCTATTTCTTCGGCTGCCAGTAGCCAGATTGCTTAATATCGTGATAGGGCTGCTTGTTAGCAGTACAAAGCGCTTTCCACTTCTTTACCAAATAGAAAGCACAAGCTTTATCAAAAACCACCTCCTTATATGCATTTCCAGTCAACAGTGAATCGATATTCCGTTCCTTAATACCACACAGAATTAAATAATCAGCTTCCTGAAGATGCGTATCAGGAAAAGCATCACTAACCAATAAATAGCGACTTCCATTAAAGGTAATCAAGCCATTTTCAACAGAAAGACCAGGAAAATCTCCTTGTTTGTCTATCCCAAACCGAACAATATTGTTAACACGATGCTTACTACGGTGATTCCCTACTGCAAACTGATAGTTGTCATCCTCTTCAAAAGAAGAGTTGAACGAATAACTGGTTTGCCCGTGCACGAAGTCAATCACGCTACGATCAGTAAAACTGTATGCCGTAACAAAGGACTGACCTTTATGCTGATTGGTTTGAGCTACCCAACTAATGGCAAAAACGCCAAGTGCGATAATTCCAGCATATAGCAACTTCGCATTCACTTTCCTAGACGCTAAGGTGAAGCAAAGCACGGCAGCATAAAGCAAGAATAACATTGGCAAAGTAAGCCAGACGCCTTTTGTTGTTGCAAAGGGTAATTGTTGGATACCAAGCACAAGCGCATTCATCAACCATAGTATCTTTTCTAGTAATAATGCAATGAAGCTTCCAAGCAGAGGAACATTCCCAAACAAAAACAGACAAATGCCTAGTGGCAGAATGATAGTTGCGGCGGGCACCACCACAATTCCACTCAGCCAGAAGTAAAATGGAAATTGATGAAAGTAATATAGCGATATCGGAAACGTGAGCACCTGCGCACTCAGTGAAACCGTAACCAATGCCCATATCTTATCTAAAATAGGATTGCCAATCTGTATCAAACGATAGATCTTGGGTTGAAAATAAATGATACCTAATAACGCAAGATAGGACAACTGAAACCCTACTTGATACAGATAATTAGGATCAATCACCAACAGCACGAACGCCGATCCTGCAATCGTGTTATAGATATTTCCGTTCCTGTGAATCGTAATGCCAACAATGATAAACGACAGCATGGCAGCTGCCCGAACCACCGAAGGCGCTAAGCCAGTAATCAAGGCAAACGCCCATACGACGAACAAGAGCAATCCAGACTGTATGTAACGCCAATACCATCTTTTAATTTTGAGACGGTTCAACAGCAAGGAAAACACTAAAAACAATAAGCCAACGTGCAAGCCAGAAACTGCAAGGATATGCATCGCTCCCGTTTCCGCATAAGCAGCCTTGAGCGCAGGCGTGATTGATGATCGGTCTCCTAACAACAAGGCGGAGGCGACTATTTTTTCTTTGTTTCCCTTCAGTTTCTTGTCAATAATGTCTAGCAGTCGCTCTTGAAATCCATATGCCCAGCGATGGATCACATTCCCTTTGTTGATCTTTAGCGCTTCCCAATCATTTTCCTTAGGGAATGCCTGATGACCGATTTGGGCGTAGCGCATCACTTGTTGGAAGTTATAGGCGTCGGGGTTGGCTGGTGGCGGGATTGGCGAAATGGCTGTCTTGAGCTGTATCAGATCACCGTATTTCAGCTTGCTGGTTGCAGGAGTCTGGTCAAAGTAGAGGATCAGACTACCCGTTACTGATTGGGGTGTGCTGTTGAGTGTTGTACTGATGGCTTTAGCTGTAAATCTGATTTTGTTCTTTGTCCTTGGTTGGCTGTTGAGTTTTACAAGGAGGCTTGTTTGCTCTGGGGCTTGAGAGATGCTTGCTTCAAAATGATTTGAATAGGCGCGTCCAGTCATCCAGAAACCAAATAGTAGTATCGTAAGATTTAGACAAGCGCCGTATACCCAGCGCAGTTCATAGACAAATTGTTTTTTGCTGATTAGTATACAGAACAGTGCAACTAGAAGCATTGCAATGAATAGAGCGGTACGGTTTACAGAGCAGTAGTGTTGAAGTAGAATACCAGCAATGAGTGGAAGAATAAAACGGACAAACGGTATTTCCCTCCAATTTTCCATTGGATATTAGTTAGTCTCCTTGTTAAAATAGACTTTATAGTAACTCATATTCCGATCATTATCAAATCCTTTCTCCACAAAACGCTCAATGCTTTCTGGGTTGTTAAAGTTCAGCTTGATTTGAATGTTCGTATCCAAGTTGATCTGGCTTTTTATCTTCTTTTTCTGAACGTTTAAGACTGGAACCGACACTTTAAACTCTTCAGGAAATTCAAAATCCTTTTGTTCTTGGTAGGTTTCTTTGTGTGAGTGGAACTTTTCTTTCTGTGTTTCATCGTCGAACAGCGTATCGGCGAACGCATTCCAGTCAAGGTTTTCATTCTGTTCTAAGTAGTCAATCGATTGGCTCAGGAAGTTGATTTGCTCTTTTCTCCCTTCCTCTTTTTTGACGATTTTATTCGAGAAATCCTTACAAAATTGTACTGCTTTTTTGGTTTGCAGACTGTGGTGTGCTGCGAAGTCTATATTCAGAAAGTGTTTTTTCCAATATTCAGTATCGTAGCGATTGGTATCAATTGACAGGACGCGATACCCTTGTTCTTCTTCTGTGTTGATGATGAGGCATCCCTTATCTAGTTTCCCAGGATTCACGCCTTCTGCAGTTTCTAAAGCTAGCAATTCTTCGCTTAACTCAAACTGGAAAAAACTGTCTTTCCGTTCTGCTTTGAAAATGCCAATTGCATCGGTGATTTCATCTTCAAATACCAACTCCGAAAAGTAAGCAACGAATAATTCCCCCGTTTTTATGTGAGGATGGTTACTTTGAAGATAAAGGTGGTTGAGCATGTTTTTAGACATCTCTAGTAATTGTTCTGGCTCTTTAAACACGGATTTACAATAGCCATAGACTTCATTGTAAGAGATATCCGCATCATGGATAAATTGGAAGATTTCCGTTTCCTTGGTAAAAGGCTGAAGAAAGTATTCCATTAACAATATTCTGGTATTCTCTTCTTCCAATTCCAACAACTTGTTAGAGACGAAGTTATTTGCGCCAGTATGCTTATTACCAACTTGATGAAGGGTCAACCCTTCCATATTTAATAGAGCGTAATCAATCATGTTTACTTAGATTTCTTGCCAGCGTTCCCTTTTTTCTTTGCCAATCGTTCTTGCTGTGCCTGTTGTTGTTTCATCGCCGTTTCTAGTTTCTGTGCAAAACCAGCTTTTTTCGGTTTCTTTCTGTGTTCTGCAATTTCTGCTCGTACCTTATCGTGATTAATGATGAAGTTTTTAGTAATAATAATCTGGCTAATATTGATTAAACTACTGAAAAACAAGTAGCACGTCAATCCTGATGCATAGCTGTTAAAGATAAAGATGAACATCAATGGCATGAAATATTGTATGTATTTCATCATTGGCTGTGCAGAGAAATCCATATCCTTACTGTTGTAGTAAGTGTAAGCCAACGTAGCAATAATCCAGAGAATTGTAAATAGACTTAAGTGGCTTCCGAGTGGCCAAACGCTAAAGCCGAAGTTGATAATTTCATCGTAGGACGATAAGTCATCCGCCCAGAGGAATCCCTTTTGCCTAAAGTCAACAGCCGCAGGAAAAAACCGATAGAGGGCAATCCAAACTGGCATCTGCAAAAACACAGGGAAACAGCCACTAAATGGACTGGCACCAGTTTCTCGATACAGCTTCATCTGCTCCATTTGGAGTTTTTGTGCGTCGTCTCCTATCTTTTCCTTCAGTTTTGCTAGTTCTGGCTTCAGCACTCTCATTTTCACTTGAGAGTAAAGCATTTTATACTGAAGCGGGTACAGTATCGTCTTAAGGATAATCGTAAGAATCAATATAACAATACCATAATTTGGAATAAAACTCGCTAGGAAATTAAACATTGGGCGAATCACGTGTCTATTGACCCACCCGAAAATACTCCACCCAAAAGGAATGATGTCTTCAAGATCCATGTCATAACTTCTAAGCATGGCGTAATCATTCGGCCCAGAAAACAACTGCATGGCGACCGTCTGATTATCAGGATTCGTCAAGGGAATTTTTATATCTGCCGTCAGTTTTTTGAGATCTGGATTTTTGGTGTCAAACATTTCAGTTGTTGCCACCTTAGCAGATGCGAATTTATCTTTTGCGATCAGTGATGTATTAAAGAATTGTTGTGCGTGAGACACCCATTTGACTGGTGTTTCTAAGTCTTCTTCATCTTCGGATCGACAAGAGCAATAACTAGGATCTTTTCCATCTTTTTTGTAATAAATGGAAGAGTATGACGCTTCGTATCGGTCTTCTTTTTCTAGCTTATCTAGGTAGTTAACCCAGTTCAACCGGATGGTTTGGTCGCTTCTTGAGATGGCTGAGCCCAAGTTATTCAAGCGGATATTATAGTCCATCAAGTAGCCATCCTGAATGGTATAAACCTGTTCGAAGGAGCCACCAGTGCTTGTGTTTGCTTTAAATGTAATGGTCTTGCCAGAAATTTCAGGTTGGAAGAACAGATCCCCAGTAAACACTTCTTTCGTGCTGGCAGAGTTGATTGGCAGAATGTATTCAAACTTATTCTTTGTATCTTCTAGTAACTGAAGCGGAACTTTCGTACGTGTTCCATCCTCATGTTTCACTAGTTTTTTGTGTTCTTTTAGCTCGATGTTTTTGATTCGTCCACCCTTATTCGTAAAGGTGACGATCATAACATCATTTTCAATTTTGCTTTCTCGCTCTGTGCCTTGGGCTGCAGGAGCAAACACACCAAACCTTCCACTGAGTTGCTCGGTGAGGACTGAATCAGGCAACTGTTGAGTTTTTGTCGCTAGTGTATTGTTGTTCCTAGCCTCTGGCGGGAGACTGGCCAGACTGTCTTCTAAGATTTTAACTTGAGCGATCGAATCTCTTACAAACTGTTGTCGCTTGATCTGGGCTTCGGTTGGAGCTTTATACCAGGAATATCCTATGAGTATTAGAAAAATTAATATAAATCCTACCAGGGAATTCTTATCCATTTACGTACGTTCTGTTTTCATTTTAGCGATCGTGGCTCTATCCATTTTGATTGATTAGTTCAGTTTGTTAATTATGACCTACATTCAAATAAAACAATAGTATCAAATCTGTCAAAACTGTATAATTTAACCACTTGTGCTAATTCAAGCGCAAATGTACAAATTAGTTCGCGCCATTAAAAGAGTGACCTATAAATATTAAGACAAATACTATGATTTAATAGACCAAACAGATTGTTTTTTGACTATTACTCCAATTGGATTCACTAAATATAAGGAGCGCAAAGAAAATTACACATTAAATAAACCACAAAACAATCCAAACACAAATGTCTAATTTTCATTTGATTAAACATAATTTAAGATCAAAAACACAGCCTAGACGAGCATTTGACTGAGACTATATTAAACGTTAACCATTTTATTTAACGTTCTAGTTTCATGCTTTAATTATTAAACTAAGATTTAGATAGTCCGCAGTGAAATCAAGATTTTAACCGGATTATATATGTATAAATTATAGTAAAAGTAGTTCTAGAAAATCGAATTTGATTTGAGTATTTTAATAGTTGAAGTATCAAAATAAAAAACAAATAAATTAATAATTCTTTTTATATGCGATGGTTTTGCAAAATTAATTGAAATCAAAAAAACGAATCTAAAAACAACTAAACTACTACTTAAAAACAATGTACATAACAATATTTTATAAATATAAACGCCTAAAACCATTTTTTATAGTCCTATAAGGTTGCTTTACCCACTAATTTTAGCAGTAAATTTGAACTATCAATAAATCAAACAATACTTTTATAACCTAAGCAATTATAGAAGTCAATCAAAACAAAAGCATTTCAATATGAGAACCAGATTAAAATTCAATTTTATAGTTAATCCGTTCCCTCTTCTCCTTTCTCTAGTTCTTTTGAGCAGTATAGCAACTGGTCAAAATCAGCTTGGAAACACTGTACTTGAAAATGTATTGAAAGGAGGAGTTATCAAAAATAAGAGCCGAGTTACTATGAGTTTCTCAGCGGATAGCACAAATGGGATCAAGGCAGGAAAAATACTATTTTATGATCTAGATGGTCCGAATTGGGTAGAATCAGGTCCAACTTTATATGGAAACCCTTACGAGGAAATAGGCCACTCTTACGATTTATCTGATGATGGATCCATCCTTGTATCAAGAATCTTCAATACTGGACATCTTAAAGTTCATAAGAACATCAACAACAACTGGGTGCAAATGGGTCAAACGTTTACAGGCCAGCAGCCTACTGACACCCTTGGGGCATTTGCCATCTCTTCAGATGGATATCGGATAGCAATCTCCATAACAAACAGAGTTCTGCCAGGACCAGATGGTATTGTACAAGTATATGACTGGGATGGAAACCAATGGCAACAAGTAGGATCAGATGTGAGCGCTACCTCTCCTGATGTCACCCACATCGGATGGAGAATGACCATGTCTGGCGATGGACAAAGCTTCGCTATAGTTGGAAAAGAACCCGTATTGATTGATGGAGAACTCTTTCTATTTAGATGGGACAATACGCTCTCAGATTGGGTGTCTAATGGAAGAATTCTTGGTGTGGTCGATGGTGAGCAATTCGGGCAAAACGTAGCGATGTCAAATGACGGTTCTATTGTAGCCTATACCATCCCTGGAGACGGTGGACCTGTTTCAGCACCTACAGGTTCTATGAGAGTCCTTAAACAGGCTTCACCTGGCAGCCCTTGGATTCAACAAGGAAATGTGATCTGGGGAAGCACGGGTAATGGATACGGTGAGCAATTTGACTTATCAAGGGATGGAAGGAGAGTCATGTGGAGAGGGAAAGAAGACATTAACCATCCTCCTAACTGCGGTAGCATTAGAGCTTATGAGTTTAATGGAACAAATTGGGATCTAATTTTTGAAAAATATGGCGCAGAAAATGAATCGTTGGCCTCTAGAAGCCTTTCCTTTAACGATAAAGGGACGATAATATCTACACTGAGCAGTGTAACTAACGACTCTAGTGTTTTTAAAGCATTCGGTTTAGCAACTGTAAAGGGCTCATTTTTTTACGATTTGGATCAAAATTGTGCGAAAGGAACTACAGAAACAGGAATTCCAAATCAGATCGGTCTTATTCAGCCAGGCAACTATACCGTACAAACAGATTCTGCTGGCTTCTGGAGCATTAACATACTACCTGATGGCAACTATACGATTACTGCAGATACCAGTGGTTTATGGACATCTACTTGCCCAGTCACACAAAATTTCTCAGTAGTAGCAGGATCACCAACATTAATTGTTCCTCCAATTGGTATCTCAAGTAAGGCCAATCAAACCGATGGCAATATTTCGGTTGTAATGCCCATCATAAAGCCTTGTACCAATCAAAATATCTATATCAACGTATGTAACTCAACAGCAGCAACGACTTCAATTGATTCTGGATCAGTTGTAATCAACATAGACCCAACGCTTACTGTGCTTGGGATGTCACTTCCCTATACAACACTAGGAAGTAACCAGTTTCTTGTTGCGTTAGACACGATTTCCCCTGGAGAATGCATTCAATTTACTGTAAATGCAGATGTAAGTTGCTCTGCTGTGCTAGGCGAATCGGTCTGCATTGAAACAGAATTAACGCCTAACGATTACTGTTATCCAGAACCAATTCCTAATGCAGTGTTACCAACGACATCACTAGTCACTCCTTGCTTAACGGCATACGACGGATCTAATTTGGAAGTTAATGGATATTGCCAAAATGATTCCATCTACTTTGAGATAACAAACACCGCAGCTCTTGGCAATGACATGACCTGTTATCGCCCAGTCGTTGTTTTCAAAGATGGTATTTGGGTCCATGCAGACTCCGTGCAGTTGAACGCTCAACAGACCTATACTCTAGCGTTTGAAGGAAATGGAGAATCGTGGCATATAGCAACTTATCAGCATCCACTCCATCCTATTATTTCTAATCCGAATGTAACGGTGGAGAACTGTGGTGGCGCTACCCTTCCCTCCTTGGCTTCTACTTTTGACAATGATGATTTTAGGCCTTGCAAAGATATTTTCTGTGACGTAGTCAAAGGTCCATTCGATCCAAATGACAAACGAGGTTATCCAATGGGTTTTACTTCGAACAAGTATGTCTTTCCCAATGGGCAGATGCAATATGTCGCACGTTTTGAAAACATAGGCAATGACACGGCACAAACGGTAATCATCCGAGATACAATTGATACCGATCTAGATATCTTCTCCTTGAGAATTGGCCCTGCAAGTCATGAATTTGAGTACTCAATTATCGGGTTACATACAATTGAAGTGATCTTCCCCAACATCCGTTTACCTGGCAATATCACCAATCCAGATGAAAGCCATGGGTTCTTCAGCTTTACGATCAACCAACTACCTAATTTAGCACCAGGAACACCAATTCATAATTCTGCTGCGATTTATTTCGATAATAATCCACCAGTCATAACAAACAAGACTGAACGAATCGTCTATTACTTGTTGGAGCATAGAGCTATAGTAAATAGTTGTGACTCTTATACTTGGATCGATGGCATTACCTACACACAATCAAATGATACAGCATCCACCTTTTTCCAAAACAGCCTGGGCCTAGACTCTTTGGTTTACTTAGATTTAACCATCCACAGCCAGTCGACCTCAACGGATGTTGTTTATGCTTGTGATAACTATACCTGGATTGATGGGATCACTTATTATACAAACAACAATACTGCCTCTTATACTTATACTGGTGGGTCGTACTTCGGATGCGATAGTACGGTTTTTCTAGATTTAACGTTGGGTACAGAAAAATCATCAACAGATGTTATTGTTCAATGTGAACCATATACTTGGATTGACGGTGTTACTTATAATGCGTCAAACACTACCGCCTCATTCGTCTTTTTAGGAATTGGACCAGGCGCATGCGACAGTACCGTTTATTTGAATTTGACGGTTCTAAATGAAGCGTATGAGTATGACATTCTAACTGCCTGTACTTCATATACTTGGATAAATGGAGTTACGTACACTTCGAGCAACAATACGGCATTCTTAACCTATCCTGGAGGCGCGTTTAACGGTTGTGACAGCACAGTTTTCCTTGACTTGACAATCGAGACAGTAGATGTAGGAGCCAGTAGAATTGGAAACATGTTAGTGGCTAATCTAGCAGGCGCATCTTACCAATGGCTTGACTGTAATAACAATTTTGCACCAATAGTCGGTGAAACCAATCAATCGTTTACTCCAACCCAGAACGGGAGTTATGCGGTTGAGATTACCGAATACAATTGTACTGACACATCATCTTGTATCTCTTTCTTAAGGACTGACTCAAAGGAGATAGAGTCTCTAGAAGGATTAAACGTTTATCCTAATCCTACCACAGGTACAATTAATATTGAGCTAGGACTTCAATTGGAAAATGTACATGTACAGGTCACAAATCTAGTAGGGCAGCTTATAAGTGAATATTTTGAAGAATCGACGGATTTTGTTTCACTAGAAATAGAAGGACCGAACGGCATTTATTTCATCAAGATAAAGACTAACAACGGTGATTCAGGATGGATTAAGATGAATAAGATTAACTAGTAATAATGATTTGATTTCAGTATAAATAAGGAAGCAACTGCTGGATATAACCGCTGGCAGTTGTTATTTAACCAATTACTGAAGTAAAAATTAGATAAGCATGGAGCATTCAAAAACAGGAAGAAGGATTAAAAATATTGTTTTGGATTTATTGATGCTTTTGTATAGCAGTTGTTGACACTTGTCGGCAACTGCTCTTTTTTTTGTCTAATCGGCAAAACAATCTAGCCTAACGGTGGTCTAGCATAGTTATAGACAGCTGCAAAATGGAACGCTGCTCCTGCGATGACAAACAGATGCCAGATGACATGATGGTAAGCGATTTTTTTATTCAGATAGAAATAAATTCCCACGAGATAACTCAACCCTCCTATCGAAAGCAACTGCATTCCGCGTTCTGGGACAGCGGCGGTCAAATCACTAAGAAAAAAGATGGCTGCCGATCCGAGCACAGCGTAAAGTGTCGCATCGATTCGTTCATATTTTTGTAGATTTTTGCGAATTAGAAACTTAAACACGAGTCCAAAAGCAGCAATCATCCAGACCCCCCAAAACACTTCAAAGCCAATACCTTCACGCATATTAAGCAAGGCAAAAGGCGAATAAGAACCACCAATGAGAATATAAATAGCAAAGTGATCACAAAGCCGAAGTGTATATTTGAGCGGAAATCGACTCACCCAATGATAGATTGCAGAAACAGCAAAACAAATAAACAGCGATAAGCCGAAAATCGTGACTCCAATGATAGAAAGCGAATCGTTAAGCGGTAATAATTGATGAATCAGAAATCCCGTGCCTATTAGGCTTAGTCCAGCAGGAATTGCATGTGAAACGGAGTGAATGATTTCCTCCTCACGTGTAAAGTCGGGCATTTTCATGAAGGGCGAAGATAAGTTTTTAATTCAGAAATATTGGAGACAAATCGTCTTTTTGATGATTCTAAATTTCACGCTTAGAACTCAAACCTGCCCTACGCTTTAGAACCAGACTGTCGTTTCATTATCAATAGTCGTACTGGCTCAACACTTCAATTAATCAGATTTACCATTTATCCATTTCATGATAATAGAGAACAATTCGTCTGGATTAAACGGCTTAGAAAGGTAGTCATTCATACCGACCTCAATACAACGCGCCCGTTCTTGAGGGTCAGAGTTTGCAGTGACAGCGATGATCGGCACCTGTGTTACTTCTCGTAGGACCTGAGTGGCTTCGAAGCCATCCATTATTGGCATTTGGAGATCCATGAGGATGATATCGTATTGACCTTCTTGCATATACTTATCCACGCCGAGTTGGCCATTTCCAGCGGTATCGATTTTGACTAGTTCTGACCAATTTTCCAACGTTTTCTTGGTCGCAATTTTCATTAGGCTGTGATCTTCTACATATAGAATACGGAGGGTAGATACCGGTTTATCTCCATTACTTTGTTGACCTGGGGTTCCTTTTTTCAATTTAATGGCAAATTCAACTGTTGTTCCTTCTTCCTCTATGCTTTCTATTTTTATGTTGCCATCCATGATTTCAGCTAACTTATTCATGATTGGAATTCCTAGGGACTTATTTTCTTCGTCATCTGCAGTAAACAACGCTTTTGAATTCATTAATTCATCAAGGTGTACTTTGCTTATACCGTGGCCATTATCTTCAATTTTTACTACGATATTGCTATATTCCGTATCCACATCCTTCTGAGTAAGGGAAACCTTTACTTCTCCATTTTCATCGTTGTATTTAATGGCGTTTTCTAATGCATTAAATAGAATTTGGTTTACCTTTCGTTCATCTCCAATAACAGGAATCAATTCATTTTTTTCAGGTAGGTCAATAATCAGGTCAATGTTCTTTTCCATTCGCTTGACATTGACTAAGGTCTTCATATTCTCAATAAGCGTATCAAACTTGAATTCTTTCTCATTCATTTCAATATCTTGAGAATTCAGAATCGAGAAATTCATCATATTGTTGATTGCCTTCTGCAGCTCTAGAATAGAACCTTGGAGCGAGCCTAAGTCCTTCCTTGCATTTTCTCCAACATCGCTACTTTCCATAAGGAGGTTGAGAAAGGAAAAGGTGGAAGCAAGAGGTGTTTTTATTTGAAAATCTAAGTCTCGAAGAATCTTTTTATTGATTTGAGCAGATTTGTCCATTAGGTTCTGCTTCGCCAGCAGCTCTTCGCTTCGTTTTTGTTCTGTGATGTCTTGCACAAAACCGTTTATCAGTGGTCGCTTTGAAACCTTATCATAACTAACTTGGAAGGAACTTTTCAAGAATTTTTTCTGGGTTCCTCCGTTGGTGTATATCGCAAATTCTATTTCTACTCTTTTGCTGGATTGTTCCGCATTTCTAACCTCTTGTCTAAATCGCTCTTTGTCCTCGTAGCGGATAAATTCGACGAAACTTTTGAGTGAGGGTTGAACCATTCGATTTGTCATACCGAAGATGGTGTAGATCTGGTCACTCCAAACCATGCTACTATCCACTAAATCGATTGACCATTTCCCCATATTTGCCATTTCCTCAATATCCTTGAGTTGTTTTGTGAGGCTTTTTAGCTCTGAGGAGTCAACTTTGAGTGGTTGTGTATTTTTATGACGGCCTAGACTGGCTTCTATCACGGTTTTTAGGCGCTTGCTGTTGAATTGGCCTTTGATTAGGTAGTCTTGTGCTCCTTGGTTAATCGCGCGTGTTGTGAGTGTCTCGTCTATCGATCCAGTCATTACAATAACAGGATAATTGTTAAATTTATCAACAATAGCATCCAGGGTACTTATTATATCGCTATCTGGTAAATTTAGGTCAAGAAAAATAACATCAGGAGCTATTATTTCGATCTTATTGACGGCATCTTGTAGCGTACTGCAAAGGTGAAAATCATGCTTTATTGATTCTTGTCTAAGGTAGACACCTACAATTTTAGAATCAGCAGGGTTATCTTCAACGACTAAAATTTGTTTTCTTTCTTTCATCTAGTGGGTCGTTTAACATTAAGGCAGATGTTACAGCCTCAATATTAGCGTATTAGTTAAGTGGGGGAAAGTATAATTATTTTAAGAATATTTCACAAATGTAGGTAAAATAACCATCTCTAACCAGAATTGTTCTATTTGGCGGATGACTTTAAAGAATTTGTCAAAATCTACTGGTTTGTTTATGTAGCAATTCGCATGCAAATTGTAACTTTTCAAAACGTCTTGCTCAGCATCTGAAGTGGTTAGAATGACAACAGGTATCTTCTTCAAATCGTCATGGACTTTAATCTCTGCAAGGACTTCCCTTCCATCTCGTTTGGGCAAGTTCAAATCAAGCAATATCAAATCAGGTCGGACTGCGTTTTCAAACCCTTTCTCCTTGTGCAAAAAGTTGAGTGCTTCTACCCCGTCAATTGCGATTTCAAGATTGACATTTAAATTTCCTTCTTTAAACGCTTCCTGTGTCAGTCTTACATCCCCGGGATTATCCTCAATAAGCAGAATGTTTATTTGTTCCTTTTTTTCATTCATTTTGTTAGAGTTATTCATAAATTGCTTGTAATCAATTACTATCTAAAACTATTATTTGCGAACTTATTATTTTTACGATGATATACTAAATAAGTTTCGAATAATAACACTCCTATATTTTCCGTATACAAAAAGATATCTATTTGATCTATTAACATGGTAATTAAACTGGAAATTTTATCTTTGTTAAGAATCATAAATTGTACACTTTGTATGCCATAGCTTTTAAAGCCAAACTATGAACGATTTTCAAAAACATCTAAGCTTATTTAACGAGTTTTTATCAAAAAACGTTACAAATAATCAACCAATTGAATTGTACGAACCCGTTTCGTACACCATGAATCAAAAGGGCAAACGGTTACGTCCCATTCTAGTACTGATTGGATGTGAGCTGTTCGGAGCAGACCCTGCTTCCGCTTTACCAACGGCTCTTTCTATAGAGTTGATGCATAATTCAACCCTTGTACATGATGACATTATGGACGAGGCTGCTATCAGAAGAGGACAAGCTACAGTGCACAAAAAGTATGGTCTAAACAGTGCAGTGTTATCTGGTGATCTGATGATATTTAAGTCCTACAACGAACTCACAAATCAAGAACCTAGACACCAGCCTGCCTTGTTTTCATTACTAAGTGATTCCATCATCGAAGTATGTATTGGCCAACAACTCGATATGAATTTCGAGGATAAAGCGAAAATCACTATTGCTGAATATCTCGACATGATCGAGAAAAAAACTGCTGCGCTCCTAGGATGCTCCTTGCAACTAGGCGCCATCATTGGAGATGCAGACGCAAATGACGCTGCACTGATGAACCGTTTTGGACGAAACATTGGCAAAGCATTCCAGATCCAAGATGATCTTCTAGACACTTATGGAGAAGAGGCTGTCTTTGGTAAAAAGATAGGTGGTGATATTGTTCAAAATAAAAAAACCTTCCTACTTGTCAAGGCATTAGAAAAAGCAAATGCCACGCAGACCAAAGAAATCAACAAATGGCTTAAGTCTAAAGACGAAACAGCCAAAATCAATGGAATTAAAACAATTTTCGACGACCTAAAGGTAAGAGAAGAAGCTGAAAAACTAATGGAAGTTTACCAAGACAAATCCTTAATCAACCTCAATCTTATTGATGTAGAACGCGACCAGAAAGCTCCTTTAAAGGAATTAGCCTATTCTTTGTTGGTCAGACAAACTTAAGCGAATAGATATTCGGGTTGGAGCGTCTTTTTTGATCGTTACAGAAAGTAGGCCCAGGGTTTAGTGCTCCACTAAAACCTCTTTCCTCAACACTTTGTCAAGTAATGCATTGACTTCAGTGACTCTAGTTCCGAACATATAATGCGATCCGTTTTCAATGGTATAGTCTTGATCTACAAATTTAAACTGTAGGACTTTATCTTTACTTCCGTGAATGTGTACTACATTATCAGGAATATCTGTGTTGTCCCAATTGATGATGGCATCTGCAGCCCACATCATGAAGGTTGGATCACAGTTTTCCACCATGTGATTGAACAAGTGCATAAGTTCACCATCCAGATCACCAACATTGTTACTATAAAACTTGATCAATCGCTTTAGGATTCGCGCATTAATCAGTTTATGGAGCTTGGTCTTCCGCAAGGCTCTAATTTGAGAAGGTAATTCGTCCTTTGTTTTACAGCTAGAAACCAAGATGACTTGATCGGCCTTCACATATTTTGCCACCTCCATACACATCATACCCCCTAGGGAAACCCCTAGGATAGAAAACGGCTTACTAGTATCAAGTAACTGGCTGTAGCGCTTAGCATATTCAGTCATCGATTCCCCCTTTATTGGTGTAATCCAGTCAACGAACCGAAAATCGTAGTCTAGTTGTAACTGGTAACCAAACATTCTGCGGTCTGCGCCTAGGCCTGGTAAGCCGTATACTATGTGTTTATCCATTTTGTTTTGTGCTTAGTAAACAGTCATTCGTCTCCAAGTCAGGTTTAGTCATTTTATTATCCAACCTAGTGTCCTTGAAGCCTTTGGTTCGGATTATTGACCAAACCAACATAAATATAGTTTCTTTCT
Source organism: uncultured Saprospiraceae bacterium (assembly GCA_937959115.1). Lineage (GTDB taxonomy): Bacteria > Bacteroidota > Bacteroidia > Chitinophagales > Saprospiraceae > JAHDHB01. The sequence continues at coordinate 204,818 of CALGAW010000010.1, forward strand.
TTGGACTTAATAGCATATAAAGTACATTCAATTATTTTATAACAAAACGCCCAATGAAAAATCCCTTAGTTTTTAGACTCTCTGAAGGAGATTGTCAAATTTTGTGGTTCGAAAGCAAACTTAACTTAACAAATTCACCATTTTGCCTTAAATTGTGAAAAATAGAGCACATGACGCCCAATTATTTTGAGTTTTACGAACTTCCAATGTCCTTCCAAGTAGATACTGGAGCTGTGAAACGCAAGTTTTACGCCCTCAGTAAGCAGTACCACCCTGACTTCTATACCTTGGAGAACGACACCCGTCAAGCAGAAGTTTTAGAGCTCTCAACGCTCAACAATGCTGCCTACAAAGTATTATCTGACTTCGATAAGCGCATGCATTACATTTTAGAGTTGAAAGGACTGCTAAACGAGGAAGACAAGGCGCAATTACCTCAATCCTTCTTAATGGAGATGATGGAGATCAACGAGCAACTGATGGAACTAGAGTTTGATTTCGAGTCGTCTGTTTATACAAAACTGTTGGCTGATTTAGATACGTTAGAAGCCAGCATGCTAGAGGCTGTGAGCGCTGTGCTGTCTGGTTGGGAAGATGGGAAATCTGATGACGGTGAGCTGAGTGCAGTAAAAGAATATTATTATAAAAAACGCTACTTGTTGCGGATTAGAGAAAATTTAAATAAATTTGCCGTGCAATAAGCGGTTTATCAGTGTGCAATTTGAAGAAAACGCTACTGAATACCCAATAAACTACCAGCCTGAGTGGCGGAATTGGTAGACGCGCTGGATTCAAAATCCAGTTCCTTCGGGAGTGTGGGTTCGATTCCCACCTCAGGTACTAAGGCTCAACGGGATTTCGTTGAGCTTTTTTTATGAAAACAAGTCATCTTATGTATACAAGAACAAATCTACACAGAATACGACCGCCCTACAAACTTTCATATTGAACAATCTAATCTCAAAGGCCGTGTAAGTCGAACTGTTAATGAAAACATTGCAACTTATTACGATTATGACATTCATGGAAATGTAAAAAAGCTACATCACCAAATCCCTAATCTTGGAGCTGCTGAAATCGAATACGAATACGACCTAATCAGCGGTAATGTCAATGAAGTTTGGTTTCAAAAAAACACACCTGATGAGTTTGGTCACAAATATTACTATGATGCAGATAACCGTCTTACCCATGTAGAAACATCTAACGATGGATATGTTTGGGACAAAGAGGCAAGATATTTTTACTATACTCATGGTCCTTTAGCAAGAATAGAAATTGGTGAAGATAATGTCCAAGGATTGGATTATTACTATAATTTGCAAGGATGGATTAAGGGAGTTAATGTCCCTTCTGATAATGCATCACATGATCCAGGTGAGGATGGATTACTTTCTTCAAACAATAAATGGATTCCAAAGGATGAAATGTCCTATCACCTAGGGTACTTTCAAGGGGATTATAATCCCATAGGCTCAAATATTAATCTTGGGATGGCTTCTCTTACAGCCGACTTTAATAATGAAATCCTCACTGTAAATAATAGTGTTCCTGGATTGTTTAATGGGAACATAACTTCTATGATCACAAATATCCCAGGGTTAGTTGCTCCTGGAGTTAACAATGAAGCCATGAATGCAATGGTATATCAATATGATGCTTTGCATAGAATCAAACAAGCAAAGACTTTTGCTCCTAATTCCACTTCCAATTCTTGGGTATATAATGGAGTTTACGATAGCAACTATTCCTATGATCCTAATGGAAATATTGAATCTTTACAGCGTAATTATGGCTCAGGAAATTTAATAGATAATCTTACTTATAATTACACCAGAATGGTGAACGGTATACCTGACTTAGAGCATAATCAACTTCAACAAGTTGAAGATAATGTTACTGGTCAAACACATGGTGATTTAATCGGCCAAATTGATTCAGATAATTACAAATATGACGAAATTGGAAATCTGACTTCTGATGAGTCAGAATCTATCGATGAAATTGAATGGACTGTTTATGGCAAAGTAAAAAAAGTAAGCTATATCTCAACTCTTAAGGGAGATCTAACATTTGACTACGATGCTTCAGGGAATCGACTCACTAAGATCACAAGAGATAATTCAAATAATATTGTAAAGAAGGATTTCTATGTTCGTGATGCCAGCGGGAACATTATGGGGGTTTACTCTGTAGATGTTGATCCACTAAATCAAACCTATTCTAAACAGCTTCAGGATGTAAACCTATATGGCTCCTCAAGAATAGGAAATTATTCACCTCCTTTATCACCTCAAATTTTTGACCCAACTAGCTTTTCTAGTAGTTACCCCTTTCTTATGGCAGAATTTTTGCCTATCTTTACTTCAAGCGACAAAAGTGTCGCTTCACTCAGAGGCAATAAGTCATATGAGTTGGCGAATCATTTAGGAAACGTTTTAGTGACGGTGAGTGATCGGAAAATTGGTGTTGATGCTATTGATCCTGTTAACAATGATGGAATAGTTGATTTTTACGAAGCTGAGGTACTAAGTGCGAATGATTACTATCCATTTGGTTGGTCTATGCCAGGAAGGCAATTTGCTGGAAGTGAGAAGTATAGGTTCGGCTTTAACGGTAAGGAGAACGATTCTGAATGGGGAAGTCAAGTGATACAGGATTATGGGTTTAGGATTTATAATCCTAGTATTGGAAAGTTTTTGAGTGTAGATCCGTTGACAGCATCATTCCCTTGGTATACCCCTTATCAGTTTGCAGGTAACAAAGTAATATCTTCAATTGATTTAGATGGGTTAGAAGAGGTAGATTATAGATATAGAATATTGGAGAATGGTAAGACTTTGGTTTATGTACATAGAACTCCAAATACTACCTCTAATTCAAATGATGGAGTATTGTTGATTCATAATAGAACTGATGGAGGAACTTATACTCGATTTGAATATGAGGAATTAAACAATTATTTCCTTGGAACTCCTAATGGCCAGAATGGACAAGCGCAAATCAGAAGGTTATATGATGGAAGTAAGAAGGCCAATCCTTTAGGCAGTGAAAGGTACACGTTTGTACTTTATGACCATGGTCAGGATATACCAACGAGTGAAAGTGCTCCTAATGACTATAGAGATGCAGATGTAGTTTTTGGAGGTAATAATACTGGTAGATTGTTTGAAGTGAGCAAAAGATTTAAAGTTGGAGGGGGATTAGGTACTCGTTCTCTAGATGTTGCCGGAAGAGAGAAAACTGATGCAGAATCGGGATTACTAAATACTCAAAAAGTCATTTATGAAACTACTAAAAATATTATGAGTCAGCAAGAGTTGTATAATCAAAATGCGGATCAAGTTCAACAAATTAATATAAATATCACTTCTGATTCTGCAAGGTTTATGGATCTTGATAAAATTAAAAATCAACTTCAAGCTACTTTTGAGAATGCAGATGTAAATTTGACGACATCAGAAGAAGTCGATATGTCAAATTATACGATGGACTATGAGGGTTCAGTTTACAAACAAGGAAAAACAGACTAGTAATGCGAAAAGCTTTAATGTTATTTATTGTATTGTGTCTCGCATTTCAAGCAATTTCACAGCATAAACCCATTGACACTTCATACTATGAAAGTGGAGCGATAAAGTGCATTAAATATAAAGGTGATATCATTTTTACTGGTTATCAGACAAATGTGTATTACGAAGATAACATGGAGCCTGAAACTATTGGGAAACCAATTACAGATACTTCTTTTTATGCAAAAGAAATAATTTTCAAAACAAATCAGTACTTAAAAAATAGTATTCAGTTAAAACGCTTTTATACTGATAAATTGGAACCTGAAAATGGAGAACTCGGCTATTCGTTTGAATATTATATTTTTTGGATACCTCTTGACGAATTGTATTCTGTTCAATTTAATCTTGCTAAAGATTCTACTATTAGAGCCTTCTGGATATCGATAAAAGATTCTACAAATAGATTCAGGTCAAAAGAAGTTCTCACAAAATTAGAGATGAAACATGGTTTTGATAACAAAGAATATCAGCGACATATTTTTTCAATTCCTAATGGTGAAATTACATTTCATATGCAAGAAAATTCAGGATATTTACTAAGAGATTTTTATGTCGGACAATATAAAGATTCTATTTGGGTAAACAAGAAGATTGAGTTTCATCAAGGAAGTTTGAAGGTAAAACTATCAGGAGAGTATACAGAAGGTGATAAATCTGGAATCTGGACTGAATACTATGAAAATGGTAATATCAAGTCAACTGGTAGCTATTCAATTTTGATTGACGATAAGAAAGATGAACTAAAACATGGAACGTGGCTTTACTATAGTACAAAGCAGAAAAAGATAAAACAAGAAAATTGGTTAAATGGAAAACTTCAAGAAACAAAAATATTCTAACTTGGGTGAAAGGGATAAAACCAATACAGATAAACACACAAAAACAGTAGTCAAGAGAAAACAGAACTCAACAACCCCAACAAAAATGAGTAAACACTTCATTAGAAACGTCTAGTGAGAGCCCTTGAAAATATCGAGTTATTTAGTAGACAGTGGTGAGTGATCCGTACGTCGGGTAACAAGAAGGCATTGCTGCCTTCCCGTCCCCTGAGAACCGTACATGCGAGTTTCCCCGCATACGGCTCAAGCACTTTAAAGACAAGGCATCGCGTTACCTTGTCCGGCTGAGGTTTCGACGTTCAAAATAGTGATTCCAACCCGGGTCAAATGGGTTGGCGTTTCTTGTTGTTTTGATGAGTGGATCAGTGAGTTACGAAGTCAGATTACAGTGAATTTCCTTAGAAAAAACAGTAAATGAGCCATGAGTGATCCGTGCTGTTAAGCGGTGTTCGGCAGTAGCTCCATTCGCTGGCAGCTCTCGCGCAAGGCTCTACTTTCCACGCCTGCCAATCTAGGCATTTACTCACGTCCTCGCCGCGCTTCAAGGCAGCCGCCACAATTCCGCTGCGGGGTCGTAAAATACCTTGCTTGGCTCTGCGCTCATTCCACTACCGCCTCACGACTTATTATCCGCTCGTTTTACGGCACTATGCCAGGCTCGCGCAATCCTTTCCCTTCAATCCATCGCCTGATCAAGCTGCCTACTCGCTGTGCTCGCTGCTTGTTTCGGTGCGGTAGCTGCTCCGCACACAAGGCCATCAACACAGCAGCCACCTCCCTTAAAACTCGCAACGCTTCGCTTACCCCAAATTCTATTTTAATCAGTTATCAGTCAAGTCATTTACAGTAAACCGTCCTAGGAAATTTACTAGGGATCAGGTAAGTGATACAAGGAATCAGTCCTAGGAGAATTACTAGGAGACAATCAAGTCATACAAGGAATTAGTTCTAGGAGAATTACTAGGAGCTGTCTGTCTAAAGTTGGCTAGGAATAAGTGTAAACAGGCGGATTAAGTCAGGTAGTTTGTTTCTTGGGTTTTGTGGTGCCTGTTTATCCATGCACAACATTTATTTTTGAGCTAGGCGCAAGGCAAACGCGCTCAGCAAATCCCAAGAACTTACTACATAAATCAATCCCTTATAAGGGAAGTCATTGAAAACCAGACTTCTGTATACTAGGCTTAGTTTGTTCTAACTTATGGCATTTAAATCAAGATAAATTCATAAGAAAGGTAGCTACTT
>CALGAW010000011.1 GCA_937959115.1 uncultured Saprospiraceae bacterium
CACCAAGTCCTTTTAATCTTAGACTCCATTACACAGCTGTGACCTACAGAATAATCCCAAGAATAACAGTATTGGCATGATCCGCCATATACAGGAGTAGCAATAAGGAATAACTGCATGTCAGCATAGACTCTTTTTTTACCTCTTGAGCTACCATTTCCATCCACACAGGTCCATTGTATACCACAATCCCATCGGCTGTAATCTTCTAGTGAATGCATATAATCAAGGACAAATACTCCTGCTTCTTCATCTGTTTCCAGCGAGACTAGAGCAGCATTAAGTTTTGCCTCATCCCTATCTGTAATAATGACCTGGTGTTGGTCAGTAAAACAATGGAGCATATCATTAATAATGACTTTTCCTTTTGCATCAATAAGACTTGTCAGTATTGGATTTTTTACTGGTAATTCAAACTCGTTTTCATTGTTAATATAGTTTCTATAATTGGATTTGAAGTTATTAAATGAAGATTCATCCTCCACCTTATCGAACTCATTCGAAACAGCAGCATAGCTTTTTCTTAAGGAGTTAAACCCTAATTGTGCTTCCCAGTTTTCGAATGCCTCGTCAGTAAAAAATCGAGTTTCATTGTCGGAAAGGAATTCTACTGCATCCATGAATGATTCTAAGGAGTTGAAGTTCATTAGTCCGTCTATTACCTCAACGTCTAAATCTACTTTAGAAGCAGGTTGACTAATACCATCATCAGTTGTAGCAATTTTGATATCCTCTTTGTTGCAAGAAAATACAGTGCATAGACCAATTAGCAGTGCGAGAAGAATTAAATTTTTAGTTTTCATGATTTAAATAATAGATTGCCTACTCTTTGAAAGGTTTTTCGGCTTACACCTGTCTTATAAAATTGATAATGGTGATAATGGGTGTTACAAGGTCAATTTGTTTTCCGATATTGAATCAGAACAGACTCAAGTGAAAGAAATATGAGGTTGGAGCATTTCCGTGACCTAATCTATATCCATTAACACATTACGATATAGAATGATTAAGCTTAGGGTTTAACCCCATTTCCCCATTTCTTTCTAGTAGTTTTGAGCAGAAGGTGTTGATTTACCAACAATCAATTTCAGCTCCAGGTGAGCTAACACCACCTGACCAATAGTTTGCATCAAGTCTATATATTTCTAGGAACCAATCTGTAATTTCATTAAAAGGTACTCCTCGCTTTATATTCAATGTAGGCGTCCAGTTTATTCCCCACCAATTATTCGTATTATAAAAGGTTTCTTTATTATTTTCCTGCCCGTTGACAGTCCACCACCAACAAGTTGAAATGTTTAGGTAATTGCTTGTTCTGTAAGTTTTCCAAGATCCTTTACAATTGTTTCTTCGTTTGTAAGGCGTTCCTTCGAACCTAATTTTACCATATACATCCCATAGTCCTTTGGAGTTGTCATAAAAAGCCAAACTTACATCCTTTACTGTAATCGTTACTTTTCTGCTACATTTTGCCTTAGATGCAGTGTTATAGGTAGGATGACAATTACCTCTTAACGCTGTTTCCTCTTGGTGCTTAATTGTAAAAGGCCTTTCATTTTCAAACAGTTCATCTTTTAGTTTATCAACTGCATTAGTATAGACTCGATCTTCCTCTTTCCCATATTTATAAATATTAGCACCAATCACTACAATTCCTTGTCTATTAAGCACTGGAGCTAGAGAGGGTTTGTTTATCACATAGTCAAGATTTTCTGTAATAATATCAGCATTAGATTGGAGAATACTATTGTACGTATCACCTTCTTCTAATTGGGAAAGTTCAGTTTTTACGTTGTTGTTTAGAAGCTCTAAAGAAGTAAAAAATTTATTTGCCTCTTGAATTCGGTTTTCTTCAGCTAGGAGATTTAATTCTTCGCTTTTTTGGATAAAATGATCTACATTTTTAAAGTGCAATGTCCCTTCAATAACGGGAACATCGAAGTATTTTAATTCTTCATTCTGAGCTTCAAGCAAAAGATCACTTTCAACCTCTCTCGAGCAAGAGGTAAAAAGTAGGGATAAGGAGAGAATTAACCCTCCAATTAAAATAATTGAATTTTTCATTTTGATTATTTTTAGTTATTAATTTTGTTAAAGTGTTAAGCCTTATTTGTTTCTTCAATACAATTTTTTCTGTTTCAATTTTATGTTATAAACTAATCACGTGATGTAATTATGAAAAGCAAGTCCATTGGCTTCCAATCAAATTCATGTAATACATTATTTTTATTGATCAATTACAATATCAAAAGTAGGGAACTATACTTCATGAAAATTGTACTTAAGTTCCTATTATAGCATTATATATTTATCTATATGATTATTACTATTTTAATTTATCAGTCTTGTTAATTGATTAATTAGACCTCAATGCATTACTTTTACAAAATAAATCCGACCATTTAGATATAGAAATTCAATCCAGTATAGCATTACATTTTAATTAAATATGAAAAAAGATCGTTTATTAAAATTATTGATTAGCTTAAATTCTAAAGAATTAAAGGGATTGGAAGAAATCGTGCACTCCCCATTCTTCAATAAGGATAAAAAATGCATTGCCTTATTCGAGGCTATTAAAGAATATGCACCAGATTTTGAATTGACTGCTGAAATCAAGGATGGAATCGCCCAACAAATTGTACCCAGCAAAAAATGGAATGATGCTTCAGTAAGTTTTTTAAGATCAAGACTGATCAAACTAATCAATGAATTATTCGTGTTTCAAGAACTCCAGGAACGGAGAGATTACAAAAGTCACCTTCTAATAAAAGCTTTATTGAAGCATCAGAATAACAATTATGCCTTGAGTATTTATAACGAAGTGAATAATCTAAACAAGAATCGGATCAAGACTGATGTTGACTTCTACTACGAACAATTTTTGATTGAAGAAAAATTTACAGAATATCTGGAATTGGAAAAAGGTAGAACATCAAGGAGCAATCTGGTAAAACTGCATCAAAGTTTGGACACCTATTATATCGCTAGAAAATTAAATCTGTCCGCTGAAATACTAAGTACAAAACAAATTATAGGGATCGACTATGATGATGAAATACTTCACAACATTGAACATTTGATTACCCTTCCCAAATATCAGGAGAATAACTTCATTAAGCTATACTACTTTGTTCTTCAAATATTAAAAGATGAAGAAAATGAAGATGCTTATCATTCTTTTGTTGAACTATTGGATTCAAGTATTTCAAAGACTTTTTATATCTCAGACATCAATATATTTTACACACACGCAATTAATTACTGTATAAAGAGAATTAAAAAAGGAAGAAAAGAGTTTAAACAGCATTTATTCTCAATATATCTAGCGTTAATTGACAACCGATTGATCTACGATGGGAACTACATCCTTGTCAATCGAATGAAAAACATTATTTCAATTTCCTGCCAGTTAGGAAAAATAGATTGGGCAAAACAGTTTTTGGATCATTATCAACGAGACTTGAATCCGAAAATCAAGGAATCATCAACCCAAATGTTTAAGGCGTTTATCTGTTTTTACAACAAGGATTACAAGGGGACTTTATTCGAACTAGCACAAATTCAATCCGATATTGATGCGCTGTTTTTCCTTAATATTAGAACGTTTCAGCTTAGATGTTACTATGAGCTCTTTGAAAGTGAGGCGTTCCACAGTCTTTATAAAACGTTTAGAGACTACCTACGAAGAACAAAAAAGGAAATAGCAACCTCTAAGAAACAATCACATGCTAGCTTCAATAGAATTGCCTATATGCTCTTCAGAAAAAAGGAAGGCTTCAGCTCTAAGTCAAGCACAGATATCAGACATAAGATTGAAGAAACCAAACCCCTCGAACTAAAATCATGGCTATTAGAAAAATGTAATGAGCTTGACAACTAAAAACCTCAACTGCGAATCGACTCCTAGGAAGTCAGTCTAATCAATCTCAAAACCTGATCCAGATCCAGGCAATACATGCGGAATACCACTCGCATCAAACTCCACATCACCAACATAAAACTCACGTTGATTACCATTCCCGTTTCTACCATGAAAGATAATCCCCAGATCATTACCATTCGTCTTAAAAAACGAACCGCCACCAGGCCCTTTTAGGGCTGAGGCATGCCCCATCGAAAGCATCGCTCCATTGTACAACCGAGTGTAAGGACCAAGTAGATTATCCGAAACTGCGACTCCTGTGTTATACGTATCTTGAAACCAGTGATGCGTTGAATAAATCATATAGTATTTTGCATCGTGCTCATTAAAATAGATCGACGGATTCTCAATCAACACATCCTCGGTAGCTCCTTGCTGAAAACTCAATAAGGTATAGTGTGGTCCGACGATAGACAATCCATTGGCCGACAACTCTACTGCGAATAGTTGTGTCACGCCACCCACTGCATTCGCATCCGACTTCCAAAGCAAATAGGTCTTGCCTGATATCGGATCCGTAAAAGGCTCAGGATCAATCGCACCCCAGACATCAGCCCTCAAGATCAAAGGCGTATTTCCTACATGTGTGTAGGGTCCTTGTGGCGTACTGCTTGTAGCAACGCCAATTCCCATTACATTATACGAACTACCATTTGGCTTTTGCTTCGTTGTATTCGACTGATTCACATAATACAGCACATACTGATTGCCAAATTTCTTCACGCCTGGTGCCCAAAAATAATTTGGATTGCCAGAAGACCAAGCAGGAAAACCAGACAGAGCATCCCCTTCATTGGTATAATTCACAAAATCAGTGGTGCTCTTTACTGGGATTCGATATCCGCCTGTATTTGTTGCATAACAGTAATATTTTGGGCCAGTATCATTCAATAAAAAGGGATCAGCAAATACAACTCCTGCCCCCTCACTCGTAATTACTGTAGAAGACCGATTTATCGGTATACTAGGTGCTTCTGAGTGGTGAAAGTCAGCATAGTGCACGTCACCATTCCAGCCATAAAGGATCACGTCTACATTGTTCGTCAAAATACTAGAATTAAGAATCTTGCGAATGTGTTGACCATTGATGTAAAAATGAAGGTTTCTTCGACCATTCACGACAGCGGTCCCTACGACTTTTAGGACGGATTCGGTTCCGTAATAGTTGATTTTGTTGGGTGCTGTAAATGCAGTCTGCCCAGATGCATAGATCTTTAAGTCTTGTCCTTCCACAGCGAGCTCCACAAAACTAGAGAAGGAGGTTGTCCCTGTGCTATTTAGGTTAATTATGGCATTGACTCCTGTAAAGCTTTTGACTCTGACACTTACTTCGAAGGCTTTGCCTGCTGCGGCCACTGGTGCTTTATACCCATATCGATTACCGGTAGAGTTGGATTGTACAAGGATCGACCCATCTCCATAATGGACGACATTTCCTTGTGGCTGTCCATTGAATCCACCTTCCATAAACGGTAAATTTCCCCCAAAATTTCCTTGATCTACATCAGGCACGGTAGAGAGCATACATCTCCATTTCCCAGTAGCGGAAACGTAAAAACAAGGAGACATAAGTCCTGTATCAAACACCATTTGTCCATTGGACGGATTTGGTAAATTCTGACGTTCTGTAGTGGTCATTCTAGACAACCAAGTTCCTGTAGGAGACACTTCAAATTCTTGCTGGGCAAAGAGCGTATTTATTAAGAATAGCAAACAAAAAAATCCTAGGGTAGATTTCATAATTCAAGTCATTTGTTCTCTAAAAATAAGCTTCTATTCTATAATTTGCTAATTATTAATGGTTAAATCCATCGTTTCTTTTCAGTAGATTCTAATCAATGCGTATATCATGAAATTAGATTTTACTTTATCTTATCAATTCAGTTTAAATACAAGATCAAAAGCATTTGCTTTCATTACTCCACTGGCTTCCCGTTTTTATCAACTAAAATTGGAGTTCCGAGTCCAGCTTCCTTCAAGCGATCAAATTGAGTCGCTTTGTCACCCACGATCAAGTAAATCATCTTATTAGGATCAATGTGTTTCCCTACCGTTTCTTTTGCTGATGCAAGTGTCATGTCTGCTAGGATACGCTCTTCGTTTTTAATATAATCCATCGGCAAACCAAAGGTACTAATGTTGTGAAGGAGCCCTAATTTATTACTAAGCGTTTCAAAGGCCAAAGCATTGCTTTTTAGCATTGAGTTTTGTGTCTTCTTCAAGTCCTCAGCATTGTAATCATTTTTATAATTTTTAAGGATATCGTAGAAGGTTTGAATGGATTCTAAGGTCACATTCGAACGAACGCTACTTGAAGCGCCAAAGTATCCTTGGTCAATTCGTTTCGGGAAGAAACTGTAGGCACCATAAGTATATCCTTTTTCTTCTCTCAATGTCTGAAACAACTTACCAGAGCTACCACCACCTAAGGTCTCATTGACTACAACCGCCTTGTGAAAATCTGGATGATTGGCAGGCAGATAAGGCGAAACAATCCGAATGATAGATTGCTTGGCGTTCGGGATATCATGAAAGTACAGCTTAGGAGCAGTTGGTGCAGCAGGCATCGCAAACTCAGGAAACTCGACTGGCTTTGCCTCCCAGTTCAACTCAAATGTTCTAAGCGAAGTTCGCACTCGGGCTTCAGAAACATCACCTACTACATGAAAACTAGCGACGGAAGGGGAAAACGCCTTCTGATAATACAACTGCACTTCGTCCATCGTCATTGCCTCCACCGTCTCAATTGTTCCCATGGTATTATTAGAGAAAATATTGTCATTTCCATACAGCAGCTTACTCGAAAGATTTCTTGCTACTTGATTTGGCTGAACGCTTTGCTGTTGGATTTGAGCAATCGTGCTTTTCTTGATTCGAGCGAACTCTGTCTCGTCCCAACGTGGGTTTAAGATCATCTCTTCTACCAGGCTCAATACTTTCTCATAGTTCCGAGCAAGGCAGTTACCGCTTATCGTAATGTATTCAGGACTTGTTGTCATAGAGATGTTCGCGCCTAACAACCCAATCGCGTCTTCTAATTGCTCAGGTGTTTTAGTAGCCGTCCCTTCCATCAATAAGTCTGTAATTAGGTTTGCTGCACCAACTTTCTTTGGGTTGTCAAGTGCCAATCCACCTCTCAAGCGTATGCTGAAAGCGACAAGGGGCAATTCGTTATTCTCTACACCGTAAAACTTCAAACCGTTTGGCAGACTGCCATTATAGATCTCAGGCAAGTCAATGGTTGGGGCATCTCCAAATGGTGGCTCGATCATTCGATCCAACTTAGATGGCGTTTTCTTAATGTCTTCCAAGTCACCTTCATCCATTGGCGGTTTTTCATTTCCTTCCACGATTTCTTCCTCTACAATGCTTGCTTTTGTTGCGCCTTCAAGTGCGAGGTCAAGTTTCCCTTTTGGTACAAAGCTAGTAGCGATATAGTTTTTGTCCTTGATGTATTTGTTATACACGCGCATCACGTCTTCCTTCTTCACGGCAAGAATATTGACAATTTCCTTACTCGCATATCCTGGATCATCATTGAACACATTATAGGAAGCCAATTGGAATGATTTTCCTAGTAAGCTTGAAACACCATTATAGAAATTAGTCTCTTGTTTATTCTTGATGCGCTCCATGTCTTTTCGGTCGATTCCATTGCGCTCAAAGTTTTCGAGGGCGGTGAATACACCTTTGTGCAGTTGATCAAGGTCTACACCTTCATTTCCAGTAATCGAAATATAAAACGAACCTGCAATTTCCTGCCCTCGATTGTAAGAGCTGGTTTTAGGAGCCAGTTTACTGTTTTCTACAATTTCTTTATAGAGCGGTGCCCGTTTCCCGTTAGACAATAGTTCTCCCAAGTAATCTAGTGCATATCGATCTGGATGTTTGTCCTCCACAGTAGGAAACACCAACGTTAGTTTTGGCAGTTTTGCAAAGTTATCTTCATGGTAGAATGAAACGGTCGAATTTAATTTCCCAAGCCTTGGTTGTAATGGTTCTGCTGTTGCTTTTGCAGGGATTTCTTCGAAGTATTTATTGACAAGTGCTTTCACTTCTGCTTGATCAATATCACCTGCTACAACAAGCGTAGCGTTGTTTGGTCCGTACCATTTTTCATAAAATTCAACGACATCTTCTAGTGTTGCATTTTGCAAATCCTCCAAACTACCAATGACTTGCCAGTTGTAAGGATGACCTTCTGGGTACAACGCCTTATCAATGACATAATTCGTATGTCCGTATGGACGATTATCAACTCGTTGCCGTTTTTCGTTTTTCACGACTTGCTTTTCATTTTCGAGCGCAGCCACGGTGACGGTGTTAATAAAAAAGCCCATTCGATCTGCTTCCATCCAGAGTACTTTTTCTAATGCATCTTTTGGAATAACTTCATAATAGATGGTACCATCATTCCAAGTACCACCATTAAACTCTCCACCATATTCGCTAATTTTTTTGAAAAACTTGCCCTTTCCTACATTTTCAGAAGCTTGAAATAGCATGTGCTCGTAGAAGTGAGCAAATCCTGTACGTCCTGGCTTCTCTCTATTTGATCCAACATGAAACAGAATAGCGATAGACACGATCGGGTCAGACTTATCCGTATGGAGCACTACGTCAAGCCCATTGTCAAGTGTATACTTCTCGTAATCGAGTTTGAAGTCGGTCTTTTGTGCTGCAGATCCAACCGCTTCCCCTACTGCTTCTGCTGCGTTTGCTACTGCATTTTCAGCATCGGCAGCCTGTTGAGTATCTTTTAAAGAGGTGGTCGCTTTGGGTGTGCAACCAAGGATAAAAATGCAACAACCCAAAAAGAAAAAAAATGGAGATATACGGTTCATGATTTTTTGTTTTAATTTAATGGCTGCTAAAATAATTAAATCCTAGCAAGAAAAGGACGGAGATAGATAGAAACTGAATAATATTCGACGAAATTTAGATCGTAGAGAAAATTTACAAATTTCTAACACCTAAACGATTAAAACAATACAATAATTTCTATAATAGGGAACAAAACTATTGTGTATTATTGTTATAATAGAATATCATAGGTTTTCTAGATGAATCAACTGAAAAAAGTACGATCAACGAATGAATGAAAACAAAATACAAATACTATTAAAAGAGCACAATATCCACATAAACATAGACGAGGATGTGATTGATATTGTTGAGAATTTAAAAAGTGATCAATTCAAATTTATAACTAAAACTGCAGAGATACTGCTGGGAATCGGGATCTTTGTCTTATTCAACGCAAGCTTTATTCTTCTTGGATTCATTGCAATTATTATATACATAGTAAGCGTTTATTCCCAATGGCGGTTGCTAGAACTTTTAATCAATAAACTTCATTTTTTTCAGAAAAAAGGGATCACTGTTTTGACCAACCAACGTGTTATTCTCCCTTCAAAACGTTCAATAGCTTGGAGAAATGTTTACAACCTAAAAAAACAAGTGAATGGCGCGGACAGATTCATTGTGTTGGATTTAGAACCGTTTAAAGTTGAATATAATCTTGACGGTTCGTTCTTAGATTCCACAATCGAAAAAGATCACTTCATTTTTATTGGTGGCAAGTATGATGCGGAAGAGTTGATCAAACAAATAACACCGTTCTGGCTGGACCAAGGTCCGATTGGTAGTCTGGAATCTGATAAAAAGGCGTTGATGGATCAATTTAATCTTCGAGTTACTAGACAGCAAAATCACCTGAGCTTACTCACTGGGAAACATGAAGACTTCACTCTAAATTACACACACGTCAAGCAATTCCCAGTTAGAAAACTTGCCATTTCTGTAGAATTTAAGCAACCAATTACAGCATTTCTAAGCATTGACAAGGAGAATATAGGAACACAATTCCAACAAGCGATTGGATTCAAAGACATTCAAATTGGCCAATCACACTTAGATCGAGAACTGAGAATATTAGGGAGTCATCCAGAATTTACACAACAGCTTTTCACCACTGAGATCATGGATAATTTCGAGCGATTCCTAGCCGTTGGATCACTTAAAATTGACTTTGGAGCACCTGTTAAACAATTTCAGCTCAAAAGTGCATCGTCCAGCAACACAGACACTGAAGAAGTACTAGACATGCAGCTTGCTAAAGATAACAGCAAAACATCAAATGAATTGCAACACAAGGGACATTCGACACTTCAGCTAACTGTCCTCATCAATAATAAGAGTGGTCTGCGTACTAAATCAGTTTTGCCATTAACAGAAAATCTGATTGAGACTGCTTTACACATTGCCAATCAGCTCAATACGATTAGAGATTAATATCAAGATTATAGTTTTTCCTTAAAGACATTAGGGAACACAGCGAATCACATCATCCTTTATTGTTACCTGATACCCCTTGTCAAACGACTCCACCTGTGCCTTCAAGGCTTCAAGGGTTGGGTAATCATTTGTACCATCAAACAATCGAGCATCGTCAATCAGTAAAACATGCGCAACATCAGCCTTAAGAATCGCAGCCACTTCTGCTAGAACTGGGCACTTCGTTTCTCCTTGTGCGGTTTCCCCTCCAGAATAATGTCCATCGAGCCAACAGATAGCTGGTTCCTTGATTGCTTTCATTAATCTAGGGAGAACGATAGCGCTGTCGCCTTGTATAATTTCTACATGTTTATCTTCTTTAAAACGGAGATTCGCTTTTTCGTACAATGTCGGCGCTAATTCAATTGAAATAATTTGTTTAAACCTTCGTTTCTGAGCTTCTACCATAGCTCCCATGAAGGTACCAGTTTCAATGAAAATGGCACATCGGTGCAACTTAAAATATTCTCTTATTACATATTGCTTAACGATATGTGGTGGTGGGTTTGGTTGGCCAGAACGCTCCCACTTCATGAACATTTTTTTATGATGAACATAATCAGCAAAACGAACAGGTACAAGCTTTTTTATTAGTTCTTTCATAGAGAAATTAGTACTAGACAAGGGCAATTACCCAAGTATTATCCCAAGCCAAGGTCAAACGACTGTCTTTAACACAAGAACGCTTTAGTCTTTCTTTTTATCATCAGAATCTTTTGCTTCTTTCTCTTGAAGCTCTTTCTCCTCTTTAATTTCTGCTTGTATTGAACGCATTTGTTTAATCAGAAACTGAAGTTTTTCCTTCTCTTCATCCTTTAATTCTCTAGTTTCTGCAATCGCATTAATGCTTTTAATGACTTGGAATACTTTCCAAAGTTCCTTTTGTAATATCTGTAATTCTTTACTCATTTCTTATGCTGGTAATTTTGCTGTAAATGTAAGGGATAATAATTATTATTGGTTAATGATTAATGGTTAATTCTTCTCAATTTGTTCAATTCATTTTTTTAACCAAGACTTTTGTTGCAAAACCTCAATTTAATACAATTAACTTTTTACTACTATTTGATTATCAGTATTTAATCAAATATCGAATAATTTAAAGATCTAGTTGCATTATCTCCTTTTTGATAAATAAGCGATTTTAAAGATAAAAATTTGCAATAGTTTAGATGAGGAATCTAACGTTTTGAGAAATATTGAATAAAATTCGATAAACGACATCAATTTTTCCATCATTTTAATTAAAACTTACGTATGAAAACTTTAAAGTTGATTTTTGCTGTATTGACCCTTCCAATCTTATTTTCTTCTTGTCTTAAAGAGAAAATATACCACGAAAACGACATAGTTCAGCAGTATACTGCGTTAGATAAGCTATTTTCGGAGTATACAGTAGTTGAAATCGATACTGATAGAATTCTAAACTATTCAAAAGAAAAGCATAATGAAGAATTTGTCTTAGATCTGAAGATTCAAAACAAACCGAACTGGGTCTTCAATGTTAACTTTTATGAATTTTTTAAACCAGATTACAAAGTCTTTGAATCAAATGCTAATGACGATTGGGTGGAGGTCATCCGAACAGATAGAAGCGATGCTTACCATGGTCAGAGTGTAGACTTAAAAAGCAAATCTATGTTTATAATGGAAGAGCATCTGTTCACTGGAAATATTTATGAAGGAGATACTGAATATTTTATTGAGCCACTTAATCGTTTTGTAAACAATTCATCTCCAAATCTTTATGTATACTACCCTATTAATGCAGACATCTCAGGAGAACATGCTACTTGTGGAAATACAGATGAAGACTTTCTAAACATCGAAGAAAGAGAACCAGTTAGCACATTAGAATATAGGGCCGGCTGCCGTGAAATGTCCATAACATATACAGCAGACTACCAACTGAGAGAGAAGTTTGGAAACAATACCTCAAGTACTAGAAACTTTGTAGAAAACAGAATCCGATATGCAAGTTACAGATATTGGGGGTATAATAAATTTCCTTTGCACCTTCGCTTGTACAGAGGCTATATAAGAACAACAAAAGGTAACCCTCCTACAACATCTACAAATCCTAGTACTTCCTTGGGTCAATGGAAAACATATGCCAAAAAACATCTACCTACTGCTGATGGTAACCTTCTTTTCACTGGACGTAATGTAGGCGTCTCAGGTAATGCATACCCACGTACCGTTTGTAGGTTTTCTGGTGGTGCTCGTCTAGCTTTTGCACAGATTCATAGATGGACAGGAGCATCCAATGCGTTTTTAAGTAAAGTAACGGCACATGAGATAGGTCATCTCTTAGGCGCACTCCATTCTACTACTGGCTTTATGATACCAGGAGGATACACTTATACCAACATGGCTAAAGTATCGAGATCGGAAATGAGCAGTTATATATCAAGAAATAATAGCTGTATGCCTAATGTAACCTGTGCTTGGTATAAATAATACCGCAGTATGTGTTGCATAACTTCATTTAATGAGCTGCAAATAAAGAAATAGGCCAATTCCTAGAGTGCTTTGTATTCGCTAATGATATGCCATCTACTAGTTGAAGTAGAGACAATTTGAAACTTGTCTCTACTTCAAAATTGAAATTAAGTTGGATTCTGATGAAGATTTCTATCGAATTCGCTTACATTCAGATGCACATTTTACGTATCTTACCGCCGAATAAAACGCTTGATTCATTTACATGAAAATACTCTTCCTCTCTCACTATGGAGCGATGCTAGGAGCCAATCGCTCCCTGCTTTCCCTCATCATCGGCCTTAAGGCCAAAGGTGTTAGTGTGATGACTTGGTGTCCGAAGGAAGGCCCCTTTGCTCAAGCATTGCGTGACAACGACATCCCGATGCAAGTCCAACCCTATCAGAATTGGGCAGACACTTTCCTGTTTCCCGGCTATTGGTTGTTACCCTATCGGTACTTGAAAAACAAAGCGATTTTCAGTCAACTGAGCAAGGAAGCAAAGGCGTTTCAACCTGACCTCATTCATACCAATAGCTCCGTGTTGCCAATGGGCGCGTATCTTGCTGAAGAACTCGGTGTTCCGCACATCTGGCACATCAGAGAACTGGTGCACTTGCATTACAATATGCGATTTTTCCCTGGCATTAGCCACTTCTACAAATGGCTAGGAAAAGCGGCAACCGCGATTGTGATCTCAGAAGCCGTGCGCAAGGAGATCATTGGCAACCGAGACATCCCAAACCAACTGATTTTCAATGGTGTGTTGTCTAGGCAGCAATTGGATCAACCCGCTCCTCCGCCCCGCCCTGCTAAGGAGACATTTACCTTTCTCCTCATCGGTATGCTGCATCCAAAGAAAAACCAAATGATGGCATTAAAAGCCTTTCAGCAGTTATCCAAGGCCTTTCCCGAAGCACGATTACTGATTGTAGGATCTGGACGTAAACGTTATGAGCAACAGCTTCGTGCCTACACTAAGCAACAAGGACTTGAAACGAAAGTCGAATTTGCTGGTTATCTGCCCAATCCAAAAGAATCCTTTGAGCGGTCTGATGTTGTGCTAATGTGCTCAGAGAATGAAGCAATGGGACGCGTTACTGTAGAAGCCATGGCGTATCGCAAACCTGTTATCGGTCTAGTGAGTGGCGCAACGCCTGAGCTAATTGACCATGGTGTTGATGGGTTTCTCTTTAAGAACGGAGCTCAGGACCTAGCTGAACAAATGCGTCATTTCTTGGTTCATAAAGATGCTACAAAAACAATGGGAGCAAAAGGATATGAAAAAGCAATCAATCGTTTTACTATAGATTCCTATGTTGAGAATATGTACAACGTGTTTAAAGCGATTTAAAGATCAAATTAAAACAATTCAATATACATTTGCCACCTTTTACTTAAAATAGACGTCTATATAGATGAATTGCTTATCAAGCGAATCCTAATGACGAAAAGAATACACAGAACTGAAGACAATCTTCCTGTACAATGAAGCTAACTTACATCATCTTGTTGTTATTATTTCCCATATCTTTACTGGCTAAAATAGACATTGACTTTAGTGCCAAACGTGGGTTTTACGATCAATCATTTCAATTGTCTCTGGTAAGTGACAATCCAGCGGCTACAATTCGATATACCACTAATGGAAAAGCACCTACACCGACTTTTGGTAGTGTGTACAATGGACCGATTTCAATCAATACAACTCGATGTTTACGAGTCATTGCTTATACCGCATCAGATACTTCAAAAGTCTACACGCATAGCTATATTTTCTTAGGAGATGTCCCCAATCAACCTTATAGTGTTAGCGGGTTTCCGACTACAGACTTCAACTTTCATAGTACGATTAAAAACAATCCTTCTTATTCCAATCAATTGTATAATGCCTTAACTCAAATAGGTTCAATTTCTTTGGTTTTGGACCTAAATGATCTAGAAGACATTCATAATGCAACAGCAGAACGAGCAACTTCAATGGAAATCATTTATGCAGATGGTCGAGACCATCAAGAGGACTGTGGATTAGAGCGATTTGGAGGCTCTAGCTTCAACAATCCAAAACGGAACTTTAGATTGAGTTTTAAATCCATTTATGGTGCTTCAAAATTAGATTATCCGCTATTTGATACCCCAGTTAAAAGTTACAATCAAATTGCATTGAGAGCAGGTCATGCGGCTTGCCTAAACAAGGAAGGAACAGCTTTACATACAGGTGAAAGTAATGATATTGCAGATCAGGTTGTTCGAAATTTTCAAATTAATGTACAAGAAAATGGGGTTGGAGTAGCAGGAAACTTCATGCACCTCTACATCAATGGAATCTACTGGGGTGTATACAACGCAACAGAACGACCAACTTCTGGCTGGGCAGAAAAATACTACGGTGGTGAAAAAGAAGATTGGGATGTGATAAAGGTAAAGGTTCCGTTAAATGGGACTCAATTTGCATGGAATGAACTAAATAATCTAGCCAATAACACCAACCTTGCCATTCCTTCAAATTATCAACAAATTCAAGATTACATTGATGTAAAACAATTCGCCGATTATGTCGTTGTTACCAACTATGCGCCTCACAGTGACAATCATCAGAATGGTAAAAATTCTTATCTAAGTATGAACCGAAATGATACCGAGGGATTTCGATTTTGGCTTTGGGATACAGAACCATCTCTTGATTATGACTTCCCCTACAACTGGACAAAAGATCATGTAGGACATTCTGCTTATAACAATATCCTATACTCATTACTTGACAATAGTGATTTCGAAACGTTGCTTGGAGATCGTATGCATTGCCATTGCTTTGACGATGGGCCGCTAACACCTGCAAAGGCAATTGCGACTTATGAAGAAGTCTATAACACCATCGATGTTGCCATGATAGCGGAAGCTGCCCGATGGGGAACTTCAAGCGGCTACGAAGGCATTCATGATGCAAGAAATCGCATTGTAAACTCCTATCTAACCTATCGAACGAACGAAACAATAAACAACTACAAGAATGCAGGCCTTTACCCAACAACAGATGGTGTTCAATTTAGTAATCTTGGTGGTATCGTTCCTTCTGGAACAACACTTTCTCTAAGTAATCCAAACGCAGGAGGCACAATTTATTTTACAGTAGACGATACAGATCCAAGAGCATCAGGTGGTGCGATCAGCTCGACTGCCATTCCCTACAATGGCTCCATCACACTGCCAAATGGAGTCGTTGAGGTAAAAGCACGGGTGCGACGAAATGGAAACTGGTCAGCGATGTGTCCGAAACGGTTTTATGTAGGGCAAAATTATAGCAATATTGTAATTAACGAGATCATGTATCATTCTGATAGTCTATGTCATCCCACAGATATAGATGAATTGGATTTTCTTGAATTACATAACCGATCTAATCAACCGATTAATCTGGCCGACTGTTCTTTCTCCGATGGTTTTCAGTATAAATTCCCCTACCCTGCAGTTATTCCAGCAGGTGGGATGTTGGTCCTAGCAGAAAACGCCGATGAATTCAATGCAGCCTATGGTTTTCAGCCATTCGGACAATACGTAGGCCAATTGAGCAATTCCAATGATAGAATAGAGCTAAATGGTCCTGAAGGCGCAGTCATCGATTCTGTGTCTTACGTTGACGAGAATCCTTGGGATATTGATCCTGATGGTTACGGCCCTTCTCTTGAACTCCTGTCTCCTTATCTTGACAATAACAACCCTATTAACTGGTTTCGGTCAGACAATGATTGTGGAACACCAAGCGCTCCAAATTCTAGAGTCTGCAGTGGCACCGCCGCAACCATCGTGATCAATGAAATTAATTACAATTCAAATAATCAGCAACAAGATCCGGGCGACTGGATTGAGCTTTATAATCCTGGACCAAACCCAGTGAATCTTGCAGGATGGAGCTTTCATGATAACAACAATGATTTTGTTTTTCCGTCAAACACCATCCTCGAAGCAGATAAGTTCTTGGTCCTAATAGAGAATAATACTCAATTTTCAACCGTCTTTCCTGATGTTTCAAATACGGTGGGAAATATTCCCTTTGCGCTGAGCAATAAAGGAGAACGGATCTCTCTATTCGATCCGTCCAAATGCTTATCAGACTACGTTGTTTATAATGACCGAATCCCTTGGGATACAATGCCAGATGGGAACGGCCCTACCCTTTCCTTGATCGCCCCAATGTTAGACAATGCATTGCCACAATCCTGGCAAGCGAGCAGTCAGATCAGTGCGCCCCTTGGCACACCAGGCAGAGCCAATGAACCCTGCCCAACGTTCAGCATGATCGTTCCAGATACCATCTGCACAGATGAAGCTTTCTGGGTTAAGCTGATTGCTAGTGAGTACGAAACAGTTACGTGGGAAGCTTTTGGCGGTGTTGTGTTACAAAATGCTGGAGATTCTGCCCAAATCGAGTATGCTAACTTAGGCCTAGGTATCATCAAGGCGACTGTCTCTTACTACGAGTGTTCTGAGGTGCTTGAGGAGCTCATTAATGTAGATGCGTGTAACTTACCGCCTGTTGCCGTTGAAGACAGCTATACGACGCTTGAAGACGTTCCCTATGGACTCAATGTATTGAATAATGATAGTGATCCTGAAGGACAACCCTTGAATGCAAGCATTATAACAACCGTTACGAATGGCACATTGTCATTGGCCAACAACGGATATTCAATCTATACACCTGACCCTAATTACTTTGGCACGGACAGCTTCGAGTATAAAGTCTGTGAATCTCAACCTGGAGGACTTTGTGCTCAACAAACGGTATATATTACAATCACCTCTGTGAATGATGGTCCAATAGCCATTGGCGAGCAATATAGCATTAATGATGGTGATGTGCTTATTGGTAATTTAAATACAAATGATTCTGACGTTGATCTCGGTACTATTTTTAACTATTTTCCGATTCAACTGCCTCAACATGGATTTCTAGGTTTCAATGCAACAGGTTCCTTCAATTATACTCATTTTAATGGGTTTATAGGCATGGACAGCATCGTTTATCAAGTCTGTGACAACGGTAATCCGGTGCTTTGTGATACTGCAACGGCTATTTTTACTGTAAATCCTGTTTGTCTTACCCTAAGTATCTCCGCTTTTCTAGAAGGTGCTTATGCTTCAAATGGCACTATGAC
Organism: uncultured Saprospiraceae bacterium; assembly: GCA_937959115.1. Lineage (GTDB taxonomy): Bacteria > Bacteroidota > Bacteroidia > Chitinophagales > Saprospiraceae > JAHDHB01. Next base: position 17,899 of record CALGAW010000011.1, read on the forward strand.
GACCAGCTTGAACCAAACAAGAAAACTGCTACCAGGTATGTCAAATAATCCAGTAAGTGGTCAACCCTATCACGTTGCTCCTTGGAATTATCAAGGACAAGAAGGAGATGGCTGGACGGATAGCAATTATCCCCCTCAAGCAGTTGATTGGATCTTATTCTCTTTACGCAAGGATCCTTCGAAAGCGAGTCAGGTGTACCAAGCCGCTGGTTTGCTTCTTTCTGATGGCGGAATATTATGGCCACAAGGCTGCCCAACTAGTGCATTGCCTGATACTGCTTACTATATCGTTTTAGAACATCGAAACCATATGGCCGCAATGAGTAAAGATCCAGTTTCAATCGTTAATCGATCGATCTCCTACGATTTTAGAATACAAAATGGCTACCAAATTGGGGGAAATAGCCAAAAGGAAATTGAGCCAGATGTATGGGCACTTTACGCAGGAGACGGTGATCAAATTCAAGACATTGTCCGCTATGATATTAATGGATCGGATAAACTATTATGGAATGCAGGGAATGGTAATTTTGGTCAATACCTACTCCCAGACTACGACCTTGATGGAGATGTGAATGGTGCTGATCGAGCGGCTTGGTTGCTCAACAATGGTATTTTTGGGGCGGTTCAGAAGTAATTGTTAATCGATCATGTTTGAATATTAATACTTGAATAAATTCTATAGAATGACAAGAGAATAATCGATGCGTAAAAGCGTGCTTAGTTCTGTGTTAATCTATGGTGAATACCCCTGAGTCTAATTGTCCATTTCTACATCAATCTAATTGAAAAAATGCTTACTCTCTTCCTAGTTCAATAAAAATTTCATATCATCGTTTATGATATTGTATACCGTAAGGAAACTTCTGTTTATCCTCATTTTATTGAGCTGCATTTTTTCTATGAATTGCACTCCTAAATCAACTGAAACCCAAAAAACTATGTTTTGTAAAGCGTTAGAACGTAACAATTCCATTAGCTTAAGCAAAAAGTTGGAGGAAGTGCAATCAGAAATGAAGGATAAGACGGGAGTATTTGTCCTAGAAAATGGTGGGGCTGCGATGATTACAAGAGCTTGGCTATCTGATTATGCAGAAAAATCAATTGATATTCAATACTTCATTTTTTCGACCGATAACATTGGCCTAATTGCTTGTGACTACTTAGTGCGCGCTGCTGACCGTGGGGTAAAAGTAAGAATGATCGTTGATGATATCTTGGTAGATGCAGCTGTCAAAGATATTTTGACCTTGGATGCCCATGAGAACATTAGCATTAAGATCTACAATCCTGCTTTAAACCTAGGAAAAAATATTTTTCAGAAAATCGGCAATATAGTCACTGATTTTAGATCAGTTAATCTTCGAATGCACAACAAAACATTTATCGTTGATGGTCAAGTTGTCATTACTGGAGGACGAAACATAGCAGATGAGTATTTTGATTTTAATCGTGATTATAATTTCCGTGATCGTGATGTCTTGCTCTTAGGAAAATCAATAGAAGAGGTCAACTCCTCCTTCGAAATCTTCTGGGAAAGTGAATACAGTGTTCCGATAACAGAACTCGTAAAACAGGAGGCAGATACTACTGCCATTGCAGCTAGTTTCGAGCGTTTGCATGAATATGCTTGTAATCCCGAAAACTACTGGCCCGCCATCCGAAATCGGATTGAATCGTTTCATCAAACAATTGATTTAATGAAAAATTCCGATGAATTTTATTGGGTAGACTCTGTTGAGTTTGTCTCCGATCTTCCTGGGAAAAACGATGGAAGCCAAGGACTTGGAGGTGGAGGCATTTCGACCACTCGCTTAATTGAATTAGTCCAAAATGCCAAAAAGTCGATTGATATTCAGACGCCTTACCTGGTTACCTCTGAGCTCAGTCGTGGTTTGTTCCGAGCAGCTGTCAACCGAGGTGTCGAGATCAGAATACTAACCAACAGCTTATCGTCTACGGATAACCTCGATGCTTTTAGCGGATATCAGAAAGACCGCGAAGCCTTGTTGAAAACGGGCGTCCGCATATACGAATTCAAGCCAGATGCTGCTATCCGCAAACAGATTATGACGGATGAATTGCAGGGGACGATTGACTATACACCTGTGTTCGGCTTGCATTCGAAGTCGATGGTGGTGGATGGCGAGATCACTGTCATCGGTACATTTAATTTGGATCCTAGGAGCGCGAATCTGAATACGGAGTGTCTTTCAGTGATTCACTCAAAAGAAGTGACGGCTGAAGTGGCAGCTGGCATGGAAAAAGAATTTCTGGAGGAAAACGCTTGGGAGACAACTCTTGAGTCGAATCCAGACAAGTTGGTACCTAGGATGAAGCGGTTGAAGACTTGGACGCGTAAGGTGGTTCCTAAGTCCATTTTGTAAACCACCGTTCACTTGTAATTTGAAAATTTTATCCGAATTGAAAGAAATAAGAAGAATCATCGAAGCATTTGACCAACTTGATCATCAAAAGGAAAAGGTAGCCTTGGCATCTGTTGTCAATGTTGAAGCGTCTAGTTATCGTAGGATAGGTGCCAGAATGCTTGTTAGTAGCACTGGGAATTGGGTGGGAGGAATTAGTGGTGGTTGCTTAGAAGGTGATGCGTTAAAGCGTTCACAAAAAGCCATTTATAATAACCAGGCAAGTCGTGTGGTTTATGACACACTAGATGACGATGAGCACCAAATAGGTATTGGACTTGGCTGTAATGGTAGAATAGAAGTGCTATTTACTCCGATAGATCCCAGTGACACAAAAAATCCTATAGAACAATTGCGAAGAGCAACTCATTCTGGAACTCCAGAAATTATGTTGAAGGTCATTGAAACGAGTAATGAGACGATTCCCTTGGGAAAAAGTGTTTTATTGGAAACCGAATCCACACTCGACTTTTTTGGAATTGATGCTTCTATCCTTGATTCTTGCATTCAAGAAACACGTAAGAAACGGCAACCAGGAATATTAGAAACAACACTAAAATCTGGTGTTCAATTAAAAATATTGGCGGAGTACCTTCGTCCTGAAATGAGATTAGTGATCGTAGGAGACAACTACGACATCAACGCCACAGTAGGACTCGCGAATGAGTTGGGCTGGGAAATCTTCCTAGTTGGTCAATTAAAAAAAATGTCTAAATATGCCTGTAATAGCGCAAGCAAGGTATTTTCCTATGAGCAGATTGATCAAATTCCAGTTCATGAATATACCTCAATCGTTCTTATGACGCATGACTATCAATTGGACAAGCGGTTGTTACCAGCGTTTTTAAAGCTGGATGTCCCCTATTTGGGAATGCTCGGTCCTAAAAAAAGAAGGATCAAACTTCAAACGGAATTAAGTCTGAATCTTGAGTCTAATCCAAACTTCTACAGTCCTGTTGGTCTAGACATTGGAGCTGAAACACCTGAGGAAATTGCATTGTCCATTACAGGAGAGATCGTTGCTGTTTTCAGAAACCGTACAGGCTATTCACTTAAATTTAGAAAGGGAACAATTCATAAGCGGTAGAACGAATGAAAGTAACATTCATCATAACTACCTTTTCTTTAAAATCAAGCATAATTAATTAAAACCCCCAGTAACTTCCTGAAAATCAATACTTAACTTAACAAATTTTTGTAATTTATTATAAATAATGTATCTTTATAAGTACGAACATTGTTCTTGAAATTAAACCTTCTCAATCATGACCAGAATCTCCTTGTTAATCGTTCTTGCTTTATGCACTAGTTTGACTGTCTCAGCTCAAATTAGGACGTGTGGATCAACCGACCACATGAGTCAATTGTTTAACAACCCAACGTTTAAAGCCGAATGGGAACAACGGCAGAAAAATTTTAAACTAGAAAGTCAAAATCAAGTAGGAAGCAAGGCATTATGTCCAAACCCTGTTATACTTCCTATGGCAGTTCATTTTCAGGGAGTATCCAACCCAAACCAAACATGTCTAACAGCATTGGCAGTGGATCAGATTAGAATATTGAATGAAGATTATCAAGGAACCAATTCAGATATCAGTAATTGGATCAATAATGATGCGCAGTACTTCCCAGGGCTAAACTATGGAGAAACTTGCATTCAGTTTTGCCTAGCAAGTTCCAACCATCCTTCTGGATATGGTCTAGTAGAAGGTCAGCCAGCCGTAACCTTTAATACAACTTCTGGGGACTTTAACAGCGCATTTTCAGGATACATTAATATTTATGTTAGAAATATTTCCTTCCTGGGTTATTCTCCTCTAGGAGGCAGTGGGAATGGAGACGGTGTCGTAATTGATGATCAAGCATTTGGTAGTAATTCAGTTTCTGGTTGTGGAACTGTCAGTCCAGGCGCGCCTTATAATCTTGGAAGAACCTTAACCCATGAACTAGGACATTACCTCAATCTTGATCATATTTGGGGCAATGGATGTAATGTTGATGATGGAGTTGGTGATACGCCACAATCTCAGAATGAATATTATGGATGCCCCAACATACCTTCCTCAAGTTGTGGGTCGAATGATATGCTTATGAATTACATGGATTATACGAACGATGCCTGTATGTATATGTTTAGTGCTGGGCAATCGACTAGGATGGAAAACTATACTGCTGCTAATCTGCAAAATGTCATCAATAAAGGCTTTACAGTTTGTGTTAGTCAACCAACACTTCCAGTATCCAGTTTTTCTGCTGACAAAACAACAAGTTGTGGCGAGGTCATTAACTTTACTGATCTGTCTACAGGTTCGGCTACTGGCTGGATGTGGGATTTTGGTGATGGAAATACAAGTACACAACAGAATCCTTCTCATACCTATTCAGCAGCCGGCACGTACACCGTTTCATTAACCGTTTCCAATAATGTTGGTACAAACTCAAGTTCGAAGGCTAACTATATTACCGTTGTTCTTCCGACAGCGACTGGTGCTGGCTTTTGTGCACCTGGAACTGCTACACTGACTGCTTCTCTTACTGGAGGAGACTTGAATTGGTATGATGCTGCCGGTACGTTCTTGGCTACTGGTACGTCTTATACGACTCCAATGCTAACGAGCACGACGACTTATTATGTAGAGGGAGTTACAGGAAGTACTCAAAACGTTGGTCCACTAAATGGAGCTAGTGTTGGTAGTGGCGGGTTTCACAATGCTTCTGCGCAATACCTTCTTTTTACCGTATTAGAAGCGTTTACACTAAAATCTGCTTGGGTAAGTTCAAATCAGGCAGGCAATCGGACGATTGAACTACGGAATGGGAATGGTGGATTGATTAGCAGCCAAACGATAAATATCCCGAATGGAGATAGTCGAGTTACGCTTAATCTTAATTTAACGCCTGGCAGTTATCAGATTGGAGGAAATAACATGAATTTGTTCCGGAACAATTCGAATCCGAGTTATCCGTATAGTATTTCCAATCTGGTCGAGATTACTGGGTCAACTGCTGGGCCAGATTACTATTACTATTTATATGATTGGGAGGTCAGCTCAGGGTGTACTAGTCCTCAAATACCTGTTGTTGCGACAAGGACGGGTCAAGCGCCAACAAGTGCGTTTACAAGAACCATCTCTGGAAATACAGTAACATTTGCCAATACCTCAACGAATGCTACTTCGTGGCTTTGGAATTTTGGTGATGGAAACACGAGCACCATGCAAAACCCAACGCACACTTATGCCAACAGTGGCTCGTATACGGTTACCTTGCAATCTACCAACACTTGTGGTATGGAATCTTCTAGTCAAACTATTGTACTAAGTGTGCCGCTGATCAAGGTTAACTTAACAGCCATTTTGGAAGGTGCTTATAACTCCGGAAGCACTATGAATACTAATTTAAGGCAACTTGATTTATTCCCAAGTACAGGACAACCTTATACTGTTGCTCCTTGGAATTATTCAGGTACAGAAGGCGCTGGTTGGCAGCCATCTGATTATCCAACCAATACTGTAGACTGGGTGCTGGTTTCCTTGCGTTCGGGTGAGGATGCAAATACAACTGTTGGTCAGGCTGCCGGATTGCTATTAGCAGATGGTTCGATCTCAGTGGATATTCAACTGTCTTCAACCAATGTATTGCCTTCTTATTTTGTGGTGTTAGAACACAGAAACCATTTACCTGTTATGTCACCAACGGTTTTGCCCGTGTCTAACAATGAGATTAACTATAACTTTTCAGCAGCTGATAGTTATACGACAGGACTTGGATTTGGTCAGATAAACGTTGGATCGATCTGGATGCTTTATAGTGGAAATGGATACCAATTGAACCCGATTGGACATGAGATCATTGGGGAAGATATTATACAATGGAATCAAGACAATGGTCTTTTTGATACGTATAATCAAAGTGATTTTAATCTTAATGGAGATGTTAATGCAAGTGACAAAATTTTATGGTCTTATAACAATGGAATTTTCTCCGCAGTACCGAGGTAGTTGTTCATTATTAATGCTCTATTTTTGGACTAGATGTTTTATTCTAGATCAATTATAGCTTTGGGAGACAGTTTAAGCTCAAGCATCAATCTTGAATTTCTTTCTCATCCTAGATTAAATTTCTCATTATCAAACGCAACTGGTTCACCACTATTTTCCCCTACAGTTAACGCTTCATTTATTGCTTGTATTTTTTGTTTTTCAATTTCAAGTAATCTAAGACCGTTTCGGATTACTTCGCTTGCAGATGAGTACCTTCCTGCCTTTATCTCAGATTGAACAAATTTGTCGAAATGTTCTCCTAGGATTATTGAAGTATTTTTTGCCATTGTAGTTAACTTTTCTACGAGATACCATTTTCTGGTATTTTTTTCAAGTTTATGATGGTTTGACACAACGTTTCGTAGCCTTGCCGTGTAGCACAAGCAAATATACTGACTAAAGTTTTTAGCAGAGTCTAAGCTCATCAAAGATTGCTAAATTTTTCTTGAGCGACTTTAATGAGCGACAACAGAAGCTTCCCAAGTAAAATTCACTTCCTAAACTAGCCCCTGCTACAATTGACATGGCTACATTTGTTGCCTGCTTTCTCTCTCTTATTTTTTAGTCGTCATAATGAAATCTGCATTGGATTATTGAGCATTTTTGATCCACACCTCTTTTTCCAGATACCTTATAGACCAATCTATGTTCCTGCGTAATTCTCCTTGACCAAAATCCTTTCAATCCGTGTTTCAATGGTTCAGGTTTGCCTAATCCCTTAAATGGATTTTCTTTTATAGATTTGATTAATTCCTTGATCTTTTTGACGATTTCCTGATCTGTTTCGATCCAATACTCAAAATCTTCCCAACCATTCTTCGTAAATTCAATCGTCATGTTTAATCTTCTAGTGTATACGTAACAGTTTCTCCTGTTTTCAACTGATTTATAGATTCTTCGAGCCTTTTCCGATTTTTACTGGTCGACATTAAATATTCCGTTTCTTTTAACGCATTATATTCCTTGATGGACATAATCACAATCGCATCATCTTCCTTATTGTTTCGAGGTACAATTATTACTTCCATGGATTTACTTACAGCATCAAAGTAGTGTTTCATTCTTGATCTTAAGGAGGAAATAGATATTGCTTTCATGATTTATTATTTTTCGTACACCCCAATGTACAAATTTTAGTACATAAACACAAGTGTTATGTTTCCAAAACATTCAATTAACAATCAGTATTTTGTTAATACATTAGTCTTTGTAGTTTATTTAAATTGCCAGGCTATGGATGATTATATTCGGACGTCTCGCGACGGAGGAGAGATATGCTGTCATATCTGGTGTTATACTCCAGTATTTTTCACTTTTTTCAATATCTCAACTTCTGCTAAATTACCATTCATCCCATCGAATTTTCTATTCATACAATTTTGTATTCTATAACTTGGATGAACTAATATGGCAATGTTTATATAACCTATCTCTTCAAATTTAACACTTTCCAAATAGCCATATCCATTATCGTCAATTTCTCGGAATGATTTTAAAAATGTTGTTTTCAATCTTAATTCGTTACTCAATAAGGCTAAAAACTTTAAAGGAATAAGTCCTAATATGGTAATTGATTTAGGATTGATAATTTTAATTTGCCTACTTAAGTAATTTAAATTTTCTTTGAGAAATTCCTCATAAATAAGACCAGGTGATTTGCCTACATTTCTTTTCGAATTGATTCTTATTCCCATTAAACAATTTGTAAAAAAACAATGCTTAAGGTTGATTTTGGCTTCGTTAAATAGTTTGATCATATTTCGCCATGTTGCAGAATATGTCTCCGTATTTTCACTCATTGATTTATTAAATCCTTTTTCATTGTCCTGATCTTGACCCAAAATCATTATGGACTTTTGACACAAACTATTCTCGAATACACCATTTCCACAAGGGAAAAAACTTGTACCTTTTATTCTTTCTTTTGGCATCTCCATTATCCCTTTTAGGAACTTAATGTTGCCCAATTCATTTCGTAATTGATCTATTTCTTTCATTTTGTTTTTTTACTTCTGACTAACTCCAGTCACCCAACTCATTGATTATCAGAGTTCCTTTTTTCATACTTTATCCTTTATTCTATTCCTAGTTTTTCCAATGTTTCCTTTGTTATGCCTCCAACCTCTAGTCCATTATTTTTCTGAAAATCGAATAGTCCTATTTTTGTCTTTTCATCCACTTGGTGACTAATCTCAACAGGGTAACCCAACTCCATTAATTTCATTTGAATTTTCCCGATAAGTATTTCTGGATCTGGATTACAACCTACATGTATTGCATCTCTTAAATTTGACCAATTCTTTCCTTCAAAATATATTTGATCGTCATCAAGGACCTTGGGTTTATTAAAGACGAACCTTTTTATTAGTTTTGAGTGTTCAATAATTTTGCTTTCCTCAACAGTAATCGAATTGGTTTTGATCTCAGATTCTTCAACGATTTTATAATTAGCAGAAACATTTACTAGACAAACCATGTAACCAACTGGATCTTCTTTCCTTGTATACATAGAAAGATCAGCATTTCTTACATGAAACCTTAGATGAGGTTCAAAAATCATGATTTTATAAAAGTATGTTCCATCCTTCGATCTATACTTTTTTAGATTCTTTACGCTGTAGGTGTTTTCAATTACTTGAATTTTAGGAGATGCAACTTCCAACACAAATCTTTTAAAAAGATGAGTATTTTCAATAGTTTCATTAACTCCTTCAGCAGCAGAAAAATAACAATTCCCAGGGTTTAGTAGCGTTGAATCAGCCTCCACGATCTCTACCTTTTGAGCATTTATCTCAAGTAGTAAGACCCCAAACAGTAATATTGAACAAAATAATTTCATAATCTTCTTGCCTGCAACGGTTGATTGTAAACGGAGTAGGACCAAAGGGAGTATTCCGTCTTACATAGTGTTCTCTGCTGGATTTTTTCTCTACTCCTTTGGTTCTTTCATTAACCAAGGTGGCTTGAAACTCTTTGACAGCATAGGAACGAAGATCTCTAAGAGCTTCAAATTGTAGTGACACAAGTTCACTATCATTAAATGGGCTTCAACCCAAGTTCCTTCAAAAACTGATTATGTTTATCCTTCGCTTCTTTGGCTTTGCGTTCTATATCTATCAATTTCTTATTCACTTCTTGCAAATCAATTTTCACTTCTGCCTTTGCGGTACTCACATACCTAGAGATGTTTAAGTTAAAATCATTTTTTTTGATTTCTTCCATAGAGACTCTTCGGGCATATCGCTCGATATGATCGGGCCGATTTTTGTAGGTGTTGACAATTTTCTCAATGTCTTTATCACGTAGAAGATTTTGACGTTTTCCTTTTTTATAGTTTTCCGCATCACTGGCATTGATGAAGAGTACATCATCTTCATTTTTACATTTTTTGATGACTAAAATACAAACTGGAATCCCTGTGGAGAAAAACAAGTTGGACGGTAAACCAATCACCGTATCTATATTTCCATCTTCTAGTAATTTTTTTCTGATGAGGGACTCAGCCCCACCTCTGAAAAGTACCCCGTGGGGTAGTATTATTGCCATTGTTCCTTCATCGCTTAAGAAGTGAAAGCCATGTAACAGAAACGCAAAATCCGCGGCAGACTTAGGCGCTAAACCATAACTTTTAAAACGGAAATCTTCGCCCATCACTTCCGACGGTGTCCAGCGTAAACTAAAAGGTGGATTGGCAACAATTGCATCAAATTCTACCTTTTTGGCTGGATTCATTTCGTTGAGAATATCCCATTCGTTTTTTAAGGAATCGCCGTGGTAAATGTCAAACTCTGAATCTTTGACGCCATGCAATAGCATATTCATTCGAGCCAAGTTATAGGTCGTAACGTTTTTCTCTTGTCCGTAGATTCTGCCAATTCCGTCCTTGCCTAACTTCTTACGGACATTCAACAGCAAAGAACCTGAGCCACAAGCAAAATCAAGTACCTTGTTCAGCTTTTTCTTTTTACCTGCTTTGGGGTTTTGGCTGTCTAAGACCACGATCTCGGATAGGATATTAGACATTTGTTGAGGAGTATAGAACTCGCCTGCTTTTTTACCAGAACCAGCTGCAAATTGTCCTATTAAGTACTCATAAGCATCTCCCAAGGTATCGCTGTCGGTAGAAAAATCGGCAATGCCTTCGGCTATTTTGGTGATGATGGTGCAAAGCTTTGTATTTCTTGCGTTGTAGTCTTTACCCAGTTTATCAGAATCCAGGTTGATCTCCGAGAATAACCCTTTAAAGGCACTTTCAAAAGATTCATTTTCGATATACTTAAATCCTTTTTGTAAGGTGTCTAATAAATCATCGTTTTGGGTGCGTGCCAACTCTGAAATGCTGCGCCATAAAAATTTCGGCTCAATCACATAATGCACTTTTCTACGCATTTGTTTTTCAAAAGCGATAACATCATTTGGATTGGCTTCATACCAAACCGATAGCGGCGTCTGCATATCGTCTTCTTCCAATTTGGGATAATCGGAACCCAACTCTTTTTTTACGGATGCTTCGTAGTTATCAGATAGATAGCGTAAAAACAAAAAGGATAGCATATAATCACGAAAATCATCTGCATTCATTGCGCCTCGTAGTTCATCAGCTATTGCCCAAAGGGTTTTTCCTAATTTATCCTGCTGTTCTTGTGCTGTCATGTTATTTTTTTTATTGCCTCATCGATATCTCCCAGTTGTTGACTTTGATCTGATATCCTGTTCTGGTTAAATGTTTCGTAAGCCTCTTCGGCTAATTTATCCGCTACTTTTTTAGTGATGCTACCCGCATTTTTGAGAATATCTTGTTCATTAAACTGTAAAAAAGCATCTAATTTTTCACGCCAATCCTTCATAAACATCTGTCTATGATTAATGGCTTGTAGCTCCGCATAATCCAAGTACATGGTCACAATTCTATTAAGTGTATCCAGTTCCTGCTGTTGGAGATAATTTTTAGATATAGTTACATCCTTTTTTCGCACTATGGCTCCTGACCAATTGGTTAAGCCCATGTTATCTTTGCTAGAATCGCTGCGTTGTGCAATCACTTCGGCAGCAGTACTTCCTGTGGCAGCAAAGATGAGTTTATTCTGGACTACTTTAAAAAATGCCTGTGTCTCTGCCGCCTTAGGTGTATAATCTATTGCCAGTGCATAAATATCTGTTATCTTTCTGTAAAATCGCTTTTCACTGGAACGTATATCTCTGATTTGCTCCAGTAACTCATCAAAGTAATCTTTCCCAAAGGGATTATCAGGGTTTTTAAGTTTTTCATTATTTAGTACAAATCCCTTAATAATCAATTCTTTAATTTGCTGGGTTGCCCAAATCCTGAAATGCGTACCACGTATCGAATTGACGCGGTAGCCTACTGAAATAATCATATCCAGATTAAAATACATGACCGCCTTGGTTTGTGTTTTGTCTGCCATAGCTCCGTGTGGAGTGGTTGTTGCAATTTTTGCAACAACCACTTCTTCTTGCAATTCTCCTGTTTCAAATATTTTTTTGATGTGCCTCGAAACGCCACTTTTATCAATCCCAAAAAGCTCCGCCATTTGATTGATGGTCAGCCAAATACTTTCGTCTTTGATTAGAACATCTACTTTTACATCTCCTTGGGCATTGGAGTAGAGTAGGAAGTTGTTGGTATTTGATATTTCTTTTCTCATTACTTAAATTAAGCTTTTTAAGATGCCTTTCATTTCGCCTCGTAGCTTATTGGCTATTGAGAGTAATTTATCTTGCTGTTGTTGTGCGGTCATTATTCTTCTGGTTGAATTGCTTCATTAAAGATTTCAGGAAATTGAAATTCATATTTATCTGTAAATCCCTTTAATATTTTTCTAAACAAATCTTTTGTATCATTTGTCATTGGAGAAGGGGCAAAAATGGAATATCTTCCATGACTAAGTAACTGGACTGCTCTATGAAAGAGTACTTCATCATCTAAGCCATGAATAACTTTGTCTATTTTATCATAGCCAAAAAAACTAACTGCTTTCTCCATCACAGTTCTCAATCCATTAAAATGATAGGTATGGATAACGTCGGATTTTGATACTCTATCAAGTTCACTTAAAAGAGCTATGTGATGAAAAAACGGGGTGTCTTTTGTATCCTGAAGTCTATAGCCTTGTGGACCATCTGCATGTAAAAAAAATGTTCTCCGTTTTACTTTTAATTCATTGTACATGATATTGAAGAACAGACTATGATGTGTAGAGATTACGGTTTTAATATTGTTTTCTTCCTTCCTAATTATGTTAGCTAACTCACATGCTAACGCAATAGCATTATTTTCATCGAGTGAAGATATGGGGTCATCAATATAAACATAATCAACCCAATCATATCCTTCTGCACTATCAATTGCTAATTCATAAATAGCCAAGAAAAAACACCAAATAAATAAATTTTCCTCACCTCTTGATATTTTAATATTTTCTACATTCTGAGCAATTCCATTCACTAATTCTTCTCTTATAAACCTTACAGCCCAATAGCTTATAGGGTTATCGTTACCTGCTTCACTTGGCTTTACGTAGTTGAAATCAGTAATAAAATTGAAATCAGAGTACTTATGAAGCAAAGGGCGAATTTTGTTGTCAATGTCTAATGCCTCAATACCACCAAAGAAATCAGATTCCTTGTTTAAAAGTAGTACTCTTTGCTCATCTCCATCTAAATCGTTATCCCAATTGAATAAATCTTCGGTAAAGGCATTGAAATATAAGGTATCTCTACCTCCACCAATCTTTCCTGCCTCCTTGAATTCCATTGACAACCTTGTTTTACCAGTTCCGTTATGCGCAAAAAGAAGAATTAAATCTTTCTTTTTACTAGGTTTATCTAATCTAGTAAAATCATGACGAAATTGTTGAGCTACATCGTTTAGGCTATCAAAATTTAACATTGTATTCATAAAATTTATTCGTTGGGGTTAGGAAACAATTGCTGCATCAAGCCTTTTTTATGCGCTTTTAAGGATTCTATTTTTTCGGATTGTGCAGCTATCGTATCGTCAATAGAAGACAGGCAGTTGGCTATTTTTTCTTGTTCTTTTGGTTTTTTTGGTAGAACCAAATAGAATTTCCTCTGTGTCGTAATAGGAACTTGGTTTCTTGTAGATTGAGACATTACTCTTATGTATTGTTTCACGAAGTATGAACTGCTTAGAGAGAATTTAAGAAAACTATTCAATAAGTTGTTGTTGTCACATCGAAAATAAGTAGCGGTAGTACTTAATATTACAAATTCCAAATGTGTCTTTAGCATGGCAACAGGTCCAACAGTTGCGTTGTGGGCAAACAAAATATCACCATCCTTAGCAACTCCTTTTTTAAATAGTTTTGCTCTTTTCACTGGAAGTCTTTTACATCTACTAAAGTCTACTAAACCGTTAACAAAGTCATTTGCAGAAATATAAGGCACACCATTGTCTGAGAACTCTTCGCTTTTTGGATACAAGGCTCCATGATTTCCATCTAAATGGCTAATAATCCAATTATCATCAATCAGATTTTGGATACTATGCTCCTCCCAATCCCCTTCAAACTCATCAAACCGTAACCTAGGCACCGTCTCCCCTTTCGCAGGAAAAAGTTGTTGCAGTAAGCCTTTTTTGTGCGCTTTTAAGGCGTCCAGCTTTTCATTTTCTGCGCCTATTAAATCATCTAGGGTGGTGAGGGTATTGGCTATTTTTTGTTGTTCTTCGGGTTTTGGAATTTCAATTTCTAAATTTTCTAACTGACTATTATAAAGATGCATTACAGAAACACCTTGAGCCATTTGAGCAATCGCGCTTTTCTTTGAACCATTTAGATAATAAGACAAGAAAACCCCATTAATCTTTGACCGAATAATATTTAAATCTCCACCTAATGCAATTCCTTTACGTAATACACAAGATGCTCTCGCAATATCAATTTGAGTCTCTCCAGAAGAAGGAACAATAACTTCATTACCCATACTTAAAACTAATTCATCTTTAGGTAAATTAGTTTTTGAAATTACTTCATCAATTACCTCATTATAGTCGGTATACAATTCTCCATATCTAATGCAAAAAAGTTTACCATCTCGAACAATATCTTTTTTCGAAACACCTTTTCCTTTTGAAAATTTTGCAATTGTTCCAAGTATAGATTTAACCCATTCTCCATCATTTTCAAACTCGGAAAACCGCAACTCTGGCACCAATTTACTATGTTCTCTACTTTTTCTCATAAGCATTCAATCCAGCAATTTCTCGTCCTTGGGCACGTTTGTTTAATAAAGGCACTAAGTCATCCATGAGTGCCAACTCTACTTTACTACGATCTTTCCATCCCAAGTCCAAAGGAGCGAGTAAGTCGCTTAATTTTTCCCCGTCAAAAATCATTCGGTTCATAATTGCTTCCACAAAATCATGGAGGCGATCGGCTTCGATACCATGCTTTTTCGAAATAGCTCGGAGTTCGTTGGTAGATTTTTGAGTTTTAAAGGTTGAGTAGCCTTTTCGGATGTCTTGCTCTGTCAATTTATCACCTACGTTCAGGGAGTTGATAAAATCAATAATATCTTCCCGTTCTTCCATGAGGTTGGCACTAGAACTCAAGAGGTTGATCAATTGCTCCCTGGTCATCTTCTCTTTCGATGAAGGTTGGTCTTGGGTATATTTAGCAATCAAGCCCATGATATAGTCGTAGTCAATGATCGCAGAGGCAAAGAGCGCGAACTCAAAATCGAGTTGTTGCACTTCTGGAGGAATATCCGTTTTATCCTTGTTGTCTTGTAACGCTTTTAGTCGTTTGGACGTATCGAGATATACCGACTTGAACGATCTAAAATCATTGGTATCGAGTAAGTCTTCCATACTTTCGACTTGTTCAGGTGCAAGGTCGGTATATTGGTCTAATTGTGTTTTAAATCGTTGTATTTCCTTGAAGGTATTGATGAATTCCGCACGTGCTACATCTCCTTTTAGATTGTGTACTTCTGAGGCATTGCATTCCAATCCTTTAGTTTCCATAAACACTTTAAGCTTGTCGACCGCTGCTTCGTATTTGACCATCACTTGATCCGCAGATTCGACTACCCAAATTTGTTTAGGATTATCTGTTTGTGCTCCTGAAAATAAGATCATCGCCTTATCCACAGCATCCTCTTGGTGTCTAAAGTCTAGGATATTACCATAAGGTTTGGTATCATTGATAACTCGATTTGTTCTAGAAAAAGCTTGTATCAGGCCATGATATTTTAAGTTTTTATCCACATACAAGGTATTCAAGTATTTGGAGTCAAAACCTGTCAATAACATATCCACCACAATCATGACATCAATCTTGTTTTTGTGTGGATAGTCCGCATTGGTATATTTCTGGTCTTTGATGCGTTGTTGCACATCTTGATAATACAAGTCAAACTCAGTAATGCGGTGATTGGTGTGGTATTGCGCGTTATAATGTGCGATAATACTTGTTAGGGCTTCCTTCTTTTTATTAGGTTCTACCTCGTTGTCTGCTTTTTCTTGAGGCAGGTCTTCCTGAATTTGCTTGATATCTTTATCCCCTTCTGCTGGTGGAGAAAATACACATGCTATATTTAGTGGCTTGAAATCTTCCTCCAATCCAGCTAATTCTTCTTGTTTTTGTTGGAATAAACTAAAATATTCAATGGCATCATTGATCGAAGAAGTAGCTAATATGGCATTGAAGCGTCTATAGTGTGTCGCTTTATCATGCTTGGATAATATCGCATCTATCACCGCCCTCTTGTAGCTGGATTCCTTTGGACTTGGATTTCCTTCTATTTTGAAATAGTCAATATGGAACTTCAATACATTTTTATCCTCTATGGCATTGGTAATGGTATACGAGTGCAACTCTTTTTGGAAAACGTCATCAGTTGTTTTATAAGAGGCTTGATCTCCCTCTATGGTCTTGTAGGTCGCGTTTTCTTTAAAGATCGGCGTCCCCGTAAAACCAAATAATTGCGCATTGGGAAAAAACGACTTAATGGCCTTATGATTTTCTCCAAACTGCGACCGATGGCATTCATCAAAAATGAAGACGATTCGCTTATCGCTTAAAGGCTGTAAGCGCTCTTTATAGTTCTTCTTATAACTCCCATCTAGCGCCAATCCTAGCTTTTGGATCGTTGTAACGATTACCTTATCCGCATAATCGGTAGAGAGCATTCTTCTTACTAGTGTTTCTGTATTGGTATTTTCCTCTACGCTTCCTTCTTGAAATTTATTGAACTCTTCCCGAGTTTGTCGGTCGAGGTCTTTTCGGTCCACCACAAAAAGACATTTTTCAATATTGGGATTATCTTTTAATAAGGTAGACGCTTTGAATGAAGTCAATGTCTTTCCACTTCCAGTGGTATGCCAAATATAACCGTTGCCTCTGTTTTGCTCAATGCAATCAACAATGGCCTTTACCGCATAAATCTGATACGGTCGCATGATCATAATTTTTTGCTCTGACTCGACTAGTACCATGTATCGGCTTATCATTTGTCCAAGCTTACATTTGCTTAGAAATTCCTCTGCAAATTCAAAGAGGTTATGGATTTTACTGTTATCTTTTCTAGCCAATTGATAAATGGGTAGAAATTGCTCATCCGCATTAAATTGGAAATGTTTATTATTGTTGTTTGCAAAATAATAGGTAGTCGATCTATTACTGACTACAAATAGCTGCATATAACAGAGCAATGAGTTGGTATAACCGTTGCCAGGATCATTTTTGTAGTCTACGATTTGTTGCATGGCTTTGCGCTGACTCACGTGCAATGATTTCAATTCGACTTGCACAACAGGCAATCCGTTTATTAACAAGATCACATCATAACGGTGAAAGCTACTTGCTGTATTGATTCGGAGTTGATTAATGACTTCAAAATCATTCTTGCACCAGTCTTTTATATCTACAAGGGTATATTGAAGTGGTGTACCGTCTTCTCGTTGGAAGGTATTTCTTTCCCGTAAGTACTTTGCTGTTCTAAAAACATCAGGACTTACAATTTCATCTCGCAATCGCTCAAATTCAGCATCCGTCAAATTGACTCGATTCAGCTTTTCGAACTTTTCTCTAAAATTTTGTTCTAGCGAATTTCTATCCCTAATATCTTTACGATACGTATATTTTAAGCTGGTAAGTGAACCAACAAATCCATATTCAATATCATCTTCTTTTACTAGGTCCATTGTTAGTCTATGTGCGTTTATACTCGTTTATTAATTCTGTAACCTTTCTTCTAAGATCTTAGCAATTTCAAACAAAGTTCTAAGACTTGGTTGCCTCCTCTTTTCGCATATGAGTATACCATGTTATAGCTTTTGCTCATTTTTTGGTTAACCAAATTCGCGTGAGGTTACTTTCTTCCAAAACTGCTCTAATTCTATTAATTTTGAATTATTGCTATTGAATTGGCAAGATAATTATAAAACCTAACTATATCATTTTATGAGTATGATTTTTAGATTTGGATGGTTGGATGAGAATAGATGAGGGAGAAAAAGCAATGTGTCTTCAAGACAATTGGTTTCTAATGTCGTCGAATAAGCTGCGACAATTTTCCAGATTCTCTTTGCTTTTTGAGGGTTGGCATTTTTTCTCTTTCCCTCGCTTGCATGTAACGGTTTGGCTAAGCTGCGTTTTAATGCAGTTTAGGTTTTGTTAGCCACTTTTCTCTTGTGCTTTTATTGCATCCGTAAGAATGTTAGAAATTAGGTCATAATTTGACTTGTCAAGTTTAAGGTATTCTTTCTGTAGGGTCTCTTTCATGTATTCGGGATCGTTCGTTCTATCAGTACCTGCTATAATAGATAGACAGACTATAATATTACATATTACAAATTCTTTTTCATGTCCTTTTTCACAACTCCATCGGCAAAGTTCAACAACTTCATAGGGATACCAGTATTGATTACTGTTTAAAACACCATTTTGGTCAAAAATCAATTTTTTTAGCTCATTTTCATGTTTATCAATATCCGCTCCATAATCCCTTCCTGCAATGAATTTAATTTCATTTTCAGTGATGCTTTTTATGAATCTTATGTACTTCTCCTTGTCCATTTTTTTTAAATTGTGGCTAATAACGTTTTTTAACCAACGACGTAGACGCGCCTATCTGCTATGTGCGTTTGTTAATTTTGTTCCCTTTTCGCCTTCTTTTATTTTTTATACTCATCCCAAAACTTGCTTGGTTTAATAAAGAAGACGGTGGCGCGTCTATCGACACTGGCCGTTTGTTGCTTTGTTGCCTACTGGATTATTTTTCTTCCTCTAAAATTTTCCGTACTCGATCTTGAAGTAAATTTTTCTTTGGTAAATATGTTTGGTATTTTGAAACGAAAATTTTATTTGAAATTCCTCCAGTTGCGTATTGAACCATTACGTCATCTTTACTCGCTGCCAAAATAATCCCTATAGGTGGATTATCATCTTTTACATTTTCTTCTTCCTTGAAATAATTTAAATACATGTTTATTTGGCCTATGTCAGTATGTTTTACTTCACCAATTTTTAAATCAATTACCACAAAACATTTTAATATTCTGTGGTAGAACAATAGATCTACGTAAAAATGTGTATTGTTCAAGGTTATCCTATACTGGTTCCCAAGAAATGCAAATCCTTTCCCAAGTTCAAGTAGAAATCTTTGGAGGTTCTCAATGATTTTTGATTCTAATTGCTTTTCTGAGTATCTTGCTTTCTCTGGTAATCCCAGAAATTCCAGAACGTAAGGATCTTTAACTAAGTCCTCTCCCTTATTAATTATTTGGCCTTCTTGAGATAGTTTTATTACTCCATCTTTGTCTTTACTAAGCGCAAGACGTTGAAACAAAGCACTATCTTTTTGTCTTCTTAATTCTCTAACTGACCAATTTTCTATGGATGCTTGTTTCTCGTAAAAACTTCTTTCTATTTCGTCATCTATTTTTAGAAACTCAATGTAATGCGACCAGTTTAATTGGTGCGACAGTGTCACACCAGCTGAATATCTTAAATGGAACAGTCTCATGTAGGTCAAATTGCTTCGACTAAAACCCTTTCCCAATTCAATCGATAAAAGTTTAGAAAGTTCTAGGATCAACTCCCTGCTAGATTTTTTATCAATATTTCTAACATTTTCTCTTTCTACTATTATCCGTCCAATTTCCCAATAAGTAAGTAAAATTTCATTAGAAATATTCCTGCTAATTTTCCGCTTACTCTCATTCACCAATACATGAATACTTTTGGCAAGTTCTTGTAAATCAGCTTTATATTTCTCCAATGGCATATTCTAATTATTTTTTACCAAAATAACAATTTTACAGCTACTTACAATTCTTTATATCCTCATCTTTTTTCTGGTAGGTGACGTTTCGCAAGCTACGCCCTTACATTTACATCATTAACTTTAAAGGGATAATAAGCCCTTAAATTAAACAGGAAGTAAAGGTGAACCATTAAGCTACGCAGATCATTAGATCTATCACCGGTTCGTCCTGATTTACAAGTTCCTGTACTGTTTTCATCTTTATTTTTTTTATGGCGTTGGCATATACGATCGTGCCACCCGATGAACAAAGATAAACACTAAAGACCAAGCACAAATAAAAGCTGCACTAAAATTTTAAATTATTCCATATAAGTTTAATGGAGCGATGAACAATAAACGTCCCTAATGATTCGCACTTAGCAAAATGGGGAGGGGATGGGGCTTGACCTGTTAGACCTGTCACTTCTTGGGAATGGTTAGACCTATCACTTCTTGGAGAAGTAACAGGTCTTTTGGGGGGTTAGGTCGTTTGGGGGCATGTAGGAGTATCCTTAATCACTTCAACATCTCAATGGCGAAGGTCCCAAATTATTCAACTTCCAAGTCTACAGAAAACTCTTGCCAGGATAAACCGCATCATCGCCCAACTCTTCCTCTATACGTAACAGTTGATTGTACTTCGCAATCCGATCAGAACGAGAAGCTGAACCTGTCTTGATTTGCCCAGTATTGAGCGCAACTGCCAAATCAGCAATCGTAGTATCTTCAGTCTCTCCAGAACGGTGACTCATCACACTAGTAAATGAGTTGCGTGTTGCAAGATTTACAGCGTCAATCGTTTCTGTCAACGAGCCAATCTGATTGACCTTGATCAAAATAGAGTTTGCTGAATCTTCATCAATACCTCTTTGTAGGCGTTCTGTATTGGTAACAAATAGGTCATCTCCTACGATTTGAACCTTATCACCAATCGCTGCTGTCATTTCTTTCCAGCCTGCCCAATCGTCTTCGTGTAAACCGTCTTCAATAGACATGATTGGATATTTATTAGCCCAGTCTTTCCAGTAGCTAACCATTTCAGATGACGTTAGTTTATCACCAGTAGATTGATGAAAGTGGTAGACTTTTTCTTCTTCGTTATAAAATTCTGAAGCAGCAGCATCCATTGCAATGACAAGATCTTCGCCAGGGCGATAACCTGCTTTTTCGATCGCCTGAAGAACAATCTCGATTGCCTCTTGATTGGACTTGATGTTTGGAGCGAAACCGCCCTCATCACCAACATTCGTCGAATATCCTTTTGATTTTAGTACTTGTTTCAGGTTGTGGAAGACCTCAACACCCATGCGCAAACCTTCTGAAAAGAAATCTGTGTTGAGCGGCATTACCATGAACTCTTGAAAATCGATTGAGTTGTCAGCATGGCTGCCTCCGTTCAAGATATTCATCATGGGAACCGGTAACACGTGTGCATTTGCGCCACCAATATAGCGGTATAACGGTTGTCCGCATTCCATGGCTGCGGCCTTAGCCGCGGCAAGCGATACCCCTAGAATAGCATTGGCACCCAATTTACTTTTGTTGGGCGTACCATCGAGTTCAATCATTAGTCGATCAATATGTCTTTGATCTAGGATATCTACACCGATTAAGTATTCAGAGATCATCTCCTCAACATTCATGACGGCATTTCGGACGCCTTTACCGAGGTATCTCGTCTTGTCCTTATCTCTGAGCTCTACTGCTTCATATTTCCCCGTAGAAGCTCCTGAGGGGACTGCTGCCCTACCTACGGCACCGATTTCGGTTAAGATTTCCACCTCTACTGTTGGATTTCCTCTTGAATCAAGGATTTCTCTTGCCTGAATGTCGATAATGCTACTCATGTGATTGTTTTTTTTATTTCCAATTAAAAATTGAAGTCTATCTTTTAGCCTTCTGCGAAAGAAGGTTTTGAAATTTGCATTTGTTGAATGAATTCTTTGAACAGGTATCTGGAGTCGTGTGGTCCTGGCGAGGATTCTGGATGAAACTGAACTGAAAACGCTTTCTTGCCTTTGACTTTCAATCCTTCTATTGTTTCATCATTTAAGTTGACATGGGTAATTTCTACCTTGTCTGAAGCTTTGATCGCGTCTGGATCAAGTCCAAAACCATGATTTTGGCTAGTGATTTCGCACTTTCCAGTTGTTTTATTTATTACAGGGTGATTGATTCCCCTGTGTCCATTGTGCATTTTGTAGGTTGGTAATCCAAGGGCAAGACCTAGTATCTGGTGCCCTAGGCAAATTCCGAAAATTGGCGCATCCTCTTCAAGCAATTGCTTGGTAAGTTCAACGGCATAATCCATTGGAGCGGGATCTCCTGGTCCATTGGATAAAAAATAGCCATCTGGTTTCCAAGATTTAATCTCACTAAGTGGTGTTTTAGCAGGAAATATTTTCAAGTAACATTCTAATGCTTTGAAACATTGGAGGATATTATTTTTCACCCCGAAATCAAGGACTGCCACCCGAAATTCTGCGTGTGGATCACCGATACTGTAGGCTTCTTTAGTAGAAACGATCGATGCTAGTTCGAGTCCATCCATTTTAGGCTGTTCTGCAAGCTGCTTTTTCAATTCGTTGACATCAGTCGTCTCGGATGAAATAATGGCGTTCATGGCCCCTTTACTGCGGATATGGCGAACAATTGCTCTAGTATCTACTTGGTGAATGCCAACTACTTTTTCCTTAGATAAATAATCTTGAATAGACGCATCTGCTAATTTGCGGGAAAACTCATTGGTAAAATTTTTAGCGATGAGTCCAGCAATCTTAATGCTTTTCGATTCTATATCCTGATCTTTTATTCCATAGTTACCGATATGGGCATTGGTGGTGACTAGGAGCTGACCGAAGTAAGAAGGGTCTGTAAATATTTCTTGGTACCCTGTCATTCCAGTATTGAAACAAATCTCTCCAGATGTAGTTCCAATATGGCCAATTGACATTCCATGATAAACCGTTCCATCTTCTAGAAGGAGAATAGCTGGGACACTATTGAAATTACTCATAGATTAAGCCTTTTTTTATGCCACAAAAGTAAGTGCATTAATTGACAATAGAAAATTGAATTTTTCAATTGTTAATTGTTTATGATTAATTGTTAATTAAACGCTTGTTTGATTGTAAAATGGATATCCGAATTGGGAACTGAATGCTATGTAAACGGATTTTTATGGATATAGTGCCTGAGGGGAAACAATCATATTAATATCAATTGATCATCAACGAGCTCCATTTTTACAAGTCACTACTCTGCGAAAAAAGCATTGAGATTAAGAAGTCCAGACTGGTGTTTTAACTATTTATAACTTATATCACACCTTCAGGGCTAGGTTTATGGCTGCTGAAGTTCCTAGGTTTCACACTTTAAGTTGGGCTATGTCGCACCTTCAGCGCTAAACAAAATTCTATATCAACTGCTTAAACAGGTAAGATTTATTCATATTGTATTGATAATCTTTATACAAGAAGGTTTATAATTCCCGTAATTTCGTTATATTTAGTAATAACTTAATTTATAAAATTTTAATAACTAACACATGAATCGATTTTCTCTACTATTTACCTTTATCTGCTTAGCCCTGTTAATCCTCCTTGCAGGTTATGGATCAGGTCCTGCAAATTCGGCAATGAACCATTACATCGGTGCTCCTGGTGGTCCAGGAACCACTTGTGCTACCTGCCATGGAAGTCCAGGAAACTTTGGGATGATTACTGCAGATATCAAAGTATTTGATGTTGGAACGACAACACCTGCTACTGATTATATTGCTGGAACTACCTATGATATTGCCGTTGAGATTTTACATCCAATTGGCACCCCGTCAAGGTTTGGCTTTCAATTAGTTGGTTTTGACTCAGGAGGAAATCAAGCAGGGACCTTCATGAATCCTATGCCAGGAGTATCAATCGTAACACTAGCAAATGGTACCACTGTGGTAGAGCACTCCAGCTATATCACGACGCCTATTTTTACAGTGCAATGGGTTGCGCCAGCTACTTCAACGGGTGTGGTCTCCTTCTACGCTGGTGGTATTGCTTCAAACGGTAATGGAACAAACGCAGGAGATGGAGGATCTACAGCACCAACTGTATACAACTTTAATCCAGGTGCGGCTATTCCACAACTTGCAGTATCACTGAAAGCATTTATCGAAGGACCATTTGACCAAGCAACTGGATTAATGAATGCGACACTACGGTCTCAATCTCTTTTCCCTAGTAGTGGTCAACCCTTTAATGTTGCGCCTTGGAATTACTCAGGCATGGAAGGCAATGGCTGGACACCATCTGATTATCCAGTTGATGCAGTTGACTGGGTGCTCGTATCTCTAAGAACTGGGGAAGACGCTTCTACAACTGCTGGGCGCGCTGCTGGCTTATTGCTGGCTGATGGTTCAGTATCCGTTAACATTCAATTCCCTGGAAGTTTGGCTTCTGAATACTATGTTGTATTGGAGCATCGAAATCATTTACCAGTCATGTCTACTTCCTTAGTTCAAGTCGTCAATAATGGACTTACTTATGATTATACCCTATCTGATAGTTATAGCGCAGGTGGCGGATTTGGTCAAAAGAATCTAGGATCTGTTTGGTTGCTATATGGAGCCAATGAAGACCAAATCAATGTTGGCGGTCATGAAATCACAGGATCCGACATTATTGAGTGGTTAGTTCAAAACGGTAACTTTGGTATCTACAGTAATAGTGATTTTAATATGGATGGTGACATCAATGCCGACGACCGAATTTTGTTTACCTTAAATAATGGCATTTTCTCGTCTGTTCCTAAGTAGGACTAAGATTTTAGGATTTAAAACAGATCGCACTAAACATAGTTTAGGGTCAAAAAAATGAACCAAATCTAGTTCATTTATAGAGATAAAAAGGGTCGCTTCAAATTTGGAGTGGCCTTTTTCATTTAAAGGTATGAAATGCAGAATTAGGACTTTTAGAATTAGGGGCAATTCTAGGAATTAAAATTATTGTTCTAACAAACTGTAGAATATGCATTCTACTCGCGGGTAATTTTAATGAACCAAATTCTAGTCTCATCTAAAACAAAAAGGGCCGTTTCAAATTGAAACGACCCTTAATTCTTTTAGAATGTTGAGTATGATCTACTCCTCCTCGTCATTGCTATTTACTACTGCATCTTCATCATCGATAGCAGTTTCAGCAGCAACAGCACCAGCAGCGGCAGCTGCTTCAGCGCCACCTTTCTTCTTACGTCTTCTTCTCGTTTTCTTAGCTTTAGTTTTACCTTCACCAAGCATTGCTTCATTGTAATCAACGAACTCAATGAAACACATTTCAGCGGCATCACCTTTTCTGAATCCTGTTTTTAGGATTCTAAGGTATCCACCTGGGCGATCTCCAATCTTTCCTGCAATAGGTCCGAAAAGTTCTTTAATTGAATCTTTGCTCTGAAGGTAGCTAAACACAACTCTTCTAGAGTGTGTAGTGTTTGACTTTGCCTTAGTAACTAAAGGTTCAAGAAAGACTCTAAGCGCTTTCGCTTTCGCTAATGTAGTATTAATTCTTTTGTGTTCAATCAGCGAGTTTGACATGTTTTTCAACAAGGCAGTACGATGCCCTTTTTTTCTACCGAGGTGGTTATGTTTTTTACCGTGTCTCATTGTTTATTATTTTATGATCTTCGCAACACTGGGATCAATCGAAAGATGCTCACCAGTAAATCGCAATTAATGAATTTAATTAAGGAAGACTACTCTTCTTCTAATTTATATTTTGAAAGGTCCATGCCGAAGGTCAGTCCTTTAACAGCAAGAAGCTCTTCAATTTCTACTAGTGATTTTTTACCGAAGTTTCTGAATTTCAGTAATTCGTGCGTATCGTATTTCACCATTTCAGCAAGCGTATTGATCTTAGCTGCTTTAAGGCAATTGTATGCTCTTACAGACAAGTCAAGATCTTCAAGTGAAGTTTTAAGGAGTTTACGCATGTGCAAGATGTGCTCATCAACGATGTTATCTTCTTGAACACTAGGATCATCAATTTTAATGTTCTGATCAGAGATCAACATTAAGTGTTGAATTAAGATTTTAGAAGCTTCCTTAATTGCATCTTCTGGGTGAATCGTGCCATCCGTTTCAAGATCAATAGTTAAGCGCTCATAATCTGTTCTTTGCTGAACCCTTGTATTTTCTACAGAATACTTTACGTTTTTGATTGGTGTGTAAATGGCATCAATTGGAATAACACCAATTGCGCTATCTCTAGGCATGTTTTCATCAGCAGGCACGTAACCACGTCCTTTAGTGATGGTCAATTCCACTTCTAAATTTACACTAGGTTCCATAGTACAAATAAGAAGATCTGGATTCATAATTCTGAATACATTTGTATGATCTTCAATATCTCCAGCACGGAACTCTTCTTTTCCTGAGATAGTTAGGAAGATTTTCTCGTTTGTGATTTCTTCTTCAGGAAGGCTTTGCTTAATTCTAACTTGTTTTAGATTAAGGATGATATCCACAACATCATCGACAACACCTTCAATCGTAGCAAATTCGTGATCTACGCCAGCAATTCTAATTGCTGAGATGGCAAATCCTTCTAATGAAGAGAGTAAAACTCTTCTAAGGGAATTACCGATAGTCTGACCAAATCCAGGTTCTAATGGTTTAAACTCAAAAGTACCTTCAAAATCGGTAGCTTTTTGGAGTGAAATTTTATCAGGACGCTGGAAGGTAAGTAAATTCATAATTATTGTTTGATGATTATTCTAAAAATAATATAAAGCGAATTCTGAGAGTACTATTACTTAGAGTACAATTCTACGATTAACTGCTCATTAATTTTCTCCGGAATTTCTTGTCTTTCAGGTAGAGCGACAATTTTACCTTCCATTTTATCAGCATTCCATTCCAACCATGGGAACTTACGGACTTCAGATTTAATGTTTACACAATCTCTAATTGCTTGAAGGTTTTGAGATTTTCCACGAACAGAAATGATATCACCTGCTTTAAGCGAAGTAGAAGGACAGTTATTCAGTTGTCCGTTTACAAGGATATGTTTGTGAGAAACCAATTGTCTAGCAGCTCTTCGAGTAGGAGCGATTCCCATTCTGAAGACTGTGTTGTCTAATCTTGCTTCGAGTAATTGGAAAAGCACTTCACCAGTAACTCCTTTTTTGCGACTAGCTGTTGCAAACAGGTTTCTAAACTGACGCTCTAATACACCATAAGTATATTTTGCTTTTTGTTTTTCCATTAACTGTACAGCGTAATCAGATTTTTGTTTTCTTCTTTTGCTGTTACCGTGTTGCCCTGGTGGGTATTTCTTTTTTTCGAAAGCACGGTCGAATCCATAAATAGACTCACCGAATGATCTTGATTTTTTCGTTTTAGGACCTCTATATCTTGCCATTGTTCTAACTAAATTTGGAAATGTATCCGAGTAAAATTTTAAAATCTATTTTTTAACTAGACAAACCGATTGGCAAATGCCTGAATCGGTTATCTAAATTATTTATGTAAGTAACGGTAATAATGGATCACTATACTCTTCTTCTCTTAGGAGGTCGACATCCATTGTGAGGAATAGGAGTTACATCACGAATTACAGTTACGTCAATTCCAGAAGTATTGATTGCTCTAATTGCTGCTTCTCTACCTGAACCTGGACCTTTTACGTATACTTCAACTGTTCTCAACCCAGCATCGTATGCTGTTTTACAAGCGTCAGCAGCAGCGATTTGCGCAGCGTATGGTGTATTCTTCTTAGAGCCTCTAAATCCAGCTTTACCAGCTGAAGCCCAAGAGATCACTTGACCTGATTTGTTGGTAACAGATATAATGATATTGTTGAAACTTGCTTTAATGTAAGCGTAACCTTCCGGATCAACTTTTACTTTACGTTTTTTGGTAGCTTTTTTACCTTTTGCCATTATGTTACTTATTAATGGTCATCTAATGACCTAATAATTAATTATTACTTCGTTGCTTTCTTCTTATTAGCAACAGTTTTCTTTTTACCTTTTCTGGTACGTGCGTTAGTTTGAGTTCTTTGACCTCTAACGGGTAACCCTTTTCTGTGTCTAAGGCCTCTGTAGCAACCAATGTCCATCAAACGTTTGATGTTCATTTGTACTTCACCTCTAAGTGCACCTTCGACAGAGATTTCAGCGATTTGTTCTCTAATTGCTTTGATGTTGTCATCAGACCAATCTTCAATCTTTACACTTTGGTCAATACCGCAGTTTTCCAGAATTTTTATGGATGTTGTTCTACCAATTCCGAAGATATAGGTAAGGCCAATAACGCCTCTTTTATTTTTTGGTAAATCTACACCTGATATACGAGCCATGTCTTAGTGGATTAAAATTGATTATTACCCTTGGCGTTGTTTAAACCTTGGATTCTTTTTGTTAATTACGTACAATTTGCCTTTTCTTCTAACGATTTTACAATCTGCTGTACGTTTTTTTATAGATGCTCTTACTTTCATTGGAGTACTATTTATATCTGTAAATGATTCTGCCACGCGTTAAATCATAAGGTGACATTTCTACTGCAACCTTATCACTAGGAAGAATTCGAATGTAGTTCATTCTCATTTTCCCTGAGATGGTAGCGGTTATAAGATGGTCATTTTCTAGTCTCACTCTAAACATAGCGTTTGAAAGTGCTTCTACTATTATTCCATCTTGTTTTATTAACTCTTGCTTGGCCATAATTTATTTTTGGAATGCAAATATCTAACTTTTTATTGTAATTTCCTTAACATTAGACGTATTTTTTATTGCATTTTCAATTAAACTATGATCAGTCAGAATATCTGGACCGTCTTTTCGGACGGCAACTGTATGTTCAAAGTGGGCTGAGACCTTGTTATCTTGTGTAATAATTGTCCAACCATCTTTAGCAATAGTGACTTTTCTAGTTCCTAGATTAACCATTGGTTCAATTGCGATAACTAATCCTGGTTTCATCTTTTTGCCACTATTTCTTCTTCCATAGTTAGGAACTTCTGGTGCTTCATGGAGGTCTTTACCAATTCCATGACCGACTAGTTGTCTAACAACACCATATTTATGCTGCTTTTCAGCATATTCTTGAACTGCAAAACCGATGTTCCCAATCCAAGCTCCTACTTTAATTTCATCTATACCTTTGTATAGAGAGTCATTGGTAACGACCAAAAGGTTCCGAACTTCTTCTGAAACATCTCCTAACGCAAAGGTGTAAGCGCTATCTCCAAAGAATCCATTTTTGTATGCTCCACAATCTACAGAAACAATATCGCCTTCTTTAAAGCCATCTTTTGATGGAATTCCATGAACAACACCTTCATTAACGGAAATACAAAGTGTTGATGGGAAACCGTTATACCCTTTAAAACCGGGTTCTGCTTGGTGATCTCGAATAAACTCTTCAGCTTTCTTGTCTAACTCGGCTCCAGATATACCTGGCCGAATTTCAGAGGCTACTAATGCTAATGTTTTTGAGACAATTAAGCAACTTTCTCTAATTAACTCAATTTCCTCATCTGTTTTATAGAAGATCATATTACATACTTGCGCCAATAGAAATACCAGCTTTTCTTCCTTTCATTCTTCCTGACTTAACCAATCCATCGTAGCGACGCATGATTAAGTGACTTTCTATTTGTTGAAGTGTATCGAGTACAACCCCAACCATAATCAATAGAGAAGTTCCTCCAAAGAACATTGCAAAACTGGTGTTCACACCGAATGCAGCTGCAAAAGCAGGCAAAATCGAAACAAGTCCTAAGAAGAATGATCCAGGTAAAGTAATTCGAGAGGTAACAGTATCTATAAAGTCAGCTGTATTTTTTCCAGGTTTAATACCAGGAATAAAAGAGTTCTGACGTTTTAGCCATTCTGCATATTGTTGCGGATTTACTAGTAAGGCAGTGTAGATATAAGTAAACACAACGACTAGAATAAAGTAAACAATATTATAGGGAACGGAAGTGAAATCATTTAATTGAGCAAGTAGCCCTGTCTGAGCTGCATCTTCTGACACAAATGTAGCAAACGTAGCAGGCAAAAACATTAATGCCTGAGCAAAGATTATAGGCATTACACCTGCAGCATTCACCTTTAGGGGAATATAATCTCTGTTTCCTGCTTGCGGAGTAAGACTTGAAGATCCTCTTCCCATCGCACGTTTGGCAAACTGAATCGGAATTTTTCTAATTCCCTGTACAAGTAAGACAGTTGCCATTACGACTGCTACAAGGAATGCTAATTCTAATACTAGTATTACCAATCCACCTTTACCAAGTCTGAAATCAATCTCAGCAAATAAAGCTTGAGGTAGGAAAGCAATAATTCCAATTGTTATAAGGAGAGAGATACCATTACCGATACCATTATCAGTAATTCTTTCCCCCAACCACATCGCGAAAATCGTACCTGCAGTCAAGATAATAATATTGGAGAACCAGAATACTCCGATTGGAATTTGGGGTGAAACCACACCAGGGAATGAAGCCTGGATATAGGTTAAATAGCCACCTGCTTGAACAAGCGTAATCGCAACAGTTAACCATCTGGTAATCTGTCCTAACTTACGTCTTCCAGCCTCACCTTCTCTTTTTTGAAGTCGTTGAAAATAAGGTACAGCGAACCCTAATAACTGCACGATAATCGATGCGGATATATAAGGCATAATTCCTAATGCCATGATAGCAGCATTGTTAAATGCTCCTCCTGTAAATGCATTAAGTAGACCCATCAAACCAGCACCAGCACCTGCTGCTCCACCTTCAAGGGCAGCTGGCACGACGCCAGGTAAAACGATATAAGATCCAAATCTGAAAATAAAAAGAAGACCCAATGTATAAATAATTCGGTCTTTTAGTTCCTGAATGGACCAGATATTTTTTAAAGTGGTAATAAACTTCTTCATTAGTGTAATTTAAGCCAGTTTGGCTGTTCCTCCTTTCGATTCAATAGCTTCTTTCGCTTTTGCAGAAAATGCATGAGCAGTAACATCAATTTTACTACTGACTTCTCCGAAAGCAAGAACCTTAAA
Organism: uncultured Saprospiraceae bacterium; assembly: GCA_937959115.1. GTDB lineage: Bacteria > Bacteroidota > Bacteroidia > Chitinophagales > Saprospiraceae > JAHDHB01. The sequence goes on from CALGAW010000011.1 coordinate 48,699, forward strand.
TTTGTTATTTTTACGGATAATTCCGTTTTCAGCCAGTGTTTCAGGTGAAATTGTTGTTAGTTTATACTTATCAGCAATTTCTTGAATTCTAGCTAGATTTAAGGCTGTGTAAGACACTCGGTTAATGTTTTTAAACCCTCTTTTAGGAGTTCTCTTCCAAAGTGTGATACCACCACCTTCAAATCCTTTTTTAGCAGAATAGCCGGCTCTTGATTTCTGTCCTTTGTGGCCTTTTGTTGAAGTACCACCACGACCAGATCCCTGACCTCTTGCAATTCTCTTTCTATTTTTTACTGAACCTTTTGCAGGTTTTAAGTTGTGCAATTCCATGAGTTATTAACTTAAGTGAAGTTTATAATTCTTCTACAATTAATAAATGTTTTACTTTATTTATCATTCCTTGAATCTGAGGTGTGACCTCTTTTTCAACAGTATGATTCATTTTTCGTAAGCCTAAAGCCTTCATTGTGTCTTTTTGACGCTTAGACCTGTCGATCAAACTTTTAACCTGTGTAATTCTTACTTTACTCATGATTATTATTTGTATAATTAAAGGATATTATCCTTCGAAAATTTTTGAAACTTTAATTCCTCTTTGCTTAGAGATCATCTGTGGAGATCTTAATTTTAGTAGTGCGTCGATAGTTGCTTTAATCACATTGTGCGGATTTGAAGATCCTTGTGATTTAGCCAAAACATTTTGAACACCACTAATTTCCAACACAGCCCTCATTGCGCCCCCAGCGATCACACCAGTTCCTTCTGCAGCTGGTTTGATAAATACTTTACCAGCACCATATTTTCCTTTTTGTTCATGTGGAATGGTACCTTTAAATATAGGAAACTTTACTAAGTTCTTCTTTGCATCATCAACGGCTTTAGCAATTGCTTCAGAGACATCTCTTGCTTTACCTAATCCGTGACCAACCGTTCCTTTTCCGTCACCAACTACAACTACTGCTGCAAAACTGAACGTTCTACCACCTTTTGTTACTTTCGCAACTCTATTCAGATTAACTAGCTTTTCTTTTAGCTCTGAATCTGCAGGTTTAATTCTATTTTTTCTATTTGCCATTGTAATTTATTTAAAAGTTTAAACCGCTTTCTCTAGCTGCATCTCCAAGAGCCTTCACTCTTCCATGATAAATATAACCGTTACGGTCAAATACTATAGATTTAATATCATTCTCTTTCGCTAGTTCTGCAATTCGAGCACCAACTGCTTTTGCTTGTTCGGTTTTATTACCTGAAGCGCTGCAACTAGCATCTCTTGAAGAAGTTGAGCAAATCGTGTGACCTTTAACATCGTCAATTATTTGAGCGTAGATCTCTTTGTTACTTCTGAACACACATAGACGAGGACGTAAAGCAGTACCGCTTATTTTTCTTCGGATACTTCTATGTATCTTTCTTCTTCTTTTTAATTTTTGAGCTGTTCTTGCCATTATCTTATATTTATTGTCTTTTAATGATCCTCAAGAAAATCAAGAGGCGGCCATAGATTGACAAATTATTATTACCCAGCAGTCTTACCTGCTTTTCTTTTAATTTCTTCACCTTTGAATAAAACACCTTTTCCTTTGTATGGTTCAGGTTTTCTAAATGCTCTAATCTTAGCAGCGATTTGACCAATTAATTGTTTATCGTTACTCTCTAAAACGATTGCAGGATTACTACCTTTTTTCATTTCAGTACTCAACTTGACTTCATTCGGTATTGCAAAGTGAATTGGGTGAGAATACCCTAATTGCAAAACAAGTAATTGCCCAGTATTTTCAGCACGATAACCAACTCCTACAAGCTCTAACTCAATTTTGTATCCTTCAGTTACACCAACGACCATATTACTAAGAAGTGATCGGTATAAACCATGAACAGACCTGTGTCTTTTTTGATCAGTCGGTCTAGAGACAATTAATTGACCATCTTCGTTCTTCAACGTTAGATCTGGATCAATTTGTTGAACTAATTCGCCTTTAGGTCCTTTTATGGTAACCAAATTTGAATCGGAGACTTTAATGTCTACTCCGCTTGCTATTGTAATTGGTAAATTTCCTATTCTTGACATGATATTACAATTTAAATTTGGTTAATAGATGTAACAAAGTACTTCTCCACCAACATTTTCTTTGCGCGCCTGTTTTCCAGACATTACGCCTTTAGATGTTGAGACAATAGCGATTCCTAGGCCGTTTATTACTCGTGGTATTTTATCGAAACTAGAGTATTTTCTTAACCCTGGCTTACTGACTCTTTCCAATCTTCTAATAACTGGCCTTTTTGAATCTCGTTCGTACTTAAGTGCAATTTTGATTACTCCCTGCTGACCTTTTTTCTCAGGTTCATCGAATTTGTATTTATGGACAAATTTGTATTCGTACAGGATTTCTGTGAGACGTTTTTTCATTTTCGAGGCAGGAATCTCAACGATTCTATGTCCTGCCAACTGAGCATTTCTAATTCTAGTTAGAAAATCTGCTATTGGATCTGTTACAACCATTATAATAGTTTAATCGCAGGCATTATCCAAATCGGAATTACCTACTAATTAATAAAAATATTTTACCAACTTGCTTTAGTGATACCAGGTATCTTTCCTTCAAGGGCAAGTTTTCTAAACACAACTCTACAAATTCCAAAGTCTCTCATGTATCCTTTAGGACGTCCAGTGAGCTGACATCTATTGTGCAGTCTAACTTTTGAAGAATTTTTTGGTAATTTATCTAAAGCGTCGTAATTGCCTTCTGCTTTTAATTTAGCACGTAGATCGGCATATTTAGCGACCATTCGCTCTCTTTTCTTTTGTCTAGCAATTATTGATTTCTTAGCCATTTCTTATTGATTTTTAAAGGGCATTCCTAACAATTTGAGTAATTCTAATGCTTCAGTATCAGTTTGCGCTGTTGTCACAAATGTGATATCCAATCCAGTAATTTTATTGATTTTATCAATATTCATTTCTGGAAAAATGATTTGTTCAGTAATACCTAATGTATAATTACCTCTACCATCAAAGCTCTTGTCATTTATTCCTCTAAAATCTCTTACTCGAGGAAGCGCGATAGAAACTAAACGATCAAGAAATTCATACATTCTTTCTCCCCGAAGCGTAACTCTTGCACCGATGGGCATTCCTTCTCTCAATTTGAAGTTAGAGACTGACTTTTTAGCAATCGTATGAACAGCTTGTTGTCCAGCGATCAAAGTCATTTCTTCAACCGCAGTATCTACTAATTTTTTATCTGAAGTAGCAGCACCAACACCTTGGTTTAAGCAAATTTTAACCAGCTTAGGTACTTGCATTTTAGTTTTATACTGGAATTTTTCCATCAATTGAGGAACAAATTCTTCGTTATACTTCTGTTTTAATCTAGGTATATAGCTCATTACTTAAGTATTTCTCCGCTTAATTTAGAATATCGTTGTAATTTTCCATCAACCAATTTTCTACCAACTTTGGTTGGGTTACCTGATTTAGGATCTTTCAACATTAAATTTGAAACATGAATTGGAGCAGGAATTTCATTAATTCCACCTGGCGTCTCTGCCGTAGGCTTATTGTGCTTTTTTACAATATTAATACCAGAGACAACAACTCTGTTTTTCTCTGCGATAACTTGTAGCACTTCTCCTTCTGCTCCTTTATCTTTACCGGCAATTACAATAACAGTATCGCCTTTTTTTATCTTCACCTTAGGTGCAAATCTTTTTTTCGACATGGTTTAAAGTACTTCTGGTGCCAAGGAAATAATTTTCATAAAATCTTTATCTCTCAACTCTCTAGCTACAGGTCCAAAGATACGAGTACCTCTTGGTTCATCTGCTGGAGTTAAAAGAACAACAGCATTATCATCAAAACGAATATAAGATCCATCCTTTCTTCGGATTTCCTTTCTTGTTCGAACGACTACTGCTCTTGTTACCGTACCTTTTTTGATTCCTCCTGGAGAGGTATCTTTAACTGTAACGGTAATTATATCACCAATAGAAGCATATCGACGTTTTGATCCGCCTAGTACTTTTATACAAAGCACTTCTTTTGCTCCACTATTGTCGGCTACATTGAGCCTTGATTCCTGCTGTATCATTATTTTGCTCTTTCAATAATTTCAACTAAACGCCATCTTTTGCGTTTGCTTAATGGTCTTGTTTCAGAAATGCGTACGGTATCACCTATTCCGCATTCGTTTTTATCATCATGAGCCATAAACTTGTTTGACTTCTTGACGAACTTTCCATAAATCGGGTGTTTTAACTTTCGTTCTACTTGAACAGTAATGGATTTATCCATTTTGTTACTAGTAACCACACCGACTCTTTCTTTTCTTAAATTTCTAATATTCTCCATTTCCAATATACTATGATGGATGTTTAAAATTTCTTCCTTCTTCTAGCTCTAATTTTACTTCTTCCTGCTAATTCCTCAGCAGAACAAGTAGCTAATTCACGAGATCTTAACTCAGTTTTTATTCTTGCAATATCTCTTCTACTTTCTGTAATGATGTTTGTATTTTCAACGTCAGTAACAGAGTGAGTCATAGTCAGTTTGTGGTACTGAGCCACAGAAGCAACTAACTCTTGTTCCAATTCTTCATTGGATAGAGCGCGAATTTCAATATTTTTCTTAGAAGCCATTATATCTATGCTTTAAAATTAATTCTTAATAGTTAACTATCCTACATAATCAGGTCGTACAACGACTTTGGTTGCTACGGGTAGTTTTTGTGCAGCAAGTCTCAGACCTTCCACAGCTACTTCCTTGGGAATACCGTCCATTTCGAACATAATTCGACCTGGCTTGATGACTGCTACATAGTGATCCAAAGCACCTTTACCTTTTCCCATCCTAACCTCGGCTGGTTTACTAGTAATTGGTTTGTCTGGAAATATTCGAATCCATACTACACCTTCCCTTTTCATATAACGGGTCATTGCAATACGAGCAGCTTCAATCTGACGATTGGTAAGCATGGCTGGTTCAAGAGCTTTTAGCCCAAATGAGCCAAATGCTAATGTACTTCCCCGGTGTGCCAAACCACGGTTTCTTCCTTTCTGCTGCTTTCTGTATTTTGTTCTTTTTGGCTGTAACATTTTAACTTAAAATTTGAGTTATAAGGTATTTAGGATAATACTATATCCATCCTACCTCGGGAAAAGCTCGGCAAAGATACGCGAAATAATCTTAAAATTAAACTATTTTCGTTGAAATTTTCGGCCACCGCCTCCATCTCTTCTTCCACCTCGACCACCACCGCGATTATTACCTGAACCGAATCCGCGCTTGTCTTTTTTAACACCTGCATTTGGAGAGAGGTCTCGTTTTCCGAATACTTCTCCTTTGCAAATCCAGACCTTAACGCCAATTTTGCCATATACTGTTTGTGCTTCAACAAGTGCATAGTCAACATCTGCTCTGAACGTGTGCAATGGAATTCTTCCATCTTTGAACAATTCAGAACGTGCCATCTCTGCACCGTTTAAACGTCCAGCAACTTTGATCTTGATACCTTCTGCACCGGCTCTCATTGTAGACTGAATTGACATTTTACTTGCACGACGGAAATTGATTCTTGCTTCAAGCTGTTTTGCAATCGTTTCAGCGACAATATTTGCATCAAGCTCAGGTTTTCTGATTTCAACAATATTAATCTGAACTTCTTGTCCTGTCAACTTTTTGAGCTCTTCACGGATTAGATCAACTTCTTGTCCGCCTTTACCGATAATAATACCAGGACGTGAAGTATGAATTGTAATTGTGATTCGCTTTAGCGTTCTTTCAATAACGATTCTTGCAATACCGCCTTTTCTAATTCTGGCCTTCAGATATTCTCTGATCTTTTGATCTTCGACTACTTTTTTACCAAAATCCTTACCACCATACCAGTTGGAATCCCAACCTCTAATGATACCAAGACGATTACCAATTGGATTTGTTTTTTGACCCATAATATTGGATTACTATATAGTTAATTATTAAGCTTATTCTTCAATATTTTCATCATCTCCTTCGTAATCAGCATCTTCTAAATCCTGATTATCTGCTGAGATAGCGATTTTGTTATCAACCACGATTGTTACATGGTTTGTACGCTTACGGATTCGATGTGCTCTTCCGTAAGGAACTGGTCTAAATCGCTTTAAAGTTTGACCTTCATCTACGAGCAATGTTTTAATGTAGAGCTCATAATCATCCGGTACTTCTTTGGATTTTTGTTCCCAATTATTAATTGCCGATAAAAGTAACTTTTCAAGCCAAATACCACCCTCTTTCTGGGTATACTTGAGAATATCGAGCGCCTTATCTACGTCTTTGTTTCGAATAGTATGAGCTACCATTCTCATTTTTCGTGCAGACATTGGGCAATTTTTTAGCTTGGCTACTGCTTCCATGATATCTTTATTATAAATGTTGAAATTTCAACAATTTTAAAAATTATTTCTTTTTACCTCCGTGACCTTTGAAGTTTCTTGTTGGTGAGAACTCTCCCAACTTATGACCTACCATGTTTTCTGTGACAAACACAGGAACGAAGGTTTTTCCATTATGGACAGCGATGGTTACACCGACAAATCCTGGAATAATCATAGAACTTCTTGACCAAGTTTTGATCACAGACTTTCTTTTAGAGTCTTTAGCTAATTCAACCTTTTTCAATAATTTATGAAATACGTAAGGTCCTTTTTTTATTGATCTAGCCATAATATTATATTCTGGTTATATTAACTATTTACGTTTTGAGATAATTAGACGATTAGACGATTTCTTCGGATTTCTCGTTTTCTGTCCTTTTGCCATGATGCCAGTTCTTGACCGTGGGTGTCCACCTGAAGATTTACCTTCACCACCACCCATTGGGTGATCTACTGGGTTCATTGCTACACCTCTAACTCTAGGCCTTTTTCCTAACCATCTTTTTCTACCTGCTTTTCCAAGTACTTGAAGACCGTGATCCGGATTCGAAACTGTACCGATTGTTGCTCTACAGGTTAGCAAGATTCTTCTAGTTTCAGAAGATGGAAGCTTTACTGTTGCATACTTACCTTCTCTACCCATTAGAGTAGCATTAGTTCCTGCACTTCTAGCTAACGCTGCTCCCTTACCGGGCTGTAGCTCTAGAGAGTGAATTGTTGAACCTAAAGGAATGTCTTTAAGGAATAGAGTATTCCCTATATCGGGAGAAGCTCCTTCACCAGAAACCAATTGATCGCCAACTTTTAATTTATCTGGAGCGATGATGTATCTTTTCTCTCCATCTTTATAAAAAAGTAATGCAATAAATGCGGATCTGTTTGGATCGTACTCAATTGTCTTTACAGTTGCTGGAATACCGTCTTTATTTCTTTTGAAATCAATAATTCGGTATCGTCTTTTGTGTCCTCCACCCCGTTGTCTCATTGTTCTGTGACCTTCGGAGTTTCTACCACCTGATTTCTTCAAAGGAGCTATCAAACTCTTTTCAGGCTTAGTGGCTGTTATCTCTTCGAAAGTAACAGCAACTCTGTGCCGTAATCCAGGTGTTAATGGTGTAAACTTTTTAACTGGCATTCTAAAATATTTTGTGAAATGTGATTAAGTTGATGAATGGATTTAATCCTATTCTAATGCCGATATCAACGTATCAACCTCCACTATTAATAATTACTTTACTATACTTCTCCGTAGAAGTCGATTTCTTCTCCTTCTGGAAGTGTTATTATTGCTTTCTTGTAAGAAGAAACTGCTCCTTTTTGAACACCTGATCTCGTCATTCTAGACTTACGTTTAGAAGGCATAACCATAGTGTTAACAGATTTAACAGGAACATTGTACATGTCCTCAATTGCTTTTTTAATTTCAATTTTGTTTGCTGCTTTACTTACAACAAACGTATACTGAGGAACTTTTTCATTTTCTGAAAGCCTTTCAGTTTTTTCAGTAACCAACGGCTTAATCAATATTCTTTTCATTATCGTTATTTTGAATCGCTGATTAAGCGAATGATTCTTTAATTTTCTCGATGGTACTCTCTGAAAGTATTAATACCTTAGACTTAAGTACATCATAAACATTTAAATCTTGCACTCTAGTAACATCAGCACGTTGTAAGTTGTTACTTGATCTTGTTAGTACTACATCCTGCTCATCCGTTACTAACAAAGATCGTTTGTCAGCCACATTCAGTGCTTGTAGAATATTTAAGTACTCACTAGTTTTAGGTGCATCGAACGTAAAGTCTTCTACAATGATTAATTGTTCACTAGCAACTTTACCAGACAAAGCAGATTTTCTTGCAAGAGATTTAACCTTTTTGTTCAATTTAATTGAATAGGTTCTTGGTCTAGGTCCGAAATGACGTCCACCACCTCTGAAGATACCACTCTTTACACTACCTGCTCTCGCAGTACCTGTACCTTTTTGTTTTTTAATCTTTCTAGTCGAAGCGGTGATTTCACCTTTCTCTTTTGCTTTATGCGTTCCTTGGCGTTGGTTAGCAAGATATTGCTTAGTAGCCAGATAGATTGCGTGATTATTGGGCTCAATCCCAAAAATCTCCTCTGGTAGATCAATTTGCTTACCAGTTTTTTCTCCTTGGATATTTAAAACTTCTAATTTCATGGCTTATTACTTCTCTACGATTACAAAACCTCCTTTGGGACCTGGAATGGCTCCACTAACAAGGAGAAGATTTTTTTCAGGAAATATTTTAACAACTTTCAGGTTGGTTATTTTAACACGATCTCCTCCCATTCTGCCACCCATTCTCATTCCTTTGAATACTTTCGCGGGATAAGAAGCGGCACCGATAGAACCAGGAGCTCTCAAACGATTGTGCTGACCGTGTGTAGCATCACCTACACCACGGAAGTTATACCGTTTTACAACCCCTTGGAAACCCTTTCCTTTAGACTTACCAACTACACTAACTACATCTCCTTCTTTGAAGACTTCGTCAACTGTAATTGTATCTCCAAGTGACTTTTCCAAGTCTGAGAAATCACGAAATTCAATTACCTTTCTTTTTGGTGTGGTATTAGCATTTTTGAAATGACCAAGAAGTGCTTGAGAAGTGTTCTTTTCTTTTGCTTCTCCATACCCTAACTGTATAGCATCATAGCTATCAGTTTCTCCCGTTTTCACTTGTGTAACAACACAAGGACCGAGCTCCACGACTGTGCAAGGGACGTTTTTACCCGCCTCATTATACACACTAGTCATACCGATTTTCTTACCGATTAAACCGTTCATAATCTTTATTTAAAAAATTATCTTAAATGTGACTATAGACCTAAGTCTATTAGACAATAATCCACACATTGAGATTAGTACCTTATGTCAACTTTACCTGAATATCAACTCCACTGGGTAATTCCAGCTTTGAGAGTGCGTCAACTGTTTTTTGAGTTGGCGTATAAATTTCAATAAGTCTTTTGTGTGTACAAAGTTGAAATTGTTCTCTCGATTTCTTATTGACGTGAGGTGAACGAAGTACGGTGAAAATCTTTTTCTGCGTGGGCAGCGGAATCGGACCAGTTACTACAGCACCGCTGTTTCTAACTGTCTTCACGATTTTCTCCGTCGACTTATCCACCAAATTATGGTCATAAGATCGGAGTTTGATTCTAATTTTTTGATTCATAACCCTTTTATGAATAATTATTAATAAATATTTTTAGCTATTTGCTTTTTCAATGATATCATCTGCAATTCCTTTTGGAGCTGCTGCGTAGTGTGAGAACTCCATTGAAGAAGTTGCTCTACCAGAAGTAATCGTTCTCAATTGTGTCACGTACCCAAACATTTCTGCTAAAGGAACATGTGCCTGGATAGAAACAGCTCCACCAGAGCGTGGTTCTTGACCAGTAGGAAGACCTCTTCTTCTATTTAAATCACCAATTACAGATCCTGTATATTCTTCAGGAGAAATAATTTCAATTTTCATAATTGGCTCTTGGATGATTGGCTTAGCCTTTGGTGCGCAAGATCTAAAACCTTCTTTTGCAGCCAATTCAAAAGCGATTGGTTTTGAATCTACAGCGTGTATAGATCCATCATACAATCTAACTTTCATGCTATCCATAGTATAACCCGCAAGTATACCATTATCCATCATTGCCTTGAATCCTTTCTCTACAGAAGGAATTAGTTCTCGAGGTATAGCACCACCTGTGATATTACTTTCAAACTGAAGTCTTTTCTTACCGTTTTTGAAATCATCACTTTCTAGGAATTCTTCATCTGCAGGACCTAATTCAAATGAAATATCTGCGAAAAGTCCTGAACCACCAGATTGCTTTTTCAAGCGCTCTCTGTGATCAATTGTAGAAGTAAGTGCCTCCTTGTAATTTACTTGAGGTGCACCTTGGTTACACTCAACATTGAACTCTCGTTTTAGACGATCAACAATGATCTCAAGGTGAAGCTCTCCCATACCACTAATAATGGTTTGAGCAGTTTCTTCGTTATATTTTACTTGGAACGTTGGATCTTCCTCAGCTAACTTGTTCAAAGCCATTCCTAATTTCTCCAAATCTTTTTGAGTTTTAGGCTCAATCGCAATTCCGATAACCGGATCTGGGAAAACCATACTTTCAAGTACAATTGGATGTTTAAGGTCACAAATTGTATCACCAGTTCTAAGATCTTTAAAACCGACACCAGCAGCAATATCTCCAGCTTCCACTCGGTTTACAGGTTTTTGTTCTTTTGCATGCATCTGGTAAAGACGTGAGATTCTTTCCTTGTTACCAGAGCGCGTATTCAAAATATATGACCCAGCATCTAATGCTCCAGAGTAAACTCTAAAGAATGCTAGACGACCTACAAAAGGATCTGTTGCAATTTTGAATGCCAAAGCAGCAAATGGCTCATCTATACTAGGCTTTCTAGTAACTTCTTTATCTGTTTTTGGATCTGTCCCAGTTACTGCATCAACATCTAGGGGAGAAGGAAGAAATGCGCATACAGCATCGAGTACTGCTTGAACACCCTTGTTTTTGAAAGCAGAACCTGCCATCATTGGAACGAACTTGTTATCAAGTACTGCTCCACGAACAGCGTTGATCATTTCTTGTTCTGTGATACTATCAGGATCGTCGAAGAATTTTTCCATTAGCGTTTCGTCATAATCAGCGATTGCTTCAAGAAGAATTTCTCTCCATTCAAGGACAGTATCTTTTAAATCATCTGGAATAGGAACTTCCTCAAATGTCATCCCCATATCATCTTCGTTCCAGATCATTGCTTTGTTGGTGATCAGATCAACTACGCCTTTGAAATCATCCTCAGCGCCAATCGGCACTTGAAGAGGAATAGCGTCTGAGCCTAATTTTTCTTTTACATCTTTAACTACAGTAAAAAAGTCAGCACCAGAACGATCCATTTTATTGACAAAGCCAATTCTAGGAACTTTATAGTTATCTGCTAATCTCCAGTTTGTTTCAGATTGTGGTTCTACACCAGATACGGCGCAGAATAAAAACACTAAACCATCTAATACACGTAAGGATCTGTTGACTTCTACAGTAAAATCAACGTGACCTGGTGTATCGATAATGTTCATGACATAATCTGTATTTTTCCAGTTCCAGTTTGTTTTAGTAGCGGCAGAAGTGATTGTAATACCTCTCTCCTGTTCCTGCTCCATCCAGTCCATTGTAGCTGCGCCATCGTGAACTTCACCAATTTTGTGACTAAGACCAGTATAAAATAATACTCGTTCTGTCGTGGTCGTTTTCCCAGCATCAATGTGTGCTGCGATTCCAATGTTTCTGGTTTTGCTAAGATCTTTCATTTCTGTGAAATCCTTTTGTGTTGTGTTTAAATATCGTTACGTAAGACCAATTATACCCTGAAGTGTGCGAATGCTCGGTTAGATTCAGCCATTCTATGCGTTTCTTCTCTTTTCTTTACTGCAGCGCCCTCTCCTTTACTTGCAGCTAACAATTCAGCTGAAAGCTTTTGCGCCATTCCTTTTCCACTTCGTGCTCTGGAGTATTTGATCAACCATTTCATGCCGTAAGACAATTTTCTGCTTGACCTAATTTCAGTTGGGATTTGGAAAGTTGCTCCACCGACTCTTCTACTTCTAACTTCCACTTGAGGCATTGCGTTTTGAACCGCTTTCTTCCAAACTTCGTGCGGATTTTCTCCAGACTTTTCTTCGATGATATCCATTGAATCATAAAAGATTTTGAAGGCTGCGCTTTTCTTGCCATCCATCATGATGTTGTTGACAAACTGCGTTACCATTGGATCATTGTATCTAGAATCAGGAGCTAAAATCCTTTTCTTTGGTTTACGTTTTCTCATATCTTTTTTAATTTTTGTTGTTGCCGTTTCAGGCAAACTTCACCCCTAGCGGGATTACAGTCAACAAAGGTTTACTTTTTAGGTTGCTTAGTTCCGTATTTAGAGCGGCTTTGCAGTCTGTCTGTGACACCTGCTGTATCCAATGCTCCTCTAACGATTGTGTATCGTACACCTGGCAAGTCTTTTACTCTTCCTCCTCTGATTAATACAATGGAGTGCTCTTGTAGGTTGTGGCCTTCACCTGGAATATAGGCAATGACTTCGATACCGTTTGTTAAACGCACCTTTGCAACTTTTCGCAGTGCAGAGTTTGGTTTCTTAGGTGTAGTTGTATAAACACGTGTACACACTCCTCTTTTCTGAGGGCAAGAATCCAATGCTCTTGATTTGCTGGCAGTTACAATCTTTTTTCTACCCTTGCGTACGAGTTGATTTATCGTAGGCATAAATTTATTTTAAAGTTTAGTTTTCAAATTAATTAACGTCATTCCTGTATTTTACCTCTAACTTCTTAAAAATCAATGGCTTCTTTTAAAATATAGGCGTGCGTTCCTCTAAAAGCGAATGCAAAGATAATCAGAATCTTTTGCAATTCAAAAGTAGATTTTAAATTATTCTATAGAAAATGGTTCAAAGTCGATAATTTATTGGTTTAGTTCTTTGCTTTCATTCCTTAGAATCCACACTAAGTGTTAGAAATCAACACATGAGCTCAAATTATTATAAAACAAAGTTTGTCTAAATATTTTTATTTATAATGTAAAGTAGGAGAAGAAATTAGCATGCTAGCATCAATTTCTTTCATTTTGAATCCAAAAATTCAAGAACCAGCGGTAATATGATGTTTTGAAAACTCTAGAAACTACATTATCTAACAAAATCACAAGCAATACTTATTATGAAACACCATTATTAATGCGATGGCTTTAAAACCAGTTTAATACCAACAAAACCTTTGCAAGGTGAAGCCTTAAAGAATCCCCGCACATTCATTTCCTATAAATTGTTTTAATGAAAGGCGATCTGCAATTTCATTCGGGTTAATGAAAAATTGGATATCGACTGAGTTTGTTCCTGAAGGAACTGGTCCATTCAGCTTGTTTGAAAAGGGCGTATTCTCATTTGCATTAAATGGGAATCCTCGTTTAACTGGTTTCAATATATCGTTATGTTTCCCGATTTCATTGTTTCCAGCATCCATAAACATTATAAGAAACCCGACCTCTCGAAAACTATATTCAGTTTGGTTCCCAAATAGACCACTAATCATGTCAGACCCTATCTTCCATTTCAGATCTTCAACAGCAAGTTTTTGAGCAATTGGAACTGATTCTTTCTGAGCAAGTTGAGTTAACAAAATATTCGAACGTTTGATTTTTGCAAGGAACTGTTGATCCGTGAGCGTTTGAATATTTTTTGTAAAACAGCCTGCTTTAATACCAAATCCAAACTCCTTCGCATAACTAGTAATAAGATTACCTATGCCTTTACTATCAGAAATTGTCCAATTATCGTTTTCTTTTGTGAGTATTAGTCTTAATGATTTTGTTTCCTGTTGCCCATCTGACTTAAGTATCGTTGTTTCAATATTTGAATGAATTTCAGTATCCGATATCTTTTTAACATTTTTTGTTTGATATGCTTTTACATTATAAATACTTCGGTAGGTAAACTTCGGATACATCTTACTCATTTCACCACGATCAACAGGAATTTTATAGGCTTCCATGAAGTTAGTGGTCAATTCTTTTGCTTCGTCGCTAATTGAATCTTGACATCCGATGCAATTAAAAACCAGTGAAAGAATGATAAATAATAAGGGTTTTGACATTCTGTTAGGTTTAAAAAGAACCGGACATTAAGCAACATCCGGCTAATTTGAGATCACATATGTTTAATGCTTCTCGTAGTGTGTAAAATTTTTAAGTCTTTATCGAGAAATTGAACAAGGTAAGACCCTTTGCTCTTTTCCACTTTAATAAAGGGATTAGTTGGAATTCCAGTACCTGAGACAGGTGCAGGGCTCACGGTTAAGTTTTGAGCAAATCCTAGAAAGCTAGCAGCCAAAAAACAAGTTAAAATCAAGTATTTCATCTAGTATTATATATTGGATAAATGTATGCTTTTTTAGTAAAAAATTAAAGAAAGTTGATTAATTACTAGAAATTTCTAAAAGACAAAGCTGTTTATAAAACTGCCTCATCTGCAAAACTAAAATAGCCTGTTTCTGCAATAATTATATGGTCTAGTACACTAATGTCTAGTAGCTTTGCACCTGATTTGATTTTCCTTGTCAACTCCAAATCATTAGAGCTAGGATTGAGATTTCCAGATGGATGATTATGGTATAAAATGACTGAAGATGCTAGTTTTTCCAATGCCAATTTGAAAATAATTTTGGCATCGACAACTGTGCCACTAACTCCGCCTGAACTTATTCTTTTTTTATCGATCACTCGATTTGCGCGATTGAGGAAAACCACCCAGAATTCTTCATGATTAAGATCACCGATTAGAGGACCAATCAACTGGTATGCGTCGTTACTTGATAGGATTTTGTGTCGATTCAAGATTTCTGACAACTGTCTCCGCCTGCCAAGCTCCAGCGCCGCAATGAGTGTAATCGCTTTTGCTTGACCGATACCATTAAACTTTTTCAGGTCAGAGACACTAAGCCTACTCAACCGATTCAAGTTATTACTATTTGTTTTGAGAATTCGCTGGGCCAGGGATACTGCAGTTTCATTTCTGTTTCCTGAGCCAAGGAGGATTGCAATCAACTCAGCATCTGATACATTCTGTCTACCTCTAAGTAAAAGTTTTTCTCGCGGTCGATCTTCTTCAGCCCAAGCTTTTATGGAAATTGAGTTCTTGTAAATTGTCATTGCTTTTTGATCTAATAATAAAATACATCCTACTATATAGAGTCAAAAAGTGAGATTTTCCACACAGATAACAGAACTATTTTTTATAAAAATAGAGTAATCAGTGCTTGAATCTTGTTACAAATCCAACACAAGTGTCTAAAATACAACAAGTTACGTTACATATTTACAGGTAAAACTGAATCGACTTGAAAATTTAATTTTGGTGAATTGCAACAAAAAAAGTGCACTTCGGTGTGAAGTGCACTTTTCTATAGTGAGAACTATTATTCTTTACGAAAGACTGCTTACAAAGCGGGTCAACTTACTCTTTAAGTTTGCTGCTTTGTTTGCGTGAATTTGATTTTGTTTCGCCAATCTGTCAATTTTAGAAATCACTTTGGGCAGAAAACCTTCTGCATCCTTTTTGCTTTCCATTTCTCTTAGCTTCTTAATCGCTGTTCTAGCCGATTTTTTGTAGTATCGGTTATGTTCACGCTTTTTTTCGTCTTGACGAATTCTTTTCTTAGATGATTTATGATGTGCCATTTATCTATTTTCCTTATGGTTTTAAAATCGAAGTGCAAATTTAGTGCGTTTTATCAGGAAAAACAAACTTATTTACAAAAAAATTCATTGAATCTTTAATTTAGAAATTGCTTCAAATATTACAAGCTATATCATTGATTATCAAACTTATAAAAAGTAAAATCCTTATTTAATCTAATCGCTGACTGTACCTTATCATGCATAACAATGGTAATTTTATCTTTGAATACTTTATCAATGTTCCAAAATTTGATGGACTTTTTGTCATTTAACCCTATTGTTTGAAACATGATTTTCTGTTTACTATTTAGAATATTCCATGTACCTTTTTCAGCTAACTGATTACCAGAATAAGCTCTGTAGTTGCCCTCTTTGAAAAACTGGTAAGAAGTAGCGGGAATTTCTCGAATCTGCCAAAATCCTTCTAACAAGGTGTTTGTGATTTCAGCATCTTCTAGGGAAACAGAAATACGGAGAACGGAGTCTGTTCGATTTACAATATCTCCTGATTTAGCTTGGTAAGTGCTATTTACCATCATTAGAGACCAATCTGGACAATCAGGGGGGAAATGATAGTTATAATCAAAAGAGGCAATTAGACTATCGTTTGATACTTCAAAACTCTCAGCCGAAACAAGATCAACTTGATAGCCTCTGATAGACAAGACATCATTTTTTTTATTCTTTTTGTAGGCCCATTTCTGATAAACAGCCTGTTCATTAGAAACGATTTGCCTTAACATGATGGAATCTCTTCCTTGGTTTTCCGATAACATTCTTACTTGACTTTTCCTTATAAACCCAGCACCTTTCACAACGTTATTTGTCCGTTCCGTCACTTGTAAATCAGCAACCTTTTCTCCTTTTGTGTTAAATGTTTGTTTGGTCTTCCATTTTCCATTTTCATCATAAACGATCTTTTCTTCGAATAACATGAAATCTTTATTGTGCATCTCAGTCTTCACTAGTTTTCCATTTTCATCATAATAGAGTTGTTCTTTAGAGGTTTTATCTTGATCAGACTTTGTATTACGTTCTGTTAATACGCCGTTATTATAGGAATAAAGTGCTTCATATTTAAACACAAAAGGATCAGATGGATGATATTTAGAATACATTCTTTCTACAATCTCCTTTGCAGGAATTTGCTTTTTGATTTTTATCTCTTTGCAAGAAACAACAAAAAGAATACAAACGAATATGTAAAATGTATAGCGTGAAATCTGATTCATATATTACTGTTTACACATACCAAATACATTAAAAGTCAACCTAATGTATGAATATTAATTTTTCCTGAAAAGATAAAGTGAAGTTACTAAAGAATAGATATTTTTCATCTCGATTTTTAACCTAAATTATTATTAATTAGCAAAAAACTTTTCTATCTTGCTTTGGTTAAAATTGTCCAAAACACCTATAATATGAATCGAATATTTTTACTATCCGCAATATTTTTAATATCCCCATTATTTTTATTCTCTCAATGGGTTGATAATTGTCCATCTACTAAACTTAAGCTTGAAATAGTAGAAGAAACTGGATCCGAGATTACTTTTGAAATCAAATTAATGCAATTAGGTACAAGTACCTGTGGATCTTATGGTCTAGGCAATGCAGATTTCGTTATTAATTTTGACAACGCAGCCTTCACTGCCCCAACGATAACTGCAGTTCCAGGATTTTGTGACTTTGAAGCAAAAGATGCTACTGCAAATGCAACGATCCGTACCATTTACGAATCATTGAATACTACTGCGACTATCATTGATGATGGAACCGGGACTGACGTTATGGTCATTAACCTAAATGGTGTCGCTCCTTCCACCCAACCCGCTTTTGATGGTGGAGTTGCAGTCATTAATCAAAATGAGTATGTATTTGGTCGGTTTACAATTTCAGGACATGATGGTACCACGCCAAATGGTTTCGTTTGGAAAGTTGCTCCAGGAGGTCTAACAACAAAAATCTTTGGTATTGAAGATGGAGATTACGATAACGACAATGTCGAATTTCTCTCTGTTTTAGTTGATGTTGGAGATGATTGTGTTGTTCTTCCAGAGCCAGATCTTACCGTTATTCTTACAGTTATTCCTAGTACATTTTCAGGAGTATCAAACATGGGTATTGCCTGTACTGTAAGTGAATTAAGAAACGTAGATACAGACGGTAGCATTATTCGCGTGCGTATACCTTCTGATCCTAGATTATCTTTTACATGGAATCCTACACTGACTTCAATTGCTTTTAATCCTGTGAACAATGTTGACTGGGATTACCTTGGTGATAACGGAGTAGTCCATACATTTACAACGACTGAAGTAGTAGATGGAGGAGATGTTACTGCCTTTGGATTACAAGCAATTTATGATCCGCAAAATACCCAAGGACAAACCACTGTTACAGCAACAGTTGTCCCTACAAGTGGTGGTGAAACAATATTCACCAACAATAATGATGCTGAGGGTATCACGTATTTTGACTAATTTGAAAACTATTTTCCATTAATATTCACCGCTTTAACTTCTTGTTGGAGCGGTGTTTTTGTTTAAAGGACAATTCAATCCAACAAATAACTAGTGTTAAAATTACCAATGGCCTTTCTTCTACAAAACTACAAATCGTAATAGGATAGGATGTAAATTAATCTACCTGTAAGAATACTTATGAAGTGCATATGTTAGTCAACAGGCTTCTGCTCATCATCCTTCAGTAACCAGCGAATGAGTATCGGGATAATCAGTAAATCACCAAGCACAGCAGAAATCAGTGTCGCACTAATCAGTAAACCGATCGTTACACTAGGAGGGTGAATCGAAAACAACATAACCAGAAAACCGAAAAACAGAATGATTGTCGTCAATATAATCGCTTTTCCTGTTTCAGAGAACGTTACTTTGATTGACTCTTCGATAGTAAGTCCTTTATTCAACGAAAGTTTAAACTTACTTAGAAAGTGTATAGTGTCATCTACCGCAATACCAAAAATAATCGCAAAAACGATAGCGATTCCTGCATCAAGCTCAATACCGATATAACCAAGTAAGGCTCCTGCAAATATCAAAGGAAGTAAATTCGGCACGAGTGAGATGATAACAAGACGAATATTTTTAAACAACAAGGCCATCAGAAGACTAATAATTAGAACCGCCATGCCTAATCCTTGAATGAGACTGTCTCTTACGTATTTAGCATTTTTATCAATGATGAGCCCAGTTCCAGTTTGTCGAATACTGATCAACTCTTTATCAATCTCCCTATCAATCCAAGAATTTATACTATTGGAGACTTCTTTGATATTCTCCGCACCAATGTCAAGTACTTTTGCAGCAATTCGTGTTCTTTTTTTGTCCGTGCTTAACAACACATTCCCCTGTTGAGGCAACCGTTCTGCTTGTTTTTTAAACCGATTGAACTTCTGTTCTGAGGTAGGTAACTTATAGTTCGACACTCGATCGCCTCCTGCCGCTCTGTTCAAACTTTTATATATCATTGTAATAGAGGTCACTCCTTTAACCGCTTCATACCCTTTGAGGTGTTCTTCTAGTTTTGCAATTTCCTGAACAACTAGAAAGTCATCAGCTTTTAGAGAATCAGCCTTCACAGTTACTGCAAACTCGAATGGTCTGAATCCGCTAAACTGTTGTTCAAAAAACTGAAAATCTTCTGTTATTTTTTCTCCTCGAGGCATATTCTTTACGAGTTGGTAATTCGTAGAAATCATAGAGATACCAATACCGCAAAACAATAAAAAGAGTACAAATCCAACGGCAATTTGTTTTGTATTTTTAAAAGAAAACTGATAGAATGTTCTTAACCAGCCATCCCACAACATTGCCCCTTTTCCATCTTCAATCAATTGATCTTTTTCAAAAAGGGAGAGTATTGCTGTAGTAAACAAGATGACTGTAAAGTAAGCAACCAGTACACCAACAGCAGCATTCAGTCCAAAATCTCGAATAGGTGCTACCCTACTAGTCACCAAGGTGGCAAATCCAATTGCTGTAGTAATTGATGTCAAAAAGGTGGCTAGACCAATTTCTTTAATCGCTATGCGGATTGCTGTGTTTTTATCTTTGCCTTTATCCAATTCATCAATATACTTTGACATGATGTGAATAACATCAGAGGTACCAACAATAATCATTAATACGGGATAAAGGGCGGCCATTGCATTAAGGTCCCTTCCAAAGAATCCTAGAAGCCCCATAAACAACAACATACCGAGTCCTATGGAAACCAACGCTATTGTAATACCCCAAAACCTCCGAAACAAGAAGAACATGATGAGACAGACCAAAAAGGAGCTAACTGCGGCAGAAACAATGATTTCTCGTTTCTGCATGGCAACGATTTCTTTTTGAAAGTTTGCCCTACCTAAAATGTGATACTCATCAAACTCTTGAGCAGCAATCGAGGCATCTAAATCCACCATTAACTGTTCGGCTGGTTTCTGTTGTATGTTATCAACCGTTTTCAAAAATAACACAGCAGTTTTCGCATCTTCTGATACTAGATTCCCAACAAATCGCTCATCTTCCATCAATCGTATGCTGTCCCTTCGATACTTTGACGGATCATCTTTGTGAATAACATCTATAAATGAGTAACCACCGAATGGTAGTTTGATTGGTTTTTTTGAAGTTGTTACGGATAATGATTGTGTAACTGGTTCCAGCCGTTTTGCATCTAAAGTTACTTGATGTACTTTATTAAGGAATGCTTGATTAAAAATTCCTTGTTCTCTCTTGAATGCAATCAATAGGAAGTTATCATCTGCTTCAAAGTGTTCTCTAAATTCTTTAAAATACTCTAAATCAGGATCTCCTTGAGGAAAAAACTGTTCAAAGTCAAATGTAAAACGAATCTGAAATATAAAATAAACACTAAGAAGTGAAAGAACAGTAAATAAACAATAGATAATTTGGCGCTGTCTCTGTGTCATAAGTTTAAGTTATAATTTAAACAGCTAGATAGTCGAATTGGTTCACTCTATTCGGTCATAAACCATGAAATTATAACCATACTCATGCCGATCATCTGATTGGTTTCTTTCAATACTACTCAGCTTCCATATTGAAGTATCAATTTCAGGAAAGAAAACATCACCCTCAATAACTGCTTCAATTTCGGTAAAATAGATTTTATCCAACAAAGGCATCGTTTGCTTGTAAATTTCACCTCCTCCACAGATTATTAGTTCTTCTTCTTTGTTCTTACGTGCAAAGTCAATCGCAGCATCAATACTATGTACTACATGACAGCCAGGAGCTTCATAAGCAGTATCTCTAGTAACAATAAGATTGGTGCGCTTGGGCAACGGTTTTCCTATGGATTCATAATTCTTTCGACCCAGTACAATGTGATGGCCAAGAGTCATCCGTCTAAAATACCTTAAGTCATTAGGAATGTACCAGGGGATGTCGTTGTCCTTGCCAATTACCCAATTCCTTGAGGCGGCAACTATTGCAGAAATAATCATAGATGAGCGTTTAATGGTGCACCTTTATTCTTCATTAAAACTATTAAAATAGAGGTTCGCACAACAAATAAAATAAAAAAGTGCTACACTTTTAAGGTATAGCACTTTTAAAATCGTTTTTTACGAATTATCGTAGTAGTGTGACATCACCTTGATGCTGAAACACTTCACCATCTTCATACTCGACTTCAAGAACATAAGCAAACACATTACTATTCATCTCTTGTCCTTTATATCTTCCATCCCAACCATAAACAGGATCGTTTACAGGAAAGTCTTTTCCTTCAAAAACGAGCTCTCCCCATCGGTCAAAGACTTTAAGGTATCGAATTCTTGTAATATCTTCTCCACCATGTATCATAAATACATCATTGTTTCCATCATCATTTGGTGTGAATCCAGTTGGAATAAAGATGTTTCTGTCGTTTGTAACAAAAATTGTGATATCATCTGAAATCTGACATCCGTTAGGATCAGAAAGACTCATGATATAAGTGGTTTGGTATTCTGGCTGCGCTACTGGATTTGGACATGACTCACAACTTAATCCAGTTGTTGGAGTCCAAGTAATATTTAATCCAGCTGTTGGAACATTAATATTAGGGTTTAGCGTAATAGAATCTCCATATTGAATCGTTTGATCAGCGCCTAAGTCCATTTCTAGGACAACAGGCTCTGCAACAGAAATTGAATCCAAATAAGAACAACCATTTACATCTTGTACATGAACTCCGTAATCACCAGCTTCTAGTCCGATAAACGTCGCTCCTGGCTGATAATCGACTCCATTGATAGAATAGAAATATGGAGCTGTTCCACCTTGTGCATTTGTAATCGTAACGCTTCCATTTTCAAATCCGTTACAGCTGGTACTAGTTGATGTTGCAGATGCGCTTACAGGATTCGGCTGACCAATCGTTATTGCGTCCGTAATGACACAACCATTATTATCTGTAATTGTAGCTTGGTAAGTCCCTGCTCCAACATTATTCAAATCGAAACCAGTATCACCATTACTCCAAACAATTGTATACCCAGGAACTCCGCCCTGAACAGTAATCGTTGCACTACCATCAGCTAACCAGGTACATGCTGGTTCACTAACATTGCCGATAACAGAAGTCACTGGCGAATTCGGTTGCGTAACGCTTACAGATTCTGGCAAAGAAGTACAACCATTGGCATCTGTAACTACAACAGTGTAAGTACCAACACCCAACCCGCCAACAGTCTGACTTGTGGAACCACCACCCCATTGATAAGTATAAGGAGGTACGCCATCTGTGACGACAACGGAAACGGTCCCATCATTACCTCCGAAACAAGCAACTGGTGTCGACGTTATCGCATCTATGGATAACGGAGGAGCGGTGTCTACAAAGAAGGTAGTCGAAGCTGAACATCCATTGGAATCTGTAGCTGTCACTGAATAAGTACCAGTCACTAAACCACCGATTGTAGGGCCATTCGTATTATTACTCCATTGGTAAGTATAACCTCCAGAGCCACCATTGGCTGTAACTGTAGCACCACCATCGGCAAGACCACTACAAGATATATTTTGAGGAGTTACAGTCAATTGAATAGCAGTCGGCTCTCCAAGCACTGTGCTTGTTACCTGCTGGCAACCATTTGCGTCAGTTACCGTCACCGTAATTAATCCAGCATTTAGTCCATTAACGGATGGAGAGAATCCACCGTTACTCCATTGGTATGTGTATGGAGGTGTACTGTTGTTGTCAATTGTAACTGTTGCTGTACCATCACCGCCTTGATTACAAGTAAGGTCTGTTCCGTTTATCGAAATCACCAATGCCGATGGAGCATTAATTTGAACTGAAGCGACTGTTGTACATCCTTGAATATCAGTTACAGATACGGTATGGATTCCAGGAGTTAAGAAGCTAGTCGTTGGTGATGTCTGATTATTATCCCAAATATAGAAGTAAGGTGGTGTTCCTCCTGCGACATTAACAGTCGCAATTCCATCATTCGAGTTAAAACAGGTAGCATCAATTGGGTTTACAATACTTGCAAGAATAGGAGGAGGGTCAATGACAGAAGCACTTGTTTGCATTGTACATCCATTTGCATCCGTTATGACTACTG
Source organism: uncultured Saprospiraceae bacterium (assembly GCA_937959115.1). Taxonomy (GTDB): domain Bacteria; phylum Bacteroidota; class Bacteroidia; order Chitinophagales; family Saprospiraceae; genus JAHDHB01. Next base: position 71,992 of record CALGAW010000011.1, read on the forward strand.
TATATGTTCCACTACTTAAGCCTGTTGGGTCTTCAGCATTAGATCCGTTACTCCAATTATATACATAAGGAGGCGTTCCTCCATTCACAGTAAGATTGATTGTTCCGTTGGTATCTCCAAAGCAACCCAGTGTTTGTCCAGTCGCGGTTGCACTAATTGCAGTAGGAGCTGTGATCACTACTGAGGCAGTACCAATACATCCATTAAAATCTGTCACTAGGACGGTATATGTATTTGGAGACAATCCAGATGCAGTAGGGGAATTTCCACCACCACCTGACCAAACATAAGTATAAGGTAATACACCACCATTTACAGTAACGGTTGCTGTACCATCTGTTGAGTTTGAACAGGAAACTGATGTTCCAGATGCTGAAACGACCACTGGAGGTGGTTGAGAGACCACAGCAGCTGCGGTGGTTGTACATCCATTTCCATCAGTGATTAATACGGTATATGTGTTGGCTGGCAATCCACTTGGATTAGGGGAATTACCTGCTCCGTTATCCCAGTTATAATTGTAGGGTGGTGTTCCACCTGTTGCAGTTACGGCAACTGACCCAGTACTCGTGCCGTTACAAACAAGAGCTGAGCCTGTAGCACTAGCGAGTAGAGCAGAACCTGGAGCAACAATTTGAGCTTGAGAAGTAGCAACACATCCATTTGCATCGGTAACGACAACAGTGTACGTACCATCACTTAATCCAGTTGGATTAGGAATTGTTGCACCGTTACTCCATAGATAAGTATAAGGCAACGAGCCTCCAGCTACAGTAAGTGTAATATCACCATCAGTTCCACCGAAGCAGGCAACAGTTTCACCCATTGCAGAGGCAGTTAATATTGGTGGTTCAGTGACTATATAGGTGGAAGTAAACATACATCCATTTGCATCTGTTATCGAAACGTTGTAAGTATTTGCTGGTAAGTTAACCTGAACACCAGTTGCTGGGAGACCATTATCCCAATTATAGGTGTAGCCAGGTGTACCACCAGAAGGAACAACAGTGATTCCACCGTTCGTATTTCCATTACACGCTATATTTTGTATTGTAGATGTGGCTCCTAATAAGGGTGGTGCTGTAATCGTAGCCGAAGCACTAGCTGTGCATCCGGTAGCATCTGTAATGACTACATCATAGGTACCTGGTGTTAATCCAGTAGGGTTTTGAGTCGTTCCACCTCCATTCGTCCATTGAAAAGTATAGGGTGCAACTCCTAGATTTACGACTAGAGCAATACTACCATCTGTCCCACCACTACAAGCAATGTTTGACCCAAGGGCGCTTGCTGTCATTCCTGTCGCTGGTTGTGTAATAACAGCGGAGGTAGTTGCTGCACAACCTACAGCATCTGTAACAGTTACTGTATAAGTACCAGCAGGAAGATTGTTTATCGTGGCAGTTGTTCCTGCATTACTCCAATCATAGGAGTATGGTGTGGTACCGCCTGTTAACGTCACTGTAGCAATACCAGTTAATTCTCCAAAACAAGCCACATTTGTTACACTTGTAGTAGGTGAAATAGTATTCGGAGAGGTAAGGGTAACGGTGGCTGTTCCAGTACAATTAATCGCATCTGATACAGTTACTGTATAGGTTCCTGTACCAAGGCCAGTAGCATTTGGTGTATTTCCAATTGTTGGGTTATTCCATGTATAGGTATATGGAGGAAGTCCACCAGTTGTACTAACTGTTATTGTACCATTCGTAGACCCTGCACATACAGGATTTGATGGAGTAAGTACTACTGGATAATTTGCTCCTCCAATAACTGTTGCTGAAGCAGTTGCAACACAACCACCAGTATCAGAAACAGTAACAATATAAGTGCCAGGAGGTAATGTAGGATTAGAAATAGTAGAACCATTACTCCATTGATAGGTATAAGGAGGGACACCACCATTTGTTACGGTAACACTGATCGTACCACTTGAACTTGTACAGCCGATATTAGCATCTACTGTGGTCAATGTAAAAGGGATCACAGTAACGGTTACGGAGTCTGTAAACAAACAATCCCCATTATCAACTAGAACCGTATAAGTCGTTGTTGTGGTTGGCGAAGCTGTTGGTGTAGCAATGGCAGGATTATCCAATCCGATTGTTGGTGTCCAATTGTAGGTTATGGTTCCTGGCGCTGCAATAGTCGGACAAACATTCATTCGAATATTCGGCTTACGATCGGTAAGACTTGAGGCAGCAAGTATACAACCTGCTCCGAAATCTTGTCTATGATAGATAACTGAAATATTTGGAGTTTGTGTATAGAAAACGTGATCAAAAGCAGAGAATGTTGCATTATCAAAACAAACCTCAACTAATAAGTCATCTACTCCATTCCATAGATATCCATTTGTAAATGTAAAGGTATTCCATCCTAAAGTTGTAGTAACAGTACCGGAGTAAACCTGAGTAACACCTCCGAGGAAAGTAGGAAGAGGTGTTTCGAATGTATCCGTAACACAACCTATACTTATAGCAAAATTATTGTAGGCTCCAGTACTATTTTTAGTAGATACATTAAAGGCAAGATCTGTAATTAATCCAGCAGTCATACCTTGAGCAGTTAATTCTGCAGCGGTATATATTGCTTGCCATTTTCCATCATGGAAATATCCCATAAATGGTGAACCGGCTTCATTTCCAGTATTCGCAGGTCCTGTGGCTGTAACGTCATTACCAACTGAATAATTTGTTGCTGGACCACCACAACCTCCAACAATTATATCACACATTGGTACAGGAGGTGGAACAGTTGACATATAGTCTGCATTTAGGATAACTCCAGCGCCTTCACAAATGGTTGCTGCGGCAGGTGTTACAACTAATTGACCGTCGATTTGAATATTTACGACATCTGTTACAGAACAGATTCCATCATCGTAAGTTAAGGTATAAGTTATTGGTGCACTGACTGTGGCAACGGGATTAGCAATATTAGGATTACTAAGTCCAGTAGGAGGTGTCCAGAGATAGGTTCCATTACCAGAACCACCAATCGGGGAAGCACCCAACTGTATAAGTTGTGTTGACCCTGGACAAATTAAGGTGTCATTTGCATTAATCTCTACACCAGGAACTAAAATATCATATCCAAGAACCTGATCACCTGGAACAGGGCAGGCATCATCCGAAATTGTAATGGTAAAAGAATGCACCCCTGCATCGTTAATGGTGGTAGGCCAATTGAACGTGATGATCACTGGATTTACACCTGTTGTTGTAACGGTTGCTCCTGGAATCGCTGTGGGTATATTTGTTGTCACCGTCAGTGTATCTGTTGGATCCAAATCTGTTGCGAGAATCGTAAACCCTAGCGTTTGACCAGCACAAACCTGAAAGACATTTCCATTAACTGTTCCTCCACTTACGCCACCAGGTGTCGGTGGTGTAACATCAGGAGCTGTATTTGCACAGGTACCTAGAACAATAACTTGCATATCTCGAACTACTGAACCGATTTTAATACCATTTCTATATTCCTCCACTAATACAGCGAGAATTGCAATCTGCGGCCCTGCAGGATTAAATGTCATTTGCCCAGTCAACTGATCAAATCCAAATGAATTTGCTGGAGTAGTAGATATTGGGTAGCCTGCATTAAAAGGTGGAACATGAGGAACTGGCGCGGTTGCATTATCCAATGGATTTACCAAAGTATAAACCAAACTATCACCGTCAGGGTCAATTGCACCGTGATTATAGTTTATCAACTGACCTGAACAGAGATAAGGAACAGGACGGGTTGTAAAGTATGGTGAACTATTGCAAGGTGCATTAATATTATTCAACGTTGACTCAACGTAAAGGTCATATTGTTGAGGATTCTGAGAATTGGTAATTAGCATGTTCCTACAACAAACTGAATAACTAAACACCCAATCTGTACAATTTGAGGGTAGCGTAAATGTTCCAGTATAAATGTACTCTTCAATTCCAGGTAATGTTCCTCCGTTACAAGAACTATTAGAAATTTGAGAATTACAAAGATCTGAAACCTCAGAAAAACTTTGTTGTGTCATTGACAAGGTTGTCGTTTGTCCACAAGAAAGAGATGATATTGTAATATTGGGAGAGGCTGGAGCCGAAATTCCATCACAGTCTCTATAAAATGCTAATGTGAATTCATACTGATTTCCACCCAAACATGTGTAACTCAAATCAGCTCCTACTGCGTGAGATGCGTATGTTTCATTTACAAATGAGAACGTAAAAAAACATAAAATCAAATACGGAACGATTTTGCTAAACAAAAAGTGGGGTTTTCCTAAATGGCCTTTCATAAGTTAATTTTTAATGAAGTTTCGGTCATAATAAATTTTATAAACTATACATGCTTGAAATACAAGCACTTACTTGAGAACAAATAATTTGTGAGTAAATTATTTAAATTTTATCTCAAGTAATATGTTCACAGGCATTAAAATTTGCCTTAAAAATACTTAATTTTCGCGAGAATACATTCTATTCTGGCATAATATTATTCCTACAATTTAAAACTCATTTAAGAGCTTAAGCTTGCTTTTACAATGGGGTTGAAAAACTGTTATCAAACAATTCTTCATACTTATATCTTTTCTCTTCAACATTTCCATTCTTATCCAAATGCTTTCTGAATTTAGTGGCAAATGCAATCATTTTATTTTTCTCTTTACTACTCATGCTCATTTTCTCAATTGCATTCTTTTCAAAGGGGCTGATTGGAATTGTGTAATAATTCTTTTTAGCTATTGAAGCTTCAGTTTGATGAATGTATCGCCATAAAAGAGAATAGCTAGCATCTTCAAGTGTGATTTTTTGCTCCGATTTGTTCTTTTTAAACTCAACCTCAACTAAAAGCCCTCCTTCTGTATCTGTTTTTCTTTGATTTGAAATAAAATTGCCTAAAGAATACGTGATTAGTGCATTGTTGGATTTAGTACCTTTCAATTTAGTGGTTTCAATGGGTTGTATGACATGAGGGTGCGAACCAATAACAGCATCAACATCTTTACTGACTAGCCAATTGGCTAACTTTATTTGTTCTTGATTTGGCAATAACTTGTATTCTTTCCCCCAATGAATCAATGCAACAATGATATCAGCTCCTTTACTTTTTGCGTTTTTTATGTCTCTTTCTATTTCTAATGAATCGATTCGATTGACAATTGAGGGTGGAATATCAGGCATTCCATTTGTGCCGTAAGTACAATTTAAAAAGGCAATCTTAATGTCGTTTTTTTCAACAATCAAAGGATATTTTGATGTTCTTTCTTTGTGATTTCTAAACGTCCCTGTGGCAAGTAATTCTTGTTTTTCAAGTGCATCAAGTGTATGATCTAACCCAACCTTTCCCGCATCATTTGAATGGTTATTAGCGGTGACAACAAGGTCAAAACCAGCGTCTTTCAATCCTTTTGCAAGGGCATCAGGACTACGAAAATGAGGATATCCAACATAAGGAGGTAAGCCAGGTAATGTTACTTCTAAATTTGCAACAGCGATATCAGCCTTAGCCACAATAGGCTCTAGGTATTTGAAACAATTGGAGTAATTGTATTCACCAGTCTGCTCATCAAGTGCTGACTTGATCTGAGGGTCATGCCCCATCACATCGCCTACAAACAATAGCTTTACGGAAGTCACGTTTTCCTTTTCAGCTGATTGCTCCTTAGTTGTAGGAGTTTCTTGAACAGCCGTAGAAGGAATTGTGCTTTTGCAGCTAAAGATGAAGAAATGCAACAGTATGATTGTTGTATATTCTTTGAAATATCGCATCAAAAGTATTACAATTATATTGAATTATGTAAGTGCAAATCATAGTGTAGGTAACCTATGACAACTACAAAACGAAGGGTGTTCTAAAAACGTCCCCTAAACATTGATATTTTTTTACTCTTCTGAGCTAACCAACTGATTATCTTTCAAATACATTTTAAACAGTTACACCAATTAAAGCATCTCGTTGTTGCTTGATTCGATCTGACTTCAGATATTCATTGTAGTCCATCAAACTGTCAATAGCACCACCAGGCATAATTTCAAGTATCCGATTGGTGGTCGTCTGTACCAACTCGTGATCATGAGAAGATAAAATCAAATTACCAGTAAAAGAAGTTAACGCGTTGTTGAAAGCAGTGATAGATTCCAAGTCCAAATGACTTGTTGGTTCGTCCAATAACAAGAAATTAGGCTCCGCGAGCATCATTTTACTCAGCATACAGCGAACTTTTTCTCCTCCTGATAAAACACTAGATTGCTTGTAAACTTCTTCACCTGAAAACAGCATTCGTCCTAAAAATCCACGGATAAACTGCTCATCTTTTTCTTCAGAATACTGTCTTAGCCAGTTGATTAAGTCCATTTCATTTGCATCAACAAAATACTCTTCATTCTCATTTGGCAAGTACGCTTTTGTAATTGTCTGCCCCCATTCGATGATACCCGAATCAGGTTTTGACCGACCAGCCAAAATTTCATAAAACGCAGTAATTGCTGTGGCTTCAGAACTTACTAAGGCAATCTTCTCTTTAGCATTCATTGTGAAAGACACATTTGAAAACAAAACTTGTCCGCTTTCATCCTTTTTACTAAGATTTTCAACATGCAAGATCTGATCACCTGGCTCACGTTCTGGCTTGAAATGGATAAATGGGTACTTTCTAGTAGAAGGCCTAATTTCTTCTATATTCAGTTTCTCAAGTGCTTTCTTCCTACTTGTAGCTTGCTTTGATTTTGAGGCATTCGCACTAAATCGAGAGATAAACTCTTGCATCTCTTTTCTCTTTTGCTCCACCTTCTTGTTTTTATTAGCCAATTGCGCTGACATCAACTGACTGGATTCATACCAGAAAGTATAGTTACCAGTGTAGTTCCTAATTTTACCATAGTCTATATCAGTAACGTGTGTACAAACCATATCAAGGAAGTAACGATCATGCGATACAACGATAACTGTATTCTTAAAACCTGCCAAAAAATCAGCTAGCCAAGTAATCGTTTTAGGATCCAAGTCGTTGGTAGGCTCATCTAGTAATAGGATATCAGGATTGCCAAATAATGCTTGTGCAAGTAGAACCTTTACTTTCTCAGGTCCACTAATTTCCTTCATTTTTTTATAGTGCAAGCTTTCACTCACACCTAAATTACTAAGGAGTTCTGCAGCATCGCTTTCTGCAGTCCAACCGCCCATTTCTCCGAACTCGTTTTCTAAATCGGCGGCTCTCAATCCTTCTTCATCCGTTGCTTCAGGATTCATGTAAATGGCATTTTTCTCTGCCATTATACCGTACATTTCCTTATGCCCCATAATAACAGTATCAAGCAACTGTTCTTCTTCGTATTCGAAGTGATTCTGCTTCAAGACTGCCATTCTGTTACCAGGCTCTAAATGGACATGTCCCCTTGTAGGATCAAGCTCATTAGACAACATCTTTAAAAACGTGGATTTTCCGGCACCGTTAGCACCAATTACCCCATAGCAATTTCCTTTTGTAAACTTAAGGTCTACATCATCAAACAAAATTCGTTTGCCATATTGAAGGCCCAATCCACTAACTGATAACATAATATATTAATTTGCAACTATTTAAATAGAATTGAGATATACAATTCTCGAAATAGAATGCAAAGGTAGGGAAAAAAGATGGAAGACGGAAGATGAGAGACGGAAGATAATGTGATGATGTATCTGAAGTTATTGGTTGTACTTGGCAAATACGGGAGACAGAATCTAAGGAGGTACTTGCGTCTCTTCCCTCCTCTCCAAAAAATTCAGTACATTGCGACATGACACCACGGAGAAAAGCAAAATTTCTAGAAGTTATCCGCCATCGGCAGCCTGGTTTAACGGTGCTTATGGAGAACATTGATGATCCACACAACGTTAGTGCAGTGATGCGTACCTGTGATTCAGTGGGAATCATGGAACTATATGCCTTGTACCGAGATCCAGCCTTTAAAAAACTAAAACTAGGAAATCGGAGTTCAAGTAGCGCAAAGAAATGGGTGGATGTGAGATTATATAATGATCAGAAACTATGCCTAAAGGCTATGCGGGCGAAATATGATAAGATTTATTGTACCCACCTATCGGCTGATGCGACACCACTCTATGAGTTAGATTTAACAGGTTCTGTCGGACTTGCGTTTGGTAATGAACATGATGGAATTTCCAAAGAACTACTTGACCTCTGTGATGGAAATTTTGTAATCCCACAAGTCGGTATGATTGAATCACTAAATGTATCAGTAGCCTGCGCAATAACACTCTATGAAGCCTATCGGCAGCGAAAAGCAAAAGGCATGTATGATACAAGCGCTTTTTCTGAATCAGAGTTAGAAGCAATGTTAGAAGATTATAGACAACGGCACTCCAACGATTACAAAGAAATACCGTTTAAAGAGGATGAAACCAACTAATCTCAAATGGATTTTATTCGGTAGTCTTACCGTTTACTTGCTGCTGTTGATGTTCCATCCTTTACCAATTGCAGAAAGTGATCTAGGACTACGCATTCAACTGGGCGGACTAAATTTTTCAGACATTCAATACAACACTGCTTCATTTTATTCTGAACAATCCGCTACCCTACTAGAAAAAATCGCTTTTTATATCAATCAGTGGACGGGGTTAATCGGTTATCATCTCTTGAATATTATTCTAGTAATCAGCTCCTTCTTGATTATGATCGGGCAAGCATTAAAACAGGCTAAAAACCAATGGATTATCAGCCTAATTGCGTTGTTTTGCATTCCCTTTATTGCCATGGAGTATAAGGAAATCCATTCTTCTGTAACGCTATTTATCATTGCGCTATTTTCATTAGTTGCATTAACTTATTTTAACGAAGACAAACGCCCTTCAGTTACAGGGTTAGTTTGGATAGTATTACTCATTACTATTTCGATGTTGTTGAATAAAGGACCACTAGCACTGTTCGATGATATTTATAAGATACTTTTTTACTCAGGTACTTGGTTTGGATTTACATCAGATTTTTCCAATATGGGCAAAGCAACTTCCTTGATTGGATGGGCATTAACTGTGTTGTTAGTCTTAGGGTTTTATCTAAATCGGGAACAATACAGCACTCGCTCATATTTAGTGTATCTAGCCCTAACTATTTTTGGTTTTTTAGTGAGTTATTTTTCCCTTTCGGTGAATGCTCTCGCTTTAGTAACAATCCCAGTACTAAGTTATCACTTATCCCATTGGTGGTCAGCAGATCCTAACTCAAATCGATTAATTAGTTATCAGTCGCCCCTTTTAGCCTTGTTTATTTTACTTCCATTGATCTGGGTAAGTGGATTATGGCACCCCTTTAAAAAACCGATAGGTCTCGGCGCAGGAAGTTCTATGGTAAAGCCAGCGAAATTCTTTACCGAAAACAGCCTTGTCGGACCAGTATTCAACAATCAATTATCTGGGAGTTATTTGGCCTATTACCTGGCTCCAACTGAAAAGTTATATACTGCTCCTAAGGTACAAGACTTTTCTAAACAGTCTTTTAGTAACGATAATTACTGGAATCAAGAAAACGAACGCTATAAGTTCAATGTACTTTTTTATCGCTTAAATGGAGAGACAACAGAGGCACTCACATTCCTCGGCCGACGCCTTGCTGAACGCGATCAATGGGCCTTGGTCTATTTTGAAGAAGGAGAATGGGCGATTCTATTGAAGAGAAATGAAAAAAACGCACAGTTGATTGATCGGTTTGAAAAAATCTAACCCCGCTCAGTTCCAAGAATAGTCAGTATTAACTTGTCAGATGATTATTTATTTTCTGAACACTTTCTTTGGCATCACCATATAGCATATCGGTATTCTCTTTAAAAAACAATGGATTTTGAACGCCAGCATATCCTGTCGCCATCGATCTCTTCATAACGATTACATTTTTAGCATTCCATACCTGAATTACTGGCATACCATAGATTGGACTTGCAGGATCATTTTCCGCACCAGGATTAACAATATCGTTGGCTCCAATCACTAATACTAAATCTGTTTTATCCATGTCATCATTGACTTCCTCCATTTCAAGCACAATATCATACGAGACATTCGCCTCTGCCAACAAGACATTCATATGGCCTGGCAACCTCCCTGCTACTGGATGTATCCCAAACCGTACTTCTTTTCCTTTCTTTTTCAACACCTCTACCATTTCAAATATTGGGAATTGCGCCTTTGCTCTTGCCATACCATAACCAGGTACAATCAATACAGTCTTAGCATTATCAAGTAAGTCTGCAACCTCATCATGCTCTAAAGAGGTCACTTCCCCTTCTACTGCCATTGCTTCACCCTTCGGCGCTTCTCCAAAACCGCCAAAGATTACTGACCAGAATGAACGGTTCATCGCATCACACATAATAATGGAGAGAATCGCTCCAGAACTGCCTACAAGCGCTCCTGTCACTATTAATAGATCATTGCCCAACATAAACCCAGCAGCTGCGGCCGCCCACCCTGAATAAGAGTTTAGCATCGACACTACAACTGGCATATCGGCTCCACCAATTGCCATGACTAACATCACCCCAATAAAACTGGAAATCGCAGTCATTATAATTAAAAACAACATGCCACTTGTCCCCGTTGCCATCGAAAAGAAAGCACCCAAGACTAAACAAATAATCACAAGTCCAATATTAACCAGATGACGACCAGGATACAACAATGGTTTACTCCGAATCTTCCCATCTAGTTTCCCCCAGGCGATAATCGATCCCGTAAAGGTGATCGCCCCAATAAAGACTCCAATAAATATCTCAACCAGATGAATCGTATGTGCTGTACCCGATAATGCTTGAGTATGCGGATCCAGATAGGAGCCAAAGCCCACCAGAACAGCCGCCAACCCAACAAAACTATGCAAAATTGCGACCAGCTGTGGCATAGAGGTCATCTCTACCTTTCGAGCGACCAAGACTCCAATAACTGAGGCAACTGAAATCGCCGCAAGGATGTAAATATGTCCTGAGACATCTTCTCCTAATACGGTAGAAACAATGGCAATCACCATCCCAACAATTCCATATAGAACGCCGTTTTTAGCAGATTCTTGAGAAGAAAGACCGCCAAGGCTTAAAATGAATAAGATACTTGCAAAGAGATACGATGCAAGCTGTATTTGTGCAGAAATCATAGTGTTATTTTCTAAACATTTTCAACATACGGTGCGTAACGACAAATCCCCCAACAATATTGATGGAGGCAACGAGAATCGCAATAAATGCAAGAATCGTCATAGGATTTGAAAAGTCGTTAGAAGTTTGCAGCAAACCGCCAATAATAATGATACCACTGATCGCATTTGTAACTGCCATCAACGGGGTGTGTAAAGAGTGAGAGACATTCCAGATCACCTGCCATCCAATAAATACCGATAGCACAAAGACCGTAAAATGTTGCATAAAGTCGCCTGGTGCCACCATACCAAGTAAATAAAGCAAAACACCAATCAAGGCAAGGGTTCCAAACGTCCGCTTACTCTTTTTCGCTGCTAACTCGGCTTCAGTTGGTTTCGTAGGTACAACAGCTGCTGCTACTGGTTCTGACTTAGGTTGCTGAGGACTTACGGACAATGGTTTAGGAGGCCAGTTAATTGCACCGTTATATGTGACCATGGCTCTAGAAACGACATCGTCTTCCATGTCAATTTTAAAATTCTCAGCTTTGCCCATATCATCTAGCAAATGACAGAGATTATTTCCATATAACTGACTCGCTTGAGCAGGCAATTGATCGACTTTTCCAACAATGATTACACCATTATCTGTTGTGATCGTTTTCCCGTTTTGAGTCAATACACAATTCCCTCCTGTTGATGCCGCCAAATCCACAATCACAGAGCCCGGTTTCATTGCCGCGACATGATAGTCCAACACTAATTTTGGTGCATTTCGCCCAGGAATCTGAGCAGTAGTAATGATGATATCCACTTCCTTGGCTTGCTCTTTAAACAAAGCCATTTCCGCTTCAATAAACGCAGGACTCATCACTTTAGAATATCCTGAATCTGTAGAACCATCTTCATCAATCTCAACCGTCAAAAAGGTTGCCCCCATGCTTTCAATTTGCTCTGCCACTTCCATCCTCGTATCAAATGCTCGAACAATTGCTCCTAGAGATTTTGCTGTTCCGATCGCTGCCAAACCTGCGACTCCAGCACCAATCACCAGCACTTTCGCAGGATCAACTTTTCCCGCAGCTGTAATTTGACCATTTAGAAAACGACCAAACTCATTTGCAGCTTCAATCACTGATCGATATCCAGCTATATTTGCCATCGAAGACAGTACATCCATCTTTTGTGCTCGAGAAATCCTAGGGATCGTATCCATAGCAACGGCATTTACCCCCTTTTCAGCTAATAATTTTAGTAAGTCTTGATTCTGAGCGGGCCGCAGATAGCTTAACATCACTTGCCCCTTGCGCATTTTAGTGACCTCATCAGGTGTCACAGCGAGCACTTTCAGGATGATATCGCTGCTATCATACAACTCATCACTACTTTCAACAATCGTAGCACCTGCATCTTGATAATTTTGATCTGAAAAATTTGCTTTTTCTCCAGCTCCTTTTTGTACGATCACCTCGAATCCTTGCTTTTTCAGCCTTTTTAAGGTTTTGGGAGTCGCTCCCACTCTTGATTCTTCAGGGTTTAATTCCTTTGGAATTCCTACTTTCATAGTTTCAATGTTTATTTCGAAAGGTAGTTGTTTTATCTTAAGATTCTAATTTAATATATAATTTGTTAAAACTGAAGGTTTGCGCAATAAACTCCTAATAAATCAGTGAATAAAGTAATAAGAATGATTTTTAGGGCGTGCCCCTTCATTCCTAGAGGGGTTTTATCAAACACCTCTACTCATTCCGGGTCGTGTCGTCCGCAGCTCACTAACGTTCGGCCCTTCGGTCTCGCTCCTGCGGTCGCGCCTTGCTACCACCACTCACGCGCATCCATAAGAAAAGGGATCAGTTTTACACTCATCCCTTTTCTGTGGTCTGCATTGGGGCGAATTGTAATTCGCTCTAACAAAACGGGTAATTCGCCCTTACCAAATACGCAATTCAATCCTTATTCAAAGTACACCAATCGCTCTGAATCCGTATTATTCAAAATATTACATTCACCACCACTAAACGGTCGTATCGTAGCCGTAATTGTAGTCTGACCATCCGTTGATTGTGGATCGTAAGTTGCAGCATATCCAAATGCTGAAGATCCACTGCCAACGATCACTTGGCTAGGTGCTATGTATTCGAATGTATGAACGATTCCATTGTTACCTGCATAACTCCAATCAGGATTATTGAACGTCAACAATCCACAAGTCGTAAGCGTTGGGTCCCAAGTAAATGTAAATCGAGGATCAGATGGCATAGTCACTCTAATAGCGGAACTATCCGTTGTGAATCCATTCAATTCCGACACCTCTACCGAAACGCAAACACTACTAATACCAGCAATATTACCTGGCAAGATTGTGGTAATTGGTGTTAAATCTGGACACAAGCCACAAGGTGTCTGGTCAGCAGTTACTGGTAAGGTGATACTAATTGGGTTAAAGTCGCAAGGATCAAGCGGATCAGTGCCATCCGCGCACTCTGTGCCATTCGTCACCCCGTCCTCGTCACAATCTGCATTTCCAATTGGATTGTTTGGATCATTCGATAAGAATACACAAAGATCAACCTGTTCCGTTAACACAACATCACAGTCATCGATTGGATCACTTGGATCACCGCCATTCTGACATTCCGTCCAGTTATCAATTCCACCGTTATCACAATCCTGTGTTGCCATCGGATGAGTTGGTTCGTAGTTGATTATCTGACAAATATTGACTTCTGCATCGATTGCAGCCATACAGTCATCACTTGGCTCTGTTGGGTCTTCCCCATTAAGACATTCAGTGATGTTCATAATACCACCGCCATCACAATCAAGTGAAGCCATTGGATGCGTCGGATCACCGTTAATCATAGCACAAAGATTAAGTCCTGCATTGATGGCCATTAAACAATCATCATCTGGATCAATTGGATTACCTCCATTGTTACACTCTGTTTGATTGTCGATTCCACCATTATCACAGTCCATAGTTCCCATTGGGTCATTTGGATTTGCAGAAAGCTCTGCACAGATATCAATATTTCCATTGTATGCCTCTTCACATAAGTCTGGTGGACAAGCTCCGTCATCAATTGGATCACTTGGATCTCCACCACTTGCACATTCTGTTTCGTTATCTATTCCGCCGTTATCGCAATCCATCGATGCCCAAGGATGACCAGGGTTAGCAGATAAGATAGCACAGATATCCATACCTGCATCTACAGCAGATTCACAATCATCTGCAGGATCACAAGGATCATTAGCAGCGTCAACACATTCTGTATAGTTATCCACACCACCATTGTCGCAATCCAGTGTTGCTAATGGATGAGTAGCATCATAAGCAATCAATGCACAAACATTAACACCTGCTGCTTTTGCAACAGTACAGTCATCAGCTGGATCGGCAGGGTTTCCACCATTCGCGCACTCTGTTCCGTTATCAATTCCACCGTTGTCACAGTCAATACTTGCCATTGGGTGATTCGGATTTGTTCCAATTATGGTACAGATATCTTCGCCAGTAGCGATTGCGACTAGACAATCATCTGCAGGATCAGCAGGATCTCCACCATTCGCACATTCTGTTCCATTATCGATTCCACCACCATCACAATCTAAGGTCGCAATAGGACTTGTTGGGTGGGTAATGATAATTGTACAAACATCTGCTCCAACGTCTATTGCAGTATTACAATCATCCGTAGGATCTAATGGATCTTCACCATTTTGACATTCATACCAGTTCGGCACACCACCATTGTCACAATCTGTTGAAGCCATTGGATGATCTGGATTATTGTAAATAATCAGGCAAATGTTAGCCGTATCAGCAACTGCTGCAATGCAATCATCCGCTGGATTGTTTGGATCACCACCACTCTGACATTCTGACCAGTTATCCATACCTCCATCATCACAGTCTTTATCTGCAAGTGGATGATTTGGATCACCACCGATCAAGTCACAAATATCTAGATTACAACGAATCGCTGCTATGCAATCATCACTTGGATCATTCGTATCTGTCATATGCTGACACTCATGTGTGTTGTCAACACCCCCATTATCACAGTCTAGAGTTGCTAGCGGGTGATTTCCATTTGCTCCTAGTATGATTGAACAGATTTCAATATCTTCATCAATCACAGTATTGCAATCATCAGCAGGATCAGTTGGATCTTCACCACTAGCACATTCAGTGTAGTTATCAATACCACCATTATCACAATCTTGTGAAGCTAATGGATGATTTGGATCGCCAAAGATGATTAAGCAAATATTAATGTTTCCATCAACAGCTACTTGACAATCATCAGATGGATCAAATGGATCTCCACCATTGTCACATTCATCTTGATTGCTAATTCCACCATCGTCACAATCCAGATCTCCTAATGGATTCGTTGGATCAGCGGATAAAATCGCACAGATGTCCACTCCAGGAGCACCTGCTATTGTGCAATCATCATCTGGATCATTAGGGTCACCACCATTGTTACATTCTGTTTGGTTATCAATTCCTCCATCATCACAGTCTAAAGTTGCCAATGGACTATTCGGATTTGCTAAAATCACTGCACATATATCCGTATTATTGGATGCTGCCTCAAGACAAGCGTCGAGATTACAGGTTTGGTCGTCGATAGGATCGTTCGGATTTCCTCCGGAAGCGCATTCTGTCGCATTGTCTACTCCACCTCGATCACAATCCATTGTTGCCCATGGATGACCACCTACGCTAATGATCAAGCAAATATCCATATCCGCTTCAACAGCTGCCTCACAATCATCACCTGAATCAGTAGGATCCTCTCCTGTATTACATTCAATAATGTTTCGTACACCACCACCGTCACAATCTAATTGGGCTAAAGGATGATTTGGATCGTAATTGATTAATGCGCATAGGTTTAATCCAGCATCCACCGCAATCTGACAATCGTCATCAGGTATCGTTGGATTTCCACTATTAGCACATTCTGTTTGGTTATCAACGCCACCATTATCACAATCTAGAGTACCCAATGGATTCGACGGATCATTGGTCAAGATCGCACAAATATCTACTCCTGGCATTACTGCTATTGTACAATCGTCTGCAGGGTCAGTCGGATCTCCACCATTATCACATTCTGTTTGGTTATCGATTCCACCATGATCACAATCTAATGTTCCTATTGGATTGGTTGGATCAGCCGTTAGTATGGCGCAGACATCTACATTATTAGCGGCTGCCTCTTCACAAGGATCAGAAGGACAGGCTAAATCATCCTGTGGATCGCTAGGATTTCCACCATTAGCACATTCTACTCCATTATTGACACCACCATGATCACAATCTAACGTAGCCCAACCTGTTTGACCACTTAGAATCATTGCACAGATATCTAAATCAGCAGCAGCTGCAGATTCACAATCATCTGCAGGATCGCTTGGGTCTTCTCCAGTGTTACACTCAGTGATATTCATTACACCACCACCATCACAATCTAAGGACGCCAAAGGGTGAGTTGGATCAAAATTGATTAATGCGCAAATGTTTAAACCTAAATCTAAAGCTGATTGACAATCATCACTTGGTTCAAATGGATCATCTCCATTCGCACATTCATCAATATTCAGAACGCCACCATTATCACAATCTACATTTGCCAATGGATGTGAAGGATCAGCAGTAATCATTGCACAAATATCAACATTTGCCTGATCTGCAATCATACAATCATCAGCAGGGTCAAGTGGATCCCCTCCAGCATTACATTCTGTTAGATTGTCTATTCCTCCTTCATCGCAATCCATTGTAGAAAGTGGATTAGAAGGATCAGCAGCTAGGATAGCACAGATATCAATTGTACCTACTTCTGCATCATGACAAGCGCAAGTTGGATCGTCACTTGGGTCACTAGGATCAGTTCCTGCGATACATTCATCGATGTTTGTCACACCGCCGTTATCACAATCAAGCGTTGCCCAAGGAATGGAAGGATCAAATGTTCCATCGCCATCTGGATCAAGTAATGCGCAGATGTCCATGTTCATATCCGCAGCGACTTCACAGTCATCAGCTGGATCAGTTGGATCTCCTCCATTGTTACATTCATTTATATTTGAAATTCCACCATCATCACAATCTTCATTAGCCATTGTGCCCATCGGATCATTTAGAACGATTGCACAAATGTCAATTCCTTCATTAATTGCTGCATCGCAGTCATCAGCAGGATCAGTTGGGTTTGTTTGTGCATTACATTCATCCGCATTGGTCACTCCACCATTATCACAATCTTCAGCTCCCAAAGGATTTGAAGGATCAGCAGTTAAAATGGTACAAATATCAATGTTACCCGAAGTTACTGCAGCACAATCATCATTTGGATCAAGTGGGTTGGTTCCTTCTGCACATTCTATACTATTTATAATTCCGCCATTATCACAATCTAATGTTGCTAACGGGTGATTTGGGTCTGCATCGATTTCTGCGCAAATATCCAATACACCATCTTCTGCTTGCTGACAAGGGTCGCAAACAGTAGCACCGACTACTGCAGAGGTTATATAACAACAACCGTTCAAATCAGTAACACTTACGCTGTAAGTACCTGGAGACAAGCCAGTCGCTGTCGCCGAAGTTTCGCCCGAATCCCATTGATATAGGTAACCTGGAACTCCGCCTGTTGCAGTGACAGTCGCTGAACCATCTGAATCAGAGAAACAGCTTACATCTGTTATGGCAACTGTTGCTTCTAATTTTGGTGGTTGGTTTACGGTCACGCTACAAACGAGTGGGCAACCTCGACTATCCGTCACTGTTACAGAGAAGGTACCTGCCGCTAAGCCTGTAGCAGTTTGAGTACTTTGGTTATGCGCTCCTGGCCCCCATTGGTAAGTATATCCTGGGGTTCCACCTGTTGCACCTGCCATAGCTATTCCATCCATGTAGCCGTAGCAGGTAACATCCGCTACTACTGTCATATCACAGCTATAAACTGGTGGTTCAATTACTATTACTGACGTTGTTGCTGTACATTCGTTTGCATCGGTTACTGTTAAAGTATAAGTACCAGCGCTTAATCCTGTGATACTTTTGGTACTTGCTCCATTGCTCCAGTCATAAGTATAAGCAGGGGTTCCTCCTGTTACTGTTGCGTTTGCTGTTCCATCACTTCCACCGTAACAGGTTACTTCGGTTGAACTAGCTGTTACAGTAAGTAAAGGAGGTTCAGTCAATGTCACAGAAGTCATTGCAAGACAGCCATTCATGTCTGTGACCGTTACCATGTATGTCCCAGCAGTCAAACTCATAGGATCTTCTGTGGTCATTCCATTGCTCCATACATAGCTGTAGGCCGTTGTTCCACCAGTTACAGTTAGGTTGATACTTCCGCTAGAGTCTTCGAAACACAATAAGTCGGTTCCAGAAGCGGTAGCCATTAGTACAGGCGGTTCGGTTAATGTTACTGAAGTAGTAGCGGTACAACCATTATCATCTGTTACCGTTACCATATAAGTACCTGCTGCGAGACCCATCGGATCTTCAGAAGTCATACCATTGCTCCAGTTATAACTATAAGCAGGAGTTCCACCCGTAACTGTTAATTCTATGCTACCAGTGTTATCTCCATTACATAACAGGTTAGTGCCAAGGGCAGCTGCTGTCAATAATGGAGGCTCTAATAGTGTATATGACCCAGTAGCCACACATCCTTTGCAATCTGTGACTGTAACGGTGTAAGTACCAGCTGCTAACCCAGAAAGGTCTTCTGTGGTGGCACCATTACTCCAAAGGTAAGTGTCTTGATTTCCAAAGAAACTACCAGGATTACTAATGCCACAATTATTACCACCAGTTACGGTCATATCAATTGTTCCACTATTATCCGCGTTACATAACAGATCGGTGCCTGATAATGTAACGATCAATTCATCGGGTTCAATTACAACAACTGAACAGGTAGATGTACAACCGTTGTCATCCATCACGGTAAGCATGTAGGTACCAGCAGTAAGGTTACTAATACCTGGTGTTGTTTCACCAGTACTCCATAAGTACTGATAGTTTGTATTCCCAGGATTTAAAGTTCCACCAGTAACAGTTGCTGTCGCTGTACCATCACTGTCTCCATTACAGGTTACAGGAGTCATATCAATCATACAAGTTAATAATGGGGGCTGGAATAAGAATAAAGAATATGTTTTACTACATCCAACGGCATCTGTAACTGTGGTATAATTAAATCCAGCTGAAAGGCCAGACGCAGTTTGGGTAGTTTCACCTGAATCCCAGTTGTAATAATAGGGTGCCACTCCCCCACTTGGATTATAAGTTGCTAATCCGGTAGACTCTCCATGACAAGTTGGTTCTGTTACATTAAGTACTGCTGCGATCAGATCAGGATTCTGTGTTATCGTAAAAGACTTTATCAACGTACATCCATTGGCATCGGTAATCGTAACGAAATAGGTACCAACTGCCAAATTCGCTAATGTCGCTTGGCCATTTGTAGGGATGTTTGTGTCTTGTTGCCCATTACTCCAATCCAATGAATAAGGAGGTGTCCCTCCACTGGTTTGGTATGTCGCAGAGCCAGATGCTTCACCATAGCATGCCACATTGATAATACTAGAGGCGATAGAGACAATACCTGTTGAGGGTTGCATAATTGTGGTCGAACAAACTGTAGAACAATTATTCGCATCAGTAACCGTTACCGTGTAGGTGCCTGCTGATAGACCGTTAAGATTGGCCGTCATTGCTCCTGTGTTCCATAGATAGGAATATGGCATTGTCCCTCCTTGAACGGAGGAGGTAGCGGTACCGTCGCCAATTCCAGCACAATTAGCATTCGTTCCTGTAACAGTACAAGATATAGCAGCTGGTTGCGAGATCATATAGGACCGAATGATTGAACATCCATTGCAATCTGTAACTGTAACAGTATAAGTACCAGGTCCTAGGTTATTCAGATCCTGAGTAACATCCATATTACTCCAATTATAGGCGTAATCGGCACAGATCTGTCCAGTAGCGGTAGTTCCTCCACCTGGTGTGATGTTAATACTACCATTGTTTGCACCGTTACAAGTTATATTAGTTGCAATACCAGAGAGTGTTAAGGCGGCTGGTTCTGAGATGGTATAAGATTGAACTACGGTGCACCCATTGCAGTCAGTTACAGTCACTGAATATGTACCAGGACCAAGGTTGCTTAGATCCTGAGTAACGCCCATATTACTCCAATTATAAGAATAATCCGTACAGCTTGTTCCAGCAGTGGTGCCTCCGGATGGTGTGATATCAATACTACCATTATTTGAACCATTACAATCAATATTTGTAGAGGTTCCAGTAAGCGTTAAAGCCATTGGTTGTGTGATCAATGTATCTCCTGTAACTGAGCAACCTCCTGCATCTGTTATTGTAACAGCATAAGAACCCGGTCCAAGATTACTAATCATTTGTGTATTTCCACCATTACTCCAAACATAAGTAAATGGTCCACCAGTTGCGCTATTGATATTTGCAGTTGCAGTTCCATTCATGGCCGCATTACAGTCAACCATTGATGCGGAGAAAGCTCCTACAGTACAACTACAGTCAAACACTTCAATTTCAACTGTTAATGTTTGAGCAACACAAGCAGTTTGGTCAGGATTGGCTACATCAATATTCACGGTGTACGTGCCTGCATCTGCAATTGAAATATTTGGAAATGTTAAAATTGAAGTGTCGGACATGTTACCATTTGGACCAGTCCAGCTATAGGTTGCTAATTCAATATAGTCAACATAAATTGCGGCAGAATCTCCAGCACAGAAGGAACCACCATATCCCTTTAGAATGGGCATAAATGGTTCTATTGACACTGTTGTTACTGCAGAATTATTACAATTATCGTTTAACCGGACATCATATGTTCCTGCAGGTAAGCCAGGAAAATTTGGAGTCGATTGTAAGGGTCTTGTAACTGGCCCCTGAAACAATTCATAGGTATAAGGAGTATTCCCACCAGAACCTGCGACAGAAATTAAACCTGCACCATTTGTACACTCAATCCCCCAAGCTCCAGTTATTGCTGGAGGCACATATTCAGGAATCGTGATGGTGTCTAATAAAAGTTCACAAGCTCCTGTTGAGTTGTATACACGAATTCTATAATCACCTGTTGACAGATTATTAAAAGAATTGGAAGAGAAGTGAATTCCCATATAGTTATAGGGATTTAAAGCAAAAAGTTGATAGTATACACTACCACCACTCCTTGTAAGTGAAATATCAAGTTGATTTCCAGTAACACATCCAGGAGTAATATCGATATCTAAGTCATATTCAAACGGAGGAGGGTCAATTGTATAACAGGTGTCTGCCATGTTCCCACAATCATCATAGGCTTCGAAACAATAAACTCCTCGAGGACCTGTTATTGTGCTATGTGCTGTATCTGGGACTATACCTGTATAGCCAGTAGGAGCACTTGTAAGCACGGATACATACCCTTGAGGAGCTGCACCATACTGTCTATAAGAAGCGAAAAACCTAACAACAGTTGAGTCGCAGGTAGTATATTGTGAACTTATTCGTTGAGTCCAAGATGGTACAACTGTTGTTCGACAGGTTGAGGATATAAATCCACAACAGTCCGTAACTTGAAAACAATAGGTTCCGTCTTCTAGATTTGGAAAATAGTTAGAATCTTGAGGGGGACGAATTGTATCACCTGGAGGAAATGATATCATCTCCCAAATAGGGTTTACTCCTGCAGGACATGTTGTATGGTTTGTTAAATTGTGCGTCAGAGTAATGTGAGCTCCTTCACCCCCAGTACAGTCAAATCCAAAGTTTGAAAACAATCGAGGTCCACTCCAACTTTCAGTTGTAGAACCAACATAACCACATTCATCAGTAACTCTCATTCTAAAATTCCCATTTTCTAAACCAGAAATACAGAAGGTATCTCGTTCATTTGGGGCATCAAAAGTACCAGTTTGGCCAACCAAAGATGGTTCTGTAGATTCGTATATTTCCCATGAGTAGGGAAATTCCCCGAAAAAGGTAGTGGTGTTGACTGCGTAAAAAATTATACAGGTAGTATCACAAAGTTTCCAATTAACGTATTCAGCAACAAATGGACTCGAAGAATATGTCTTTTTTCCTAAAATAACATCTCTTGTTTGAAAGTTTTGACAGCTATCATAAGCTCTAATCTGATAAGAGCCTTCGGCTAAATCGGTAAAACAACTATCTAGGCTAATTGGTCCTAGCGGTGTGGGTGGATTTGTACTTCCATCAAATAATTGATATTGATAATATCCTGGAGGCCATGGACGTCCTTCATCAGGCGTACCACAAATCCAACCACCACCTAGCCCGTCGCAAGTAGCATCTCCCCAGGTTGGAGTTAGTTCTAATTGCATATGAGTGCCTGGTACAGTTACCGAGTGTGTGACTTTGCAACCATTTGCGTCAGCTACTTCTACAGTATAAGTGCCTGCTGCTAATGCTGCAAAGACTGAATCAGCCTGCCCTCCAATTGGAGTAACAATTGGGGCAATGATTGTATTGTTATAAATTGGGTTGCCACTAGGATCAGTAAATGGAGTTCCTCCTGTAATATGCATGGTAATTGTTCCATTTGATTCACACCTGGATTCAGTTGATTCAAATGTAAATGCTAATGGTGGAGAGCCCGGACATTGGGCAAATAAGTTGAAACTAATACATGTAAAGAATAGAATTGCAATGAATACTCTTTGAAGGGTCATATTTGGTCAATTTTAATGTGGGAAAAAAAATATGCAGTATTGCATACCACGGGTGCCCGAAAATCGGCGTTTCGAAATTTAAGGACATCCAATATTAAAATTGATTACGCTTGGGTTTATTTGGTAATCAACAGATGGAGAATCAATGATTCTTCAATATGTTCAAATGTAAATAATATTGATTAATTATTTTTATATTTTCCAATATATTTTAACGTTAGTGCTTCATTCCTATTGATTTTCATAAACAAAAACACAATATCTTTGAACCAGATGAACGACTCAGATATCATCCGTAGCAAATGAATAACATCCGCTTACTGCCATTCAACGTTTTCACTATTTGGATCTTCGATGTTCTTTGATATATTTAGTGGGATCTAGGTAACCTGTGGTGTCAGAATCGTATCCTCCCCCAACATCCAAACTGGTGTCTGAGCGAATCTCGAAGTGTAAATGGGCATAATAAGCACCGTTTGCATTGCCAATCGTAGCTATCAGATCACCTCGTTTCACCCATTGGTCAGCTTTGACTTTCATTTCGTCACAATGGGCATAAAGAGATTCACAGGTGCGTCCATCCTTCCAATAATGATTAACTCTAACGACTTTACCCCAACCTCCAGTAAGGTCTTTTGCATATTTAACATATCCATTTGCAATAGAATAGATAGGGTCACCCAAATCAGAATTGCCACCACCAGTACCATTCCAGTCGTCGCCTAAATGATCGTTTTTACCAAAAACCTGTGCATTGTAATACCTATTTGCATCAGGTTTACCGACTGGGTAATCGAATCCATCCACATAGTAATCAGCTTTAACAACATTGGAAATAGGCTTTACCACATCTACGAGCATTGAATTTTCATTCTCATCCGTTACTAGAGACGGGTTCTTTTGTTCTGATCCACAACCTGATATTAGCCATACTGTTAGCCATAGCAATAACAGTTGGCGACTAGTAGTATCGTAAGCGTCTGACTTGTGCAGCATATTTTGCGAGTCTAACTACCTGGCAGGTATATCCATATTCGTTATCATACCAGACATAAATGGTTACATTCTTTCCGTCCTCTGAAATCTGCGAGGAAGGCATGTCATAAATAGAAGCGTGCCCAGGACCGACGACGTCACTTGAAACAAAATCCATAGAAGTTGAATACTTGATTTGCTCAACCAAATCGCCATGCAAGGAGGCTTGCTTAATCATTTCATGTAGCTCATCCAAGCTCGTTTTTTTCTTTAGTCCTAGATTCAATATGGCAAGTGAACCATTAGGAATTGGAACACGGATAGCACTACCGGTTAATTTCCCTTCCAAAGCAGGAATAACTTTTCCGATTGCAGCCGCCGCCCCAGTAGAGGTTATGACCATATTGACAGCAGCAGCGCGGCCTCTCCTTGGTTTCTTATGAAAATTGTCAAGTAGATTCTGAGCACTAGTATAAGCGTGAATACTTTCGACATGACCGCGAACAATACCTAGGTTATCTTCAATAACTTTGAGTACTGGAGCAATTGCATTTGTGGTGCATGAAGCCGCACAAAAGACTGGATCTTTCTTGAAGTCAAGCGTTTTATGGTTGACACCATGTACTATGTTTGGGATGCCTTTCCCAGGAGCAGTAAACAGGACTTGCTTTACACCAGGTCGTAAGTGTTGGCTTAGGCTTTTCTTGTCCCGCCAAACGCCTGTATTATCAATAAGTAGTGCATCTTTAATACCATATTCTGTGTAATCGATATCTGTTGGATGATTTGCGAATATCATTTTCACCCGATTACCATTGATGATTAGTTCTTCGTTCTTCGAGTCTACGCTAACAGTGCCTCTAAACTTATTGTGCACGGAGTCTTTCCTTAGGAGGGAGGCTCTTTTCTTCATTTCAGTTTTTCGGTTCTCCTTCATTTTTGCTCGAATGACCACAGCTTTGAGTCGGAGTTGCTCTCCTCTACCAGTGGTTTCAATGATTCTACGAGCGGCTAGACGACCGATTCGTCCGAAACCATAAAGGATGACATCTCTTGGGTTAATGACTTTTTTGTCTTGACCGACGAAGTCACCAATTTTGGTAGTTAGGAATGCGTCCAGACTTTCAAACTTATTTTTAGAGATGAGCCATTCGGTTCCGAGTTTACCGATGTCTATTCTGGCTGGGGCTAGGTTCATTCTTGCGATCGCATTGGCTAGATCCAGACTAGTGAATACTGATATTGGCTGATGGACGTAGTTTTTAGCAAAAAGGTGATCGTTTAACACCTCACTTGGTCTTGAATCATAAATACTTCTTCTAAAGAGAATAAGTTCTACATTTCTATCGAATCGCAATTCACCTACAATTTTTAGAAGTTCGAGGGCACCTTTTTCCATTTTGTGCCATTTTTCGAGATCTGATTGTCTAATTTGCTCAATTGTCAACTCATTAGTATTCATATTTCAACAAGGATAATTTGGGTGATCGTTTAATTTAACTTAAGTAAGCATCTTGTCTTTTGGTTAAATGCCTTTCTGATAAAGGTGTAAAGATAATAAATAAACGAAAAAAGCGCAGCCTGAAACAGACTGCGCTTTTTATTAGTTTAAGAATGGTAAGGATTATGCCCCCAGGTACGTTTTTAAGTGTTTACTTCTAGACGTAGTTCTGAGTTTGTTAATCGCTTTGTCTTTAATTTGCCTAACTCTTTCTCGCGTCAAGCCAAACTTTTCACCGATGTCTTCAAGAGACATTGGATGTTCGACGCCAATTCCGAAATAATACTTTATTACTTCGTGTTGGCGTTCTGTTAATGTACTTAAAGAGCGCTCAATCTCCGTTCTTAGGGATTCTCTGTAGTCGAGTTTTACATCAGTTGATGGAGTGTTATTGTTCTCCAGAACGTCAAGTAACGAATTGTCTTCCCCTTCGACGAAAGGCGCATCCATAGATACATGGCGCGCAGCAACACCAAGAGTTGTTTCCACTTCTTCTGTAGCAATTTCAAGCATTTCTGCTAACTCATCAGACGAAGGCTCACGTTCGAATTCCTGTTCCAGTTGGGAAAAGGCCTTATTGATTTTATTTAAAGAGCCCACTTTGTTGAGTGGTAGACGAACAATTCTAGATTGTTCTGCTAATGCTTGAAGGATGGATTGACGAATCCACCAAACTGCATAAGAAATGAATTTAAACCCACGAGTTTCATCAAATCTTTGTGCGGCTTTGATCAACCCTAAGTTTCCTTCGTTGATCAAATCACTAAGTGATAAACCTTGATTTTGGTATTGTTTTGCTACTGAGACAACAAATCGTAAATTTGCTTTTGTCAATTTCTCCAACGCCAGCTGGTCGCCTTGCTTAATTTTCTTTGCAAGATCCACTTCTTCTTCTGGGGTGAGCAAATCAACTTTTCCAATTTCCTGTAAATACTTTTCAAGAGATTGGCTCTCACGATTTGTTATTGACTTCGTAATTTTTAACTGCCTCATACTATCGTAGCGGGTTTAATGAAAAAAAATGGTGTCATAATTATAGTGTGTAAGTAACAAAAGTAGGGGAAAAAAGCCTCCAAAGCAACATTTTGAATGATTAGTTCCATTCCCACAGCTTAAATTTATTTCTAGTTATATCTTTTCTAATTTTTCGTCTAAACAATTTGTTAGACGAATCATTGCAAAAATGACTCTACCATATTTGATTTAATCAGAACAATTACGTTTATATTTACTTTATAACAAATTAGCATATAGAATGTTGTGAGAGCGATTAAATTATTTATTATTTTATTATAAATGAATAATTTTTCTTATTCCTTAATTATTATTATGATTTTACTACCCTTCTAATTTGGATAAATCGTTTTTTTACTTTTTATTGCAGTTCATGTATTTAAAAATTGATAATAAATAAAGAACAATATGAATAGAGTTTCTTTTGAAATGGAATTCTTGTTCAGAGCATCTCCTACCATTTTATATAAATTTTTATCAACACCAAATTGTCTAATAAGATGGTTTTGTGATTCTGTTGATATTACTGATGACGTATTCACATACACCTGGGATGGTGCAGAAGAAGTAGCACAGTTAATCGATGATATTGAAAATGAACGACTAAAATTTAAATGGGAAGATGCCGAGAGTGATGAGGAGTTTCTAGAATTCAGATTTAAAAAATCTCCAGTTACAGGTGAAACCATCTGCGAAATTTCAGATTGGTGCGATAGTGATGAAGTTGATGAACAAAAACAACTGTGGACAACACAAATGGCTCAATTAAGAAGAGAAACAGGTGGATAACACTTGATCTCTTTATCAAATAAACAGCATACATTTTTTGAAACACTACTTTTCTTTTCACATGAGAAGAATATTCTTATTTTTCTATAAGTAAAATTCAATTTATGGGACTTTTTGATTTTATAAGAGGTGAATTAATTGAGGTAATCGATTGGGTAGAAACTGACAAAGATATCATATTATGGAAGTTTCCTGATAAGGATGCAAACATAAAACATGGTGCTAAGTTAACTGTTCGAGAATCTCAACGTGCCCTTTTCCTTGATGAGGGACAATTTGCAGATGAATATGCTCCTGGGATGCATACATTGATTACGGATAACATGCCTGTCATGACTTCGCTTAGAAGTTGGAAACATGGTTTTGATTCTCCGTTCAAGGCTGATGTATACTTTGTGAGTACTAAGCAGTTTACTAACCTTAAATGGGGTACACCAAATCCAATTATCCTAAGGGATCCTGAATTTAAGCAAGTTCGAGTCAAGGCTTTTGGTACTTATTTTATAAAGGTATCCGATCCTAAGAAACTCTTTAAAGAATTTGCAGGCACTAAACCTATTGTACGAGTTGACGAAGTTGTCAATAGTATGCGAGATATCATTGCTCCAAAGTTTGCAGAAGCACTTGCAGAATCAGGCGTTTCAGTCATGGACATGGTTTCTAACTATTCTGAATTAGGTGAGAAGATTCTACCCTTATTGAAGGATGAATTTGAACCATTTGGCATTGAGTTGACTAAATTTCAGATTACGAGTACTACCCTTCCTAAAGAAGTTGAGGAGTTCTACGATAAGATGACCAATATGAACATGGTTGACGACATGAACAAGTTTACCAAGTTTCAGACTGCTCAAGCCATAGAAAAAGCTGCTGATAATCCTGGCGGTGGTGGCGGTGAAGGAATAGGAATGGGAATGGGCTTTGGAATGGCAAAAATGATGATGAACGATATGGACAAACCTGCTAACCAGCAGCAAGGAGAAGCTCCTCAATCCAAGGAAGATATCCTAAAGTTGTTGAAAGAACTTGGCGGATTAAAAGAAGCAGGGATATTGACAGATGAAGAATTTAATGAGAAAAAGACAGAATTACTGAAGAAATTGTAATTCGAAAATATAATTTGTTGAATATACAGTCGTCAATAATCTGGCGACTGTTTTTTTTACCCTACTTTTTCATTTTCTTTCTACACCCAAAACTAGAAACACACCTCATATTCATTCTCTATTCAATTGTATCTGTTCGATTTGTATCCTAGTAGCCTTTTCAAATGAATGGAATTCAATTAATTTTTGATTCTTATAAGTGAATTAAAGTTAGTACTATTCGCTCTAATGAATTATCTACGAATTTTATTTGTTTGGTATATTTTGAGTACCTTAGTCACTCTGATTTGTTTAAAAAATAATGGTCAGGCATCAAAATTGTAAAGTGTTTATTGGAAAATCAACTTTCAATAACTAATTTCGTAAAAAAAATATATGAAACGGTTACTTTTACTTTCAATCCTTCTAGCATCCTTCACATTTGTTTTTGCTCAAGACAAGGAAAAATGTGCAAATAACCCTTCTGTTCAGATGGGTGATATCGATCCTGCTCCTTTAATGGCTAAACAAGGTGGAACAATTTCTTTTAGCTATTTTGAGAATCTACTCGATTATAAAAACTTTGAAGGTGATCCAGTCATCGTGAATATCTGTTTTTCCAACATCGCACCAAAAGAAGGAGTGAAGTCAATAATTGGTGAATTTAAGGATCATTTCAAATGGAAATATGATGCGACTAAAAACTGCCTAAGAGGAACGCAGAGAAAAACGATCCCTGGTGGTGATGGTGGTCTTATCAAGGTAGAATTCAAACAAGTGAAAGTCATCCCTTGTCATAATAATCAATCTGGATTTAAAGTCACCGTTGAAGCTCCAGCCTGCATGGAAGGAGTGAACGAAACCATTGATGATACTGAGTATGTCTACACTTGTACGATTGTTTCACCTCCAGCTATTTTAACTAGCTTTACTAGCATGATCAAAGACTGCAAAGGGGTATTAAAATGGGCAACTGTCAGCGAAGAAGACTTCTGCCACTTCGAACTCGAAAAAAGTACCGATGGCATGCGCTATCAGACAATTGACGCCGAGCTAGACCGTACAGAAGATGATGAAGGCTACACTTATAACTATACTGATCCCAACTTATCTAAAGTTAATTTTTATCGTCTAAAGAGCGATGATGGTCAAGGTGGGCACTACTATAGCAAAAAAATCATTTTAGAGAAGAATTGCCAGTAATTAATTATTAATGCAATTGACTTTCGAGAATTATCCCCTCGTTCGGAATAACAGTTACTTGTTATCATTCAACTATTAAAATATTCAATTCGTTAGGTCAACTGATTCGATCAAAGGCTGTAACAAAGAGCTAAGTTTCAATGAATCTTATCAATTTTTCCAAAGATATTTGTTTACTTTACACGGAAAATAAGGAGAATAGTCAGCAAGAAACTTATTAAATTATAAGTTTTTAGAAAAAAATTTGCTTAAAAGAGAAACAATTCCTGTATTTTCACTATTTAAAAATCACTATATTTAAACGCATTTAAATTAAAGCCTTACAGGTATTCTGGCGTAACTATCGAATCGATTTTATTAAGTAACATTAAAGGGAAAAACCATGGAATTTCGAGCTTTTCTTATTGAAATGACCTAATTTAATAACAAATATTCGGGTAAAAATTTTGTAAAAAAGATTCAAATCCTATTCATCTCTTTAGGAGAAAAGAGGTATATTTAGTAATCATTCTATTGATTTACAACATATTAAATAAGTTGTAATTTTTTAAAGACTGCTAATATTCTTTCTTATGACGAACCTAAAACATTCCCTTGCCCTACCTCTTATTGTATTTATCCAATTCATTCTACCTTACCAATTGCTGGCAGATAATAGTTGTAACCAGTTTACAAATCCTGAATTTGACAACGGACTAACAGATTGGCAGTCCTGGGGAGACCCCGCTCAGGTAATCAATAGTGAAGCCTATATCGCAATCACGAACCCAGGAGCAGATCCTTGGAGCATTGGGTTTGCACAAAACGGGTCATCACTGGAACAAGGAAAAGAATATCAGCTTTCCTACGAAGCTAGATCAACAGCCAATCGCCCACTTACCGTAAAACTAGGGCAAAATGGCGCACCCTATACCTCCTATGTCTTTTACAACGACAACTTGACAACTGCAATGACTACGTTCACGCATGTTTTCACAATGAACGATGCAAGTGATTTTGATACCAGACTAGAGTTTCACCTAGGAGGATTTAATGGTGATGTGATCATTGATAACGTTTGCTTGATGGAAACTAGTTGTTCCATTCAAAACTGTGAGCTTGTAGGTCCTGAGCCATTTGATAGTGGACTTGGAAACTTCAGCTGCAATGGCTGCACAGCAAGTATAAATAATGGTACCGCTACTATTGACATCCCAAGTACAACACCAAATCCATGGGATGTAAAATTTGCACACACACCTGTGGCACTTACACAAGGCAGCCAATATGAAATCTCTTTCGATGCAAGGGCACAAACCAACCGCTCTATCAAATTAGTTTCTGCACTTGGTAGTGCACCGTTTACCCAATACTCAAATGCTGATTTTGCATTGACAACTACAATGGAAAGCTATAAAACAATCATTTCAATGCGTGCTCCTTCTGATCCCAGTGCCCTAATCGAATTCTACTTAGGTGTTGAGGCAGCAGATGTCGTTCTTGACAACATTTACATTCGATCAGTAGGATGTGGACAGACAACTCAGGTAGAATTGACCGTATTTCTAGAAGGTTGTTACGACCTAGTTGCTGATAAATTGATTGCTGGATTACACCCCCTCGGTCTTTTACCTGGAGAAATTAACAATAATGATACGCTTGGTATCCTTCAGCCATATCAAGGAGCTCCTTGGTATTATACAGGAAGAGAAATGGAAAATTTCAATGAAAATTCTTACAATAATATTGCATTAAATACTGGGAATGGAACTGTTATTGACTGGGTTCTAGTTGCATTTCGGGAAGATGCAACCCCAACAACTACGGTTGGAAAAAAGGCAGGTCTGCTCATGGAAAATGGAACAGTCGTATTTCCAGAGCCTGTTGACTTTTTAGTCGATGGTGAAACGTATTATGTCAAGATAGATCATTGGTCTCATATTGGGGTTATGTCTCCAACTTCTGTAGCCGTTACAGGAGATGTGTTGACCTTTGACTTTACGACACAAAATTCCTACCTGTCTGGAGCAGGTTCTGCTTCAAAAGAAATAAAATCAGGCGTTTGGGCCATGTTTGCAGGAAACTGTGAGCAAGAAAATCAAATTGCAGGCTATGATATTAATGGAAATGATCGTCTGCTTTGGAATTTAGCAAATGGAATTTTCAATAAATATTTGTCAGCGGATATGAACCAAGACGGAGATATCAATGGAGATGACCGCATAATCTGGGATGCTAATAACGGAGTCTTTTCTAACCTTCAAAGCTCTACAGATCAAGACAATGATGGAGTTCTTGATGCTTCTGATAACTGCCCATCGATCGACAATCCTTTACAAGAAGATGCAGATTCGGATAACGAGGGTGATGTCTGTGATGCCACACCTTATGGAATAGATAATGACGGTGATGGTTTTTTCCCTTATGGAACAATCCCTGATCCAGATGATAATGATGAATGTATTCCTGATAATGCACGACCAAATTGTGATGCAGATGGTGACGGAGTAATCAACTCTGCCGATAACTGTCCAAATTTACCTGGTGACCCTACAAACAACGGATGCCCAATCAACGCCTTTCCAACTGATATCTTAGTGCATGCAAGAGGGTTTGTTGGAACAGAAGATATCGAGCTGGAAATCAATGGAACTGTTGTTCACACATGGAATGAGCTTCCGACTACACTCATGACTTATACGCACACTGTAACCACACCTGTTGTTTTAACTCAGCTCAGAGTCAATCTTATTGATGGTGGAATGATAAATGGTCAGGATCAGAATATTCAGGTGGATTATGTAGAAATAGATGGGATACAATACCAGACAGAAGATCCAACTACAGAATCTCTTGGCACCTATGAACCAGCAACAGGGTGTGCTCAAGGATTTAAGAGTTCAGATCAACTGCATTGCACAGGATGGTTGGAATATGACGTTCCTGCGATTACAGTTGGTGGACCACCACAACCAAACGAAGCACCAGAGATCGTAACCTATGGTGGACAGAATACCACAGTGAATCATTCGGAGAACGTTAATTTTTCAGTTGATTTAGAAGAAACAGATAACAATGCTGGCGATGATCACGATTGGACAATCATTGGTGGAAGTGACATGGGAGAATTTTCCATAAATTCAATTACCGGTGTACTTTCTCTTTCTCAAAAGGATTTTGAAATGCCTATTGATTCCGATCAGAATAACGTGTATGAAGTTATGGTACAAGTAAGTGATAATGGAAACCCAATGATGAATGACCAGATCAACATTAATGTTAACATTACTGATCAACACCCTGAAGTAACTGGGCATGTCAAGGGTAGTACATACATTGCTCCAACTGCTCCGACGTACCTTCCTGTTTATGACACAGCATGGCAAATGTTTGGACTAGCAACTCCGGCACAAGCAGCGAACTACTTTGCAGCATTGCGAAGCTATGGATTCACAGGAACATGGGCAAGTGTTTTACACCATGCACCTGCACGATTGAACGATAACTTTAAGAATGGTGGCCAAATGGGCAGCATC
This sequence comes from uncultured Saprospiraceae bacterium, assembly GCA_937959115.1. GTDB lineage: Bacteria > Bacteroidota > Bacteroidia > Chitinophagales > Saprospiraceae > JAHDHB01. The sequence continues at coordinate 104,950 of CALGAW010000011.1, forward strand.
ATCAACGGTGAAGTTGTATTGAGTCCAGCATATATCGCTCGAGTGAATGCGATTCTTGATGAAGCGGAGTTGGCTGGAATGAAAGTAGGGATGCTGGTGAACTGGCAAAACTTGTACCTTCCTGGTGGCGGGGCTGATAGTGGAAATCCAAAGAGTAATCAAGTACGTGGAATTATAGATGAGTCAAACGCTTGTGCCTATGGTCTTCAGATGATTAACGCTTTCGGATCACATCCTGCATTAAGCATGTGGGTTCTTGGTGGAGATGCAGGCGGAAACAATTACAACAGACAAAAAGGAATATGGGAAATCATGGCCAACTGTATGATTCCACTAACAGATCTTGAATTTAATCATCACCTACCAACAGCCTACAGTGTTAGTAATCCGAATGGAGATGGTCATTTAAACTATCAAGATGCTTACTGGTTGCAAATGGTTGCTCCTGAAACAGGACATACCCAAGGTCATGCCCAAACACAAGCACAGTTAACAACCGCTGTCAATGCTTATTCAATTCCGGTCTGGCAAGGAGAAGCACGTTATTTTGGTATTAATTATCCTTGGGTAGGAAGCTATATCAATCCTGGAGTAGCGGAGATGGTTGCTGATGCACAAGCTGCAGAAAATGCCGGTGTGGGTGGTTACGTATACGGAAACGGTAGGCGTTGGGGCTGGTGTTTATCTTCTAGTACACAACCTTGTAATCCGAATAATATTGGAGCTACATTTGGTCCAGCAGAGACAGCTGTAATAAACGTTTTTTCGAATTAATATCGCCTTAGAATTCTTACTATGAAATCGTTATATATTTTGATTCTTCTAGCCTTGACTGCTAGTGTTTCTGCTCAGAATTGGCAGCAAATCCCAATGGTGAGCCAACAGATATTAGACAATGGTATTCAGCATGGTGGTGAAGGCTGCCAGTGGCCACTTGCCCTTTCGATGAGTGATGATGCCTCCTTGATGTTGTTTGGGACGGATGTTGGTGGATTGTACAAAAGCCTTGATGAAGGAGAATACTGGGAACCAGCAAATACAGGATTTAACGCAAGGGGAACCTGCGCATTTGCTATTGATCCTTTTAATTCATCGCGTGCATTAGCGGTAGGAGCTAATTCTATAGCGCTTAGCACGTATCATGGCGTTTACCTTACTACTGACAAGGCAACGACATGGAATCACGTCCTAAAGGCCAACAACCTTAGTTATAGAGACCGAAGAGATCAGATTGCATTTGATCCTTCGTCTTATGATGCAGGTCTTGGGTATTGCACAGATGCTTATTGGATTACTGATGATCAAACGACCATTCCTTCAACTGGATTGTTTAAAAGTACGGATGGAGGGCAGAACTGGTTTAAGTTATCGGGTCAGTTTGTACATGCAATCCTTAAAATCTCAATGAATGGAACTATTTATGTAGGAAATGGTCAGGGATTATTTCGTAGTACTAATAATGGAAATTCTTTTAACCAAGTCCATTTCGGAGCAGTAACTGGTATTGATCTATTTAAAAATAACCCATCTAGAGTTTTCTTCTGTGGAGCAGGCAAGGTTTATAGTTCATGGGATCAAGGCACAACAAAAACAACGATTACACCGAATGGGTTAAACAATGCTGACTTAAACAGAATTACTGTTTCTCCACACAATCCAATGGAGATGGTTATGCAAACTGGTTCTCAATGGCAATGGCCTACACAAGCCCGACGGTTTCATACCGCTGATGGTGGGTACAACTGGACAGAAGCAGGATTGGATCTTTCTAATTCATTTATGTACCATAGCCTTAGAGATCAAGATTTCCAATGGCACCCAACTAAGCCAAATGAGGTTTGGACATTAGGAGGAGATATGATTCTTAAATCATTTGATAAAGGGCATAATTGGGAATGGAAATCTAGTGGCTATTCTGCAATGCTCATCGGTGGATCGTTTGCTTTTAATGTGAATAATCCTGATCTAATGTATGTCGGATCACAAGATTACAACGGAACAGTGACAAAAGATGGTGGTAAAACTTGGGAAGTCATTGACTTGTATGGTTCAGTTTGGGGAGGCTTTATCTATGGTGGCTATGCGTTAAACCAACAAGTCTATTATGGTGCACGAGCAACGTGCTGGACCTGTCCTAGGCAAATTGCAATTACCTATGATGCTGGGGCAACCTATAATCATACAAATATTACCTTAAATGGTCTTGATTTCTCTTATGGCAGTCCCACGAACCCTACTATTGCATTTTGTTCAAATTATAGAACGACTGATGGAGGTTATAACTGGTCACCGATGAACAATTGTAAGGCTGTTGCAACACATAACCGTTCTAACATAAACGAATTGATTGGGATTAGTGATAATAGAATCGTCGTTTCTACAAATCAAGGGCAATGGTGGACTAATGTCTATACGCATTCCAATAATATTGTAGATGTCGCGCATGATCACATAAACGATATCTTCTATTTTGTTTCGAATGACGCCTTGTTTTCTTTTAATAGAGCAACGAATAATTTTACAGATCTTACTTACAAAACTCCAGGAGACCAATATGGTTGGAGACGGTTTAAAACAGTTGCTGTTGATCCTGTTGAGACCAATATTATTTATGCTGGTAGTAAACGAGATATCTACAAAACAGAGAGCGCTTTTGTTCGGTCACTAGACTATGGTCAGACATGGGAGTTAATGAATCATAATGTGCTGACAGGTCAATCTTATTCTGGATTGGCAGGCGGACAGGAGGTAAAATACATTCGAGTACATCCTCAAACTAGAGAAGCATGGGTTTCAACCTCAACTTTTGGAAACTGGAAAATTGCCCCACCATGTGCAGATGTCACACTGTCTATCAAAGTAGGACTTGAAGGCTGTATGGACGTTTCCACTGGTCAGATGTCTTCTAATTTACAAGGGTTTGATCTGTTGCCTGATCTTCAGCCATACGGAATCGCTCCTTGGAATTATAATGGGACAGAAGGACAGGGTTGGACCATGGCTGACTATCCAGTTGGCTCCATTGATTGGGTGCTAGTATCCTTTAGGACAGGGCTAGATAAGACGACGGAAGTTGCTCGCACAGCAGCAGTAGTGCTAGAAGACGGTACACTTGATTTTGTTGATCCAAGGGCATTATCTGGCTGTTCTGGCAGTTCTTTTTATGTTAAGATCGAACACAGGAATCATTTGAGCGTTTTATCACCGACTCCAGTTGATTTGTTGAATGGGGTGTTGACCTATGACTTTACCGCACAAGACAGTTATTTATCTGGTGCTGGGCAGAAAGAACTAATACCAGGAAAATGGGTAATGTATTCAGGTGATGGCGATCAGCTTTCGACTCCTGTCGGTCAAGACATTAATGGTGCTGATAACACACTTTGGCTGCCAAACAATGGAATGTTTAATCTTTACACAGAATGGGATTATAATCTGGATGGTGATATTAATGGAAATGATAAGTTGTTGTGGAATGTGAATAATGGGGTGTTTAGTACGTTGGATTAGTTTTTTTTGGAAAAATCAATATTACCGATCAATTCCATTTAATAGCGGCACCTCCAAATAGTTGGCTAACGCCTGAGCATCTTCCAATCCTCCTTTCTCATCTCCTTGATCTACTACGCTTAATCGTTGATTGTTATCGAGTACAAGGTTTATTTCATAAGAAACATAGGTTTTATTTTTACTTCGAATGTTCTGTTTAAGAATCTGAATGGCTTGAATATCTTCTAGGTTCACCACAAAGTTTCCTTTAGGGTTCAATACACGTGATATCGTTGGTCTTTTTTTCCAAAACAAGCCTAAGTTTTTATCAAAAATAGAAGTTGCTATCATTGACTCCACAAGTGTTACGATCATTATAAAAAACAATAAGAAAAAGAGAGCACTTATTACATTCCAGTAGGGTACATTGTGAATAATGGCCGATAACGACAGAAAGAATAGAACAATAACAGGCAGGAAAAAAATTGAACCAAACAACCATGTCCCTCTTTTTGCAACGAACCTTAGCGTTTCGCCATCTTGATAAACCAATCTATGTGTCTTGAAACTAGCACCTCCTTCACTAATTGGTTTCCATTCTATATTCTCAAACTTCTTTTTTGTAAGGTCAAGCTCAGGCAAATATTCCATGTGCTCATTCGATGATTCATTGATTTGCCCGCTGTCTAGGATATCCTCACTATCCATTATTGGTATTTTCATTCGATTTTGACGGATATTTTTTGTCTGTTTGCCTCCTGAAACGTTCTCCACTCAACGCTGTTAACTCTTCTCCAAAGTCTGAAACTTCTTTAACCTCCCCTGCCTTCATATCCCCAAGCAAGATATCGCCTATCCGCACTCGAAACAATCTAAGGGTTGGAAAGCCAGCCGCAGCAGTCATTTTTCTAACTTGACGATATTTCCCTTCTCGTAAGGTGATGGACACCCAGCTGGTCGGCCCGTGGTGGTCTCCCCGTATCTTTTTTACTCTAGGCGGGAAGTCTGGTGGTGATGTTAATAAAGAAGCTTCACAGGGCAATGTGGTGTACTTTTCTCCATGCACACTGATTAGAACCCCCTTCTTCATAATTTCAATGGCCGCTGAAGTTGCGATGCCATCTACTTGAGCGTAATACTCTTTCTCTACTTTTCTACTAGTCACCTTTTTGCTGGTTTTCCCGTCTGTCGTAAGGAGAAGTAATCCTTCAGAATCTTTGTCGAGTCGACCGATGGACATGGTTTTGTCTGGAAAGTCGTACAGCTCGCCAAGCAATTTCTTTTTACGGTTGTCTACTAGGATGAATTGGCTCAGGAATCCAAATGGCTTGTGAATAATGAAGTAACGATGCGTTTTCATGTGCTCTCTTCCAGTCGTACTGTTTATTGTTTGATGCGACCAATCATACAGCTTACATAAGACTTGGCTGTTGTTGTGATTCCTCCAGCTCCAGGCTCTGGATACCCCATCCCTAATAAAGTTGATTTTGCTTGCGCTAATGCAGTTGCTCCAGTTTCATTCAAGCTAATTGTTCCTTCCTCTACATTTACTCTAGCATCAGAAATCCCTTCGATTTTATCTAATGCATCAATGATAGAACGAGCACATCCACCGCACTTTATATTTTCTAGTTTGAATACAGTCATTTTTTTAAGCTCTTAGTGCTTAGTAAATACATATACTTAGTATTAAGTTACAATTTCAAGAAAAATAATCAATCATTGACGATTAGAAGCGATGCAATAAGTTTAGTCAGTTCAGCACTGAGTACTAATTATTAAACAACTACCTAAGCAGTTGTAGTGGCAGTTTTTATGAACTTAAGGACTCGATTGAGCATATCTTCTTTTGAATACTTAGTGGTATCGAAAATCTTAATTTCCTTTTGAGTGGCTTGATTTCTAAGGTAAACGAGTAAGTTTGACATGTTTTTGTTCGCCAATTCAGGTTGTTTCTTTTCTTTGATCAACCTTCTTCTCATTTCTTGATCCGTACAGTCAAGCAATACTATTTTGAAATCGCTAAACTCCTTCTTTTTGAACCCTTCAAGTATAAAATCAATATTCATTTGACCTTCAAACACAATCGTTTTATCACCGTGCTCTTCAACCAATCGACTGATCCACTCCAAGGTTTTGGCTTTTTGCCACATAATGGGTGAACCATATTCCTTAATCATTTCCGCCATTGGCGGTTTTTCTATGGAGTCGAAATTATAAAAAAGATAGTCTTTAGGTTCAAGTGCATTCCTAAGTCGCTTAACGACACCTGTTTTACCGACTCCTGCTGCTCCTGTAATTGTAATAATCATATTAAGTTTGAAATGTGCTTAGTTGTATATATTTTCATTCAACCATCTGACGCGCCCTTTAGCGTTATCAATTAGTTCTTTATAGGTTACGAATTTAGAGTTATCTCCTAGCTCTAGTTTTATATTTTTTTGAATTTTATCACCAATCAACAGAATATTTATTTTGCGATTTGGAAATAACAACATAAGGTCATCTCGGTGTCCAACTACTTTTGACTCATCCGCTTTTCGGATGGTTTGACCGGGTTTTTTAACCTCTATCAATGTAAATTTTTTCTTATAATCTTGTATTAAGAAGATACCCGGGATTTTTCTGCCTGAGCGTTCACTATATTTTCTACTCAAATAATCTTCTACTACTCGCTTAAGGGTATCATTAGTAGAAGCTAAATGAAACTCGGCTCCTAGCAGCCAATTGTTTTCCTTTAAGATCGAGTTTACTTGCTGTTCAGTAGCGTTGGTAGATTGTACCAGATACTCAAACCGATCGATAAACTGCAATCTGCTCTTTGCCTGTTGCGCCATGATTGCTGCATCCGTCTCTCCGAAGTCAACAAAAGACTTTACTTGAGTTTCCTGACTACTATTTTTCCCTTTTTCTATCCGTTTCATTGCATAATGGTAATCATCATTCTCAAAAGCACTGAACACCACACTGATTACCGTTGCGATCTTATCTTCTGGCTCTCCGAAAAAACGCAGCATTACCTTTTTCAAGGTGTTCTCTGCAAGCCCTCTTCTGTAGGGCGGCAACTTATTCAAACCTTTGGTTACTCGCTTCTTCAGCTTAGCCTTAGCTAGCCTCACTTCTGTATCGTAAACATGCTTAAACGACTCTTCTAATTTAGGTCGCATGTAGGCGCATATCTCTTGATACATTTCACTACTTTCAATGATTGCTCCCCAGTCACCCGTCACATCGTCCTCAAGCTTGTCTGCTCTCACTTCTCCCATAATCCGTTTCATAAGCTTATCTGGAATGAGATCAGATGTTTCTAGGCCAAAAAGCTCTGGGTTGCCAATAATTTTATCCTTTACTCGGATGACAAGTCCTGACTGTTTAAACGACTTCTTCTTATCCGAAATCGTATATTTTATTTCTACTTCACCTGATTTTGGTAAAATAGCCGTTTCCGCAAAGGTTTTCCCTGAGATATCATCAACATCTACTGGGGTATCGTTGACAAAAACAGAGAAATCTTCAATTTTACCAAATTCAGAAATCAGCAATTGCTTTAAGCGCACAGGGTTCGGGAAAGGTAGATTATCATTTAGTCCTGCTAGGGTAATCGTTGTTCCAGCGGGCAAGTCGTCTACTTTTTCTGTTTCAATAGGAAGGTTGATGTTACTCAAATCAAAGTCCGCTCGCATAAGAGCTGATTTAGAGATGGTAAGCGTTGTTTTGACTCCTCTTGCAATAGAGGCGATTTGCATTACTTCTGCAATTAACAACCCTGCAAACTTCCCAATTCCTTTTCTGCCTAATACTACCCTCTTTTTAGCTTTCGTCCGCTCCCCTTTCCTTGAAAACCGGCTATTAGCTACTCGCAAGTATTCTTCACGGATTTCTTTTTCAGTCATCCCAGTACCATTATCCTCAATGACAATTGGGTTGCCGCTGAACGGCTCAGGTAACTGAATTCGAACATACTCTGAGTCTGCGTCATAGGCATTATCGACTAGTTCCTTAAGCGCCAATTCAGTGCTTCGGTAGTCCTCTCCAAGTAAAGTCGCCAGTTTTGGGTCGATCTTAAAGTGTGCGTGTTCTGACATTTGTCCTTATCGGTATTGCGTTAATTTTCTCAAAAATGCTTGTATACAGAAAGCGTAAAAGGACGTTAAATATACTAGGATTAATTGGATTATTTGAGTGATTGGACTAGGATTAATTGGATTATTTTGAATTTTCGGATTTAGACCTGCTTGATCGTATTCTAATTAATTGTTTTTAATAGGCCTGCCTTATTGCACAATAGGACACAGTGATAACAACATCTTCTTCACCTATCAGCCATCTAATTGTGTTCTATTCTTGATAATTCTAATTAATCACCGAAAAGCTTATATGCGAGTTCCCGGTTTCCTTGTCAACGTGTAGTGTGCGTTCACGACTCGTTCCATTGCACTGATAAGCATTGCAAAGATAAGAGCCACCTGCTAAGCGAATGCGTCCTTGAGGGTCTGAACTTGTAATGTCCCAAGTATTGCCGACTATATTTGCCTGATCAGCTGGTAATATCTGTGGAGCATGTGCATTGATTTTACGCTTATCTGATTCAACTAACGCCCAGTATTGATCATAAGTCGGTAGTCGAGTGTTAGACCATTTGGCATAAGCCAGTGCATCATTGTAACTAACCTGTGTGACAGGATGATCAGAAGGTGCAGGCAAAATCCCACTTGGGCAACGCCAATCAATACCATTGACGACTTTAAAATTATGAACATCCAACTGTACGATCGACCACCCATACTGTTCTGCATCGGTCACATAAGCAGTAGCGGCAACAAACTCGGTGAACTCCGCCACCGTGATTTGACGCAATTTCTCTTTCCTTCCTGCACATTGTACAAAGAGAACAAGAATGAATAATATAATGTGGCGTTCTTTCAAACTAATTTAGTTACCAAGAAATTTTTGTGACTCAGGTTAAACTAAAGCCATATTCAAGGGTTAAATTAATAGAATTTAACTTAGATTTGTTGATCATGAAAAGAGTTTATTTTATTTACACCCTATTTCTTTGTGTTTTATTGTTTGCCTGTTCTGATAAATCTTCAAACAACAACCCAGCAAAGATAACCTCGAAACCAATTCAAAAACAGCCAAAAGCGCTACCATCAGAGCCTGTACCGCCAGAGCAACTAGCAAAAGCCAAAGAGTTGTTAGCTGCAAAATATGATGATATCGATGGTAAAGCAATTTTTAAACGAAATTGCGCCTCCTGTCATGGTTTTAAAGGAAACCTGAAGTCTAGTGGTGCAAAAGACTTGACGATTTCCAAGATTAGCATGGAGGAAAGTGTCGCGCAAATTTACTTTGGCAAGGGGTTGATGTTGCCTTATTCTAAGTTGTTGTCAGATGCTGAGATTGTAGCTGTTGCTAAGTACGCTAAAGGATTGCGGAAGTAAGATTTTAATAAAATCCAGCATCAGGATTAACAGGATTTTATGATGTACATGATTTTTATGTTTGATCTAAAATTAAAAAATAGCTCAAACAATAATCCCTGGATATTGATAATGCGTAGCAAAGTACATCGCTTCCCCATTCTTATTTCTATTTTTAATTTTCCGAATAGACTGCTGCCAATCTCCAGGCTTAGCATCGTACAAACTACACAAATCTAAATTTTTTAGCTGAAATCGATGTCTAAAGGCATCTGCAACAGCAATAAGCGTTTCACCTTCTGATTTTATAGAAACACAATAGTGATCGGTGCGATGGCCTGGGGTGTAAAACAAGCTAAGACCAGGCAAAAACTCTTCATCTTCATTGACCAATTGAAGTCGATTGCGTAATTCATATAGTGTAACAGCTCCGAAGTTTTCCTTATAGGCACATCCCTTTTTCATTAAATCCTCCGGAAAAACTCGAATCAGGGCATCATAAAACTCAGAAATCAGTTTTTTGCGTTCCTCGCGATCCGTCCATAATTGATGGGCCAACCGAGGGAAGATGATTTTTGCTTTTGGAAACAATTCCAATCCTCCAATGTGATCAAAATCAGCATGCGTAATGATTATGTAATCAATTTCTTCAGGATAATAACCTGCTGCGCGCAAGGATGCGATAAACTGAGAAGACCCTTTGCCAGTATCGATTAAAATTTTCCGTTTACCATCATCCAATAACAAGTAATTAAAGCTAATTTCTACTGTTTCTTCCTTATGTCCCTCCGCTTTGAATGCGGCTAGAACTGCCTGTTTCTTACTTTCTTCAAATTCCTTGTAAATCGGTATGGACATAGAGCCTTCATGAAGAACGGAGCAGGTATATTTTCCTAGTTTAAACTTGTGTACGCTCATAATTGAATGGAGAACCTGAAAATTAGTATTCATTGAATGTCATTCCTGCAATAAATATATGCTTTTTATTGGAAATGAAGGAAAATTATACGGAACCAATGGATGCTTGAATAAGAGTATTATATCAACTATATTTGGACTTCTTTCATATTGAATTATGAGTCCACTCCCAAAAGAGTTTTTTTGGAATGCACTCATTTATTACTTTTAATTCCTTGATCCCGTTCCGAATTTAACTACATATCCAACTCCAGAATTACCTGAAAAGTATTACTTGGATTATTTTAATTTCATCCTTTTGTATGTAGAAACGAAGTATGAGGGATTGCTGGTTGATCTAGAAGCTGATTTCATAAAGCAGTTTAAAAAACTCAATGAAGATTGTCAATGCTTATTCCTACGAATGGTCATGCGACGGGGTGTTTATTTCAAAATAGATACCTTACAATACAAGGAGATCGTAGACTTAGCCAAGGCTGTCTCAATGTTAAAACGCAAGAAATTCATTAGACAACTTAATACACGATCTACAGATGACCTAGATGAATTATTGCCTTTTTTTACAAAAAAAGACTTGTTTAGCCTTGCTACTATTACAAATCTGGATGCGCCCCCAAAATCTATCGGTAAGCCTGCCCTAATCAATCATTTGAAACAAGCCAAGCGATCAAGAATATTTAAGGGTATTGCAAACCAGTTTACCGTATTCAGAGAGGAAAAGATTGAAGAGGTAGAGCGACTGTTTTTCTTATTTTTCGGTTCTAGCTATCGGGATATATCAGAATTTGTGATGCGCGACTTAGGCTATCGAAGCTTTGAGAATCATCAATTACACCAATTAACCCCCTATTTCAAGACTAGAACAGAAATCGACCAGAAATGGACGGTGAACCTCTGGTACCGATACATGAAAGAAAGCTTAAAAAAAGAACTTAGTTTAATAGAGATTTTTGATGTGCTAAAAACCCTTGTAGAGACAACAAAAATCGATACATTACCCGCACAACGCTCACTAAGCAGACTACTTATTAGACTGGGAAGAGCACTAGAACGTGCTAAGATTTATGAACAAGCGCTATGGGCATTTCAGCAAACAGATTATCCACCATCCAATGAACGAGAGATCAGAGTGTTGGCAAAACTGAAACGAAATGAAACCGCGATTGAACGCTGCATGGAGCTAAAAGAAACAACAGCCCATGCTGAAGAGTATTATTTTGCGATTGATTTCAGCAATCGGTTAATCAATAAAAAAAGCAAGAAGAGCACAACAGAAAAGCAGAACGCTGGGCGCAGTGTTACGATTAGTAGCGGCCATAAGTATAAAGTCGAAATGGGAGCGCTCGAACACTTAGAGCAAGAAGGTTGGAATGGAATGTTTTCAGAAAATCTATTGTGGAACTCCCTGTTTGGCCTTTTGTTTTGGGAAGAAATATTTGATGATCAACAAGATGCCTTCCACCACCCATTCCAGTACTCTCCTTCTGATTGGCGGTCTGAGGATTTTTATCTTAAACGGAAAGATGCATTAGAGGAAAAGCTAGCTTTAGTCGAGCAGAAAGAAGCATTTACAAATCACTTAGAAGCCGTTTTCGAGTCCAAGTACGGCACTTCGAATCCATTGATTTACTGGTATGACGAATTGCTAGAACAATTGCTGACCTTTTCAGGATTCTTGACTTCTGAGCAGCTAAAGCGAATTCTAACCGAAATGGCAAGGAATCCGAAAAGCAATACAAAGGGATTCCCTGATCTATTTGTGTGGAAAACGGATGATTATCGATTTATTGAAATTAAATCTCCAAATGATAAACTCAGTGCGCAACAGCTGTATTGGCTAGACTTATTTGATTTAATTGGGGTGAATTCCGAGGTGCTCAATATAAAGTTTTCCACATTAGCATAAATTTGATTTATAATTGGCATAATTTTCTAGTTTACTTTTTGTAAATTTGGTTATTAAACTCGTCTCAATGAAGTCTAGGATTTTTATACCTCTAGCAATATTATGTCTTGTGAGCTGTCTTTCAGCCCAGACCCCACTTGATATTTCCATTGAAAACATGGAACAAGAGTTAGAGGCACTTCACCTAAAAGAAGCAGATATTCTTGTTAAATTAGAAAAACATAAATTGGATCGAGTTCAACACGACCTTGACTTGGTTGGTTATCCTGTTGTTTCAAATGACAAATGTGATGTTGTTAAGCACTCTGCAATGGTTATGTGTTACAATGAGCAACACGAACAGCCGAATTGGGTAGCCCACATCATCACTCCTGAAGTCTTAGATGGAAATTTGAATCGGACGAATGACTTTCGTGAAGACCACAAAATACCCTCTGGTTCTGCTACAAAAGACGATTACTGGTTTTCTGGTTATGACAGAGGCCACATTGCGCCTTCGGCTGATTTTCGGTGGTCAGCAGATGCGATAAGTGAATCCTATTATTATTCAAACATGAGTCCACAGTTGGCAGAGCTCAATCGTGAGCGTTGGGCAGAGCTTGAAGGGTTTGGACGATCTTTTGTTGCAGATGAGAAAGAACAGTTATACGTAGTCGCTTCCGGTGTTTTACATGATAGTTTGAAGCAAATTGGAGATAACGGGGTGTCTGTTCCTCAACAATATTACAAGATATTCCTTGATGTAGCTGGCCCAGATAAAAAAGGCATTGGCTTTCTCCTAGGAAACCGATCGTGTGAGTATCCTCTTATAAGTTACGCCGTGTCCATTGACTCCATCGAGCAATTGACTGGTATCAACTTCTTTCCCAAACTGGATGCTGCATTAGAGCAAGAAGTTGAAGCCAACTTTGACTTTAATGCATGGCAAAAGGCAGATCCTCAAGAGGTTGTAGCGGATGTTGCTCCGATGCCTCCACCATTGCCTAAAGGCTTGTTCAATACCGTTCAGGCTAGACTGTATATTGGTGAAACGGTAACTGTTTGTGGGACAGTTGTAGCTACAAAATTCAGTAGAAAATCTGGCGCTACTTTTTTAAATCTAGACAAAAAATTCCCAAACCAAATATTCAGCGCTTCCATCTGGGAGTCCAATCGAACAAACTTTAGCTATGCACCCGAAAATGAACTGCTCGGTAAAAAAGTCTGCCTGACGGGTAAAATCTCTTCCTATCAAGGAAATCCTACTATGGAATTGGTAAATGAGAAGAAGGTGGTTGTCTTGGATCAAGATTACTAAACTTCCACTGAACATAAGCTATTCTATCTTATTTTGAAGCAAAAATCCGCTTATTATTAATTGTCTCTCCCTGTATAACCCATCCTTTTAGGATAGAAAGTTGTTCTTTTTTCATGTAGGTATAGTTGCCGTCTTTTAAATATCCGTAAAACAAATCGCTGGAGGAATCTTCTTGATTAACAATATATTCTGGAATAACATCGATTTCATCAATTGAGGAATTGTTCCTACCAATTACCTCGATAGTTGGAAAATACTCGAATTCAGATATCTCAAACCGTTTAAATGCCTCCACAACTGCTAGTGTCAACTCCAGGTCTTCCTCAGAATGGCTCATCAACTTTTCATACAAAACGTCCTCTAGAGTGGTGCCAAACTTCTTGTATGCTGTGCTTATGTCTATCGTACGTACTTTTTGACTTGGTGTGGAAGACATTTCATCTACTAAACTTATAAATAATTGATCGTCTAGCATTGTCAGCAACCCTAAGTTGACCAGTTCTAGTTGTTTTCTGATGGTTTTGATATCTACTTGCTCCGCCTTTATAGTATCATCTGATTGTTGAATGATTGTTGATCTCTTCTGCTTCTGACAGCCAAGGATTACTAGAAAGAACAAAGCAGTTACTAATGATATATTTTTCATGATATTAAGTTTTATACCCTCAATTTAAGGCTACAAACAACAGGATACTGAGATGAATGGTCAACGGACAAAAGCTGTGGACAAACGATCCATTTCTATTGACGAAAAATTTAGGTGCAAGTATGCATAATCAGGGTTTAAACAAAGTGATTGAACTTTTTCTCAGTTATTCCTGTTATAATGAAAAGGTCTGTTAAGTACTACTTATCAGTAATATTGACTTGAATGTATTTCTTCCCATTTATTTCATTACCTTTGCAACAAAGAGTTATTTTCATCTTTAATGTAATACGTTTGATACAGAACCATTGGAATAGTGATAATGACATCTTATGTTTTATCACTAAAAAAATATAAATGGCAGACAGTTTTAACAAAAAAGAACGTGAAAAAAAACGTCAAAAAAGAAAAAAAGACAAAGCTCAGAAAAGAGAAGCAAAAAAGTCAAATGATTCTAAGCAACCTGAATTCATGTATCTTGATGAAAATGGAAATCTAACAACAGAAAAACCAGATCCAAACGTCAAAAAAAGAGAAATTAAAGTAGAAGACATTGAAATCAGTACACGTAAGAAAGGGAAATCTGATGAATCAAACTTCACAAAAACAGGTTTTGTGAAATTTTTCAACACTGAAAAAGGATATGGTTTTATTGTAGATAAAGATACCAATGATAGTTTCTTTGTACACGCAGACCACCTAATTGATCAAATCAGAGACAGTGACAAAGTAACGTTCGAAGTTGGATCAGGGCCAAAAGGACCAATCGCAACTCAAGTTAAACTGTTGTAACAATAAAATAAATAGTGCCTTAGGGCGATCTATAAAATTGTCATTAGAATCAAATTCTGATGACAATTTTTAGTTTAGAGATGATGCAGAATTAGGATTTTTGGGATTTACATGATTAATAGGATTTTTAACTGACTTGAACTATAGTCGGATTTGAGGCTCTCCAATTTGTCGCAATTAGAAAAAAACCAGCATGGCAGACATTGGTTTGAACGTCCATAATTTAGTGATGTCTGCACGTTACATCGAATAAAAAAGGGTGTTCGTAGAAAAAGCACCTAGTGACTTTCACATACGGAATGAATATTGTACATTGATTATGGAAAACCATAGTAAAAGAAATTTAAACTTCAAATAGTAAAAAGAATGGCAAAAGTTAACGTAACTGGAAAAGTAGTTTACAAGGATATTGGTCTAGGATTTTGGGGAATTGAAGGAACTGATGGAAAAAATTGGTTGCCAACAAATATGCCAGAACAATTAAAAATGAAGGGAGAAACCGTTGAAGTAAAAGTAAAGAAAATGGAAGGAATGGTAGGAAATGCCATGTGGGGAACTCCAGTTAAGATTGTTTCGTTTACTACCGTATAACCATTATTTTAAAAAAGAAATTATAGCATTATGGACTTGCTCAATTATATTTACCCAGTCAGTTTTGGAATTTGTTTGTTTTCTCTAGCACTTTGGTATTTCTTTAGAAATCAAAGAACTGCATCATCGTTGCTTAGCAAATCATTCATAGCATTCTTCCTTGTCTATGTTCTTTCGTTGGTCTTATCACCCGCAACGACAGAGTATAAATTAGGGATTTTGTTTAGAGACTTAATTGTCTTAGGAGTTTCCACTCAATTGGTCAATGTCTTTAAGAATAACAAAAAAGCGTTTTTCGGGATATTAGTCATTCTCATGGCCCTGTTTAAATTCGCTTATTTCAAGGTGATGTTGAATTCTTACAACCAACCAACAACAAATAATACGTTATCCGACAATCAAGACACCTCCCAAAACTGGGCTTCGGAAAACGGTGAATTGCTTGTTGACATCGCTGATGGACAATCAATCAACGCGCTATCTGATTTTCTGAAATCGCATAACATCAAGGCGAAAGTCGCTTTTTCAGACATCGGAAGCCCGGAAATGACTTCCTTAGACGATTACTATGTACTAGACTTGCCAGCTGGCGCGTCTATTTCAAAAATCAAACAAGAACTAAGTTCAACAGGGCTTACAGATTGGATTGAATTTAATGAAGTGATTAAGACAGAACTTACTCCAGGAAACGACCCCGTTAAAATCAATAGAGAATTTGGTTTAGACGATCCAGACATTGGTAAGCTCTGGGGATTTGATAAAATGGAGTTAGACAAATTGTACAAGGTATTAAGCAGTAAAAAGGTAAAACCGAAGAAAGAAGCATTGGTCGCTATTCTAGACACAGGAGTAGATTCTAAGCATGAAGATATAAATGCGAATTTTAAGTCGATCAATAAGCGATATGACAATGATCCACAAGGACATGGTACGCACTGTGCTGGGATTGCAGCTGCAGTTTCTAACAACAAGAAAGGAATTGCCTCTTATGCACCAGGAAACAACTTTATGGATGTAACCAGTATCAAAGTCCTCAATCAATGGGGAATGGGTACTCAACGAGATATCATCAAAGGAATTTTGCTTGCTGCTGACCGTGGTGTTGATGTAATTTCAATGTCATTAGGCGGTCCTAGTAGCGATAAGTCCCAAAAAGCCTATAACGATGCTGTGCGATATGCTAACAAGAAAGGCGCAATCGTAGTCGTTGCTGCAGGAAATGAAAGCAAGGATGCCACTGGCGTATCCCCTGCTAACTGTAAAGGCGTTATCACTGTAAGTGCAGTCAATCAGAAACTAGAAAAAGCACCGTTTTCAAATGAAGTTCAAAACCTGAAAATGGGTATTGCTGCTCCAGGTGTTGATATTTACTCTACATTTCCCAAAAACCAGTACAAGGTGTTTAATGGAACATCAATGGCAACTCCATACGTAGCGGGATTATTGGGACTAATGAAGTCGCTTAATCCTGATATTACATCAAAGGAAGCACATAAGATTTTGACAGCTACGGGTATTGATACAAAAGATACCAAGAAGACGGGTAAGTTTATTCAGCCTGCTTCTGTTGTTGAGAAGATGCTTTAATGAAGAGTTCAACAAGGGAATTTAGAATGTCGAAGTTTTAAGTACGGATTTTATTACTAAAACATTTTCTCTAGTGCTCCCCAATAACCATCTACCTTTTTTGTCACCTGTGGATCTGGCACCAATTCAGGCGCATGATGTGGCTTCACTCTTGCATCTATAATAAGCGGTCCTGTGCATCCCCAATGCTTGTACTGAACTGAACTACCCACGCCATAAATGTCATGAGATGGATTGGATCGAGTAAAGGTCACCCATACAAAGTTATTGATTCCACCTGCTAGAAAGTCAGCATCATCACACAAGACAATCAAAGGCAATCCAGTCAACTCTTGATTTTCTAAACTGTTAATTAGCAAACGTAACTCCTCTTCTGCTTTCTTTGGGGTTGTATACTTGGCTGCTGTTATACCAATCACGCCAGGCAATGCGATTGTCGCGCGTCCATAACCATCTGGTAAACGAAAGTCAGTCGGGAGCTCAGTCGATAAACTACGTAGTTTCGGACCACAGCAAGCAATGACGACTTTCGAACCAGTATTCCAGCCTGACCCCGAATAATCTAATGTGTCAATCGTTGTTTGTGTCTGGAAATGTAAATCTCGTCTCCAATCAATTCGTTCTAAGACATGTCTAAGGTAATCTGGGATATCGTGTGTATTCACATTGGTGTCATCCTCTTTGGCCGTTATGATAAGATATTTGGCAAGCGATGTTTGACCCGTCCCAAGGATCCGATTAGCAATTGTCAATATTTCTTCTGGTTTGCGTGTTCGGAAAGGCATATATCGCTCTCTACCAATTGCAATCAATAATGGATGAACTCCTGCTGCATCAACAGCATTTAGCTCAACCAGCCCAGGAAACTCTTGAGGCGTAAGTAACTCAACCAATTGGTGAATCAGGTATCCAAAACTACTATCTTCTTGAGGTGGCCGACCAACTACCGTAAAATGCCAGATCGGATTTTTGCGATGATACACTTTATCCACCTTCATTACTGGAAAATCATGTGTTAGACTGTAATACCCTAGGTGATCCCCAAAAGGGCCTTCTGGTTTTTTAACGTCTTTTAGAATCGTCCCTGTGATGCAGAAGTCAGCATCAGAGGAAAGGGCGAACCCATTGACATGCTTATATTTAAAGCGTTTTCCTCCAAGCATCCCCGCAAAGGTCACTTCAGGTAATCCTTCTGGCAAGGGCATAATTGCTGCAAAAGCATGTGAAGGCAATCCTCCTACGAATACGGAAGCCTTAAATGGTTTATCCAATTGGTTGTACCGTGTGTGATGCACGCCAATTCCTCTATGCAATTGATAATGTAATCCGATTTCTTCATTTTGAACGTACTCATTGCCAGAAAGCTGAATCCGGTACATTCCAATATTGGATTTCATGACACCTGGCTTATCGGGATCTTCTGTGTAGACTTGGGGTAAAGTGACAAATGCGCCGCCATCCATCGGCCAAGAAACCACCTGCGGTAATTGGTCAATTGTGGTTGTATGCTGCATGACAGGGCAGGAAAATCTTGATTTAGAAGGCAAGGCTTTTAATGCTGCAAACGGGGTTGACAAGTACCGTAATGGGTTTTTAAGTAAGTTCATCGGATCTGCTTTGAGCTCGATGACTTTTTGTACTTTTTTGATGGTGTCTCTAAAGATAAATTCTGTTTGCTCATGCGTCCCATAAAGATTAGAGACTGCTTGAAACGGGCTTCCTTTTACTTTTTCGAATAAGATAGCAGGACCTTCCCGATCATAGACCCGGCGGTGTATCTCTGCCATTTCTAAATTTGGATCGACCTCCTGTTTGATGCGTAGGAGCTTCCCGTTTTTCTCTAGATCGTTTACGCAATCGCGCATGCTGTTATATGCCATATTCCACTCGTTCTTTTAATTACATAGATAACAAAAAAATCAGGAAATTGTTAGATTAATTGTGCGTTGATCATTATTTACGTTGTGGTCATTCCTCATTTCAAGGAATTGAGCATAATTGAGTTAACCTTGTTAGATAAACGTCCTTAACTGCTTAGCGGCTACTTCAGGTGTGATATCACGCTGAGGTTCTGCCATCATTTCATATCCCACCATAAATTTCTTTACTGTCGCTGATCGAAGTAAGGGAGGATAAAAGTGGATGTGGAAATGCCATTCAGGATGCCGTTCACCGTCAGTAGGTTGTTGGTGGATGCCCATTGAATAAGGGAACGAGCAGTCAAACAGTCGGTCATAGGCAGAAGTCAATTGCTTAAGGGCAATCGCTAAGTGCTTTTTTTCGGAATCGGTCATATCGCTGACTAGTCCATATGGACGATTGGAAATGACTATAGTCTCATACGGCCAAGCTGCCCAGAACGGTACGAGAACAGTAAAACTGTCACTCTGATAAACAATACGTTCCTTCTCTTGCTGTTCGGTTGACAGGTAATCAGAAAGGAGTGTCTTTCCTTTTGAGTTGTAATAAGCTGATTGCTGAGCATATTCTTTTGAAACAGCGGTTGGTATGGACTGTTGTGCCCAAACTTGCCCATGCGGATGAGGATTACTACACCCCATCATCTGGCCTTTGTTTTCAAAGAGTTGAACGTAATTGATGTCCTTCAGTTTTCCTAGCACTGTTGTTTCAGATGCCCAACAATCGATAACGTTTATAAGCTCGATTGTAGGCAGTTGGCCCATTGCCAGATTATGTTGTTCGTGATAACAGATGACTTTACAGATCCCCTTTTCAGGTTTTGCCACAAGCAGATGATTGTTTGAATGCGCTGTTGTTGCAATATTTTGCAGGGCACTAAAGTCATTTTCGAAGCAATAGGTGCCACTGTAGTCAGGGTTTTGTTTACCGTTTGCACGTGTATTGCCTGGACAGAGATAACAGTTTGGCTCATAAGCATTTGCAACAGGTATTTCTGTTGACTCCGTTTTGCCTTGCCAAGGGCGTTTCATCCGATGTGGGGAAACAAGTATCCACTCACCAGTAAGCAGGTTAAGCCTACGGTGGGAATGATTTCCGGGATCAAATACCGGCATCTACCGAATTACTGATTAGTGATATCCTTGATTGTGTGCGAGTTGCTCACCACATTTACCACAAGGGCCAATTTTCCCAGCACCACCAGCACATCCTTTTGGACATGTAAAGTGCCATACACCGGCAGCATTTTGTGCAGGTTCTGCAGCTGGGGGTGTGATCGCACCTGCAGCTCCACCAGCGGCTCCGCCGGGTGCTGTTGTGATTTGTGGTTGTATGGTTTGCGTTGAGGTCTTATCCCCAGCATTTATTGTTGCTGTTGCACCTGGTTGATTTGCTCCTGCATGATATTCTTGATTATGAGCTAGTTGTTCTCCACATTTTGGGCAAGGACCAATTTTACCAGTTCCTCCAGCGCATCCTTTTGGACAAGTGAAGTGCCAAACACCCGCTGCATTCTGAGCAGGTTCCGGAGTTGGGGCAGCTGTAGGAGGAGGAACAGCACCACTAGGGTCTAACGTTACTGGAGGAGCTGTTTCGTTAACAGTTGTAGTTGTAGAAGAATCTGCTGAATCTGAACCACAGCTAACAAATACAAATAATATAAAAAGGAATAAAAAATTGTACAATTTCATGATGATATATTTATGAAATACAAAGATAACAATAACCCTAATAATTACAAGAATATAATTGACAAGGAAGGGATCGTACTGATGAAATTATGTAGAACTTAAGTTCTTTCGAATAGAAAAGAAGAATTCTGACCCTTTTTCAAGATTAGAATTTACCCAAATTTTACCTTTATGAAGGTTAATCAATTTCTTACAAATGTTTAACCCAATTCCAGTTCCTTCAATTTCTTGGTTCTTTGAACGTTCACCGAAGTTAAAAATTTTCTGTTGAATCTCTTTTTCCATTCCTAGTCCATTATCTTTTACGATAAATTGCCATTCTAAAGGTGTTTCTGTTCCACTAATTTCTATTTTGATTTGCTCTTTATTGTTAAATTTAATTCCATTTGAAATTAAATTTTGAAATACTTTTTTGATGGATACTTCATTTGCAATTATTTGAAGAGGAATATCTCGAATTTCTATTGTAGCATTGGTGTTTTCAATTTGAGAGTTTAACATCCTCAACGTATGCTCAATCAATTCCTTTGTATCAATTGTACTAAATACAATTTCATTCGATAAGTTTGCAATATCCAAAACTTTATCTACCTGTTCTTTCATTGCTTCACCCCCAGAAATAATAAAGCTTAGGTATTCCTTGACTTCTGAAGAAGTATTTTGACTTAATTCACTTTGTAATAAAGTTGCAAAGCTGGTTATCGTTCTTATCGGTTGCTTCAAATCATGGGCCGTAGTCGCTGCATATTTGCTTAGATTATCATTTCTAATAATTAGTTCAGACTTTAGCTCCTCTAGTTCAAATGTTTTTTCTTCTAGCTCTTTTGCTTTTTGTCTAAGACGCTCATCATTAATCTCTAATTGACTAATAACCATTGATTTAGAATGAAATATGATATATAAAAACCCAAGTAGAAGAAGAAATAGCTGAATCGTAGAGATAAGGCTAAATATAGGATCTAAATAGGGCAAAGACGGAGGTAAAAAGTCAACGACACCCGTACTTTCCATGTATTCAAAAATAACAAACAAACAAACAATAACCGTCCAAAGTAACCCATACCGTAAGCCTGCAAAAATGAAAGCGATAATTGGTATAAGTACTAGAAAAACATTGCCTTCTGAGAAAATTAGTCCATACTGAAGCGTGTCAGTTGTTATTATGAAAAAGGTAGAGATACAAAAAAGATTCACGGCAAAACTAAGCGATCCGTGTAGCTTAAAGATGAGTAAACTTAGTAAAAGAAAAAAAATGGCTGTTGGAAAATTGAAATTAGAATGAAACAGGCCAATTAGTTTCATTGGATAAGTAATCAGCACGTTAGCACCAATAAATGAGACCATTCCTGAAAAACATCGATATAACCACAACTCTTGAGGAGAAGCGTTATCAAGCAACTTTTCTGGAATAAAGTAATCAACTACATTGATTAAGGTCTCTTTCATTATAATAATGCTTACGTTTAGAGCATCATTTAGTTTTGCTCAAAAAAAACATTATTTTTTGTTATAGGTTTTTTGTCAAAAGAAAAGAAGGGGTACTGAATTTCGAATATCGAATTTCAAATTCAGAATATCGAAGTTTTTCATTCTTTGATTTTCTGCAAATGTTCTAGTTATTTGCATCAAATAATAAGTATATTTTGTGGAAGCCAGAAGACTCGAACTCCAATCAGCGAACCGATCTACTGCTTTAGCAAAGCGCACCCACACCTTGTAGGATTAGCTTCCATTTATCATTGTACTTCCGGTGAGATTCGAACTCACAACATTCGGTTTCTAAGACCGACGCCTCTGCCAGTTGGGCTACGGAAGCAGTTTATTAAATTGGTGATCTTACTGAGATTCGAACTCAGACTGAATAGGGTTTAAGCCTAATGCCTCTGCCAATTGGGCTATAAGATCAGTATCTCAACTTCAACAATCTGCACTTGATATTCCCTTCTTCACTTTCTCTTCTTGTATCCGTTGAGATTATGGTTTTATTATGATTCCTCGTTCGCTATCAATTGTTCAATGTAGCCGATGGGGGAAACGCCTTTTCCAAGCGTAATCACGTTTTTAAACCGTTTTCCTTCTTTAATTACACTATCATCTGGATGCACTGCGCCTCCTATTGGGTAGTTTTTCATTCCATTGTCCCAATCAGCATTGCGATCAGCGTATTTTGATATCGGTTCGACGTAGAATAAACGGTTTTTTACTTTGACATAGAATCGTCCTGAATTTCTCATAACAAATTGATTATAAGGTGTTAAATAATAAATTACCCAATTGAATTCTGGTGTATTAATAAAATGACCAGACTTGATATTTTCTAAAAAGTGGTTGATTTACCTTTGCTGCAGATTTAGCAGCCAGGTGATAAGGAAGGCTACTAAAATTTACAGACTTAAAACTGCACTGAGCAGTAAGGCGCTGAGACTACTTGAGAGGAGTGTCAAGTATTTCTCATTGGAACCAGCGATGTCGGTGTAAATTTTCATGATTATATTTATTGTTCGTTGTTAGGAACAGTATTAAAACCAAACAATGCTTAGAAAAGTTCCATTTGAAGTGATTAAAATAAAAAAAAACAATTATAGTTTCATAAACTGCTGAATGTTAACGAAATAACAAATCATGGTCGTAATTAAACAAGACGATTACTAGTTCGTATTTCACTTGAATAATAACGGACATATCCTCAAGCGTCTGAAGATTGGTTGAATGGAGTTTTTTCATTAACTTTATTATTAACAATATAAAAACTTCAAATCCTAATTACACAATGAAACAGTTCATTCAATCAATTCTTTGCCTTTTCATTCTTCTCAGTTTTAGTTTGCCCGTGGTGCCTACTACATAAACTGTAAAGGACAACAATATGGACAAGTGATTCCATTCATTAAAAGAGAATAACAATCGAACCATCAACGAATAAACGCAATCGAGGCAAGCATTCAGGTGATGACAAGCTCTTTGCACCTAAATTTCATCAACCGATTCGAGAAGCGATTGCAGACTTGCATTTCCTGCTATCTCGTGGGTATGGCGATGCTTCGGTTGAACTAGTTGGTAACCGCTATAAACTCAACAAACGCCAGCGCCAAGCTTTAAGTCGTATTACTGCTTCTGAACAAGCAATTAAAGCAAGAACTACCAATCAAGTATCGGCCTCAGAATTAACAGGGAAGGTTGTGGAGATCGATGGCTTCAACCTTTTGATTTTACTTGAGAGTGCATTGTCCAATGCCTTTGTTTTTAAGTGTCAGGATGGTTGTTATCGTGACATATCTAGTGTTCATGGCTCTTATAAACGGGTTGTCAAGACGGAAGAAGCAATTCTACTTACCGGGCAAACGCTTCAACAGTTAGGTGTAAAGCAGGTTAACTGGTATTTTGATTCACCAGTTTCGAATAGCGGACGGTTGAAGACACTATTGCTTTCTCTTGCGTCAGCGCATGGTTTTCCTTGGTCGGTGGAACTGGTGTACAATCCAGATACCTTGCTTGTGAAGTCTAGTGAAATTGTGGTGAGCTCTGATCGGTGGATCCTGGATAACTGTAGGCAATGGTTTAATTTGGGGGCGTTGCTCGTCCAGGAGATCGTTGGGGAGAGTGTGTTGGATTTTGTTGGGTGATAGGGATAGAGTTTTGAACAATCCTATTGGTGTCGTGTTTTTCTTTAAACCATTTAGTCCGTGTTTGTGCGTTTTATAAAAGGAAATAAGAGTGATCACCTTTTTTAGGAAATTAAAAATCGTCTTTACTAACTCTAATCAGTATGTAGTAATGCCCTGCAATGGTGGTTTATCTATCGAATGATTGTTGATGAAGGAGTTATTCCTCTACTGTTTCACTTTGCCCTAAGGAAAGTAAGAACAGTCCTAGGAACGTCAGCGAACCATTCAGTAGGATGATTAAAAATCCGAATTTAAATCCGTTAAACCATTCTGCTGAATTTGAATTGATAATGTAGGCGATTACTGGAGCGATGAAGCAGACGACGATTGATAGTTTGTCATTAATTTTTCGCTTTGTCATAAGTCCAAAGGCAAATAGCCCTAGGATTGGTCCATAGGTGTAGCCAGCCGCTACAAAGATTTGGCTGATCACTGCTGTATCGTTTACTTGATAGAAGGCTAGAATTACAAGGAACAGTAGTACCGAGAATCCAATGTGTACCATGAAACGGGTACGTGTTGAATCGGTTTCTGATCGGTCTATGCTTCCGGTTTCCACTTTATTATCCAGTACGTCTTCTTTATCCGCATTGGTGGAAGCAATATTGCTATCTGTTTTAAAGCCTAAGAAATCTACACAGAACGAAGTCGTTAGAGACGTGAGCGCTGAGTCGGCACTTGAATAGGCTGCAGCAATTAGCCCTAGGACAAACAGCACACCAACTACAGGTGAGAGGTGCTCTAACGCGATCACTGGATACAGTTGGTCCGTTTTGGCAGGTATTTCTATTCCAAACTTGTTAGCATATAGGTACAACAGTGCGCCTAATGCAAGGAACAGGAGATTGGCAAAAACAAGTACGATGCTGAACCAGAACATGTTTTTCTGAGCATCGCCGAGTGATTTACAAGTTAGGTTTTTCTGCATCATGTCCTGATCTAGGCCAGTCATCACTAGCGCAATCAAGGCACCTGAGATAAACTGTTTAAAGAAGTTGTTGGGATCACTCCATCCGTTTTCAAAGAAAAACATCTGTGAATACTCACTATTGGCTACTAGGGAGGGGATGCTGCCAACACCGACTCCTAGTTGACCAGCAATCGCAATTACCGTTAGGATAACAGCGGCTAGCATACAGAACGTCTGTAGGGTGTCGGTCCAAACAATGGTTTTGATGCCACCTCGAAAGGTGTATACCCATATTAGGACAATGGTAAGGAGTACCGTCAACCAAAATGGCAATCCAAATGGATCCATTACAAATTTTTGGAGTACTATTGCGACTAAATACAAGCGAAAAGAGGCTCCAATTGTTCTAGAAAGTAAGAAAAAGAAAGCGCCAGTTTTATAGGATACATTCCCAAATCGTTGTTGCAGATATCCATAAATTGTGACTAGATTCAGCTTGTAGTATACGGGGAGTAGTATTGTTGCAATGGCAAGATAGCCAACAAGGTAGCCAAACACCATTTGCATGTAAGAGAAATCCATATTCCCTCCACCTGCTCCTACCACACCAGGTATTGAGATAAATGTAACACCTGATAGCGAGGCACCAATCATACCAAACGCTACTAAATACCAAGGGGATTTTCGACCAGCAATAAAGAAATTATCATTCCCTGAGTCTTTACTTGTAAAATAAGACACCACCATTAATAAAACGAAGTAAAGGGCAACGATGGTTAAGATAACTCCAGGTGTAAGTGCTGTCATGGTGGTATTTTTAATGCGATTACAAATGTAGTAAGAAAAGTTCTTACTTAGTAATTAGTAATTAGTGCCTAAGTCTGTATAATGCCGCGCATTCAGCGCTTGGGTTTTGTTTTGCAATCAGATCCCAGGCTTACGTCAAGGGGTATAATAATGCCACATTTTCAATGCTTTGGATATTGTTACTAAGCACTAATCGCTAATTACTAAGCACTTTTCTACTACTGTTTGACTGAATTTTATAATTTTGCAAGATTAAATGTAAATACCATGAGAAAAATATTAATTCCTATCCTTTTGCTACTGCTAATTGGTTCATTTTCAAACTGTGGTCAAGGAAAGGCGAAACAGGAAGCTGAAAAAGCTAAAATACTAGCAGAACGTGCTAAAGCTGAAGCCGATTCACTAAGGCTAGTGATGGAGCTGAATAAAAAATTAGATGAGGAACGTGCTTCGAACTTGGGTCTACCTACTTCTTCCATTAGAGAAAAGGGGAAACTGAATCCTGTTGATGAGGGGCAACTTGTGCCTGGATTTAGAACGTTTCGTAAAGAATTGCTTGATATTATTAAAAACAAAGATGTTCAAGGCCTTCTTGGTGTGCTAGACAACGAAATTAAGGTAGACTTCTCTGATGTTACAGGGAAAGAAGCATTCAAGAAAAAATGGGGGCTTGATAGTAAGCCATCTAAATCGTTGGTCTGGCAAGAGCTTAGAAATGTTGTTGAACTTGGTGGCACCTTTGAAAACAAAGACAAAAGTGTATTCACTGCACCGTATATTTTCACTAGTTTCCCGCAAGGATTTGATCCTAGAACGTATGGTGCGATTACTGGAGCAGGTGTTCGTATTAGAAACCAACCGTCACGAGGCGCTCGACAAATCAGTACCTTGTCATTTGATGTTGTGCGAATGGTGCCTAACTCATCTCCTGTTTCTGAGGTTGTAGCCAAGGAGAAACATGTCTGGAAAAAGATCCAACTACCAGACAGCAAGGTGATTGGTTATGTGTTTGGAAAGTATTTAAGAACACCAAAAGATTATCGAGCGAGCTTTGAAAGAAAAGGTAATTCGTGGAAAATGTTTTACTTCGTAGAGGGAGAATGAAAATAAAACTGTTCGCCTGCCAAGTATGCCTCCTAAGCCGTTTATCAATATGAAATCACTCAACCTTCCTTGATTTCATTCCAAGTCTTAAACAAATCCTCCTGCGCGGGCATGCCGCCTTCTGGTATCTCCCTCAAGGGTTCACAAGCTTTCAAGGACTCATAACACTCACTTGGCAATCGCTGATAGAGTGCTGTGCCCTTCGTCTTCCATGCTAGCATCTCATCGGTTACTTGTTTTATGATTTTGGCGGGGTTGCCTACGACTAGGCTGCGCTTGGGAATTACGGTATTGGCCTTGACGAAACAAAGGGCACCTATGATGCTTTCCGCCTCTATGACTACGTCGTCCATGATTACAGAATTCATTCCTATGAGTACATTTTTGCCGATTGTAGCACCATGGATAATTGCTCCGTGACCGATATGGGCTCCCGCTTCTAGGCGCATTGTAACGCCTGGAAACATGTGGAGGGTACAGTTTTCTTGAATATTGCAGCCGTCTTCAATGACAATGCCTCCCCAGTCTCCCCTGATTGCGGCCCCAGGACCTACGTATACATCCTTACCGATAATGACATTCCCCGTTACTGCTGCTTGAGGGTGAATAAATGCTGACTCGTGGATGACTGGTCGGAAACCTTTGAATTCGTAGATCATATGAAATAATTGTTAATTGTTAATTATTAATTGCCTACATATCATTTGGATGTTTGGGCGGTGGCAAGATCTTTCCTGAGTACTTTTTAATTGAATTATCGATTTCTTCCATTCGATTTCCAGGATCTGGGTGGGTACTCAAGAATTCAGGTTGACGGTTTCCATTTGAAGCTTCTTTTAAGATTTTCATCACGCCCTTCATTTGAGTGGGGTCGTATCCTGCTTCAATCATAAAGCGAATGCCTAGATCATCTGATTCTAGCTCTTGTTCGCGACCGTATTTCATATTGACCATGCTTGCGATCATTTGTGCGGCTTGCGCACTACCGTAATCACCTGCTGCAATCACTGCTGCACCTGTGAGTCCTGCGGTTAATTCCTGCTTAGCAATTCGTTCCGCACCGTGTCTGGCAATGACATGACCGATTTCGTGCCCCATAACACCTGCCAACTGATCTACGTTTTCAAGCTTCGCGTACAAGGCATAGGTGATAAAACACTGGCCACCAGGTAAAGCAAATGCGTTGATTGTATTTGGATCCGCTAGTAAGTGAAAATCGTATTCGTAGGCGGTAGACCGTGCAATTGAATTATCTACTAATCGTTTACCAACCTCTTTAACAATAGCTTGATGTTTTTCATCTTGGAATAAGCCACCATGCTGCGCTACCATTTGTCTTAAGCTTTGCTGCCCTAGTTGAATTTCTTCTTCTACGGTAAGACTAATTCGTTGGTTTTCTCCTGTAATTTCATTGTACTGGCTTTGTGCGAAGTATTTAAACAATGAAAACCCTGCAAATAGCAAGGCGATGATTAGTCCGATTTTATTAATACCGCCTCGGCTTCTTCCGCCGCCGTATGGTCTTCTGTAATACGTCATAATTACACTTTTTCAATGATCGTAGCATATCCCTGCCCTACCCCGATACACATGGTACAAAGCGCATACCGTTTATTCTGTTTGTGTAGTTCGATGGCAGCTGTCTGGAGAATTCTAGAACCGGACATCCCTAGCGGGTGACCGATTGCAATTGCTCCACCATTCGGGTTGATTCTTGGGTCGTCATCTTTCAATCCCCAAGCTCGGATACAGGCTAGACTCTGTGCAGCAAATGCTTCGTTTAATTCGATTACATCCATGTCTTCTAGTGTTAGTCCTGCTTTTTCAAGTGCTTTATTCGAAGCAGAAACAGGACCGATGCCCATAATTCTAGGTTCTACACCAACAACTGCTGAACTGATGATCTTAGCTAACGGTTTTAAGCTGTGTTTGGTTACAGCCTCCTCAGAAGCAATCAGCAAAACACCTGCTCCATCATTGAGACCAGAAGCGTTTCCGGCAGTCACTGTTCCTCCCTCTTTTTTGAAGGCAGTGCGCAAGGTAGCTAGTTTCTCTAGGGTAGAATGTCCTTTGATGAATTCATCTTTTTCGAACTTAATTGGATCTTTCTTTCGTTGTGGAATCATCACGGGTACGATCTCTTCGCCAAATCGGCCAGCAGCTTGTGCTTTAGCTGCCTTCATCTGAGAGGTATAAGCAAACAGGTCTTGGTCTGCACGGTTGATGTCATATTTTTCAGCTAGGTTTTCCGCGGTGACACCCATGCCATCTGTTCCGTAGAGTTCTTTCATTTTTTTATTGACAAATCGCCAGCCAAAGCTCGAATCGTGCATTTGGGCATCTCTGCCGAAGGGTTTGGACACCTTTGAAATCACCCAAGGCCCACGTGTCATGTGTTCGAGGCCACCTGCAATAAACAGATCTCCGTCATTTGCTTGGATGGCACGGTGTGCGTGGATCGCTGAGGACATTCCTGAGGCGCAGAGCCGGTTGACCGTTTCGCCTGGTACTGACCACGGTAATCCAGCAAGGAGGAGTGCCATTCTTGCTACGTTTCGGTTATCTTCACCAGCTTGGTTGGCGCATCCAAGGATGACGTCATCGATTGCTTCTGGTGGCACATTTGGGTTTCGTCGCATCAGTTCTTTAATGACAAGGGCGCCCAGGTCATCTGTTCTGATGGTAGACAGTGTTCCAGTAAAATTACCAATGGGTGTGCGTATGCCGTCTACTATGTAGGAAGTTCTCATATCTGTTTTTTGCTTTGAGGCGCAAGATAATGAATTCCGTTAAAATGGTGGAGTTGTAAGATGCTTATCGTTTGTTAATGTTCCCAACCATTATTTTGGTATGGTTAGGATTTTCAAGAGATCCCGTCTACAGCAATAAGAAGACTAGACATCTGATTTACCTTCATTAAAAAAATCTGCACAGAGTCTGACAAATCATTCCGATTGGATGGAGTAGGCAATTTGATCCCAAGTTGAAACTCAATGCCCAATGCTGTTTTAACAAAAGCTGGATTTGGGCGAACAGTCGCTTTGAATTCCCGTTCAAGCGTAATCATTAGTCCTACGATGTTACCTTCTATTATTCCTCGGAACGTATTCATTTCCTCAAGGCTTTTGGTTTGAAGAGAAAATACGACGGGTTTCCAACCTTTAAGCACCGCTTCTTCTTCGAACAATTTGCTCCAAGCAAACGAGTTTTTTTCTAGTAAGGTTTTTGCTTTATGCACTGCTTCAAGAATCGTATCATAGGTGGAGCGCGTGACGTTGCCGGTGCTGTTGTAATAAGGCTTTACTGTCGTAATAATTGGCAATCGGTCTTGCTGGGGATTCAGTTTACAGCCTGCCGATGCAGTAGTCAAGGCGACTGGGGTATTCCAATCATGGTTCGATAATATCGTAAAAAACGCTAGTAGTAACTCCTCCAATAGAACGCCTTTTTTTGTCGTCTGCCTACACACCCAAACGGCTAAAACTGTCCAGGAGTAATGCCCTAGGTATCCAATGCTATTGCCCTTGATTCCTTTTGCTTTTGCCCATGCTTTTATACACCGCACAAATTCTAGAAACAATGGTTTATCGATGACAGAATCCTCTATCATTTTTGCTAGATTTTCAGCTTCAAAATAACCAGAAACTGCTTGCCAACTCACCGCATCAAATTTATGCCAATCGGTCAACTCAATACTCTGAATTGTAGCTGGGAACGCTGGATGTTGGCAGCACATTAGATCTAGCTTAATCCCTTCTATGCTCAATCGAAGGATTGGCATCCGAGCATCCAAGATCAGTCTCGAATCGTCTGAAATGCCTTCTAGTCGCTGCTGCACACCAGATAGGAAATCAGCCGTCTTCACCTGTACAGGAATGAGCGCAACAAGATCCATATCACTGTGTTGGCTGATCGTCCCGAGTTTTTCAGATCCCAAGGGGAATAATTCTATTGGATTGCCTAATTCCTCTTCACATACTTGTTCCAGGATCGATTTTGCAAAGGCACGTAATTCTTGTTGTTTTTCATCAACTTGGGGTAGCAATTTATCTAAAAGTACCTTCCGTTCAATGTTTGCGGTACGCTGTTTATCTGTAAACCTAATCGCTCCAGTTCCAAGGGCAATGCGGCAATCTACTTGGAATGGGCCATCTTTGGTTCTGCTAATGAGTGCGATGTCGTGTACTTCCAACTCCAGATTTTTCCACTTTGGTAATTTGGTTTGGGCGACCTCTTTTGACTCAAATTGACCAACACTTAAATGCGGATTAAATCCATTGGCTTGTTTTATCTCATCCGTGCATTGCGGAAAGATTTCTTGCAATATCTTATGCAGCGGTTTCAACTCCTCCGCTATTGGATTCAGCCAAGCGGTTACATTTTTACGGTGCTGGAAAAATCCGTAGTCTTCTAACGCAATAGAAAAGGATGAAATTCCTAGTAACTTTGCTTGGATGGCTAGCGCTGCATCTTCAAAGTAGGTGTTAGGCAGAAAACCGTAAATCAGTGTAATGTGTGGCATCCATCGAGCGACTTTGCTGTCGTACTTTTTACGAATGGCTTGAATTGGTGCCCACTTTTCTGGGCTAGGGATAATCACGATTGCACTTTGATAAGTTGGTTGAATCTGACTCAAGGGATGCGCTGCAGTTTCCTTCGTTTGAAATTCTAGTTGCGTCACCAAGCCAAAATGATCTGAAGGATAAATATCTTTTTGAATGGCCTCTTCTCCTAGTAAGTCAATTGTCTTAGGTTCCCAATTGTTGTTTTTCGATCGCAAGAGCATTCGATCCAATCTTCCTGATTTCTTTGAAAGACTGAAGAACGCTGCTAAGGTGTTTCGAGTTACATCAAAGGTTGCACCGATTTTGTTTGGATGAAGCCTAGTCCAAAGATCCTTTAACTGTTGTTTTTGGAAGAAGGAACTGCTTTCCTCTGCTCTCATATTAAAATCGCCAGCGATCAGATAATCACTGCCCAGATGTTCTAGGAATGCTACTATAGTTTTGAGCTGTTCAGTGCGTATTTTCGGTGCATTATCTGCTCGATTGCTAGAAAGGTGGATGGCTGCCAGATGCACTGTTTGCTGATTAATCATCCAAGTGCCTACTAGGAATTGCTTCCGCATGGAATAGTCAAACGCATATAATTCAAACGGAAATTTTGAGTAAATGATGGTGCGGTGTGAGTCGAAGTGTTTCTTGTTTGGTTGATCTGAGATATACTTGTCACGCATCCATGGTTCCTCCATCAAACGCCTCATTGTATCCAAGGAGACTTCTTGCAGGGCAACGATGTCGGCATCACAATTTTCAAGTACCTTAAACACAGCTTTTATTCGATCTTCGGATGGCAGAAATCCTTGTTTGTATTCGTCGGATAGTATATTATATGTTGCAACGTTCAGGTTTGTCAGTGTAACAGATTTGTGTTCTTCCATGTAGTATTCCCATGTCCCATTTTTGTAATGAAGGATTGGTTTTGCTTTAAATGGGGAATCTAAAATGGAGTAGCTGTTTGCTTTTTTCTCTTCAATTGGCTGATAGGCTTCTGGTGGCAATTGATCCGTTCCGAGTAGGTCGATTTGTTCTTGACGGTCCCATACCAGCACATCTCCGCAACGGAAATACTGTACGCGGTTCCACGGAATATCGCTTGAATCCCATTCTACGATTGGTTTTTCTCTTCGACCAGATGGAGCAACACGGTCTTGATAGCCGACCATGAAGTTGTTTTCATTGTACTGTTCATCCCAGATAATTCTGGAGTAGGTTTCCCAACTTGGTTTCAGTTTGTCTTTCATGGTTTTGGTTGTTGGGATTGCGGATTGTTTTGTTTTGTTGTTTTGGTAATACAATTTTTGTTGGAAGAAAGTTCCTGGTTTTTGGGTTATTTATTGTTTTGTTTTCAACCAATTTGCAGAAACTTAAAAAAAGACAACTATGAAAAACAAACGTCTCGCATTGTAAATAAACATTTAATTAATACATTGTAAATGAGACAACTATTTAAGTTTGTTTTTTTTAATAAAAACATGATTTTGATATTAAAATTTGCTTTTTTTTGTTAAATTTATTTTGCTAAGCACCTACCCGTAAGCAATTTACGTAAGCGAATTCACTACCGTATAACAAGTCAGGCTAGAAAAAACCAATGAGCCTATGAAAAAAGACAAGTTGTTTCATCTATTTTATTCGTTAACGCCTAAGGAGGTAAAAGCATTTAAGACGTTTATTATTGGTCGAAAACCAGCCGCAATAAGCAGTCTTGTTGAAATCTTATCGAAAAGTAAGCAGAAAGATCTTGATTTTGAAAAAATAAGACAAAAAGCATTTAAAAAGCTATTTCCACTCGATAAAGAACAGAATTTTCGACGATTGATGGCGGATACGCTTCATCTGTTAAATGATTTCTTAATACTTGCTGAGACAAACGCAAATCCAATTCTTAGGAAACAATTGCTACTTGAGCAATACAAAAATAGAACTCAAACAACCTTGTTTCAAGGTACCGTTCAAGAAATAAAAAAGGAACTGTCCAATAATCCAACACGTGATTTCCACTATCATCAAGCAAACGTCAATCTACTCAACGATATTTACTTCTACGAGCGTTCAAACAAGCAAAAAGAAAGAAACCGACAAAGAGAACTGCTCGACCTACATAAGGAAATGGATTTAAGCTATCTTAAGGCTAAACTACATTATGCGATTCAATTGAAAGTTCTTGAAAAGATCACGGGGTCAAATCCAGTATCATCAACGGGAGATCAATTACTGATACAACAAAATCCAGCGTTCGAGGACGATCCCGTCGTTCGTTTTTATCAGGATATAATTAACCTAATCGATCATCCTAATGATGAAGATTTCTCTAGACTAAAATCAGATTGGTTTGAAATAGAAGAACAGTTTAGTAAAAACCTCAAGATTCAACTATTTGTGATTTTGATCAATCTCTCATGGTATTCACAAGATTCTGAAATGCGTGTAAAAACAGCATTTGAGTTGTATGGTTATGCATTTAAAACAAAATTGTTAGTTAACGCTGGATATGTAGATCCTATTCACATAAACAATGTTGTGGATGCGGGTATTAGTATTAAAGAATACGATAAAGTCCGTGCAATAATAAGAGAAAATATTCCTTTGCTGAGAGAGGGGCCTGATCAAAAGGAAAATATTAGAAACTTATACGAATCCTTTCTACTTTTTGGGGAAGGTCGGTTTGAAGAAGCCTTATCAAAAGCTAATGTTCTTCAATTTTCTCATTATTCCTACGGAATACGATCCTACGTCCTTGAAATCAAATGTTTGTATGAAACTAAAAGATCAAATGGATTTGAAGCAATCAATACCCGTTGTAAAGCCTATAAACAATACCTATTACGGAAGAAAAAAGAAGGATTTTTAAACAAAGAAAAGTATGAGGAAAATCTAAACTTCATGAAAATAACCTGTCAACTCCCCTTCGCCTCCGCTAGTAAATTTGCAAAGATTAGTCAAGAGGAATTGCGAGAAAAAACAAAAGCCATCTCCCCAATTATCAGTCGAACTTGGCTGCTTGAAAAGATTGATGAATTGAAATAGTGCTTAGTACTTAGTACTTAGTTGAACGTTAGAGGTAGAGAAAATTCTTGAATTTTCTCTACCTCGATCTATAAACCAGTTACCTCATGGATATCTGCACTAGTCACTAAGCACGATCGTCTCTGATTCACTACCTACTTCAACAACTAGCGTCTTCTCACCATCTGGTAAACTTAGAGATTCGTAATCAAGTTCAGTTTCAAAAGTCGTTTCCTGATACCAAACTTCTCCTTGCCAATTGTAAATTGTAACTGTAATCTCAGCACCAGCACTTTGGTTTGGATACGCAACTTCAATTGGCGCTTCCGACAGTCCTTGAATGACCACTGATAATCCTCCATTAAAGAAGTATGAATGTAAAGCGGATTGCGGAAAACCACCCATTGCATTAAGGGTTGAAATTCTTGCATTTAGAGTTAAAATCAGGCATAGGAATACTAGGTGAAAAAAGTGTCTTTTTTTCATTTTTTAGGTTTTTAAAAGCACCGGATCTGGTACTTGGGTTTAGTAAAATAAAGGCAAAGGTTGCCCTGACCAGTGTTTAGAATGACTAGTCGCTGGGGTTCGATATTTTACTTCTATTTGGTTAACTTTTTATCGAAATAGATCGTATGATATTATCGAATTGATTTGCCTTTTTTGTTTGTACTTGTTTTTATCCATGTTAGATTTAAATCAACAATTAATTACAACCGCAAGTACCGATATTTTATTAAACATTAAAAAACCATTATTTCTGATTTGTAAATTCCTAAGCGCTAAATTTCAAACGAAAATTATTCATAAACCACTTAAATACAAACCATTAACTGTTTACTGAAGAAATGTTTTTAACGATCTAAAAAAACTTTTGTTTGAGGGACGGGAGACCGAAGTAGTCTTGAGCGTAAACTCCTTTCTACCGTCTTATGTCTACCGTCTTCTGTTTCGTTCATGCAACTAATACCTTTAACGATTGTTTTTAAAACAAGAGATCAATCGTTCTTCTGGAAACGCTGTTAAAAAATTAAAGATGAAATCAGCTACAATTACCATTTTGATTCTGTTCATACTCTTTGTTCCTTTTACTCCTTTTGCTCAAAATACTAGTATACCCGCAATAAACAAGGTATTACACAAGGATCTAAAAATCATCATTGGAGAATGGACAGGTAGTTTAACTTATTTAGATTATAAAACTGGCAAACCTTATACGATGCCTGCTGATCTAATCGTCAAGCAAGGCAAAAATGAAAACCAACTGTTGCTGCTAAACAAATATCCAAATGAACCAAAAGCGAACAACAGTGACAAAGTAAAAATTAGAAAGAATGGCACAATATTGAACAAAAGTGCAGTAACATCTAGAGAAATACAGTCAAACAATCGAATTCAAATCACGACGGAAAAAGTGGGAAAAGACGACAGCAAAATAGCAGTGATCAGATACATCTACCTTCTAGGAAAGGAGCAATTTACGATCAGAAAAGAAGTGCAGTTTGAAGCCTCCAAGGAATGGATAAAAAGAAGTGAATTTAATTATACAAAAAGAAAGAAGTAAGTTTGCCGCAGCAAAAAAATGAGATGGTATTTTTAAACGATTTTTTTAGTGCAATAGATTACGATGTGATTGAACTTTACTCCTACAACAGGGGTGAGTTGTTGCGAAAGCATCTGGAGGATCTTCAGGCAGAGAAACATCAGCTCCTAGAGGAAATGGAGCTAGAAGAAGACAAGGATAAGGAACTAGAATTAAATAAACGAGTAAAAGCAATTGATTCATATGATCCATTTCATGATCATATTCTCAATGAGTATAATAAGTTGCATCCAACTGCCCAATTAATTGGGAAATTTAAAAAAGAAGAACAAATTGCAATTGAACTAAACAGAATTTTTAGTAGAAAAATGGTAGACCCAATTTCACTTAGATGCGGTGAAGAATTGCGAGATGGAGTAGTCTTCAAAAAAGATGGCAACATCAAAGAAGCATTGAGTATTTGCTTTACCTGTCAAACTGTAAGGACTAGTGATGGCGGAAAATTAGGTTGTGATATGCAATTTTATGATTCCTACAAATCACTACTCCATCATCTAGGACATGATGTAGAATTGATCTAGTTAAACCGCACTATGCAATAACCAAATTTGAAAACACTTTAATTTGCTCTAGTATACCAACTTGAAGGATCCAACAATTGTATAAAAAGAAGTGAGTTTAGTTATTATCCTAGCAAGATCCTGAACACAGCCAAAATAGTATTGAAGTTATTTTCAACAAAATTATAGATTTAACAGTTGGAAGCCGAACGCCATAATAAAGGACATGAAGGTCATTTGGTAATTGGATAAACAGTACAATAACAACCTTTTATACTTATTTCACTCCTAAAAAGTAAAGATTTTTAATAAATATTAATGAGACAAATCTATATAATAGTAATTGATCTATAGTTAAACAAAGTATAGATTTAAAGAAGAATCATGTTTGAAGGCACGATTTATTATGATCATAGATAAGTGTTTCAACTGCAGCGAAACCTTCAAATTTATTACTTAAAAGTAGAATTGATAGGAGATTGTACTATTTATAAACCACAAAATTTTAACTAATGAATAATTCCAAGAATTTCATCGGCAACCTGCTCGTCGTCTTTATTTTTTCATTGCTCTTTACCTCTTGCAAACAAGATAGTTTACAGGAAGAGGTAGCAATAACGCCAACTAACAATTATGCCCCCACAGCCAGACAAGGAGTCAACCAGTTTCGAGATATTGCGCACTTCGAGGCCTATTACAAACAACTGAACCAACTTTATGACCTCGATGATAACCAGTTCTATCAAATCCTTCAAGCCAACGCTGATGTGTTTACCATCTATGCAAAAACGATGGATCAAGAGATTTCTAGAATTGAAGATTACTACCATCCGTTTTTAGCAGATCCTATAATGATGAGTATTGTAAACGAGCACTTCGAATTCCGGATTGCAGATGTATTGTTAACCGTTGTCACAAATTCATTGATCCTGACTGCTGATGCGAATGTACTGGAAACACAACAGCTCACAAGAGCACTAAAAAAAGGAGATGCATTTAACCACCTATCCATTCCTAGAGGCACCTACCTAGTCACTGACGAAAAGATGGAAGACATGCTAGGCCCTTGGGGAACAACGCCTTACAACTTCTCCATTGATGAGCATATTCAAGGCTTAAGGGGTGTCTGCGACTTGATTGAAAAAAGTGAATTATCCGTTAAAGATTATGCTGGTCGTTTTCTCTTATACAATACAAGAAACTACTATAGCTGGACCAATTTCACTTATGAGGAAGCTAAATGCGTTAGTCTAAGGATGATAAATAACGAATTGAAGGCTTTTATTGCAAACCTAAGAGTTCAAGTTTGGGCTGAAAGAACGAACAAGAGTGGAGAAGGTTGTATTCTACTCCCGTTTGAGTCAGAAGAAAAGGAATGTGACAATTGTTCTCAACAAAGAGCAAGAGTGAATACCTTTGGAAAAAAAGGCCACCACACAGTCAGAGGAAATTTCGATCTTAAATGGACCTCAAGCACTGGTCAAAATGTTGGGATCAATGGATACCATCTTTTAACCTATTTCTAAACCATTAATCATCATTGAATTTAGTCACTTCAATTTGTTTGCATTGACATCCATTTCATTTAAAAAAACAATAGATGCAGTGAAGTGACTAAATTCAATTCTTAACAACTTTTGCATAATTAGAAACCTAGAGAATGACATCAATCATTCTTCAACAACTCTATCTCTGCTTTCATTTCAACATTCTCATGCTGCAACGCTTTAATCTGCCCCTGCTGCTCCTTAATCGCCTCTACCAAAACAGGTATAAGCGATTGGTAATTCATCCCCTTAAACGTAACGTCTGTGCCTTCTAGCACATTGCCATCCTCGTCTACCTCCTCCGCATGGTAAACATCCATGACAGCTTCTGGTAACAAATGCTCTACGTCATCAGCAACGAAACCGTATTGATTTCCAACTGGGAGATTCAGTTGTGGGTATGCTTCCCGTTTATAAGAATAGTTTTTCCCTTCAAGCGCCATCACCGTATTCAAGGCACCAGAAATTGGACGTATGTTTTTCTTTAACTTGCGTGCAGAACTTGTCCAAGAACCCCCTGACGCATACGTACGCCCTGCAAAATAACCCGCCCACTGTGTACCCGCTGAGCCAGAGTTAGAAGCCCAAACCCCATAGCAAAAGGTAGAAGCATTATTCGCATATGCCCGAATTCCATATGCTCCGAGTTGATTTGCATCTTGCACAGAAGTGTAAATACCATAGTTCCCATTACTATTAGAACCCGCTACCCGGGCACGAAATCCATAGTTGTAGTTGTTTGGATTGTCAATGTCCGCATAAAACCCCCAGTTACCATAACCGATATAAGCCTCTAAGGGTCCATTTGCCAATGCCTTGGTTACATGTAATGGAGCAGCTGGAGCCGAAGTTCCAATCCCAACACCAGTATTATTGATTCGAACTCGCTCTACCGAATTTGTAAAAAGCCCTAAACCATAAGCAGGATCAACTGGACTACTGTATGAATTTTGGATGTATTCACCATCCCCTATTGCGTTATTACCAAATTTGATTTTATCTTCTCTACTAATTTGTATGTCGCCATTTACTTGCAGAAGAGAAGTTGGACTTACAGTACCGATGCCCACGTTGCCATTGTTCAAAATTGCCATTCGTGCATTGTTAATACCAACTGGTCCTCCCGTTTTGCCTGTAGCGAATAAAATGTCACCACGACCAAAGGATTGTCCAGTTGATCGCCAGAAAATCCCACCAGGAAGGAAATCGTTTGTTGGAGTTATTGCATAGTTGCTAAACCGAATACCAGCCAGGTTATCCGCAGTATTGCCATTACTATTGATAATATCAAGAAACACACCATCTGTACCATTCGTCGCTGCGTTTGATTCGCGGATCGTCAATGTACCTAATTGTGTTAGTGCGTTTGCTCCAATGCCAACTTTTCCTGTATGATAAATATTGCCTGTTAATCCACTCCCAGAAGTATACGCCCAGTCATTATCTTTAGGCAAATCATCAGCGTCTACTTTCCGCAAATTCCCATTTGCATCTACTGTGATATAAAAGTCAGATAAACCATTACCTGCAGGAAAATTTCGAACTCTTAATTCTCCATTTACATCTAGTGATTTAGTTGGATTTGTAGTACCAACCCCTACATTTTGAGCAAACAAACAGACCGTACTTAATACAGCCATCAAACTGATTAAAATCTTTTTCATGTTATTTCAATTTTAATAAAAAAATAAGGGTGTTGAATGTAGTAGTAAATATACGTAATTTTATCATAACTTATTAAGTACTGATTACCAAATATTTGTATCTCAATCGGTTTCAAAAGAGGTAATCTTGGATTCAGATTATTTTCATTTAAAATTAATTTGAACTACAAAATTAGACTTAACTTAAAGTGTATACAACACGAATTATTTCAATTTGTGATAACTGAAATTTTATTATGTCCTGAATGATTCAATTAGAATTGACTTAGAAGACATTCGATCCAATCACATAGAAGTTGCGATCAATCAACACGTTGGCTTCTGGAGAAACGCCTTCTAGCTCTTGCCACCGCTTACGAGGCTCAAGTAACATTGGCTTACCATCTATGAATATCTTCATTGGCATATCGAAGTTTTCAACACACTGCGACCAGCGATAACGAAGCAACCCATCTACCAACCGATATTCGAACACAGGAATCTGAGTCGTCCTTAGATACTGCGTAAACACAGGCTCCAGCTCCCGGTCAATTTTCCGACTGAGATATCCCTCAATCTGTTGTGTGTTGACTTGTTGATGGAAAAATTTCTTGTTGATACCGCGCAAGATTCCTCGCCATTGCTCATCATCATTGACGATCTGACGGATCGTATGTAGCATATTGGCCGCCTTGTAATACATATCACCAGATCCACTTTCATTCACATTGTAATGTGCTATGATCGGCTTGTCATTTTGTACATAATCCCTTGTACCAATCACGTAGTCTGCGCCTTTTTGCTTATCCCAATGATACTCCACAAAGAGGTTTTCAGAATAAGCGGTAAAGCCTTCATGGATCCACATATCCGCTATATCGATGTTGGTGATGCTGTTGGCAAACCATTCATGACCAGATTCGTGTACAATGATAAAATCAAATAGTAAGCCGATCCCCGTGTTGCTTAGATCACGACCTCCATAGCCATTTTTAAAGCCATTGCCATACGTTACGGAACTTTGGTGTTCCATTCCAGGATAAGGCACTTCTACGAGCTTAAAACCGTCCTCATAGAACGGATAAGGTCCAAACCAATGCTCAAAGGCTTCTAGTGTTCGCGGTACCTCTTTAAAGTGCTCCCTTGCTTTCTTTTCATTGCCTTTAAACACGTAATAGGATACATCAAGCGGTCCGTTTTCTCCTTGGTATACTTCTGACCAACTTACATAACGCGCGATGTTCAGATTCACGCCATAGTTATTAATCGGGTTTTTCACTTCCCAGTGATAGGTCTTTTTATTGCCTTTCTGCTCCACTTCGACGAGGCGACCATTCGACACATCGACTAATTTTTTAGGCACTGTTACGCTGATCTTCATCCCATCATCTGGCTCGTCATACATATGATCTTTGCAGGGCCACCAAGTACTCGCGCCTTCTCCTTGGCAAGTAGTTGTAATGATATCGTGCCCTTTTTTGTCCTTGGCCCATGTCAGTGCTGCAGACCAAGGTGGCCGTTCGCTCACCATCGGTTTTCCTTCGTAGTGGACGGTGATTTTGGCAACCATTCCCGGTGTTTGTCGGATGCTGGTTTTGATATAGAACACGTTCCCATTTCTATAAAACTCAAGGGGCGTTCCTTGTTGTTCTGCCTTGGTAATGACTAGTGGCTCTTGCAAATCAATCTGTAGGACGGATGCCTCTTCTAACACCTTGTAGGTGATGGTATTCTTACCCCGAAGAAAGCTATCCCTTGGAATCACAGCAACGTCAAGATGGTAATGCAGCAGATCCCACCAAGCACGTTCAGGGGTGATGGTTCCACGCAAGGTATCCTGTTGCGTAAATTGATGATGTGCGTGATCATGGTGCTGAGCCGAAAGACTAAGCGTGATCAAGAGAAGAGTTGTAATTAAAATAAGATGCGTGTTCATTAATTGAAAATTGAATCAGCAAAATAGAGAATTCCAATGAATATTGAAAGATACAAGAGACTCTTTCTTTGCCTGCCGCTGTTTGTCATCCTTCTATTCTATCTTAAAATTGAGACAAACCGCTCACTGCATCCTGTTGATTCTCACCTCGACTACCGTGATGAGGGTTCGATACTATTATAGGAAGTACTTTTTATCTTTTTCAAATCAAACCGCTCTCCATAGGCGCAGTTGAAACTGAAGAGATGTTCCATATTTTTCCAAACCCAACAACAGACTTTATCAAATTAAGTTCACCTCAATCTATAAAAGGAGTAAAGCTTTTTGATATGAATGGCAAAGAAAATAGGATTCCATTTAAAGAGAATTCAATAGATATGCATGCACTTATTCCAGGATGTTATATGCTAAACATTGAATTGATCGATGGCAGCTTTGTGACCAAAGAAGTGAAAAAAAAATAGCTATTTTATATTAGATTTTTTGAGACCAAGTCCTTCCCAAAATTGACTTGGATAAACTAGGTTAATTTCAGTGTTGAATGGACTATATTCATTAAGGTTTAGTTCATATCCACCGCTTTCAAGTTTTTTATATTCTACTGAAGTGAAAATCATTTGATCCCATTCCCCAATGTATTTTATTGCTTCTAAACTCTCAGGATATTCACCATTTCTAACCTTGTATAATTCTATTAAAGAAATACTTGTTTTAAAATGTTGATCAGCAAACTTTTCGCTTGATTCTTTAGTAAATTTATCAATACCGCATCCTGAGCCAAGGAGCATAAAAATGAAGGAAATTAATAGAACTTTTCTTAGGGTCATAAGATTTTTTTTTGATACATTAAAAGAACCAATTTAATACTTAAAAAGTTCCTTTGCTTAATAAAATTCAAGGTTAAATTTTCTAATTAATTGTTTAAAAAAACTCAAAAATCCCGACCACAAATTCCCCAATGCCACTAATCACTCCATCAAATAGATCGCCCATATCTAACCAAGAGGCATCAATATCAAAATCTGGTAAAGAAATCCAATCTAAAATGGAAGAATCTGAAATTTCGGACAATACCTCAGTTTTCAAGCCTACATAGTCTGCAGCATCGCCAACTTCCAAGTGATAGGCATCAAAAGAGTCATGCGAGGAGTAAAAAGACATTGCTAAGCTTTCCAAGCCAATTTCAACCGCAAGATCAGTGATAGAGTTATCAAGATCCAAGTAAGTAACATCTGCAAAAGTGGAGTTTTCAGACGCTTTCTTCACCTCCTCAGGCTCATAGTATTTCTTCTTGCCGTGATCACGTACCAGAATTTCACCAATTTCTCTGATGTATTCTTTTTTATTGATGGAAGAAGCAGCAATTCGTTTATTCA
Organism: uncultured Saprospiraceae bacterium; assembly: GCA_937959115.1. GTDB lineage: Bacteria > Bacteroidota > Bacteroidia > Chitinophagales > Saprospiraceae > JAHDHB01. The sequence goes on from CALGAW010000011.1 coordinate 147,866, forward strand.
TTTTCTATTGTTTTAAAGTTTAATCCCAATATTAATTTTCTGAATTATAAGAACAATTTTCATAGACGATTGCTTGGTAATAATCGATAAACAAACTTCTAATTTATTGAGAAATTTGATTCGAAAATTAGTTTATTTCACCAAACTACTCACTTGTAACCAACTTATTTTTAATTAATTACAATCAAAAACAAAAAATTAACATTTAGTACTGAGTGGAATTTTTCGAATTTTGTCTCTATATAAGTAGAGTACACACTTAACGCTAAAAAGAAGTTACTAACAAGTTAAAGAGGAACTTTGCTTTTGCTTCGTTCCTTAAGACCACTTCATTCTTTACCTTTGTACCAATGAATTTAGAACACGCAAAAAAAGCACTTAAGCAATACTTCGGCTACGAGGATTTCCGACCGATGCAGGATAAAATCATCCAAACCATCTACAATCAAGAAGATTGCGTCGTGCTCATGCCTACTGGAGGAGGAAAATCCATGTGTTTTCAAATTCCGGCTGTCACTATGCCAGGACTTTGTGTTGTGGTTTCCCCTTTGATTTCTTTAATGAAGGATCAAGTAGATGGCCTAGTTACAAATGGGATCGCCGCGGCCTACATGAACAGCAGTCTCCAAGGCGGAGATCAGTTGACCATTGAGAATGACATCCTTAGCGGAAAGACGAAACTCCTTTATGTCTCTCCAGAACGCTTGTTGTCCAGTGGGTTCTTTAGTTTTCTAAAACAAACAAAAATCAACCTAATAGCCATTGATGAAGCACATTGTATTTCTCAATGGGGACATGACTTCCGCCCTGAATACACTAAGCTAAAACTACTAAAACAACACTTCAGTACAACACCAATCGTAGCGTTAACAGCAACAGCCGACCGTGTTACCCGAAACGACATTGTCAAACAACTCAACCTCACGAACCCTGAAACGTATATCGCCTCATTTGATCGTCCAAACCTTAGCTTAACCGTAGAACCAGGAAAGAACAGACTACAACGGATCAAGGACTTCATCCAAGAAAGAAATGGCGACTCTGGCATTGTCTATTGTCTAAGCAGAAAAAACACAGTAGACCTCGCAGAAAAGCTTAAAGCTGCTGGTATTGACGCTGCAGCCTACCATGCAGGAATGACGGGCGCAGACAGAAGTAGAATCCAAGAAAAATTCATCAATGACCAAATACCCATTATCTGTGCGACCGTTGCCTTTGGTATGGGAATCGACAAGTCCAATGTCCGATGGATTATCCATTACAGCCTTCCGAAGAACATGGAAGCATTTTATCAACAAATCGGACGTGCAGGCAGAGATGGATTGCCGAGTGACACCCTACTCTTCTATAGTTTTGGTGATATCATCGTGCTCAGAAAATTCATAGAAGACAGCAATCAATCTGAATTACTGGAGGCCAAGCTGAAACGAATGCAGCAATACGCGGAATCCTATATTTGTAGACGGAAAATCCTATTGAGTTACTTCAATGAACACCTTGACAAGGATTGTGGTAACTGCGATGTTTGCAAAAATCCTCCTAAGCAATTTGATGGGACAGTCCTTGCACAAAAGGCGATGTCTGCAATCTCAAGACTCAATCAACGAGTTGGAATGACGATGGTCATCGATGTCCTGCGTGGCTCAAGTCGAAAAGACATCATCCAGCGAAATTACCATAAAATCAAAACCTATGGTGCTGGAGCAAACTTATCAACAGGTGAGTGGCAACAGTTTATCCTTCAACTAATCAATATGGGCTACATCGAAGTGGCCTATGACGACTTTAATATCCTAAAACTAACACCTCAAAGCAATGACGTATTGTTTAACGGCAAAAAGGTAGACCTAGTCCGATTATCTGCTATCCAGCAAAAAGGTCATCAGAAGAAAGATGCTAAGAAGTCAAAACGTAAACACGAGATTGTACGGGATGAACTTTTTGAGGTACTGCGCCAACTCCGTCGAAACATTTCTAGGCAAAAAGGCGTTCCTCCTTACCTCGTATTCACGGATGCTACACTCAGTGAGATGTCTAGGCTTCGACCAGCAACTGAACGGGAAATGGCAGAAATCTCAGGGGTTGGTCAGAAAAAACTAGAACAATTCGGTGCTATTTTCATCAATAAAATCCTAGAATTCGTTAAAGAAAAAGCTGCCGCTGGAACAAAGATCCCAGGAACCACTACCAAGACGACACTTTATTACTTTAATCAGGGAAAATCTGTAGACGAAATCAGTAAAGAACGGGGGCTCAACACAGCAACAATTCATTCACATCTTGCTGCATTAATAGAAGAGGGTGAACAATTAGACGTAAGTCAATATATAAGTAAAACTGAGTTCGAAAAAGTACAATATGCTGTATCCGCCACTGGAAACAAAGACAATCTCAAGGAACTATTTATTGATTTGAATGAAGAGGTGCCTTACTTTAAGATTAAGTATGCGTTGGCATTGATGAAGGGGTGAGTGAGCTGTGTAAGCTAATCCTCTATACGACCACTCTGTAGTCGATTGATAAACAAATGGGTAAATGCCCCCTGGACAAACAGATAAACAATTGAAAGTCTATCAATTGCATATAAATTGTTCATGAATTTTATTATTAATTGAAATAAAGAGCGCTATCTTGCAAACAATTTACAAGTATGGTATTCTACTATACTGGAATACTTGAACTAAACACGAACGAATGTACGACCTAAATCCAACCCTAAAAAAAATTACCGTTTCAATTCTTCCCCTCGTATTCATCACCTGTTTTACATCTTCTATTTTCAGCCAACATAGCTGGACCCGAACCAACCCCGGAGGTGGCGGAGCAGTATCAATGCTCATAGGCACTGCCAACGGACACATCCTCTCTGCTGGTGATTTGAGCGGAGTCTATCAGTCAAAAGACAATGGGCAATCATGGAGTGTAATCGGATCCGCACAAGGATTAACCGAAACACAACCCACCTGTCTAGCAGTGCACCCAATAGATGGAAACACGTTTTATATTGGTTCAGGTGAAGGAATTTTCAAAACAACAGATAACGGTAATACAGTTTATGAGACACAAGTCCCTACTGCTCCAAATTCTGGCCTCGGGTATGTAGAAACAATCGAAATAGCAACTTCCAACCCAAACATTGGTTACGCATCACACCATGAATGGTGGGATGCTGAACTCACCTTTTTAAAAACAACAGATGGTGGTGATTCTTGGACCATCCAAAACTATACAGGACTACCAGCCACAGGTAGTATGCTAAGGATGATGGTTCATCCATCAGATGAAAATTTAGTATTCGCCTTGCTAGGCAAAGGCAGATACAATTGTAGCGACGCCCATTTATACAAGTCAACAAATGGCGGATTAGCTTGGAGTAGAATTGCTACTGACCTTGGTGAAATACTTGATTTTGACCTCCTTCCTTCAGATCCGAACGCAGTATTTGCGACTACCTTTTTATCTGCTGGTTGCTCTGCTCCAATATGGCAATATGTGACTGGTGATGAATCCTACAGAGGCGTTCATAAAAGTATAGATGGAGGCGCTACGTTTTCTAAAATCGGTGACAAAACAGGGTTCTTGAACGTAGGAACAAACCCAGACAACATTACAGTAACACACTTCTTTGCCCCTGTGATTTGGGGGAATCCACCAGTGTACAATCCAGCAACAGGTACTTGGAAAACCACCAATGGAGGAACAACATGGAACCAAACAGGCAGCATTGACAATTGGATAACAGGCTGGGCACAATTTAATTATGCCTACACTCCTAGCTATTACGGAATGAGTAAAACTGTAACTAAAGACAAATTCAATCCAGGAAATTACTACGCTGCCTATGGCGGTTTTGCTTGGATTACGACAGATGGTGGTGATATTTTTAAAAATGTAGCTTCTAAAAAAGTAGGCACTGACAACTTCATTTCCACAGGTATGGATAATATTTGTGGGAATTATATTGATGCAAACGATGGCAACTCAGATATCATTTATGTTGGTTATTATGATCTTGGCTGCTGGGTCTCTAAAGACAATGGAGCTAGCTGGAAATTCAGTATTCCAGATCATAATGTCTACCCTGATCATGTCTGGGGTGGCGGTGGTGGCTCAAACTCCAATTTTGTGGTAAGCGACCCTGCTAGAGAAAATGTGGTGTGGGCATCTTTTGGTGCAGAAAACAAATATGACGCAGCAAGTACTGTTTTCAAGAGCACACAATATGGTGATAACTGGCAAATCAGTACAGTTGGATTGGACCCGTTGGGCAAAGTCACGCATGGATTGTCAATCGATTTGGGTAGCCCTGTCAATCTGCGTACGTTATACGTTACACAAGATGGAGATGTCTATAAGTCATTAGATGACGGCGCTTCTTGGACAATGGTTTTGCCAAATGGTGGTTTGAAGTTTACTGCTGTAGACAAATTCAACTCATCTCTGATTTATGCAGGTGGAGAAAGCGGTTTATGGCGTTCGATTGATGGCGGATCGACTTGGCAAGAAAGTGGCCTACCGGAAATGCGCTATCAACAGCAAGACCAGTCAGGTACTCCTGTAATCATGACAAAAGATATTATTCCTACTAGCAGTTCAGATTGGACAAATCCAGTGCTAGAAGCTTGGGCTGGCGTATTTGATATTCAACCAGATCCTAGCAATCCGAATACAGTATATGTTTCTGCTCATGGCCCTGGGAAAGGCGTTTACAAAAGCGTTGATGCTGGAGTGACTTGGGTAAAAAAATACACCAATAACTTTATGCGTGGTATTGCGATCGATCCGAACAATTCTGATGTAATCTATGCTGGCTCCTCCAATGCTTATTTTTCTGGTGGGTATGATTCGGGATCGGCAGGCATTTTATACTCTGAGGATGCTGGAGACACGTGGACGGTGGTTAATGATACGACAGGATGGTCGTTTGGAGGTAGAATGGAAATAGAAAACAATCCGAACCCTAAAATCTGGGCTTGGGTTCCAGGAACTGGCATTCAGTATGCTGATGTTCCGAACAACGGACAAGAAGTTAGCTTATCATTGAACGTCTGTCTGGAAGGCCCAAAAACACAAGGGCTGATGATGGACAATATCCTTCAACAACGAAACCTCTTGCCTACTGGCCAACCTTACAACACCGCTCCTTGGAACTATCAAGGCAATGAAGGTGGTGGATGGACGCCCTCGGACTACCCGGCTTCTACCGTTGACTGGGTGTTGGTTTCGCTTCGGGAGACAACAGCACCAGAAACGGAAGTTGCGAAAGTTGCTGCGCTTCTTCTTCAGGATGGTTCAATTACAGCAACGACCAATTTACCTTCAAGCAGTTTACAATCGAGTTATCATATCGTCATTGAGCATCGAAATCACTTACCAGCTATGACGCCTCAGCCCGTTGTAATAACGAGTAACTCGCTTAGCTATGACTTTAGCCTTTCCAATAGCTATACTGTAGGAGCGGGTGCTGGCCAAAAGCAAATTGGTACGATCTGGTGTCTGTTTAGTAGTAACGCGGATCAATCCAATCCTAGCGGTTATGAGATTACTGGTTTAGACAATATTTTATGGCAGTCTTCAAACGGTTTATTTGACATCTATGAAGCGGTTGATTTCAATATGGATGGTGATGTCAATGCGAATGACAAGATACAATGGACGATCAATAATGGTATTTTTTCGGCGATCACTAAATGATTTTCTGAAGCGTAAAACTTAGTTAATTAAATCGACTAAAGTGCCTTAAACAAAAGAATCCGCTGAGGCGTATTTTAGATCTTGTTGATAAATTTCAGGAATCTCTTTACCCTTGAGGAAACTCCCTTTTTCTATGTCGGGATAAATTTCAGCGTAATTTTTAGTAAGATTCATAAACACACGTCGATTGATATGGCGTCTACTGATCTTAGTATGATCTGAAAGCCCAGCGGCTGCTAATAGCTCTACAAAACTTTGTATTGTTTCTTTATGAAAAGAGGCCACTTTTACTTTTTTATCGGAAACCACCAAACCATTTACCAACTCAGGAATCTGTGTGGCAATGCCCGTTGGGCAGGTATTGTGATTGCACTCCAATGCTTGGATACAGCCTAATGCTAACATCATAGCTCTTGCGCTATAACAGACATCAGCTCCTAGGGCAAGTGCTCTGAACATATGGAAACCTGTAGTAATTTTACCGCTTGCAATGATTGTGATTTCCTCTTTTAAGTCGAACCCAACTAGAGCATCATAAACAAATGCTAACCCTTCTTTAAATGGCATACCTACAGAATTAGAGAACTCTAAGGGCGCGGCACCAGTACCACCTTCTCCACCATCTACTGCAATGAAGTCTGGACGAATGCCTGTTTTCACCATTGCTTTACAGATCGCAAAAAATTCAGATTTCGCACCGACACAAAGCTTAAACCCGACTGGTTTCCCACCACTTAGTTCTTGCATTTTTTTGATCACTTGCAGCAAACCTTCTGGAGAATCAAACGCTTTGTGATACGGAGGAGAATGGACATCGGTCCCTGGTTTGATCCCTCGTATCTTGGCAATTTCTGGCGTATTCTTTTTTGCTGGCAAGATTCCTCCATGACCAGGTTTTGCACCTTGAGACAGCTTCAGTTCTATCATTTTTACATTATCGGCCTTTGTTCTTTCTACATAAGCCTCCCAGTCGATACTGCCTTCTACACTTCTACAACCAAAATACCCAGTTCCAATTTGATAAATCAAGTCACCGCCCATACTGTCGTGATGAGGTGAGATACCGCCTTCTCCAGTATTGTGGGCAAAGTCCCCAATTTTAGCGCCTCCATTTAAGGCCGAGACTGCTGCGCTGCTTAATGATCCAAAACTCATCGCAGATACATTCAACAAGGAGGCGGAATAGGGCTGTTTACACTGCGTCCCTCCAATAACAGTTCGTGGGTGAGCTTCCAATTTATGCGGATCCAGAGAAGCAATCGAATGATTCATCCATTCATAGCCTTCCGCGTATAAATCTAATTGTGTTCCGAAAGGAGTGGTGTCTTTTGTTTTGTTTGCTCTAGCATATACGATTTCTCTTTCCAGTCGATTGAAGGGTTTGCCATCAGTATCTGACTCAATAAAATACTGTTGAATCTTTGGTCTTAATGTTTCCATAAGATTTCGCCCTCTTCCTAGAATTGGGAAATTTCTTTGGATCACATTTCCTTTTTGGAAATAATCATAGAATCCTACCAAAATCAAGGGAACGAATAGGACTAAGGCCCAAATGAACGGTGTCCACCAGAAATAGGAAATTAATCCGGTGACGAATAGGGAAAGGATGGAAAAGCCTACAAACTCATTTCTCATTTCGTGTGTTTTAAGCGAAGTTACAAACTTCGTATCGAGATAAAAACAAAGTAACAATTTATATAAATAAGAGCCATTATATTGAGCACAATACTTCGCGAATCACCACTCAAAATTGAATTTTCAGATATTCTTAATATCTTGCGAAGAGAATGCTTGACTTGACTATTCATTTGACTTGAAACAATCAAGCTGAATTTTTAAACTATTAACTTTTAGGTAAAATTCCTACACAACAAAAGATCTATGACAAATTTAATGAACGAAGCAGCTAGACATCTAAATGACGATGTTATTATCCAATTATCTCGGCAAATTGGAGCCCAAGATCCCAATCAAGTGAAAAGAGCTGCTCAAGGAGTCAGTGAGTTATTGTTAAACGCAATTCAAAGGAGTGCCAACCATCAAGAAAAGGGTGGTGGGTTGTTTGGAGCCATTACAAAAGATCATGATGGTGGAATTTTAGGAGATCTAATGAATGTTCTAAATGGTAAGAAACAAGTCAACAATCAAAGTACAATGAATGGTGCTGCTATTGTCAGTCATTTACTTGGAAAACAACAATTAGAGGCTGCTCAAATCATTAGTCAGATGAGTGGGTTAGACATATTCAAATCTGGTGTCTTAATGCAATTGATTGCTCCCGTTATTATGGGCGTAGTTGGTCAAAAACAAAAGTCAAGTGGCGTAGATCTTGGTGGTTTAGCATCGATTTTGATGGGTGGTGGTCGACAACAACAGCAAGCGCCTCAAGGGGGACAACTAGACGGACTTGGTGGTGTATTCGGTAAGTTATTAGATATGGATGGCGACGGAAGTATGATGGATGACTTATTAAACATTGGAATGAAGATGATGAAAAAATAAAGCATTCATCCAATCTTAAAATCTTATGAGGTGCTGGCATTGCTAGCACCTTTCTTTTATCCACTTAGTCTTGTATAGACATGTATTCGTACTATGCAGCCAAGGAGTTTCAAGTGTAGTACTATTTAACCTCGGTTGGTTATTTTACAGTTGCTAGATTTTTTTTGTTGTGGTTTTAGAATTGCTATTTGTACTCAACTATTTTACAACGCATTTCACCACTAACGCTTAAGGCATTATCTTTATCTATGGTTATAAAGTAAGAAAGTAATCAGTACAAATTTCAAATGAACGGATCCAAAATCATTCTCCCAATAATTGTCTTGTCTCAGTTTTGCTGTACATCTCTTTGGTTTGTTGGAAATGGGGTAATGAATGATTTGATTACAAGTTACCAGCTTACTGATCAAGCATTGGGGCATCTAACTTCCGCTGTACAATTTGGATTTATACTGGGCACTTTATGTTTTGCTATCTTCACAATTGCCGATCGCTTTTCTCCTTCTAAAGTATTTTTTGTTAGCGCCATCCTAGGAGCTACATTCAATCTAGGGATTGTGTGGGAAGCGAATACGCTAACAAGTATCCTAGTGTTTCGATTTCTAACTGGCTTTTTTCTTGCGGGTATATATCCTGTTGGAATGAAAATAGCGTCTGATCATTTTGAGAAAGGCTTAGGTAAATCGCTTGGTTATCTAGTTGGAGCATTGGTTGTCGGCACTGCATTTCCACATCTTCTGAAAGATATGACCGATATTTTTCCTTGGAAATCTGTGATTATTGTGGTTTCTGTTCTTGCCACCCTAGGAGGTGGATTAATGGTATTTCTGGTTCCTGATGGCCCATTTCGTACTTCTAGTTTGAAATTCGATTCGGCTGCCTTTTTCAGGGTATTTCAAAATCGGAAATTTCGATCAGCAGCGGTAGGCTATTTTGGTCATATGTGGGAGCTCTATGCCTTTTGGGCATTTGTTCCCATCCTTCTCAAAACCTATGCGTCCGAGCATCCAAATGTGGCGTTGAATAGCTCTTTACTTTCATTTGTGATCATTGGTATTGGTGGCATTGCTTGTGTACTCAGTGGCTATATTTCTCAGGCAGTTGGAGTAAAACGAACAGCGTCCCTCTCCTTGCTGCTATCCTGTTTTTGCTGCATTGTGTCTCCCCTAGCCTTTTTGCTTGAATCTGAATATCTGTTTATCGCTTTTCTGATCTTTTGGGGGATGGTGGTAATTGCTGATTCCCCGCTCTTCTCTACACTCGTTGCTCAAAATGCGCCACGCGAAAGCAAAGGAACAGCCCTAACCATTGTGAATTGCATTGGTTTTTCAATTACAATCATCAGTATTCAACTATTAAATGGACTACAGTCATTCACCAATTCCAACTCAATTTATATGATTTTGGCCGTAGGACCAATCCTTGGTTTGGTGGTGCTTTCTTCCAAGTGTTCAAGGGTATAATATCTTAAGACTGGTTGCACTTTAATGAATAGAGAAGTTCCACCCCAAAAACTGCATAGCACGTACCCGTAAGCGGAGAATAGCGCAGTAATCATATTCTTACAGTAGTATTAAACCCGCCTTATGCAATAGGAAACACCAACATTCAATGCTCAAAAAAGATTGAACTACTCCACCTTCACAAACGCATCTACTGTCTTTGCCCCAATCAAATCACCCCAAACATTAATAGAAGTAATCGGATAATCCCAAAACCGATCTACCATAATGTATAAACCTAGGTAGTATTCAGGGTTTGGGATCTCTAGTAGGTTGACGACCATCGTCATCATAATAATGCCGCCCGAGGGTATGCCTGCTGTCCCTGCAGACGACAATACAATAAACGTAAACAGTAATAGCTGCTGAGCAAAGGAGAAGTCTATTCCCGAAAGGGAAACAAACAACATCGCAATCAGCGCCTGGAATAAGGCAGAACCGTCCATATTTAGCGTTGCACCAATCGGCAACACAAACCGAGACACCTTCTTAGAAACACCATAGTCCTCCACTACTTTAGTAGAAACGGGAAGCGTAGCAGCACTCGAAGCAGTTGCAAAGGAAACGATTAATGCCTGTTTTACCTTCCAGAAATAATCCAAGACATTAAACCGACCAATGAATCGACCAATCAGCGGCAAGGTAATACAGGAATGAATAAACGCAGCAATAGCCGTGGCGATAAAGAAAGAGGCGACACTTGTGAAGGTACTGCTATCAAATTTTGAAATGGTGGACCAAACTAAACTTAAAATACCTAAGGGAGCCAATTTCAATATCCATTCAATCAGCGTCATAAAGACATCGTATAGACTTTCCGAAATCTCTATGATCACACGCTTCTTCTTTTCTGGCAAACTGATAAACGCAAGACTAAATAGAATCGTGAATACGACGATGTGCAAGATTTCCCCATCTGCTAGTGAGTTGAAGATATTCGTAGAGAAAATCCGATCCACAAAGTTGACCCCTAGCTTCTGGCCTGTCGATTCAACAGATTCGTAATCGTTTGTAAAAATAAAGATATTGGCCAATACAAGACCCGTAATCACTGCAATAGAAGAAGTCAATAGATAGTAGCTAATCGTCTTCAAACCAATCTCTTTCAATGCCTGTCCACTAGAAATCCGTGCAATCGCTAGGAACAGCGAAAAAACGATAATCGGTAATATCATGACTTTTAGCAAGGACAAAAAGATAGAGCCAAGGAACTCAATATACACCGCTCCGTTTGGGACAACTATGCCGAGAATGATTCCTAGGATGATAGCGAATAAACTAAGTAATTCGAATTTGGAATTGGACATTTTACAACAATTATTAATACCCTTAGTAGCCACCAAAGAACTTCCGCAAAAACCACTCAACAGTCAACAGCCCCATTAGCACAAAGAAAATCCACTTTAGATTAATGACAGATCGTGTCTTAGAAGTTGAATAGAACACAGGCTTCACTTCATCCTTGTTCTTTATGGAATCCGCAATGGCAACTACCTGATCAGGATAAATCAGCGATCCACCAAACTGTTCACTCAATAATCGCAACACCCCGTGATTCGCTGTAGTCTCGAAGGACTCTAGCTGGATGGGCTGCACGCTAAACTTCCCAGAACCTGTCAACTCCTTACCGTTGGAGGTAATCTTTGCTGTATATCGGTAATTACCTACAGGGAAATAGCCAGCATTCAACGCATAAGCTTTGGCGGTTTTGTTGAAGGTAAAACTAAAATCCTTGCCTTGGCTATTGGTAATCACAAGACGAGCGTCTGGATCATTGATCAATTCGTAACTCTCATTATACAGTTCTGCATCAAAGTAAATCGCCTCATTCTCATTAAAAATATTCTTGCTTACACTTGCTCGAAATTTTCGCTTGTCTTCCTTCACACTTAAGTATTGAATGGTCTTGCCCAATACCTCATCAATGATTTCATGATTTTGATACTGCATATAGTTGAAGACACGCCATCTCCAAATCCCTTCGCCTGCAAGCACTCCGATCTTGGTTCCCTGTTCCTCAGCAAATGCTAGCAATGGATATTTCGTTTCCACGGATCCGATTTTCTGATTCAGCAGCACATGAGCATCTGGTGTCACTGTAAACTCGCCAAATGGGGCTTGCATTGGTGCAAATTTGGGTAATGCTGTTGGCACTTTTTCATCGATTGTAAACAGATTAAAAGAAGACTGGGCAACACCCGTTACATCATTGGCATTGCTTGTATTCCCCTTGATTCTGAAGAAGTTTTGTGCAGTATTAAACGATTGTAGGTTTGACTGTGCTCCTACAACAAACAATCGAGGTGTCTTTCGACTATTTAGCTTCCCCAAAACCCCACTGATCGTGTTAGTAACGCTAGGCAATTGGTGTAGGATGGCAAAATCGTACTTCGCAAGGTTCAATGTACTGGCTTTGCCTGCATAAGCGATATCTACTTCGTAGTTTTTGTTTTTTACGATTGTTTGTTTGATTGCTGAAAGATCTGGATGCGGTGCGTTGGCTAGTAGCAAGATTCGCTGTCTTGCGTCAAGCACATCAATAAAAATATCTTTGGAATTGTTTTGGGTTGTCACTTCGCCACTTACCTTATTCACGGCTACTCGATAACGTTGAACGCCAGCCGCATTTGCGTCAATGATGATCTCCTTGGTCACAAAGAAGTCGTTATTCTTAATCGAGATGGCTTCTGACTTGATTTTAGTTGTGCCGCCTGCATCTACCTTGTAAATACCGAGTGACGTTCGTTCACCGGCACAGTTTTGAGCGGAGAGATCCACCTGAATGCTAAATTTATCTCCTAGATAGGCAATGCGGTTGTGAAACACCTTTTTGACTGAGATATCTCGTTTGAGCGTGGTATCTCCTAGTGCAATTGTGTAGACTGGGACATTGAGTTTGGTGCCTGCGTAGATCGGGTTGCTGCCTTGGTTGTAGATACCATCAGATGCTAAAATCACGGCACCTAGATTCTGATTGCTGTATACATCGTAGACTTCGTTCAATACGGATGACAAATCACTTACTTTATCTGTAAATGAAAAATCGATGCCTTCTCGCACCTCACTACCAAAAGAGTATTGAATAAGGTCGAACTCACCTTCTAGCCCGCTGACTAGTTGACTAATTTGAGCTTTATAGGCTGAGGAATCTTTCAACTCTGAACCGATCGACTCAGAATTGTCTTGCGCGATAACTATGATGGGTTTCTTCGTTTCTGTCACCATTGATTTCAGGAGTGGTGAAAGCAACAATAGACTTAACAAACTGACGGTTAGAAATCTAAAGAAACCTAGGATCCAATTTAGAAATTTAGATTGGCCCTTAAAAGTATCACTTTTAAAATAAAGGAATAAGGCATATACCAGTCCTAGTAACAGGCACAACCCTACAAACCAAATCGGATATTGAAAACTAATGTTTGAAAACAAGATAAATTCTTAATTCGCTAAAAAGCTGCAAGTTAGTACATTTCCCGATAAATGGCTACTATTTTTGGCAGGTAAATTGGAATATTATCTATTGAAATAATAAGGTATTTATTAAATATTCATTACCAGTTGTTTTCCTTCCAGTTATTGAACTCTCCTACAAGCCGCAACAATGCTTTTTTCTTGAACTCTCCTTTATCAATTCTTTTTTGAAGATCTGGATATTCTTCAAAGTACTTACTCATTTGTTTCTTAAAACGGATGGGATCCACTTCCATGAGGTAATCACCATCATTTTCTAGGAAGGTTTGTGTAAAGCCTCTTTCCTTATTCGTATTCCAGTATTCGTAGACTTTGACGATTCCAGTATTCTTTCGTTGCATGAAAACCCCCAATCCATAGGGAAGCGTGATATCAAAATCATAAATCTTGGATTCATAAAGAATTCCATCAAGAAAGTAACTCCGTATTTGAAATGGCTGATATTTAACTTTTTCGTCTTGGTTATCGGCCCTAAAAATGCAGGTTCCAGATCGCTGGGCAGGTGTTGTATACTTGATTTCACCAGAGATTTTTTCACCTTCATTAGTAATAATATAACCATCTACCCAAACAACTTGAGCAGCAGAAGAAAAAACAAACCAACCGCTAATCAGCACAATTAAAAGATATCGGTACATAGGCATGGAGGTATAATAGTATTTGGTTTAACTAAAGAGAATAAGCAAAAATAACATTTACATAGAAATAATGCTAGGCGAGTACAAAACATTTTTAGAAATGTGTTAAAAAGATATTCAGATAAACTCCTTTGCGTTACTCCATTCGCTCGGTTATAACTACCGACCTACCATTCTTCAACAAGGAACAAACTTATGTTAATTGCAAAGAGTAGTGGATGCAGCTAGAACCAACCATAAGGGACATTCATATATTTATTGAAGGGAAAGGTGTTGAAAAACTGCTTTGGATGTATTGATGAAAAGTAGTATTTTATGTTCGTATATTTATGATGTATATGCCATTTACTTGTTTAGTTACTTGTATACAGATGTTGTGTCTCATAAAAAGGCTAAAATGAAACAATTCATACCTATAATATTTGCTCTGTTTTTCAATTCCTGTTCAACAACGGGAAAAATTGGAGATAAGACTATTTTATATGGGGAATGTAATGAAGGGTATTTTGCATGTACACAGTTTGAATTAAAGGAAGACATGACTTTTGAGTATTATATGTTTTATGATGTAGGAGGTGGAATAATAAAACAAGGGAAATGGAAATATGCAAATGGAGATACTTTGGTGTTAAATACATGAAGTTCCTCAATAAAGTAGACACTAAGATAAGTTAGAAATCATTAATTTTTATAAATTTATACTTATGTCTAGAATACGAAGAAAATACACTAAACAAGAGAAACTCGAGATAGTAAAGTTAAGTCTCGATGAAAAT